>NZ_JAHKJW010000001.1 GCF_019710745.1 Streptomyces beigongshangae
GTGCGGCCCGGGGCGACCGTGCGGCTCGGGGCGGCCGTGCCCTTCGGCGCGTACGCGCCCGGGGCGCCGCCGGGCTTGAGCTGCTGGCCGCCGTCCTGGGCGAGGTGCTTCTCCGCCTGCCCGCCGGTCCGCCCCGGCGCGGACGCGGTGGGGCCGGCGTCGTCGCCGGGCCGGTCGTCCGTCCCGCCGACGATGTACGTGCCGTCGTCACCGGAGTCCTCGGTGTCCTCGGTGCCGTCTTCGCTGCCCTCGCTGCCCTCGCCGCCCTCGCTGCCCTCGCTGCCTTCGCCGCCGTCGTCCTCCGTCTCGTCCGTCTCCTCCGTCTCGTCCGTCTCGTCCGTCTCGTCCGTCTCGTCCGCGCGGCCCGTGTCCTTGGACGCCTCCGCGCCCGCCGCCTTCCTGGGCTTCTTCTTCTCGACCGGGCCGTTCACCACCCATCCCGCGTCGGCCAGCAGGGCCCGTGCCTCGCGGGTGTCCTGCCCGCCGAGCGCCCCGCTGTTGTCGGCGTACGCGTACTGCCCGGCGAGCGCGAGATGGCTGCCGACCGGTTCGGCGGGCAGGCCCAGTGGTTCGAGCACGATCCGGGCGAGCTGCGCGCGGTCGAGGGCACGGGCCACGGCCCGGCGGACCCGCTCGTCGGCGAGCGGGCCCTCGGAGCCGTTCAGCGCGAGCTGGGTGAAGGCGGGTTCGAGGGAGGTGCGGACCTCGAACCCGCGCAGGGAGCGCTGCTGGCGGGCGTACTTCCCGGCGGCCCTGGCCCGCTTCCTGCGGGCCGTGGCCTCCTCGTCGGCCGCCTCCTCGTCGGAGCCGTGCACGACCGCCCAGGACCGCAGCGCCCGGCCCGGGGTGAGGGCGGCACCGGGGCCGTGGACGAGCGAGGCACCCCTGCCCTTCGTGTCGGCCCCGGCGGCCGACGCGACGCGGTGCGCCTCGGACGCGTCGATCTCGGCCAGGTCGAGCCGGCCCGCGGCGAGCGCGGCGACGCGTTTCTCCCGGGGTACGGCCCGCAGGACCAGCGCGGAGAGCTTGGCGGGGCGGCCCCACCAGCGGGGGTTGCGCCTGAGGGTGACGTCGCCCGACCGGCGGTCGATCTCGCTGACGGTGAACGGACCCGCGGTCACCTTCAGCCTGCGGCGGGCGCTGTCGTTGAAGGTGTCCGGAGCACCCATGACGTTCTTCGGGTACAGCGGCGAGAACAGCGACTGCCAGTCCGCGTACGGCTTCCTGAAGGTGACCCGCACCTCCAGGTCGCTCGCGCCGCGCTCGATCTTCTCGATGCGCTCGTAGCCGGCGTTGCGGGCGGTCCAGTACGCGCTGTCCCGGCCGGACAGGGCACGCCACTGGGCGGAGAAGTCCGCGGCGCCGATCTCGCGGCCGTTGCTCCAGACGGCCTGCTGGTTGAGCTTGTAGAGCACGACCTGCCGGGGCTCGCGCTCGACGACCCTCGCCGACTCCAGGTAGTCGGCGTTGCGCCGCGGCCGGCCGTTCGCATCGAGCCGGTACAGCGCGGGCAGTACGGCCCCCGCGATCCGGGAGGTGGCGGCGTCCGCGTCCGCCTGGAAGGTGTTGAGGGTCTGCGGCACGCCGTCCACGGCCCAGCGCACGGTGCCGCCGTCCGCGACCGCGTCGCGCCGCGCGGACGCGGTGTCCTGGTCCGCGGCGGGCCTGCCCGCCGGGTCCTGCTCGCCGCACCCGGCGAGGGCGGGCACCGCGAGGACACCGGCCGTGAGGAACGCGACCGAGCGCGCCACCGCGCGCGGTCCGACGCCGTCGTGGGACATGACTGGTACCTCCGGGGGCCGCTCCGCGGGTGAACACGGACGTCCGGTCACGGACGTCCGATCACGTTTGGCTTATTTGGTGTTGATCAGATCTATGCGGCCACTGAAGAGGAAAGGGTTCAGCGCCGGGGGCCGACACGGCGACGGCGGAGGGGAAGCCCACCCGTACGGCGGACAGGGCTCCCGGGCCCCGGGCCTGCGCGCCGGACACCCCCGCACCCGCACGCCCCCGCCGAATCCGTGCACGTCCCTTCACACCGGCAGGTGCGGCACGTCACACTCTCAGGCGCATGAACGTTGCCGCCCTGGGCCGTCGGGTCCGCGGAAGTGAGGCCGAGCCATGTCCGTGCACGACGACCTGACGTCAGTCCAGCGCTGCCTCGACGACCTGGTGAGGTCCGTGGGGCGGCTGGAGCAGCAGCTGGGGGCGGACGGCCTGGAGATGCGCAGGGTGCGCACCGACGCCGACCACCTGCGCGAGAGCGTGGCGCTCCTGCGCGAGGCCGCGCCCGACCTCGTCGAACCGATCCGCCCCGACCTCGTGACCATCCCCGACACCCCGTACGACAACAGCCTGTGGACGGACTCCGACGACGAGGGTCTCGGCGCCCGCGACCGCCACGCACCCTGATCCCCGACCGGAGCTCTCCTTGGCCACTGGTACGGAACCCCAACCGAAGAGCAGCACGCGCGGCGGTGTACGCGGCGGTACGCGCGCCGCGATCAGCGCCCCGCACCTGCGGACCGACCGCTGGTGGCTGGCGCCCGCCGCGACCGCGGCCGGGCTGCTGGCCTTCGTCGTCTACTCGACCTGGCGGGCGTTCGCGAACACCGACTACTACGCGGCCCCCTACGTCTCGCCGTTCTACTCGCCGTGCCTGGCGGAGAACTGCGAGCCGATGCGGAACGGGCCCAACTGGGAGATCTTCGGCAGCTGGTGGGGCCTGTCCCCCGCCCTGCTGGTCCTGATCTTCCCGCTCGGTTTCCGGCTGACCTGCTACTACTACCGCAAGGCCTACTACCGGGGCTTCTGGGCCTCGCCGCCGGCCTGCGCGGTCGCCGAGCCGCACAGGAAGTACACCGGCGAGACCCGCTTCCCGCTGGTCCTCCAGAACATGCACCGCTACTTCTTCTACGCGGCGGTCCCGGTCGCCGGGATCCTCACGTACGACACCGTGCTCGCCTTCCGGGACGAGCACTACGCGTGGGGCCACATGGGGCTCGGCACGCTCGTGTTCCTCGTCAACATCGTGCTGATCTGGGCGTACACCTTCTCCTGCCACTCGTGCCGGCACATCGTCGGCGGCAAGCTCAGGCACTTCTCCAAGCACCCGGTGCGCTACCGGGCCTGGCAGCTGGCCGGCCGCCTCAACGCCCGCCACATGCAGCTCGCCTGGGCCTCGCTGATCAGCGTGGCGCTCGCCGACTTCTACGTGTACCTGGTCGCCTCCGGCGCTTTCGACGATCCGAGGTTCTTCTGATGTCCGTGGTCGACCGGCAGGAGTGGGACGTCGTCGTGGTCGGTGCCGGGGGCGCCGGGCTGCGGGCCGCCGTCGAGGCACGCGAGCGCGGCGCGCGCACGGCGGTGATCTGCAAGTCGCTGTTCGGCAAGGCGCACACGGTGATGGCCGAGGGCGGCATCGCGGCGGCCATGGGCAACGTCAACTCCGGTGACAACTGGCAGGTCCACTTCCGCGACACCCTGCGCGGGGGCAAGTTCCTCAACCAGTGGCGGATGGCCGAACTGCACGCGCAGGAGGCCCCCGACCGCGTGTGGGAGCTGGAGACCTGGGGCGCCCTCTTCGACCGTACGCAGGACGGGCGCATCTCCCAGCGCAACTTCGGCGGGCACGAGTACCCGCGCCTCGCGCACGTCGGCGACCGCACGGGCCTCGAACTGATCCGCACGCTCCAGCAGAAGATCGTGTCGCTGCAGCAGGAGGACTTCGCGGAGACCGGCGACTACGAGTCGCGCCTGAAGGTCTACCAGGAGTGCACGGTCACCCGGATCCTCAAGGAGGGCGACCGGGTCTGCGGGACCTTCTGCTACGAGCGGGAGTCCGGCCGGTTCTTCGTCCTCGAGGCCCCCTCGGTGGTGGTCGCCACCGGTGGCATCGGCAAGTCCTTCAAGGTGACGTCGAACTCCTGGGAGTACACCGGCGACGGGCACGCGCTGGCGCTGCTCGCGGGGGCGCCGCTGCTGAACATGGAGTTCGTGCAGTTCCACCCGACGGGCATGGTCTGGCCGCCGTCGGTGAAGGGCATCCTCGTCACGGAGTCGGTGCGCGGCGACGGCGGGGTGCTCAGGAACTCCGAGGGCAAGCGGTTCATGTTCGACTACATCCCGGACGTGTTCAAGGAGAAGTACGCGCAGTCGGAGGAGGAGGGCGACCGGTGGTACGAGGACCCTGACCACAACCGGCGCCCTCCTGAGCTGCTCCCCCGGGACGAGGTGGCGCGGGCCATCAACTCCGAGGTGAAGGCGGGCCGCGGCTCGCCCCACGGCGGCGTGTTCCTCGACGTCTCCACCCGGATGCCCGCCGAGGTGATCCGGCGCCGGCTGCCGTCCATGTACCACCAGTTCAAGGAGCTCGCGGACGTCGACATCACCGCCGAGGCGATGGAGGTCGGGCCGACCTGCCACTACGTGATGGGCGGGATCGCGGTCGACTCGGACACCGCGGCGGCCCGCGGGGTGCCCGGGCTGTTCGCGGCCGGTGAGGTCGCGGGTGGGATGCACGGCTCCAACCGGCTCGGCGGGAACTCGCTCTCCGACCTGCTGGTGTTCGGCCGCCGGGCCGGACTGCACGCGGCGCGGTACGCGGCGGCGCTCACCGGCGGCCGTCCCGCCGTGGACGGCGCCCAGGTCGACGCGGCCGCCGCGGAGGCCCTGCGGCCCTTCTCCGCCGAGGGGCCCGTGTCCGGCGGGGACGACGGCCGGCCGCCGGAGAACCCGTACACCGTCCACCAGGCGCTCCAGCAGGCGATGAACGACCTCGTCGGCATCATCCGCAGGGAACCGGAGATGGTGGAGGCCCTGGAGAGGCTCGCGGACCTGCGGCTGCGGGCGCGGCGGGCCGGGGTCGAGGGGCACCGGCAGTTCAACCCGGGCTGGCACCTCGCGCTGGACCTGCGGAACATGCTGCTCGTCAGCGAATGCGTGGCACGGGCCGCGCTGGAGCGCACGGAGTCGCGCGGCGGCCACACCCGTGAGGACCATCCGGGGATGGACCGGGCGTGGCGGCGGGTCAACCTGCTCTGCCGGCTGGCCGACCCGACGGGCGGGCCCGCCGCCACGGACCCGGTGCGCGGCCAGATCGACCTGGTCCGGGAGACCACCGAGCCCATCCGTCCCGACCTGCTCGCCCTCTTCGAGAAGGAGGAGCTGGTCAAGTACCTCGCCGAAGAGGAGCTCCACGAGTGAGCAGCAGCTATGAGGCCCGTTTCCGGGTGTGGCGCGGGGACGTGGGGGGCGGCGCCCTGGAGGACTTCGGGGTCGAGGTGAACGAGGGCGAGGTGGTCCTCGACATCATCCACCGGCTCCAGGCGACCCAGGCCCCGGACCTCGCCGTGCGCTGGAACTGCAAGGCGGGCAAGTGCGGTTCGTGCTCGGCCGAGATCAACGGCCGGCCGCGGCTGCTGTGCATGACCCGTATGTCGGTGTTCACGCGGGAGGAGACCGTCACCGTCACCCCCCTGCGGGCCTTCCCGGTGGTCCGCGACCTCGTCACCGACGTCGGCTTCAACTACACGAAGGCGCGGGAGGTGCCCGCGTTCGTACCGCCCGGGGGTGTCGGACCCGGTGAGTACCGGATGATGCAGGAGGACGTCGACCGGCCGCAGGAATTCCGCAAGTGCATCGAGTGCTTCCTGTGCCAGGACACCTGCCACGTGGTGCGCGACCACGAGGAGAACAAGACCGCCTTCGCCGGCCCGCGCTTCCTGATGCGGGTGGCCGAGCTGGACATGCACCCGCTGGACGCCGCCGGCGAGAGCGGCCTGGACCGCAGGAGGACGGCCCAGGACGAGCACGGCCTCGGCTACTGCAACATCACCAAGTGCTGCACGGAGGTCTGCCCCGAGGGCATCAGGATCACCGACAACGCGCTGATCCCCCTGAAGGAGCGCGCGGCCGACCGGAAGTACGACCCGCTGGTCTGGCTGGGGTCGAAGATCAGGAGGCGCTCTCCGGGAGAGTGACCTCGCAGGGACGGGGACAGGGACGGCGGGCGGAGGGGGAGGGCAGGGGCGGCAGGCGGGGGGGCGGGCGAGGGTGGCGGGGGTCAGAACAGGCTCAGCAGGGCCTCCGCCGGGTCCTTGAGGCCCTTTCCGCCGCTGGGCAGGGGAAGTTCGAACCACACCGTCTTGCCGCGCGGTGTGCGGCGGGAGCCCCAGGCGGCGCTGAGGAGACCCACCAGCTGCAGTCCGCGGCCGCCCTCGTCCGTGTCGCGGGCCCGGCGGCGGCGGGGCTGGACGAGACCGGCGTCCCAGACCTCGCAGACCAGGGTGCGGTCCAGCAGGAGACGCAGCCGGATCTCGCCCTCGCCGTAGCGCAGGGCGTTGGTGACCAGCTCGCTGACGAGCAGTTCGGCCGTGTCGACGAGCGGCTCCAGGTCCCAGCCCACCAGCCGGTTGCGGGCGAACTCGCGGGCGCGGCCCACACTGCGCGGTTCGCGCGGCAGCGTCCAGTCGCCCACCGACTCGGCGGGCAGCCCCTGGACACGTGCCATCAGCAACGCGATGTCGTCCTCGCCGTGGTGCGTGTCCAGGGTGCTCAGGACGTGGTCGCAGACGTCCTCCAGCGGCTCGGAGGGGTCGGTGAGAGCGCCCACGAATGCCCGCAGGCCCTCGTCCAGCGGGTGGTCGCGGGATTCGACCAGCCCGTCCGTGTAGAGCGCGAGGAGGGCACCCTCCGGGAGGTCCACCTCCACCTCCTCGAACGGCTCGCCGCCGACGCCGAGCGGTATCCCCGGCGGTACGTCGAGCATGAGCGCGCCCTCGCCGGGCTCGACCAGGACCGGCGGGAGGTGGCCGGCGTTGGCGAACGTACAGCGGCGGGTGACGGAGTCGTAGACCGCGTACACGCAGGTGGCGAGGTACACCTCGGAGAGGTCGGCGTCCCGGGACTGGCGGGCGCCGCGGGTGGACTGCTGGGTGCCGCCGGGCGTGCCCAGACCGCGGGCGATCTCGTCCAGCGCGGAGAGCACCTCGGCCGGTTCGAGGTCGAGGAGCGCGAGGGTCCGTACGGCCGTGCGGAGCTCGCCCATCGCGACGGCCGCCCGCAGACCGCGCCCCATCACGTCGCCGACGACCAGCGCCGTGCGGTGTCCGGGCAGTTCGATGACGTCGAACCAGTCGCCGCCGACCTCCGTGGCCGCGTTGCCGGGGAGGTAGCGGCAGGCGATGTCCAGGCCGGATGCCTCCGGGTCGCCGGGCGGCAGCAGGGAGCGCTGCAGGATCAGGGCGCGCTCGTGCTCGCGGCGGTACAGGCGCGCGTTGTCCATGCAGACGGCGGCCCGTGCGGCCAGCTCGACCGCCAGCGCCCGGTCGCGCTCCCCGAACGGCTCGCTGCCCTTCGTACGGGAGAACTGGACGAGGCCGACGACCGTGTCGTGGGCGACCATCGGCACCGCGAGCGTGGACTGGATCAGGCCACCCTCCTCGGCGGCCACGGTCTGCGGCCTGGCGGTGCGCAGGGCGTCCGCGCAGGCGGAGTTGAAGGCGAAGTGGTGGACCGCGCCGACGCCGACGGGCTTCGGACCGCCGACGAAGGGCGCGTCGGACACGGCGCTGGCGAAGGCGACACGGCGCAGTTGCGCACTGCCGTCGGCGAGACCGGGCGGGGTCTCGTCACCGGCGAGCAGGCCCTGGTAGAGGTCGACGGAGGCCAGGTCGCAGAAGCCGGGCACGGCCACGTCGAGCAGTTCGCGGGCCGTGGTCTCCAGATCGAGCGAGTTGCCTATCCGCGCGCCCGCCTCGTTCAGGAGGGCGAGATTGCGCCGCGCCTGCGCGGCCTCACGGGCGGCGGCGCGGCGCGCGGTGATGTCGGTGCCCAGCCACGCGATACCGATCGGACGGCCGGAACCGCCGTGCACGCGGTAGAGGTTGATGGACCAGTGGCGCCGCTCGGGGGAGCCCGGCACGGTGCCCGTGACCAGCATCTCGGTGACGGAGTCGCCCGTCTCCAGGACCCGGTGCAGGATCGCCGAGACGCGTTCGGCCTCGCTCGGCGACAGGTAGTCCCGGACGGTGCGGCCGCGGTGGTCGTCGACCGTGCCGCCGAAGATCGAGGCGAACCGCCGATTGGCGCGGCGGATCCGCAGGTCCGGGTCGATGAGGAGGAACCCGAAAGGAGATTGGCCGAAAATGGCCTGCGAGGCGGCGAGATCCGTCTCGATGCTGCGGAGCGTGCGGACGTCCACGACGATGCAGACGGCGGCCCGCTCGCCCTCCGCGGTCCGTGTCGGCATGACGTAGATCTCGGCGAGTCCCTCGACGACGCGACCGGAGCCCTCGGGGTCGGGCAGCCGGAAGGGGATCACACCGGTCCACTCCCTGCCGTCGAGGACCTCGGCCATCTTCCGCTGTCCGAAGTCGCGCCGGTCCTCGGCGACGAACGCCTCGATGGGGTCCAGGCCCACGGCACGGTCGGTGGGGATGCCGAACAGATGCTCGGCGCGGAGGCTCCACTGGTCGACGAGGCCGTCGGGGCCGATCGAGAACGAGGCGACCTTGATGTAGTCGTAGATGGAGCCGGGCGGGTTGCTCTGCCACACGACCTCGCCGGGCGCGTCGCCCGGCCCGCCACCGGGAACGTCGCCCGCGCCACCGGGAAGGTCGTGTGCGTCACCGGGGAGGTCGTGCGTGTCGCCGCGGATCCCGTCCGCAGGTCCGGTCGGGGATGCGGCCGGGGATCCGGTCCTGGCTCCGTACGCGGGTCCGCCCGGCGTTCCGCGGTCCGGCGCGCCGCGGTCCGGCGTTCCGCGGCGCGGCATTTCACGGGCGGGCGTCCGGCGGTCCGGCGTCCGGCGATGCGGCATTCCGTCCGGCGCGCCGCCGGCCGCGGGCACGGCGCCATCGCCTGCCGTCGCATCAGCCATCGCGTCGCCCGACGGGCCCTCGGGCTCCGTGGCCTTCGCTGGTATCTCGCTCACGCGAACCGTCCCCTCCAGCTCACCGCGCCCGGCACCGGTCACCGACAGCGGCTGCCCGCAGTATCCAGCACTACGATGCCGCACAACACGGTGTTCACGATCACAGCACGGTCCCGATGCTTTTAGGACCGGCTGTGACAGACACTCCCAGTCTTCTAACCACGAGGCACCCCGTCGAACCCCTGTCTTGGCCGGTCCTGCATGTCCGGGGCCCACCGGACCCCGGACGGACCCCGGGCGGACTCCCGCCGGCGGACTTCCGCTCAGCCGGGAACGGCCAGCTCGAACCAGACCGTCTTGCCCTTTTCGCCCGGTCTGGTGCCCCAGCGGCGCGAGGAGTTCGCCACCAGCTGGAGTCCTCGGCCGGTCTCGTCGTCGGGCCGGGCAGCACGTTCCCGGGGCAGGTCGGGCAGGGGGTCGGAGACCTCCACGAGCAGGGCCCCGGGGGACCGCGCGGAGCGTACGAGCCGCACCCCGATGGGGCCGGTCGCATGCCGCAGGGCGTTGGTCACCAGCTCGCTGACCAGCAGCGCCGCCACATCGTCCAGGGAGGCGAGCTTCCAGTCGTGCAGCTGGCCGCGGACCGCGGCACGGGCGTCCCTGACGGCGCCGGGGTCCGCGGGAAAGTTCCACTCGGCGACATCGCCCTCGGTGCGGATCACACAGATCACTCCCAGGCCAGAAGCGGACCGGACCATGTACCTTTTCATGGGGTTAATGGGCACATACCCGATATCCCAGGCGAAGTACCGTGCGTGAGGACGCACCGTGACACGAACGGCGCACTCCGGCTCTCATCGGTCACCCCAAGCGCCCTGCGGGGGAGAGGCCCTCACACCACCGGCGCTCCGCTCCCCCAGGCCACCCGCGCGACCTCGACCACCGCGGGCACGTCCTCGTCGAGCCAGTCGACGTCCCACAGTCCGTCCGGGGCCAGCCAGCGCAACGCGTCATGGTCCTGCAGGGGCCGGGGCGCGGCCGAACCGGCCGCCAGCCGGGCGGTCCAGACATGGAGGACGTACGGCGCCCGCAGCGCGAACTCCCCCGGCACCCGCCCCACCACCTCCGCCCGGACCCCCAGTTCCTCCCGGAGTTCGCGCACCAGGGCCCGCTCGGAGCTCTCCCCCGGCTCGACCTTCCCGCCGGGCAGTTCCCATCGCCCGGCCAGCTCCGCGGGCGCACTACGGCGCGCGGCCAGCAGCCGCCCGTCGTCCAGCACGGCGGCCCCCACCACCACGATCCGTTCGCTCATGCGCCGGAGCCTACGGGAGCGGCCCGGACCCCGGGCATCCTCACCGGGCATTCGTCACCGGGCACCCGTGTCACCGGGTGCCGGTCACCGCGCGCCGTTCTGGGCGACCCGCTCCACGCAGTACAGCTGCTTGTGACCGCGCTCGTCGAGGCTGTCCGCGATCTTCTGGGCCTCGGCCCTGGTCGCGTACCTTCCGATGCGGTAGCGGTTGCCGTTGTCGTCCTGGCGAATGACGAGCCAGGGAAGTGTGATCGTGCCGTCGTTCATCGCGCCCCTCCACCCCCCGCTCCCGGCTCGCGCCCGGCTCCGCCACCCAAGGAAACCGCAATCCGCATATGCCCGAGCCTACGCCCAACCTTTACGCAGCGAATACGGATTCTCACAAAGAGGTAGGACCGGGGTAGGCAACCGGCCAGGACAGAGGGGGCGCATCCTTCCGGATACGCCCCCTGGCATTCTTCCCGGGTCCCGCGAACAGCACGGGGACCGCACGGGAACCCGCCACGAGAACGACCGGATCCCACCGGCGCGGGACGGACTCCCTCCGCTTGCGCCCCGGACTCACCGGCCGCCCTGCGGTCACCTCCTACGCATGACGCAGTACGCCCTACTTCACCGGCAGGTGGTAGGCGATCCGGTACCGGTCGGCCGGGACGACCACGTCCGCCGTCTCCACCGGCCGGCCCGACGCGTAGTACGTGCGCTGGATGACGAGCACCACGTGTCCCGGCACCCCTCCCAGCGCCGACAGCTCCTCGGCCAGGCCGGGCCGGGCCCCCACCTCCTCCGTGACGTTGTCCACGACCACGTCGATGGCGGCCATGCGCTCGACCACGCCCATGCCGCCGAGGGGCCCCTCCTCGGGGAGCATCACCGGGGTGCGGCCCGTGACGGCGAGGGGTTCCCAGGAGGTGGAGAGCATCATGACCTCGCCCGCGTCCCGGAAGACGTACTTCGTGCACATCACCCGCTCGCCGGCCCGGATGCCGAGCCGCTCGGCGACGGGACCGCCCGCCTCCGCCTGCGCGCTGTGCGACTCCCACGTACCGCGTGCGGCCGGGTCGGCCTGCTCCTGGCGGAAGGGGGTCGCGCCGCCGTCCGAGCGGTAGCCGCTGCGGGCGACACGGCGGGGCACCGGGCGCTCACGCACGTACGTGCCGGATCCGGAGCGGCCCTCGACCAGCCCCTCCGCCATCAGCACCTTGCGGGCCTCCAGCGCGACCGTGTCCGAGACCCCGTACTCCGCGCGGATTCTGGCCTGCGACGGGAGCCGGGTGTGCGGTGGCAGGGACCCGTCGGCGATCTTCTTGCGAAGGTCGCCCGCGACGCGCAGATACGCCGGCTGCTCACCGAATGTCACTGACCACTCCCCCGTTGCCCCGTTACACCGTCGTGTTTGTACAGACAGCAACAGAGTGGCGACCGTGGGTTGCGCCAGGCAAGTGGAGGCCAAAGAATCACTCGATGTGATGACGTCAGGCCGCCAGGTGTTTTGGGCGGGCGTTTCTCCCCATCACGACGGCCCCCACCCCGCTGCCGTCCACTGCCGCCCCGCCGTCACACCTCGACGCCGCCGCCGCTTCCGTCGCCCGCCCCGCCCCCGCCGTCGCCCTCGCTCTCGTCCTCGTACTCGTACTCGGCCGGAGGGGTCGTCGCGAGGTCGAGGGCCTTGCGCGCGCCGACCGTCTTCTTCGCGTCGGTGAGGTCGAGCGCCGCTCCGTAGTGCTCGTAGAAGGTGTCCACGTCGGAGGTCTTCGCGGCCTTCGCCCACTCCTCCTTCGCCGATTCCAGATCCCCGACGATCGTGGTGACCGGCTTCTTCGCGCCCTCGGGCCACTCATGGCCGCGGAGCATGCCGATCTGCTCGGCGAGGGCGCCCGAAACCCTGCCGGCCCACTTCCTGTGACCGGGCAGGTCGTCCTCGACGTACGGCTCCCCGGGCGCCGAGTCCATCGCCTCGTCGAGGACCCGGGCCGCTTCCAGATAGGCGAGCTGGTCGGCGTCGAGACTCGACCGGTCCTGGCGCAGCGACCCGGTCAGGCCGGATTTCCCGTCGACGTTGCCGAAGAGGCAGCTGACCTCGCGGTCGCCGAAACTCCAGCTGTCGCGCGTGGGCGTGAAGTAGTAGATGTCGACGTCGTGCGGGATGGCCCAGGCGTCCACGGCGTAGGCGTACCGGAGCGTGTAGCACTTGTCGTCGGCGATGTCGGTGATGGCGTCGTCGCCCGGGAATCCCCCGCCCGCCATCTCGAAGTTCGCGAAGACCTCGGCGTCGTGCCCGCCCTCGCAGGGCACCTCGTCGACGTCGTACGCCATGCCCTCCAGGGAGCCGCCCTCCGTGTCGAAGCACTCGCCCTCGTCCACGGAGAAGGTGCTGCCGCTCCCGCCCGCCTCGCGCGCGCCTTCCTCCACGCCCTTCCAGAACCCGGCCGCGCCCCCGACGGTGAGGACGAGCGCGAGGATCACGGTGCCGGTGCCGGACAGCACCATTCCGGCGATGGCCATGCCCTTGCCGCGTTCGCCCTTCCGCCTGATCTGCCCCAGCGCGACGGCCCCGAGCACCAGCCCGACCAACGGCAGGAAGCAGAGGAGGCTCAGCACCAGGGCGCCGACCGCGAGACCGTTGACGGGGGCGGGGGCGGGAGCGGGGTTGTTGTACGGGTACCAGCCGTGCCCCCAGGGCCGGTACCCGTACGGGTCGGGCCCCTGCGGCGGATACGGCTGCGGCTGTCGAGGGCCGTCGGGCGGGGGTGTCTCCACTGGCGGCGTGCTCCTCGTCCGGAGGGTGGTGCGTCATGGCTGCACGGAACAGATGTGCGACGCAGCGCATGGTAAGCACGGCACGGACGGGGACGGAACGTGGGGCGGTCCGCGGGGGCGGTCCGCCGGGGGGCGCGGTCCGCGGGACCGCGGGGCCGGGATTGTCGTCCCGGACCCGCGGCTCCGTGCTCAGAACTGCAGCCCCCACGAGTTGATGTACCCCGTGTCCCGCGCGGCGTTGTCGCCCACCCGAAGCGTCCACGTCCCGTCGGCCGTCTCGGACGACGCGTCGACCGTGTAGGTCGTGCTGATGTCGTCGGCCGACCCGCCCGTCCCGTACGCCTTCAGCGTGTGGACCGACCCGTCGGGCGCGACCAACTGCACCTGCAGGTCACCGATGTACGTGTGCACGATGTTCACCGGCACCCTCAGGGCCGCGGGCGCGTTGCCGCCGACCCCGCTCACCACGACCGGCGAGTCCACCGTGGAGTTGTCGGCGATGGCGTGGTCCGCCGTGTTCTCGAAGTACGGTCCGGGCGGCGTCGTACCGCCGTCGCCGACCCGCAGCAGCCGGTTCGGCGAGCCGGTGCCGGGACCGGTGACGACCCCGGTGGTGGCCGCGCCGACCAGCGCGCTCTGCACGGCGGCCGGAGTGGCGGTGGGGTTGTCGGCCAGATGGAGCGCGGCGGCTCCCGCGACGTGCGGCGCCGCCATCGACGTACCGGAGATGGTGTTGGTCGCGCTGTCGCTCGTCCTCCAGGCAGAGGTGATGGAGGAGCCGGGGGCGAAGAGGTCGAGCACGGCCCCGTAGTTGGAGTAACTGGCCTTGGCGTCGGTGCTGGTGGTGGCGCCGACCGTGATGGCCTCGGTGACCCGGGCGGGCGAGCGGCTGGCGGCGTTGGTGCTCTCGTTGCCGGCGGCGACGGCGTAGGTGACGCCGGAGGCTATGGAGTTGCGTACGGCGGTGTCGATCGCGGTGTCGGCGGTACCGCCGAGGCTCATGTTGGCGACGGCCGGCTTGACGGCGTTGCCCGTCACCCAGTCGATGCCCGCGACGACCTGCGCGGTGGTGCCGGAGCCCGCGTTGTTGAGGACGCGGACACCGACGATCCGCGCCTTCTTGGCGACGCCGTACGCCGTGCCGCCGACCGTGCCGGCGACGTGCGTGCCGTGGCCGTGGCCGTCCTGGGCGGTGTTGTCGTCGTCGACGGCGTCGTAGCCGTAGGAGGCCCGGCCGCCGAAGTCGGTGTGGGTGATGCGGATCCCGGTGTCGATGACGTACGCGGTGACGCCCTCGCCCGCGGTGTCGTCGTAGCTGTAGCTCCGGTCGAGCGGGAGCGCCGCCTGGTCGATGCGGTCCAGGCCCCAGGAGGGCGGGTCGGGCTGGGTCGCCTGGATCGAGAGGACGCGGTTCTGGACGACGGAGTCGACGGCCGGGTCGGCGGCGAACCTCTTCGCCTCGGCCGCGGTGGCCTCGACGGCGTATCCGTTCAGCGCCTTCCTGTACGTACGTTCGATGGTGGCGCCGTACTCCGCGGCCAGGGCCCGGCCCTCGGCCGAACCGGCCTTCGCGGCGTCCGGGTGGAGCGTCACGATGTAACTGTCCGCGATCGTGCCGGGCGCGCCCGCGTACTGGATCCGGCCCTCGGGGCCCGCGGCGGCGTGGGCCGGAAGGGCGGAGACGAGACCGGCGACCAGGGCCGCCGAGCCGATACCGGCAAGTCTTCGCCGGGCATGACGCATCACTGCCATCTGAGGGATCCTCCTCGATCGGTGTGCGCTGGTGGGGGGTGGTGGGGGGTGGTGCGGTCGGGCACTCACCGGGTGGTGCGGGTCGTACGGGCACGGGCAGGTTCGCGCCGGCCCGTTCGACGAGCCGAACGATGCACTCAGCCGAAAGGCTGGGGCTTCCACCGGAATTGCACAAGGGCCCTGCACCGACGTGACGCAGGTGCCCCGCACCGGCCGTGACGGCCGTGACCGCCGTGCCGGCCGTGACGGCTGTGACACCGACGCCGGCCATGAGGACCGGGGCCCTCGTGGGAGCCGGGGCAGCCATGAGGGGCGAGGCAGTCGTGAGGACCGGTGCAGTCATGAGGACCCGTCAGCGACCGGCGCGTCTAACCTGCGGGCATGACTCCCTTGCCGGATCGCTTCTGCCCGGTGGACGGCACGCGCGTCCCCGCGGACTCGCTCGCGTGGTGCTGCCCGGTCTGCCGCGGCCCGCTGGACCTCGACTTCGCGCCCACGCCCGCGCCCCTCAAGTCGCTGGCCGGACGGGTGAACTCGCTGTGGCGCTACACCGAGTGCCTGCCGCTGCCGGCTCCCTCGGTGTCACTGGGCGAGGGGCGCACCCCGCTGGTGGGCCTCAGGGAGGGGGTTTCGGCCAAGCTGGACTTTCTGACGCCGACGCTCTCCTTCAAGGACCGCGGGGCGGTCCTGCTCGCCGAACTGGCCCTGCGGCTGCGGCCCCGGCGGGTGGTGGCGGACAGCAGCGGCAACGCGGGTACGGCCGTCGCCGCGTACTGCGCCCGGGCCCGGCTGTCGTGCACGGTGTACGTCCCCGAGGGCACGTCCGCCGGGAAACTGGAGCAGATCGGGGCGCACGGGGCCCGCCTCGAAGCGGTCCCGGGCGACCGTGCGGCAGCCGCGTCGGCGGCCCGGGAGGCGGCGGACGAGGAGGGCACGTTCTACGCCTCGCACGTCTTCAACCCGTACTTCCTGCACGGCACGAAGACGTACGTCCACGAGGTGTGGGAGGAGCTCGGCGGACGGCTCCCGGAGGTGCTCGTCGTCCCGGTCGGCAACGGCACGCTCCTGCTCGGCGCGGCACTCGCCGTCGCCGAACTGCACGCGGCGGGGCTGATCGACCGCAGGCCCGCGCTGTACGCGGTCCAGTCCGCGGCCGTCGCACCGCTGGCCCACGCCTGGCACGAGGGCGCGGACGACCTGGTCGGGGTCACTCCGGCGGCCCCGACGTTCGCCGAGGGCATCGCGATCCCCCGCCCGCCGCGGGCACGCCAGATCCTCCGGGCGGTGCGCGAGTCCGGCGGCACGTTCCTCACCGTGACGGAGGACCAGCTCCGTCACGCCCAGACCGACCTGGCCTCGCAGGGCCTGTACGTGGAGCCGACCGGCGCGGCGTCCTGGGCGGCGGTGCGCGAGGGTGCCCTGGGCCCGCGCACGGCGGTGCTCCCCCTCTGCGGAGCAGGCACGAAAACAGGCTTGCCGGCACCCCCTGCCTAGCCCCGCGGGGCACCCCCGCTCTGCCTAGCCCCGCGGAGCACCCCCGCTGCCCACGGCCAACCGTTCCTGCTCCTCCTCCACGATCCGCCGGGCGAGGGCCCCGTCGGAGACGTCGACCGCGTCGGGCGATGCCTCGGCGACATCACTGCGCCGCGCGTACGCGTCGAAGAGCCGCGCCTTGCTCTCCAGGATGTGCAGCAGCCGGTCGTCCACGCTGTCGGCCGCGAGCATCCGGTGGACCTGGACCGACCGGACCTGCCCCATCCGGTGCGCCCGGGCCACCGCCTGGTGCTCCAGCGTCGGCTTCACCTGCGGCTCACAGAGGATCACCACGGACGCGGCCTGCAGATTGAGCCCGACCCCGCCGGCCTCGATCTGGCAGAGCAGCACCGCGTGCCCCTCCGCACCGGCGAACTCGTCGACGAGCCGCTGCCGCCGGACGGCCGGCACCCCGCCCGCGAGGGGCCCCAGCACCCCGGCACCCTCCCCCTCGCCCAACGCCTCCCGCACGGTGGCGAGCACGTCACGGAAGTAGGAGAAGACCACGACCTTCAGGTCGTTCGCGGCGGCCTCCGCGACCAGCTCCCGCACCCGCTGCAACTTCGCCGACGTCCGCGGACGCGCGTACGCCGCCCGCCGCATCGCCATGAAGTTCCCCGCGGCGACCGCCTCCCGGTATGCCTCCTGGTCGGCGGCGCTGAACTCCTCCCACTCGTCGACCTGCACCAGCGCGGGCAGTTCGGTGAGCACGTCCTGCTGGTTGCGCCGCAGGTAGGCGGGGGCGACGGACCGGCGGAAGGTGTGCGGCCCGGCGACCGCGTCGCTGCCCTGGATCCTCGGCACCAGGTCGGGCTGGAGGTAGCGGACGAGCGTACGGAACTCCTCGACGCGGTTCTCCATCGGCGTCCCCGTGAGGAACAGGACGCGCTCGCAGCGGTTCGTCCAGCGGGCGACGGCCCGCGAACGCCGGGCGTCGGGGTTCTTGACGTAGTGCGCCTCGTCGACGACGAACGCGGCCGGGGCGTCCAGCGGATGCGCCTCGGCCTTCCTCGGGTCGGGCAGGCTGTGCAGCACGTCGAAGGTGGTGACCGCGACACCGCCGCGCTCACGCCACTCGGCGTACGCGTCCAGCCGGTCGGGGCCGTGCACGGGCACCGCGCGCAGGGTGCTGCGGGAGCCGATCTCCCGCGTCCAGTTGATCAGTACGCTCGCCGGGCACACCACGAGGAAGTGGCGATGCCCGTCGGCCGCCAGGTGCGCGAGCACCGCGATGGCCTGGACGGTCTTGCCGAGCCCCATCTCGTCGCCGAGGACCACCCGGCCCTGGGCGAGCGCGAACCGCGCACCGAAGGACTGGTAGCCGCGCAGCGAGACCCGGCGGTGGGTGTCGTCGAGCCCCTGCGCGTGCACCCGGTCCGCGACCTCCGCCGGCAGGAAGCCCTCGGAGGCCGCGACGTCGGGCGCGCTGCCGGCGATCTCGGCGAGCTGGCTGTAGTACTCCGTGGACCGCAGCTCGAAGTCCACCCACGCCTCGGCGTCGGACGCGGACTCCCGCAGCAGATCGGTGGATGCCTGGGTGAGCAGCATCGGCAGGCCCTTGGCGACGGCGTCGGCCACGAACGCGCGCACCTCGCCCGCCGCCGCGAGCGCGCTCTCGCGCCCGGCCCTGCCGAGGAGGGCCATGCGCAGCCGTCCGCAGGCGGGCCGCGCCACCGGGAGGAGCGCCGCGAGCCTGCGCTCCAGCTCCCGGGCCGCGTCCACGGCCCGGCGCACGTCGGGCCCCGCCTCGACGATCCGCCGCAGCGCGATGACGAGGGCGGTGGTCCGCGGCTCCGGGTGATCGATGTCGATCCGCACGGACACGGTCTCCTCCAGCGCCCGCGCGATCTGCCGGGCGGCGGCGAGTGCCTGGTCGGCGGTCTGCTGCCCGACCCCCGGTATCTGCCGCAGCTCGTACCGGCTGGCTTCGTACACCGGCCGTACGCTGCCGAACCCGGCGTTCTCCAGCGCCCCGAGCCGCAGCCGCCCCTCGGTGACGTCCTTCAGCCGGGCGACGGGGATGCCCTCCAGCTCCTGGGCCACCAGCTCGGCGAGCAGCGGCGCGAGGGCGGTACGCACCTGCTCGACGGCGCGGGCGTGATCGGCGAGCACCCCGCGCGCGAGCCCGCCGAGCCGCTCCCCCCGGGCGACGATCTCCCGGGCCCTGCGCCCCACCGTCACGGAACCGCCGACCGCCCCCTTGCCCTCGCCCTCCACCATGCCGCCCCTCATACCCCGTACACCGCGATTACCCCGTACACCGCGACCGAGCGGACATCCTGCCACCTGCCACCGACAGCGCGGCGCCGGCCGGGCAGGAGTCTGTCCCCCGTGAGAGCTACCCGCAGGTGTCCACTCGGCGGTGACGATTCCCGGCCGTCACGTCCATGGCCTCCTACTCGGCCCGCGACGCCCAGGCCGCGGCCCTGAACAGGAGTTCTCATGAGACTGGTCCGGCAGCTTCTGGCGGTCGCGGCGGTCGCCCTCGCCGGCGGGCAGGCGCTCGCGGCGGCGGAGGGCCACCCGTGGCTGCAACTCCTCGTCGGCGTCCCGGCCGCCGTCGTCGATATCGGAGGTCAGCATGACCACAGCCCGTGCAAACCGGCACCCGTCAGCAGCTTCGAGGCCGCCCCCGCCTCCTCGTCACCCACCGGGACCACGCGCAACCCGGAGAACTCCCGCTTGCCCACCCGCGCTCGGATCGCTTCAGCGGTTCCCTCCGGCAGCGACAGGCTCACCCGTGTCGCCGGCCCTTCCCCGATGCCGTATGTCGTCCCGGTCATGACTCAAGTGCGTCGAACGAGTAGGAAAAGTGCCGTGTTCCCCGTGCCCGCGACGCACCGCCCAGCACACAGCCCGGCACGGAAACAGACGAAGGGCCCGACTCCGAAGAGCCAGGCCCTTTCTGACCTGTACGTTCACCAGACCGGCGACGCGGTGCCAAGTCACCCGCTACACGTTGAAGCGGAACTCCACCACGTCCCCGTCCCGCATCACGTAGTCCTTGCCCTCCATGCGGGCCTTGCCCTTGGCCCGGGCCTCGGCCACCGAGCCCGTTTCGACGAGGTCCTCGAAGGAGATGACCTCCGCCTTGATGAAGCCCTTCTGGAAGTCGGTGTGGATGACTCCGGCGGCCTCGGGGGCGGTGGCGCCCTTCTTGATGGTCCAGGCGCGGGATTCCTTCGGGCCTGCCGTGAGGTACGTCTGCAGACCGAGGGTGTGGAAGCCGGCGTGGGCGAGGGTGTCGAGGCCGGGCTCCTGGACGCCGACCGACTCCAGGAGTTCCCTGGCGTCCTCCTCGTCGAGCTCGGCGAGGTCCGCCTCCAGCTTGGCGTTGAGGAAGATCGCCTCGGCGGGGGCGACCAGCGCGCGCTGCGCGGCCTTGAAGTCCTCGTCGACCAGCTCGTCCTCGTCGACGTTGAAGACGTAGAGGAACGGCTTCGTGGTGAGCAGGTGCAGGTCGTGCAGCAGCTCGTCGTTGCCGGAGCCCTGGACGATGCCCGCGGAGAACAGGGTCTCGCCCTTCTCCAGGATCGCCTGCGCCGCCTCGATCGCCGCGACCTTCGGGCCGACGTCCTTCTTGATGCGCGACTCGCGCTGCAGGCGCGGCAGGACCTTCTCGATGGTCTGCAGGTCGGCGAGGATCAGCTCGGTGTTGATCGTCTCGATGTCGTCCTTGGGCGAGACCTTGCCGTCCACGTGTACGACGTTCTCGTCCTTGAACGCCCGGATGACCTGGCAGATCGCGTCCGACTCACGGATGTTCGCGAGGAACTTGTTGCCCAGTCCCTCGCCCTCGGAGGCGCCCTTCACGATGCCCGCGATGTCGACGAAGTCCACGGTGGCGGGCAGGATCTTCTGCGAGCCGAAGATCTCCGCCAGCTTGGTCAGCCGGGCGTCGGGGACCCCGACCACGCCCACGTTCGGCTCGATCGTGGCGAACGGGTAGTTGGCCGCCAGCACGTCGTTCTTGGTCAGGGCGTTGAAAAGGGTCGACTTGCCGACATTCGGCAGACCGACGATTCCGATCGTGAGCGACACGTTGCGACTTCCCGTACGTGAGGTGGTGGGGCGGGGACAAGGAACGAGGGGCGAGGGGCGAGGGCACCGGGACCGGGACACAGGGCCGGGCCCGGACGGGCCCGCGTCCTTCGCCTGGTACCGCACGGGCCGATCCACCAGTCTACGGCGTGCGCCGCCTCGCACCGGCGACGTATCGAACGCTTGGCCAAGGTCGACCAAAGCGCGTGTCCCAGAGCCCGTTCCACACATAACCCGACCTAAGTTGGACCGGTGGAGCAACACAGGACGCGTCCCCCCCAGTCACAGCCGTCACGCGGCCACTCGCCGCTTCCCCCGCAGGCCGGGCGGGGCGGTGCCCGCACGGTCCGGCAGCCCAGGGCCGTGCGAGTACCGCGGGCCGCACGGGCACCACGGACCGCGGCTCCCGCCTCACCGCTCGTGCAGGCGGTGCGGCGGTTCCCGAACCCGCGGCTCACCGGTCTGGGCAGCGGGCTGTTCTGTGCCGCGTCGATGTTCGCGCTGGCCTGTCTGGACCAGTTGCTGTTCGGGGCGTCGTTCGTCGTCTACGGCCTGCTGTTCCAGCCGGTCTGCGTGCTGACCGCGGTGTGGGTGCGGCGGGCCGACCTCGTGACCGCGGTCGTCGCCGTGCCCATCGCCTTCGCCGTCGGCCTGCTGCCGCTCGCCGACGGCGAGGGCGGTTTCCTCGGCCGGCTGATGGGGCTGGTCACCGCGCTGGCGATGCACGCGGGGTGGCTGTACGGGGGCACGCTGGCGGCCGGCGTCATCGTGACCGTGCGCAAGGCGCGGATGATGAGCCGCAGGGCCGCACAGCGACGCCGTACGGCCTGAGGGCGGGTGACCCCGTACGGACGCCGGGTGACCCCGTACGGACAAGTCTGAGGACCGTGCTCCTCGGCGAGGAGTGTTAGTCCGCCCTCGCCGCGCGCATCGCCGCGCCCACGATCCCCGCGTTGTTCTGGAGCTGGGCCGGGACGATCTCCGCCTTGACGCCCTCGATCAGCGGCAGGAACTTGTGGGCCTTGCGGCTGACGCCGCCGCCGATGATGAACAGCTCGGGCGAGAAGAGCATCTCCACGTGGGCGAGGTACTTCTGGACGCGGTGGGCCCAGTGCTCCCAGGAGAGGTCGTGGTCCTCCTTGGCCTTCGTGGAGGCGTGCTTCTCCGCGTCGTGGCCGTTCAGCTCCAGGTGGCCCAGCTCCGTGTTCGGAACGAGGGCGCCCTCCACGAAGAGGGCGCTGCCGATCCCCGTACCGAAGGTGAGGAGGACGACCGTGCCCCGGCGGTCCCTGCCCGCGCCGAACTGCATCTCGGCGACGCCCGCCGCGTCCGCGTCGTTCAGCACGGTCACCGGCAGGCCGCCCAGCCGGTCGCCGAGCAGGGCGCGCGCGTCGGTGTCTATCCAGTTCTTGTCCACGTTGGCGGCCGTGCGGATGGTGGCGCCGTCCGTGACCACACCGGGGAAGGTGATCCCGACCGGGCCCGTCCAGCCGAAGTGGCCGACGACCTCCTTCACACCGTCCGCCACCGCGTCGGGTGTCGCCGGGTGCGGCGTGAGCACCTTGTAGCGCTCCTCCGCCAGGTCGCCCCGGTCCAGGTCCACGGGAGCGCCCTTGATCCCTGAACCGCCGATGTCCACACCGAAGATCTGCATGGCCCTACGTTACGTCGTGGGACGGACAGTCACTCGCCCGAGGGGGTGGTTGCGGTGCGCCCGGCCACCAGGGCCGCCGCCTCCGCGCGCAGGTCGCGGCGGAGCTCCTTGGGCAGCGAGAAGGTGATGGACTCCTCGGCCGCCTTGACGAGTTCGACGTCCTCGAAGCCGTGGGTGGTGAGGTACTCCAGGACCTGCTCGACGAGGATCTCCGGCACCGAGGCCCCGGAGGTGACGCCGACCGTCGTGACGCCCTCCAGCCAGCTCTCGTCGATCTCGTCGGCGAAGTCCACGAGGTACGCCTCCCGCGCGCCCGCGAGCTTGGCCACCTCGACGAGCCGTACGGAGTTCGAGGAGTTGCGCGAGCCGACCACGATGACGAGGTCCGCCTGCTCGCCCATCTGCTTCACCGCGAGCTGGCGGTTCTGCGTGGCGTAGCAGATGTCGTCGCTCGGCGGGGAGATGAGCTGCGGGAACTTCTCCTTGAGGGCGTCCACCGTCTCCATGGTCTCGTCGACCGAGAGCGTGGTCTGGGAGAGCCAGACGACCTTGGAGGGGTCGCGGACCTCGACCTTGGACACGTCCCCGGGGCCGTCGACCAGGGTGATGTGGTCGGGCGCCTCGCCGGAGGTGCCGATGACCTCCTCGTGGCCCTCGTGGCCGATGAGGAGGATGTCGAAGTCGTCGTTCGCGAACCGGACGGCTTCCTTGTGGACCTTGGTGACCAGCGGGCACGTCGCGTCGATGGTGGCGAGCCTGCCCGCCGCGGCCTCCTCGTGGACGACCGGGGCGACGCCGTGCGCCGAGAACATGACGATGGACCCCTCGGGGACCTCCGCCGTCCGCTCGACGAAGATCGCGCCCTTCTTCTCCAGGGTCTGCACGACGTACTTGTTGTGGACGATCTCGTGGCGGACGTAGATCGGGGCCCCGTACTGCTCCAGGGCCTTCTCGACGGCGATCACGGCACGGTCGACCCCCGCGCAGTAGCCACGGGGGGCGGCGAGCAGGACACGGCGGCCGGTCGAAGCAGTCATGCCTCCCATCGTAAGGGTGCGCCCGGGAGGTCGGAGATCGCGTCCGCGGGGAGACTGGCCGTGGGCCGGGGAGGGCCGGACGCCGGGTGCCGGGAGGGAGCGGACGCGGCACGACTCCCGGAGGCACGGATGTCCCCCATGGAAACACCGGCCGGCGCGCCCGGCGGGGAGCAGGGGCTGCGGCGCAGTCTCGGCTTCCGGGACCTGGTCGTGTACGGGCTGCTGTTCATCGCCCCCATGGCACCGGTGGGCGTCTTCGGGGCCCTGGACGCCACGTCCCACGGGGCGGTCGCGCTGGTCTACGTCGTCGCCACGGTCGCCATGGCGTTCACCGCCTTCAGCTACGCGCAGATGGTGCGGGTCGTCCCCCGGGCGGGCTCGGTGTTCGCCTACGCGCGCGCGGGGCTCGGGAAGGAGGCCGGGTTCGTCGCCGGGTGGATGGCGATGCTGGACTACCTGCTCATCCCGGCGGTGGCGTACCTCTTCTCCGGGATCGCGATGAACGCGCTGGTCCCGGGTGTCCCGCGGTGGGTGTGGACGGCGGTCGCGGTGCTCGTCACGACGCTGCTGAACCTGTGGGGCGTACGGGTCGCCGCGCGCGTCGGTTTCCTGGTGCTCGCGCTGGAGATCGTGGTCCTGCTCGTCTTCGTCGTGTCCGCGGTCGTGGTCCTCGCACGCGACGGGGCGCAGCGGGGCTGGCTGTCACCCCTGTCCGGAGACGGTTCGCAGGGGGCGTTCGCGCTGTCCGCGGTCCTCGCGGCGGTGTCGGTCGCCGTGCTGTCGTACCTCGGCTTCGACGCGATCGCCTCCTTCGCGGAGGAGGTCACCGGCGGTTCGGGGAAGGTCGCGCGGGCCGTGCTGTGCTGCCTGGCGCTCGCCGGGGTGCTGTTCATCGCGCAGACGTACCTGGTCGCGCTGCTGGCGCCGGTGTCGTCGGCGCGGCTCGCCGACGACCCGGTGAGGCAGGGGACGGCCTTCTACGACGCCGTCGACGCCTCGGTCGGTACGTGGCTGCACGACCTGGTGGCCGTGAGCAAGGCGGTCGGGGCGGCGTTCGCCGCGCTGGCCGGGCAGGCGGCGGCCGGACGGCTGCTGTTCGCGATGTCCCGGGAGCGGCGGCTGCCGCGGGTCCTGTCGCGGACGGACTCCGGGGTGCCGCGGGCGGCCCTGCTCTGCGCGGCCGTCATCACGCTGGTCGCGGCCGTGTGGGCCGCCCGGCGCGACGACGGGATGGACCATCTGGTGTCCGTGGTGGACGTCGGCGCGCTGACCGCGTTCACGCTGCTGCACGCGAGCGTGGTGGGGTGGTTCGCCGTGCGGCGGCGGGGCGGGGCGGTGGTGTGGTGGCGGCACGTGGTGGTCCCCGTCGCCGGTGCGGGGATCACCGTCCTGGTGATCTTCGAGGCGTCGGGGGCGGCGCAGGTGGTGGGGGCGGTGTGGCTCGGGGTGGGGCTGGTGGTGTCGTCGGCTCAGCGGGGGCGGGCGCCCGCGGCGGACTGACCCGGGGTTTTCGGGGTGGCCGGACGGGTCGGGCGGGTGCGGGTCCGGTGGGGCCGGCGACGGCCTGCCGAGGTACGCCGGTGCTGTCAGCGGCGGCGGCTACGCTCGCGGCATGGCTCTCAATACGTCCGCCGACGCCCCCCTGCCCGTCGGCGAGGTGTCGCGGCTCATCGGAGGGTGGATCGACCGGCTCGGCGCGGTGTGGGTGGAGGGGCAGATCACCCAGCTGTCGCGCCGCCCGGGCGCCGGTGTCGTCTTCCTGACGCTGCGCGACCCGTCGTACGACATCTCCGTGAGCGTGACCTGCTACCGCCAGGTGTTCGACGCCGTCGCGGACGTGGTGGGCGAGGGTGCCCGGGTCGTCGTCCAGGCGAAGCCCGAGTGGTACGCGCCGCGCGGGCAGCTGTCGCTCCGGGCCGCCGAGATCAAGCCCGTGGGCGTCGGGGAACTGCTCGCCCGGCTGGAGCAGCTGAAGAAGTCGCTCGCCGCGGAGGGGCTGTTCGCGCCCGGGCGCAAGAAGCCGCTCCCGTTCCTGCCCCAGCTGATCGGGCTGGTCACCGGCCGCGCCTCCGCCGCCGAGCGGGACGTGCTGGAGAACGCGCGACGGCGCTGGCCCGCCGTCCGCTTCGAGGTGCGCAACGTCGCCGTGCAGGGCGTGCACGCCGTTCCGCAGGTCGTGCGGGCCGTGCAGGAACTGGACGCGACGGACGAGGTCGACGTGATCGTGGTGGCGCGCGGCGGCGGCAGCGTGGAGGACCTCCTCCCGTTCTCCGACGAGCAGCTCGTACGGGCGGTCGCGGCCTGCCGTACGCCCGTCGTGTCGGCCATCGGCCACGAGCCCGACAATCCGCTCCTGGACCACGTGGCCGACCTGCGCGCCTCCACGCCCACCGACGCCGCGAAGAAGGTCGTGCCGGACGTCGGCGAGGAGTACGAACGCATCCGCTTCCTGCGCGACCGCGCCCGCCGCCACGTGGGGGCCCTCGTCGAGCGCGAGGAGCGGGGTCTCGCGCACGCGCTGGCCCGTCCCTCGATGGAGGACCCGCACCGGATGGTGGACGAGCGGGCCGGCCAGGTCGCGGCGCTCCTGGACCGCGGCCGCCGTACGCTCGGCCACCTCCTGGACCGGGCCGACTCCGAGCTGACGCACACACGTGCGCGTGTGGTGGCCCTCTCCCCCGCCGCGACGCTCCAGCGGGGGTACGCGGTCCTGCAGAAGTCCGACGGCCACGCCGTCCGCTCCGCGGACGAGGTGACAGCGGACGAGCCCCTGCGGGCGCGGGTCGCCACCGGCGAGTTCGCGGTACGAGTCGATGTCCGAGACAGACCCTAGGGTGGACGCATGACCAGCACAACGGACGAGACGCTCGGGTACGAGCAGGCGCGGGACGAGCTCATCGAGGTCGTCCGCCGCCTGGAGACGGGCGGTACGACGCTTGAGGAGTCGCTGGCCCTGTGGGAGCGGGGCGAGGAGCTGGCGAAGGTGTGCCGGCGCTGGCTGGACGGCGCCCGCGCCCGCCTCGACGCCGCGCTGGCCGAGGACGAGGAAGAAGGGACCGGGGAAGAGGGGGACGGAGGGCGGCAGGACGCGGGATGAAGTCCCCGGGGCGGGACACGGGGCGGTGCCGGCGCGGCGGGACGGTCCCGGTGCGACCGGTCAAGCTGTGCACGTGTGAAGCGGATCACCTTGATCCGATTTTCGTTGAAAGTTAAACCTAATCGGCGTACCTTCATACGTGTCAGCCGGTCCCCGTGATCCGACGCACGCTCCGAGAAGGTTGTCCCATGTCTCTCGTCCTCGACCCCGCCGCCCAGGACCTCCTGTTCCGCGAGGCCCGTACCGCCAACGCCTTCACCGACGAGCCGGTGACCGACGAGCAGGTGCAGGCGATCTACGACCTGGTCAAGTACGGTCCGACCGCCTTCAACCAGTCGCCGCTGCGCATCACCCTGGTCCGCTCCCCCGAGGCCCGCGAGCGCCTGGTGCGGCACATGGCCGAGGGCAACCGGCCGAAGACGGCCGCCGCCCCGCTCGTCGCGATCCTGTCCGCGGACAACGAGTTCCACGACGAGCTGCCGTACCTCCTCCCGCACTTCCCGCAGGCCAAGGACGCGTTCTTCGCCGAGCGCCCGGTCCGCGAGGGTGCCGCCGCGCTCAACGCCGCGCTGCAGGCCGCGTACTTCATCGTCGGTGTCCGCGCCGCCGGTCTGGCCGCCGGTCCGATGACGGGCTACGACCCCGCGGGCGTCCAGAAGGAGTTCCTCGACGGTGACCACACCCCGCTGATGGTGGTCAACATCGGCCGGCCCGCCGAGAACGCCTGGTTCCCGCGCTCCCCGCGCCTGGAGTTCGACCAGGTCGTCACGACGGTCTGAAGCCCCGCGCCCGCCCGTCCGGACGCGAGCACGGACACGGACATGGGAGAGGCCCCCGGCGGCGTGCCGGGGGCCTCCCCGTGTCCTGCGTGTCCTGCCCGCTCCGCGCTCACGACGTCTTCAGCGACTCCACCATCTCCACCAGCCGGGCGAACGGCGCCGTACCCGCCACCACGGTCGTGGAGTTCTTCTCCCGGAGCACGAGGGCGTCGTACTTCGCGCCCTCGTACCGCTTCCAGGACTTCTCACCGATGCGCTGGACGACGTTCGTCTCCTCGGCGCCCTGGCTGGCGTCCTCGATGAACGTGCCGGGCTTCTGCGTGGACTGCTCGACCGCCACGTATTCCCCGTCGGGGTCGTGGAAGCCGAGGTGCCACGCGCCGAAGTCGTCCCCGCGGAACCGCACCGAGGTCGCCTTCCACTCCTCGGGCAGGCCCTCGGGCGCCGCCACCGGGTACGAGGCCGCACGGCGCGCCGTGAGGAGCTCCACGCGGTAGTCGACCCGTTCGAGCGGGGGCTCCGAGTCGTCGTTGGGGATGAAGACGTAGATGAAGCCCGCGACGATGCCGATCACGCCCAGGGACAGCACCATGTCCCGGGCCGACTGCTTGCCTTTCGTACCTGCCACCCCCCCATCGTCGCAGGTGTACTGGTCTGCTCATCCGTGGGCCCCCCTGCTCATTATGTCGGAGTGGGGATAGAGTCGGCCCGAACCCCCATCCGGCCGTCGTCGTATCAGAAAGGTGCGCTCCGATGACCGAGCATCAATTGCCGTCCGAGCTAGAGGTCCCCTCCGAGGCCCCCGACCGCAACCTCGCCCTCGAACTGGTCCGGGTCACCGAGGCCGCCGCCATGGCCGCGGGCCGCTGGGTCGGCCGCGGCGACAAGAACGGCGCCGACGGCGCGGCGGTACGGGCCATGCGCACCCTCGTCTCCACCGTCTCGATGAACGGCGTCGTCGTCATCGGCGAGGGCGAGAAGGACGAGGCCCCGATGCTCTTCAACGGGGAGCGCGTCGGGGACGGGACCGGCCCCGAGTGCGACATCGCCGTCGACCCGATCGACGGGACCACGCTCACCGCCGCGGGCATGACCAACGCGATCGCGGTGCTGGCCGCCGCCGACCGCGGCACCATGTTCGACCCGTCCGCGGTCTTCTACATGGACAAGCTGGTCACCGGGCCCGAGGCCGCCGACTTCGTCGACATCGACGCCCCGGTGTCCGTGAACATCCGCCGGGTCGCCAAGGCCAAGCGCGTCACGCCCGAGGACGTCACGGTCGTCATCCTCGACCGGCCGCGCCACGACGGCATCGTCAAGGAGATCCGGGAGACCGGCGCGCGCATCAAGCTCATCTCCGACGGCGATGTCGCGGGCTCGATCCTGGCGCTGCGCGAGGGCACGGGCATCGACCTGCTGCTCGGCATCGGCGGCACGCCCGAGGGCATCATCTCGGCCTGTGCCGTGAAGTGCCTCGGCGGCACCATCCAGGGGAAGCTGTGGCCCAAGGACGACGAGGAGCGGGCGCGGGCGGTGGACGCCGGGCACGACCTCGACCGCGTCCTGCTCACCGACGACCTGGTCTCCGGCGAGAACGTCTTCTTCGTCGCCACCGGGATCACCGACGGCGAGCTGCTGCGGGGGGTCCGGTACCGGTCCGAGACCGCCACGACCGACTCGATCGTGATGCGGTCGAAGTCGGGGACGGTGCGGCGGATCAACTCGGAGCACCGGCTGGCGAAGCTGCGGGCGTACTCGGCGATCGACTTCGACCGGGCGAAGTGACTCCGCCGGGCAGCGGCACCACTGCCGTCGTCGGTCCGCGGGTCCGCTGTGGCCGGTCGCGCGGTTCCCCGCGCCCCTGACGGGGCCACCCCCGGCACGGTGATGGGGCGCCCCTTCCTGCGCGGAGGGACGCGCCGTCGCCGTCGGGGGCTAGCCGGCCGCGGCTATGGTGCCCGCCGCCCGGGCCGCCTTCTGGAGTTCCAGGTCGCGGCGGCGCCGGCGGGCCAGGGCCACCCGGCGCTCGGCGGCGGTGAGGCCGCCCCAGACCCCGTACGGCTCGGGTTGCAGCAGGGCGTGTTCCCGGCACTCGACCATCACCGGACAGCGCGCGCAGACCCGCTTCGCCGCCTCCTCGCGGGACAGCCGGGCCGCGGTGGGTTCCTTCGAGGGCGCGAAGAACAGCCCGGCCTCGTCGCGGCGGCACACGGCCTCCGTGTGCCAGGGCACGTCCTGGTCCCTCTCGCGCACCGGCGCCGGCTGGGGCGGAACGGCAGCGACCTGCAGGGACTGATGCGGCGGATGCGGCACGGTCTACTCCTGACGACGGCTTCGCGAGCGAGAGACGACGCAGCAAGCCCTACCCGTTGTACGCGCGCCTAAGCACTCGGTTCCCGAGCACGGGGGACCGGGACCGGTGCGGCGGCCCCCTCACCGGACCGGCTCCCTCCGTACGGCGCCGGACCGGCCCCCTCCGCGGACGCCGGACGCCGGACGCGCGACCGCCCGGCGCGCGGCCGCCGCGGGATTCGCGACCGTCAACGCCCCAGGTGTTTGCGCAACGTGGCGTTCACGCGGTCGCCGACCCGGCCGAGGATGTCCTCTATCAGCTTGCCCCGCCGGGGCCTCGCCTCGATGCTGCCGAGGACGGCCAGCCCGTCCACGTAGACCACGGGCGCGTCCTGTTCGCCCGAGTCCAGCGTGTCCACCTCGAAGCTGCCGAGGACCCCGCCGCCGCTGCCGCGCAGCGACACGTTCTCCGGGACGCGGATCTCGACGCTGCCGAAGACCGAGATCGCCTTGATCACCACCTGCTGGTGCTCGAACAGCGCCTCGCTGAGGTCTATCTCCACACTGCCGAAGATCGCGTACGCGTGCGTGCGGCGGCCCACGCGCCAGCGGCCCCTGCGCACGGCGGCGCTGAACACCGCCACCACGTTCTCGTCGGCGACCGAGGGGACCGCGCCCGGCAGGGGGCGGTCGGGGGGCGGCGAGAACGCCGGCGCGGTGCGGGGCCGGTGGGCCGCCGGCAGGTCCCGCACCGGCGGTTCCAGCTCGCCCACGGTCTTCGCGCGCAGGACCTCCTCGACCCGCTCCGCGTGCTCCTCCGGGGTGAGGCGCCCCTCGGCGAGGGCCTCGCGCAGGATGTCCGCGGTCCGGTCGCGGTCCGCGTCGGAGGCCCGGAGGTCGGTACGGGTCCGGGGGTCGGTACGGGTCCGGCGGTCGGGCTCGGTGTGCTTCTGAAGGTCCACGGCAGCAGCGTACCCAAACGCGATAGATCGCGACCAGAGGGCGTGGACGGCGAACTGTGCCTCACCCCGCACCACCGGTGCCCGGGGCAGGTCCTACGCTGGTGGGCGCCGCCAACGGAGGCCGGCCGCTGTCCGTCGATGAAGGATTTGGCGAAGATGCCGCACAGTTCCCCCGCTCCCAGCCCCGCGTTCGCGTACACCGACCTGCTCCCGCAGGGAGAGGACACCACCCCGTACCGGCTGGTGACCTCCGAGGGTGTCTCCACCTTCGAGGCCGACGGGCGCACCTTCCTCAGGGTGGAGCCCGAGGCGCTGCGCACGCTCGCCGCCGAGGCGATCCACGACATCCAGCACTACCTGCGGCCCGCGCACCTCGCCCAGCTGCGGCGCATCATCGACGACCCGGAGGCGTCCGGCAACGACAAGTTCGTCGCGCTGGACCTCCTGAAGAACGCGAACATCGCGGCCGCCGGTGTCCTGCCCATGTGCCAGGACACCGGCACGGCCATCGTGATGGGCAAGCGCGGCCAGAACGTGCTCACGGCGGGGGGCGACGAGGAGGCCCTGTCCCGCGGCATCCACGACGCGTACCTGAACCTGAACCTGCGCTACTCGCAGATGGCCCCGCTCACCATGTGGGAGGAGAAGAACACCGGCACCAACCTCCCCGCCCAGATCGAGCTGTACGCGACCGACGGCGGCGCCTACAAGTTCCTCTTCATGGCCAAGGGCGGCGGCTCGGCCAACAAGTCGTTCCTCTACCAGGAGACGAAGGCCGTCCTGAACGAGGCGTCCATGATGAGGTTCCTGGAGGAGAAGATCCGCTCCCTGGGGACGGCCGCCTGTCCGCCGTACCACCTCGCGATCGTCGTCGGCGGCACGAGCGCGGAGTACGCCCTGAAGACCGCGAAGTACGCGTCCGCGCACTACCTCGACGGGATTCCGGCCGAGGGCTCCCCGCTCGGGCACGGCTTCCGGGACAGGGACCTGGAGGAGAAGGTCTTCGGGCTGACGCAGCGGATCGGGATCGGCGCGCAGTTCGGCGGCAAGTACTTCTGCCACGACGTGCGGGTGGTGCGCCTGCCGCGGCACGGCGCGTCCTGCCCGGTCGCCATCGCCGTCTCCTGCTCCGCCGACCGCCAGGCCGTCGCGAAGATCACCGCGGAGGGCGTCTTCCTGGAGCAGCTGGAGACCGACCCGGCGCGGTTCCTGCCCGACACGACGGACGAGCAGCTCGACGAGGCCGGTGACGTCGTGCGCATCGACCTGAACCGGCCGATGGACGACATCCTGGCCGAGCTGACGAAGTACCCGGTCAGGACCCGGCTCTCGCTCTCCGGGCCGCTCGTCGTGGCGCGGGACATCGCGCACGCCAAGATCAAGGAGCGGCTCGACGCGGGCGAGGGGATGCCGCAGTACCTGAAGGACCACCCGGTGTACTACGCGGGCCCCGCCAAGACGCCCGAGGGGTACGCCTCCGGGTCCTTCGGGCCGACCACGGCCGGGCGCATGGACTCCTACGTGGAGCAGTTCCAGGCGGCGGGCGGGTCCCGGGTGATGCTGGCGAAGGGGAACCGGTCGCAGCAGGTCACCGACGCGTGCGGGACCCACGGCGGGTTCTACCTCGGGTCGATCGGGGGGCCCGCGGCCCGGCTCGCGCAGGACTGCATCAAGAAGGTCGAGGTCGTCGAGTACGAGGAGCTCGGGATGGAGGCCGTGTGGAAGATCGAGGTGGAGGACTTCCCGGCGTTCGTCGTCGTCGACGACAAGGGCAACGACTTCTTCAAGGACCCGGCGCCGGCGCCGACGTTCACCTCGATCCCGGTGCGGGGGCCCGGGCTGGGGCTGGGCTGAGGGCGGAGTCCGGGCGCGGTCCGGGTGGGGGCCGGCCGCGCCCCGCGGCGGAGCCGCATGTGTCACGGCCCCGCGCCCCGGGTCTCCCTGCCCGTCCGGCGCCGGATGTCCCAGCCCGTCCGGCGCCGGGCGTTCCGGCCCGTCCGGCGTCCGGGGGCGGGCGCGCAGCGCGATTGCGGGGGTCCGGGGGGTGGCAGCCCTCCGGGACGGGAATGGGTACGGGCGGCGGCGGCGATATACCTGCCATGACCGACTACCGCATCGAACACGACTCCATGGGCGAGGTCCGCGTCCCCGCGGACGCCAAGTGGCGGGCCCAGACCCAGCGCGCCGTCGAGAACTTCCCGGTCTCCGGGCAGCGCCTGGAGCGCGCGCACATCGAGGCCCTCGCCCGGATCAAGGCGGCCGCGGCCAAGGTGAACGCCGGGCTCGGCGTACTGGACAAGGACGTCGCGGAGGCCATCCAGGAGGCCGCGGGAGAGGTCGCGGACGGCACGTGGGACGACCACTTCCCGGTGGACGTCTTCCAGACCGGCTCCGGGACCTCGTCCAACATGAACACCAACGAGGTGATCGCCACGCTGGCGACGGAGCGGCTCGGCCGGGACGTGCACCCGAACGACCACGTGAACGCCTCGCAGTCCAGCAACGACGTCTTCCCGTCCTCGATCCACATCGCCGCGACCGCCGCCGTCACCCGCGACCTCGTCCCCGCGCTGGAGCACCTCGCCGCCTCGCTGACCCGCAAGTCCGAGGAGTTCGCCGACGTCGTGAAGTCGGGGCGGACCCATCTGATGGACGCCACCCCGGTGACGCTCGGCCAGGAGTTCGCCGGGTACGCGGCCCAGGTGCGGTACGGGGTCGAGCGGCTGGAGGCGTCCCTCCCCCGGCTCGCCGAGCTGCCCCTGGGCGGCACGGCCGTCGGAACCGGGATCAACACCCCGCCGGGGTTCTCCGCCGCCGTGATCGCCGAGGTCGCGCGGGCCACCGGGCTGCCGCTCACCGAGGCGCGCGACCACTTCGAGGCACAGGGCGCACGGGACGGCGTCGTCGAGACCAGCGGGCAGCTGCGGACCGTCGCCGTGGGGCTCACGAAGATCTCCAACGATCTGCGGTGGATGGCCTCCGGGCCGCGCACGGGCCTCGCGGAGATCAATCTGCCCGACCTCCAGCCGGGCTCGTCGATCATGCCGGGCAAGGTGAACCCCGTCATCCCCGAGGCCGTCCTGATGGTGGCCGCGCAGGTGACCGGGAACGACGCCACGATCGCCGCCGCCGGGGCCTCCGGCAACTTCGAGCTGAACGTCATGCTGCCGGTCATCGCGAAGAACGTCCTGGAGTCGGTCCGGCTGCTCGCGAACGTCTCCCGGCTGCTCGCCGACCGCACCGTAGACGGGATCACGGCCAACCGCGAGCGCGCCCGGGAGTACGCCGAGTCGTCGCCGTCGGTCGTGACGCCGCTGAACAAGTACATCGGGTACGAGGAGGCCGCGAAGGTCGCCAAGAAGGCGCTGGCCGAGCGGAGGACCATCCGGGAGGTCGTCCTGGAGTCGGGGTACGTCGACCGCGGCGACCTCACCCGGGAACAGCTGGACGAGGCGCTGGATGTCCTGCGGATGACACGGCCGTAACGCCGTGCGGCCGGTGGGCGAACCATGGCATCGACCGCCGCTCCGCCCGCCTCCGGCGCCTAATATCTGTTCATGACACAGGGCGGAACGGTGACACAGGTGGAAGCGGGCGGTCCGGCGGCGTACTGGAACCCCGGGAGCCAGATCCTGTGGCGGTACCGGGAGAACGCCGGCGACCGCTTCCACATCGTGCGCCCCGTGACCGTCGTGCGGGACGACGCGGAACTGCTCGCCGTGTGGCTGGCCCCGGGGACGGAGTGCATGAGACCCGTCCTCGCGGACGGCACGCCGGTGCACACGGAACCGCTGGAGACCCGTTACACCAAGCCCCGGACCGTGCAGCGCGACCGCTGGTTCGGCACGGGCGTCCTGAAGCTGGCGCGGCCGGGCGAGCCGTGGTCGGTGTGGCTGTTCTGGGAGCCGGGCTGGCGGTTCAAGAACTGGTACGTCAACCTGGAGGAGCCGCTCGCCAGATGGTCCGGCGGGGTCGACTCCGAGGACCACTTCCTCGACATCTCGGTGCACCCGGACCGGACCTGGGGCTGGCGCGACGAGGACGAGTTCGCGCAGGCCCAGCGGGACGGCCTGATGGACGCCCGCTCGGCGGCGCGCGTCCGGGAGGCCGGACGGGCCGCGGTGGAGGTGATCCGCGTCTGGGGCCCGCCGTTCCCGGACGGCTGGGAGCGCTGGCGCCCCGATCCGGCCTGGCCCGTGCCGTCCCTGCCGGAGGACTGGGATCGCACGCCCGCGCACGTGTCCACGTGAGACCCTTGATGTGCCCCCGTGGTAGAACCGTAGGATCGTCCTCCGCAACAGCCGGTCAGGATCGGTGCACGGCACCGTCGTTGAGGAGTGGTGGCCGGGTGGCAGGCGGGTGCGCTCCGGCAACTCCCGCACGATGTGCTGTGCTTGACCGAACGTCACCGAGGGGCGGCAGGACGTGAGCGAGGGGTACGAGGGGCACAGCGGTACGGCCCGGCGCCGGCGAAACAGGTCGTTCCCGCCGGTGCCCGGAGCCCCTTCTTCTGACAGGCTGTCTGATCACGCGGGGATTCCGTTCCGGGGGCACGCATTCCGGGTATCGGGTTTCCTGCGGGACGAACTGCACGCACGGCGCGCAGCACCGGACGGATGGATTCGACACGCGTGACGGAGCACCCCATCTCCCCCGAGCGCCGGCAGCCCAGCGCTGCCCGGCCCACGGCCCCCGCGGACCCCCGCGGGGCGCTTCTGCGTACCCCGGAGCCGCCGGTACAGGGCGCCTCGGGTCTGCCCGCGCAGACCCGGCCCGCCGGGACCCCCGCCCAGGCGGGGGCCGCGGCCGTGCCCGTACCCGACGGCCAGGCTCCGGCCGGCACACCCGCCGGCAGCGGCCCCGAGCACTCCCAGCCGTCCGCGACGGAGTCCGGACCGCACCGGCCGCGGCCCGAGGCCGCCGCGGACCGGCCCGGCGCCGAGGCCATCGCCGGCGCCGCCGTCGACCAGGCCGACACGGACCGGCGTACGGGACGGAGCGCGGTGCCCGGCGCCCCCATGCCCATGCGCCGCGACGGCGACCGGCTGCGCTTCGTCGGAGCCGCGACCCGGCGGATCGCCCGCGGCATCGACCTCGACGAGATCGTGATGGGGCTGTGCCGGGCCACGGTGCCGACCTTCTCCGACGCGATCCTGGTCTACCTGCGCGATCCGCTGCCGGTGGGCGACGAGCGGCCCACCGGGCCCGTCATGCTGCGGCTGCGGCGCACGGACCGGATCCCGGAGGACCGGGACACCGAGGGCTTCCTGCTGCCCGCGCTGCAGCCGGAGCCCGACGTCGGCGTCACCGCCGAGCTGTGCACCGTACGGCCCGGCGGCGCGCTGAACGAGGTGCTGCGCGGTGTGCGGCCCGTCTTCGCGGACGCGCCCGCCGCCCGGGCCGCGCTGCCCGAGCTGATCGGCGAGGACCTGACCGTGCCGGGCGGCCAGCGCGCGATCCTCGCGCCGCTGCGCGGCCGCCGGCGCGTGATCGGGGCCGCGCTGTTCCTGCGCCGCCCCGACCGGCCCGCCTTCGAGACCGACGACCTGCTGGTCGCGGCGCAGCTCGCCACGCACAGCGCGCTCGGCATCGACAAGGCGGTGCTGTACGGGCGCGAGGCGTACATCGCGGACGAGCTGCAGCGCACGATGCTGCCCGAGACGCTGCCGCGGCCCACGGGCGTACGGCTGGCGTCCCGCTATCTGCCGGCCGCCGAGACGGCCCGGGTGGGCGGCGACTGGTACGACGCGATCCCGCTGCCGGGCAGCCGGGTCGCCCTGGTCGTCGGTGACGTCATGGGCCACTCCATGACCTCGGCGGCGATCATGGGCCAGCTGCGGACGACCGCGCAGACCCTCGCCGGGCTGGACCTGCCGCCGCAGGAGGTCCTGCACCATCTGGACGAGCAGGCCCAGCGGCTCGGCACCGACCGCATGGCGACCTGCCTGTACGCGGTGTACGACCCGGTCGCGCACCGCATCACCATCGCCAACGCCGGCCATCCGCCACCCGTCCTGCTGCATCTGGGCGGTCGCGCCGAGGTACTGCGCGTACCACCGGGTGCTCCCATCGGCGTAGGCGGAGTGGACTTCGAGGCGGTCGAGCTGGACGCGCCCGCGGGCGCCACGCTGCTGCTCTACACCGACGGGCTGGTCGAGTCGCGGCTGCGGGACGTGTGGACGGGGATAGAGCAGTTGCGGGAGCGGATCGCCGCGACCGCGCAGCTGACCGGTCCCGACCATCCGCCGCCGCTGGAGGCGCTGTGCGACGAGGTGCTCGACATGCTCGGTCCGGGTGACCGGGACGACGACATCGCGCTGCTCGCCGCGCGCTTCGACGGGATCGCGCCCAGCGACGTCGCGGTCTGGCACCTCGAACCCGAGGACGCCGCGCCCGGGCGGGCGCGGCGGCTGGCCCGCAAGGCGCTGGCCCGCTGGGACCTGGAGGAGCTGACGGACTCCGTGGAGCTGCTCGTCAGCGAGGTCGTCACCAATGCCGTGCGGTACGCCTCGCGGCCCGTCACGCTGCGGTTGCTGCGCACGGACGTGCTGCGGTGCGAGGTCGGGGACGACGTGCCGCAGCTGCCCCGGCTGCGCAATGCCCGCGCCACGGACGAGGGCGGGCGCGGGCTCTACCTGGTCAACAAGCTGGCGCGGCGGTGGGGGGCTACCCGGCTCAGCACGGGGAAGGTCGTGTGGTTCGAGTTGAACCACGGGTAGCTCCGCCGCGGGTGGGGTCCGGGGCGCGGGTGGTGCGCCGCGGGTCCGCCGTGGCCGGTCGCGCGGTTCCCCCGCGCCCCGGAAAGGACCGTGCCCTTCCCCGCGCCCTGAAAGCCCCGCGCCCCTGAAAAGTGGTTACTGGGCCGGCTGGGGGTCGTCCGGGTCCTCCGAGGGTTCCGTGTCGTCCGAGGGTGAGGTCGACGGGCTCGTCGACGGGGACGGCGACTCGTCGTCCGACGGGGACGCCTCGGGGGAGCTCTCCGCCGGAGCGCTGGACGTGGGGGGCTTCGTCGTCGGCTCCTCGGAGGACGGTTCCTCCGACGGGGTCGGCGGCGCCGGGGTGGCCGACGGGGTCGGGGTGGGCCGTACGGCCGCGCCCTGGTCCGTCTGCAGGTCGAACCTGGAGACGCCGTCCATCACGCCGAAGGTGTACGCCGCCCAGATCTGCGCCGGGAAGCCACCACCGTTGACGCGGCCGCCGCCGGCCGCGCCCTGCAGCGTGACCTGGCTGAACGCCTTGACCTCGACCGGCTTCTCCTTGCCGCACCGGGTCGTGCCCGCCTCGGCCGCCTCGCCGAAGACGCCCACCGCAGTGACGAGCTTCGGTGTGTAACCGGTGAACCAGGCCGACTTGTTGCAGTCGGAGGTGCCGGTCTTGCCGGCGACCAGCTGGCTGCCGCGGGCCGGGTTCTCGCGCACGGACGTCCGGGCCGTGCCGTCGTCGACCACGCCCGTCAGCACCGAGGTGACGGTGTCCGCCGTCCCCCGGCTGATGACCTGCTCGCCGATCGCGTCCGGGAAGCTGACCGTGCGGTCCTTGTGCTCGACCGACTTCACGAGGGTCGGGGTGACCTTCTTGCCGTGGTTGTCGAGGGTCGCGTAGACACCGGCCATCTCCAGTGGGCTCGCGCCCATGGTGCCGAGGGTCTGGGCGGGCACCGCGTCGGCGTCCTCGACGTCCATGCCGAGTTCGACCGCGGTCTTCATGACCTCCTCCATCCCGACGTCGACGCCCATCTGCGCGAAGACGGAGTTGATGGACTTGTTCATCGCCGTCTGGACGGTGACGTCGCCGTAGTCGACGTCGTCCTCGTTCGGCGGGGAGAAGCCGACCTTGGCCCCGTCGTCGACGACCGGACGCTTGCTGGTGCCGTCGTAGATCGTGCTCGCCCTGATCGGCCGGCCGTCCTGCGTCGTGGCGCTGCTCTCGACGGCCGCGGCCAGGATCAGCGGCTTGAAGGTGGAGGCGGGCTGGTAGTCGCGGCGCGTCGCGTTGTTCGTGTAGTGCTTCACGTAGTCGACGCCGCCGTACATGGCGACGACGGCACCGGTCTTCGGGTCGACGGACACGGCACCGGCCTGGACGTTCGCGTCGACCTTCCGCTTCCCGGGGTCGAGCTTGCCGGTCAGCTGGCTCCTGACCGACTTCTCCAGCTGGGCCTGCTTCTTCTTGTCGATGTTCAGCGTGATGGTCCAGCCGCCCGCCTTGACCAGGGCCGCGGCCTCCTTCATGTCCGAGGCCGTCCCCTTCGCGACGAGCTGCTCCATCAGGGCGTTGTCGGCGGCCTCCGCCATGTAGCCGGCCTGGCCCTGCATACCGGGCGCGCCCTTGGGCTCCTTCGGCACGGGGAACTTCATGCCGTCGCGCTTGGCCGGGCTGAGCCAGTCCTCCTCGACCATGTTGTCGAGGACGTAGTTCCAGCGGTCGGTGACGAGCTTCTTGCCGGTGTCGCTCGCGGCCGCCCAGTCGTACTGGCTCGGCGCCTGGAGCAGCGCGGCGAGGTACGCGCCCTGGGCGACCGTGAGCCGGTCCGCGTCGACGCGGTAGTACGCCTGGGCCGCGGCCTGGATGCCCCACGCGTTACGGCCGTAGTAGCTGGTGTTGATGTAGCCGGCGAGGATGGCGTCCTTGGACTTCTGGCGGTCCACCTTCAGCGAGATGACCAGTTCCTTCAGCTTGCGCGTGACGGTCTGGTCCTGCGTGAGGTAGTAGTTCTTGACGTACTGCTGGGTGATCGTCGAGCCGCCCTGCTTGCCCTTGCCGGAGAGCGTGTTGAGCAGGCCGCGGGCCGTTCCCCTGAAGTCGACGCCGGAGTCCTGGTAGAAGGACTTGTTCTCGGCGGCGACGAAGGTCATCCGGACGTCCTTGGAGACCTGGTCCAGGTCGACCAGCTCGCGGTTCACCTCGCCGTCGCGGGCGAGCGTCGAGCCGTCGCCGTACTTGTAGATGTTGCTCTGCTGCACCGCCGCCGCGTTCCCCTTGGGAACGTCGATCATCAGGTAGAGCCCGACGAAGGCCGCCATCGCGAGCAGACAGACGCCGAAGAACGTACCGAGGAGCTTCTTCCAGGTGAGGAAGCGGCGTATGCCGCTCTTGCCGCCGGCCCTGGCCGAGCGTCTGGGCGCGCCGCGGTGGCTGCCACGCTGCCGCGCTCGTCTCTCGTCCGCTCGTCCCATGGGTCCGTCCGCTCCGCTTCCGTCTCTCGTGTCTCACAGGTTCGTCGTTTCGGTCAGCTCAGCAAACTAACACCGAGGTGAGGGACAAACGTCTGTCGATCCGGCCTTTTACGGACGTGACAATCAGCACCTGCCCCTATGGAACCGACGATTCTCGGGTGCGGAAGGTTGTCGTGGCGGATAAAGTGATATCACTTAGATAGACACAGGACGGTCGCCCGGGCTTCGGGCGGCCGCACCGCGAAACGGGGGACACCCATGCCCACACACGATTCACCAGGCATTTCTCCGGACGCCGCCGACGTGCCCGAGATGCCCGCCCCACGCGTACGGGAGTTCCCGGCACACAGCATCGGCGGCGGGCTCGCGCTGCTGCTCGGGCTCCTCGGACTGCTGGCCGGCGCCGCGACGGTCGTCGCCGCGACCGCCGTGGACGCCACCGGCGGCAAGGCCGCGCTCATCACGGGCGGCATCCTGGTCGCCCTCGCGGCCTTCGTCGCCATGTGCGGCCTGAACATGGTGGCGCCGGGCGAGGCCCGCGTCGTCCAGCTCTTCGGCCGCTACCGCGGCACGATCCGCGAGGACGGACTGCGCTGGGTCAACCCGCTCACGTCCCGCACGAAGATCTCGACACGGGTGCGCAACCACGAGACGGCCGTCCTGAAGGTGAACGACGCCTACGGCAACCCGATCGAGCTCGCCGCCGTCGTGGTGTGGAGGGTCGAGGACACCGCGCAGGCCAGCTTCGAGGTGGACGACTTCCTGGAGTTCGTCGCCACCCAGACCGAGGCGGCCGTGCGGCACATCGCCATCGAGTACCCGTACGACGCCCACGACGAGGAGGGCCTGTCGCTGCGGGGCAACGCGGAGGAGATCACCGAGAAGCTGGCGGTCGAGCTGCACGCGCGCGTGGAGGCGGCGGGGGTGCAGATCATCGAGTCCCGCTTCACGCATCTCGCGTACGCGCCCGAGATCGCCTCCGCGATGCTCCAGCGCCAGCAGGCCGGCGCGGTCGTCGCCGCGCGGCGGCAGATCGTGGACGGGGCGGTCGGCATGGTCGAGGCGGCGCTCGCGCGGATCTCGGAGCGGGACATCGTGGAGCTGGACTCCGAGCGGAAAGCCGCGATGGTGTCGAACCTGATGGTGGTCCTGTGCGGCGACCGGGCACCGCAGCCCGTCCTCAACACCGGGTCGCTCTACCAGTGAGTTCTCCTGCGGAGGGGGAATCCCCGCGGCGGCGGCCGCAGCAGCAGCGGAAGCAGGTGCTGCTGCGGCTGGATCCGCTGGTGTACGAGGCGTTGGCCCGGTGGGCCGGGGACGAGCTGCGCTCGGCCAACGCGCAGATCGAGTTCCTGTTGCGGCGGGCCCTCGGGGAGGCGGGGCGGCTTCCCGGCGGGACGGGGCCGATCCCCCGGCGGGGGCGGCCGCCGCGTTCCGAGGAGGCGGAGGAGTAGGCCGGCGGCCCGGCGGGGGCCGGGTGCGCGGTTCCCCGCCTCCGAAGGGCGCGGGGCCGCCGGGGGCGGTTTCGGGATTGTGACAATCGGGGTCCACCTGCGGGGGAACGGTCCGCCCGGCCCTACCGGATGCAGCTCTACACGGTGTGTATACATGCGGTGTATACACGCCGTGTAGAGTGCTCGCATGTCCATTGGTCACACGCTCCTCGGGCTCCTGGAGTCCGGGCCCCGCCACGGTTACGACCTGAAGCGGGCCTTCGACGAGAAGTTCGGTCACGACCGGCCGCTCCACTACGGCCAGGTCTATTCGACGATGTCCCGGCTGCTGAAGAACGGCCTCGTGGAGGTCGACGGGATCGAGGCGGGCGACGGCCCCGAGCGGAAGCGGTACGCGATCACCGAGGCGGGCGTCACCGACGTCCAGCAGTGGCTCGCGACGCCGGAGAAGCCGGAGCCGTACCTGCAGTCGGCCCTCTACACGAAGGTCGTCCTCGCACTCCTGACGCACCGCGACGCGTCCGACATCCTCGACACGCAGCGCTCGGAGCACCTGCGCATGATGCGCATCCTCACCGACCGCAAACGCAACGGCGACCTCGCCGACCAGCTGATCTGCGACCACGCCCTCTTCCACCTCGAAGCGGACCTGCGGTGGCTCGAACTCACCGCCGCCCGCCTCGGCAAACTCGCGGAGGCGGTGGCCCGATGACCCCCGCAGGCTCCCTGCTCGTGGCCCACGACCTGCGCAAGGCGTACGGCCCCACCCACGCCCTGGACGGCGCCGGGTTCTCCATCCACCCGGGCGAGGTCGTCGCCGTGATGGGCCCCTCGGGCTCCGGCAAGTCGACCCTCCTGCACTGCCTCGCCGGCATCGTGACGCCCGACTCGGGCTCGATCATGTACAACGGCCGCGAGATGGCGACGATGAACGACTCGCAGCGCAGCGCGCTGCGGCGCTCCGAGTTCGGCTTCGTCTTCCAGTTCGGCCAATTGGTGCCGGAGCTGACCTGCGTCGAGAACGTGGCCCTGCCGCTGCGGCTGAACGGCATCCCCCGCAAGGAGGCCGAGCGCACCGCCCTGTCCTGGATGGAGCGCCTGGAGGTCGACGACCTCGGGGGCAAGCGCCCCGGCGAGGTCTCGGGCGGCCAGGGCCAGCGCGTCGCCGTGGCCCGCTCCCTGGTCACCGGCCCGCGCGTGCTGTTCGCCGACGAGCCGACGGGCGCCCTCGACTCGCTCAACGGCGAGCGGGTGATGGAGCTGCTCACGGACGCCGCCCGGTCCGCCAACGCGGCCGTCGTCCTCGTCACGCACGAGACCCGGGTGGCCGCCTACTCGGACCGCGAGATCGTCGTACGGGACGGCAGGTCCCGGGACATGGAGCGCGTCGTATGACCCCCCGTCCGCAGCTCACCGCCGCCTCGCCCGGGGCGGGCCCCGCGCCGGGCGCCCGGGAGGACTCCCGCCGCGCCGTCCCCGCACGGGTGCAGTGGTCCAGGGACCTGGCCATGGGGGTCAGGTTCGCGTTCACCGGCGGCCGCGAGGGCTGGGTGCGCGTCCTGCTCACGGGGGTCGGCGTGGGGCTCGGCGTGGCACTGCTGCTGCTGACCACCGCCGTCCCGAACGTGATGCAGGCGCGGTCCGACCGCGAGTACGCGCGCATGGACCTGGTGTTCGGCGCGCCCGACAAGCCCGAGGGCGACAACACCCTGCTCGTCGCGAACGCCGGCACCGAGTTCCGGGGCCTGGACGTCCGCGGCCGCCGGCTGGAGCCCGAGGGCCTGCGGGCGCCGCTGCCGCCCGGGGTGAGCGGGTTCCCCGCGCCGGGCGAGATGGTGGTGTCCCCCGCGCTCAAGGAGCTGCTGGACTCCGGGGACGCCGCGCTGCTGCGCGAGCGGCTGCCGTACCGGATCACCGGCACGATCGGCGAGCCGGGCCTCATCGGCCCGGCCGAACTCGCCTTCTACACGGGCGGCGAGGACCTGGCCGCGCGGCTCGGCGACGGAGGCGTGCGGCGGATCGACACCTTCCACGCGCAGAAGGCCCCGGCGGAGAAGCTGGACCCCGTCCTCCTCCTGCTCGTCCTGACGATCTTCGTGGTGCTGCTGATGCCGGTCGGGGTCTTCATCGCCGCGGCCGTACGCTTCGGCGGCGAGCGGCGCGACCGCAGGCTCGCGGCGCTGCGGCTGGTCGGCGCCGACAGCCGGATGACCCGCCGGATCGCGGCGGGCGAGGCGCTCGCCGGGGCCTTCCTGGGCCTCGTCCTCGGGACCGGTTTCTTCCTGCTCGGCCGTCAGGCCGCCGGAACCGTGGAGCTGTTCGGGTTCAGCGTCTTCCCGAGCTACCTGGACCCGGCGCCCGTGCTGGCCCTCCTGATCGCCGTCGCGGTCCCGGCGGGCGCGGTCGCGGTGACGCTGCTGGCCCTGCGCGGCGTGGTCATCGAACCGCTCGGCGTGGTGCGCACGGCCCGGCCCGCGCGCCGCCGGCTGTGGTGGCGGCTGCTGCTGCCCCTGGCGGGCCTCGGCCTGCTCGCCCCGATGATCGGCAAGGGCGGCGACAGCGGGAACTTCAACGAGTACCTGGTGATCGGCGGCGTCGTCCTGCTCCTCGTCGGCGTCACCGCGCTGCTGCCGTGGGTGGTGGAGTCCGTGGTGGCCCGGCTGAACCCGGGCCCGGTCTCCTGGCAGCTGGCCGTGCGCAGGCTCCAGCTGAGCAGCGGCACCGCGGCCCGCATGGTCAACGGGATCGCCGTGGCGGTGGCCGGCGCCATCGCCCTGCAGATGCTGTTCGCCGGTATCCAGGACGACTACACGAAGTCCACCGGCCAGGACCTCTCGCGCGCCCAGATGGAGGTGTCCGTACCGAAGGAGGTCTCCTCCGAGGGCGCACGGCGGCAGCTCGCCGGGACCCGCGGGGTGCGCGGCGCCGTCGCGCTGGCCGACTCCTCCATCAGCGACCGCCGGCTGGACCCCGTGTCGTCCGTGGGACTCACCGTCGGCGACTGCGCGGCCCTGCGCGAGGTGGCGAGGCTGCCCTCGTGCCGGGAGGGCGACGTGTTCGCCGTGCGGGGCGTCCAGGACGACACGGAGACCCCGCGACTCGCCGAAGCCGGACGGAAACTGTTCGTCGACCCCTCCTACCAGGGCTCGACGAAGGGCGCGGAAGCGGCCTGGACGGTGCCCGGGGGCATCAAGGAGGCCGCTCCGCGCAAGGACCCCACGGGCTGGGAGCGGGGTGGTTTCCTGATGACCACTGGTGCGCTGCCCGCCGCGGCGGCCCCGGCCCTCAGCGGACGGGTCTTCCTCACCCTCGACATGGCGGTCCCCGACGTGCACGAACACGTGCGCAACACCGCGGCGAGGATCGACCCGCTCACGGAACCCATGACGTACACGGCCACCGAGCGGTCCGAGCGCTACGACTCCATCCGCACCGGCCTGTTCGTCGGCGCGGCCTGTGTCCTGGCACTGATCGGGGCGAGTCTGCTGGTCTCCCAGCTGGAGCAGTTGCGCGAACGCAGGAAACTGCTGTCCGCGCTGGTCGCCTTCGGCACCCGGCGCCGCACGCTCAGCCTGTCGGTGCTGTGGCAGACGGCGATCCCGGTCGCGCTCGGCCTGGTCCTGGCCGCGATCGTGGGCCTCACCCTGGGTGGAGTCCTGCTGAAGATGACGGCCGTCCCGGTGACGGTGGACTGGCTGAGCGTCCTCGCGATGACCGGCATCGGGGCGGCGGTGGTCCTGGTCGTCACAGCGCTCAGCGTGCCCCCGCTGCTGAGGCTGATGCGCCCGGACGGCCTGCGCACGGAGTAGCGGCGGTGCTCACGGGCACGGGATGCCGCGCCACCGGTCCTCACCGGTGGCGCGGCATCCCGCTGTGCGCTGACGACTGTGTGCTGACAGCTGTGTGCTGACAACTGTTTTCGATCGGTGCGGCAGAGTGCGGCCGCTCTCGAGACCGACGCGCTCTGTGCCACGATCGAGAGCGTCCAGCCCATGAGGAAAACCCGCCCGAACGGTGTTTCCTCCACCGCGAGGAGAGCCTGTGCTCACTGTTGGTGGCAAGTTCCCCGAGTTCGTGCACCACGTCCGGCGCAAGGACCACCCGGACCTGACCGGCCTGACCTTCCCGATGACGGCCGACCCGCGCCCCGAGCTGTGCCCCTGCGACCGGACCAGGGGCGAGAAGACCCTCGGTCCGGTCGCGCTGCCGGCCGGTGCGTGACCCGTGTCCCTCGACGCGCTGAAGTCCGCGATCCCGGACTACGCCAAGGACCTGCGGCTGAACCTCGGTTCGGTCATCGGCGACTCCGCCCTCTCCCAGCAGCAGCTGTGGGGCACGGTGCTCGCGTGCGCCATCGCCTCACGGTCGCCCCGGGTGCTGCGGGAGCTGGAGGAGGAGGCCAACGCGAAGCTCTCGCCGGAGGCCTACACGGCGGCCAAGACCGCCGCGGCGACCATGGCGATGAACAACGTCTTCCACCGCACCCGGCATCTGCTCTCCGACCCGGAGTACGGGACGCTGCGGGCCGGCCTGCGGGTGAACGTGCTCGGCGACCCCGGGGTGGCGAAGGTCGACTTCGAGCTGTGGTCGCTCGCCGTCTCCGCGATCAACGCGTGCGGGCAGTGCCTCGACTCGCACGAACAGGTGCTGCGGAAGGCCGGGGTGGACCGGGAGACGGTCCAGGAGGCGTTCAGGATCGCGGCGGTCGTGCAGGCGGTGGGGGTCACGCTGGACTCCGAGGCGGTGCTGGCGGAGTAGCCGCGCCGACCGGCCGCCGGGGTGGGCGGGGCCCTGTGGCGGGAGCGGCGCCGCAACGCCGGGACGCCCGGACCCGGCTCCGCAAGGTGCCGGGATTGATTCCCGGATCGGCGGCGACCTGCCTGATCGTGGCCCCGGGCCGCAACCGGTACAGCGCGGCCGTGTCCGCCTCGAACTACGGCGAACAGTTCTCCATGGCCACGAGATGTCCGTTCTCAGATTCTCAGGACCCGGTGTCCCGTGTATCCAGGACCAAAGCCCCTTCACCCGTCACCCGTCACCCGTCGCCTCGCACCGCCGGAAGCCCTTTCAGAGTTCCGATGACGCGTCGCGTGTGACAGCGTGTGACAGCTCGGGTCACTGGACGGTGTCAGGCCGCCTGCTTACTGGCGAGCTTCTTCGCGACCGCGAGGCGCTCGGGGTCCTCGATGTTCCGGGTCCCGGCCCACCTGCCAGGAGTGATGCTCCACTGCCTGAGGGTCTCGGCGACCAGAGCGAGTTTCGCCGAGCCCGGTGGGACGTCGATGAGGAAAGTCGACTCCTTGGGCCGTTTCGTGTCGCCGCCCCACCTGACGACACTCATGAAATCACTCCAGAAGTTTCCTGACTCGCTTACGCAGGTATACGGAAGTGCCGGCCGAGATGAGGGCGGTGCCCGCCAGTAGGCACACGAGCACGGTGACCGACTTCGAGACGTACTCCACGGTCGACCCGTCGGAGTACACACAGGCGTTTCGAAGCGGCCAATACTGTTGCTTGATGGTCGTCAATTCGGCGCCAGCGTCGTTCCAGCTCGTGCACAGTTCGGGAAACGGCCCTCCCGCGGTGACGGAGAACCAGCCGTAGCAGTACACCGCCACCGCAGAGGAAATCAGAATCAGGACGACAAGCGCGTAAATTCTGGGAACGTACGACGGCGGGTGGCTCAGCAGGATGAGGGCCACCACGATGCCCACCGCCGCAGTGACCAGACTTGCAGCCAGCAACGCGCCCATCAAGAACATGTGAAGTTCACCTCTTCTCTGCTTTCTGCACGGCAAAGAACTTCGCCCGGCGCGCCACCTGCTGGTGGATAAGTTTCTGCAACACCTCGCCCGCCCGACTGGATCTCCTTGTTCAACGTGCTTCCGGCTGGCTCGTCCAGGTAGCGGCCGACAGCATAGTATTTCGCCTTGTAAAGGGCTTCTGCACGCCGAGGAGTAACGGTGAACCGGGGGTCACAGGCGGTGACACCTTCTCGGTCGGGGTTTCCGTAGGAGACGAGCAAATGCGCCCAGGTGCCGGGGCCCCGGGAGAAGAATCCGTCACACGGACCGGTGCAGAAGGTCGACCTCTCAAGGTAGCGGCCGTTGAGCAACTGCTGCATGAAGCGGATCTGCTCCGGCCCGCCGGACAGGAACACATAGGCGTCCATGGCCAACAGCGCCTTGAGTGCCTTCGGGCGTACCGTGCCGTCGAGGCAGGTCGCGGAAAGGCCCATGTCCCGCATCATCGTGTTGATGCCGACCTGGGACGCCTGGGACATCTCCCCCGAACAGTGCCGCGTGAATCAGGGGGTGAACCTTGCCCCTGTGATGCTTGATCACTGTAGGTGTGAATGGAGTCTTCTTCCGGGGAGAGGAGTCAGCGCGTCATCCGGACGACGGTGTGTCCGTGGAGGGCTGTTCCACCTGCGCTGCCTCCGCCTGTGCTGCCTCCGCCTGCACTGCCTCCGCCTGCGCTGCCTCCACCCGTGCTGCTTCCATCCGGGCCACCTCCGTCGGCGTCACCGGATCCGGCGAGTCGTGGAGTGCCGCTGCCTGGGAGTGCGAGCGCAGATATCCGACCACGGTGTTCGTGACCGCGACGAGCGGCACGGCGACCACCGCTCCGCCGATCCCCGCGACGACGCCGCCCGCCGCGACGGACAGCACGACGGCGAGCGGATGCACCCGCACCGCCCGCCCGAGGATGAACGGCTGCAGGATGTGCCCCTCGATCTGCTGCACGACGAGCACCACGATCAGTGTCATGACCGCCGTGAAGACGCCCTGCGTGACGAGCGCGACCACCACCGCCAGCGCGCCGGAGACCACGGCACCCACCAGCGGGATGAAGGCGAACAGGAAGATGAAGACGGCGAGCGGGACGGCCATCGGGACGTCGAGGAAGAAGATGCCCAGTCCGATGAAGATGGCGTCGATCAGGGCGACTATCACCGTGCCGCGGACGTAGGCGGTCAGCGTGCGCCAGGCCCGCGGCCCCGCCCCCGCCACTCCGGGACGCGCCGCCGCCGGGACCAGCCTGAGCGTCCACTCCCAGATGCGCTTGCCGTCGTAGAGGAGGAAGAGTGTGGAGAACATCGTGAGGAGGATGCCGGTGAGCGCCTCGACGATGACGGTGACGCCTTCGAGCCCGGCGGACGTGATCTCCTCGGTGTTCGCCCCGACCGCCTCGCGCAGGCTCTCGGCCGTGTCCTTGATCTGTGCCTCGGTGACATGGAACGGGCTGTTCAGCAGCCACCGCTGAAGCTCGTCGATGCCGTCCTGGATCTGGGTGGAGAGGTCGTCGATGTTCTCCATGACCTGCCAGACCACGAACCAGCCGACCAGCCCCATGACGACGAAGCCGAGGATGGCGGTGAGCGCGGTGGCGAGCCCGCGCGGCACCCCGTACCCGCGCAGCCGGGCGACCGTGGGCTGGAGCAGCGCGGTGACGAGCAGTGCGGCGACGAAGGCGAGGACGACGAGCTGGACGGCGCTGATGACGCGCATCAGCACCCAGACGGTGCCCGCGAGGACGAGCAGCCGCCAGCCGGCCTCGGCGGCGACCCGCACCCCCCACGGGACGGCGGCGGCCGGATCGGGACGGGGGGCGCCCGCGAAACCGCCGGGAGCGGATGACACCGGTCGGCCGCCCGCCCCGTCCGGCCGGTCCTTGCCGAGGCCGTCGGCGTCGTCCTCGTCGGCGGCCGCGCGGCGCGCGTCCAACCGCTCTCCCACTCGGGTGAGCCCGGCACCGATCCGGCCGAACAACCCTGGCACTCGCGACATGAACCGTCCTCTTCCCCCGTTGCTCCCCACCACTCCCCCCTGGAGTCGTCGGCCTCGACCGTACATGGCGGGAGCCCCTCACCGTAGGACGGTGAAGGGCTCCGCGGAGTTGAGTCGATACCGGCTCAGTACCAGTTGTTCGCCTGCCAGAAGCTCCAGGCACCGCACGGGCTGCCGTACCGGCCGTCCATGTAGCTGAGGCCCCACTTGATCTGGGTGGCCGGGTTCGTCGCCCAGTCGGCACCGGCCGAGGACATCTTGGAACCCGGCAGCGCCTGCACCAGACCGTACGCGTCGGAGGTGGGGTTGTCCGCCCTGTAGTTCCAGCTGGACTCGTGGTCCACGATGTTGCTGAAGCACTGGAACTGGTCCGCCGGGACCAGCTGGCGCGCCATCTCCTGGACCTGCGCGACGGTGTACGAGGACTGCACCGGGAAGCTGCTGGCCGAGGCGCGGGGGGCCGAGCGGCTGGCGGTCTTGAGCTCTTCCTTCTTGCGCTCCTCCGCCTTCTTCGCCGCGGCCTCCGCCTCCTTCGCTTCCTCCGCGGCCTTCTGCTTGGCGATCGCGTCCTTGGCGGCCTGCTTGCGCGCGGCTGCCTCGGCGTCCTTCCTCGCGGTCGCGTCCGCCGCGATGGCCTGGGAGTCGGCCTGCTGTGCCAGGGAGGCGGTCTGCACCTGCGCCTGCGCACCCGCGGGGATGTCCGCGAGGAGCGTCGCGCCGCTCGCCGTCGCCTCGGCGTCGTCGCCCGAGGACGAGGTGCTGCCCGAGGCGACGCCCGTTACGGCGCCGACAGCGGTGACTGCGGTGGCCGAGGCCACTGCGAGCCCACGGACCGAAATCCGGCTCACACGGTTTCCTTCCAGCATCGACCGCTACAGGTGACCCTCGCGGACGCAATCGTGCCCCTGGCACAGGCCTCCCAACTGCGGGGTCACGGGAGGCACGGGCCCGGTGGGCAACTCCCCTGCGGGGAGCGCCGCGTGGTGCTCGGGCGGCATACGACGGCGTTATGGAGTTCTGGTGCTGCTGCGTGCTGTGCCGCTGGGGGTACAGGTGTGTCGTATGCGGGGCCTGACAGGAGTGAGACTCTGCCGCACCGCGACACCGGGAGGCAATTCTGTGCCGGGTGTGAAAGCTCACACTTCGTTTGCCCCGGAAGTTTTCCGGAAACAAGCACGCACGAAGACACCGCCCGGCTAGGCTCTTCACCTTTGCCGGACGGTGTCGACCGTACCAACTACGGCGCCTCCGTCACCCGTTGAAGAACCTGGACAGACCGGGCTTGCCGGACACCCCAGAAGGAACGGGCGAGCGAGGCAGACAGGGTCAGATGTGTCCGTCCTCCAGCATTTCGGTCACGAGGGCCGCGATCTGGGACCGTTCGGACCTGGTGAGCGTGATGTGCGCGAAGAGCGGATGGCCCTTCAGCTTCTCGACGACGGCCACGACCCCGTCGTACCGGCCGACCCTGAGGTTGTCCCGCTGGGCCACGTCGTGGGTCAGGACGACCCGCGAGTTGGCCCCGATCCGGGACAGGACGGTCAGCAGGACGTTCCGTTCCAGGGACTGCGCCTCGTCCACGATCACGAAGGCGTCGTGCAGGGAGCGGCCGCGGATGTGCGTGAGCGGCAGGACCTCCAGCATCCCGCGTGCGGTGACCTCCTCGATGACCTCGCGGCTGGTGACCGCGGAGAGGGTGTCGAAGACCGCCTGCGCCCAGGGGCCCATCTTCTCGGACTCGGAGCCGGGCAGATAGCCGAGCTCCTGCCCGCCGACCGCGTACAGCGGCCGGAAGACCATCACCTTCTTGTGCTGGCGCCGCTCCAGCACGGCCTCCAGACCCGCGCACAGGGCGAGCGCCGACTTTCCGGTGCCGGCCCGGCCGCCCATCGACACGATCCCGATGTCCGGGTCGAGGAGCAGGTCGAGGGCGATGCGCTGCTCCGCGCTGCGGCCCTTGATGCCGAAGGCCTCCCGGTCGCCGCGGACGAGCCGGACGTTGCCCTCGGCCGTCACGCGCCCGAGCGCCTTGCCGCGCTCGGACTGGATCATCAGACCCGTGTGGACGGGCAGTTCGGACACTTCGGGGATGTACAGGCTCTCCTCGTCGAAGAGGAGGTCCACCTGCTCGGCGGGCAGGGTCAGTTCGGACATTCCGGTCCAGCCGGAGGAGCCCGTGATGGCGAGTTCCGCGCGGTACTCCTCGGCGAGGAGCCCGACCGAGGATGCCTTGATCCGCAGCGGGAGGTCCTTGGACACGACCGTGACGTCGAATCCCTCCGCCTGCAGGTTTCGGGCGACCGCGAGGATGCGGGAGTCGTTGTCCCCCAGGCGGTAGCCGCTGGGCAGCACGCCGGGGTCCGAGTGATTGAGCTCGACACGGACCGTTCCGCCCAGTTCCCCGGTGGGGATGGGGGCGTCGAGACGGCCGTACTTCACCCGGAACTCGTCGAGCAGGCGCAGGGCCTGCCGGGCGAAGTAGCCGAGTTCGGGATGGTGCCGCTTGGCCTCCAATTCCGTGACCACGACGATCGGCAGCACGACTTCGTGCTCGTCGAAGCGGTTCATGGCGTGCGGGTCGGCCAGCAGGACGCTGGTGTCGAGAACATAGGTGCGCCGGTCTGGCATACGGCGCTTTGTGCTGGTCACCACGGAAGGACGTACCCCCTCGGATGAGGTCGGGGAGCGACGGAGAAGAAGCTGGGAGGAGGGCGGGAACGATCCCGGCCGGTTTCCGGCACCCCTGCACGGGCCGTGAACCGGCCCTCCGCCTCGTCCGTACTGACCGCACGGTCGCGCTGGTGCAAAGGGCCTCCCGGGCGGACGGCCCCGTGCCGTCCGCTGAGATCCGACACCCGTGGTTCGGGCGTCGACCTGGAGGGTTTATGCCCTCGAACGCGCCGTGCCATGCCAGCACACACGACGGCGCCCTGGTGAACTCCTCATTACTTCCACCCCAAAGGACCAACCCCTGGCCCCACGCCCGCCCCAGGGGGCGTCTCAGGGGATCCCCCGGGAGCGCCCCGGGGGACGCTCCGGGAGATCCGCCCGCAGCCGCCCCCGTGACGGTCCGTCAGCCGCCGAAGCGGCGGTGGCGGGCCGCGTAGTCGCGCATCGCGCGCAGGAAGTCGACCTTGCGGAAGGCCGGCCAGAAGACCTCGCAGAAGTAGTACTCGGAGTGCGCCGTCTGCCAGAGCATGAACCCGGACAGCCGCTGTTCGCCGCTCGTACGGATCACGAGGTCGGGGTCGGGCTGGTCGCTGGTGTAGAGGTGCTTGCCGATCATCTCGACATCGACGCTCTCGGCGAGCTCCTCCATCGACGTGCCCTTGTCGGCGTGGTCGAGGAGCATCAGCCGTACGGCGTCGGCGATCTCCTGGCGTCCGCCGTAACCGATGGCGACATTGACGAGTATCCCGTCGATGTGCGCGGTGGACTCCTCGGCCTCCTTGAGGGCGGTCTGCATCTGCGAGGGCAGGATGTCCGGCGCGCCCACGTGGTGCACGCGCCAGCGGCCGTCGGCGGCGAGGGAGGTCACGACGTTCTCGATGATGTCGAGCAGCGGTACGAGCTCTTCCTGGGGCCGGTCGAAGTTGTCCGTGGACAACAGCCAGAGGGTGACGACCTCGACGTCGGTCTCGGAGCACCAGCCGAGGAACTCCTCGATCTTGTCCGCTCCGGCCCGGTGCCCCTGGGCGGCGGTGCTGCCCGCCGCCTTCGCCCAGCGCCGGTTTCCGTCCACGATGACCCCGATGTGCTTGGGCACCTGGTCGTGGTCAAGGTGGCCTTCCACCCTGCGTGTGTAGAACCTGACCAGCAAGCGGCGCAGGTTGTCGCGCAGGTTCACGTTTCCGTCAGCCCCTCCGTGCAGATGGCAGTCTCCGAGGGCGACACCCTACAGCCGCCGGAGCGCCCTTCCCCCTTGGGGTGCAAGGCCTCCGGGCCGACGGACGGGCGGGGGGCGGAGCCGGCCGCGGGCCCCGGAGCGAACCCGGGCGCGGGGTCCGGAGCGGAACCCGGGCGCGGGGTCCGAAACGGAACCCGGGCGCGGGGTCCGAAACGGAAGCCGAAGCGGAACCTGAGGCGGAAGTCGAGGCGGAGCCGGACCGGAGCCCGGAGCGGAGTCGGGGCGGTGCGGTACGACGGCGGCTCCGGCCCGTACGCCGGGTGCGCGGGAGCGCACAAAAAACGGGCCGGTCCGTGGGGGGGGAGACGGACCGGCCCGAGGGGGGGTTTCCACCATAACCCTTCGTGAGGGATGCTGCGCGCATCAGCACCCCACAACTACTCTCCGGAGTCGCCCAGCGACGCCAGAGTGAGTGTCGAAACGTTCATTCAGGGGCAGATCATGGCCGGATCGCAGCGGATTCCAAGGTGGACGAGGAGAATTCGAAGAGAACCAGAGGGTTCGCACGGGAATATGAGGCATTGGCCCATCCGCCTCGGACGTACGCCCCAAGAGTGACACGGCCGGGTCGCACCCGCCCGGCCGGGCCTTCCGCGCCACCGGGTCGGACCGGAGGGGGCGGCAGGCGCCGCGCGGCCCCCTCCACCGCGCGGCGCCACTCCGCACAGCTTTGCTGGCGCGAATTGCCTTCGTTCGAAGGTACGCGACCGCGAGGAGCGGAATGAGCCAATCGGCATAACGATGTGGAAACCTTGTGTGCGTTCCAAGGATTTTCGCGGCCTCCTCACCCAGCTTGAGCGACGACTGACGACCCTTCATTCAATTCTGGGTGTTTACGGTAGATAATTTCCCGCATGTGTCGTTCGCCCCATTCGCCCAGTGGCAGCAGGGCGGTGTTCAGCGCCTGTCCCAGCTCGGTCAGCGAGTACTCGACGCGGGGCGGCACCTCCCCGTACACCTCGCGGTGCACCACGCCGTCCGCCTCCAGCTCGCGCACCTGCTGGCTCAGCACCTTCTCGCTCACCCCCGGGACGTTCCGGCGCAGTTCCCCGAAACGCAGCGTCCCGGCGTCGTGCAACGCCCAGAGGATCAGCGGTTTCCACTTGCCGCCCACGACGTCCACGGCCGCGTCCAGGCCACAGCTGTAGGGGCCCTTGCCCTTCGGCACGGTCAACTCCTCCCGAGAACGGGCAGCGTGCCGGACCCGGCCTCGTCCGGGTCCGGCACGGCCGCCACGACACCGAGGATCACATGGGCCGGGGCGGGTGCGCGCGGAAAAGGGCGACCGTCCCGGGCACGTCTGACGGATGGCGTACCTGCCTCGCTACGATGGCGGCATGGGCCACGGAGTCGATGCGAAGAGCAGCACCCGCGAGCGACTGGACGCCGTCGGCGCAGCGGACGTCGCCGCGACACTCCAGGCCCTGGCCACGCCCTCCCGGCTGCGCATCCTGGCACGCCTGCGGGAGGGCCCGTGCGCGGTCGGCGAACTCGCCGAGGCGGCGGACCTGGAGCAGTCGGCGTGCTCGCACCAGCTGCGGCTGCTGCGGAACCTGGGGCTCGTCACGGGTGAGCGACGCGGAAGGTCGATCGTGTACGCGCTGTACGACCACCATGTGGCGGAGCTGCTGGAACAGGCACTGCACCACGTGGAGCACCTGCGGCTGGGGCTGCGGGACGAGGGGTGAGAGGTCTGGGGTGTGAGGGTCGCCGGGTGAGCGGGGGCCCGGACGGGGCACGGCGGTCGGGCCGCCGGGCCGTCGGGCTGCGGTGGGCCGTCAAGCCGTGGCGGGCTTGCGGGCCTCGAAGAGGTGGCGGGTGCTGTGGGCCACGAACGGGCCCTTCGCCCCGATCCGTTCGTGCAGGTCCAGCAGCCGGGTCCGGTACCGGTCGGCGGTGAAGCCGGGGACCGTCCACACCACCTTCCGCAGGAAGTGCACGACGGCCCCGATGTCGTGGAACTCCATCCGCAACCGCTCCGCCCGCAGACCGACGATCTCCAGACCGGCCGCCTCGGCCCCGGCGCGTTCGCGGTCCGGGTCGCGGCCGTCGCGCCGGGCGCCGGACCGCGGGCCGAGGAAGTGCTCGACCAGTTCGCGGGCGCTGGCGGGGCCGACGTGCTGGGCGAAGTACGTACCGCCGGGCCGGAGCACACGGGCGATCTCCGTCCAGTGCGGCGTCACCGGATGCCGGCTCACGACGAGGTCGAAGGCCCCGTCGCCGAACGGCAGCGGGGCGTCCTCCGGGCAGGCGACGACGACAGCGCCGCGGGGGTGGAGCAGGGCGGTGGCCCTGGCGACGTTCGGGGGCCAGCCCTCGGTGGCGGCGGTGAGCCTCGGCAACGTCCGGGCGGACGCGAGCACTTCGCCGCCGCCGGTCTGGATGTCGAGCGCGGCCTCCGCCCCGGCCAGCCGCTCCCCCATGGCCCGGGCGTACCCCCAGGAGGGGCGCTCCTCGGTGGCGCGCCCCTCGAACCACGAGAAGTCCCACCCCCCGGTGGGGACCGCCTCGGCTTCGGCGACGAGTTCCCCGAAGGTGGGGCCGGCCGCGTCCGGCGGGGTGGTCGGGTCCATCGGACGATGGTGACAGGCGGGCATCGCGTACGCGACGGATTTCCCTTCGGTACGCCTGCGCCTACGCCTGGGGCGGGGTCCCGTCGGACACCTCGGGCACGTCGGATACATCGGGCACATCGAGTACGAGAAGGTCGTGCACGTCCTCGCCGTGCCGGAGCGTGCCGGTCCTGCGGAATCCGTGCCGCTCCAGGAGGCGCACCGAGGCGGTGTTCCCGGTGAAGGGGTCGGCGTGGAGGGGGCGTGTCCGCTCCTCGCGGAGGAAGAGGGCGAGGGCCTCGGTGCCGATGCCCCTGCCCCAGTGGGGGCGGCCGAGCCAGTAGCCGATGAAGCGCCGGTCCTCCCCCGTGTCCGCGTCCTTCTCCCACCAGGCGACGATGCTGCCGGCCGGGGTGCCGTCCACGTCGACCGTCCGTACGAGGACGGTGGGGTCGCCGAGGATGCGGGTGGTCCAGTGCGTCATGAAGCGGTCGCGGGGCCGGGCGGGGAACCTCGACCGCCGGGTCGCCTCGGGGTCCTGCTCCTGCTCGAAGAAGACCTCCAGATCGGTGTCCCGCACGGTGCGCAGCCGCACGCGGGGGCGCGCGTGCGGCTGCGGAGGCGTGTGCGGCTGCGTGGCACGGGGTCCGTACGCGTCGTCGCTCATGCCGCAGGAGTCTGGCACCGGGCACTGACAACCGGCGCGGGCCACGACGCTCCGGAGGGGCTCGGCCATCGGATGTCAGGGGACGAGGGGACGTACCTCCTCGGCCGTGAAGCGGATGAAGCCCTCGGGGTCCGGCTCGTCGGCGGTGGGCTGAAGGATCACGGTGTCGGCGCCGGCCTCGACGAGGCGCCGCACGGCCCGGGCGACGGCGTCGGCGTCCCCGGCGGCTCCGAGGTCCGGGACCGACGCCACGCCTTCGGCCTGCTGCTCGGCCCGGAGGCGGGCGGCGGCGTCGGGGCCCGTCGCGGTGAGGAGGTAGACGGCCACCCGGTGCGCGTCGGTGCGGGAGGCCGCCTCGCGTCCCTCGTCGATGAGCCGGCGGGCCTTGCGCACCCCCTCCGGCGACGTGTTGGCGGTGAGGATGGTCCCGTCCGCGGCCTCTCCGGAGAGTCTGAGCGAGCGGGGCCCGGTGGCTCCGGCGAGGATCGGCACCGGTGCCGGCGGAGGCCAGTCGAGGGCGACGTCGTCCAGCTTGACGTACCGGCCGTCGGTGGTGACGCGCTCGCCGCGCAGCAGGGCGCGCAGCGCCGCGAGGTACTCGCGCAGGAGGGTCACGGGCGACTCGGCCCGGGCGCCGACCTGTCCCATCCAGTCCTGCACGCCGTGGCCGACGCCCAGGACGGCCCTGCCCGGGAAGAGCCGGTCCAGGGTGGCGGTCTCCATCGCGGTCGCGGCGACGTTGCGCAACGGGACGGGGAGGAGGCCGACCCCGACGCGGAGCCGCTCCGTCCACGCGAGGGCGGCCGCGGCCGCCGAGATGCCGCCCTCCAGGAAGCAGTCCTCCCAGAGCCAGAGTTCCTCCAGCCCGGCGGCGTCCGCCGCGCGGGCCACGGCTCGTAGGCGTTCTGGGGGCAGCTGCGGCCGGAAGACGGCACCGAGTGTGGTCATGCGGCCTCTCTACCCGGAGGGCGGACGGGAAACAACCTGATGTCCGGGGAGCGGGACAGATCAAGGTCCGCCTCTCCTCACGCCTCCTTCGGGAACGTGACCTCCACGCGGCGGTTCTTGCGGCGGCCCTGTTCCGAGGTGTTGTCGGCGATGGGGTAGTCCTCGCTGTAGCCGCGTACGACGAAGGTGACGTCCATGTCGCCGAGGTTCGAGGCGAGTTGCGCGTGGACGACCTCCGCGCGCCGCTTGGAGAGGGTGAGGCCGTGGGCGTACGAGCCCAGGTTGTCCGTGAAGCCGAAGACGCGGACGTTCGTGGCGTTCTGGGCTTTGATCTCGTCCGCGATCGCCCTGATGCGGCCGCGTCCCTCCGGGTTGAGCTTCGAGCTGTCCTTCGGGAACAGGACCTCCGCCTGGAGGGCGAACGTCACGTCCTCGTTCGTGTCCTCGCGCCGCTCCTCGCCGCCGAGGTCCTCGACGACCGACTTGATGTCCAGTACGCGCGCGGACGCGAGGGTCGCCCCGTCGGCGAGCTTCAGCCCCGGGCTGTTCGCGTCGACCTCCGGCGGCGGGGACGTGGTGACGCTGCCCGGCGGGGCGCTCGGGTCCTCGTCGTCCGCGTGGGCCGCGGTCAGGGGGGTCATGAAGACGAGCGTGGTGAGGGCGGTGAGGGCGACCGCCGCGGCGCGGGGGGTGAGGGACATGGTCACTCGCCCTCGGAGATCTCGACGGAGGCCGGGGGCATCGAGCCGACCTGGAAGGAGACCTCGGTGGTGTCCTCGGGCGGGGCGGGGAACTGGGCGTACCAGTCCGCCGTCTCGCCCGACTTCACGCCGCCGACGAAGCGCGTGCAGAGGCACCGGCCCTCGGTGTCACGGAGGATGAGGTACTTCTTCTTGCCCGACTGGTCCACCAGGCTCGCGCCGGCGACGGACGAGGCGTTCTGGCGCAGCTCGTTCTCGTCGCCGCGCCAGTCCGCCGCCACGAACAGCCTCGACCCGTTGTTCGTGACCGTGCCGGACACAGTCACGAAACCCCCGGCGTCACGCACTGCCGATGTGATGGCGAGGGAGATGTCGCCCTGCTTGGACTCAGCGAGCACCTTGTCCTGCCCGGGTGCCTGCGACTCCTCGTCCTTGCCGTCGTCGTTGCTCTTGCCGGTGGCGGACGACGAGGCAGCCTTGTCCGGCTTGTCCTCATCGCCTCCCCCGCCGCAGCCGGCCACCGTGAGGACCAGCCCAGTCGTGATCGCCACGGCGGTCAGTACCGTGCGGCCCTTCGTGGTGCGCCGGATGTTCATCGCTACGGCTTCCTTTCACTCGGCCAGATGCACAGAGAACAGCACGGATGCGTCGGGAAGGTCGTCCACATCGAAGTCTTCGGGATCAATGTCCACGGGTTCGCCGTCGCAGTCCAGTGTGATCGGTTCCGTGGGATCGGCATCGAGGTCGAAGTCGCACCGCGGTTCGATGACAGCGGTGGCGTCCGCCTTGGCGTGTTGTGTCTCCGTGCCCGGAATGATCGAGTCGCCCACCGTGAAGTTCGTTTCGACGGCCACCCGGAAGCCGGGCAGTCCACCGACGGTGGTGGCCTGGGCCCCGCCCTGGACGGTCGAGTCGTTCTCGGCGGCCAGTTGCTGTGCCGCGGCCGTGGCTCCGGCCCCGTCGAACCCGTCGCCGTCCAGCCAGTCCAACCAGTCGTCCTCCACGCCGATGGCGCCCTCCAGGCCCTCCATCAGGTCGTCCCGGGCGCTCTGCGCCGCAGCCAACGCGGCGGCGTCCGCCGCGGACTGTGCTCCGTTCCGCGCGGACGCCGCCTGGGCGAAGGCGAAAAAGGCGAACGCGGCGAAGAGCAGGATCCCCGTCAGCCAGATGTAAAGAGGGAGGATCGACCCCCGGTCGCCACGAAAGCCCGGCGGGGTCAGCCGCCCCCGACGACATCCGCGACCGCGTCGCCGATCGCCCCGGAGATCTGGCCGTCCAGTCCGAGCCCGTCGATCAGCGTGAAGATCCCGGCGATGAGGATCATCAAGCCCGCGTACTCGACGAATCCCGCGCCCGCGTCCCGGTCGCGTCCGCGCATCCGGCCGGAGACGGTCTGCGCCCAGGTCGCCAACGCCCGCTCCATGCCGGCCGTCGCCCTCAGCGTCCAGTTCCTCGCCATCACGTCCCCTTCCCTCCCACCCAGAACCACTACCTTCCCGCGCACCGTACGTGAGAACCCACCTGCCGCAAGTGGGTCCAGGGGCCCAACTTCCCTTTGCCGGAGTCATCGGAGTCACCGGTTCCACCCCCCGTGGGTTCCCTCGCGGGCCGTGCCCAGCCAGTGGGCTATCGCTTCGCTGCGCGAAGAACTGTGCAGCTTTGCGAAGATGCGGTTGATGTGGTTCTTGACCGTCTTCTCGCTGATGAAGCACGTGGCGGCGATCTGCCGGTTGCTCATGCCGGTCGCGATGAGATCCATGACCTCCACCTCCCGTGAACTCAGCCCGTGATCGCAGTGGTTGCGGCCGCGGCGGTGGAGTCCTGCCGCGTGGGCGGGCCGGGCCTCCGACGACTGTGTCACAATCGATTGCAGGTGCGAAGAGTTTTGGTTCGGTTCGTACGAAACGCCGAGCGAATCCGAGACATCGACGGCGGAGGACGTGAAAGTGGCCGTACCGGCGCGCAGGTCCCGGACCGCGCCGATCAGTTCGGCGGCCGTGAACTCGCCGTGGACGAGGTAGCCGACCGCGCCCAGGCGCAGTGCCTGGGCCACCACCTCGGGTTCACGGCTGTACGTCAGCATCATCACCGGAGCGAGCCGGGCCAGCGGGGGCAGCGCGGTCAGGCCGTCCGTGCCCGGCATGCGTACGTCGAGCAGGATCACGTCGGGGTGGTGGCGGGTCGCGCTCGTGAGGGCCTGCGCGCCGTCGGACGCCTGGGCCACGACCTCGATGTCGGGGTGCGCGCCCAGCAGGGCCGCGAGACCGGCCCGTACGACCGGGTTGTCGTCGGCCACGAGCACGTGCAGGGGCGGGCCGGGGAGTGCCTGGTCAGGCATGTGCGGCCTCCTCTCGTGGAGTGTGCGGGGGGCGTGCGGACAGGGGGGAGGCGAGCGGGAGGTCCACGATGACCTCCGTGCCTCCGCGTTCGGCCGTGCGCAGACGGAGGGCCGCCCCCACGGACGCCGCGCGCTCCAGCATGCCCAGCAGACCGAAGTGGCCGGATCTCGCCAGGACGTGCACGTCCTCCAGGAACACGGCCGGACCGGCGCCGTCGTCCCGCACGGTCAGGCGCAGGGCGGGCGGTACGGCGCGCGTGCCGGAGGTGAGGGTGACGTCCACCCGGGTCGCGTTCGCGTGGCGGTGTGCGTTCTCCAGGGCCTCCGAGACGATCGCCAGGAGGTGGCGCGACGTTCCGGGAGGGAGGGGCGGGGCCGGAGGCGAAGCCTGGGCCGGGGGCGAGGCCGGGGCCGGGGTGGTCTCGTGGGTGAAGGTCGCCGTCAGGCCCGTACGGGATTCGAAGTCGGCCACCCTCGACGCCAGTTCCGCCGGCAGGTCCGGGGGCGGGGCCGCCAGGGCGGTGTGGGCCCGCAGGTCCGTGAGGAGGTCGCGGGACTCCGCCGCCGCCCGGCGTGCCGCCCCCGCCACGGCCGCGGCCTGGGCCCCGAGGGCGCGGGGGTCGGTGTCACGGTCCGCGGTGACCGCCAGGGCCTCCGCCGACAGCGCGAGGCCGTGCAGGGTCTTGGCCACCGAGTCGTGCATCTCACGGGCCAGGCGCGCCCGTTCCGACTCGACGGCCTCCGCCACCGCCAGACGGGAGTTCGCCTCCGCGAGGGCCCGGCTCGCCGCGCCGAAGTGGAACATCAGGTTGCGCAGGGTGACGCCGATGATGCCCGCCGCCACGCAGAAACCGGCGACGAGGAGGGTGCTGGCACCGGCGCCGGGGCGCTGGTCCCACGCCCTGAACACCGTGAGCAGGACCACCAGCTGGAGCCCCGTGAAGATCCCCGAGCCGCGCCAGCCGTACAGCAGGCCCGCCAGCAGGGGGGTGCAGACCGCGGCGTACGCGAGGGGGGAGGCGGGGGAGGCCGTCAGGAGGAGCACCGCGCCGAAGACCAGGTCCACCGCCATGAGGGTCGGGTGGGCCAGGAGACGGGGCGCGAACCTGTCCCAGTCCCTGAGCATGGCGTACGAGCCCATGACGCCCAGGACCGCCGCGGCGAGGACGGCGTGGCGGGGGAGGCCGTCCGCCGCGTTGGCCGTGGCGAAGGGGGCGCCGAGGGCGATGAGGGTGAGGCGGACGGCGAACGCCTGCCGGCACAGGGCCTGTAAGGCGTTGAGCTGGAGCCGGACACTGCCCGGCGCTGCCGCGTCGTCTGCGAAGTAGCCGGTGGGGCGGGCCGTCGTGCGAGGGCCGCCGGTGGGACGGGCCGTCCTGAGGCCGCGGGTCCGTCGGGGCCGGGCGCGCGGTTCCCCGCGCCCCTCCCGCTTCCGGGGCGCGGATCCGCCGCGTGCCCCGGGGCCCCGGCCGGTCGTCATCTCAGCGGCCCAGGACGGAGCCGAAGTTCGTGCCCGAGCCCAGGAACATCCCCGTGGCGATGAGGATCATCGTGGCCGGGAGCATGAAGACCAGGGTGACCATCGTCGCCTTGGGGATCGTCTTCGCCGCCCGGCGGCGGGAGTTCTGGGCGTCGGTGCGGCGCATGTCCGTGGCCAGCTGGATCAGGGTGTCCGCGATCGGGGAGCCCAGTTCCTCGCCCTGCTGGAGTGCCGAGACGAACTGGGCGACCTGCTCGGAGGAGTTGCGCCTGCGCAGTTCGTCGAATGCCTGGCGGCGGCTGACACCCATGTCCATCTGCCGGAGGGTTATGCGCAGCTCGTCCGCCCACGGGCCCGCGTAGTGGTCGGCGACGCGCTCCAGGGCCTGGCGGAAGCCGAGGCCCGCCGACACCACGACCGCCAGGACGTCCAGGAAGTCGGGGAGGGTGCGGTCGATGACCTCCTTGCGTTCACGGATCGCCTGCCAGATCAGCGCGTCGGCGGCCAGCAGGCCGAACGCCAGGGCCAGGAGGGCGAGCAGGAGCCGGCCGTTGTTGAGGAAGATCAGGAAGAGCATGGCGCCGAAGACGCCGTACACCGCCCGGCGGGCCGCGTAGCGGTTCAGGGTCAGGCCGCCGGGATTGCCCGCCATGTCGATGCGGCGGCGTTTGGCGTCCACGCGGCGCGGGCCCATCAGGCGCAGCACGAGCGGGGCGAAGCGCATGCCGAGGCGGTCGACGGCCGAGTCCGCCTTCGAGACGCGGCTCCCGCCGACCTCCAGGGCGAGGGCCAGGTCGCTGGGGAGCCTGGCTTCCGCCCGGTACATGCGCAGCCCGAGGAGGAAGCCCCCGACGGCCAGCCCCATCAGCGTGGCGAGCAGCAGAGCCGGCACCGTGATCCCCTCCTCGTGTCCTTGCGCGTACTCATACTTCGATCTTGCCCAGGCGGCGGATGACGAAGAAGCCGATCGTGTAGAGCCCCATGGAGATCAGCACCAGGGTCTGGCCCAGCGGGGAGCCGGTCACCTTGGCCAGGGCCCCCTCGTTCGACGAGTTGATGAGGAGGAGGGAGCCCAGGCCGAGGAGGGGCACGGTGAAGGCCGTCGCGTTGACCTCGGACAGCATGGTGCGGACCTCGCGGCGGGTCTCCTTGCGGTCCTCCAGGGTCTGGGTGAGGTTGCGCAGCGAGTTGACGACCGTGCCGCCCGCCTTGTTGGACAGGACCAGGGTGGTGACGAGGACGACGAGTTCGCGCGAGGGGAGCCGTTCGGCCAGCTCGCCCAGGGCGTCGTCCACCGAACGGCCCAGGGTCAGCTGGTCGGCCACCCGGGCCAGCTCCTCGCCCGCCGGGGCCTCCAGCTCCTCCGCGGCCATCGCCAGCGCGGTGCGCAGGGCGAGGCCCGCCGCCGCCGCGTTGGCCAGCAGGCGTGCCACGTCCGGCAGCTGGTTGATGAACGCCTCGATGCGCTTCTGCCGCTGCCAGTTGAGGAAGATCGCCGCGCTCCAGACTCCGATCAGGCCCGCGATGGGGCCGAAGAACGGGGCCAGGGCGGCGGCCGCGATCAGCCAGAGGGCCACGGCCACGGCGGTGACGTAGGTGAAGAACTCCCCCGCCGTCACGTCGAGACCCGTCGCCGACAGGCGCAGCTGGATGCCGCGGCCCAGCCGGGTGCGGCGCAGCCTGCGGTCCACGGCGGCGAAGCGGCGGGCGCGGCCGGCCGCGGTGCGCAGGGGGCCGCCGGAGAGGCGGTCGACGAGGGCCTGGCGCTGGGCGCGGCCGGACGCGTACGTGTGCACGCCCGCGACGGCGAGCGTGCCGCACAGGAGGGTGGCGCCGAGGGCGAGCGGGATTCCGTTGTTCACGGCTCGCTCCTCCCGCCCGTGTCCCTCATGCTTCCCGTACTCCTCAGGTCGCTTGCGGCCTGCCCCGTGGGGGCGAAGGCTCCGGTGGGTGTCATCCGATGGCCTGCCTGGTGTTCAGGACGTCGATCGCCTCGGCCACCCCGAAGGCGGGCGGCAGCGGCTCGTTGGCGACGTACAGCTTCTCCGCGACCGCGCGGGGCACCGGCAGGTGTTCGAAGCGGCCGTGGACGACCCGGTCGGGGCCGGTGGGTCGCGGGACGAAGCGGGTGACGGGCACGATGCGGAACGGTTCGCGGCCGTGCGAGACCAGCAGGGCGATCTCGGTGACCTTGCGGGAGCCGTCGGCGTGCCGGGTGAGCTGGACGACGACGTCGACCGCGGAGTTGATCTGGTCCCTGAGCGCCTCGAAGGGGATCTGCACCTCGGACATCGAGCCGAGGGTCTGGAGCCGCATCAGGGCGTCCTCGGCGGAGTTGGAGTGGACGGTGGCGAGGGAGCCGTCGTGGCCCGTCGACATGGCCTGGAGCATGTCGAGGGTCTCGCCGCCGCGGACCTCGCCGACGATGATGCGGTCGGGGCGCATGCGCAGGGAGTTGCGGACCAGGTCGCGGATGGTGATCTGGCCCTTGCCCTCCACGTTCGGGGGGCGGGACTCCAGGCGGATCACGTGCTCCTGCTGGAGCTGGAGTTCCGCGGAGTCCTCGATGGTGATGATGCGCTCGTGGGAGGGGACGAGCCCGGAGAGCGCGTTGAGGAGCGTGGTCTTCCCCGAGCCCGTGCCGCCGCTGACGACGACGTTGAAGCGGGCGCGGACGAACGCCGCCAGCAGCATCAGCATCTGCTCGTCGAGGGAGCCGAGGCCGATCAGTTCCGGGAGGGTGTAGGCGCGCGGGAAGCGGCGGATCGTGAGGGTCGGGCCGGTGAGGGCGAGCGGCGGGATGATGACGTTGACGCGCTCCCCGGTGGGCAGGCGGGCGTCGACCATCGGGTTCGACTCGTCCACGCGGCGGTTGACGGTGGAGACGATGCGCTCGATGGTCTGCATCAGCTGCTCGTTCGAGGCGAAGCGGAGCGGGAGCTGTTCGACGCGCCCGGCGCGCTCGACGAAGATCGAGTCCGGTCCGTTGACCATGATCTCGGTGATCGACGCGTCGGCGAGGAGGGGTTCCAGGACGCCGAGGCCCAGGGCCTCGTCGACGACCCGGCGGATCAGCTGGGAGCGCTCGGCGGACGACAGGACCGGGCCCTCGCGGCTGATGATGTGCCCGAGCACGCGCTCCAGGCGGATGCGGCGCTCGGCCGCGGCGAGGCTCGACATCTCCGCGAGGTCGATCTCCTCCAGCAGCTTGGCGCGGTAGACGGCGACGAGGTGTCCGTCCTCGCGGGCGGCTCCGCCCTCGTCGGGGGCGGCGATTCGGGATCGCAGGCTCATGGGTCGCCTCCTCTCGGTCTCTCGGTCTCTCGGTCTCTCGGTCTTTCGGGCGTTCGGGCGTTCGGTCTTTCGGCGTTCGGTCTTTCGGCGTTCGGCCGCCGGTCGTCAGCCGTCGGCCGCCGGTCGTTCGGTCAGTCGTCCTGGTCGTTGGGCATGGTGGCGTCCCGCTGCACGGTCACCTCCGGCAGCAGCGGGATGACCGCGGGGACCTGGAGCGTGACCGTCGCGGTGACCAGGTCACCGGTGCCCCCGGGAGCCGACACGCTCGGGTCGAGCCAGCCGCTCACCGCGGCCGCCCCCGCCGCTCCCCCGTCCTCCCCCTGCGAGGCGGCCCGCGCCGCGGCCCGCGCCCCCGACCCGGCCTGGTTGATGCCGTAGCCGATGAGGCCGAGCTGGATGGCGGCCATCCCGATCAGGAGGAGGACGGGCAGGAAACCGGCGAACTCCAGCATGGAGACGCCCCGGTCGTCCCGCAGGCGCTTCAGGATCCGCTTCACGCGGTGTCTCATCCGTCGTCCCCCTCCAGTGCGGCTCCCGCCTCCGCGTCGACCGTCCAGCCGGCGTCGAAGCCCGGGAAGAACAGGGGCACCTGAGCGGTGACCGTGGCCTTCATGACCTGCCCCTCGACACCGCAGCTGATCGAGGCGCCGTCCCAGGCGCCCGGCAGGTGCTCCCCGCCCGCGGTGCCGCAGGCTCCCCCGACATCGCCGTCCACCGCGTACGCCGCCGTCGCCGCCCGCGCCGCCTCGTCCGCCGCGTTCCCGGCCAGCGAGTACGTGTAGCCGTACAGCACGCACTGCCACAGGATCGCCATCACGACCAGCAGGATCGGGAACATCCCGGCGAACTCCAGGGTGACCGCTCCCCGGTCGCCGCCCTTGCGGCGCAGCGAGAGGGACCCCTTGTCGGAGGACTTGCGGCGGCGGCCGCCGCCCCCGGCGGGCTGCTCGGCCACCAGGTCCAGCTCGCCCGCCAGGGTCCACAGGGCCTGCTTGACCGTCGAGCGGGTGTCCAGGTCCTGCATCCGGCCCGCGTCCACGACGGACTGGAGTTCCTTGAAGGCGGCCGGGACCGTGGTGCGGGCGACCTTGGTGCCGGTGACGCGTTCGACCAGGGACGGCTGTATCTCCGTACCGCGGGAGAAGCGGTTGACGACCGTGCGGGTCTCCTCCGCCTTGCGGATCTGGAGGCGGTCCCACATGCGGACCATGCGCTTGGCGGCGCGCACGGCGACGACGTCGGGGGTGATCAGGAGCAGGGCCTGGTCGGCGAGTTCGACGGCGGCGGCGTTCGCGGCGTTCAGCTGGGCTCCGCAGTCGACCACCACGACGTCGTAGCGCGAGCGCAGGGCGCCCAGGACCTGCCGGGCCACCCGGTCGGTGATCTCCTCCCCGCGCTCGCCCTCGGCGGGGGCGAGGAGCAGGCCGAGCCCGGTCTCGTGGGTGTAGACGGCGTCCTGGAGCACGCGCGGGTTGATGTCGCTGATCGCGGCGAGGTCGGCGACGGAGCGGCGGAACCGCACGTCCAGGTAGGAGGCCACGTCGCCGGACTGGAGGTCCAGGTCCAGCAGGGCCACGGAGCGGCCCGAGGCCCGGGCGGCCAGGGCGAGCTGGACGGCCGCGACCGTCGCGCCGACGCCCCCCTTCGCGCCGGTCACCGTGACGAGGGTGCCGCCCGGTCCCGCGTACAGCTCGGGGGTGCCGTTGCCGAGGTGGCGCCGCATGCCGGAGGACCAGGCGGCGGCCGCCTGGACGCGTTCGGCGAGGGAGTCGTAGCCCAGCGGCAGGCCGACGATGCCGCGCGCGCCGGAGTCCATCGCGGCGGTCAGGACACCCGTGCTGGTGTCGGCGGTGACGAGGACGACGCCCACGGCCGGGAAGCGCAGCACCAGGTCGCGGATGACGTCGAGCGCGGGGACCGGGCCGATCCGCTCGTGGACCAGGACGACCTCGGGCAGCTCGTCGAGGGACTCCGCGGCCAGCCGGGCCAGGGTGTCCAGGAGCGCCGTGGTGTCGGCGACCGGCGCGGCGGGTTCGGCGTCGGGGAGCTGGCTCAGGAGGGTGCTGAGGGAGCGGGCCGAGTCGATGTCGCCGACGGCGGGCAGGATGCGGATGGTCATGGGCGCGGCCTCGCGGACGACGGCCCCGTGGGGACTGAGCGCATCACGGCCTCCTACTTGTCCTCGTCGAGGGTGTACGAGCGGTCGCCGGGTGCGACGTCGGTGTCGGCGCCCCCCGCGATCAGGGCGAGGCGGACGTGTTCGGCGAACGACTCGGCGTACGCGACGCGCTGGGCGTCGGCGGTGTCCAGGGCGAAGGTGATGGGGACGGCCTCGCTCGCGGCGCGGCGGCGGTCGTTGCCGGACTGGCCGGGTTCCAGCGCGGTCAGCTTCCCGACGTCGATGACGCGGGCGTTCTGCACGATGACCTTCGACTGGTCCTTGCCGTTGTCGGTCTCGTCCTTGAACGTGGCGTAGATGTTGACCCGCGAGCCCGGGTCGATCTTGCCCGCCACGCCGGTGGCCGCGTCGATGAGGATCGCGATCTCCTGCTCGCCGGCCCGCAGCGCCGGCCGGTCGACGATCATGTCCCGCTGGAGCAGCGAGCCCTTCTTCAGCTGGGTGACGGCGATCTTGCCGCGGACCTGGGAGAGGCTGGTGACCGCCGTGTCGGAGAGCCACCGCTCGGGCATCGATATCTTCTCGAACTGGCCCGCGGACAGCTCCTTGTAGGGCGCGATGTCGCTCTTCAGCCGGTACGCCGCGACCTCGGGACCGACCTTCGAGTTCACGTCCCGGATCACCGAGAGCACTCCGGCGAAGGCGGCCACGGCGCACAGGACCGAGAGGACCAGCAGGATGACGCCGCGGCGCTGGCGTGAGTTCACTACATCTCACCTCGTGGTGCGGTACCGGGTTCTTGAGCTGGCCTGCTGTTCTGCTGGGGGTCCGGGGGTCGCCCTCCGGAATGATGCGGCATGGCGCGGACAACCTCGATCGGGGGAGCGGGAGGACAGCGGGGTCGAGCGGGTCGTGCCTGGAACACTGGAACAGCTGTTCCGTACCCTTATTCACGTGTGCGTGCGGGACCGTGCGGGACGTTCGGGGCGTGCGGGACGTGAGTGGTTCAGGTGGCCCCTCGGGTCAGGGCCCGTACCGGAGAACCTGCCCGCGCCGCGGTGTCCGGAAGCTCCCGTGACGCGAGTGGTGCCAGCGGCGCCGCGCAGAACCCGCAGCGGTCGCCGATGAGTTCGAGGCCGCACCAGTGGCACTCCTCGCGCCGCACGGACGAGACCAGCTGGTACAGCACGGACACGTCGTGCAGGCCCGCGGCGAACTCGGCGATCCTGCCCGTGCCCCACCAGCGGGCCGACTCGGCGGGCAGCGGCACGGTCGCGACCCCCTGGACGCGCCAGGCCGGCGCGAGCGTCCCGGTGAGCCACTCGGCGGACAGCTGCCCGGACGCGACGAGCATCCGCGTCCCGAACTCCGGGCCGGTCAGCTCCTCCTGGCCGACACGCACGAGCTGGGGCCGCGGCGTGGCCAGTACGGCGAACTGGGCGCCCGGCATCCAGGACCTGGCGTGGGACTTCAGGGGGACCGGGACCCGGTCGAGCCTGGACACCGAGGTCAGCAGGGCGCCCGAGTAGATGTAGTGGGCGAGCAGCCGCGCGGAGGAGGCGAGCACGCCGGGGCTGAAGTCGCAGACGGAGAGCTGGCGCAGCTGCTGGGCCAGCAGGGCGAGGCCGAGCGGCGGCAGGTCGAGGCCGAGCACCGCGATGCGGTCGCTCTCCAGGACGGAGCGCACGGCGTGCAGCCGCCGTGTGACGCCGGGCGGCGCGGAGGAGGGGTGGAGCGCGATCACGTAGCCGTGCTGCTCGATGAGCGCGTGCATGGCCGTGAGGGAGCTCTCCAGCGTGTCGAGGGGCTGGACGACGGCGGGCGGGGTCTGCCGGTCGTGCGGCGGGAGCACCAGGTCGGAACCGGTGACGGCTATCGCGGTCGGCACCTGCACACCACCCCGTTCAGCGGGACGAGGTGGTCGACCGCCGTCCCGGATTGCTCCTGTGTCGCCATGGTTCCCTCACGGACGGACACATAGTGCCACTGTGGTTGCCGCTGTGGTGTCCTTCCGCACCTGCACCTTATCCACGGCGCGCGCCGCTCAACACCGGATCCCCGAGATCGTTTCACGCAAGGTGCGTACGTGATCCACACAGAGTGAGACGCGTGCACTCCAACTTCAGGAGGCGGCGGGGGCGTTGGGTCCGCCAGAGGTCTTGACAACCTTATTGGTCTGGACCACTTTGGGAGGTCGGCGGTGGCCACCGTGCTCGTTCTCCCCTCACCCCCACTCCCCCACTCCCCCACCGGAGGCCCCAGTGGACCGCGTACCAGGCATGCCCAGACACAGACGGACCTGGGCGGGCGCCCTCGCCGCCGTACTCGCCGCGTCCGTCCTCTCCCTCGCCGGTGCCGGCCAGGCCGCGGCCGCGGACGTCAACAACGCCAAGAACGCCGGCTTCGAGTCCGGGCTCACCGGCTGGACCTGTTCGGCGGGCAGCGGCGCCACCGTCTCCTCCCCCGTGCACGGAGGGGCGTCGGCCCTGAAGGCCACGCCGGCCGGGCAGGACAACGCCCGGTGCAGCCAGAGCGTCGCGGTGAAGCCCAACTCCAGGTACACCCTGAGCACATGGGTGCAGGGCGGGTACGCGTACCTCGGCGCGAGCGGCACGGGGACGACGGACGTGTCGACGTGGACCCCGGACTCCTCCTCCTGGAAGCAGCTGACGACGTCCTTCACGACGGGCGCGAACACCACGTCCGTGACCGTCTACACCCACGGCTGGTACGGGCAGGCGGCGTACTTCGCCGACGACCTGTCCGTGTTCGGGCCCGACGGGGGCGGTACGGGCGGCGACCCCGACCCGGTGGTACCGGCGACGCCCGCCGGCCTGAACGTGGCCTCCACGACCTCGTCCTCGGTCTCCCTCGCCTGGAACCCGGTGGCGGGCGCGAGCGGCTACAACGTCTACCGCGGCGGTACGAAGGTCGCCGCGGTGACCGGCACCTCGGCGACGGTCACCGGCCTGGCCGCCTCGACCTCGTACTCCTTCCAGGTCACCGCGACCAACACGGCCGGTGAGTCGGCGCGGTCGGCCACGGTCACCGGGACGACCAAGGCGTCCTCGGGCAACGGGGGCAACCTGCCGAAGCACGCGGTGACCGGCTACTGGCAGAACTTCAACAACGGCGCGGCCGTCCAGAAGATCTCCGACGTCCCGTCCCAGTACGACATCATCGCGGTGTCCTTCGCCGACGCCACGCCGACGCCCGGCGCCGTCACCTTCAACCTCGACTCGGCGGGGCTGAACGGCTACACGGTCGACCAGTTCAAGGCCGACGTGAAGGCCAAGCAGGCCGCGGGCAAGAAGGTGATCATCTCCATCGGCGGTGAGCTCGGCAGGGTGGCGGTGAACGACGCCGCCTCCGCGGCGAACTTCGCGAACTCCGTCCACTCGCTGATGCAGACGTACGGCTTCGACGGCGTCGACATCGACCTGGAGAACGGCCTCAACGCCACGTACATGACGCAGGCGCTGCGGTCCCTCTCGTCGAAGGCGGGCCCCTCGCTGATCATCACGATGGCGCCGCAGACGATCGACATGCAGTCGACGTCGAACTCCTACTTCCAGACGGCCCTGAACATCAAAGACATCCTCACGGTCGTCAACATGCAGTACTACAACAGCGGCTCGATGCTCGGCTGCGACGGCAAGGTGTACTCGCAGGGCTCGGTGGACTTCCTCACCGCCCTCGCCTGCATCCAGCTGGAGAACGGCCTGGCCCCGTCCCAGGTGGGCCTCGGCGTCCCGGCGTCGACCCGCGGCGCGGGCAGCGGGTACGTCTCCCCGTCGATCGTGAACAACGCCCTGGACTGCCTCGCCCGGGGCACGAACTGCGGTTCGTTCAAGCCGTCGCGGACCTACCCGGACCTGCGCGGCGCGATGACCTGGTCGACGAACTGGGACGCCACGGCCGGCAACGCGTGGTCGAACGCGGTCGGCCCGCACGTGCACGCGCTGCCGTAGCGGCGGCGGACGGCCGTCCCGCCGCACCGGTGCGGCGGGACGGCCGTCAGAAGAACTCCGACCACGGCTGGTCCCAGATCTGCTTCACGCACAGGACGACGAAGAGCAGGCCCGCGACCGTCAGCATGGCGTTGCTCAGGAGGCCGTTGCGCCACTCGGCCGGGGTGCGGGAGGAGTTGAGGAGCCAGACCAGGGTGAGGGCCAGGAAGGGGAGGAAGGCCGCGCCCAGGACCCCGTACAGGATGATCAGGCGGAACGGCTGGCCCTCGAAGAGCAGGATCATGGGCGGGAAGGTCAGCCAGAGCAGGTAGGCGCGGAAGGGCCAGGACCTCTCGTGGGTGCCGGACGCCACCTCCTCGCCGGACCCCGCCTTCTCGCCGGACCCCGCCTTCGTGCTCCCGCCCGCGGACGCGGCGGCCCGGTCCTTGCGGAAGCGTTCCACGAAGTCCGCGAACATCAGGCTCACGCCGTGCCAGACGCCGATGAGCGAGGTGAAGGACGTGGCGAAGAAGCCGATGAGGAAGAACTTGGCGGTCGCCGTGCCGTACTCGTCCTCCAGGATGTCGCCGAGCTGGACCAGGCCCTTGTCGCCGCTCGCGATGGCGACCTCGGAGGAGTGCAGGATCTCCGCCCCGACGAAGAGCATGGCGATGACGAAGACGCCGGTGGTGAGGTAGGCGACGCGGTTGTCGAGCCGCATCACCTTCATCCAGCCGGTGTTCGTCCAGCCCTTCGCGTTGACCCAGTAGCCGTACGCGGCCAGCGTGATCGTGCCGCCGACGCCGCCGATCAGGCCGAGCGTGTTGAGGATCGAATCCTTTTCGTCGGGCAGGACCGGCAGCAGGCCCGCGAACGCCTCGCCCAGGTTGGGCGTGACGCGGACCGCCAGATAGACCGTGACGACGAACATGACGCCCACCAGGACGGTCATGACCTTCTCGAACACCGCGTACTTGTTGAACCAGACGAAGACCAGGCCGACGAGACCGGTCAGGATGGCCCACCACTTCAGGTCCATGACGTCCGGGAACAAGGCTTGCAGGGGCAGGCCCGACGAGGACATGGCCGCCGCCCCGTAGACGAAGCCCCAGATGACCACGTACGCGACGAAGAACCACGACGTCCAGCGGCCGAGGCTCGCCCAGCCGTCGAAGAGCGTCCGGCCGGTGGACAGGTGCCAGCGGCCCGCCGCCTCGGCGAGGGAGATCTTGACCAGACAGCCGATGACGGCCGCCCACAGGAGGGTGTAGCCGAAGTTGGAGCCCGCGATCAGTGTGGCGACGAGGTCGCCCGCGCCCACGCCCGTCGCGGCGACCACGATGCCGGGGCCGATGTACTTCCAGCTGGATCTGCGGGATTCCGGGGCGCCGGAGGCCCCTTTCCCCGGGGGCCGTGACCCCGTTTCCGGCCCCGTCTCCGGTCCTGGCTCCCGTCCTGGTTCCCGTCCCGCCGTGCCTTCCGAGGTGTCCGCCATGCCGATCAAGAAAGCGTAAAGGGATCCGGGACACAAGAGGGCGCGCTTCGATCGGCACTCGATGTGCACAGCGTGTACTGCCTGTTCGAGGGGTGCCGAGGGACTTCGCGGGGCCGGGGAGGACGGCGCGATCCCGGCCTGTTCCCCGCACCGGCTTCCGGCTTTCCCTTGACCCGAACATGCCAGCACTCCACGATGAGCGCCACAACCCGCACACAGGGTCCCGCCGACGCCTCGGCGTCCCGGCGGCCGGCCCGGGCACGTCGCACCGATCCATCCCCGCTCCATCCCCACGCCTTCCGGTGATCCCGGAATTCTGGAGAAACAGGAGAATCCATGCGACTTCGCAGCAGAGGAAGCAGTGACGGAGGAAGCGGCGGCACACCCGCCGTGGTTCCCCCCGCCCGCCGGCGCGGTCGGCGCACCGCCGCCCTCGCCACCCTCCTCGCCCTGGCGCTCGCGGCGCCCGTCGCCGCCACGACCAGCGCGAGCGGCGCCCCCGGAGCGGCCCCCGCCGCCGGCTCCCCGGACGCGGACGAGATCCGCCAGTACGAGATCCACCTGCACGGCAGCACCTCGGCCACCCGTACGGCCATCGCGCGGACCGGGGTGTCGATCGACGAGGCCGACGAGGAGGGCGTCGTCGTCTCGGGCCGCGCGTCCCAGGCGGGGAAACTGCGGCGGCTCGGGTACGAGGTCTCGCTCCTCGGCGCCGCCCCGGACCGGTCGAGCGCCGCCGACGTGGGCGTCCTCGACTTCCCCTCCGCCGACTCGCGCTACCACAACTACGCCGAGATGAACACGGAGATCAGCCAGCGCCTGAGCGCCTACCCGTCCATCATGAGCAGGCGCGTGATCGGGAAGTCGTACCAGGGCCGGGACATCGTCGCCATCAAGATCAGCGACAACGTCGCCACCGACGAGTCCGAGCCCGAGGTGCTCTTCACCCACCACCAGCACGCGCGCGAGCACCTCACCGTGGAGATGGCGCTCTACCTGCTGCGCGAGCTGGGCGCCGGGTACGGCTCGGACTCCCGGATCACCAACATGGTGAACAACCGCGAGATCTGGATCCTCCCCGACCTCAACCCGGACGGCGGCGAGTACGACATCGCGACCGGCGCGTACCGCTCGTGGCGCAAGAACCGCCAGCCCAACACGGGCAGTTCGGCCGTCGGCACGGACCTGAACCGCAACTGGAACTACCGCTGGGGCTGCTGCGGCGGATCGTCCGGTTCCACGTCCTCCGAGACCTACCGGGGTCCGGCCGCCGAGTCGGCGCCCGAGGTGAAGGTCGTCGCCGACTTCGTGCGCAGCCGGGTCGTCGGCGGCACGCAGCAGATCAGGGCGGGGATCGACTTCCACACGTACAGCGAACTGGTGCTGTGGCCCTTCGGGTACACCACCGCGGACACCACGACCGGCATGACGGCGGACGACCGCAACGCCTTCGCCGCGGTCGGGCAGAAGATGGCCGCCAGCAACGGCTACACGCCGGAGCAGGCGAGCGACCTCTACATCACGGACGGGTCGATCGACGACTACCTGTGGGGCAGCCAGAAGATCTTCGGCTACACCTTCGAGATGTATCCGTCGTCCAGTGGCGGGGGCGGGTTCTACCCGCCCGACGAGGTCATCGAGCGGGAGACCTCGCGGAACCGGGATGCGGTGCTGCAGCTGCTGGAGAACGCGGACTGCATGTACCGGTCCATCGGGAAGGAGACGCAGTACTGCGGCTGAGCGGGGTAACCCGAGGTGTCTTGAGGTGTGTGGGGAACTGCGCGTCCGTCGTGGCTGATCGCGCAGTTCCCCGCACCCCTTACAGGGCGCTCGGTTCCGGGGCTTCCCCGTCCCCGGCCTCTTCGAAGTAGGTGTCCAGGACCTTGTCCAGGTCCGTCTCCCACTCCTTGAAGTCGGAGCGCGACTTCGCCTCGATCTCCAGGAAGTACCAGCGGCGGTCGGGTGTGTGCACCGTGATGGTGAAACGCTTCCCGAAGCGCGGGGACTCGGTCTCCACGGCGCCGATCTCGTCCCAGCGGAACTCGGCCTCCTGGTCGTCCAGGCGCAGCCGTACGCCGCTGTGGTCGGCGACGACCTTCGCGCGGCGGTCGGCGGCCTCGAAGACCGGGCCGCCGTCCGGGGCCGGCGCCTCCTCGGGCTCTCCGGACTCGTCGTCCGGCTCCTCCACGTCGGAGGGTTCCTGTTCCTCCTTCGTCGCCGGGCCGTCGGAGGCCGTCCCGTCCGGGACGGCCTCCTCGGCGGGCTCCTTCGGCTTCGCGGCGTCGGGCTCGGCGGGGCGCGGGCCCGTGATGCCGGGCACGAACGCCGGATCGACCGCGGCGCCTTGCAGGGGCGGGATGTTGGGTCCTATGCGCTGCTCCACAGCGGGCAGTATGGTCGACGATCCTGTGCCAGGAACAGTCGGGCTCCGCTTCGTCCCGCTACATCGTCATATGAAGATGCTGAGCAACGCCGCCACCGCGAAGCCCGCCACCGACAGCACCGTCTCCAGGACCGTCCACGACTTGAGGGTGTCGCGTTCCGAGATGCCGAAGTACTTGGCGACGATCCAGAAACCGCCGTCGTTGACGTGCGAGGCGAAGATCGAGCCCGCCGAGATCGCCATGATGACCAGCGCCAGATGGGCCTGGGAGAGGTCCTGGCCCTCGACGAGCGGGACGACGATGCCGGCGGTGGTGACGATGGCGACCGTCGCCGAACCCTGGGCGACCCGCAGGACGACGGAGATCAGCCAGGCCAGCACGATGACCGGCAGCCCGACGTCGTTGAAGGTGTCGGCGAGCGCGTCGGCGATGCCCGAGCCCTTGAGGACGGCGCCGAAGACGCCGCCCGCGCCGACGACCAGCAGGATGTTGCCGACCGGCTTGAGGGACGAGGTGGACACCGTCTCCAGCGACTTGCGGGACCAGCCGCGCCGGATGCCCAGCAGGTAGTAGGCCATCAGCAGCGCGATCGTCAGCGCGACGAAGGGGTGCCCGAAGAACTCGATGACCGAGCGCGGCGTCGAGGGGTCCAGCGTGATCGAGGAGAAGGTCGCGGCGAGGATCAGCAGCAGCGGCGTGCCGATGATGAGGAAGACGGTGGGGAGCGGGACGGGCTGCTCGGCGTAGTCCTCGGGGCCGGCGGTCACGACGGTGCCGGTGCCTGCGCCGGTTCCCTTGCCGGTGCCGGTAGCGTTCGCGGCTCCCGCCGAGCGGGCCGCGGCGCGGCGCGCGGCCCGCTCCTCGGCGACGGCGGCCTTCGCCTCGTCGGCCGCCTCCAGCATGTCCTGCGGTACGGGGACGAAGATGCGCCGGCCGATCCAGGCGGCGTACGCCCAGGCGGCGAGCACGGCCGGGACGCCGACGACGACGCCCATCAGGATGACCCAGCCGAGGTCGACGTCGAACAGGCCGGCGGCGGCGACCGGGCCGGGGTGCGGCGGCAGGAACGCGTGGGTCATCGACAGGCCCGCGAGCAGCGGCATGCAGTAGAGCAGGATCGACTTGCCGGAGCGCTTGGCGGCGGCGTACACGATCGGCGCGAGCACGAAGATGCCGACGTCGAAGAAGACCGGGATGCCGAAGATGAGGCCGGTCAGGCCCATGGCGAGCGGGGCGCGCTTCTCACCGAAGAGGTTGAGCAGACGGGTGGAGAGCGCTTCCGCGCCGCCCGACACCTCCAGGATCGCGCCGAGCATCGTGCCGAGGCCGATGATGATCGCGACGTGGCCCAGGATGCCGCCCATGCCCGACTCGATCATCGAGACCGAGGCCGAGCGCTGGACGGTGCCGAAGAGTTCGGTGACGGAGAGGCCGGCCGAGAGGCCGACGGCTATGGAGACGGCCAGCAGGGCGACGAACGGCTGGAGCCTGACCTTGATGATCAGGACGAGCAGCAGCACGATGCCGAGGGCCGCGACGGTCAGCAGGCCCGCGGTGCCGTCCAGGAGGAGGAGCAGGCCGCCTGTGTGGGGTGGGGTCTCCGGGGCCGGTGTCGCGGCAAGGAGGGATGACATGGGAGGGCCTCTTCTTCGAAGCATGGGGTTTCGGGCAGGGGGTATTGCCGTGCGTCCTGCGGGGGGGTGGGGAGAGGGGGATGCGTCGTGTCCGGCCGGAGGCGCGTTTCCCGCGCCCCCGGAGGGGCGCGGGGCGGGGCTCAGCCGTCCAGGACCGCCAGCGCGTCGATCTCGATCAGCAGGCCCGCCGGGAGGCCCACGTAGACGGTGGTGCGGGCCGCGGGGGGCGCGGTCAGGCCCTGCTCCTCGAAGTACGCGTTGTAGATCGCGTTCATCTCGGCGAAGTGGTCGACGTCCGTGAGGTAGACGCGGATCATCATCGCGTCGTCCCAGGAGGCGCCGCCCTCTTCGAGGATGGCCCTGACGTTGGCGAGCGTCTGGAGGGTCTGCTCGCGCAGGGTCGGCCCCGCGGGCGTCGGCGGCCGGCCCTCGACGGCGGGCAGGAAGCCCACCTGGCCCGCGACCTGGAGGATGTTGCCCTTCCGGACGCCGTGCGAGAACTTCGCCGGCGGGGTGGTGTGGGTCTTCGGGGTGAGGGCGGTCTTGTCGGTCATGGGCCGGCTTCCTTCGTCGGGGTCTTGCCTGAGTACTCGCCGCTGATGGCGTCCGCGGTACGGCGGACCAGTGGCAGCAGGGTGAGGAGTTCGTCCGCGCCGACGACGACGTTCGGGGCGGAGACGGACATGGCCGCGACGACCCGCCCGTCGGCGCCGCGGACGGGTGCGGCGACGCAGTTGATGGACTCCTCGTGGCCGCCGAGGTCGGTGGCCCAGCCCTGTTCGCGCACCTTGTCCAGCTCCCGCAGGAAGGCGGGGGCGCTGGGGGTCGAACGGGACGTGTACATGGGGTAGTCGAGCTTCTCCGCGAGGGCGCGGCGCTCCGGCTCGGGGAGGTCGGCCAGCAGCAGCTTGGCCACGGCGGCGACCGTGATGGCGACGGGTTTGCCGATCCGCGAGTACATGCGCACCGGGTAGCGGCTGTCGACCTTGTCGATGTAGAGCACCTCGCCGTCCTCGTGCACGGCGAGGTGGACGGTGTGACCGCAGCTCTCGTTGAGGCGTACGAGGTGGGGGTGGGCGATCTCGCGGACGTCGAGGTTCTCCACGGCCTCCTGGGCGAGCGCGAAGAGGCGGGCGCCCAGGCGGTAGCGCTGGTCGGACTGGCGGTAGACCAGGCCGTGTTCGTGGAGCGTGCGCAGCAGGCGCAGGGCGGTGGACTTGTGGACGCCGAGGCGGTCGGCGACCTGTCCCAGGTCGGCGGGGCCTTCCGCGAGCAGCGGCAGGATGCTCAGCGCGCGGTCGACGGTCTGGCTCATGGGGTGGGTACCTCCTCCTGGGCCCGGTCTGCGGCGTTCGTCCAGCCGGGGCCGAGTCGCAGTCTCCCCCACGCGTCGTCGTCCAGGGCGGCGAGGCGGTCGGCGTGGGCGCGTGAGGGGGGTGCGGCGAGGTCGCCGGGGGCGGTGAGGGCGGCCGCGGCCATGAGGTGGCCGTGGCGGAGGCGGTGGGCCGGGGGGAGGGCGCGGAGGGTCGCCGACAGGAAGCCGGCCGCGAAGGCGTCGCCCGCGCCGACGGGGGCGACCACGTCCACCTCGAGCGCCGGGGCGTAGGTGACCGTGTCGTGGCGCGGGTGCGTATCCGGCTGCCGGTCCCCGGGGGCCTGCGCCTCGAACAGCGTCGCGCCCGCGCTGCCGCTCTTGACCACCAGGGCGCGGGGTTCCGGGAGGGCCTCGCGGATCGCTTCCGGGCCGCCCGTGACACCCCAGGCCGCCTCCGCCTCGTCCTCGCCGACGAAGACCAGGTCCGCGGCGCGGGCCAGTGCGAGGAGGGTGGTGCCCGCCGTGGCCGGGTCGGGCCAGAGGCCCTCGCGGTGGTTCACGTCGAAGGAGATCAGGGGGCGGCCGGGGCGGGGGGCGGTGAGTGCCCTCAGGAGGGCCAGGCAGTCCTGCGAGAGGGCTGCCGTGATGCCGGAGAGGTGCAGGACGCGGCCCGAGTCGAGCGCTGCCAGGTCGACGGTCGCCGGGGCCATCGCCGAGGCCGCCGAGCCCTTGCGGTAGTACGCCACCTCGTGGGCGTCCGTGGAGCGGTCGCCGGCCGTGCGGAAGTAGACGCCGGTGGGGCGGGCGGGATCGCGGCGTACGGCCGAGGTGTCGACCCCGTACGAGCCGATGGTCTCGACGAGGTGGTCGCCGAAGCCGTCGGCCCCGACCCGGCCGACCCACTTCACGGTGTGCCCCGCGGCCGCCAGCGCGCAGGCCACGTTGGACTCCGCGCCCCCGATCGCGCGCTCGAAGGACGGTACGTCGGCGAGGCGGCCCGGGCGGGAGGGGAGGAACGTGACCATGGACTCGCCGAGGGTGACGACCTCCGCGTCGGCCGGGGGGCGCGTGGCGTCGTCGGACGGTCCGGTGGGGGTCACGATGGCTGGGGCTCCTTGCGCTGCGGGTCCGGGCGGTTCCGTTGACCCGGCGTTGGGCGAGATGTTAGACAGCAGTAAGCGCGCTACGCAATGCCTGTTGCACAGATTGCAACAGAGCTGATCAGGGAGGTCTTATGGCTGCCGACTCCGGCGCGGAACGTCTTGCCTCGCTCGCGGACGAGCGGGTCGACCACCGTTTCAAGGGCCTCCCGCCCGACGCCGAGGGCCTGACCGTCGGCGAGCTGGCCGCCCAGCGGCGCAATCTGTTCAGCGGGGGGTTCACCACCCCGGTGCTGGCCCTGTCCGCCGAACGCCTCGAACACAATCTGCGGCTCATGAGGACGTACGCGGAGCGCCACGGCCTCGCCTTCGCGCCGCACGGCAAGACCTCGATGGCCCCCCGGCTCTTCCACCGGCAGATCGAGCACGGCGCCTGGGGCATCACCCTCGCCGTGCCGCACCAGGTGCGGGTGGCGCGGGCGTTCGGCGTCCGGCGGATCTTCCTCGCCAACGAGCTGGTCGACCCGGCCGCCCTCGCCTGGGTCTCCGCACAGCTCACCGCCGACCCCGGCTTCCGGTTCATCTGTTACGTCGACTCGGTGCGCGGGGTCGAGCTGATGGACGCCGCGCTGCGCGGGGGCTCCCGGCCGGTGGACGTCGTCGTGGAGCTGGGCGCGGGCGAGGGGGCCCGGACCGGTGCGCGCACGGAGGCGGAGTGCGCCGCCGTCGCGGACGCCGTGGCCGGCACGGACACGCTGCGGCTGGTGGGGGTCGCGGGGTACGAGGGCGAGGTGCCGGACGCCGACCCGCAGCGGGTGCGGGCGTGGCTGCGGCGGCTGACCGCCCTGGCCGTGGACTTCGACAAGGCGGGGCGGTTCGGCCTGGCCGGGGTGGACGAGATCGTGGTGAGCGCGGGCGGCAGCGCCTGGTTCGACGCGGTGGCGGACGTCTTCGCCGAGCTGCCCGGGCTGTCGCTGCCGGTGCTGAAGCTGCTGCGCTCGGGGGCGTACGTCTCGCACGACGACGGGCACTACCGCGAGGTGACGCCCTTCGTCCGGATCCCCGAGGAGGGCGCCCTGCACCCCGCCTTCCGGCTCTGGGCGCAGGTCGTCTCCCGGCCGTCGGCCGGGCAGGCCTTCGCGAACGCCGGCAAGCGCGACGCGGCGTACGACCTGGACCTGCCCGAGGCGCAGGTGGTGCGGACGGCGGAGGGCGAGCGGCCGGCGGACGGCGTCACCGTCGCCTCCCTCTCCGACCAGCACACCTGGATCCGTACGGACGAGGGCGTCGGGCTGCGGGTGGGCGACTGGGTGGGGATGGGGCTCTCGCACCCCTGCACCGCGTTCGACAAGTGGCAGCTGATCCCGCTCGTCGAGCGGGACGGCACGGTCGTCGACTACATCCGCACCTACTTCTAGGAGCACGCCATGATGGATCTCGTCATCCGTGACGTGGACGTCGTCGACGGCGGTGGGGGCCCCTCCTACCGGGCCGACGTGGGCATCGAGGGCGGCCGGATCACGGCCGTGGTGCAGGAGGCGGCCGCCGCCGGGTGCCAGCGGCCGGTCGCCCGGCGCGTGCTGGACGCCGAGGGTCTCGTGCTGACCCCGGGCTTCATCGACATGCACGCGCACAGCGACCTCGCCCTGCTGCGGGACCCCGACCACAGCGCGAAGGCGGCCCAGGGCGTCACGCTGGAGGTCATCGGGCAGGACGGGCTGTCCTACGCGCCGGTGGACGACCGCACGCTCCCCGAGGTCCGCAAGGCGATCACCGGCTGGAACGGCGGCGGGGACGACATCGACTTCACCTGGCGGTCGGTGGGCGAGTACCTGGACCGCCTGGACCACGGCTTCGACGGCGAGGGCATCGCCGTGAACGCCGCCTACCTGATCCCGCAGGGCGCCGTGCGCATGCTGGCCGTCGGCTGGGACGACCGCGGGGCGACGCCGGAGGAGCTGGACCGGATGCGGCGGCTGGTCGCCGACGGGATGCGGGAGGGCGCGGTCGGCATGTCGTCCGGCCTCACGTACACCCCCGGCATGTACGCCGGGGACGCCGAGCTGACGGAGCTGTGCCGGGTGGTCGCGGAGTACGGCGGCTACTACTGCCCGCACCACCGCTCGTACGGGGCCGGCGCCCTGGACGCCTACCGGGAGATGGTGGACCTGACGCGCGAGGCCGGCTGCGCCCTCCACCTCGCGCACGCCACCATGAACTTCGGCGTGAACAAGGGGAAGGGCGCCGACCTGCTGGCACTCGTCGACGAGGCGCTCGCGGGCGGGGCGGACATCAGCCTGGACACCTATCCGTACACCCCCGGCTGTACGACGCTCGTGGCGCTGCTGCCCAGCTGGGCGGGCGAGGGCGGTCCGGCGGCGGTCCTCGACCGGCTGCGGGACGGGGACACCGCCGAGCGGATCCGCCACCACATGGAGGTGGTGGGGTCGGACGGGTGCCACGGTGTGCCGGTGGAGTGGGAGACCATCGAGATCTCGGGCGTGACCGACCAGGCGCTCGCGTCCTACGTGGGCCGCACGGTCCGGGAGTCGGCGGACGCGCGCGGCGAGGCCCCCTGGACCGTCGCCCGCAGGCTGCTGCTCGACGACGGGCTCGGCTCGACGATCCTCCAGCACGTGGGCCACGAGGAGAACGTACGGACGATCATGCGGCACCGCGTCCACACCGGCGGCTCGGACGGCATCCTCCAGGGCGACAAGCCGCACCCGCGCGCGTACGGCACGTTCCCGCAGTACCTCGGCCGGTACGTGCGGGAGCTGGGCGTCCTCGGTCTGGAGGAGTGCGTCGCCCACCTCACCTCACGGCCCGCGGCCCGGCTGCGGCTGCCCGACCGGGGCCTGGTCCGCGAGGGCTACCGCGCCGACCTGGTCCTCCTCGACCCGCGGACGGTCGCCGCGGGCGCGACCTTCGACGCCCCCCGCACGCTGCCGACCGGCATCCCGCACGTCCTGATCGACGGCCGGTTCGTCATCGAGGACGGCCGCCGGACGGATGTGCTGGCGGGACGGGCGGTCCGCCGCACCACCGGCTGACCGCCCGCCGCCGGCCGGTCACGGCTTGGGCAGGGTGCAGCCGCTCGCGCTCAGGTCGAGCTTGCTGTCGAGGCCGAAGCAGGCGGGGATCTGGTAGGTCTGCTGGCCGTAGTTGATGCCGGCGCGGACGGTGACGGTGCCGTTCGCGTCGACCTCGCAGGGGTTGTTCTCGGTGCAGCGTCCGCCGTCCTCGTTGCCGGTGTTGTTGACGGCGACGACGTCGCCGGTGGCGTCGTCGATCACGGGCGAGCCGGAGGTGCCGCCGACGGTCCGGCAGGCGGAGGTGTAGCGGACCGAGTCCTTCCAGGTCCAGCCGCCCTCCTTGAGGCGGTGGGCGAAGCCGTCTATGGCGCAGCTGTAGGTGCGCTTCCAGTAGCCGGAGACGACCGTGATGGCCCGGCCGGCGGCCGGGCGGCTGTCGTCCAGCGTCAGCGGGCTGATCCCGTACGAGCTCCTGATCTGCCCGTACGTGGTGGTGAGCTGGTAGAGCGAGACGTCCGTGTCGGTCATCGTGGCATATGTGATCTTGCTGGCGCGGAGGGTGGCGACGCGGGTGCCGGCGGCGTTCAGCAGGCCGAAGGTGCGGCTGGAGGCCCGGTCGACGATGACCTGGCCGGCGGCCGGGAAGCCGGTCTCCAGACAGTGGCCGTTCGACATCACCAGCGCCGGGTCGTCGTCCTGCGAGTCCGGGAGGCGCACGACGGAGCCGGAGCAGTTGCTGAGCGAGACGGTGCCGGCGAAGGTGACGGCCGCCGGTTCCGCGGCGACCGACGGCTCCGCGGCGGCCGCCGGTGCCGCCAGGCCCGTCCCGGCGGTCACCAGGGCTCCGAGCACGGCAAGGAGAGGCTTCTTCATGTGGGGGTCCCCTCGTACGACGCGAGCGGCCGGAGGTCTTCCGGCGGCTTCTCGTATGGCTTCACGCATGGGTTCACGTTTTGTCATGCGCATTGTGAGGCGACCGACCCACCCCGACAAGAACCCGAATCAAGCCGCCCGCACCCGCGAAGCGCGCGGGGCCGCGAGGCGGCCGGGCGCCGGGCACCCGCCCCGCACGTCTCACGTGGCGGGAAACACTCCGCGCGAACCACGGCCCGGCCGTAAGCTCGCGGGCATGCAGGTGATCCAGTCGACCAAGCTCGCCAACGTCTGTTACGAGATCCGGGGCCCGGTGCTCGAGGAGGCGATGCGGCTGGAAGCGGCAGGTCATCGCATCCTGAAGCTGAACACCGGCAACCCCGCCGCGTTCGGCTTCGACTGCCCGCCGGAGATCCTGGAGGACATCCTCCGCAACGTCTCCTCCGCGCACGGGTACGGCGACGCGAAGGGCCTGCTCGCGGCGCGCCGGGCCGTGGTCATGCACAACCAGACCCTCGGCATCGAGACGGACGTCGAGCACGTCTTCATCGGCAACGGCGTGTCCGAGCTGATCGTGATGGCGATGCAGGGCCTGCTGGACGACGGCGACGAGGTGCTCGTACCGGCGCCGGACTACCCCCTGTGGACCGCCGCCGTCTCCCTCTCCGGCGGCACCGCCGTGCACTACCGCTGCGACGAGCAGTCCGACTGGATGCCCGATCTCGCCGACGTGGAGCGGAAGGTCACCGACCGCACCAAGGCGATCGTGATCATCAACCCGAACAACCCGACCGGCGCGGTCTACGACGAGGCGATGCTGCGCGGGCTCACCGACATCGCCCGCCGCCACAACCTGCTGGTCTGCTCGGACGAGATCTACGACAAGATCCTGTACGACGAGGCCGTGCACACCCCGACCGCCAAGGTCGCCCCGGACCTGCTGACGCTCACCTTCAACGGCATGTCGAAGGCGTACCGCGTGGCCGGGTACCGGGTCGGCTGGATGGCGATCTCGGGACCCCGGGCGCACGCCGACTCGTACATCGAGGGGCTGACGATCCTCGCCAACATGCGGCTGTGCGCGAACATGCCCGGCCAGCACGGTGTGGTCGCCGCCCTCAGCGGCCGCCAGACCGTCAAGGACCTCGTGCTCCCCGGCGGGCGGCTGCGGGAGCAGCGGGACGTGGCGCACGCGCTGCTGACGCAGATCCCGGGTGTGACGTGCGTGAAGCCGAAGGGGGCGCTCTACCTCTTCCCGCGCCTGGACCCGAAGGTCTTCAAGATCAAGGACGACCGGCGGATGGTGCTGGACCTGCTGCGGACCGAGAAGATCATGGTGGTGCAGGGCACCGGCTTCAACTGGCCGGAACCGGACCACTTCCGGGTCGTCACCCTGCCCACGGCGCGGGACCTGACGGACGCGGTGACACGGATCGGCACCTTCCTGGACGGGTACGGGCAGAGCTGACGCGGGTGGGGTGCGCGGCGGTCCGGAATCACTTCCCGAGCCTGCGCAACTTTAGACGAAATCCAAGCTAGGATGGCTTCCTGTCAGGACACAGGAGGCCATCTCCCATGTACGAACCGATACGCACCAAGTCGGTGCACTCGATGGCCGGCACCGCCGACTTCCCCCACCGGTCGCGCGAGGAGGAGCTGGACATCCAGCTCGCCGGTCATCTGGCGGCACTGCTCACGGTCACGGACGAGCTCCGTGGTCTCGAACCGTCCGCCGAGCTCGACGCCGCCGCGGAGCGGCTGGCCGAGCAGGTGACCCGGCTGCGCGGCGGGCGTCCGCCGGTCCGTGCGGCCGTCGCCGCGAGCGAGGGCGCGGCACTGCCCGTGGGACTGCACCGGCGGGCGCACGCGCTCGCCGGCCGCGCTCTCGTCGTCGCGGCGTCCCGTGCGGACACGGCGGTCGCGATCCTGGCCGCCGAGCGCATGGACGCGCACACGGCGGCCGTCGGGACGGCCGTCACGGCACCGGCGCTCAGCGCTCACTGAACCGCCCCCCCTCGGAGCCTCCGGGCTCCTCCGATCGGCCCCGGCCCGCGCGTACCCGCAGCGACGTGCGGGCCGGGCGCCCCGCGCATCGGGAAGGGCCGCACCCTGTCGGGGTGCGGCCCTTCCCGATGCGCGTCCGTCGTTCGCCGTGCGGGCCGGTGGGGCCTGTCGCGCGATCCCCCGCGCCCCTGGGAGCCCTGGCCTAGCCCAGGCGCTTCACCAGCGCCCGGTACTCGTCCCAGAGTTCCGCCGGCGTGTGGTCGCCGAACGTGTTCAGGTGGTCCGGCACCAGCGCCGCCTCCTCGCGCCAGACCTCCGTGTCGACCGTGAGGAGGAAGTCCAGCTCGGCCTCGGAGAGGTCGAGTCCCTCCGTGTCGAGGGCGCCCTTCGCCGGCAGCACGCCGATCGGGGTCTCGACCCCCTCGGCCCGTCCGTCCAGCCGGTCCACGATCCACTTCAGGACCCGGCTGTTCTCGCCGAAGCCGGGCCACACGAACGCGCCCTCGTCGTTCTTGCGGAACCAGTTGACGTAGTAGATCCTCGGGAGCTTCGTGCGGTCCCTGCCCTTGGCGACGTCGATCCAGTGGCCCATGTAGTCGCCCATGTTGTAGCCGCAGAACGGCAGCATGGCGAACGGGTCGCGGCGCAGCTCACCGACCTTGCCCTCGGCGGCGGCGGTCTTCTCGGAGGCGACGTTCGCGCCGAGGAAGACGCCGTGGTTCCAGTCGAAGGACTCCGTCACCAGCGGGACGGCCGTGGCGCGGCGCCCGCCGAAGAGGATCGCGGAGATCGGCACACCCCGGGGGTCCTCCCACTCGGGCGCGATGATCGGGCACTGGGCGGCGGGGACCGTGAAGCGGGCGTTCGGGTGGGCGGCGGGGGTGCCCGACTCCGGCGTCCAGTCGTTGCCCTTCCAGTCCGTGAGGTGGGCCGGGGCCTCCTCCGTCATGCCCTCCCACCAGACGTCGCCCTCGTCGGTCAGGGCGACGTTCGTGAAGACGGAGTTGCCCCACAGCGTCTTCATCGCGTTGGCGTTGGTGTGCTCACCGGTGCCGGGCGCGACCCCGAAGAAACCGGCCTCGGGGTTGATGGCGTACAGGCGTCCGTCCTCGCCGAAGCGCATCCAGGCGATGTCGTCGCCGATGGTCTCCACGGTCCAGCCGCGGACCGTGGGCTCCAGCATCGCGAGGTTCGTCTTGCCGCAGGCGCTGGGGAAGGCGGCGGCCACGTACTTCGGCTCCCCCTGCGGGGGCGTGAGCTTCAGGATCAGCATGTGCTCGGCCAGCCAGCCCTCGTCACGGGCCATGACGGAGGCGATGCGCAGCGCGTAGCACTTCTTGCCGAGCAGCGCGTTGCCGCCGTAGCCGGAGCCGTACGACCAGATCTCACGGGTCTCCGGGAAGTGGGAGATGTACTTCGTGGAGTTGCAGGGCCACGGCACGTCGGCCTCGCCCTCGGCCAGCGGCGCCCCGAGCGTGTGCACGGCACGCACGAAGAATCCGTCGGAGCCGAGTTCGTCCAGGACCGGCCGTCCCATCCGGGTCATGGTGCGCATGGAGACGGCCACGTACGCCGAGTCGGTGATCTCCACACCGATGGCGGAGAGGTCGGAGCCCAGGGGTCCCATGCAGAACGGGACGACGTACATCGTCCGGCCGCGCATCGAGCCGCGGAAGATCCCCCCGTTGCCCTCCTTGCCCTGGAAGACCTCCCGCATCTCGGCGGGGTCCTTCCAGTGGTTGGTCGGGCCGGCGTCCTCCTCCTTCTCGGAGCAGATGAACGTGCGGTCCTCCACCCGGGCGACGTCGGAGGGGTCGGAGGCCGCGTAGTACGAGTTCGGGCGCAGCACCGGGTCGAGCTTCCGGAAGGTGCCCTTGCGGACGAGCTCCTCGCTCAGCCGCTCGTACTCGGCCTCCGAACCGTCACACCAGACCACGCTGTCCGGCTGCGTCAGTTCGGCGATCTCGTTGACCCACGAGACCAGTTCCTTGTGGGTGGTGGGGACGGTGGTCGAAGGGGGAGCCGCGATATCGCGCGCCACGATCGCTCCTAGATGAGGGGTTTTTGTTTTGGGTGCCCCGTGGGGGCCGCGACCCGGATGCTTCACATGACCGGCCCGCACCGGGTCCTTCCGGTGCATATCGATCTCCTTGGCGCTCATCCGGTGCCGACCGCACTCATTTGATCATCCGACGGCTGCGCGCATATGTCCAGAGGACCTCACACTTGAGCGGCGTGAGCATCACCACTTGTCGCCGGATGTGTACAAAGTGCCACCTCTGTCCACCGGGCACCGCCTCCCGACACGCGCCGGACACCGGACGCCCGACGACGCCCTCACGGGGGGAGCGGCACGTAACCTACGGTTCCGTAGGTACGATGGTCGGTATGACTGCGCCCAGTTCCGACGCCTCTACGGACACGCCTGTCGTCGACCGTGTCGCCGAAGCGCTCTCCCTGCCGCACCCGGTGAAACCGCACCTGCGCGGGTGGCTGCACGCCGGGATGTTCCCGGTCGTCCTCGTCTCCGGCCTGGTGCTGACCGTCCTCGCCGACTCGGCCCGGGCCCGCGCCTCCTGCGCGGTCTTCGTGCTGACGGCCTGTCTGCTGTTCGGGGTCAGCGCGATCTACCACCGCGGTACGTGGAGCCCGCGCATGGACGGTGTCCTGCGAAGACTCGACCACGCGAACATCTTCCTCATCATCGCGGGCTCGTACACACCGCTGACCATGCTGCTGCTCCCGGAGAGCAAGGGCCGCTGGCTCCTGTGGGGCATCTGGTGCGCCGCGATCGCGGGCATCGCCTTCCGCGTCTTCTGGATCGGCGCGCCGCGCTGGCTCTACACCCCCTGCTACATCGCGATGGGCTGGGCGGCGGTCTTCTTCCTCCCCGACTTCATGCGGACCGGCGGCGTCGCCGTCCTGGTCCTCGTGATCGTGGGCGGGCTGCTCTACAGCGCGGGCGGCGTGATCTACGCGCTGAAGCGGCCCGACCCGTCACCGCGGTGGTTCGGCTTCCACGAGGTCTTCCACTCGCTGACCCTCGCGGCGTTCATCGCGCACTACATCGCCATCTCGATGGTGGCGTACCGGTACGAGTGACCACGGCGGTCTCCCGCCCCTCCTCCTCCCTCTTCTCCCCTTCCCCCTCCCCCTCCCCCTCCTCCGGCCCCTGCCCTGCCCTGCCCTGCCCGCAACGGCCCCACCGCACGGCGCGGTGGGGCTCTTCCGTGCGGTCCTCCGCGGGCCTGCCCCCATGGCATCCTGACCCGGTGAACGGACCCGAGATCCATGTCGACTTCGCCCCCGGGCTGCGGGTGTTCGTCCCGCACGGACGCCGGTCGGGAGCCACGCCGGTCGCCACCGACGGCTCCTCCACGCTCGGCCATGTCGTCGAGTCGCTCGGCGTTCCGCTGACCGAGGTCGGCGGGCTCGTGGTGGACGGGCGCGCGGTGGCCGTCTCCCACGTACCGCTCGCGGGCGAGTCCGTCTCGGTACGGGCGGTCCCGCGGCCGCAGCGGGTGCCGGGCGCCCCGCTGCGGTTCCTGCTCGACGTCCACCTGGGCACGCTGGCCCGCCGGCTGCGGCTGCTCGGTGTCGACGCGGCGTACGAGTCCCTGGACATCGGTGACCCCGCGCTGGCCACGAGGTCCGCGGCCGAGCGGCGGGTGATGCTCAGCCGGGACCGGGGACTGCTGCGGCGGCGGGAGCTGTGGGCCGGGGCGTTCGTCTACAGCACACGGCCGGACGAACAGCTGCGGGACGTACTGGGACGGTTCGCGCCGCCGCTGCGGCCGTGGAGCCGGTGCACCGCGTGCAACGGGGTGCTGCGGGCGGCCTCGAAGGACGAGATCGCCGGGCAGCTCGAAGGGGGGACGCGGCGGTCGTACGACGTGTTCGCGCGGTGCGGGGAGTGCGGGCGGGCGTACTGGCGGGGAGCCCACCACGCGCAGCTCGAAGGGATCGTCGGGCGGGCCCTCGCGGAGTTCGGCTCCGAGGACTCCGAGAGCTCCGAGGACTCCGAGGAGGCTCCTCTCGGGTTGGGTTCCGGGAGCTCCGGGGATCCGGCGTGAGGTGTAAGAGCACGGGGATGCGGGGGGCGCGATCGGCGCCCCCCGTTCAGCGTCCCAGTGCCGCCCGGAGGCGGTCGGTCTCGGTCGTCGGGGCGTCGCAGGTGAAGTGACGGCAGACGTACGCGGTCGGTTCACCGCCGACCAGTGACCGGCCCGCGAGCAACGGCAGTTCGCCGCTGTCCGGGGTGCCCACGGCGACGACCGCACCGGGTGCGGTGGCGAGCAGGGCGGCGCGGTGCAGCTCCCTGGTGGCCGGGTCGTCGGCCGGTCCGACGACGGCCACCTCGCGCGGCCCGTCGAGCTGCGCCTCGGCGGTGGCCAGACCCCAGCCGACGAACCGCGGGGCGCGCGGGCCGAGCGCCTTCACCACGCCCAGCGCCCGTTCCGCGGTACGGCGGTGGGTCTCGGAGCCCGTCTGCGCCGCGTAGCTCAGCAGGGCTCCGGCAGCGGCGCTCCAGCCGGAGGGTGTCGCGTTGTCCGTCGGGTCCTGCGGGCGCCGGATCAGCTTCTCGGCGTCGACCGCCGTGTCGTACAGCGCGCCCGACTCCTCGTCGGTGAACCGGGTGAGGACGTGGTCGAGCAGGAAGCCGGCGAAGTCCAGCCAGACGCCCTCGCCGGTCACCGCGGCCAGCGCGAGGAAGCCCTCCGCGACGTCCGCGTAGTCCTCCAGCACGCCCGCGTGGGCGCCGGCCCGGCCGTCCTTGCTGGTCCGGGCGAGACGCGCCTGCTCGTCCAGGTGCAGGCGAACGAGCAGGTCGGCCGCGCCGAGCGCCGCGTCGACCAGGTCGGGCCGGTCGAAGTACGCGCCGGTCTCGGCCAGCGCGGCGATCGCCAGGCCGTTCCAGGCGGCGACGACCTTGTCGTCCCGGCCGGGGGCGGGGCGGCCGTCGCGCGCATCCTTCAGCCGGGCCTTGACGGACGCGATGCGCGCGGCGTCGGACACGCCCCCGCGCTGCGGCAGCTGCAGGACGGAGGCGCCTTCCTCGAAGGTGCCCTCCTCGGACACCCCGAAGTAGTCGGCGGCCAGTGCCGCGTCCTGCTCGCCGAGCACCTCGCGCAGCTCCTCCGGCGTCCACACGTAGTAGGCGCCCTCGACGTGCCGGCCCGTGCCGTCGTCGCTGTCGGCGTCGAGCGCGGAGGCGAACCCGCCCTCGGCCGTGCGCAGTTCCCGGACCATGAAGTCGGCGGTCTCCAGGGCGACCCGGCGGGCCAGGTCGGAGCCGGTGGCCCGCCACAGGTGCGCGTACACCCGGCACAGGAGCGCGTTGTCGTAGAGCATCTTCTCGAAGTGGGGCACGACCCACTCGCGGTCGACGGAGTAGCGGGCGAAGCCGCCGCCGAGCTGGTCGTAGATACCGCCCCGGGCCATCCGCTCGCAGGTGTCGGCGGCCATCTGGAGTGCGCCCTCGGCGCCGGTGCGCGCGTGGTGCCGGAGCAGGAACTCGACGGCCATGGACGGCGGGAACTTGGGCGCCCCGCCGAAGCCGCCGTACGTGGCGTCGTAGTCGCGGGTGAGCCCGAGCAGCGCCTGCGAGAGCTCCTCCTCGCCGGGCAGCCGCGCGTCGCCGAAGCCGAACTCGCGGCCGGCGAGGTCGCGCGCGATCTTCCCGGCGACCTCGGCGACCTCGTCCCGCCGGTCGGTCCACGCGCTGCGCACGCCTTCGAGGACCTGCCGGAAGGAGGGGCTGCCGTGCCGGGGCTCGGGCGGGAAGTAGGTGCCGAAGTAGAACGGCTCGGCGTCGGCCGTGAGGAAGACGGTCATGGGCCAGCCGCCCTGTCCGGTGGCCGCCTGCACGGCTTCCATGTAGACCGCGTCGACGTCGGGCCGCTCCTCCCGGTCGACCTTGACGCTGACGAAGTGCGCGTTGAGGTAGTCGGCGGTCTCCTGGTCCTCGAAGGACTCGTGCGCCATGACGTGGCACCAGTGGCAACTGCTGTACCCGACGCTCAGCAGGACGGGCCTGCCGGTCCTGCGCGCCTCCTCGAACGCCTCCTCCGACCAGGGCCACCAGTGGACGGGGTTGTCGGCGTGCTGCAGGAGGTAGGGGGACGTCTCGTCGGCCAGTCGGTTCGGCATGGGATCCATCCTGCCGCAGTACCCGCGGGCCGGCACGGATCACAGGAACGCGCGCCGGATTCCCGGAACGGGTGCCGGGCCCTCCGGGACGGATCGACGCCGTACGCGGCGGATCACCGGGGCGGGGCGCGGGTAGGTAAGGGGTCCGGGTCGTTCGGGTGGGCGTGGGCATGCCATAGGTGGAGCCGGAGGCTCTCTCGCCTTCCCCGGTCGTCCGCAGGACACTCGACCAGGACAGCCGTTGCCGGCGGAGGGGGACGCGAGATGCGGGGGAACCACCGGGCGGAGGCCGAACGGCTGCTGGTCCGGGCCGTGGAGGAGGAGGTCCGGCGGTCCGGCGGGCGGGTCGACGCGAACGTGCTGCTGTCGCGGGCGCGGGCCGCGCTGGACACCATGGCGCAGACGGCCGCCGAGGAGTACGAGGCATACACGAAGGCCATGGACGAGGCGGAGGCCGGCCGGCTGACCTTCGGGCAGCGCTACGCGCGCGAGGGTGCCGGAACCCCCCTGCTGGTGGCGGCCGCCGCAGCGCTCGCGGCCGTGCTGGCCGACCTGGCGCTCGGCACCGGCGCGGGTACGGCGATGGGCGCCGGCGCGGTCGTCGGCGTCGTCGGCGCGGCCACGACGGTGGCGAAGGTGACCGCCTCCCACCTGCCGGCCGCGAGCCGCCGGGCGGGAGCCCTGGGCCGGCCCGGCGGCCCCGAGCAGCTGCGCCTGGCCTGGCTGACCGCCCTGGAGGTCCGCGGGGTCCGGCCGTTCTTCGACCAGCAGCGTGTGTACAACGCCGCCACCGGGGCGAAGAAGGGCGCGCCCCAGCTCCGCCGCACGGACAAGAGCGCGGCGGCCCGCCGGCGCAGCGTCCTGGAGCGGTCCTTCGGCCGGCTTCCCGAACCGGACGGCCCGTTCGCCGGTCGCCGGCCGGAGCTGCGGCAGATCACGCACTGGGTGCACGCGGCCCGCGCGAGCACCGAGACCCGGCCGACGGTGGTCGTGCTGCACGGCGCGCCGGGCTCCGGCCGCAGCACGCTCGCCGTCCGCGCCGCGCACGAACTGAAGGACCAGTTCCGCGGCGCGTGCGTGGTGGACCTGCGCGGCGACAGCCCGGAGGAGCCGCCGCTGACCACCCGCGACGCACTGCTCCACCTGCTGAACCGGCTGGGCGCGCCCCGTGAGCAGCTCCTGTTCCGGGAGCGTTCCGCGCCGGACCAGCAGGTCCGGCGGCTCGCCGAGCTGTACCACCAGCATCTGACCGGCCTGCCCGTGACGATCGTCCTGGAGGACGCGGGCGACGCGGAGCAGGTCCGCACGCTCGTGCCGGAGCGCTCCGACAGCCTCGTCCTCGTCACCGCCCGCAAGCCGCTGGAGCTGCCCGCCGACCTCCCCGCCTGGGTGCACCAGCTCGCGGTGGAGCCCCTGGCGGCGCCGGGCGCCGAGGAACTCCTGAAGGCGTCCGCCCGGGACGACTCGGCCCCGTACGACGCCGAGGCCGCGGACGAGGTACGGGAGCTGTGCGGCGGGCTCCCGCTGGCGCTGCGTATCGCGGGCTCGTCCCTCGGCCCGCGCACACCGCGCCGGCTCGCCGCGGACCTGGCGGCGTACGGCCCGGTCGAGCCGGTCGAACGAGCACTGTGGCTGCGCTACACCGACCAGTCGGAGCAGGCACGGCGGCTGCTGCGGCGGCTCGCCCTGGCGGGCCGCGCCTCGCTCGGCACCGCCGCCGCGGCCGCCCTGCTCGCGGCGGACGAGCCGGAGGCGACCCGTCATCTGGAGGCACTCTCCCGCGCGGGCCTGCTCGACCGCGTACGCGGCAGCCGTTACCGCCTGCACGATCTCGTACGCGCCTTCGCGCAGGCCCGGCTGCACGACGAGGAGGAACCGGCCGAGCGCACGGCCGCCCAGGAGCGCCTCATCGTCAACTACGGCGAGCTCGCGGACTCGGTGATCCGCCTGGTCGACGGCAAGACGTCCACCCGCGCGGACACGTCCTTCCAGTCGAGCACGGTCGGACCGCACGGGTTCACCTCGCTGGAGTCGGCCCTGCGCTGGCTGGACGACGAGTCGAGCTTCATCACGGCGGCCCTGCGGCACGCGGAGGGGGTGAACCAGGAGGCGGTGCTCAACCTCCTGGGCGCGCTGTGCGACTACTGCCTGCTGCGCGGCGACCTCTACCGCCTGGGCGAGATCAGCGAGCTGGCGCAGGCCGTCGACCAGGGACTGCTCGTGCGCTCGGTCCAGTGGCGCACGGGTATCGCGGCACGCCAGCTCGGCGAGCTCGACAAGGCCCGTACGACGCTGACGTCGGTCGTCGACCTCTACTTCGAGGCCCATCACGACGCGGGCGCGGCCCGGGCACTGTGCTCGCTCGGCATCACCCTGCACCACCAGGGCAATCTGACCGAGGCCGCGGTGAAGCTCCAGGAGGCCCTGGACCTGCAGGCGTCCCCCGCCCTGGCGGCCGACCGCGCCTGGACGATGCACGCCCTGGCGGGCGTGGAGCGGGACCGGGCGAGGCTGCGCGAGTCCCTGGACCTCCTCACCCGGGCCCTGGTCCTGCACCGCGAGGGCGAGTCCGTGCACGGCGAGGCGTGGGCCCACTTCCAGCTCGGCCAGCTGGGTCTGCGCATGGGGGACGTGCCGCGCGCCGAGTCCGAACTGCGCGCCGCCCTCGACCTGTACGGCCGGACGCGCGACGCCCGCGGCGAGGCATGGGCGCTGACCCAGCTGGCCCGGGCCCGGCTGGTCGACGGCGACCCGTCCGCCGCCGTGGACGGCCTGCGCCAGGCGGCCTCCCGCCACCGTGAGAACGAGGACTCCCGGGGCGAGGCGTGGACGGTGTACTACCTGGGCCAGGCGCTGGAGGAGACGGGCGACCTCGACCGGGCGGTCCGTGAGCTGGAGCGGTCCCGGACGATGTTCTCGCGCATCCGCGACGTCTACGGTCTGGCGTGCGCCCGCCACCACTCGGCCCGGGTGACGCGCGACCAGCGGGCCGCGCAGACCGGCTCGCTCCGCAACTCGGGCTTCGCCCGCCAGCTCCTGGTGGACGCGCGCGCCGACTTCCACCGGATCGGCGTCGCCCACGGGGAGGCGTGGACCTGCCTGGAACTGGCGGTGGTGGACGCGGGCAACGCCCGTACGCAGCCCGCGCTGGCCCTGTGCGACGAGGCGACCGCGCTCTTCGCCTCCTACGGCGACCGGCGCGGCGAGGACTGGGCCCGCTTCCTGCGCTGCACGCTGCTGCCGTACGCCTCCCCCGGCGGCGTCGAGGTGGGCACGGCCGTCGCCCAGGAGGAGCTGTCCCAGCTGTCCCGCACGGGCCACCCGGCCCGCGACGGAAAACTGGACGACTGCATCGAGGCGTACCAGCTGCTCCTCGAACGGGGGGCGGACCTGGAGTCCGGCTGGCGGGCCTGGCGCCTGGGAATGGTCCCGAACCGCCACGCGCGGGAGGTCATGGGAGTGGCGGTCCCGGCACCGCGCGCGTGAGCGGCGCGGCGTGACCGGGCCGCGGCCCGGTCACGCCCGGTGCCCGGTCCCCGCCCTTCCCGGTCCTCCGCCGGTTCCCGGTCCTCCGCCGCACGGCCCTCGGCGGGCGGGCGGGCGGGCGGCGGGCTACGCCTTCGCCCCGGGGCCGGCCGCCGCCCTGCCGTCGGAGGCCGCCTTCGGGTCGGCGTCCTCCTGGAAGTCGACCTTCCCCATGTGCCGGTTCATGGACTTCATCAGGCCCCAGACCGCCAGGGCCATCACCGCGAAGACGATGAAGCCGAGGACACCGGGGGTGACCTTGTTCTCGTCGACCTCCTTGGCGAGGGGGACGAGGTGCGTCAGTGCCAGGCTTGCGCTCATGTCAGGCATTGTCGCGGATGCCCGCGAAGAGGTCGTCCTCGGGGAGGGAGGTGTCGACGAGGGACTTCGCGAGCTCGTACTCCTCGGTCGGCCAGACCTCCTTCTGGAGGTCCAGCGGAACCCGGAACCAGCCCCCGTCGGGGTCGATCTGCGTGGCGTGCGCGATGAGGGCCTTGTCGCGGATCTCGTAGAACTCCGCGCAGGGGACGTGCGTCGTCAGCGTGCGCTCGGCGCGCTCGAACTCGTCCCACCGCTTGAGCCAGTCCCCGTACGGCGACTCCATGCCCCGGTCCAGCAGGGCCTGGTGCAGCGCCTCGGTGCGCGGGCGGTTGAAGCCCTGGTTGTAGTAGAGCTTCTGCGGTGCGAAGGCGGGGCCGAACTCCGGCTCCGGGTACTTCTCGGTGTCGGCCGCCCCGTCGAACGCCACCATCGAGATCTTGTGGGTCATGATGTGGTCGGGGTGCGGATAGCCGCCGTTCTCGTCGTAGGTGGTGATCACCTGCGGACGGAAGGAGCGGATCTTGCGGACGAGCTCGCCCGCGGCCTTGTCGACGTCCTCCAGCGCGAAGCAGCCCTCGGGCAGCGGCGGCAGCGGGTCGCCCTCGGGCAGGCCCGAGTCCACGAAGCCGAGCCACTCCTGCTTGACGCCGAGGATGTCGCGGGCCTCGTCCATCTCCTTCTTGCGCACCTCGTGGATGTGCTCCTCGACGTACTTGTCACCCTGCAGCTTGGGGTTGAGGATGGAGCCGCGCTCCCCGCCCGTGCAGGTCACGACCAGCACGTCCACCCCCTCGGACACGTACTTCGCCATGGTGGCCGCGCCCTTCGACGACTCGTCGTCGGGGTGGGCGTGCACGGCCATCAGTCGCAGCTGGTCAGTCAAGACTCAATCCTCAGTAAGTCGGCGCCCGGTGTGAAACGGCGCGATCGGCGCTTCTATAGTGACCGAATGAGCGGGCGAAAAATTCCGGGCCCCGGCCCCGAACGCCCGCACCGGAGAGGACGATCATGAGTACGGTGCAGTTGCCCGACGGCCGGTACGGCCGCTCCGCGGACGAACGCGCCGACCGCAAGCTCAAGATCATCGGTTCCGTGCTCGGCGTCGCCCTGCTCGTCCTGGTCGGCTACTTCGCCGTCCACTACGTGGGCGGCAACAAGATCAGCGCCGAGGTCATCAGCTTCGACGTCTCGGACTCCGCGGTGGAGGTCCACCTGGAGGTCCGCAAGGACGCGGGGGTGACCGGCTACTGCACGGTCCGCTCCCAGGCCGAGGACGGCGCCGAGGTGGGCCGCGCGGACTTCCGCTTCGACCAGGACGCGTCCCGTGTCGACCAGGTCCTCACGCTCCGCACGACGGCTCCCGGCACCACCGCCGAGCTGCTCGGCTGCCACGCGGACTGACCGGCCGCCGTCCGCGTCGCCACCGGGCGAGCTGCGTTTACGGGAATCTGATGGCTTATGTCCTCCCCCTGCGGCTCGTGAATTGTTAGGCTCGTGGTTTCGCCCACCCGAGAAGGAACATTCTTCTGGGTAGGGCGATGCTTTGTATTCCCAGTACCTACGAGGAGCACCTGTGACCCAGACCAGCGAGAACGTCACCTGGCTGACCCAGGAGGCGTACAACCAGCTCAAGGCCGAGCTGGAGCACCTGTCTGGTCCTGCGCGCACGGAGATCGCAGCCAAGATCGCGGCCGCGCGCGAGGAGGGCGACCTGCGGGAGAACGGCGGGTACCACGCCGCCAAGGAGGAGCAGGGCAAGCAGGAACTCCGGGTGCGCCAGCTGACCCAGCTCCTGGAGAACGCCAAGGTGGGCGAGGCTCCGGCGGCCGACGGCGAGGTGGCGCCCGGCATGGTCGTGACCATCGCCTTCGACGGCGACGAGGACGACACGCTCACGTTCCTGCTCGCCTCGCGCGAATACGCGAGCTCCGACGTCGAGACGTACTCGCCGCAGTCCCCGCTGGGCTCCGGCGTGAACGGCAAGAAGATCGGCGAGGACGCCCAGTACGAGCTGCCGAACGGCAAGCTCGCGACGGTGAAGGTCCTCGCGGCCAAGCCGTACGCCGCCGCGTAACCCACCCGCCGCATCGTCCCGGCCGAGCCCCCGGTGCCCGCACCGGGGGCGGAGCACCGGGAGCGGGCACCGGGGGCCCGTGCATCACAGGCCCATGCACCTGGATCCCGTGCACCCCGGGCCGCGAAGCAGTGTGATCAGCCGTCCGCCTGCCGGTACTTGCGTACGGCCAGGGTCCGGAAGACGGCGATGATCAGCACGGACCAGATCACCGAGGCCCAGACGGGATGCTGCATGGGCCAGGCGTCGGACTGCACGACACCGGGGTTGCCGAACAGCTCACGGCACGCCTGCACCGTGGCGCTGAAGGGGTTCCACTCGGCTATGTGCCGCAGCCAGGGGGTCATCTGGCTGGAGTCCACGAAGGCGTTCGAGACGAACGTCACCGGGAAGAGCCAGATGAGCCCGCCCGAGGTCGCCGCCTCGGGGGTGCGCACGGACAGGCCGATCAGGGCTCCGATCCAGGTGAAGGCGTACCCCAGCAGGAGCAGCAGGCCGAAGCCGGCGAGTATCTCCCCGGCGTTGCTCGGGGCCGCGGAACCGGTGCGCCAGCCCACGATCAGCGCGACGGCCGCGAGGACGAGCAGGGTGATCGAGGTCTGCACGAGGTCCGCGACGGTACGGCCGGTCAGCACCGCGCCCCGGGCCATCGGCAGGGAGCGGAACCGGTCGACGAGCCCTTTCTGCATGTCGTCCGCGATGCCGGCGGCCGATCCCGCGGTGGCGAACGTGACGGTCTGCGCGAAGATGCCCGCCATTAAGAAGTCCTTGTAGACACCCGGGTCGGTACTGTCCCCGATCTGCATCGAGCCGCCGAAGACGTAGGTGAACAGCACCACGAACATCACCGGCTGGATGATCCCGAACAGGACCATCTCCGGGATCCGGGTCATGCGGATCAGGTTCCGCTTGGCGACGACCAGGGAGTCCCGGACGGACTGCCCGAAGGAGCCCCCCGGAACCACGGCCCGCGCGGTGTCGGTCACGGCGCTCACTTGGCGTCCTCCTTCTTGCGCTTCTGGCCCTTGGTGGCGGCGGTCCCGCCGTTCTCCGCGTTCTTGCCGTTCTTGCCGTTCTCGCCGCTCTCGCCGCTCTCGCCGCTCTCCTCGTCCCTCTGCTCGGCGAGGTGTCCCGTCAGGGACAGGAAGACGTCGTCGAGGGTGGGGCGGCGCAGTCCTATGTCGTCGATCCCGATACCGCGGGTGTCCAGCTCGCGGATGACCTCCGCCAGGAGCTTCGCCCCGCCGGTGACGGGCACGGTGAGCCTGCGTGTGTGCTCCTCGACGGTGGTCTCCCCCTTCCCGAAGCCCCGCAGGACCTCCCCGGCGGTCGCGATGTGCTCGCGCTCCTGCACCACGACCTCCACGCGCTCGCCACCGGTGCGGGCCTTGAGCTGGTCGGAGGTGCCGCGCGCGATGACCTTGCCGTGGTCCACGACGCAGATGTCGTGCGCGAGGTGGTCGGCCTCCTCCAGGTACTGGGTGGTGAGCAGCAGCGTCGTACCGCCCGAGACCAGCTGCTTGATGACCTCCCACAGCTGCTGGCGGTTGCGCGGGTCGAGGCCGGTCGTCGGCTCGTCCATGAACATGACCGGCGGGGAGACGACGAGCGCCGCCGCGAGGTCGAGCCGGCGGCGCATGCCTCCGGAGTACGTCTTCGTCGTGCGGTCGGCGGCCTCGGTGAGGTTGAACTGCTCCAGCAGCTCGACCGCGCGGGCCTTCGCCTGCTTCGCCCTCATCTGGTAGAGCTGGCCGACCATGTGGAGGTTCTCGCGGCCCGTCAGATACTCGTCGACGGCTGCGAACTGGCCGGACAGGCCGATCGAGCGCCGTACCTCGTTCGGGTTCCTGAGTACGTCGATGCCCGCGACGACCGCCTTGCCGCTGTCGGGCCGGAGCAGGGTGGTGAGGCAGCGGACCGCGGTGGTCTTGCCCGCTCCGTTCGGCCCGAGGAGGCCGAGGACCGTGCCCTCCGGGACATCGAGATCGACGCCGTCCAGAGCCCTTACGTTGCCGAAGGTCTTCACCAGGCCTTCGGCGTAGATGGCGCCTGGCATGTGAGTCTCCCAAGTGGTTGGGGATCGCGTGGAAAGGAATAAGTGAGAAATCATTTTCGTCCGCTTTGCGCCGCCCGGCGAGCAAATAAAGCAGCCGCCCTCGACAGCCGTGACGAGAGACACACCATAACGCGATGTATCGCGTCCTCTCAAGCGGTTTTCCGCACTCGTCCCTCCGACCGGATGCCGCCCGGATGCCGCCCGGGCTCCGCCCCGACGCCGGCCGGTCTCAGTCGATGACCGTGTAACCCGCCTGCCGCAGCGCCGAGTTGACCTCGGCGCAGTGCTCGGGCCCCTTCGTCTCCAGGTGCAGTTCGACCTCCACCTCCGTGAGCCCCAGCCGCGGATCGGTCCGTACGTGACTCACATCGAGGACATTGGCATCCACCACTGACAACACCCCGAGAAGCGTGGCCAGGGCGCCGGGCCGGTCCGGCAGCCGCAGCGTGACCGTGAGGTAGCGGCCGTTCGCGGCCATGCCGTGGCGCAGGATGCGCTGCATCAGCAGCGGGTCGACGTTCCCGCCCGACAGCAGCGCGACGACCGGGCCCTCGAAGGCGTCCGGCTCGCTCATGAGCGCCGCGACCGGGCTCGCGCCGGCCGGCTCGACGACCAGTTTGGCCCGCTCCAGACAGAGCAGCAGCGCGCTGGACAGCGCGTCCTCGGAGACCGTGCGGACCTCGTCCACCAGTTCGCCGATGATCCGGAACGGCACGTCCCCCGGCCGCCCGACCCTGATCCCGTCGGCCATCGTCACCGGGTTCCCGACCGACACCGGGCGCCCGGCCGCGAGGGAGGCGGGGTAGGCGGCCGCGCCCGCCGCCTGCACACCCACGATCCGCACGTCCGGCCGCAGCGACTTCACCGCGACCGCGATGCCCGCGGCGAGACCGCCGCCGCCGATCCCCACGACGACCGTGCGCACCTCGGGGCACTGTTCCAGGATCTCCAGTCCGACGGTGCCCTGCCCGGCGATGATGTCCGGGTGGTCGAAGGGGTGGATGAAGACGGCGCCCGTCTCGGCCGCGTACTCCTGCGCGGCGGCGAGCGTCTCGTCCACCACCGTGCCGTACGAGCGGACCTCGGCGCCGTAGTGCCGGGTCGCCGCGACCTTCGGCAGCGGGGCGCCCGACGGCATGAACACCGTGGAGCGCACACCGAGCAGCGAGGAGGCGAGGGCGACGCCCTGCGCGTGGTTGCCCGCGCTGGCCGCGACCACCCCGGCGGCCCGCTCCTCGGGAAGGAGCCCGGCGATCCGCACGTACGCGCCGCGCAGTTTGAACGAACCCGTGCGCTGGAGGTTCTCGCACTTGAGGTGGACCGGCGCGCCCACCAGCCGTGACAGGTGCCTGCTGCCCTCCATGGCGGTCGTCCGTGCCACGCCCGAGAGCATCTTCTGTGCGCCGCGCACGTCGTCGAGGGTCACCAGCGGTGAGAAGTCGGCCGTGCGATAGCTCATGAGTCCGAGTCTCGCAGTTCGCACCGAGCCGCACCGGTCGTGACCACCGTCCGAGACCGGTTTCCGAAGCGCCCGTACGACCCGCCCTCCGTCCGCGTACTCTGTCCCCCAACCCAGCCCCACGCATGAATAGAGCCCCCGGCCATGCCCACAACACCTGGAATGTCGATGGACATGACGACCGTCGGTGACACCGGTCTTCTCGAAACGCTGCAGCACGAGGTCGCGGTGTTCGCGCGCCGTGCCGAACAGACCCGGCTCGGCGGGGTCGGCCAGGTGCGCAACTCGATGGACCGCGCCGCGTACCTGCTGCTCAACCGCCTCGACAAGGAGGGGCCGATGGGCGTCAAGGCACTCGCCGCGAGCATGGGGATCGACTCGTCGACGGTGACCCGGCAGGTCGCCCCGCTGGTCGACACCGGCCTCGTCAAGCGCACCTCCCATCCGGAGGACGGGCGCGCCGTGGTACTCCAGCTGTCCCCGCGCGGACTCTCCCGGCTGGAGGAAGTGCGGTCGTCCAGGCGGCAGTTGATGGCGGATCTGACCGAGGAGTGGACGCCCGAGGAGCGTGAGTCCTTCTGCGCGCTGCTCACCCGCTTCAACGTCGCGCTCTCCACCCGGATGGCCGCGTCGCCCTCGGCGGAGGCCCCGGCATCCTCCTGAACGGACCGCACGCGCGCGCGTGCCCCACCGCGGCCCCGACGCACCGTCCCGTACCGGCCCCGACGCACCGTCCCGTACCGGCCTCTTGACCAGGGGCCCGCGCCTGGCCTCAGATGAGACCGGGTCCCGAGGTACGCGGCTGTCCTCGGCGTACGTCCCCAGGACCCGGTTGCCCACCGTCTGGAGGCGCGGTGCGAGAGCGGCAGGCGTCCCGGAACGCCCGCCGCGCCCGGGAGTTCGAGGCGTTCGTCGCGGGCGCGGGAGGGCGGCTGATGCATACCGCCACACTGCTCACCGCGGAGCCCCCGGACGGCAACCCGCGCGCGCGGCGCCTGCTCACGGCGGCCCTGGCCCGTACGTACGCCACCTGGGACCGGCTGCACGGCGAGGACCCCTACGACCGGACCCGGCAGTACCTGGCCGTGCGCTTCGCGCGCGGGGCGTGGCACCGGCACGGCGGCCCCGGCCGTACGCACCCGCGCGGCCGTTCCGTGCCCGGCAACGCCCTGCACTGCCTCACGCCCCGGGAACGGCTGATCCTCGTGCTGCGGATGTACGAGGGGGTCGCCGAGGAGCAGACCGCGGCGCTGCTGGGGCTGCCCACCGAGCGCGTACGGGTGATCTGCGCCCGTGCCATGGCCACACTGCTGCACCCGCCGCGCGAGACCGCCGCGCCGGTCGTGAAGGCGGCGCCGTCATGAGTCCGATGAGCCGCAGGGAGGCCGATGTGCGGCGCATCCTGGAGGAGCCGCAGCCGTCCCTGCCGCCGGACCTCTGCGCGGAGGCGGTGCGCAGGGGCGGGCGGATGCTGCGCCGCCGGACGGCCGCCCGGCGGCTGGTGTGGCTGCTGCTGCTCGCGGCGGCCGTCGCCCTCGTGGTGTGGATGGCGACCGTCCGGCCGTGGGTGGAGCCGCCGTCGGAGACGACCCCACCGCTGACCGGCTGGTGAGGCGGCGGCCGGGACCGGTGACCGTGCCGCTTATCCCAGGGCCTGCTTGAGGTCCTCCAGGAGGTCGTCGGCGTTCTCGATGCCCACGGAGAGGCGTACGAGATCGGCGGGGACCTCCAGGAGGGAGCCGGCGACGGACGCGTGCGTCATGCGCCCCGGGTGCTCGATCAGGGACTCGACGCCGCCCAGGGACTCGCCCAGGGTGAACACCCGGGCGCGGTTGCAGACCTCGACGGCCGCCTCCTCACCGCCCTCGACCTGGAAGGAGACCATGCCGCCGAACGCCTTCATCTGCTTGGCGGCGGTCTCGTGACCGGGGTGCTCCGGCAGACCCGGGTACAGGACGCGCGTCACGCGCGCGTGCCGGGAGAGCATCTCGGCGACCCTGGTGGCGTTCTCGCTGTGCCGGTCCATGCGGACGGCGAGCGTCTTGATGCCGCGCAGCACCAGCCAGGCGTCCATCGGGCCGGCCACCGCGCCCATCGCGTTCTGGTGGTAGGCGAGCTCCTCGCCGAGTTCCTGGTCGCCGACCACGAGCGCGCCGCCGACGACGTCGGAGTGGCCGCCCATGTACTTGGTCAGCGAGTGCACGACGACGTCCGCGCCGAGGGTGAGGGGCTGCTGGAGGTAGGGGCTGGCGAAGGTGTTGTCGACGACCAGCCTGGCGCCGGCCTCGCGCGCGACGTGCGAGAGCGCGGCGATGTCGGTGATGCCGAGCAGCGGGTTGGAGGGGGTCTCCACCCACACGGCCTTGGTCCTGGGGGTGAGGGCGTCCCGTACGGCCGCGGGATCGCTGGTGTCGGCGACCGACCACTCGACCCCCCACCGCGAGACGACCTTCGCGAAGAGGCGGAACGTACCGCCGTACGCGTCGTTGGGGATGACCACGTGGTCGCCGGGGCTGAGCAGCGTACGCAGCAGGCAGTCCTCGGCCGCCAGTCCGGACGCGAACGCGAGCCCGCGGCGGCCGCCCTCCAGGGCCGCGAGGTTCTCCTCCAGGGCGGTCCTGGTCGGGTTGGCGCTGCGGCTGTACTCGTAACCGCCCCGCAGACCGCCGACGCCGTCCTGCTTGTAGGTCGAGACCTGGTAGATCGGCGGGACGACCGCGCCGGTGAGGGGATCGGCGGTGTTGCCCGCGTGGATCGCCAGGGTTTCGAAGTGCTGGCTGATGTGCCTGTCGCTCATGGGCACCGAGGGTAGTGCGCCCGCGGGCTTCATGACGCCCGATGCCCCCGCCCTCCCGAAGCGACCGGCCGGAGGCGCGCGCCGGATCCTCTCCGCGGTCCCCCCTCGGGCCCTCCCTGGTCCTCTCTCCGGCCTCTCTCCGGTCCTCCTGCGGTCCTCCTGTGGTCCGCCGCGAGGTTTTCCACAGGATCACGCACCTGGTTGGCCAATTGTCGGGCCCGTCTGGTTCGCTTGTGGCATGGAGATTCTCTGGGTCCTGATGGCACTGCTCATGATCGGGTTCGCCCTGGGGCCAATCATGATGCGCAGGCGTGCCGGCATCCAGCAGGTCGCCCCCGGTGACCCGGACGCCGCCGACCCGGCGAACTACGGCTTCCTGCGTCAGGAGGAGCTGGACATCCGCATGCCCGGTCCCGACCAGGACCTGCTGGAGGTCCTCGACCTGGTGCAGCGCAGCCAGGACTACCGCGCGGCGGCACAGCTGCTCGCCGGCACGGAGACGGAGGGCGAGCGCCGCTGGCAGCGCGTCCAGGCCTTCGCGGGTGCCGCGTCGCTGGAGCTGCAGCAGCGCCCCGGCGGGCTGAGCGACAGCCCGGGCGGGCAGTGGCTGCGGGTGTGGCGGGCCGAGCAGGCGAAGGACGCGGGCGGGGCCGCGGTGCACGCGGAGTTCCTGGTGCAGCAGGCGTGGCGTACGTCGTCACCGGGGACGGACGAGTTCCGGATCATCATGGAGGAGGCGCGGGCGGCGTGCGGGGACGCCGCGCTGCTGGCTCCGGGTGACCCGGTCCCGTACATCATCGAGCTCTCGGTGGCCCGTGGGCTCGCCTACTCCCAGCCGGAGTTCGAGAAGCTCTGGCTGAAGATCCTGGACCGGGCGCCGGCCCACATGGGGGCGCATCTGGCGGCGCTGCACTACTGGTGCGAGAAGTGGCACGGTTCACGGGAGACGGCCTACTCGTTCGCGGAGGCGGCCGCGGCGCGTGCCCCGCGGGGCTCCCTCCTCGCGGCGATGCCGCTGTTCGCGGTCTTCGAGCACCTGCCCGAGGTGAACCTCGTCAGTGGCTTCTACCAGAGCGAGGTCGTGACCAAGGCGGTCCACGGCGCGCTGTACGCGGTCCACTCGGCCCGCGCCGACGACCCGATGCTCGCGCACGTCCGCCACCTGCTGGTGTTCTTCCTGGTCCGCGGCGAGCGCTGGTCGGAGGCGATGAGCCAGCTGGTGCACGTGGACGGCCACGTGGGCGCCCTGCCCTGGACGCTGACCTCGGACCCGGCGGCGGACTACGCGGTGTACAGAGCGCTGGCGGTGGCGGGGTACGAGGCGAACGGGGGAAGCCCGGCGACGCTGTCGCACTGAGGCGTCGCACCGAGGTCTGGGTGCGAGACCCCCCACCGAGCGGAGCGGAACCCCGGCGGCCGGGCCGTCACCGTCCCGGCAGGCGCGGACATGAGCGTGGGGCGGCCCGGCTGCGGGACAGGGCGTCGGCCGGTGGCCTTCCCCCTGCCCCGCCCGCCGGGCCGCCCCGTGCCCGGACTCAGCCCTCCGTGCGGGCGGGCAGCCGCCATCCCGGGCGCGGGAAGTGGCAGGTGTAGCCGTCCGGGTAGCGCTGCAGGTAGTCCTGGTGCTCGGGCTCGGCCTCCCAGAAGGGGCCGACCGGCTCCACCTCGGTGACGACCTTGCCGGGCCACAGTCCGGAGGCGTCCACGTCCGCGATCGTGTCCTCGGCGATCCGCTTCTGCTCGTCGTCCACGTAGTAGATCGCCGAGCGGTAGCTGAGGCCGATGTCGTTGCCCTGACGGTTCTTGGTGCTCGGGTCGTGGATCTGGAAGAAGAACTCCAGAATCGCCCGGTAGTCGGTCGCCTCGGGGTCGAAGAGGATCTCGATGGCCTCCGCGTGCGTGCCGTGGTTGCGGTACGTCGCGTTCGGCACGTCACCCCCGGTGTACCCGACCCGGGTCGCCGTCACGCCCGGGAGCCGGCGGATCAGATCCTCCATGCCCCAGAAGCATCCGCCCGCCAGCACGGCCCTCTGCGTCTGCGCAGCCATTACGGCCCCTCCAATTCCTGTCAGCTCGATCGGGCCGGGCTGCTCGGCTCACACATCACCGTCGCCCCTGACCCACATCCCCTCAACACATGAGGGACCCGACCGATTCCGCCCGCGCCGGTCGGGGCAGGACCAGGGGCGGGCCGGCGGACACGGGACCGGCGGCCGGGCAGCGGCCCCGGACGGCCCGGAAGCGGATCGGAAGCGGATCGGCCCTGGCGGCGGAAGTGACGGGGCTGGTGACATCACAGGCGTCAACCAGTCTTTCCGTTCTCTCCGCTCTTTCCGTTCTCTCCGCTCTTTCCGCGTGCTCGCTCATGTCGACTCGTCCGTACCGTGCGCAGGCCGGCCGACAGACGGATCCCCGTGGGCGCCGACGGCCGTGCCGGCAGCCGGGACGGGCGAGTCAGCGCACTGTCGTGACCGTTGGAGTGCTCCATGAACGACCTCGGACAGCCGCCGTCCGCCGCGCCGGACCCGCCGGCGCACTACCGCACCGGCGGGCTGATACCGCCGCCCGGCGCCGCCCGCACCTGGGGGCTCACCGTCATCGGGGTGCCCCTCCTGCTCGTCCTGCTCCTGGGCCTGGTCGGCGGCTCCGACCCGACCGACGACGGAGCGCAGGGGCCGGCGTGGCCGACGGAGCCGTACGGGGAACCCTCCGTACCGGACACGTACGGCGAGCCCTCCGAGTCGGACACGTACGTCGGGCCTTCCGCACCGGACACGTACGGCACCGAGGGAACGGCCACCGCGACCGGCCCTCCGTCCTCCCCGGCCTCCCCGTCCTTCCCGTCGGACGAAGCCACCGCGACCGGTACCGCGGGGGCAGGGCCGGCAGAGGTCGTCACCGCCTACTTCGCGGCGATCAACGACCGCGACTACCGGACCGCCTGGCGCCTGGGCGGAAAGAACCTGCAGCCCGACTACCAGTCCTTCGCCGCGGGCTACGCCACCACCGAACGGGACACCATCGACATCGTGTCCGTGGAGGGAGCCGTCGTGCGGCTGGTCCTCGATGCCCTGGAGACGGACGGTACGTCGCAGTCGTACGAGGCCACCTACACCGTCCGGAACGGTGAGATCACCGGCGGCAAGGCAACCCCGATCACCTGACCGGCCGGGCGTGCCCGGACCGGGCACGCCGACACGAGCGGAGCACCGAACCATCGTGAGCACACAGGCGCTGCATCCCCATCGCCACGGCCGCCCACCCGGGGCGCCGCGGATCACCCGCGCATACGCGCGGACCAAGGCCACCCGTCTGCTGTCCGCGGGCACCTACCTCGATCCCGGCTACCGCCGGGCCGTCATCCGGGAACTGCTCACGAAGCGCTTCAGGGTGGTCGCGCCGTCGTACGGCTACGACGCCGTGTCGGTCCTCGCGCACGCTCTCGCGGCACGCCGGCTCCGCCGCATCCAATGGAGCGTGGCGGCCGGCTCGGCGGTCGTGCTCCTGCTGCTGACGGCCAGGGGTTCGCTGGGTTCCTTCATCGCCGTGCAGCTCCTGTGCTGGGTGCTGTGGGGCGCGGCCTACCTGCGTCGTCTCGTCACCCTGCACACCCTGATGACCCGGCTGAAGGGGACCCGGCCCGACGGCGGTTTCGACGGTTCCTATCCCGCCTGCGGCAAACTCACCGACGCCCTGATCGACAAGATCGACCACGAGCAGTCCGCCCACACCGGCCTCGTCTTCTACGGCGGCTTCCAGCCCTTCGTCGGTGCCGGTGAACCCCTGCGTGACTGGTCGAACGCCCAACTGCTGCTCGGCGCCCCCAAGGACCGCATCGCCGCACGGCGACACTTCGACGGGGACGGGGACGGGACCGGGCCCGCCCTGGACGACGTGGAGCGCAGGCCCGTCCTGCCGTTCACCGTTCACGACATCACCACGTACGTCGCCACCCGGATGGCCGCGGAGCTGCGGGACGAGGCCCGCCACGACGAACGCGTCGAAGGACTGACCGTCGAGCAGCGCCGCTACACCACGGCGGTACGCACGAACGACCGGACATTGGCCGCGGGCTGGTCCCGGTTGCCCGGTACGGACGATCTCCCGGGCATCCACTGGCGGGAGGACTACGACTCGGCCCGCGAGTACCTGTGCGTGCGCGTCAGCTCCTGGAACGAGGAACTGGTGACATCGATGTTCGTCGGGTTCGACCTCAAGGGCGACACCCTGCACACCGAATTCCACACCTATGCCCTCGGACCGCTGGTGCAGGAGTTCCACCTCGTCGACCTGCTGCCCGACACCTTCGACGGCCGCCTGGCCCTGCGGGTCGCGTGGGACATGGTCAAGGTGGTGCCGCACCTGGCCCTGGCACTGTCGCTGTGGCCGCTGCGCCTGCTTCCCGAGCACCTCCTGCCGCGGTCGGTGCGTCGGGTGGTGCGCCCCCGGCCGGCCGGTCGGTCCTACGCCGGATTCATCGCCGAAAGCGCGGACGCGGTCGACAACAGCGAATTCCGTCTGGGCCGCTACACCAACGAGACGGCCGACTGCGGCGCGTTGACGAGCGTCCGGGAAATGGCCACCAGCGACACCTTCCACCATTTCTTCCAGAAGTCCGACGCCCGGAAGTACATGCAGATCGTCGAGCGCCGTCTGCTCCACAACATCCGTTTGTTCCTGCGTGAGCACCACGTGGATCTCGCCGACCACGACCGTGCGCAGACCAACATCCTTTTCGGGGACAACACCCAGGCTGTCTTCGGCGGGCACAACGAGAACTTCGGATACAACCACCACTCGGGGGGCTCCGGCCCGTCCGGCAGCCGAGGAGCGCAGTCGTCATGAGCGAGAGCCACACGTTCGGAGCCAACAGCCAGATCGTCCTCGGCGGGGACAACCGGCAGTTCGGCTACAACTACCACGCCGCGCCGGAGGCCCCCGCGGCCGAACCGCGGACGTCCGGGGAAGCGTCCGCCGAACACGGGCGCAGCCGCAGTGTCTTCGTCGTGCACGGCCGGGACGAGGAGGTGCGGCGGGCGATGTTCGGGCTGCTGCGACGGCTCGACCTGCGTCCGCTGGAGTGGGAGGAGCTCGTGCGGGCCACCGGCAGGACCGCGCCCTTCCTCGGCGAAGTGGTCATGAACGCACCGGCGCAGGCGCAGGCGGCCCTGGTCCTGCTCACCCCGGACGACGTGGCCAAGCTCCATCCGCACCTGCTCGGCAACCGCGAGCGGGACGACGAGACCCAGCTCACCGGCCAGCCCCGGCAGAACGTGCTGATCGAGCTGGGCATGGTGCTGATGGCCTATCCCGAGCGAACCGTCATCGTCGAGGTCGGCCGGCTGCGGCACGTCGCCGACACCGCGGGCATCAACGTCATCAGGTTCGACGGCACGGAGGGCTCCCTGGCGAAGATCGTCGCGCGGTTGAAGCTGGCCGGCTGCCAACTGGACGACACGCGGCCGGAGTGGCGGGAGACCCGGCACTTCCGGAACCTGGCCGCGTACCGGCGTCTTGCCTGAACCGGAGAGCCGGCGGAAGCCGGCGGGTCGGGGGACGGGTCCCCGGCCGCGGGCTCCTTTCCCCTGCGGCCCGTCCCGTTGCCCTGCGGTCCCGCCCGTCCCGTTGCCCTACGGTCCCGCCCGTCCCGTTGCCCTGCGGTCCCGCCCGTCCCGTTGCCCTGCGGTCCCGCTCCTCCCGTTCACGCACGGTCCAGTCCTGCCGCGAGACCGCCCAGGAAGGCCGCCACCTCACGCATGTCGATGTGCTCCAGATCCTCGGGCCGCACCAGCACCCGCAGCTCCCGGCAGACCGCGCCCTCCCTGGAGCGCGCGACGAAGGACATCAGGATCAACCGCAGCAGGCTGTCCTGGTCGAGGTGGTCGAGCCGGGACAGACCCGACCCGACCAACGGCATCGCCACCTGCTCCAGCTGGGCGTGCCGGTGCACGGCGTCCCACAGACGACCGAGGCTGAACCAGAGGTCCTCCACGCTGGAGGCGGCCACGCAGTCGTTGCCGATGCGGCTGTACGCCACGGCGAACACCAGGCCCGGCCGGGCGCCCAGGGCGGCCACCGTGCCGACCGGATACCGGTCCAGTTTGCCCAGCGGTTTGCTGTCCCGGTCCTCCCGCGCGGCCGGCTCGGTCCCGGCGAGCGCCGCGACCAGTTCGGCGTCCAGGCGCTGCACATCGCCGTCGTAGCGCCGGAGCAGCAACTGCCCCTGCACACTCCCGGAATTGATGACCGCTCCACCGGCCGACACGGTGTCGAAGGTGTCGCAGAACCCGACGACGAGATGTGCCGACTGGTCGAACAGATCGCCCGCCTCGACCACCACCTTCATGTCCGGCCGCCGGAACGTCTGCTCCACCCGCAGCACCGGCCGGGCCCGTCCCAGTCCCCACACCAGGCAGGCCGTGAGCGACAGCGCGACGACCAGGCCGGGATCGGGGAAACTCCGCGGGAAGAACTGTCCGACGAACTGCAGGATCGCGGATATCCCGCCGAAAGCGACCACCGCATTGCGCAGGAAAACCTGCCGGGCGCGCCACGTTCCGAACAGGCGCAGAAATCGCATTACCACCCGGAGTCGCGCCCGCAAACGCATTCGAAATGCCCCCCGATCCCCTGTCGGGCCCCGCCCGCGCGCATCACCCGGACGCACCGTTCCTCCGAGGCAACATGATAATCTTCTGGTCACTTCTCAGTGACGCAGAGTGACGCAGGATGCGGCGGGGGCGACGCGGGTGGCCGGTGGACAGGTGCACATCCAGGTGAAAGTGCTCGGGCCGGTCCAACTCGAAGTCGACGGAGTCCCTGTCAGGCTCACACCGCTGACCACCCGCCTGCTGGTCCGTCTGGTGGCCGCCGAGGGCGAGGCCGTGCCCGTGAGGCAACTGCGCCGCGACGTATGGGGGCTGGCGGACGAGCCACGCCATGTGGACCAGCGCAATCGCAACGAGGTGCAGAAACGCATCCTGGAGCTGCGGCGCGCCCTCGATCCCGCCCAGGACGGCAGCGCCGCCCATGTCCTGCTCACCGAGCAGCACGTCACCGTGCACGGCCCGGAAACCGCCTACCGCCTGGTGCTGGGGCCCGAGGAGCTGGACAGCGCGCGGTTCACGGCGGTCGTCAACACCGCCCTGTTCGCCCCGCCGGCCACCGCCGCCCACCGGCTCACCGAAGCGCTGACCCTGATCCGCGGCCGGCCGCTGGCCGAGGTCAACGGCGAGAGGTTCGCGGACCTCCTCATCCGCCGGCTCACCGCCCTGCAGGACTCCGCCCGCCGTGAACTGGTCCGTGTCCAGACGGACCTCGGACGCCCCGACCTGGCGCTGCCGGTCGCGGAACTGATCGTCCGCGACCACCCCGACGACCTCGAAGCCGAGCGCACCCTCGACGCCCTGCGCGCCGCACTCCGCGCACGGCACGGTGCCGAACTGCTCCGCCACAGGGTCCCCCTGCCGGGTCAGCGGGCGGACGTGGTCCTCGTCCGCGGGGACCTGTTCGAGCAGGCGGACTGCAACCTCGTGGTCGGCTTCACCGACACCTTCGACACGGAGACCGACGAGGACATCGTCATCAGCCGCGACAGCGTGCAGAGCCAGCTCGTCGACCGCCTCTTCAAGGGCGACCGCCGCCTGCTGGACGAAAAACTGAGAGCGGGGCTGCGCACCGTACGGGCCGTCGGCACCGAAAGCGCACGGACCAAGCCGCGCGGTCGGCGTGTCCGTTACCCGGTGGGCACCACCGTCGTCGTCCCCCTCGACGGCCGCCGGATCTTCGCCACCGCCTACTCGCGGCTCGGCAACGACCTGGTGGCCAGGTCGGGTCACGAGGAGCTGCGGTCGAGCCTGGACAGCCTCTGGGCGTCGGTGGCCGTGCACGGCCTCTTCAAACCGGTCGCCCTCCCCCTCCTCGGTTCCGGCCTCGCCCGCGTCACCGACCTGGACCGCGGCCAGCTCATAGCCCTGATCGTCGACTCGTTCATGGACGCGTGCCGCCGGTACCCCGCGCTCACCCCCGAACTGCGCGTCGTGGTCCGCCCCGAGGACCTGGCCACGACTGACCTGACGCCGGTCGAGCAGCGTTTCCACGACCTGGTGCCGGGCGCGGAGCCCGGTCGGGGTCCGGACCGGGCGGAGTGACCGGCCCCGGGCCGGAGGTGGGACCGGGCGGTCCTCGGCGTCCGTCCCCCGACCCGATGGAATTCTCCGCATCTCTGGCTCCCCCGCGCGGCGTCGTCCACCGGTCTTCGGCCCGCCACGGCCGCCCGGCCCCACCGGACCCCAGTGGACCTCTGCCGGCGCTTCCGCGGGTAGCCACCGTCCGCTTCCGATCCGGTTCCGATGACGCGGTGTGCCGGCACACCGTCCACCGTGGCCCTCCGGAAGCCCTTGAAGCCGTTCGAAGGGCCCCGGGTCCTGCTCTCCGGTGGACCCGGTGTCCACCGTGTCACCCGGCGGGCTCCGTCACGCGACGGGCTCCGTCAGCCGACGGGCCCGTAGAAGGTGTGGGTGGCCGAGCAGGGAACGCTGACCCGGTCGGTTCCGGTGCAGGCGGTGGTGGGGGGCGACACCGCCGCGGGTGCTGAGCCGCTGGATGCAGGAGGCGTCGGCGAAGACCCCGGCGCCGCGGGTGGCGGCGGGCTCCGGCAGCTTCCAGGCACCGTCGGCGCAGGTGTGGGTCCGGACGCTACTCCACCTCTATGCCGTGGTCCTGGACGAGTTCCTCCAGGCCGCCCCGGTAGCCCTTTCCGCCCAGGACGAAGTCCCAGTCGCCGGTCGATCGCCGGCGGAACGAGCCCAGTACCAGCGCGGTCTCGTGCGCGCGGCCGTCGGAGACCTCCAGACGGCCCAGCTCGGACAGCGACGGGTCGAGGAGCCGGATGCGGGCGTCGGTGAAACCGGAGAGGTCGGCCTCGGGGTTGGTCTCCGGGTCGACCGCGGCCACCAGGACGAACCGGTCCGCCCGCTCCGGCAGCCCGTCGAAGGAGACGCAGAGCGCGGCCCTGTCGGGTGCGGTGGCGGGCAGTGCGCGTACCGCACCGTCGGGGGTGCGCGGGTTGTTGAAGAAGACGAAGTGGTCGTCGCTGAGGACGCGGTCGCCCGAGCAGACGAGCGCGCACACGTCCAGCGCGACGTCCCCCGTCCACGACATGCCCAGGACGTTGTAGTCGTCGGGCAGCCTGGGCTCGGGAGCCGGCCGGACCGCGCCCGCGTCCCCGTCCCCGTCGCCCGCGCCACTCCCGCCCGCAGCGCCGCCACCGCCCGTACGGCCGTCACCCGTACCGCCGTCACCCGTACCGCCGTCACCCAGCCGCCCCCGCAGCCCGTGCCGGTGCAGCAGGTCCACGAGCTCGGGTCCCGAGACCAGTTCCAGCGGTTTGCCGTTGGCGAAGGTGTGCGAGCCCGGCCCGAAGCGCGACGTCGTGACCAGGACGCCCTTGTTGGCACCGGCGTCCTGCACGGTTCCGTACAGGTCGCGTACGGCGGTGGGCGGGACGGTGTTGCGGTACCGCTTCACCTGCACGACGATCTTGCCGCCCCTGATCGGCGCCGGATCGAGCGCGTCGACGTCCACGCCGCCGTCGTTCGAGCGCTGGGTGGTCACCGCCTGCATGCCCATGGCCCGGAAGAGATCGGCGACGAGGTCCTCGAACGCGATCGGGTCCATGGCGTACAGGTCCGGTTCCTCGTCGCCGCCGTGGGCGACCACACGGTTGCCGACGTCCTGCGGCCGGCGGCCGGGGCGCACCGGTGCGAGCTGGTCCGGCCGGGCCGACAACTGCCCCCGCAGACCGTCGGACAGGCAGCTGACCGCCTCCACCTGGGCCAGGTGCAGATCGCGGAACGACGCGCGCGGGGCCATGACGGTCGCGACGCAGATCTGGCCCGGCCGGCCCGTCGTCGGGTCGTGCCCGTTCACGAACCCGTTCAGGGCCACCGACTCCAGTGCGTCCAGCTCGTCCGCGGCGAAGAGTTCGTGCAGCACGAGCAGCACGCACTGCGCGAGGACGTCCCGGTACAGGGCCCGGCGCCGGCCCACCGGGTGGGGGATCTCCTTGTCCTGGTCGGTCGCGGACACGTACCGGACGGACTTGACCTCGGGGACGATGTCGACGGCGGGCAGTTCCCAGTCCAGCACCAGTTGCCGGGCCGCCGGGTCGTAGGCCGCCGCGACCTGGCGCGGGAGGTCCTCCGGCCAGGCCGTGGAGGAGTAGAGGGCGGCGGAGAAGTACTCGACCACGGCGTCCGGATCCTTGCGCCGGACGCCCTCGGTCACCTCGGCGACCCCCGCGTTGTGCCCGCGCACCTCCGCCAGCCGGGCGTCCGCCCACTGCTGGTACTCCCACTGGTAGGACGCCAGCTGCCGCTGCCGCTGCGCCTCAGCGGCCTGGGCCGCGTGCCGGTCCCGCTCGAAGCGCGCCCGGGCCTCGGCCTGCGCCTGGGCCCGGCGGCCCGCGGACCAGCCGCCCTGCACCTGGTAGTGGGCGGCGTCCGGCATGCGCACCGGCTGTGCCAGCGGGCCCGGGGCGAAGGGCTGGATCTCCTCGGACCGCAGGAGCGAGGACGCGCGGAAGGCCGGGGCCCGGCACCCCGCGGCGAGGAGCCCCTGCAGGGCCTCGACCCGGGCATCCAGTTCCTCGGTGCGCCGCTGCGCCTCGGCCTGCCGGTACTGGCGTCTGCTCTGGGCGGCCCGTCGCCGGTAGGCCAGCTCCTGCTGTTCCGCGCGTCTGCGCTGCCTGGCCTCGGCCTCCAGCTGGCGCTGCTGCTGCCGTTGCACCTCGGCCCACACGCCGACAAAACCAGTAGAGCGACGACTCATGCGCTGCAGGCCCTCCCCAGGACGTCCGCGCCGAAAGGCAGCTGGTTGTCCCCACAACCAGATGTGACGGGACGACTCTAACCAGCGATCACCGCCCCGCACATCCACCCGGCGCCCGAAGGGGCGCGGGGGGCGCCCCCGAAGGGGCGCGGGGAACTGCGCGATCAGCCCCCACCGGCGGCCGGCCGGCCCACGACCGAACCACCCCGGCCCCTCCCCCGTTCACCGGCGGAGCTAGATCGTCGCGGTGTCGATCACGAACCGGTACCGCACGTCACTCGCCAGCACCCGCTCGTACGCCTCGTTGATCTCGGACGCGCTGATCAGCTCGATCTCGGCGCCGAAGCCGTGCTCGGCGCAGAAGTCCAGCATCTCCTGGGTCTCCGGAATGCCGCCGATCGAGGAGCCGGCGAGGGTCTTGCGGCCGCCGATGACCGAGAACAGGTTGAGGGAGACGGGCTCCTCGGGCGCGCCCACGTTCACGAAGGCGCCGTCCGTCTTCAGCAGGGCCAGGAACGCGTCCAGGTCGAGCGGCGCGGACACCGTGGAGAGGATCAGGTCGAACGTGCCGCGCAGGTCCTCGAAGGTCTTCGGGTCGCTGGTCGCGTAGTAGTGGTCGGCGCCCAGCTTCAGGCCGTCGTCCTTCTTGCGGAGCGACTGGGACAGGACGGTCACCTCGGCGCCGAGCGCGTGCGCGATCTTGACGCCCAGGTGGCCGAGGCCGCCCATGCCGAGGACCGCGACCTTCTTGCCGGGACCGGCGTTCCAGTGCTTGAGCGGGGAGTACGTGGTGATGCCGGCGCACAGCAGCGGCGCGGCCTCGTCCAGGGCCAGGCCCTCGGGGATGCGGACGGTGTACGCCTCGTCGACCACGATGTGGGTCGAGTAGCCGCCGTAGGTGGGCTCGCCGTTCCTGTCGATCGCGTTGTACGTACCGGTCATGCCCTCGGCGCAGTACTGCTCCAGGCCCGCCTTGCAGTTCTCGCACTCGCGGCAGGAGTCGACCATGCAGCCGACGCCCACACGGTCGCCGACGGCGAACTTCGTGACGGCGGAGCCGACCTCGCTGACGACACCGGCGATCTCGTGGCCGGGGACCATCGGGAAGATGGCCTCGCCCCAGCCCTCGCGGGCCTGGTGGATGTCGGAGTGGCAGATGCCGGCGAACTTGATCTCTATGAGGACGTCGTGCTCGCCGACCGGGCGACGCTCGACGGTCGTGCGCTCCAGCGGAGCCTTGGCGGCGGGAGCGGCGTATGCGGCGACAGTGGTCATGCGGGGGGTCTCCTAGGGAGTGGTCCTGCGGGTCCTGCGCCCGGCCGGTCCTCCGGCCGGGTACATCGTCCAGAGTGCCCCGACCGACGCGTGCCACCCAGGCCACGGTCCTTCGTACGTCCAGTGGTCCTACTACTGGCGGGGGCAGGTTCATGTGCGTACGACCGTGAATACTGGACATATGGACGAGCAGCCCTTTCACGGACACACGGGCCCGGCCGGCCGGGAGCCGGGACGGCCGCTGGACCGGCGCGCCGAGCTCAGCGAGTTCCTGCGCACCCGACGGGCACGGCTGAAGCCGGAGGACGTGGGGCTGCCGGACTTCGGGCGGCACCGCAGGGTGCCGGGGCTGCGCCGCGAGGAGCTGGCGCAGCTGGCCGGGGTGTCCGTGGCGTACTACACGCGTCTTGAGCAGGGCAACGGACGGAACGTGTCGGCGGAGGTGCTCGACTCGATCGCGCGCGCCCTGCGGCTGAGCGGGGCCGAGCACGCGCATCTGACGCATCTCGCGAAGCCCAGGCAGCACAGGAGGAAACCGTCGGCCCGGCCGCAGCAGGTGCGGGTGGCGCTGCGGCAGCTGATCGACAGCTTCGACGGTGTGCCGGCGTACGTCGTCGGGCGGCGTTCGGACGTCCTCGCCTGGAACCGGATGGCCGCGGCCGTCTTCGGGGACTGGTCCCGGATGCCCGCACAGGAGCGGAACTGGGCGCGGATGGTGTTCCTCAGGCCCGAGTACCGCGAGCTGTTCGTGGAGTGGGAGCAGAAGGCGTCCGACATCGTGAGCTATCTGCGGATGGACGCGGGCTGCCACCCGGACGATCCGCGGCTGTCCTCGCTGGTCGGGGAGTTGTCCGTGAAGAGCGAGGAGTTCCGGCGGCTCTGGGCCACGCACGACGTCAAGGAGAAGAGCCACGGGATGAAGCGGGTGCACCATCCGCTGGTGGGCGAGCTGGCGCTGTCCTTCGAGAACTTCCGGCTCGTCGACGACGAGGAGCTGTCGCTGGTCACGTACCACGCGGAGCCGGGCTCGGCCTCGGCGGAGGGGCTGCGGCTGCTCGCGAGCTGGGGGGCGGACGCGACCCGGGCGGGCTCGGCGACGACGCCGCACACATAGTCCTGCGCTCCCAGGTGGTCCCCGCGCCCCGGCCCGGGGACCACCTGGGGGCGCGGGGAACCGCGCGACCGGCCCCCACCGGGCCGCGGACGAGGAACGGGCGGTCAGGCGGTCAGCCCCGCTGAGGCTGCTCCGCACCCCACGTCCACCGCGGAACCGGCTGCTCCGCCGGAGGCACCGCGTCCGGCGCCGAGAACTGCACCGCCACCCGCGTCCCCCACTCCGCGTACGCGACGAACGCCGAGCGGAACTCGGCGTCCGTCGGCAGGTCCGCCGCGTCCGCCGCGTCCTGCAGGAGGTTGACCCAGCGGCGCCGCTGGGTCTCCGTGATGCCCCTGCCGAGGTGCCTGGCGACCAGGTGCCCGTGGCCCCCCTGCGTCTCGGAGGAGGCCGGCGGCCCGCCGAGGACCTCGCCGAACCAGGACGTGAGCCGGGACGCGTGCTCGGTGGAGAGCCCCTCGAAGACCGGGGCGAGGACCTCGTCCTCACGGACCATGCCGTGGAAGACCTCGGTCAGCCGGGCGAAGGCATCGGCGCCCCCGGCCCGGGCGTACAGCGTGGGCACGGCCGATCCCGTGCCCCGTACGGCCGTCGGCCGGTAGTGGCGCATCTCCTCGATCGATCCGGAGAAGGGGCCGATCTCGGCGATGAAGTCGGTGAACAGCTCGGACTCGCGGAAACCCTCGACATGGTCCTCGGTGGACGTCCAGGTGACGCGGAGCACGAAGTGCTCGAAGTCGTCCTCGGCACGGGCCAGCTCGAAGTCGACGCACTGCGGGGCCGCCGCGAGTTGCGCGGCGGCCCGGTTGTAGGCGGCGAGGAACTGTGCCGACTGCTGCTCGGGAATGAGGTACCGGATGTACTCAACGGTGTGCGCGGTCATACCCCACGCCTACCCGGACGGCCCGCCGGCAGCTCTGCTTCCGGCGGGCCGTCCGCGCGCGTGTGCGTTCAGCGAGACGGGGTCACTTCCCGTAGCACACGGGGTTACTTCCCGTAGTACGCGTTGTAGATCGAGATCGTCGACTTGTTGTCCTTCTTGTCGGCGATCTTGGCGTGGAAGGAGATCCCCTTGCCCTTGGCCGGGTTCGTGACCGCGACCTTGCCGTTCTTCACGGTGAGCTTCTTCCAGGTCTGGCCGTAGTCGTACGACACGTACACCGCGAGCGACTTGAGGTTCTTGCCCGCGGCCGAGCCCTGGACGGTCACCGGGACGGAGACCTTCTCGCCCGCCGGTGCCCTGCTGTCCAGGCCGACGGCCGCGTCGAAGCGGACCGAGGACGCGGGCAGCCTGGCCAGGTCGGCCCTCTTGGAGCGGAAGGTCCAGCTGGCGTCGACGCGGGTGGAGGCCGCGGCGATCTTGACGCTGCGCTTGACCGAGGTGGTCAGCTTGTACGAGGCGTCACCGGCCGGGACCCTGAAGAAGCCGTCCCCGGTCAGCGGGTCGCTGTTGGAGCCGACCTCGACGCCGTTGCGCAGGAGCTTCGTGGTGGCCGACGAGTGGAGCGAGGAGCCGGCGTGGGTCTTGCCGTCGGCGAACAGCGGCAGGGAGCCGTAGATGTCGTCGCCCTCGCGGTAGATGCCGAAGTCCGAGCCGATACGCGGGCCGAAGACCGCCGTGTTGAAGGTCTTCTCGTACTTCTTGCCCGCTGCGAACGTCTGCGGGTTGCCCAGCGTGTAGTAGGCCTCCAGGGTCGGGAACCCGTCCTCGTCGGCGGGGCCGTACTGCTCGAACTCCAGCCCCCACTTGATCTTGTCGCTCGTGGACAGGTACAGCGTCCTGGCGCCGGGCAGCTTCTGCTCGAAGGCGGTACCGAAGGTGAAGGACCCGGGCAGTTCGCCGGCCGGGACGAGCGCACCGGTCTTGCCGGGGGCCGAGGCGCCGAGGTTGTTCTTCACCGTGGCGAGCTCACCCGCCTTGAAGTGCCGGACCTTGTCCCCCTGGAACCGCTTGACCTCCGCCGTGGTGGCCACGTCGTACTCGGCGTCCGCCCCCTTGGTCCACTGGCCGCCCCAGGTCTGGACGAGACCGGTGACGTCCGCGCCGAGGTGCGCGATGCGCAGGTCGGCGAACGAGGTGAAGCCGGCCGTGACGCCCATCTCGGCGGGGTCGTAGAAGTAGGAGACCATCGCGGACAGCGGCTTCGCCCCGGCGTCCGGCACCGTGATGTCGGCCGCCTGGGCCGTACGGGCGTCCAGGGTCACCGAGACGTCCTTCGTGACGTTCAGCCTGGGCTGGAGCAGCCAGTCGAGGCCGCCCTCGAAGGTCTGGAAGTCCTTCACGATCCAGGAGTCCAGCAGGTACGTGCCCTTGGGCACGCGCACGGTCGCCGTGCCGTCGCTCTCCGGCGCGGAGAAGCTCCGGTCCTTGCCGGGCCCCGCGTACCCGAACAGGTCCGTGAGGTGGCCCGGCGCGGGCCGGCCGTCGCGGCCGATGTGCTTGAGCGTGACGTCGTACGACTCCACCTCGCGCTGCACCGCCGCCGCCGTGCGGACGCTCTGGCCGCCGCCGGTCGCCGTCACGTACGCGGAGTAGGCGCCGTCGAGCGTGCCGCCCAGCCTGGTGTCGGCCGTGAGGTCGGCGGAGGCCGTGCCGCCCGCCGGGACGGTCAGCTTCCTGGCGCCGAGCGTGAAGAAGCCGGCCGGCGCGGCCTGCCCCTTCGGATCGGCGGTCGTCACCGAGAGGTTCAGCGTGACGTCGGCCGTCCCGAGGTTCCGGTACGTGACCTTCTCGGTGACCGGGGTGTCGTCGGTGTGCGGCCACTGCTGGATGCCAAAGCTCACCGACGACGGGACGGCGACCACGGTCTGCTTGATCGCCTTGTCCACCTGGACGCGGCCCGAGCCCTGCTGGAACGGCGTGTGCTTGCCGCCCTTCGCGGAGCCGGTGAGGGCGCCCTTGAGCTCGGTGTACGTCCAGTCGGGGTGCTGCTGCTTGAGGATCGCGGCGGCGCCCGCTACGTGCGGGGTCGCCATCGACGTGCCCGAGATGGAGACGTAGCCGGCCGGCTTCTCGCCGACCTCCTGGGCTATGACGCTGCCCGGGGCCGAGGCGGCCGTGATGTCCACGCCGGGCGCGGTCACGTCGGGCTTGATCTGCCCGTCGAGGCCGGGGCCGGTGCTGGAGAAGGGGGCCAGGGTGTCCTTGCCGTCGACGGCGCCGACGGTGAGCGCGGCCTCGGCGCTGCCCGGGGAGCCGATCGTCTGCTCGCCGGCCTCGCCGCTGTTGCCCGCGGCGATCGCGAAGAGGATGCCCTTCTCCTCGGACAGCTTGTTGACCTGCGCCTCCAGCGGGTCGATGGCGGGGGTGTCCCCGCCGCCGAGGCTGAGGTTCACGACGTCGGCGCCCTGCTCGGCCGCCCAGTCCATGCCGGCGAGGATGCCCGAGTCGTCGCCGAAGCCGTCGTCGTCGAGCACCTTGCCGTTGAGCAGCTTCGCACCGGGCGCGACGCCCTTGTACCTGCCCGCGGCCTTGGCGCCCGTACCGGCGGCGATGGACGCGACGTGCGTGCCGTGGCCGTACCTGTCGGTGGCGTCGGGCGCGGTGGAGAAGTTCTTCTCGGCGACGACCTGGCCCTTGAGGTCGGCGTGGGTCGCGTCGACACCGGTGTCGAGGACGGCGATCCTGACGCCCTTGCCGTCGTACCCGGCGGCCCACGCCTTGTCGGCGCCGATCTGCGGGACGGACGTGTCGAGGCTGGCCCTGCGGATCCCGTCGAGCCACACGTGGGCGATGCCGGAGGCGGTCCTCGCGCCGCCCGCCCGGGAGTCCGTGACGGCGGCCCACAGGTCGGACGCGTCGGCCCTGGGCGTCAGGACCGCGTCCGCGTTCAGTGTCCGCAGGGTCCTGCGGACCTCGGTGTCACCGGCGTCGCGGACGTCCGCCCTGGCCCGCGCGGCGGTGCCGCTGTAGCCGACGATCAGCTTGAGGCCCCGCTTCTGCGCCTTGCGGTTGCCGGGTTTGTCGAGTTCGGTGACGTCGAAGAGCCGCTGGTCGAGCTTGCCGGTGGCGATGAGCCGCGCGGCGTCGGCCGGCACGACGAGGGTGTGTCCGCCGGCCTTGCGGATCTGGACGGGTATCCCCTCACGGCCCTCGGCCCGCTCCAGGCCGGTGACGCGGCCCTCGGCGTCGACGACGACACGGTCGCCGGTGATGAGGGGGATGCGGTGCTTGGGCGCGGTCCGCGCGACCGGGGCCGATGCGGTGTCCGCGTGCTCCGCCTGCGCCGACGCCGGGCCGGTCATGCCCGCCGTCAGGGCCACGGCTGCCGCCGTGGCGATCGTGGCCGCGCACGCTCTTTTCACTTGTCTGCGCAAGTCTCCCCCTGGAGAGCAGGTCCGGGATGAATCCCCGTTCATCCGGCCAGGGGGCATTCCTTGCGCATGCTCGCGCGCATCCCCCCGGAATACTCAGTATGCCGGGGGGTGATCAGTCGCTCAACAGCGTTGGGAGGGTCAGGAGTTGGCGTTCTCCTTGACGGTGATCCTCCCCTTTCGGATCGTGGCGACCCGCGGCGCTTTCCGCGCGATCGCGGAATCGTGCGTGACCATGACGAAAGTGAGCCCGTACTCCTTCCACATGGTGTCGAGTACGTCCATGATCTCGTCGCGCATGGACTCGTCGAGGTTTCCCGTGGGTTCGTCGGCGAGCAGCACCTTGGGCTGTTTGACCAGGGCACGGGCGATGGCCACGCGCTGCTGCTGGCCGCCGGAGAGCTCGGCCGGCAGGTGGCCGCGCCGCTCGGCCAGGCCGACGGACTCCAGTGCGGCGGCGGCCCTCTCCCGGCGCTCCCCCGCCTTCACCCTCAGGGGGACGAGGGCGGTCTCCACGTTCTCCTGGGCGGTAAGGGTGGGAATGAGGTTGAAACTCTGGAAAACGAATCCGATGGTCCCGCTGCGGACTTCGGTGAGTTTGTTCTCGGACAGCCCGGCCAGATCCGTTCCGTCCAGTTCGATGCTTCCCGAGGTGGGGCGGTCCAGACCTCCCAGCATTTGCAGCAGGGTGGATTTTCCACCTCCGGTGGGGCCCTGGATCACCAGGCGGTCACCGTTCCCGATGGTCAGGTCCACGCCCGCCAGGGCGTCCACGGTCTCCCTGCCGCGTTTGTACTGCTTGGTAATGCCTCTTAGTTCGTACATGGTGTGACTCCTGGGGGTCGCTCCGCGGGGATGCGGTGGGAGGGTGCGGGCCGGCTGTGGCCGAGCGCGCGGTTCCCCGCGCCCCTGTCGGGGCGGGGGTGCGGGCCGGGCGGTCTACTCGACGCGGCGCAGGGCGTCCGCCGGGCGGAGGCGGGAGGCCCGCCAGCCGCCGAACGCTCCCGCGACGAGGCCGCCCGCCACCGCCAGGGCGACGGCCACCGCGATCGTGCCGAGGGCCACCGGCGCGGTCAGCGTCACGTCGAGGGCCCTGGCCGCCGCCTGGCGGGCCGGGCCGCCCGTACCGCCGCCGGGGCCCCCGCCGCCTCCCGGGCCGCCCGTGCCCCCGCCGGTGGAGCCGAGTTCGGCCTGGAGCGTCGGGCTGACCGCGGTGACGGCGTACGCGCCGCCGAGGCCCAGCGCGATACCGAGGACGCCGCCGACGAGGCCGTTGACGACGGCCTCCCCCACGACCTGCCGGGTCACCCGGCCGGACGTCCAGCCGAGTGCCTTCAGCGTGCCGAACTCCCGTACCCGGCGGGAGACGGCCGACGAGGTGAGCAGGCCCGCGACCAGGAACGCGGCCACGAGCACCGCGACCGACAGCCATCTGCCCACGTTCGAGGCGAGGTCGGAGGCGGTGGAGAGGGAGCCGGAGACCGTGTCCGCGAGGTCGGCGGAGGTCGTCACCGTCGTACCGTCGATGTTCTCCTGGATGGCCGACTCGACGGTGTCGAGCTGCTGCGAGTCGGACGCCTTGACGTAGATCGTGGTGACCTCGTCCTCCGCGTCGCCGAGCGTCTGCGCCTGCTTGAGCGGGAGGTAGAGGTCGGCCGCCGCGTCCCCGCTGTCGGGGGTCGCGATGCCGATCACCTCGTACTCGACGCTCTTCACGGTGACCGTGTCACCGACGGCGAGCTTCTTCTCCTCGGCGTAGGACGCGTCGGCGACGACGACCTCCGCGTCGGTCTCGGAGGTCCTGAAGGTACGGCCGCTGGTGATCTTCGAGGAGGTCAGCGGGCCCAGGTCCGGCTCGGTGACGTCCGTGCCGTAGACCGAGTAGTTGTTGACGTCGAAGTCGGCGCCGCCGCCCTCGACGCGGCCCTGCGGGGACTGCTGGGCACCGGGGCCGCCGCCCTGCTGGTCGCCGCCCTGCCGCTGGTCCTGCTGCTGGTCCTGCTGGAACTGGCCCTGCCGGAACTGTCCGCTGACCTTGACGACCTGGAGGCTGAGCCCGCCGACGGCGTCGGAGACGCCCTTCTGCGTGCCGACCTTCGAGACCGTGTCGGCGGCCAGGGTCTGGAAGCCCTGCACCATGACGCGGTCGCTGCTCTGCTCCTCCCTGGAATCGCCGTCCCGGGCGTCGAACCGGAAGCGCGGGCGCTCGCCCGTGCCCGACTGCGCCTGGGCCGCCTTGGTGACCGTCATGTCCGTGCCCAGCCCGTACAGCGACTGGAGGACCTTGCCCTGCGCCTTCTCCATGCCGGACGACACGGAGCCGACCACGATGACCAGGGCGATGCCCAGGGCGAGTCCGGAGGCGACGACGAGCGCCGCCTTTCTGCGGCGGCGCAGTTCGCGCCTGAGGTAGGTGAAGAACATGGCCGCAAGCTAGGGACGGCATGTGATGGGGGGATAAGCCCCGCATAGGAGAAGGATGAGAAGCACCCCGCGGAAACGCCGAGGGCGGCTGCTCGTGACGAGCAGCCGCCCTCGGGACGCGGGGTGTCCGGGGTCAGACGGCCGAACCGGCCTTCCACGCCGCCCAGTCCATGTTCCAGCCGTTGAGGCCGTTGTCCGGGGCGATCGTCTTGTCACCGGTGTTCCGCACGTCCACGACGTCACCGATGATCGAGTTGTTGTAGAACCAGGCGCCCTCGGTGTCCGGGTCGTTGGCGCCCTTGGTGTCGTTCAGGCCCACACAGCCGTGACTGGTGTTGACGCTGCCGAAGATGGAGTCGGCGCCCCAGTAGTTGCCGTGGATGAACGTGCCGGAGGTCGACAGCCGGATGGCGTGCGGTACGTCCTTGATGTCGTACTCGCCCTTGCCGTCGTCGTCGGTGAAGCCCACCGTCGCGCCGTTCATCCGGGTTTCCTTGAACTTCTCCGACATCACCATCTTGCCCTCGTACGTCTTGTTCTCGGGCGAGCCGGCGGAGATCGGGATGGTCTTGATGGTCTTGCCGTCCTGCGTGACCTTCATCGTCTTGGTCTTGGCGTCGACGATGGAGACCTGGTTGCGGCCGATCTTGAAGGTGACCGTCTTCTGCTGCACGCCATACACGCCGTCGGCGCCCTCGACACCGTCGAGCTTCAGCTTCAGGGTGACGGTGGAGTTGCCCTTCCAGTACTCCTCGGGGCGGAAGTCCAGGCGGTTCGCGCTGAACCAGTGCCCGACGACTTCCTGGCCGCTCGTGGAGGAGACGGTGATGCCCTTCTGGACGTCCGCCTTGTTCGTGATCGCCTTGTTGAAGGTGATCGAGACCGGCATGCCGACGCCGACGGTGGAACCGTCCTCCGGCGTGAAGTTGCCGATGAAGCTGTCGTCCGGGGAGACCGTCGTGAACGACGCGTTCTCGTGGGCGGCGCGGCCCTCCGAGTCCTTCGCCGTCGCGGCGACCTTGTAGACGGTGCCGCGCTCCAGCTGGCCGCTGGGCTCCCAGCTCTTCTTGTCGGCGGATATCTCGCCCGCGACGGCGGCACCGGCCGCCGTCTTCATGGTCACCTGGGTGAGTGTGCCCTTGGCCACGGTGACCTTGGCGTCGTTGTTGATGGAGGCGTTGCTCGAGCCGTCCTTGGGCGTGATCTTGATCTGGGCCTCGGAGTTCTCCTTGGCCGCCGCCTCGTCGGCCTTCGCCTGCGAGCCGCCACCACCGCTCTCCGCCTTGGGGTTGTCGTCGCTCCCTCCGCTGCACGCGGAGAGCACCAGCACCCCGCCGAGCAGTGCGGACGCGACCGAGAGGCCCCTGCGCCGCTTACCGTCCGTCATCACACGCTTCTCCATCGTTGCCGAATCCCCAAAAGCCCGGGAGTCCCCGTAACACCTTCAAACGCTACGACCGCTTCGTCCCGTTCCACATCCGTCACAGGTGTGGGGCACGCCACGTCAGTCCACGGGATACGCCTGGTGCGGGTGTCGGTCACTGCGTCCCGTGAGACGACAGAACCCCGGGTGGCGGTTGCCGCCCGGGGCCACGATTTATCCGAGCGGTGTCAGCCGTTGACGTCTTCCCCGTCCGAGGCGTCATCATCCTCGTCCAGATCCCAATCCGGCGAATCGGGGTCGTAGTCGATCTCCTCACTGCTCCAGGACGCCTGGGCGAGGTCGACCCCGGGCACGTCCCCGACCAGGTCGAACGGGTCGACGAGATAGGCGAGGGCCTCGGCCGTGTCGTCCGCCACCGTGCTCTCGGCGTGAACTTTCTCACCGGCCGGGATCTCGGGGTCCTCGGCGATACGGCCCAGCGCCGCCTTGGTGAGCGCGTCCTCGTCGTCGACCTCGATGACCAGTTCCACACGCAACCGTACAAATCGCGATGCCTCGGGTGTGCTCATACCCCGGAGCCTACGGCTCATGACCACCGTGACTTTCCTGTGACCCGCACCTTTCACTAACATCGCCCTGCACGGCCAATTCGCCAGCGTCGCAAGGGGATCGATATTCCGTGTCCGCACGTCGATCGTTGCTGACAGCCAGCGCCGCGGGGGCCCTGCTGGGCGCCCTGTGGTTCGTCCCGTCCGCCAACGCGACGGACGACATGCCCACGGAGCACAGAACACGGGAGTACAGAACACAGACGACGACCACCGCGGTGCTCCGTACCACGGCGCGCACCGACGCGGGCGCGTCCGAAGGGACCGTCGCCCGCACGACCGGCCGGGCCGACGCCTCGACGTCGACCGGCACCGCCACGTCGACCGACGTCTCCGGGACGGACGACGTCTCCGGGACGGCCGACACCTCCGGGTCTGACGACGGAACCTCCGCCGGGACGCACACCCGGCTGGCCGACACGGGAAGCTTCGACACCACCCCGTACGTGGCCGGCGGCACACTGTTTCTGAGCCTGGGGGCGGGGTTCGTGGCGTATTCGGTGCGCCGGGAGCGCACGACCGCCCACTGAGCGACCCGCGCCCGGGCGGGGGCGGGTCCGCCTCCCCGCCCGGGCGGGACCGCGCACGGGCGCCGGCGGGCCACCGGAGTCCGGCAGCCCGCCGGCGCCCGGCGGTGACCTCCTAGGCGGACCTGCGTCCGCCGCCCTGCCCGCCCCGCGTACCGCGGTTGCCTCCCGTGGCGCCCGAGCGCGTCCCCGCGCCCGCACCGCCCCGGCCACGCGTACCTCCGCCGACGCCGCCGGCCGACCGCGTGCCGGTACCGTTACCGGTCCTGGCGCCGCCACCCGACCGCGTGCCGGCCGCCGCCGCGCCGCGACCGCCCGCGCCGCCGTTCCCGCCACCGCGCCGGGTCCGGGGCCTGCCCTGGGACGGCTGGGCCACCGCGGGTTCCGGTACGGGGATGACGACCGGGACGCCGGACGGCTCCCGCGCGCCGGTGATCCGTACGAGTTCGTCGTCGCTCGACCGGACGCGGGCCGTCCGCGGGCTGATCCCCGCGTCGGCCATCAGCCGGGTCATCTCCCGCTTCTGCTCCGGCAGGACCAGCGTGACGACACTGCCGGACTCCCCCGCGCGGGCGGTGCGGCCGCCGCGGTGCAGGTAGTCCTTGTGGTCGGTGGGCGGGTCGACGTTCACGACGAGGTCGAGGTCGTCGACGTGGATCCCGCGCGCCGCCACGTTGGTCGCGACGAGGGCGGTCACCAGACCGGTCTTGAACTGGTCGAGCGTGCGGTTGCGCTGCGGCTGGGAGCGTCCGCCGTGCAGGGCGGAGGCCCGTACGCCGCTCGCGAGCAGCCGCTTGGTGAAGCGGTCGGCCGAGCGCTTGGTGTCGACGAAGAGGATCACGCGCCCGTCGCGGGCGGCGATCCGCATCGCGACGGCCTTCTTGTCCGTCTCGTCGGCGACGTGCAGCACGTGGTGCTCCATCGTCGTCACCGCGCCCGCCGAGGGGTCCACGGAGTGCACGACGGGGTCCGTGAGGAACATCCGCACGAGCTTGTCGATGTTCTTGTCCAGGGTCGCCGAGAACAGCATGCGCTGACCGTCCGGCTCGACCTGGTTGAGGAGCGCCGTGACCTGGGGCATGAACCCCATGTCGGCCATCTGGTCGGCCTCGTCGAGGACGGTGATCCGCACCTGTGCGAGGGTGCAGTCGCCCCGGTCTATCAGGTCCTTGAGCCGTCCGGGCGTGGCGACGAGCACCTCGGCACCGCGCCGCAGCAGTGCGGACTGCTTGCCGATGGACAGTCCGCCGACGACGGTCGCGAGCCGCAGGTTCACGGCGGTCGCGTACGGCGTGAGCGCGTCGGTGACCTGCTGCGCGAGTTCGCGCGTGGGCACCAGGACGAGGGCGAGCGGCGCCTTGGGCTCGGCGCGCCGGCCGGCCGTGCGGGCGAGCAGCGCGAGGCCGAAGGCGAGGGTCTTGCCCGAGCCGGTGCGGCCCCGGCCGAGGATGTCGCGGCCGGCGAGGGAGTTGGGGAGGGTCGCGCCCTGGATCGGGAAGGGCTCGGTCATGCCCTGGGCGGCGAGGGTCTTGCCGAGCGCGGCCGGCATGTCCAGCGCGTCGAAGGACTCGACGGAGGGCAGCGCGGGCGTGAGCGTCTGCGGGAGGGCGAACTCCTGCGGCGCGGTGGACTGCGGGGACGGCTTCCTGCGCGCGTTCCTGCCGCCGTTGTTCGCGGCGGCCGCCGGGCCTGTGCCGCGTGTGCCACGGGAGCCGCGGGTACCCCGGGAATTCGCCGGGCGTGCGCCGGCGGGTCGTTCAGGACGTTCGGATCGAGTCATGCTGGATCTGGAATTCCTTCCTGGGCCGCACGGTTGCCCGTGCTGTCACGGTTTCCGTGTTCTCACGGCTCTCCGTGCTCAAGGACACACGGACACACGGACAGCACGAGCCGGGACCCGCACCCGAAGGTGTGGGCCCCGGCTCGCGTGGTGCGCGTCCCGGAATTAGGCGGGGACGATGTTCTCCGCCTGCGGGCCCTTCTGACCCTGCGTGACGTCGAAGGAGACCTTCTGGCCCTCCTGCAGCTCACGGAAGCCCGAGGAGGCGATGTTGGAGTAGTGGGCGAAGACGTCGGCGCCGCCGCCGTCCTGCTCGATGAAGCCGAAGCCCTTTTCGCTGTTGAACCACTTCACGGTGCCAGTAGCCATGTCATTTCTCCTTGGATAGGTGGCTCCCATCCGGAAATGACCGGAAAAACAAAACGCGCCTGAGAGAGAATCCTTTCAGGCGCACAAGTTAATGGGTACCAAAAACGTTTCGTTGAGAACTCTAGCACAGGAGGAGCAGGGGCCGCTGTGACGGACACGACAGCCCCGCTCCTCCTTCGACGGAATCTCTCAGGCCAGCGGTCCCGTCACGGACTCGACCGCCGCGACCAGGTGGCCGCCGCGCACGAAGACCTCCGCCGCGGCCAGGTCCGGGGCGAGGAAGCGGTCCGGTCCCGGGCCGGCCACCCCGGCGGCCCTGGCGGCGTCGACGGCGGCCCGCGAGGCGGGCGCCAGGGCGAGTCCGGCGCGCAGTTCGAGGGCGCGCGCGGCGGCGTACAGCTCGATGGCGACGACACGGGCCAGGGCGTCGACGGCCGTACGGAGCTTGCGGGCGGCCGACCAGCCCATCGAGACGTGGTCCTCCTGCATGGCGGAGGACGGGATGGAGTCGGCGGAGGCCGGGACGGCGAGCCGCTTCATCTCGCTGACCAGGGCGGCCTGCGTGTACTGGGCGATCATCAGGCCGGAGTCGACGCCCGCGTCGTCCGCGAGGAAGGGCGGCAGGCCGTGCGAGCGGTTCCTGTCGAGGAGCCGGTCCGTGCGGCGCTCGGCGATGGAGGCGAGGTCGGCCGCGGCGACGGCGAGGAAGTCCAGCACGTACGCGACCGGCGCCCCGTGGAAGTTCCCGTTGGACTCGACCCTCCCGTCGGGCAGCACCACCGGGTTGTCGACGGCCGCGGCCAGCTCGCGGTCGGCGACCAGCCGGGCGTGCGCCATGGTGTCGCGGCCGGCGCCCGCCACCTGCGGGGCGCAGCGTACCGAGTACGCGTCCTGGACGCGCGGGGCGTCGTCCTGGTGGTGGCCGGTGAGCTCCGAGCCCTTCAGGACGGCCAGCATGTTGGCGGCGCTGGCGCTCTGGCCGGGGTGCGGCCGGATGGCGTGCAGCTCGGGCGCGAGGACCCTGTCGGTGCCGAGGAGCGCCTCCAGGCTGAGGGCGGCCGTGATGTCGGCGGACGTGTAGAGGGTGCCGAGGTCGGCGAGGGCCATGAGCAGCATGCCGAGCATGCCGTCGGTTCCGTTGAGGAGGGCCAGGCCCTCCTTCTCGCGCAGCTCGACGGGTTCGATGCCGTGCGCGGCGAGCAGTTCACCGGCCGGGCGGACCGTGCCGTCCGGACCTTCGGCGTCCCCCTCGCCCATCAGTGCCAGGGCGCAGTGCGAGAGCGGCGCGAGGTCGCCGGAGCAGCCGAGGGACCCGAACTCGTGGACGACCGGGGTGATGCCGGCGTTCAGGACGTCCGCCATGGCCTGCGCGACGGACGGGCGCACGCCGGTGCGGCCGGAGCAGACGGTCTTCAGCCGCAGGAACATCAGGGCCCGGACGACCTCGCGCTCGACGCGCGGCCCCATCCCGGCGGCGTGCGACCGCACGATGTTGCGCTGCAGCCGGCCCCGCAGCTCCGGGCCGATGGACCGGGTGGCGAGGGCTCCGAAGCCGGTGGAGACCCCGTACACGGGCTCGGGTTTGGCCGCCAGCGCCTCCACGATCTCGCGGGCCGCGGCGAGTGCCGCCACGGCCTCGCCGGAAAGCTCGACCCGCGCGCCGCCGCGCGCCACGGCCAGCACGTCGGACGCGGTGACCCCGGCCGTCCCCACCACCACAGTGTGCATATCCATATTCAGGAGCGTACGCAGTGAATGTGATGATGTCACTACCGGGGACCGGTCACGGTCCTTACCGGCGGCCGCGGAACCTCCGGCGGTCGGCCGCCGGGGACGGGGGCGCGTCGGCGAGGCGCACGACGGGGTCGTCGGGCCCTTCACGGCCGGCGACGACGGGCTCGGCGGCACGTACGGCCTTGGCGCGGTACTGGGCCGCGTCGGCGAGGCGGAAGAGGCGGCGGGCCGAGTGGACGGGCCCGAGCGGGTCCCCGGTGGAGGCGACCCCGCACGCGACCCCCTCGCCGAGTTCGAGCCCGGCGGCGCGGCGGCAGAGCTCGTCGGCGACGCGGACCACCTCGTCGGCGGTGGGACCCACCGCGAGCAGGCAGAACTCGTCACCGCCGAGGCGGGCGGCGAGCGTGCCGGGGAGCATCGCGCCGCACAGGGACAGCACCGACCCGAAGCGTTCCAGGAGCCGGTCGCCGACGGCGTGCCCCTGGGTGTCGTTGACGCGCTTGAGGCCGTTGAGGTCGCACACGACGAGGCTGACGACGACCCCCCGGGCACGGTGGCACTCGACGGCCTCGTCCAGGCGCGCGTCCACGGCCCGGCGGTTGGCGAGGCCGGTGAGCGCGTCGGTGAAGGCGAGCCGCCGGGCCTCTTCGAGCCGTTCGGTCTGCGCGATCCCGGCGGCCACCACGGAGGCGAGGACGGTCGCGAAGTCGGCGTCGGCGGGCCCGAAGGGGAGGGCGCCGGCTGGGCGGGCGACGTACAGCTCGCCCCAGGCGCGCCCGTGCAGGACGACCGGCGCGACGACGCAGCAGCCGCGCCCGCGCCGCCGCAGCGCGGCGACCCGCCCCCAGCTGTCACCGGGAGGTGCCCCCGGGCAGTACCCGGCACGCCCCGCGGCGGACCCCTGCACCGTCTCCACCCAGGCGTTGGACTCGCCCCCGCCCACCCAGCGCTCGTGCAGGAACTCGGTGATCTCGGGGAAGCGGTGCACGGGGTACGCCTCGCACTCCGGGAACTCCTCCTCGTCCCGGGTCAGCTCCCCCGTGTTGACCAGGACGCGCAGCCGCCCCAGGTCCCGCTCCCACACGGACAGCGCGGCGAAGCTGCCGCCCAGCGCCCGGCGGGCCCCGTCCGCCGCCGCGCGCCACGACTCCTGCGGGGCGTGCGCGGCCGCCATGCCCTGCGCCAGTGCCACTACGGCCCGTAGCCGCACATCGTCACCACCCATCACACCAGGTTAGGTAGTTTTGTACGATTTTGAGACGTCGAAGCCGGGAGAGGGCTTTCCCCGGAGGCGGCCGACTGGAATGATCGGGCCGGAAGTTAACCCACGTTAACCGGGAGGGCGCCATGGCGGAGCAGGGCGGGAAGGACGAGCAGGCCGGGCAGGGCACGGAGCGGCGGTTCGGGGAGTACGTGGTGGTGCGGCGGCACACCCCGTACGTCGCGGAGCTCTCCCTGGACCGGCCCGGGGCCATGAACGCCGTGTCGTCCGCGATGGCCCGCTCGATCGCCGCCGCCTGCGAGGCGCTGGCCGCCGACCGGGACGTACGCGTGGTCGTGCTGACCTCGACCCACGAGCGGGCCTTCTGCGTCGGCGCCGACCTCAAGGAGCGCAACTCGCTCACGGACGCCGAGCTGGTCCGGCAACGGCCGGTGGCGCGGGCCGCGTACACCGGGGTGCTGGAGCTTCCGGTGCCCACCGTCGCGGCCGTGCACGGGTTCGCGCTCGGCGGCGGTTTCGAGCTGGCGCTCGCCTGCGACCTGATCGTCGCGGACGGCACGGCCGTGGTGGGTCTGCCCGAGGTGTCGGTCGGCGTCATCCCCGGGGGCGGCGGTACGCAGCTGCTGCCGCGCCGGGTCGGTGCGGCGCGGGCGGCCGAGCTGATCTTCTCGGCGCGGCGGGTGGAGGCCGCGGAGGCGCGGCGGCTGGGGCTGGTGGACGAGCTGGTCGCCGACGGGGAGGACCGGGCGTCGGCGCTGGCCCTCGCCTCGCGCATCGCCGGGAACTCGCCCGTGGGGCTCCGGGCGGCGAAGCGGGCACTACGGCTGGGGCACGGGCTGGACCTGCCGGCGGGGCTGGAGATCGAGGACGCGGCCTGGCGGTCGGTGGCGTTCTCGGGAGACCGGGCGGAGGGGGTCGCGGCATTCAACGAGAAGCGACGCCCGGAGTGGCCTGGGGAGTAGTTTCCGCGCGGCCGGAACGGAAGCCGGCCTGAAAAGCCGGGGCGCAGCCCCGCTTTTCAGGGGCGCGGGGAACTGCGCGACCAGCCACGGCCGGCCCGCACCCTGGAACCGGTCCGGCGCACGCGGAGCGTCAACCCCGCCGGCTCATCAGCCACGGCTCCACCACGCCCAGACCCCGCACCGCCCGCTGCCACATCGGCTGGAGGCCGAAGCGGTACGCCGGCGGCTCCTCGCCCTCCTTCTCCGCCGCGATGGCCTCCTCCGCGGCGACCGCCTCGGAGGCGGGCGCGTCCCCCGTGCGGATGAGCTCCTCCGCGAACGCCCCGTCGACCAGGACCGCGTCCTTGGGAGCTATCGACGTCAGCCGGGACGCGAGGTTCACGGTTGTGCCGAACACGTCGCCCATGCGCGTGGTGACCGTGCCGAACGCGATGCCCACCCGCAGTTCGGGCATCGTGTCGTCGTTGGCCATCGTCTCGATCAGGCGCAGCGCGATCTCCGCGGCGATCCCCGCGTCGTCGGCCGCGTACAGCACCTCGTCGCCCAGGGTCTTGATGAGCCGTCCCCCGTGCGCCGCGACCAGGTCGGCGGCGGTGGTCTCGAACGCCTCGACGAGTTCGCCGAGCTCCTCCTCCTCCATCCGCCGGGTCAGCCGCGTGAAGCCGACGAGGTCGGCGAAGCCGACGGCCAGCCGACGGTCCACCATCTCCTCGTCGTCCGCGGCCTGCACGACACGGCCGGTCGCGGCGGCGAGCTGGCGCCGCCAGACGTAGACCAGGAACTCCTCCAGCTCGGGCAGCAGCAGCTCGATGAGGGGATAGGTGACCTCGGTGCGCGTCATGCCCGGTTCCGGGGGCTCGGTGAGCCCTTCCAGGAAGGAGTCGATCTGCCACTCGGCCAGTCTGGCCGTGGTCTGGCCGGTGGAACGCGCCACCTGGACCGCCATCGCCTCGCTGAGCAGCCCCGCCTCGACGAGACCGGCCAGCCGCCGCAGGGCCAGGACGTCCGCCTCCGTGAGCGCCTTGGCCTGGCCGATGTCGGCGAAGCCCATGGCCCGCCAGAAACGGGAGGCCAGCTCCATGGAGACACCCGCGCTGCGGGCCGCCTGGAAGGGGGTGTAGCGCCGCTCGGCGCCGAGGATGAGCTGTTCGAGCCGGAGCGCGAGCGGGTCCCCGTCGGACTCGGCGGCGTCCTGGTCGGTCCGGCTGTCCTGCGCGTCCGTCCGGCCCCGCGGATCCGTCCGGTCAGCGGCCGGGACCCGGCCGTCCTGCGCGTCCACTGCGTGCTGTTCCTCTTCCCTCACGCGCTCCACGCGCGCATGCGCCTCGGCGCGGTCGACCCGCGCGGCATCCGTGCCGGCGACGGGCCCGGCCGTACGACCCGGCCCACCGCCGGAGGCGGGGCCGCCCGTGCCCGAACCGCTGTCGTCGACCGTCACGCCTGCTGCCCTTCCGATTCGCCGCGGTCAGGTACCGACCGGCCTCAACTCTACGGCAGGTGTGCTCTGGCTCACTCCCTACTGCCGGGGCCGGACGGCCCGTGGACCTCTCCGTACGCGTACGTCCGGCGGACCACTCACTGTCGTACGGGCCGGGCGCGCCCCCTGCTCACCACCGGCACGAACGGGTGCGGACACCCCGCGTACCCCTCTGGGCCCGTTCGTCACTCACAACCCTTTCGTCCCCCCGTTCGTCCCCCGGCTCCCGCTCGCCGGCCGTCAGCCGCCGTCCGCGGGGCCCGCCGGCCGCAGGTGCACGATGTCGCCCGCGCCCACGGGCCGCTGGACACCCTCCGCCGTGGCGAGCACCAGCCGGCCGTCGCCGTCGACGGCCACGGCCTCCCCGGAGACCGATGTGCCGCCGGGCAGCTCGGCCCGCACCGTCCGCCCGAGCGTCGCGCACCCCGCGGCGTACGTGTCCTGGAGGCCGGACGCGGCGGGGTCGCCCGCCACGCTCCGCCACTTCACGAACCACTGTTCGAGCGACCGCAGAACGGTGCGCAGGACCGTGTCCCGGTCCGTGGTCGTCGCCCCGGCGAGGGCGAGCGAGCCGGCTCCCGGCACGGGCAGCTCGTCGGCGCGCAGCGTGACGTTGACGCCGACGCCGACGACCACCGCGTCGGCCCCGGCGCGCTCGGCGAGGATGCCGCCCGCCTTGCGCTCCTCGCCCCCCACCGTCACCAGCAGGTCGTTGGGCCACTTCAGGGCCGTGTCCACACCGGCCGACCGTGACAGCCCCGTCGCCACCGCGACCCCGGTGAGCAGCGGCAGCCAGCCCCACCGCTCGACCGGTACCCCGGCGGGCTTCAGCAGGACGGAGAAGAAGAGGCCCGAGCGGGCGGGCGCCGTCCACCGCCGGTCGAGGCGGCCCCGTCCGGCGTCCTGCTCCTCGGCGACCAGGACCGCGCCCTCCTCCGCCTTGCCGTCGGTGGCGAGGGCGACGAGGTCGGTGTTGGTGGAACCGGTGCGGGCCACCACCTGGACGTCGGACCAGAGCCCGCCGTCCCGCACGAGCGCGCGGCGCAGCGCCCTGGCATCGAGAGGCGGACGATCCAGGTCGGACCACCGGCTGCTGTTCGCGTCTGAGTCATCTCGCGGCGTCATGCAACCCACCCTAGGTGTGGTAAACGCCGCACTGCCGAACGGTAGGCGCACCACTACGCTACGGATGGGTAGCCAACCCCTCCTCCGAGCACGCCCCTCTCCCCGTACGTCCCCGCACATCCCCCGTACGTCCCCCGCACGTCCCCACTGAGCAGGCAGGGAGCCGCATCCCGATGTCCGAGCCGGAACAGCAGCACGAGACCGACGTCCACACCACCGCGGGCAAGCTCGCGGACCTGCGGCGCCGCATCGACGAGGCGACGCACGCCGGCTCGGCACGCGCCGTCGAGAAGCAGCACGCCAAGGGCAAGCTGACGGCCCGTGAGCGGATCGAGCTGCTGATGGACGAGGGCTCCTTCGTCGAGTTCGACGAGTTCGCGCGGCACCGCTCGACGGACTTCGGCCTGGCGGACAACCGCCCGTACGGGGACGGGGTCGTGACCGGCTACGGCACGGTGGACGGGCGCCCGGTCGCCGTGTTCTCCCAGGACTTCACGGTCTTCGGCGGCGCGCTCGGCGAGGTCTTCGGCCAGAAGATCATGAAGGTGATGGACTTCGCGCTGAAGACCGGCTGTCCGGTCATCGGCATCAACGACTCGGGCGGCGCCCGCATCCAGGAGGGTGTGGCGGCGCTGGGCATGTACGGCGAGATCTTCCGCCGCAACACCCATGCCTCGGGCGTGATCCCGCAGATCAGCCTGGTCGTCGGACCGTGCGCGGGTGGCGCGGTCTACTCCCCCGCCATCACCGACTTCACGGTCATGGTCGATCAGACCTCGCACATGTTCATCACCGGTCCGGACGTCATCAAGACGGTCACCGGTGAGGACGTCGGCTTCGAGGAGCTGGGCGGCGCGCGCACCCACAACACGACCTCGGGCGTGGCCCACCACATGGCAGGGGACGAGAAGGACGCGATCGAGTACGTCAAGTCGCTGCTCTCCTACCTCCCGTCGAACAACCTCAGTGAGCCGCCCGCCTTCCCCGAGGAGGCGGACCTGACGACGACGGACGAGGACCGCGAGCTGGACACGCTGATCCCGGACAGCGCCAACCAGCCGTACGACATGCACACGGTGATCGAACACGTCCTGGACGACGCCGAGTTCTTCGAGACGCAGCCGCTGTTCGCGCCGAACATCCTCACCGGCTTCGGCCGCGTGGAGGGGCGTCCGGTGGGCGTCGTCGCCAACCAGCCGATGCAGTTCGCGGGCTGCCTGGACATCGACGCCTCCGAGAAGGCCGCCCGCTTCGTGCGCACCTGCGACGCCTTCAACCTGCCCGTCCTCACCTTCGTGGACGTCCCCGGCTTCCTGCCGGGCGTCGGCCAGGAGCACGAGGGCATCATCCGCCGCGGCGCCAAACTCATCTACGCGTACGCCGAGGCGACCGTCCCCCTGATCACGGTCATCACCCGCAAGGCCTTCGGCGGCGCCTACGACGTCATGGGCTCCAAGCACCTCGGCGCGGACCTCAACCTCGCCTGGCCGACCGCCCAGATCGCCGTCATGGGCGCCCAGGGCGCGGTGAACATCCTGCACCGGCGCACCATCGCCGCCGCTCCCGAGAGCGAGCGGGAGGCCACCCGCGCCCGGCTGATCCAGGAGTACGAGGACACGCTGCTCAACCCCTACACGGCGGCCGAGCGCGGTTACCTCGACGGCGTGGTCCTGCCCTCCGACACCCGCTCCCACGTCGTACGCGGCCTGCGCTCGCTGCGCACCAAGCGGGAGTCCCTGCCGCCGAAGAAGCACGGCAACATCCCCCTCTAGGACACCAGGAACCCGGAGCCGATATGACGATCAAGGTCGTACGGGGCAACCCGACCCCGGAGGAGCTGGCCGCCGCACTGGCGGTGGTCCGGGCCCGCGCCGCGGCGGTGGCTGCGTCCCCGCCCGGCGCGGCCCGCGGCCGGGACGCGTGGTCCGACCCGTCCCGCATCACCCGGACCCGCCTGCCGGCCCCGGGCCCGCAGAGCTGGACCAACACCTTCCGGCCCGTCTGAGGAGGGGTCCCGCGAGGGCGCGGGGCCCCTCCTCCGGCCCCCTCCTCCGGCGCTCCTCCTCCGGTCCCCGCACGTCCGGTTCCCGCGCGCCCGCGGTCACAGGACGTCGGCGACGGCCCCGGCCATCACCTCGTACCCGGCGTCGTTCGGATGCAGGTGATCGCCGAAGTCGTAGGCGGGGAGCAGCACGTCCGGGTCGCCGGGACGGCCCAGCGCCCGGTGGAGGTCGACCACCGCGTCGTACTCCCCCGCGCGACGGACCCAGTCGTCGAACGCACGGCTCACCTCCGCCGCCCGCTCCCCCCAGTGGTCGGACCCCCCGAACGGCGGCAGCGTCGCCCCGACGACCCGCACCCCGCGCGCCCGCGCCCGCCGTATCAGCTCCCGGTGCCCCGCGATCAGCTCATCCGCCCCGACATGCGGCGCGGGCCGGTACGTGGGTTCCGCAGGCGCCTCGCTGAACCCGATGTCGTTCAGCCCGAGCAGCACGACCACCGTGTCGACGCCGGCCAGGTCCAGCACGTCCCGCTCCAGCCGGTGAAGTCCCTTCTCCCCGTACCAGGCCGAGTCGTTGAGCAGCAGGTTCCCGCCGATACCGGCGTTGAGCACGGGCCGGCCGGTGCGCGCGGCGAGGGCGTCGGACCATCTGCGGTCCGCGCCGGGCGTGGACCCGAACCCGTCGGTGACCGAGTCGCCGAAGAGCGCCACCGCGTCGGTGCGCCCGGCGCGGACGTCGACGCCGGACAGGAGGTACCAGGACTCGGTGACCTGGTCGAAGCCCGCTCCGCCGGTGTCGTCCAGCAGGTCCCCCGCGCCCCGGTAGCTGGTCGCGAATGCCTGCGCGTGGAAGGTGGCGGGCCCGGTGACGGCGTCGAGGTGGAGGGTGACGGTCACCCGGTCCCCGGCCTCCACGGCGAGTTCGGCCGCGTCGCCGACGACCGCCCCGCGCGCGGGGATCGCGGTGGACCCGGCCCCGGCGAAGGTGACCCGCCGGACCGAACCGGGCCTTACGGCCGCCCCCGAGGCCGTAAGGGCGAGGGTCGCCCCCGCGATCCGCAGCGGCGAGGTCCCGTACGCGTTCGAGAGGCGGATCCGGACGCGGTCGCCGCCCGCGGTCACCCGGACGACCTGGCGCAGGGAGTGGCGCCAGAAGCCCTCCTGCGACCAGTTGGGGGTGAAGCCGGTGCTCGGCGCCTGCGGAGAGGCGGTCCAGGCGGTGGTGAACACAGCAGTTCCCTCCTAATGGGACAGGCGTCCCTTTAATGATGACGGGAACGGTAGCAGGAGCGGACCGGCTAATGGAACTTCAGTCCCCTTTGGTAAGATGAGTACGCGTACTCAGGCTTTCGGAGCCGTACCGGAGTGACGATCGGAGACATGCTGTGGTCCGATCCGGAGAACGAGCCGTCGAAGGAGCTGCGCGACATGCAGGACATGTTGCGGCGGCTCGGCGTCCTCATCGCACTGGCCGTCGTGTTCGCGATGGTCATCCTCGGTCTGATGTGAGGGCGGGCTCCCGGTGCGGGCCGGTGCGGGCGCGGGCGGGCGGGGGCGGGCGGGGCACCGCCGATACGCTGACCGCATGACTGATCAGCCACACCGCCGGCTCGTCCTCGCCTCCCAGTCCCCCGCCCGGCTCGGACTGCTGCGGCAGGCCGGGCTCTCCCCCGAGGTCGTCGTCAGCGGGGTCGACGAGGACGCCGTGACCGCCCCGACCCCCGCCGACCTGGCGCTCGCGCTCGCCGAGGCGAAGGCGTCCGTGGTGGCCGCCCGCCCCGAGGCCGGGGGCGCCCTGGTGATCGGCTGCGACTCGGTGCTCGAACTGGACGGCGTGGCGTACGGCAAACCGGCCGACGCCGAGGAGGCGACCGCGCGCTGGAAGACGATGCGCGGCCGGACGGGCGTCCTGCAGACCGGCCACTGCGTGTGGGACACCGCGGCCGGCCGTCACACGTCGGCGGTCGCCTCCACCGTGGTCCGCTTCGGCGAACCGACCGACGCCGAGATCGCCGCGTACGTCGCCTCGGGCGAGCCGCTCCACGTCGCCGGGGCGTTCACGCTCGACGGCCGCTCCGCCCCGTTCGTCGACGGCATCGACGGCGACCACGGCAATGTCATCGGGCTCTCACTGCCGCTGCTGCGCCGGCTGCTGGCCGAACTGGGCGTCGGCATCACGGACCTGTGGACCCCGCGCGAGAAGTGACACGGGCGGCGGGGGGAGAGGGCGACAGAGGGGGCAGCCGGCGGTGACGCACCACGGCCGGCGGTGACACGGAAGACGGCCGTCAGGAGACCGAGGGCGCCGGTGGTGACGGCGGTGACGGTGACGTCGGCGGTGACAGGACCGGTGCCGCGCCGCCGTCCGCGGGGTCGCCGCCCGGCCCCGCCGCGGCGTCCCGGCGGTCGTACGTCATGAAGATGAGCACGATCAGACCGAGCACGGCCATCATGAAGGCGAACGCGCCCCAGCCCACCAGCCCTACGGCGAACGCACCGAGCAGGGCATGCACCACCGCCGCGCTGATCAGCAGGATGCGGCCGAGGCCGGCGGGCGCGCGGTCACGCAGGGCGACGCGCAGCGCGGTGAGGCCGCAGAGCGCGAACCAGAGACCGAAGACCAGCCCGGCGACCTTCGAGGACGTGGCCATCACCTCGGGGTCGAGCCCCGCCAGGGACATGTCCTGCCGGTCGACCACGACGCCCATGAACCAGTTGACCCACGCGACGCCCACCGCCTCCGCGAAGAGCACGATCGCGGTCACCCACGCCACCGGTCTGCGGATCACCCGCCCCCACCCACCTTCGACTTCCACCCGAGCGGGGCCGCTGTTACCCCAAGTATGTTCGAGACAGCGAGCACGCTACTAACGAGTAAACCCAGGGACAAGGGATCGGCGGGGGGCAAAGAATCATTGGGCCGTTCGTAGGGTCTCCACAAAGAAACGCAGTGGCGCGCAGCACGCTCTCACAGAGACCCTGACCACACCGGAAGGCTAGGGTTCATGGCAAGCGCCCTGCGTACCGAGGTGCGACAAGGGATTTCACCGGCGAGCGGGCCTTGTATCACGCTCCGTGTGGGCAAGCTCACCATCAGGGACGGGTCGATGCTTCGTGTCGGCAGTCCCTAAACTCGGCTTGTTTCAAGGAGAGGGAGCCAACGTGCGCAAGGTGTTGATCGCCAACCGTGGCGAAATCGCTGTTCGTGTCGCCCGAGCGTGCCGAGACGCCGGTATCGCGAGCGTGGCGGTGTACGCCGAGCCGGACCGGGACGCGCTGCATGTGCGGGCCGCCGACGAGGCGTTCGCGCTGGGCGGTGACACCCCCGCGAGCAGTTACCTGGACATCGCGAAGGTGCTGCAGGCCGCCAAGGACTCCGGAGCGGACGCGATCCATCCCGGATACGGCTTCCTCTCCGAGAACGCCGAATTCGCGCAGGCCGTCCTGGACGCGGGCCTGACCTGGATCGGCCCGCCGCCGCAGGCGATCCGCGACCTGGGCGACAAGGTGGCGGCCCGTCACATCGCCCAGCGCGCCGGCGCGCCGCTGGTCGCCGGTACGCCGGACCCGGTGTCCGGCGCCGAGGAGGTCGTCGCCTTCGCCCGCGAGCACGGCCTGCCCATCGCGATCAAGGCGGCCTTCGGCGGTGGCGGCCGCGGTCTGAAGGTGGCCCGCACCCTCGAAGAGGTCCCCGAACTGTTCGACTCCGCGGTGCGCGAGGCCGTCGCCGCCTTCGGCCGCGGCGAGTGCTTCGTGGAGCGCTACCTCGACAAGCCCCGCCACGTGGAGACGCAGTGCCTGGCCGACAGCCACGGCAACGTGGTGGTCGTCTCCACCCGTGACTGCTCCCTGCAGCGCCGCCACCAGAAGCTGGTCGAGGAGGCGCCCGCGCCGTTCCTCTCCGAGGCCCAGGTCGCCGAGTTGTACGCCTCCTCGAAGGCGATCCTCAAGGAGGCCGGGTACGTCGGCGCGGGCACGGTGGAGTTCCTGGTCGGCGCGGACGGCACGATCTCCTTCCTGGAGGTCAACACCCGTCTGCAGGTCGAGCACCCGGTCACCGAGGAGGTCTCCGGCATCGACCTGGTCCGTGAGATGTTCCGGATCGCCGACGGCGAGGAACTGGGCTACGACGACCCGCCGCTGCGCGGCCACTCCTTCGAGTTCCGCATCAACGGCGAGGACCCGGGCCGCAACTTCCTGCCCGCCCCCGGCACCGTCACCGCCTTCGCCGCGCCGTCCGGTCCGGGCGTGCGCCTGGACGCGGGCGTGGAGAGCGGCAGTGTCATCGGCCCGGCCTGGGACTCCCTGCTCGCCAAGCTGATCGTCACCGGCGCCACCCGCGAGCAGGCGCTCCAGCGGGCCGCCCGTGCGCTGGAGGAGTTCACCGTCGAGGGCATGGCCACCGCCATCCCCTTCCACCGCGCCGTGGTCACCGACCCCGCCTTCGCTCCCGAACTGACCGGCTCCACCGATCCGTTCACGGTCCACACCCGCTGGATCGAGACCGAGTTCGTCAACGAGATCCCCGCCTTCACCGCTTCCGCGGACACCGACACGGACGAGGAGCCGGGCCGCGAGACGGTCGTCGTCGAGGTCGGCGGCAAGCGCCTCGAAGTCTCCCTGCCGACCTCGCTGGGCATGTCCCTGGCCCGTACGGGGCTCGCGGCGGGCGCCAAGCCCAAGCGCCGCGCGGCCAGGAAGTCCGGTCCGGCCGCCTCGGGCGACACCCTCGCCTCCCCCATGCAGGGCACCATCGTGAAGGTGGCCGTGGAGGAGGGCCAGGAGGTCAAGGAGGGCGACCTGATCGTCGTCCTGGAGGCCATGAAGATGGAGCAGCCCCTCAACGCCCACCGCTCGGGCACCGTCAAGGCCCTGGCCGTCGAGGTGGGCGCGTCCCTCACGTCCGGCGCGGTGATCTGCGAGATCAAGGACTGACCCCGCCCCGTCGTCACGAGGCGCCCGGCGGACAGGATGCCCTGTCCGCCGGGCGCCTCGGCATACCGGGCACCCCGGAGAACGTGCCCCGAAGGGGCGCGGGGAACTGCGCGAGCAACCACACTCCGGCGGTCACCAGGCCACGAAACGCCGGCCCCCTCCCCCGCCGGCCCCGCCGGAGGCGGCCCCCGTCGGAGGCGGCCCCCGCAGGACGCAAGAGAGGTCGGGCGAACCCCATGACCACCCCGCCGGCAGGCCCCCGCATGCGAGCCGACGCCCGTCGCAACCGCGCCCGCCTGGTGGCGGAGGCGCGCACCGCGTTCGCCCGGCACGGCGCGGACGCGCCCCTGGAGGACGTGGCACGACGCGCGGGCGTGGGCATCGGCACCCTGTACCGCCACTTCCCCAACCGCCACGCGCTCCTGAGCGCGATCTTCGCGGACGCGGTGAGCGATCTGCTGACCCGCTCACGCGAACTCCTCGACGACCCCCGCCCCTGTACGGCGCTCGTGACCTGGCTGCGCGCCGTCATCACCCAGGCGAGTGAGTACCGCGGGCTGTCGCGGGCGCTCATGGCGGCCTCGCACGACGACGCCTCGGCGCTCGCGCGGTGCAGCGGCCCGATGCGCGAGGCGGGCAGCGCCCTCCTCACGCGTGCGCAGGAGGCGGGCGCCGTACGCCCCGGTGTCTCCATCGGTGACCTGCTCCAGCTGACCAGCGCGATCGCGCTGGCCGCCGAGGAGACCCCGGACGACCCGGAGCTGGCCGACCGCCTGCTGACCCTGACCCTGCGCGGCCTGAAGGCGGAAGGCTGAGGGCCCGAAGGGCTCGAAGACCTGAAACCCGAAAGCCTGAGAACCTCAAAGCCCAAATGCCCAAATGCCCAAATACCCGAAGGTCCGGAGCCGGTCGCGTCACCGCCTGCGCAGGTCCGCGACGCGAGCCCGCTCGCCCTGGGGCTGCTCCCCCAGGACCGACGCGGCACTGCGCAACTGCGGTCCCGCACCGGGCACCTGACCGCGGCGGGGACCGGGCAGCGGCACGTCCCGGCGTGACGGCTGGCGCCCCGCCGGGACCGTATCGCCGCCCGCACCGCCGGTTCCGGCCACCGCGATCTGTACGCCCTGGTCGGCCAGGGCCTGCAGTTCGGTGGCCGCGCGGTCGTCCTGGGCCGGCGGCTCGTCGGTGACCAGTCGGGTGATCACATCGGTCGGCACCGTCTGGAACATCGTGTCGGTGCCGAGTTTGGTGTGGTCGGCGAGCACGACGACCTCGGCCGCGGCCTGGACGAGCGCGCGGTCGACGGAGGCGGAGAGCATGTTGGAGGTGGACAGGCCGCGCTCCGCGGTCAGCCCGCTCCCCGACAGGAAGGCACGGGAGACCCGCAGCCCCTGGAGGGACTGCTCGGCCCCGCTGCCCACCAGGGCGTAGTTGGAACCGCGCAGGGTGCCGCCCGTCATCACGACTTCCACCCGGTTGGCATGGGCCAGCGCCTGGGCCACCAGCAGGGAATTGGTGACGACGGTCAGCCCCGGCACCCGCGCGAGCCGGCGGGCCAGCTCCTGTGTGGTGGTTCCCGCCCCCACCACAATGGCCTCGCCCTCTTCGACGAGACCCGCGGCGAGATCGGCGATGGCCGTCTTCTCGGCGGTCGCGAGATGAGATTTCTGCGGAAAGCCGGACTCCCGCGTGAACCCGCCCGGCAATACCGCACCGCCGTGCCGGCGGTCGAGGAGTCCTTCTGCCTCCAGTGCGCGCACGTCCCGCCGTACGGTCACTTCGGAGGTCTGGACGACGCGTGCGAGCTCACGGAGCGACACGGCTCCATTTGCTCGCACCATTTCGAGGATCAATTGGCGACGTTCTGCAGCGAACACGAAACTGACAGTAACCCCAACGACCGTCTGCTTTCAGCAGTTTGCGCCGAATAACAGAAGTTGTTCGCATGGGGGTGTGCGAAGTGGTATACGCGCCTAATCGCCCCGCCTATGCCGCACGAATGGTCGACACCTCCCGTGCCCCGGTGGCGAGGGCGGCCCCGTGACCGGCGCGGGACCACCCGCGCCTCAGTCCTCGCCGGCCGTCTTACGGGTGTGCAGCTGTCGCGCCACCTCGGCGATCGAGCCCGAGAGGGACGGGTACACGGTGAAGGCGTTCGCGATCTGTTCGACCGTGAGGTTGTTGTCGACCGCGAGCGAGATCGGGTGGATGAGCTCCGAGGCGCGCGGCGCGACGACCACGCCGCCGACGACGATCCCGGTGCCCGGACGGCAGAAGATCTTGACGAAGCCGTCCCGGATGCCCTGCATCTTGGCGCGCGGGTTGCGCAGCAGCGGCAGTTTCACGACGCGGGCGTCGATGGCCCCGCCGTCGACGTCGGCCTGCGTGTACCCGACGGTGGCGATCTCGGGGTCGGTGAAGACGTTCGACGACACCGTCTTCAGGTCCAGCGGGGCCACCGCGTCGCCGAGGAAGTGGTACATGGCGATCCGGCCCTGCATGGCGGCCACGGAGGCGAGCGCGAAGACCCCGGTGACGTCACCGGCGGCGTACACGCCGGGGGCCGTGGTGCGGGAGACCTTGTCGGTCCAGATGTGCCCGGACTCCCGGACCTTGACCCCCGCCTCCTCCAGGCCCATGCCCTCGGTGTTCGGGATGGCGCCGACGGCCATCAGGCAGTGCGAGCCGGTGATGACGCGGCCGTCGGAGAGCGTCACCTCGACCCGGTCCCCGACGCGCTTGGCGGACTGGGCGCGCGAACGGGCCATGACGTTCATGCCGCGCCGCCGGAACACGTCCTCCAGGACGGCCGCCGCGTCCGGGTCCTCGCCCGGCAGCACGCGGTCGCGGCTGGAGACCAGCGTGACGCGCGACCCGAGGGCCTGGTAGGCACCGGCGAACTCGGCACCGGTGACACCGGACCCGACCACGATCAGCTCGTCCGGGAGTTCGTCCAGGTCGTAGACCTGCGTCCAGTTCAGGATGCGCTCGCCGTCCGGCTGCGCGTCGGGCAGCTCGCGGGGGTGCGCGCCGGTGGCGACGAGTACGGCGTCGGCGGCGAGCGTCTCCTCGCTGCCGTCCGCGGCCCGTACGACGACCTTGCGCGAGCCGTCCGTGCCCTGCTGCCCGTCGAGCCGTCCGCGGCCCCGCAGCACCCGCGCCCCGGCACGCGTCACGGAGGCCGTGATGTCGTGGGACTGGGCGAGCGCGAGCCGCTTCACCCGGCGGTTGACCTTGCCGAGGTCGACACCGACGACCCGTGCGGGCTGGTCGATGTGCGGGGTGTCGTCGGCGACGATGATCCCCAGCTCCTCGTACGACGAGTCGAAGGTGGTCATCACCTCGGCCGTCGCGATCAGGGTCTTCGACGGGACGCAGTCGGTGAGCACCGACGCCCCGCCCAGACCGTCGCAGTCGACGACAGTCACCTCCGCGCCGAGCTGGGCGGCCACGAGGGCCGCCTCGTATCCGCCGGGTCCGCCACCAATGATCACGATCCGAGTCACGTACTCCATTGTCCCGCACGCTTCAAGGTGCTTCCGCACGGGGTTCCGTCCGGGGTTCCGTCCGGGCGCCGGAACACGTGTCACGGACGCGCGTCACGGACGCGCGATCAGGGGCCGCCGTCGCTGGGGAGTCACACGCGTCCGCTGCCGTACCCTCGGTCCCATGTCGCTCTACGCCGCGTACGCCGGCAATCTCGACCCGCGGCTCATGACGCGCCGCGCCCCCCACTCGCCGCTGCGCGCCACGGGGTGGCTCAACGGCTGGCGGCTGACGTTCGGCGGCGAGCACATGGGCTGGGAGGGCGCGCTGGCGACCATCGTCGAGGCCCCGCGCTCCCAGGTCTTCGTGGCCCTGTACGACATCGCTCCCCCGGACGAGGAGTCCATGGACCGCTGGGAGGGCGTCGGCCTCGACGTCTACCGGCGGATGCGCGTACGGATCCACACGCTGGAGGGCGAGGAGTCGGCTTGGCTGTACGTCCTCAACGGGTACGAGGGAGGACTGCCCTCCGCCCGCTACCTCGGTGAGCTGGCGGACGCGGCCGAGTCGGCGGGAGCCCCGCACGACTACGTGATGGAACTGCGCAAGCGCCCCTGCTGACCCGCGCCGGCCCGCGGGACACGCCGACACGGGAACAGCGGCCTCCGGCGGGAGCGGAGCGGCCTCCGGCGGAAACGACGGGACAACGATCGCCGACCGGCGGGCATCAACATCTACGCGCGTAGGCCCGAACCGGCTACCCTCATGCGCGTGAACGCATCTCTTCTTCCGGACGACATCCAGGGCGACCCGTACGCCGCCGCCGACGCCGCCGCCTCGCGCCTGCGGGAACTCTCGGGCGCCGAGACCCACGACGTCGCCCTCGTGATGGGCTCCGGCTGGGCCCCGGCCGTGGACGCCCTCGGCTCCCCCGCCGCCGAGTTCCAGGTCACCGACCTGCCCGGCTTCCCGCCGCCGGTGGTCGAGGGACAGGGCAGCAAGGTCCGCTCGTACCGGATCGGCGACAAGCGCGCGCTCGTGTTCCTGGGCCGTACGCACTACTACGAGGGCCGCGGGGTCGCCGCCGTCGCGCACGGCGTCCGGACGGCCGTGGCCGCCGGCTGCAAGACCGTCGTGCTGACCAACGGCTGCGGCGGGCTGCGCGAGGGCATGCGGCCCGGGCAGCCTGTCCTCATCAGCGACCACCTCAACCTGACGGCGACCTCCCCGATCGTCGGCGCGAACTTCGTCGACCTGACGGACCTGTACTCGCCGCGGCTGCGGGCGCTGTGCAAGGAGATCGACCCCTCGCTCGAAGAAGGGGTGTACGCGCAGTTCCCCGGGCCGCACTACGAGACGCCCGCGGAGATCCGGATGGCCCGGACGATCGGGGCGGACCTGGTCGGGATGTCGACCACCCTGGAGGCGATCGCCGCGCGGGAGGCGGGGGCCGAGGTGCTGGGCATCTCCCTCGTCACCAACCTGGCCGCCGGTATGACGGGGGAACCCCTGAACCACGAGGAGGTGCTCCAGGCGGGCCGCGACTCGGCCACGCACATGGGAGCGCTCCTCACCCGGGTGCTGGACCGGCTGTAGGTCTCCCCGCCCCGCCGGGGCACACCACCACGCAGAACGACGACGAAGAGACGACGAAGAGAGGTCGACCCTCGTGCAGGACGAACTCATCGCGCGGGCCGGGGCCTGGCTGGCCGAGGACCCCGACGCGGAAACCCGTGAGGAACTCGCCAAGCTCATCGCCACCGAGGACACCGCGGAGCTCACCGCGCGCTTCGCCGGCACCCTGCAGTTCGGCACGGCCGGCCTCCGCGGCGAGCTGGGCGCGGGCCCGATGCGCATGAACCGCTCGGTCGTCATCCGCGCCGCCGCCGGTCTCGCCGCGTACCTGAGGGCGCGGGGGCAGGCGGACGGCCTCGTCGTCATCGGCTACGACGCCCGCCACAAGTCCGCCGACTTCGCCCGCGACACCGCCGCGGTCATGACGGGCGCCGGTCTGCGCGCCGCCGTGCTGCCCCGCCCCCTCCCCACCCCCGTGCTCGCGTACGCCATAAGGCATCTGGGCGCGGTGGCGGGCGTGGAGGTCACGGCCAGCCACAACCCCCCGCGGGACAACGGCTACAAGGTCTACCTCGGCGACGGCTCCCAGATCGTCCCCCCGGCGGACGCGGAGATCGCCGCCGAGATCGCCGCGATCACCGGCCTGGCCGACGTCCCCCGCCCGGACTCCGGCTGGGAGATCCTCGACGACGGCGTCCTGGACGCCTATCTGGAGCGCACGGACGCGGTACTGGCCGCCGGTTCGCCGCGCGGTGCCCGCACGGTCTACACGGCGATGCACGGCGTCGGCAAGGAGACCCTCCTGGCGGCGTTCGCGCGGGCCGGCTTCCCCGCCCCCGTCCTCGTCGCCGAGCAGGCCGAGCCGGACCCGGACTTCCCCACGGTTGCGTTCCCGAACCCGGAGGAGCCGGGCGCGATGGACCTGGCCTTCGCGAAGGCCCGCGAGAGCGACCCGGACCTGATCATCGCCAACGACCCGGACGCGGACCGCTGCGCCGTGGCCGTCAAGGTCGGCGGGAACGGCGGGAACGGCGGGGACTGGCGCATGCTGCGCGGCGACGAGGTGGGCGCGCTCCTCGCCGCGCACCTGGTCCGCCGGGGCGCGCGGGGCACCTTCGCGGAGTCGATCGTCTCCTCCTCCCTCCTCGGCCGCATCGCCGGGAAGGCGGGCCTGCCGTACGAGGAGACCCTGACGGGCTTCAAGTGGATCGCCAGGGTGGAGGGCCTGCGGTACGGCTACGAGGAGGCGCTGGGCTACTGCGTCGACCCCGACGGCGTACGGGACAAGGACGGCATCACGGCGGCCCTCGCCGTCACGGAGCTGGCCTCGGAGCTCAAGGCGGAGAACCGCACGCTCCTGGACCTGCTGGACGACCTCGCGGTCGAGCACGGGCTGCACGCCACGGACCAGCTCTCGGTCCGGGTGGACGACCTCTCCCTGATCACGGACGCGATGCGCCGCCTGCGCGAGCGGCCTCCGACGCGCCTGGCGGGCCTGCCCGTCACCGCCGCCGAGGACCTCACGCGGGGGACGGACCGGCTGCCGCCCACGGACGGCCTGCGCTACACGCTGGACGGCGCCCGGGTCGTCGTCCGCCCCAGCGGTACGGAGCCGAAGCTGAAGTGCTACCTGGAGGTGGTGGTGCCGGTCCCCGGCCACGACGGCCTCCCGGCGGCGCGCGCGAAGGCGGCGGAGCTGCTGTCGGCGATCAAGCGGGACCTGTCGGCCGCCGCGGGCATCTGACCCGTCCGGGCGAGGGGCCCATCGGCTCCCCGCCCGGACAGCCGTCCTACAGGCCGTACCGGCTCTTCAGGTGGCGCCAGAAGTCGCGGAACATCCACAGGTCGAACTCCGTGATCCGCGCGGCGCTGCCCGCCTTCATGAGGAAGCAGCACTGGCCCGTCGGCGTCCAGTCGTAGAAGTCGTCCAGGCCGAAGGTGTGGCCCACCTCGTGCAGGTAGATGTGGATGTCCTCCTGGGACAGCGCGCCCGTGAAGTACTCCCGGCCGACCCGCTGGCCCCAGTCCCCGCCGGCCCCGCCCTGGAAGCCCTCGGTCAGCCAGAGGGACTGGTCGTAGTGGCGGGCCGCGCCGCCCGGACACCTGGAGTAGTCGCCGTCCTGGTGGAAGAAGCGGCCGCAGTCGGGCGCGCACTGCGGGGCTCCCCCGCTGTCGAGGTTCCCGGCGTAGACGTCGACGGAGTTGTCGGTCCACCGGAGCGTGGAGCGGTTCTTCACCGCCCAGCCGACGATGTCGACCGGCACGTTCGTGTACGGCCAGGCGTTGTGGCCCGTGCCGTTGTCGACCATGGCCGCGCTCCACTTGCCGAACTGCTTCTTCAGGGCGGCGTGGATCCGGTCGCGCAGGGCCGCGTCGACCGGGGCGTCGGACTCCCAGCGGACGCAGTAGTTGATGCTGCCGCGGTTGGCCATGACCTGGTCCCAGCCGTAGTTCCGGAAGCCGTGGAGGTCGGGGTAGGTCGACGAGACGTGGTTCCACACCTCGTTCAGCGGCTGCACCAGGTGCGCGGGCGGGTTCCACTGGTCGGCCGCCCTCGCGGAGGACGCCGAGGAGGAGGGGGAAGTGAGGGGTGAGACGACCAGTGCGGCCAGCGCGACGAGGACGGTGATCAGACGTGCCAGGTGTCTGTGCACGGTGAACTCCCTGAGTGGGGGGACGGGATCTCCCCCTCAGGTCGCCACCGGCACGGGCGCGGGTTGCCCACCGGACGGGCACGACTTCAGCCGTGCACGGCGCGGAGGGCTCCGGCCGTGAGTGGAGGACTCCGGCCGGCACCGCTCAGCCCCACACCACCAGCACCGCCGCCCACAGCAGCGCCAGCACCACGGCGAACGGCCACAGCGGACGCCCGCGTTCGGGTGCGGTGCTCTCCCCGGTGGGCCGCAGCGCCGGGTCCCTGCGCATGGCCGACAGCTCGGCCGCCAGCGCGTCGTACGGGTGGACCAGGCCCCGCCGCCGTTCGAACCACGCCCAGCGCGGCGCCGCGACCGACCAGTCGTCGTCGCGCCAGCGGAGCTTCAGCTCGAAGGACCGGCGGCGTACGGAGCGGATGTCGTCCCAGGGAACGTGCCGGGGGCCGCGCAGTCCGGTGATCCACAGGCCCGAGCGGTCCGCCGTGATGCGCCAGGCGAGTTTCACGGGGACGCGGACGGCTCCGTAGAGGCCGAGGGCCGCGACCAGGCCCAGTGTCCCCACGGACCGTTCGGACTCGGTGAACCCGGTCCAGATGAGCCAGCCGCCCCACTGCACCAGCAGTACGGCGGCCAGCCGGTCCGGCCAGCCCGCACGCCAGCGGCGCACCGGGGCGGGGGCGCGGTCGGCGACCGCCTGCCGTGCCCGCCGTTCCAGCCGGCGGTTCCGCTCCTCGCGCGCCTTCTCCCCGGCGGCGCGCCGCACACCGGCGCTCGGCGACAGAGGGCGGACCGGTCCCGCCGACCACTCCGCCAGCGGTGGCTGGTCCGGGTCCTCGTCGGCGCTCAGGACCACCACCTCGGCGCCGTCGAAGGGGGCGCCGAAGAGGACCGCTTCGCGGACCGGCCCGGGGGTGTCGTCGTCCGCCGCGTCGAGGAGCCGCTCCAGCTCCCCGGCGGCACCGGCGACGGTGCCGGCACCGGGTTCGGGGGCGTCCTCGTGGTCGTCCGCCTCCGCCTCCGTGTACGCCTTCGTAGCCGTATCCGTATCCGTATCCGTCTCGGCCTCGCTGTCGTACGAGGTCAGGTCCACCGTGAAGAGCGGCCGCGCCGCCGCGAGGTCGTCCGCCGCGTACACCTCCGTGGTGCCCCGCGCGTCGTCGCGCACGAGCACCCGCAGTACGGGTACGGGGGCCCCGCGCAGCGCGAGGGCCCGGTGGCGGCCGAGCCACGCCGAGGCCAGGGCGGTCGCACCGAGCCCGGCCAGGTAGCAGGCCATGACCCAGGAGCCGCGGTGGTCGTCGGCCGTCCCCCACCGGTCCGCGGTGGCGCCGGTGAGCACACCGAGCGCGAGCACCGCGGCGCCGAGCGGGAACAGGAAGCGGCCGCGCCGTACGGGGGCGTCCGCGTCCGGAACGCGTGCCGCGCCGCCCCCGGCGGCCTCCAGCGCCCGCTCCAGCTGGATGCCGCGAGCCCGCAGGCGTACGGCGACGGCGGCCCAGGAGGCCACCACGACCAGCGCTCCGGCGGCCGTCACGGCCCAGGGCTGCGCCGGTGCCTCCACGGCGAGCGCGAGGAGCAGCGCGGGCGCGCCGGCCCGGACGAGTTCGGGGTGCGCGAGCACCCACAGGACGTACACGGCGAAGCCCGCCGCGACGGGCGGCCACACTCCGCCGATCATCGACGCCCAGGCTCCGGCGCAGAGGGCGAGGGTCGTCACGGCGCCGGCGATCGACCTGCGCACCCGCGGGAACGTCCAGCGCGGCGCCAGCGCGGCCGACCAGTCCGCCGCCCGGCCGGCCGTCCAGTCCCGGCAGTCGCCGGGTATCGCTGCCGCGGGCAGCCGCAGCGGCTCGTCGTACGACACATGCACTCCTGGATCGCCGGGGGGGGAGGGGGGACGCCGGTGCGGGCACCGGCGCGGGCACCGGTGGTGACGGTGGCGACCGGAACGTGCCGTCCGGGCCGGCGCACGCCCGGCCCCCGGTGACAGGTGCCGCCCTCTCGTACGGACCGGCGCGTCCATCGCCTCAAGGCGGGCCCGCTTTCGTGTGCGGCGGCCCGTGGTGCCGGGCGGTGGCGGACCGGCTCAGCCCAGCGCCAGCAGGATCGCCAGGAGTACGGCTCCGGCCGCCGCCGGGGCCGCGATCTCGTACGCCCAGCGCACCGACGCCTCCCCCTGGGCCCGCGGGTCCTTGCCGCGGGCCTCCAGGAGTTCGCGCAACTCGTCGACGATCCGGTCGCCCTGGGCGCGGACGGGGCCCTCGGGCACCGGCGAAGGACGCGGGGAGGGGTACGGGGAGCGTCCGCGGCGGGGGCCCGCCGTCTCCCCGCGGGCCTCCTTGCGGGCGGCCCTCTTGCGCGCCCGCAGGGAGACCGGCACGGCCCACACCTGGTACTTGGTGCCGTCCTTGTCGAGCACCTCGTTGGAGTAGCCGGACTTGAACGTCCCGACCGTCCCCCACGGCAGTGTGATCACCCGGAAGGGGTTGCGGATGCGCAGCCGCTGCTCGTTCGCGTACACGGCCGGGCGCAGGGTGAAGGCGGTGACCAGCGGTACCAGGAGGAGCAGGGTGGCCAGGGAGATCCAGGGCGTGCGGCCCTCACCCGTGATCAGTGCGTCGATGCCGAGCCAGGCGATGATCGCCAGCAGCAGCACTCCGCCCGCGATGCCGGAGGGGGACCGGTAGACCCGGTCCTTGAACTGGGGTTCCGGGGTGTGCGGGGTGTTCGGGGTGGGCGGCTGGGGGTCCGGGGTCGTCATGGCCCCGATTCTGCCCGACGACGGGTGGGGTGCTCTGCGGGGGCGGCGTTGTCCTCTGCGGGTGCGTGACGCCGGGCGCGCCGTTCCCCGCGCCCCTGACGGGGGCCCGCCCCGATGCCCCGTGCAGGTCCATGGGGGTTGCGCGCGCAGATCTCCGCGCCCCTGACGGGGGCTCCTCATGGGGAGCCGTCGCCGGGGGTGTACAGCCGCTACGCGCGTAGATATGCTCGGGTGGTGACCATGCCCATCACTGCATCCTCCGCAGCCCACGCACTCACGGACGTGACCGCTTCGGACAGCTCGCTGCGCCGTTTCCTCCACGGGCTGCCCGGCGTCGACACGGTCGGCCTGGAGGCGCGTGCCGCCTCGCTCGGCACCCGCTCCATCAAGACCACCGCGAAGGCGTACGCGATCGACCTCGCCATCTCGATGGTCGACCTGACGACGCTGGAAGGCGCGGACACCCCCGGCAAGGTCCGGGCGCTCGGCGCCAAGGCCGTCCACCCGGACCCCACGGACCGTGCGACCCCGGCGACCGCCGCCGTCTGCGTCTACCCCGACATGGTGGCCACCGCGAAGGAGGCCGTCGCCGGCTCGGGGGTGAAGGTCGCCTCCGTGGCGACCGCCTTCCCGGCCGGCCGCGCCGCGCTCGACGTGAAACTGGCCGACGTGCGGGACGCCGTCGCCGCGGGCGCCGACGAGATCGACATGGTCATCGACCGCGGGGCGTTCCTGGCGGGCAGGTACCTGAAGGTGTACGACGAGATCACCGCCGTGAAGGAGGTCTCGGGCGCCGCCCGTCTGAAGGTCATCTTCGAGACCGGCGAGCTGTCGACGTACGACAACATCCGGCGGGCGAGCTGGCTCGGCATGCTGGCGGGCGCGGACTTCGTCAAGACCTCGACGGGCAAGGTCGCGGTCAACGCGACGCCCGCGAACACCCTCCTCATGCTGGAGGCCGTCCGCGACTTCCGCGCGCAGACCGGGGTCCAGGTCGGGGTGAAGCCCGCCGGCGGCATCCGCACCACGAAGGACGCCGTCAAGTTCCTGGTCCTGGTCAACGAGACCGCGGGCGAGGACTGGCTGGACAACCACTGGTTCCGCTTCGGCGCGTCCTCGCTCCTGAACGACCTGCTGATGCAGCGCCAGAAGCTGACCACCGGCCGCTACTCCGGCCCCGACTACGTGACGGTGGACTGATCCATCATGGCTTCCGCATTCGAGTACGCACCGGCGCCCGAGTCCCGCTCCGTCGTCGACATCGCCCCGTCGTACGGGCTCTTCATCGACGGCGAGTTCACGGGCGCCGCCGACGGCAAGGTCTTCAAGACGGTCAGCCCGAGCACCGAGGAGGTCCTCTCCGAGGTCGCCCGGGCGGGCACCGAGGACGTCGACCGGGCCGTGGGCGCCGCCCGCAGGGCCTTCGTGAAGTGGTCCGCGCTGCCCGGCTCCGAGCGCGCCAAGTACCTGTTCCGCATCGCCCGGATCATCCAGGAGCGCAGCCGTGAGCTGGCCGTCCTGGAGACCCTGGACAACGGGAAGCCCATCAAGGAGACGCGGGACGCCGACCTCCCCCTGGTGGCCGCGCACTTCTTCTACTACGCCGGCTGGGCGGACAAGCTCGACCACGCCGGCCTCGGCGGGGACCCGCGCCCGCTGGGCGTCGCGGGCCAGGTCATCCCCTGGAACTTCCCGCTCCTGATGCTGGCGTGGAAGATCGCCCCGGCGCTCGCGACCGGCAACACGGTCGTCCTGAAGCCCGCCGAGACCACTCCCCTGTCGGCCCTGTTCTTCGCGGACATCTGCCGTCAGGCGGGCCTGCCCCGGGGCGTCGTCAACATCCTCCCGGGATACGGCGACGCGGGCGCGGCGCTCGTCGCGCACCCGGACGTGGACAAGGTGGCCTTCACCGGTTCCACCGCGGTCGGCAAGGCCATCGCGCGCCAGGTCGCGGGCACGAGGAAGAAGGTCACGCTCGAACTGGGCGGCAAGGGCGCGAACATCGTCTTCGACGACGCGCCGATCGACCAGGCCGTCGAGGGCATCGTCACGGGCATCTTCTTCAACCAGGGCCAGGTCTGCTGCGCGGGCTCCCGCCTGCTGGTCCAGGAGTCGATCCACGACGAGCTGCTGGACTCCCTGAAGCGCAGGCTCTCGACCCTGCGCCTGGGCGACCCGCTCGACAAGAACACCGACATCGGCGCGATCAACTCCGCCGAGCAGCTCTCGCGCATCACCACGCTCGTCGAGCAGGGCGAGGCCGAGGGCGCGCAGCGGTGGTCCCCGTCCTGCGAACTGCCGTCGGCCGGCTACTGGTTCGCCCCGACGCTGTTCACGAACGTCACCCAGGCGCACACGGTCGCCCGCGACGAGATCTTCGGCCCGGTCCTGTCCGTCCTCACCTTCCGCACCCCGGACGAGGCGGTCGCGAAGGCCAACAACACCCAGTACGGCCTCTCCGCGGGCATCTGGACCGAGAAGGGGTCCCGGATCCTGGCGGTCGCGAACAAGCTGCGCGCGGGCGTCGTCTGGTCCAACACGTTCAACAAGTTCGATCCGACCTCGCCGTTCGGCGGTTACAAGGAGTCGGGCTACGGCCGCGAGGGCGGTCGCCACGGCCTGGAGGCGTACCTCGATGTCTGACAAGCCGAAGAAGACGCACAAGGGCGGGAAGGACGACAGGGCCGAGAGCGCCGGGTCCCGGCGCCTGGGCGTCCTGAAGACCTACAAACTGTACGTCGGCGGGAAGTTCCCGCGTTCCGAGAGCGGCCGGGTGTACGAGGTGACCGACTCGAAGGGCACATGGCTGGCCAACGCGCCGCGTGCGAGCCGCAAGGACGCCCGTGACGCGGTCGTCGCCGCCCGCAAGGCGTTCGGCGGCTGGTCCGGCGCGACCGCGTACAACCGCGGCCAGGTCCTCTACCGCGTCGCGGAGATGCTGGAGGGCCGCACGCACCAGTTCGCCCGCGAGGTCGCCGACGCCGAGGGCCTGTCGAAGGCGAAGGCCGCCGAGCAGGTCGAGGCCGCGATCGACCGCTGGGTCTGGTACGCGGGCTGGACCGACAAGATCGCCCAGGTGGTCGGTGGCGGCAACCCGGTGGCGGGCCCGTTCTTCAACCTCTCCACCCCCGAGCCGACGGGCGTGGTCGCGGTCCTCGCCCCCCAGGAGTCGTCCTTCCTGGGCCTGGTCTCGGTGATCGCCCCCGTGATCGCGACCGGTAACACAGCGGTCGTGATCGCGAGCGAGCGGTCCCCGCTCCCGGCGCTGTCGCTGGCCGAGGTGCTGGCCACCTCCGACCTGCCGGGCGGCGTGGTCAACATCCTGACCGGTGGGACGGCGGAGATCGCGGCCCCGCTGGCCGCGCACCAGGACGTCAACGCGATCGACCTGGCGGGCGCCGGCGAGGCGCTCGCGAAGGAACTGGAGATCGCGGCCGCGGACAATCTCAAGCGGGTCGTCCGTCCACAGCCTGTGGATCATCTCGCCACGCCGGGCATCGAGCGCCTCACGGCCTTCCTGGAGACGAAGACCGTCTGGCACCCGACGGGCGCGCTGGGCGCGTCCGGCTCGTCGTACTGACGCCCGCGGGGCTGCCGCACCGGCACCCTCACGGCTGTCGTACGGCCGGCCCTCAGGACTGTCGTACGGCCGGCCTTCAAGGCCGGCCGTACGGCTCAGGCCCCCAGCAGTTTCGTCGCCTCCCCCACCACCGGGACGCTGCCCAGCGACGGGGCCTGCGCGACCGGGCCCGTCAGCATGGTCGTCGCCAGCGGCGGGAAGTCGGCCACCTGCGTGCCGAGTCCGTTGTCCAGCGGGTCGACGCCCGTGCCGGCCAGCGGGTTGGGCTTCAGGCCCGCGACCGGTCCGGTCACGTACCCCACGATGCCGGTCGTCGCCTGGAGACCCGCCTGCGGATCGATCTTCCCCAGCGAGGTCGGCCGCTTGCTGATCGGCTCCAGTACGGGATCGGTGTCCGCCGCGGCCGACGCGGCGGCCGCGCCCACCGCGATCCCCGCGCCCGTGAGGGCCAGCAAGGCGCGCCGGACGGTCGGAGCCCCGCGCCGGACGGTCGGGGTCTTGGGGGCCGAGTGTCGTGCCATGGCTGCTGCCGCCTTCTGCTGCGCAAGGTAATGAGGTCGACACACAGGGTAGTTGACGTGTGACGCACACTCCAAAGACGACCCGCGGGCTCGGCCGGGGGCGGATGATGCCGCACACTGGTGTCTCGTGAGTTCCCCACCCCTGAATTCCGCGACAACCGCGCGCGTCGTACTGCTGTGCGGTCCCTCCGGCTCCGGCAAGTCCCTCCTCGCGGCCCGCTCCGGCCTTCCGGTGCTGCGGCTCGACGACTTCTACAAGGAGGGCGACGACCCGACGCTGCCGCAGGTGGCGGGGAGCCCGGACATCGACTGGGACCACCCGCTGTCCTGGGACGGTGACGCGGCCGTCGCCGCGATAGCGCAGCTGTGCGGGACGGGGCGCACGGACGTTCCCGTGTACGACATCTCCCTGAGCGCGCGGACCGGGTCGGAGACCGTCGACTTCGGGGGCACGCCGGTCTTCATCGCCGAGGGCATCTTCGCCGCGGAGATCGTGCAGCGGTGCCGGGAGGCGGGGATGCTGGCCGACGCGCTGTGTCTCAGCCGGGGGGCCCTGACCACGTTCCGGCGGCGGTTCCTGCGGGATCTGCGCGAGGGGCGCAAGTCCGTGCCGTTCCTCCTCCGGCGGGGGTGGCGGCTGATGCGGGACGAGCGGTCGATCGTGTCCCGGCAGACGTCGCTCGGGGCGTACGCGTGCGGGCGGGAGGAGGCGCTGGAGCGGCTGGCCGTCGCCGCGGAGCGCTCCACGCGGGAGGTCGTGGACGTCATGGACGTCATGGACGAGGGGGACGAGGTGCGGATGCGGGTGCGCGGGAGCCGGCCGCGCAGTTCCCCGCGCCCCTGAGAGCAGGCGGTCCGCGTACGGCCGTGCGGCCACGAAGAAGGCGGGCGGCCCGTACACCGGTGCGCGCGGCAAGCCCGTACACCGGCGCGAGGTAAGCAGGAAGAGCGGGATCGGACGGCCCCCCGGCCCTCCGGTCCCGCTCTCCTCTGTGTTCCCCCGTGACCCCGTGGTTCCCCCCGGGTGTTACTCCCCCGGGCCGTCCGCCGCCTCCCCCGAAGTGGCGGACTTCCCCGTGCGGTCCGCCGCCTCCCCCCGGAGTGACGAACCTTTCCCCCGTGCGGTCCGCCGCCTCCCCCCGGGATGGCGAACCTTTTCCCTGCCGTCCGTCACCTCCCCCGAAGTGACGAACTTTTTTCCTGATGTCCGCCGTATCCCCCGAGCCGACGGACATCCCCCCACAGCCTTCAGGCGACGAGCTCCCCGAAGGACTCCTCCTCGTCACGGCCGAAGCTGAGGACCTCGTCCTCGCGCAGCCGGCGGAGCGACCGCCAGATGCTCGACTTGACCGTGCCGACACTGATGTCGAGGATCTCCGCGATCTCCGGGTCCGTGCGGCCCTCGTAGTACCGGAGGACCAGCATCGTGCGCTGGAGTTCGGGGAGCCGGGCGAGCGCCTGCCACAGGACCGCGCGCAGTTCGGTGCCGCGCATCGCGTCCGTGTCGCCGGCCGTCTCCGGCAGCTCCTCGGTCGGGTATTCGTTCAGCTTGCGGCGGCGCCACGCGCTGATGTGCAGGTTGGTCATGGTGCGGCGGAGGTATCCCCCGACCGCGGCCTTGTCGCTGATGCGGTCCCATGCCCGGTACGTCGAGAACAGGGCGCTCTGCAGCAGGTCCTCGGCCTCGAAGCGGTCACCGGTCAGGTGGTAGGCGGTCGCGTACAGGGAGGCGCGGCGCTCCTGGACGTAGGCGGTGAACGCCGCTTCGGCGTCCACCGTCTCCGCCCCCGGGCGCCGCTCCCCCGTGGCCTCCCCGTACGCCGTCCCGGTCCCCCCGTGGACGGCCCCCGTGCCGCTTCCCCCCGTACGTGCGTCAACCACCGTCATGTACGACCCGGTGTGCTGACGCCCGGTGCCGCGAGCGCACCCCCGCCCGCTCACGGCACCGGACTTCTCGGTGCTCCTCGTGACGTCGTGGAGCCGCGTGACAACTGCGCCAGTGCTGGTGCTGTGCAGCGTGTTCATCTCGCGCCCCCCGTCGTTGAGTTCCGGTTCTCCGGTACTTCGGACACTTCGCTGTGGTGCTTCCCTGCCTGTGACCAGAAGCTTGCCGGGGGCACTTCATGACGGTGTCCCCCGACTGTCACAGGCCTGTCACAGGGGCCGGAACGGGCACTTCAGGGGCTGGTCGGGCGGTAACTCCGCACGGTCACGAACCCGGCACGCACGGTGCTCGCCGGGTGCTCACCCGGTGCTCGTCCGCACTCGTCCGGCATGTTCTCGGCGCGCTCCCGGCACGCTCTTGTAGGGGGGACGTGTGAGGGAGCGGCCCAACAGTCGATACCCGCCCATGTCATGGGACAGAATGACGTCCGTGCCTTCCCTGTTGCTGATCGAGGACGACGACGCCATCCGGACGGCCCTGGAGCTCTCACTGACGCGCCAGGGACACCGGGTGGCCACCGCTGCCACCGGCGAGGACGGTCTGAAGCTGTTGCGCGAGCAGCGGCCGGATCTGATCGTCCTCGACGTGATGCTGCCAGGCATCGACGGATTCGAGGTGTGCCGGCGCATCCGGCGGACCGACCAGCTGCCGATCATCCTGCTGACCGCGCGCAGCGACGACATCGACGTGGTGGTCGGGCTGGAGTCCGGGGCCGACGACTACGTCGTGAAACCCGTGCAGGGGCGGGTGCTCGACGCCCGTATCCGGGCCGTGCTGCGGCGCGGCGAGCGCGAGGCGAACGACTCGGCGACGTTCGGCTCGCTGGTGATCGACCGCGCGGCGATGACCGTGACGAAGAACGGCGAGGACCTGCAGCTGACGCCCACCGAGCTGCGGCTGCTGCTCGAACTGAGCAGGCGGCCCGGGCAGGCGCTGTCCAGACAGCAGTTGCTGCGGCTGGTGTGGGAGCACGACTACCTCGGCGACTCGCGGCTCGTCGACGCGTGCGTGCAGCGGCTGCGCGCGAAGGTGGAGGACGTGCCGTCCTCGCCGACACTGATCCGTACCGTGCGCGGAGTCGGCTACCGGCTGGACAACCCTCAGTGACCAAACCGCAGGACAAGCTCCGCGGCTGGGCCGCGGCCCGCAGGACGGTCATGGCGGGGCTGCGCTTCACGAGTCTGCGGCTGCGGCTGGTCGTGGTGTTCGGGCTGGTCGCGCTCACCGCCGCCGTGTCGGCGTCCGGGATCGCGTACTGGCTCAACCGCGAGGCCGTGCTGACCCGTACGCAGGACGCGGTGCTGGGCGACTTCCAGCAGGCGATGCAGACCCGCGCCAGCACCCTGCGGCGCCATCCCACCCAGGGGGAACTGCAGCGTGCCGCGGGGCAGATGGCGAACAGCAGCCAGCGCTTCAGCGTGCTGCTGATCGCCGAGGACGAGAACGGCAGGGCCGTCCGCGGCAACTCCGACCTGGACACCTTCACGCTGGCGGACGTACCGCGGTCCCTCCAGAAGGCCGTGAACAAGGAACAGAAGATCTCCTCGAACAACGAGTACGCGTACCACCTGTACTGGCAGCGGACCGTGCAGGACGACACGCCCTACCTGGTGGGCGGCGCGAAGGTGATCGGCGGCGGGCCGACCGGGTACATGCTCAAGTCGCTGGAGCCGGAGGCCAAGGACCTCAACTCGCTCGCCTGGTCGCTGGGGATCGCGACCGGGCTCGCGCTGATCGGCTCGGCGCTGCTGGCGCAGGCGGCCGCGACGACCGTGCTGAAGCCGGTGCACCGGCTGGGCATCGCCGCCCGGCGGCTCGGGGAGGGCAAGCTGGACACCCGGCTGCGGGTGTCGGGCACGGACGAACTCGCCGACCTGTCACGGACGTTCAACCGCACGGCGGAGGCGCTGGAGAAACGGGTCGCGGACATGAGCGCGCGCGACGAGGCGTCCCGGCGCTTCGTGGCGGACATGTCGCACGAGCTGCGGACGCCACTGACCGCCATCACGGCGGTGACCGAGGTGCTGGAGGAGGAACTCGACGCCGAGACCGGCAGCGTGGACCCGATGATCGAGCCCGCGGTGCGGCTCGTCGTCAGCGAGACCCGGCGGCTGAACACCCTGGTGGAGAACCTGATGGAGGTCACCCGCTTCGACGCGGGCACCGCCCGGCTGGTCTCCGACACCGTCGACATCGCCGACCAGATCACGGCGTGCATCGACGCGCGCGCCTGGCTGGACGCGGTGGAACTGGACGCTCGGCGCGGCATCATGGCGCACGTCGACCCGCGCCGCCTGGACGTCATCCTGGCGAACCTGATCGGCAACGCCCTCAAGCACGGCGGCTCCCCGGTGTGCGTGCGCGTGCGGGAGGAGGGTGCCGACCTGGTGATCGAGGTCCAGGACCACGGTCCCGGCATCCCCGAGGACGTCCTGCCGCACGTCTTCGACCGCTTCTACAAGGCGAGCGCCTCCCGGCCGCGTTCCGAGGGCAGCGGGCTCGGCCTGTCCATCGCCCTGGAGAACGCCCACATCCACGGCGGCGAGATCACCGCCTCGAACTCGCCGAAGGGCGGCGCGGTCTTCGCCCTGCGGCTGCCGCGCGACGCCGGTGAGCCGAAGGACGCGGGGAACGCCGGTTCCGGGGACACCGGCCGGGCGGACCGGTCCGGCAGCGACCACGACGGCGACAGCGACGGCAACAGCAACATCGGCGCTGACACCGACATCGACACCGGCCGCACCGAGGGGGGCGCGTGATGTCCGCGCGGGACATACGGGGCGCGCGGGACGCGCGGGATGCCCGGGATGCCCGGCGCGTCCGGAACACCTGGGGCATACGCGGGGCGCGCGCGGCCCGTCTGGCGCTCGCCGTGCCGCTGCTCGCGCTGGCGCTGGGCGGCTGCGGCATCCGGGCGACGGAGGTGCCGACCGACTTCGGGCCCGCGCCCTCCCGGGTGCCGTGCGCGCTGTCCGGGTCCGACCTCGGTACGCAGTCCTCCCGCGGCATCCTCGTCCAGGTCTTCCTCGTCTGCTCCTCCCAGCTCGCTCCGGTGGACCGGACCGTACGCATCGGGGCCGGGACCGCGGAGACGGACCGGGTGCGGGCGGGACAGGCGCTCCTCGACGAGCTCTCCACGTCCCCGCCGGCCGGCGAGAAGCAGGCGAACTACACGACGACCGTGCCCGAGGGACTGACGGTGACCGGTCCGCGGCCGGACGACCCGGCCGACGCGCTCCGGCTGAGCACGGCGCCCGCCGAACTGTCGCCGTACGCGCTGGCACAGGTCATCTGCACCTTCAGCGACTCGGGGGCCGCCTCCGACGACGGCACCGTGACCCTGGGCGGCCCCGGTACGGACGCGGCGCGGCGCTACGAGTGCACGGAGGCCGTACGCACCCGGCCGGGCACGGAGACACCGCCGTCGACGAGCGCCGAGGGGACCTGAAACCGGCCCGACGGGACCTGGGACCGGCCGGCGCCCTGCCCGCCGCTCCGCCGGAGCCCTGCTGACGCTCCATCAGCACCCCGCCGACGACCCGCCGACGACCCGCCGACGACCTGCCGGTGCCCCGTCGGTGGCCTGTGGGCGCCCTCTGGGCGCCCTGTCGGTGTCTTGCCGTGGCGCCCCGCCGGCAAGTGGTTGTGGCGCATGCCTCACCCGTGCGGGCCAAGCGCCGCCGTCACACGGAACCGATCCTGCCGGTGCCCGCGTCTTGGGGATCGTGCAGCGTCAAGGCTCCGACGGCGGAACAGCCGTGATCCGCGTCCGTGCGACAGGAGGTCTCCTCCTGGTCGCACATCTCGCGCTTGTTGCCTGGTGCACGCTGCGGCCCCTGGACGTGCCCTGGGTGAGCGCCGCGAACCTGCGCCCGTTCGCCAGCATCAGGGCCGATCTGGCGATGGGTCCCGAGGCGGCGCTCTGCGCCATCGGCAAGGGCCTGCTGCTGCTCGCCCCGCTCGGGGTGCTGCTGCCGATGGCGGGCGGCAGACTCGCCGCCTCCCCGCTGTTCTCCCTGCTGCGGACGGTCACCGCCGGGGCGCTGCTGTCGCTGGGCATCGAGCTCCTGCAGACCGGGGTGCCCGGCCAGGTCGTCGACGTCGACTCGCTGCTGCTGAACACCGTGGGCGTGGCGCTGGCCCATCTCGCCGTCGTGCCCGCCGCCCGGCGTGTCCTGTGCCGCCGGGCCGAGACGCGCGACCGGGCCGCCGCGCTGCGCCGCAGGGACGCGGCGGAGGAGTCGGCTCAGGGTCTGACCCCGACGATTCCCAGGGTCGGGATCGCCCCTTGGAGTGATGCTTCATCCCCTTCGTCTCCGTAGCTTTGATGTCAGACGGGGCAGCCGCACCGGAAGCCCCGCACCGTCTGACCGCACCGTCCGACGACGCTGACGAAGGAGCCCTCATGAACCGCCTCGCCCGCCCCACCGACGGCCGGATGATCGGCGGAGTGTGCGCAGCGCTGGCCCGGCGCTTCGGCACCTCCGCGACCACGATGCGGGTGATCTTCCTGGTGTCCTGCCTGCTGCCGGGCCCGCAGTTCCTGCTCTACATAGCGCTGTGGGTCCTCTTCCCCTCGGAGGGCAAGGCGGCCCGCACCGCCTGGTGACCCCGCACCCGGTGGCCCCACGCCCGGTGGCCCCACGCGAGTACGCCGGTGGGGCGCACCCCGGCCGGGGTGCGCCCCACCGGCGCGTACGAGGGCGGTGGGAGCAGGGATCAGCCCACCGGGATGCCGTTCACCGGCAGGCCGTGCGTGGGCAGGCCCTGGACGGGCAGGCCGCCGAGCAGACCGGCGACGGGAGCGGCCGGGCTCGCGGCGAGGGCGTTCGTGAGGGCCGGCTGGGCAGCGGTGACAGCGTTGCCCAGCGCGCCCTGCCCCTGCGTGACCGCCTCGCCCGCGCCGGGCAGGGACTTGGCCGCGTCCGCCGGCAGCACACCGCTGACGGCGCCGAGCGCCGGGAGGGCGTCCGGGACTGCGGGGGCGGCGTTGGCGGCTCCGGCACCGGCGGCGGCGAAGGCGGCACCGAGAGCGGTGACGCCGAGGGTCTTGGCAGCAGACTGCTTCATCTTCGTCCTTGCATGCTGTGACGGGATTCGAGCGGTCCGAAACGGTAATCACGTGCGAGCGCAGCCCGCAAACATCGAAAAGCGGCCGGGTCGTCGCCGCCCGACCGCTTCCCTTTCTTTTGAATCAGCCTTCGTCACACACGAAAGCGCTGGTGAAGGCGGTCTACTGGAACAGCCATTCGGACTTCAGCTCGGCATAGCCGGGCTTGATCACATCGTTGATCATGGCCAGTCGTTCATCGAAAGGAATGAATGCTGATTTCATCGCATTGACTGTGAACCACTGCATGTCGTCGAGCGAATAATCGAAGGCGTCGACAAGGTGCTCGAATTCCCGACTCATGCTGGTGCCGGACATCAGACGGTTGTCAGTATTCACGGTGGTCCTGAACTGCAGTCGCCGCAGCAGTCCGATGGGGTGCTCGGCGTACGAGGCGGCGGCGCCCGTCTGGAGGTTGGAGCTCGGGCACATCTCCAGGGGGATGCGCTTGTCGCGCACGTACGAGGCGAGGCGGCCCAGTTCCACGGAGCCGTCCTCCCGCACCTCGATGTCGTCGATGATGCGCACGCCGTGGCCCAGCCGGTCGGCGCCGCACCACTGGAGCGCCTGCCAGATGGACGGGAGCCCGAATGCCTCGCCCGCGTGGATCGTGAAGTGGTTGTTCTCCCGCTTCAGGTACTCGAAGGCGTCCAGGTGGCGGGTGGGCGGGAAGCCCGCCTCGGCACCGGCGATGTCGAAGCCGACGACACCCAGATCACGGTAGGTGTTGGCGAGTTCGGCGATCTCCAGCGAGCGGGCCGCGTGCCGCATGGCGGTCAGCAGGGCGCCGACGCGGATCCGGTGCCCGTTCTCGCGGGCCCGCCGCTCGCCCTCGCGGAAGCCCTCGTTGACGGCCTCGACGACCTCTTCGAGGGTGAGTCCGGCTTCGAGGTGCTGCTCGGGCGCGTAGCGCACCTCCGCGTAGACGACGCCGTCCTCGGCGAGGTCCTCGGCGCACTCGGCGGCGACGCGGACCAGTGCGTCACGGGTCTGCATGACGGCGCAGGTGTGCGCGAAGGTCTCCAGGTACCGCTCCAGGGAACCGGAGTCGGCCGCCTCGCGGAACCAGATGCCCAGCTTGTCGGCGTCCGCCTCGGGGAGCCCCGTGTAGCCCGTGGCGCGGGCGAGGTCGACGACCGTCCCGGGGCGCAGCCCTCCGTCGAGGTGATCGTGCAGCAGGACCTTCGGCGCCCGGCGGATCTGCTCCGAGCTCGGGGTGTTCTTGGGCTGGCTCGTCATCTCCGCACTCTAACGCCTACGCGCGTAGATATCTCTTCGCGCGGATCCGCCGATATGTAACGGTGACCGTGCGGACGGATGGCGTACACCATTACTTCTGACACTGTTTTGTCATGGCACAGCAAGCGATGCCGCTTCGCGCGGCCCGGTTGGGGCGGGCGCTCGGTACGGAGCCGGCGGCGGTGAGCGGTGTGGTGCTGCTGCTGCCGGGCGGCGAGGAGACCTCCGTCCGCAGGCCGTCACCGATGATGGCGGCCGCGTCCGTACGGGCGCTGGGGCGCCGGCTCACCCGCGCGGGACGCGCGGACGGGCTGGCCGTGCACGTGGTGCACTACCGCTTCCGCGGCTGGAACGGGAGCGCGGCGCATCCCGCGCAGGACGCGGCGTGGGCGGCGGACGAGGTCGTGCGGCGCTACGGGGACGTGCCCGTGTGCCTCGCCGGGGTGGACATGGGCGGGCGGGCCGCCGTGCACGCGGGGGGCCACACCGCCGTCAGCTCCGTGCTGGCGCTGTCCCCCTGGCTGCCCGAGGACGACGTCGCGGTGGAGCCCGAGCCGGTGAAGCAGCTCGCGGGGCGGCGGGTGCTGATCGTGCACGGGACCAACGACCAGCGGACCGACCCCGAGCTGTCGTTCCGGCTCGCGGCGCGGGCGAAGAAGGCGAACCGGGACATCTGCCGGTTCGAGGTGCACTCGGACCGGCACGCGCTGCACGCCTTCCGGGACGAGGTGCACGCGCTGGCGGAGGACTTCGTGATGGGAACGCTGTTCGGGCGGCGTTTCGCCCGGCCCGTCGAGGACGCGCTGGCGGCCCCGCCGCCACTGGGCCTGCGCATGCCGCTGGCCTCCGGCTTCGGACGGTCGCTGCGGCGTTAGCGGGCCGCCTCCGACCGGCCGCCCGTGGGGGCCGCTTCCGACCGGCCGCCTGTGGACGCGCTGTCACCGGTGCGGGTGCGGCAGGGGGTGACCCCGCGGCCCGCCCGGCGTCCCCGGCGGCTGCTCCCGGCCGGGAGGCATGTGCGAGCCGGGAAGCGCGTGCGAGCCGCGAAGGGCATTCGGACCGGGAGCCAGTTCAGGTGGTCTTGGTCGACCCCGCGTCGACGAACCAGTTCGCGCCGATCGCGCTGGGCATGGTCGGGGAGGCCAGCAGGAGCACCGCGCGGGCGATCTCGGCGGGCTCGATCAGGGTGTCGGTGAGCATCCCGTTCTGCTTCGGCAGGGCCGCCACCAGCGCGTCGTGGGGGACGCCCATGCTGTCCGCCACCTGTGCGACGTAGCCGTCCTTGCCCGTGATCACGCTCGTGCGCGTCGCCGACGGCGACACCGCGTTGACGCGTACCCCGGAGGGCGCCACGCGCTCGGCGAGCTGCCGGGTGAAGGCGTTGAGGGCCGCCTTGGCGGCGGTGTAGGGCAGGGGCTCCGACCCCGGCCGCCGGGCGCTGTCGGAACTGATGTTGACCACGGCGCCCCTGGCCTCGGTGAGGGAGGGCAGCGCGGCGCGGACGGTCCGTACGGCCGCTTCGAAGTTGAGGGCGAACCCGGCCGCCCAGACCTCGTCCCCGCCGTCCAGCGGATCACCGAGGGCTTCCTGCGGCATGGCGCCGCCACCGGCGTTGTTGACCAGGACGTCGAGCCGCGGGTCGGCGGACAGGACGGCTTCGACCATGCGCCGGGGGCCGTCGGCCGTGGAGAGGTCGGCGGGGACGAAGGCGGCTCCGGTGGCTTCGAGTTCGGGCGTGGTGCTCCGCGCCGTCGCGGTCACCGACGCGCCCTCCTCCTGGAAGGCCCGGACGATCGCGAGGCCGATGCCCCTGCTCGCGCCGGTGACGAGGACGCGCTTGCCGGCAAGTTCGAGATCCATGACGTGCTCCTGTGCTGGAAGGACTCAAGCACGACAAATGAAACAAGGGTGACTCACTTCTGTCAATAAATGATTCATAGCTGTCTCACCTAAGGTCGGGAAGGGTAGGCTGGGGCCGGCGAAGAAGGAGGTGTCATGGGCGACGACAGCCCGTCCCGGCGGGTCCGGGCGGACGCCGAGCGCAGCACGGCCCGCATCCTGGAGGCGGCCGAGGCCGTGCTGGCGGTGGACTCCACCGCGTCCCTGGAGCGGATCGCGGACGCCGCGGGGCTCGCCCGCGCCACCGTCCACCGCCGGTTCGCCACCCGCGCCGCGCTGCTGGAGGCCCTGGCCGAGCAGCTCAGCGGGCGGTATCTGCTCGGCCTGGCCGAAGCACGGGTGAAGACCGCGCCTCCCCTGGTCGCGCTGCACCGCGTCACGGAATTCGTCCTCGGCCTCCGGTCCGACCACCGCTTCGCCCTCCAGCTCACCGAAGCCCGGACGCCGGAGGTCCTCGACGGCCTCGACACGCTCTTCGCCCGCCTGCGCGACACCGGGGCCGTCACCGCGGCCGAGCCCGCCTGGAGCCGCCGGGTCTACCTGGCCCTCCTGTGCGAGGTGTACGAACTGCCCGCGGACTCCGCGGCGCTGGGCCCCGGGGCCGCCGCGGACGAGACCGCGGCGAAGGCCGACCTGCTCGTGCGCACCACGCTCGGCGCGCTGGGCGGCAGCCACGACACGGCGGCCCTCTCGCCCAGCGGTCGCTGACCTCCCCTCCCGGGAAGCCCCATCGAGTGGACTTTCCCCGACTTGCGCCACTCGGTGTGGTCACGCGTGCCCAGCGTGCGCAGTGACGACGCGGGGCGAGGGTCAGGTATCCGAAAAAGGTCCGGGATCTGGCGAAGCTGGAAGCGCAGGCGGTCGAGATCCTCTCGTACGCCAACCACAACCTTCACGGCTTGCTGCAGACCGAGGAGTTCGCACCGGCGCTGTTGAAGACGCGTCGCCCGCACTCACGGAAGACGAGCTGGAGCAAGCGGTGGCTGCGCGCACGGCTCGCAGCGGGAGCTACGAACGACCGTCGGCGCCTGAATTCAGTTTCGTTCAGGAAGAGGTGACACTGACTCGCCCGGTCGGAGGCAGGATGGTGATGCGCAAGCAGCTCGAACACCTGCTCAAAGTTGCTCAGTTGCGGAACGTCGAAGTTCAGGCGATGCCCTCCGAGCGCTGGGATCATCCCGGAACAGGGGGACGGATTCAGGTGCTGAAATTTCTGGATGGCACGGCGATCGGGCGCATGGACGATGAGTTCGGCGGTCGGCCGGTCTCGGACCCGAAGCAGCTGAGGGTGCTGGAGCTGCGTTGTGGCATCATCCGGGCCGAGCAGTCTTCCGTCATTACGGGACCGTCCACCGGCATATGAGGGATGCCCTCCTGGCAGTCCTGATCTCAGCGGGATTCGAGGTCGAGGAAGCGGATCCGCACACGTACGGCGGCGCGGTCCGCGTGTCCGGTTTCCGGGGCTGATCCTCCTCCTTCCCGTGCGCGTCGGTCACTCCGGGAGCAGCGTTCCCCTCTTCGAGAGCAGGAACTTCTTGAACGCCGCCACCGGGGGTGTGTCCGGGTGGCCGTCCAGCCAGGCCACCCCGATCTCCCGGGCCGCGCGCGGGGACGTGACCGTCAGTTCCACCACTCCCGGGCGCGGGACCGCCGGTGGGGGCAGGAGGGCCACTCCCAGGCCCGCCGCCACCAGGCCCCGCAGGGTCTCCGCCTCCTCGCCCTCGAACGCGACCCGGGGGCGGAAGCCCGCCTGCCGGCACAGGTCGTCGGTGATGCGGCGCAGGCCGTAGCCCGGTTCGAGGGTGACGAAGGTCTCGTCGGCGGCCTCCGCGAGGCGGATGCGGCGACGGGAGGCCAGCCGGTGGTCGGCGGGGACGACCAGGCGGAGCTTCTGTTCGTCCAGGCGGCGGCCCACCAGGTCGGGCGCGTCCGGCACCGGAGACGTGAGGCAGAGGTCGAGTTCGCCGGAGCGCAGGCGCTCGATCATCGCCTCGCCGTAGTTCTGGACGAGGCTGAAGCGGACGCGCGGATGGTCGGCGCGGAAGGCGCGGATCAGGGCGGGGACCGTCTCGGAGCCCATGGTGTGCAGGAAGCCGAAGGCGACCTTGCCGGTGGCCGGGTCGGCGTCGGCCCGTACCTCGTCGGCGGCCCGCTCGATCTCGGCGAGGGCCCGTTCGACGGAGCCGAGGAACGTGCGGCCCGCGGGGGTGAGGGAGACCGTGCGGCCGCGGCGGGCGAAGAGGTCGACACCCAGGTCCTGTTCGAGGCGGACCATCGCCCGCGACAGCGTCGACTGCGGGACCTGCATCTCCTGCGCGGCGCGCGTGACGTGCTCGGTGCGGGCCACGCCGGCGAAGTACGCCAGGCGTGGGGCGAGCACCGTGACGATGTCTTCTGTGTCACTGGGCGGTGACAGGTGACCCTCTGGCCTCTGCTGATGCATCACGGGAACGATTATGGACGTTTCATGCATTGGACGGATGAGGAGGGGGACTTTAGGTTCGAAACATGCCTTCCGCCAGTACCGGGGCGTCCACCAGGGTGGTCGCCTCCTCCGCCGCCGCCCCCGATGCCGCTCCCGCCGAAACCGCTCCCGCCGAAGCCGTCTCCGCCGACACCCGGCTGACCCCCGGCGGGCCCGGCTACCGCCGGATGAGCTTCGCGCTCTTCCTCGCGGGGGTCGCGACCTTCGCCCTCCTCTACTCCACGCAGGCCCTGCTCCCCCTGGTCTCCGCCGACTTCGGGGTGACGGCGGCCACGGCGAGCTGGACGGTGTCGGCGGCGACCGGCGCACTGGCCCTGTTCGTCCTGCCGCTGAGCGCGCTCTCGGAACGGTTCGGGCGGCGCACGCTGATGACGGCGTCCCTGGCCGTCGCCGTGGCCGTCGGGCTGCTCGTGCCCTTCGCCCCGTCGGTCGGCTGGCTGATCGCGCTGCGCGCCGTGCAGGGCGCGGCACTGGCCGGACTGCCGGCCTCGGCGACGGCCTACCTGGCGGAGGAGGTCCGCCCGAAGGCGCTGATCACCGCCATCGGCCTGTTCGTCGCGGGCAACAGCGTCGGCGGGATGAGCGGCCGTGTCATCACCGGCTGGGTGGCGCAGGAGTGGGGCTGGCGGGTGGCCGTCGGGACGATCGGCGTGATCGCGGTGGGCTGCGCGGTGGCCTTCCGGCTGCTGCTCCCGGCGCCGAAGCACTTCAGGGCCGGTTCGCTGCGCCCCGCGGTGCTGGTCCGCGCCGTCCGCGGCCACCTCGCGAACCCGCTGCTGCGCAGGCTGTACGCGATCGGCGCGTTGTTCATGACCGTGTTCGGCGCCGTCTACACGGTGATCGGGTACCGCCTCACCGACGCCCCCTTCTCCCTGCCGCAGGGCATCGTCGGCTCGATCTTCCTCGTCTACCTGGTCGGTACGGTCTCGGCCTCGGCTGCCGGGAAGCTGGTGGACCGGCTCGGCCGGCGCGGCGCGCTGTACCTGGGCGGCGGCACGACGGCCGCGGGCCTGCTGCTGTCGCTGGCCGAACCGCTGCCCCTCGTGCTGCTCGGCCTGGTACTGATCACCGCGGGCTTCTTCGCCGGTCACGCGGTGGCGTCCTCCGCGGTCAGCCACACGGCGAAGGAGGGCCGCGCACAGGCTTCGGCGCTGTACCAGTCCGCCTACTACCTGGGCTCCAGCGCGGGCGGCACGCTCGGTGCGGTCGCCTACCACTCGGGCGGCTGGGCCGGGACGGTGGCGCTCGGGCTGCTGGCGGTCGTCGGGGTCGTGGGGATCACGGCGGTCGGGTCGCACGCGGCCCGGACGCGGCGGCGGCTCGTGCCCGTCCACCGCTGACCGCTCACGGCGGACGTCCGCCGGTGACTCCCCGCCGACCCACCGGCGCCGACCCCGGGCCCACGGGGGGTAGTTGGCGCACATGCGGGTGCAGGCCAGGACAGGAACAGTCCTGACCTGCACCTTTTTCATCTTGAGGGGCCGTTGTCAGTGGGCTGCGATAGCTTCCGGAGTGCTGGGCCGCAACGAGGCGGTGCCCGCACGACGGACAAGGCCACAGGGGTGGGTTGGCTATGAGCGACGGTACGGCGACGGTGGAGGACCTCGACGTCCGGCTGGAGAAGCACCGGGTCGAGCTGACGGGGTACTGCTACCGCATGCTCGGCTCGTCCTTCGAGGCGGAGGACGCGGTGCAGGACACGCTGGTGCGTGCCTGGCGCAGCTACGACAGGTTCGAGGGCCGCTCCTCGCTGCGTTCGTGGCTGTACCGCATCGCGACGAACGTCTGCCTCGACATGCTGACCGCGGGCAACAAGCGGGCCCGCCCCATGGACCTGACGGACCCCACACCGCTCGCGCAGGCCGCTCTGCACCCGCGCCCGGACCACACCTGGCTGGAGCCGATGCCGGACGCGCGCGTGCTGCCGACGGTCGCCGACCCGGCCGAGGCCGCCGTGGCCAAGGAGTCGGTGCGCCTGGCCTTCATGGCGGCCCTGCAGCAGCTGCCGCCCAAGCAGCGGGCCGTGCTCATCCTGCGCGAGGTCCTGGCGTGGAGGGCGAGCGAGGTGGCCGAGCTGCTCGGCACCACGGTCGCCTCCGTGAACAGCGCGCTCCAGCGGGCCCGTGCGACGCTCGGCGAGAGCGAGAACAGGAGCGCGGCGGCCCGGGCCGCCACCTCCGACCCGCTCGACGCGGAGCAGCAGAAGCTCCTGGAGCGCTACGTGGCCGCCTTCGAGGGGTACGACATGACGGCGCTGACGGCCCTCCTGCACGAGGACGCCGTGATGACGATGCCGCCGTTCGACCTGTGGCTGGCCGGTGCCGACGACATCACGGGCTTCATGACGACGCTCGGCGCGCCCTGTGCGCACTCCCACCTGGTCCCGGTCGCGGTGAACGGCCTGCCGGGCTTCGCCCAGTACAAGCCGGACCCCGCGACCGGGGGCCGTACGGCGTGGGCCGTGCAGGTGCTGGAGATCTCAGAGGGGCGGATCACCGGGTTCCACTGCTTCCTCGACACGGAGCGGTGGTTCCCGCTGTTCGGGCTCCCCCTCCACCTCGAAGCGGAGGCCGACCAGGGCGAGTAACGCGGTCAGGGCGGGGTCCGGGCCGCGCAGTCTGATCCGGCCCCCGGCGCGGCGGGCGGTGAGCTGCATCCTGGCCAGCGCGTCGACGGTCGTCAGGCCCGGTGGCCCGAGACCGGCGACGTCGCAGACCACGACATGGGCCGCGGTGTGTCGCAGCCTTGCGCGCACGGCCTCGCACAGCCTCGGCACCTCGTCTCGCGTGACGGGGCCGGGCAGTACGAGTACGTCGGGTGTCAGGGCGTCCACGTGCGGTAGACCGGGCGGGGGCGGGGAACTCATCGCGGAGCGGTTGCGCTCCGCTCGGGCTGCGCGGTCTGAGTGGTCCGCGTGAGGTCGGCCTGTCCTCGGCTGCCGGCCGGTGAGGGCTGGTCGCGCGGTTCCCCGCGCCCCTGAAGGGGCTGGTCGCCGCTTCCCGAAGGGTTCGTGCAAGGTCACATTGACCTGGGGACAGTTCAGCCCGGAGGGTTGGGTGTATGCCCCACGAATCCGTGCCAGCCGCACCACACGTACCTGAGGCGGATCCCCGCGGCCTCTCCCTCCCCGGCCGGCCCCGGGCATCGCGGGAGGTGCCGTGCAGGGGGTGCTGAACGGGTTCGCGGTCATCGCCGTCGTCATCGGTGTCGGCTACCTGATCGGACGCCGGGGGTACCTGGGCGACAACGGCCGGGAGGTGCTGACCAAGCTCGCGTTCCACGTCGCCACGCCCGCGCTGCTGTTCACCACCCTCGCGCGGGCGGACCTGTCGGTGATCCTGTCGAACCGGCTGCTGGTGACGGCGATCAGCACGTTCGCGGTGGCCGGGATCTTCGTCGCGGTCGGTGCCGTACGCCGGTGGGGTGTGGGCCGCACGACGATCGGCGCGCTGTGCTCCAGTTACGTCAACGCAGGCAATCTCGGTATCCCGATCGCGGTGTACGTCCTGGGGGACGCCTCGCTGGTGGCGCCGGTCCTGCTGTTCCAGCAGATCGTGATGACGCCGGTCGCCCTGACGGTCCTCGACCTGTCGGGTCCGGGCGAGAAGCAGTCGGTCTGGCGGCGGGTGACCGTTCCCGTCCGCAACCCCATCGCCATCGGTTCGCTGTCCGGGGTGGCCGTCTCGGCGACCGGGCTGAGCGTCCCCGGGCCGGTCATGGACCCGCTGACCCTGATCGGGAACATGTCCGTGCCGGCCGTGCTCCTCGCCTTCGGCATCTCCCTGTGCGGCAGCACGATGCCGGGCCGCGGGGCCGACCGGGCGCCCGTGCTGCTGTCCGTCGCCCTGAAGTCGGTGGGCCAGCCGCTGGCCGCCTGGGCACTGGCGGCGGGGGTCTTCGGCCTGCGGGGCGAGCCCCTGCTCGACGTGGTCGTCACCTCGGCCCTGCCGGCCGCGCAGAACCTCTTCACGTACGCCTCGCGCTACCGGGTCGGCGAGGTGCTGGCCCGGGAGTCGATCCTGCTGTCGACGGTGCTGGCGGTGCCGGTGCTGGTGGTGGTCGCGGCGCTGCTGGGATGACGCCCCCGGCCAACACTCAGTGGACGGGAAAGACGCTCGTGTCGAGCTTCAGGCCGAAGGGGTCCGGCAGCACGATCTGCTCGCCGAGCTTACCGGCGTGCAGAACCCGGTAGACGTCACCCCTGGGCTCGCCGTACAGCGTGACCGTGGGACCGCCCGGCGCCCAGCGGTCGATGAGCAGGTAGAGGGGGATGCCCGCGGCCGCGTAGGCGGCGGGCTTGCCGATGCGGTCGTGCTGAGCGTCGGACTTCGAGGTGACTTCGACGACGAGCTCGGCCGCGGCGGCCGGGATGTAGGTGCCGGGGCCGTCGACCTCCGCCGTGGGTACCACCACGAGGTCCGGGATGGACATCCCGAGACGGGAGGGCACCGCGATGGAGAGGGTCTGGAAGATCCCCCGGTCCTCGGGGATCGCTGAACACAGGCGACGCTGAACGGCATCAGCGATCAGGTTGTGCTGGTTCGCGGGAGTGGGCGACACGGTGACGACCCCCTCGATGATCTCCACCTTGCCGCCCTCAGGCCACTGCGTCTCCTCCCGGAACCGGACGAGGTCGTCCCAGCTCCGCTCGGGCTCGTGGTAGACGGTGAGTGCGCTCATGGCGGTCTCCATTCGCTGCGTCACCGATCACAGCATGCCGAACGGGACCGGCGGCGGTCCACCGGTCCCGTTCTCCCGGATGAGGAAACCCCAGGTCAAGCGACGCGTCAGGCGATGCGTTCCCGTACCACCGGTGCCGTCGTGAAGGGCGTCCCGGGGACCGCCACGTCGTACGAGCCCTCCACCGCCTCCAGGGCGTACGCGAAGCGGTCCGGGGTGTCCGTGTGGAGGGTGAGGAGGGGCTGGCCCTCGGTCACCGTGTCGCCCGGCTTGGCGTGGAGCTCGACGCCCGCGGCGGCCTGCACCGGGTCCTCCTTGCGGGCGCGGCCCGCGCCCAGGCGCCAGGCGGCGACGCCGACGTCGTACGCGTCCAGGCGGGTCAGGACGCCCGAGGCCGCCGCCTTCACCACGTGCTGTTCCCGCGACGTGGGCAGCGGGGCGTCCGGGTCGCCGCCCTGGGCCGCGATCATGCGGCGCCAGGCGTCCATCGCCGAGCCGTCGGCCAGCGCCTTCGCCGGGTCGGCGTCCTTCACGCCCGCCGCGTCGAGCATCTCGCGGGCCAGCGCGAGGGTCAGCTCGACGACGTCGGCCGGGCCGCCGCCCGCCAGGACCTCGACGGACTCGCGGACCTCCAGGGCGTTGCCCGCGGTCAGGCCGAGCGGGGTGGACATGTCCGTGAGGAGGGCGACCGTCCGCACCCCGTGGTCCGTGCCCAGGCCGACCATCGTGGCGGCCAGTTCGCGGGCGTCCTCGATCGTCTTCATGAAGGCGCCGGAGCCGACCTTCACGTCCAGCACGAGCGAGCCCGTGCCCTCCGCGATCTTCTTCGACATGATGGAGGAGGCGATCAGCGGGATCGCCTCGACCGTGCCGGTGACGTCCCGCAGCGCGTAGAGCTTCTTGTCCGCGGGCGCGAGGCCGTCGCCCGCAGCGCAGATCACCGCGCCGACCGAGTCGAGGACGGAGAGCATCTCCTCGTTCGAGAGCAGGGCACGCCAGCCGGGGATCGACTCCAGCTTGTCGAGGGTGCCGCCGGTGTGGCCCAGGCCCCGGCCCGACAGCTGCGGGACCGCCGCGCCGCAGGCCGCGACCAGCGGGGCCAGCGGGAGTGTGATCTTGTCGCCGACGCCGCCCGTGGAGTGCTTGTCGACCGTCGGGCGGGACAGGGACGAGAAGTCCATGCGCTCGCCGGAGGCGATCATCGCGGCCGTCCAGGTGGAGATCTCCCGGCGGTTCATGCCGTTGAGCAGGATCGCCATGTTGAGGGCGGCCATCTGGTAGTCGGCGACCTCACCGCGCGTGTACGCGTCGATGACCCAGTCGATCTGCTCGTCAGTGAACTCGCCGCGGTCCCGCTTGGTGCGGATGACGGAGATGGCGTCCATCGACAACGAGGTCATGGCTTCCCTTCAGTAGTGCAGCGGCCCCCGGAAGTCCTCCGGGGGCCGCCGTGGATTACCTGGTGAGGTGCTCGGGCCCGAAGGCCTGCGGCAGCATCTCGGAGAGCGGCAGGAGACCGGCCGGGGTCTCCAGGATCAGCTCGGGGCCGCCGAACTCGTACAGCAGCTGGCGGCAGCGGCCGCACGGGACGAGGATCTCGCCGTGGCCGTCCACGCAGGTGAAGTGCGTGAGCCGGCCGCCCCCGGTGTTCTGGAGCTGCGAGACCAGGCCGCACTCCGCGCACAGGCCGAGCCCGTACGAGGCGTTCTCCACGTTGCACCCGGAGACCGTGCGGCCGTCGTCGACCAGGGCCGCGACGCCGACCGGGTAGTTCGAGTACGGGACGTAGGCGCGGGACATGGCCTCGCGGGCCGTCCGGCGCAGCGCCTCCCAGTCGACGTCCGGGGTGGCCGGGTTCCCGGCCTGCGCGGCCGTCACTTTCCCTGCCCCCGTCGGTAGGGCATGCCGTCGGCCTTCGGCATCCGCAGGCGCTGCGCGGAGAGGGCGAGGACGAGGAGCGTGACGACGTACGGGGTGGCGGTGACGACCTGGTTCGGGACCTCGTTGGTGGTGGTGTACCAGAGGAAGACCAGCACGCCGATCAGTGTGGTGACCGCCGCGTGGACGTACTTCTTCTTCCACACGAAGTACGCCGCGCCGATGACCAGCAGCAGGGCCAGCAGGAGCAGCAGCGCGTGCACGTTGGTGCCGCCGCCGCGCAGCTTGAGGCTGTCGGTGTAGCCGAAGAGGCCGGCGCCCAGGGCGAGACCGCCCGGCATCCAGTTGCCGAAGATCATCGCGGCGAGGCCGATGTAGCCGCGGCCGCCGGTCTGGCCCTCCAGGTAGATGTTGGAGGCCACCAGGGAGAGGAAGGCGCCGCCGAGGCCCGCGAAACCGCCGGAGATGACGACCGCCAGGTACTTGTACTTGTAGACGTTGACGCCGAGCGACTCGGCCGCCACCGGGTTCTCGCCGCAGGAGCGCAGGCGCAGGCCGAAGGAGGTCCGCCACAGGACCCACCAGGTGACCGGGACGAGCGCGACGGCGACCACGGTGAGCGGGGACAGGCCGGTGAAGACGCCGCCGATCAGGCCGGCGAGGTCGGAGACCAGGAACCAGTGCTTGCCGTTGAGGGTCTGGAGCCAGTCCGACAGGCCCGGGATGTCGAAGGTGCCGAGCGAGTCGACGGGCGGCGACTGCTTGGACGTGCCACCGTCCTCGCCCTCGAAGGCGAAGGTCGACAGGTAGCGGGTGGCGCCGAGGGCCAGGATGTTGATGGCCACACCGGAGACGATGTGGTTGACGTTGAAGGTGACGGTCACGACGGCGTGCAGCAGGCCGCCGAGGGCGCCGCCGATGATGCCGAAGGCGACACCGGTCCAGGGGCCCCACTGGAAGCCGGCCCAGGCGCCGAACCAGGTGCCGAGGATCATCATGCCTTCGAGGCCGATGTTGACGACGCCCGCGCGCTCGGCCCACAGTCCGCCGAGACCGGCGAGGCCGATCGGCACGGCCAGCCGCAGGGCGGTGGACATCTGGCCGGTCGAGGTGATGCCGTTGGCGTCCGTGATCAGCCGGACGACGGAGACGAGGACCAGCAGGCCCGCGATGGCCAGGAGCAGGACCGGGAGCGAGATACGGCGGCGGCCCCGGGCGGGCTTCGGCGCCTGCGGCTTGGCGGCGGTCGAGGTGCTCATCGGGCAGCCACCTCCTTCTGGGAGTTGTCGTTGGCGGCGGCCGCGGCCAGTTCGGCGCCGACGCGCCGCTGCTGGCGGCGCAGGCCCCAGACGCGTACGGCCTCGTAGGAGACGACGACCGCGATCACGATGAGACCCTGCATGATCACCGCGATCTCCTTGTCGTACGCCACCGGGGTGGCGTAGTCCAGGGCGGGCGATGCCTTGTCGAGGAAGGCGACCAGCAGGGCGGCGAAGGCGATGCCGACCGGGTTGTTGCGGCCGAGCAGCGCGATGGTGATGCCGGTGAAGCCGAGGCCGGTCGGGAAGGACAGGCTGTAGGTGTGGGCGTCGCCGAGGAGGATCGGCAGGCCCGCGAGGCCGGCCACGCCGCCGGAGATCAGCATGGCCGTGAGGACCATGCGTTTGGCGTCCACGCCGGAGGCGGCCGCCGCGGTCTCGGAGGCGCCGGTGGCGCGCAGGTCGAAGCCGAAGCGGGTGCGGTTGAGGACCAGCCAGTACAGGACGCCCGCGAGGACGGCGATCACGGTGAAGCCGTAGATCTCGCCCGCGTCGCCCATGTCGAGGCCGGGGAACCAGCCGGACTCCTTCATCACGCCGGTGGTCTGGTTGTTGCCGAGCGGCTGGCCCCAGACCTCGGTGAGGGTGAGGTAGCCGATGAGGCTGGTGGCGATGGCGTTGAGCATGATCGTCGCGACGACCTCGCTCACTCCGCGGGTCACCTTGAGGACGCCCGCGATACCGGCCCAGAAGGCGCCGGTGAGCACGGCCACCAGCATCAGGAACGGGATCTGCAGGGCGGCGGGCAGCGAGACGTGCGCGCCGACGACCGCGGTCATCATGGCGGCGAGGCGGTACTGGCCGTCGACGCCGATGTTGAAGAGGTTCATGCGGAAGCCGACGGCGACCGCGAGGGCGGCGAGGTAGTAGACGCCGGCCTGGTTGATGATCAGGACCTGGACGTCGGCGAACCCGGCCTGCTCGAACATCAGGGTGTACGGCTCGATCGGGTTCTTGCCCGAGGCGATCAGTACGAACGAGGTCAGCACCACGGCCGCCACGAGCGCGATGACCGGTCCGGCCACCGCGAGGAGCACGCGCTCCTTGTCGAACTTCTTCATCGGGCCTCGTCCTCCGGGGCTGCCTCTGTGTGCGCTGCGGGCGCTGCGGGCCCGCGCTCCGCGCGCTCTGTCCGCTCTTCGGACCCGTGCCCGTGCTCGACGTGCTCCAGGTGTCCGGAGGCGGCGCCGGTCATGGCCGAGCCGAGCTCCTCCGGGGTGACGGCCGCCGGGTCGGCGTCCGCGACCAGTCTGCCGTCGTAGATCACCCGGAGGGTGTCGGAGAGGCCGATCAGCTCGTCCAGGTCGGCGGAGATCAGCAGCACGGCCAGGCCCTCGCGGCGGGCCTCGCGGATCTGGTCCCAGATGGCGGCCTGGGCGCCGACGTCCACCCCGCGGGTGGGGTGGGCGGCGATCAGGAAGCGCGGCTTGTGGCTCATCTCGCGGCCGACGATCAGCTTCTGCTGGTTGCCGCCGGACAGGGAGGCCGCGGTGACGTCGATGCCGGGCGTCCGGACGTCGTACTCCTCGACGATGCGGCGGGTGTCGTCCTGGGCACCCTTGGGGTCCAGCCAGAAGCCCTTGGAGTTGGGCTTCTCGGTGACGTGGCCCAGGATGCGGTTCTCCCACAGCGGGGCTTCCAGGAGCAGGCCGTGGCGGTGGCGGTCCTCGGGGATGTGGCCGACGCCCCGCTCGCGGCGCCTGCGGGTGGGCCAGGAGGTGATCTCCTCGCCGAGGAAGCGGATGGTGCCCGAGTCGGCGTGCCTGAGGCCGATCAGGGCGTCGACCAGTTCGGTCTGGCCGTTGCCCTCGACGCCGGCGATGCCCATGACCTCGCCGGCGTGGATGGTGAAGGTGACGTCGTCCAGGACGCGCTTGGCGTCGCCGCCGGCCGCGTCGCCCGCGAGGGATCCGGCGGCCGGGGCCTCGCCGACGGTTCCGGTCTCGCCGAGCGAGGCGCCGCCCGCCGCGTACACGGTCAGGCCCTCGACCTGGAGGACGGGCTTGTCGGTGACCGTCGACTCGGCGGTCTCCGGGGTGGGCAGCTCGCTGCCGACCATCATCTCGGCCAGCTGCCGGGAGGTGATCTCCGCGGGGACGGCCGTGCCGACCGTCGTGCCGCGGCGGATGACGGTGATCTCGTCGGCGACCGACAGGACCTCGCCCAGCTTGTGGGAGATGAAGATGACGGACAGGCCCTCGGCCTTGAGCTCGCGGAGGTTGTCGAAGAGCGCGTCGACCTCCTGCGGGACCAGGACGGCGGTGGGCTCGTCCAGGATGAGGATGCGGGCGCCGCGGTAGAGGACCTTGAGGATCTCCACGCGCTGGCGGTCGGCGACGCCGAGGTCCTCGACGAGGGCGTCCGGGCGCACCCCGAGGCCGTACCGGTCGGAGATCTCCTTGATCCTGGCGCGGGCGGCGGCGCCGATGCCGTGCAGCTTCTCGCTGCCCAGGACGACGTTCTCCAGGACGGTGAGGTAGTCGGCCAGCATGAAGTGCTGGTGGACCATGCCGATGCCGCGCGCGATGGCGTCGGCGGGGCTGGCGAAGGCCACCTGCTCGCCGTCGACCGCGATGGTGCCCTCGTCCGGCTTCTGCATGCCGTAGAGGATCTTCATCAGGGTCGACTTGCCGGCGCCGTTCTCGCCGACGAGGGCGTGCACGGTGCCCTTGCGGACGGACAGGTGGATGTCGTGGTTGGCGACGACACCGGGGAACCGCTTGGTGATCCCCGCCAGCTCGACCGAGACGGTCGACGGTGGCTGTGACCGTGCGGCGAGCGGGGGGCTGCTGGACGCGTCGATGGCGCACTCCTTGGAAAAGGGGCCATCTACGCGCGTAGCGCCCCTGCTTCGACTACTACTGCGGAGGCCGGGCGTTCCGGGCACACACCCACTTCCCGGACGGAACCGGACCATCCTCCGCGCGAACGGGGCGCGGGAAGACCATCCTTCCCGCACCCCGTCTGCGCGACCTCGGCGCCGCCGTTACAGCGCCCGGTCGACCATGCTTACCACGAACGGCCGCCTGCGCCGCCTACGAGGTCTTGACCTTGATGCTGCCGTCGTTGATGCCGTCGGTGGCCTTCTTCAGGGCCTCCTGCAGCTCGGTGTCGTCCTTGAACACGGGGTTCGAGTCCGCGAGGCCCACGCCGCCCGTCTTGAGGGAGGCGCGCACGACACCGGTCGCGGGCTTGCCGTCCTGGACCGACTTGGCGAGGTTGTAGACCGCGCCCGCGACGTCCTTGGTGGCCGAGGTGAGGATGTACTGCTTGTACGCCTTCAGCGCGTTCTGGTTGTACTGGTCGGAGTCGACGCCGATCGCGTACACCTTCGCGGCGGCGGCGGCCTCGATGACACCCTGGCCGGACAGGCCCGCGGCGTGGTAGACCACGTCGGCGCCGTCCTCGATCTGGCCCTCGGCGGCGGTCTTGCCCTTGTCGGGGCTGGCGAAGCCGCCGTCCTCGGCCTTCTCGGTCAGGAACTGCGAGACGACCTTGACCTTCGGGTCCGTGTCCGCGACGCCCTGCTTGTAGCCCGCCTCGAACTTGTGGATCAGCGGGATGTCCACGCCGCCGACGAAGCCGACGGTCCTGGACTTGGTGGTCAGGGCCGCCGTGACGCCCGCGAGGTAGGATGCCTGCTCCTCGTGGAAGACCATGTCGGCGACGTTCTTCTTGTCGATCGTCTCGTCGTCGACGATGCCGAAGGTCGTCTTCGGGAACTTGTCCGCGGCCTCGGCGACGGCCGGGGCGTAGGCGTAGCCGACGCCGATCACCGGGTTGTAGCCCGCCTTGGCCAGCGTCTCCAGGCGCTGCACCTTGTCGGCGTCCGACTCGCCGTCGGTCGGCTCGACGGCCTTGGAGCCGTACTTGAACTCCGCGGCGGCCTTCTCCATGCCGGCGGTCGCGGCGTCGTTGAAGGACTGGTCGCCCTTGCCGCCGACGTCGTACGCGATGGCGAGGCCCTTGGCCTTGCCGTCACCACCGTCGGAGGCGTCGTTGGAGGTGCCGCCGCAGGCGGCGAGGGCGGCGGTGAGGGTAGCGGTCGCAACGCCCGCGACAGCGATTCGGGACACCCGGCGCATGGTGCGTGACTCCTTAGTGCATGCGCCTGTACAGGCGCTGGTTCCGCCGCAGCGTAACGCGCGTAGACCAGACGGAAAACCCCTTCTGTCCGGTCCGTTACCGAGCTGTGGCCACAGATGCCGTACAGACTACGGAACGTCGTACGCCCCTTGCGGGAGGCGAGGGGCGTACGACCTGCGAAGGTGTCCGCCACCGGGGCTACCGGCCGGTACGTCCGCCCTCCGGGGGCGCGGGGAACCGCGCGGCCGGCCCCCGCCGGCCGACGGCCGACCCGGGCCCGCCCGTGCCCCCCCGCGGGCCGGCCGGGCGGCCTCGGGTGCCTACTCGGTCTTGACCGTGACCTTGCCGCTGACGATGTCCTCCTCGGCCTTGGCGACGGCCGCGACGACATCGGTCATGGCCCGGTACTTCGGGTTGGAGTCGGCGAAGCCCACGCCGCCCGACTTCAGGTCGCCCCGGTGCTCACCGGAGAGCGGCTTCCCCTCGACGACGGACTTGGTGACCTCGTAGACGGCGCCGCCGACGTCCTTGAGGGCCGAGCCGAGGATCCAGTCCCTGGACGCGGCGAGGGCCTTCTGCTTGTACTGGTCCGAGTCGACGCCGATCGCCCAGACCTTCTCGGCCGCGGCCTCCTGGATGACGCCCTGGCCGGACAGGCCCGCCGCGTGGTAGATCACGTCCGCGCCGGCCTCTATCTGGCCGCCGGCGGCCTCCTTGCCCATGCTCGGGTTGGCGAAGCCGCCGTCCTCGGGCTTCTCGGTGAGGTACCGCTTCTCGACCTTGATCTTCGGGTCCACCGACGCGACGCCCTGGACGAAGCCCGCCTCGAACTTGTGGATCAGCGGGATGTCCACCCCGCCGATGAAGCCGACGTGCTTCTTCTTGCTGGTCTCGGCGGCGGCGACACCGGCGAGGTAGGAAGCCTGCTCCTCGGCGAACACCATGTCGGCGACGTTGTCCGCCTTGACCTGGGCGTCGTCGATGACGGCGAAGGTGAGGTCCGGGTACTTGGCGGAGACCTCCTTCACCGCGGGGGCGTAGATGTAGCCGACGCCGATGATGGGGTTGTAGCCGGCCTTCGCCATCTGGGTCAGACGCTGCACCTTGTCGGCGTCCGCCTCGCCGTCGCTCGGCTCGATGTCGTTGCCGCCGATCTTGAATTCCTTGCGGGCCTTCTCGAACCCGGAGTAGGCGGCGTCGTTGAAGGACTGGTCGCCCCGGCCGCCGATGTCGTAGGCGAGACCGATGCCCTTGCCCTGGTAGCCGGAGTCCGGGCCGGAGTCGCTGTCGCCGCCCGACGACTCGTTGCTGGTCTCACCGCAGCCGGCGGCCGCGAGGACTACGACCGCGGCGGCGGCAACGGCCTGCGAGAGCCTTGTCCTCCGGGCGATCCGAGAATTCCGACGCATGAGAGAGCACTCCTTACCTTCCCCAACGGCGCCGTCGCCGACGCTGACTGCGGCGAACCGTAACGCGCGTAGAAGGGGAGGGGAACGGGGTTCCTCACGGCCGTTACCGATTCGTGCCGACGGCCTGTTACGAACGTCCGCCGCCGGTTACGTCCGGGTGACGCGGGTGGACGAAGGGGGTGCGGCGGACGGAAGGGACGCCCCCTCGGCGCCCCTTCCGTCCGCCGGCCGCCCCGGCCTCCGTGCGTCAGCCCCGCGCGTCCAGGAGGGCGGCCGCGGTGAAGAGCTCGACGCCCACCGTGATGGCCGACTCGTCGACGTCGAAGTTCCCCTGGTGCAGGTCCCGTACGGTCCGCTCGCCCGGCGGGCGCACGCCGAGGCGGGCCATGGCGCCGGGCACGTGCTCCAGGTACCAGGAGAAGTCCTCCCCGCCCATGCTCTGTTCGGTGCCCTCGACGGAGTCGGACCCGAGCCGGGCGGTCATCGCCCCCCGCAGCAGGTCGGTCACGCCCGGGTCGTTGACGACCGGCGGCACCCCGCGCACGTAGGTGATCTGGGACTTGGCCCGGTGCAGCGCGGCGACCTCGTCGACGGCGGCGTGCACCAGGTCGGGTGCGTTCCGCCAGGCGTCGAGGTCCAGGCACCGTACGGTCCCGGAGAGCTCGGCGCGCTGCGGGATCACGTTGCAGGCGTGGCCCGACTCGATGCGTCCCCAGGTCAGGGAGAGTCCGGCGCGGACGTCGACCCGCCGGGCGACGACCGCCGGCACGTCGACGGCGACCCGGGCGGCGGCGGTGACGAGATCGGTGGTGAGGTGCGGTCGCGCGGTGTGCCCGCCGGGGCCGTCCAGCCGGACCTCGACACGGTCGCAGGCGGAGGTGATGGGCCCGTACCGCAGGCCGACGCGCCCGGCGTCGACCCTCGGGTCGCAGTGGACGGCGACGATCCGCCCGACCCCGTCCAGGCCGCCGCACTTGATGACCTCGGTGGCGCCGCCGGGGAGCACTTCCTCGGCGGGCTGGAAGATCAGGCGCACGGCCCGGTCGAGGAGGCCCCTGGCGTACAGGTCCGCGAGGACGAGGGCGGCGCCCAGGACGATGGTCGTGTGCACGTCGTGTCCGCAGGCGTGGGCCCGGTCGGGCACCGTCGACCGGTACGCGCATCCGGTCTTCATGTCCGGAATGGGCAGCCCGTCGATGTCCGCGCGCAGGGCCAGCATCGGAAGCGCGGGGTCCGGTACGCCGACGTCACAGATGAGCCCGGTCCCCGTGTCGAGCACACGGGGCCGCAGACCGGCGCGCTCCAGCCTCTCCTTGATCGCCGCGGTGGTGCGGAACTCCTGGTTGCCCAGCTCCGGGTGCATGTGGAGGTCACGCCGGAACGCGACGAGTTCGGCGCGCAGCGCCTCGGACAGCGTGCCGGGAAGCGACGTTTCCCCGGACGGATCGGCCTCGGACTCTTGGGACATCAGTTGGTTCACCCTCTGAAGGGTAGGGCGACGCGACGGCCGACGGAGCTACGATCAACAAAATTTCAACCCGTTCGGGAAGAAAAGCCGACCGCGCGACGCATAGGTATCGACTGGGTTGGGTACACTCGCCCGGCTTTCCGGGCGGTTGGTCCTTCGCCTGCCCAGCCCACCGGCTGTCTACGCATACCACGCATACAAGCCCCTGAACGATTCTGTTCAACTGCCGGACACAACCGCGCCGGTGCCCGTCCCGTGTCTCAGCCGGCGCTCACGGCCGACAGCCGGTGGACGTCGCGCGCCGTGCCGGTGACCCCCGACAGGAAGCCCTGGGCCCGGGGGGAGGCGCTCTCGGTGAGCCAGGCCGGGTCTATGTCCAGGACGGCGACCCTGACCTCCGTGCCGGCCAGGGCGAGCGGCAGGGTGTGCACCACCGTCGACGGGAAGCTCAGGATCGTACGGCCGATGGGGCCGCGACGGGCGATCAGTTCGAGGGGCAGGTCCGGGCGGACGATCTCCAGACCGGTCTCGACGGCCAGCCGGTGCAGCTTCTCGGAGCCCTCCCTGCGGTGCGCGAAGTACCGGGTGGCCCCGTGGGCGACGGCCAGGCCCCTCACCGCTTCCAGATAGCGGTCGGGGTCCACGACGCCCGTCTCCACCAGGGAGGTGCCGACCAGGTCGGCGCCCTTCGTGATGCGGGGCGGGCCGAACCGGGCACGGGTCCAGGCGAAGTCGTTGACCGTGATGTCGACGCCCTCGGGCGTCTCGGTGATCGGCATGGAGGAGAAGACCTCCACCCGCCGGCCCGCTCCGGGGGTGAGCCGGCGGCGGGCCCGGGCCGAGACCGGTGCGAAGACCAGGTCCCGGGCCCCGGGGCGCCCGCCGCGCCGGTGCCACCGCACCAGGCGCTCGCCCCGCGCGAGCTGGGAGACGAACTCCATGGTCGCGGTCCCGTCGTCCACGACGACGAGGTCGCGGGCGCGGGTGATGGTCAGCAGCAGCTGCACGTACCGCGAGAAGGGGTCGCCCATCACGATGCGCCGTGCCCGGCGCAGCAGCGGGGCGAGCCCGCCGACCGTGTGGAACGGCGCGGAGGTGCCGCCCCTCGCCTCCTCCCAGCGCACGTCGTAGCCCTCGTTGCGGGCCAGCTCGGCCATGCGCCGCAGCTGTCCGCGGGTCATCGGGTCGGTGGGGGACAGGACGACGAGGGTGAGCCCGCCGTCGGTCCCCGGGGCCCCGGGGCCGGAGGCGCCCGGCCCGGAGGACGCGCCGGGCAGGCCGGTTGCGCCGGAACGGCCAGTTCCGTCGGTTCCGCCGGAACGGCCGGTCCCGCCGGTTTCGCCGGACCCACCGGGTCCACCGGTCCCACCGGCATGACCGGTCGCGCCGGAACGGTCGGTCCCACCGGTCGCGCCGGAACGGTCGGACTCGCCAAAACCGCCGGGCCCGCCGGTTTCACCGGACCCGCCGGTCGTGCCGGAAAGGCCGGTCGTGCCGACTCCGGCGGGCTCGCCGGCCCCACCGGCCCCCGGCTCCGGGCCCGGGGGCCCGGAGGTCTCGCCCGTCGGCCGGCGGGCTGCCCGCCGGCCGTGCGCGTGCGCCCACTCCAGGACGTTCAGGAGCTGCACCGGGCTCTCCACGAAAGCCAGCGTGGCGGGTGACTGGGGGCCGGTGGACCCGGCGCGGGGACTCATCGACGTACGACCGTCGCTTCCCTGGATTCCGGAGGGGTGGGAGTGGCTCAGACCGAGACGGGCTCGCCGGCGGCCGCGGCGATCTCGGACTCGGCGACGACGCCCGGGACGCGGCGCAGCTTCTTCATCGGGCCCAGCTCGGACTCGTAGACCTTCTTGACGCCGTCGCCGAGGGACGCCTCGATGGTGCGGATGTCGCGCACCAGACGGGTCAGGCCCTGCGGCTCGACGGAGGCGGCCTGGTCGGAGCCCCACATCGCGCGGTCCAGGGTGATGTGGCGCTCGACGAAGGTGGCGCCGAGGGCGACCGCGGCGAGCGTGGTCTGCAGGCCGGTCTCGTGGCCGGAGTAGCCGATCGGGACGTTCGGGTACTCGGCCTGGAGGGTGTTGATGACGCGGAGGTTGAGCTCCTCGGCCTGCGCCGGGTACGTCGAGGTGGCGTGGCACATCAGGATGTTGTCGCTGCCGAGGACCTCGACCGCGTGGCGGATCTGCTTCGGCGTCGACATGCCGGTGGAGAGGATGACCGTGCGGCCGGTGGCGCGCAGGGCGCGCAGCAGCTCGTCGTCGGTGAGGGAGGCGGAGGCGACCTTGTGGGCCGGGACGTCGAACTTCTCCAGGAAGGCGACGGCCTCGGTGTCCCACGGGGAGGCGAACCAGTCGATGTTCTTCGACTTGGCGTACTCGTCGATCTGGCGGTACTCGTCCTCGCCGAACTCCACGCGGTGGCGGTAGTCGATGTAGGTCATGCGGCCCCAGGGGGTGTCGCGCTCGATGTCCCACTGGTCGCGCGGGGTGCAGATCTCCGGGGTGCGCTTCTGGAACTTCACGGCGTCGCAGCCGGCCTCGGCGGCCGCGTCGATCAGCTTGAAGGCGTTCTCCAGCTCACCGTTGTGGTTGATGCCGATCTCGCCGACGACGTAGACGGGGTGGCCGGGGCCGGCGGTCTTGGAACCGAACTTGCGCAGGCGGGAGTTGGTGCTCATGGTGGAGAAGTTCCTTACTTGTCGAGGGAGTCGAGAGAAGGGCCGAGGATCCAGCTGGCGATCTCTCGGATCGCGCCGTCGCCGCCGGGGACGGTGGTGACCGCGCGTGCGGCGCCGCGTACGACGTCGTGGGCGCTCGCGACCGCCACGGGCCAGCCCACGAGGGCGAAGCACGGGAGGTCGTTGACGTCGTTGCCGACGTAGAGCACGCGCTCGGGCGCGATGCCCTGTTCCTCGCACCACTGCTTCAGCGCGAGGTCTTTCCGGTCGATGCCGTGCAGCACGGGGATCTTGAGCTTCCGTGCGCGGGCGGCGACGACCGGGTTCTGCTCCGTGGAGAGGATCAGCATCGTCAGGCCGCTCCTGCGGAGGGCCGCGATGCCGAGTCCGTCCCCGCGGTGCACGGAGACGAACTCCTTTCCGTCGGAGTCGATCAGCACCCTGTCGTCGGTCTGGGTGCCGTCGAAGTCGAGGACGACCGCGTCGATGTCCTCGGCGGTCGGGAGGGCGCCGGGCCGGTTCGCGTCGAAGAGCGGCGCGAGGGCCCGGGCGCGGGCGAGGTCGTGCGGGTCGTCGATCTCCAGGACCCGCGCGGGGTCGGTCCGCACGAGCTCGGTCCGCCCGAAGAAGCGGTGCTTGTGCTCGCGCAGGCCGGCCGCGTCCATGCAGTACGCGGCGCCGGTCTCCAGCAGGTCCTGGGGCCGGTCCTGGCGGCGCGGCCGGAAGGACTTGTCGTGGTTGACGCCGTAACCGCCGGCGGCGGCGGAGGGCGCGGGGGCGGCGTGGCCGCCGTCCGCCGCGGCGAACGCCTCGTCCTCGTCCCGCCAGATGAACCCGTGGAAGGGGGCCACCGTCAGTGCGGTGTCCGCGCCGTTCCGCACGACCGCGCCCGCCACCGCGTCTATGTCCTCGCGGACGATGAACGGGCTGGTGCACTGCACGAGGAGCACGGCGTCCACGGCGGAGCCGTGCAGCGTCTCGTGGGCGTCCATGGCGTGCAGGACGGCCGCCTCGGAGGTCGCCGTGTCACCGGCGATGGCGGCGGGCCGCAGCACGACCTCGGCGCCGGCCTCGCGGGCCGCGGCGGCGATCGCCTGGTCGTCGGTGGAGACCACGACGTCCGTGACGAGCCGGGCCGCCCGGCACTCGCGCACCGCGCGGGCGACCAGCGGCACGCCGCCGACGGGGAGCAGGTTCTTGGCGGGAACGCCCTTGGACCCGCCCCGCGCGGGAATCACCGCGAGCACACGCGGCACGGCCGCGAGCCGCCCCGCTTCCGAGTTGGTCATTCGCTGTACTCCTTGATGAAGGGCTGCCGTATGGCGCCCCGAAAGGGGCGCGGGGAACTGCGCGACCAGCCACGACGGATCCGCGGGCGCAGGGCGGCGGTGGGTCGCCGGGTCCCCGGCGAGGGGAAGCTCACAGCTCCCCCATCCGCCGGATGACCGGGGCCACCCGCTGCACCCCGTGCCGGTAGGCACCGCGCGCGGCCCGCCGCACGATCTGCCGCACGGGCCCCGGCTCCCGGTCGGCGTCGGGCGCGCCCGGCAGCGGGCTGCCGTCCGGCGCGAGGTGGTGGCGGGCGAGGATGCCGGGCAGGTAGCCGGGCGCGGTGACGGGCGTGTAGTAGGGGGCGAGGGCGGGCAGCGGTCCGCCCGCGAGCAGCCCGGCGATGCGTTCGCGGGCCGCGTCGAAGGCGTTCTCGTACGAGCCGTCGGCGCCCACGCCCTGCCGGGCGACCCAGCGCTCGTCGGGCGACGGGACGTGCCCGTCGTCGAGCTGGTCCCAGGAGGCCAGGCACCCGGAGCCGACGAAGTGGTGGTTGCCGAGCGACTCGCGCACCCCGAGGTCGGTGAGGACCACGGTGGGGATCCGGCGGTGCAGGGACTCCAGGGCCGCCGTCGAGCTGACGGTGACCAGCAGGTCCGTACGGTCGAGGACCTCGCCCATGTGCCCGTACACGAGGCGGAGGTTGGCGGGCAGGCCGCCCGGGACCCGCTCCGCGAGGCGCTGGTAGGGCTGCTCCTCGATGTGCGTGGTGTGCTCGCCCGGCTTGGACCGCAGCTTCAGCAGGACCTCGCGGTCCGGGTGCAGCCGGGCGTGCCGGACCAGCCGGTTCAGCAGGTACGTACGGTCCTTGCGGCTCTCCGGCACGGAGGGCTGCGCGGCGAAGACGACCGTGTACGGGTCGTGCTTCTCGTACGGGGCGCCGCCGAGGAACGGCAGCGCGACCTCGGTCACCGAGGAGGCGTCGGCGCCCACCCCCTCGTACACGGCGCGGAAACGCTCCGCGTCCTGGCGGGAGTTGGCGAGGACGAGGTCCGCGCCGTGCCGCAGCAGCAGCCCGTCGGCGAGCTTCTCGTAGACGACGCCGACATAGCCGGTGACGACCACGGGCCGCCGCGTGCTCCCCGTCGCCGCGCGCTCCCGCCACTGGTGGGAGAGCCCGTGCAGCATCGCCTGGACGCCGCCGCCGACGAGGGACAGCACGAGGACGTCGTACGCGGCGTCCTCGCGGGCCATCTCCCGCAGGAACTCCGCGGCGGTGACCTCCCGCAGGGAGTCCGCGCGGACGCCGACCTCTTCGAGCTGACGGGCGGTGGGGGTCGCACGGCCCCTCAGGAGGTAGCCGTCGAGCCTGATGTCCGAATCGGCCGGTGCGATACGGTTCGCGGTGAGCGCGCCCCATTTCCACCGGGTGTCGGAATCGGCGAGTACGGCTGCTCGCAGGGGCTTCGTGGTACTTGCTGGCACACCGGAGACGCTAGGAAGCGATTCCGATCACCGGCCCAACCGGAATACAACAAAGGGTTAACAGCACATCGCCGAATGGCGACCCGGCCCCCGATCCGCGCCCTATAAAGCCTGGTTCACCATTCCGCCACGCGTCGTTCACCTGGTATCCCACCAACGGTCAAGACGAATGCCGGGCCGCCGCCTAACGTCACGTGGGTGGTCAAGCTCTCCGTCATCGTGCCGTTCTACAACGTGCAGCAATATGCGCCCGACACCTTGAAGAGTCTGCGTGCGAACGCACGCGACGACTTCGAGTTCATCCTCGTCGACGACTGCTCCCGCGACGAGACACCGGACATCCTCGCGCGCGCGGAGCGCGAGCTCCCGGGCGCGGTGCATGTCCGACACGAGCAGAACGGAGGACTGGCCACCGCGCGCAACACGGGCATCGACGCGGCGCGCGGCGAGTACCTCACGTTCCTGGACGGGGACGACTGGCTCGCCCCCGGTTACTACGAGCAACTGCTCGCCACCATCGAGAACCTGGGCTGCGACTTCGTCCGCACGGACCACGTCCAGTGCACCGCGCGGGCCCGCAGCATCCACCGCGTGCCGTACGGCAGGCGCGGTGTCGTACTGGATCCGCGCGAGGCGATCCTGCCCGCCGACCGCTCCACCTCCGTCGACTACGCGTACGCGTGGGCCGGCATCTACCACCGCCGGCTGGCCGACCGGGGCCTGCTGCACTTCACCGACGGGCTGCGCACGGCGGAGGACCGGCCGTGGATCTGGAAGCTGCACCGGGAGGCGGAGTCGTTCGCCACGGTGGGGCTGCTCGGCGTGTTCTACCGGCGCGGTGTCGCCTCCTCGCTGACCCAGATCGGTGACGTACGGCAGCTGGATTTCATTCGCGCATTCGACCAGGTGATAAGCGAGACGGCCCAGGACCGGGAGGCGGACAAACTCCTGCCGAAAGCCGTCCGTACCTACTGTGCGATTATTTCCCATCACCTGGGATCCGTCGAAAGGTTCGAGCCGGCCGTGGCACGGAAACTGAAGTCGATGAGTGCGGTCGCCCTGCGGCGCATGCCGCAGGACGTCCTCGACGACGCACTCGACTCCATGGACATGCTGCGCGCGACGCGGCTGCGTCGGCTGCGCCGCCGTCCGGCCGCCGCGGGGGTGTCCGCGTGACCACCCAGATCTTCATGGCGTCGACGCTGTACGGCACGGCGACGCTCGCCGCCGCCGTCGACTCCGGGTGCTTCCGCCCCGCGGACCGCCGCATCCTGCTCGTCTCCAACAACTCGGCGACGCCCGAGACGACACCCGGCGTCGACGAGATGCCGGGGTTCGCGCAGCTGCGCGGCCGGTTCGACGACGTGATCTCGTGGAACGAGACCATCTTCCCGTTCCACCCCGGCGGCTGGGCCCCGCGGTCCGACGACGTACCGCTGTGGGAGCGGCACCTGCGGCTCGCCTGGGGGCTCGGCGACGACGACGTGGAACTGACCGTCGAGTCGATCCAGGTGAACCCCGCGCTCAGCGTCACCCAGATCTTCACCGGCGCCCCCGTCACCGTCTACGCGGACGGCCTGATGAGCTACGGCCCGACCCGCAGCAAGATCGACCCGCTGGTCGGCACCCGTATCGACCGCCTCCTCCACCTGGACCTGGTGCCGGGCCTCACGCCCCAGCTGCTCACGGAGTTCGGTGTCGGGCCGGAGATCGTGCCGACCGCCGCCTTCACCGGGGTCCTCGCCGAACTCGTGAAGACCGGCGACGAACTGCCCGCCGTCGACGCGCCGGCCCTGCTGCTCGGCCAGTACCTCTCCGCCCTCGGCATCCTCACCGCCGAGGAGGAGGAGGACCTGCACGTACGGATGCTCAGGGGCGCCGTCGCACTCGGCCACGAGCGCGTGGTGTTCAAGCCGCATCCCAGCGCGCCGGCCCGCTGGTCGCGCGCCCTGGAGAAGGAGGCCGAGCGGATCGGCGCCGACCTCACGGTGCTCGACACGCCGGTCCTCGCCGAGGTGCTGTACCAGCGGATGCGTCCCGCGCTGGTCGTCGGCTGCTTCTCCACCGCGCTGCTCACCGCCTCCGCGCTGTACGGCCTCCCCGTCGCCCGCATCGGCACCGGACCGCTCCTCGACCGCCTCACCCCGTACGAGAACAGCAACCGGATCCCGGTCACCATCGTGGACGCCCTGCTGCCGGAGCTGACGGACCACGCGGCGGTCACCGGGCAGCGCACGGGCCTGGCGGCGGACGAACTGGGTGAGCTGGTGCGGGCCGTGAGCTACGCCATGCAGCCGAAGATCTACCCGAGCACGCGGCCGGACGCCGAGCGGTACCTGGCGCGGCACCTGGACACGCACACCTGGCGCTACTTCAAGCGGCGGCGCCTCACCGCGCTGGGGCTGCCCGGCGCGGTGCCCGCCCAGCTCGCCTTCATTCCGCGCAACGCGACCGTACGCCGTGTGGCCAAGCGCGCCCGATCCCTGAAGAGGGCCACGCTGGGATGAGCACCATGAACCCGTCGCCCGTTTCGGCGTCCTCTCCCGGGGCCGAGGCGGGCGACCGCACCGCTGCCGTGCCCGCGGCGTCCGTACCGTCCCGGATAGTTCCGGAGAAGCGCGTGCCGCGGCTGCGCGCGCTCGACGGGCTCCGGCTGATCGCCGCGCTGATGGTCGCCGCGTACCACTACGGCGGCCGGGACGGCGAGGTGGGCCAGGCCTGGGGCACCTCGCCGCAGCTCCAGTTCCCCACGCTGCACACGTGGTTCGCGTACGGCTGCCTGGGCGTGCAGGTCTTCTTCGTGATCAGCGGCTTCGTGATCTGCATGAGCGGCTGGGGACGGAGCCTGCGCTCGTTCTTCGCCTCGCGGGCCTCCCGGCTGCTGCCGTCGTACTGGGCGGCGGTCGTCCTCGTCACGGCCGTGTTCGCGCTGCCGGTGGTCGCGTACGAGGCCGTCTCGCCGAGCGACGCGCTGGTGAACCTCACCCTCATGCAGCAGCCGCTGGGCGCCGACCGGGTGCTCGGGGTCTGCTGGACGCTCTGGGCGGAGATCCGCTTCTACGCGCTGTTCGCGCTGTGCGTCGTCCTGCCGGGGGCGACCCGGCAGCGCGTGATCCTGTTCTGCGCCGGCTGGACGCTCGCCGCGGCGATCGCGCAGGCCGCGCGGGAACCGCTGCTGGACCTGGTCCTGATGCCCGAGTACGCGCCGTTCTTCGTCGGCGGCATCGGCCTGTACCTCGTCCACCGCGACCGGCGTGACGCGTACGCCTGGGGCATCGTGGGGGTGAGCTGGCTGATCGGCCAGCACTACGCGGTGGCGGAGCTGTGGCACGCGCCCGATCCGGCGCACTTCTCGTACCGGACCTCCACCGGGATCATCCTGGTCGTCACCCTCGGCTTCGTGGCGGTCGCCGCGATCGCCCTGGGCTGGCTGAACCGGGCGAACTGGCCGTGGCTGACGGTGGCCGGGGCGCTGACGTACCCCTTCTACCTGGTCCACGAGCACCTGGGCTGGGTCGCCATCCGCGCCTACCACCAGAGCCTGGGCATCCCGTCGTACGCGACGATGCCGCTGACGGTCGCGACGATGCTGGTCCTGGCGTGGCTGCTGAACCGCTACGTGGAGGACCGGTCGGCCCCGCGGCTGCGCTCGGCGCTGTCGCGCCCGCGCTGAGGCTCGCGCTACGCCTTTCGCCGCGCCTCTCGCTGCACTTCTCGCCGCGCCTCTCGCTGCATTTCTGCGAGGATCCCGCCGAGCGCGTCACCGGCCTCGTCGAGGAGCTCCGCGATCTCGGCCGTCCGGCGGGCCAGCTCGGCCCGGGCGGCGGGGTCGACGACGAAATCGCCGAGCGGGCCGACCGGCGGCGCGATCCCCGGCCCGCTCGCGGCCGGGGCGGTCTGCGGCGGCGTGGACGGGTCCTCGGGCGCTGCGGTTCCGTCCGGTTCCGGTCCGGCGGACAGCCCGCCCACCGGTCCGGGGCGGTCAGTTGATTCCACTTTCCGCCTCGATCCCCTTCAGCAGTAGCGCCAGCCCTTCCTCGAATGCCTCGTCGTAGCCTTCGAAGATCACCTCACCCGCCGCCGCCGACAGGGGGAAGCCGGCCAGCAGTTCGGCGCGGGCCGCCATGTCGTACCCCTCGCGGCGCTCCCCCGGCAGGGGGTGGACGCCCTGCTCCTCCGTGACGAAGCCCAGCGTGAACAGGTACGCGGTGTTGGTGGCGCGTACCGCCTGGCGAAGCGTGAACCCCGCGTCCACGAAGGCGCGAAGGTTCTCCTCCATCTGCACCGCGTGCACGGTCTCGGTGAACCGGGAGCCGCTGAAGACCTTGGCCCCGTCCCGGTAGCCGAGCAACGCCGTGCGCAGGCCGCGGCTCGTGACGAGGAGCCGCTCGCGCCACCGCGCACCGGGCGGGATCCGCGTACCGGCGACCATCCGCCGGAACATCTCCGTCGCCATCTCGTCCAGCAGTGCCTGCTTGTCCTTGAAGTGCCAGTAGAGCGCGGGCGCCTTGACGTCCAGCTCCTTGGCGATGGCGCGCAGGCTCAGCCCGTCGAGGCCGACGTCGTTCAGCAGACGCAGCGCCGTGTCGGCCACCAGCGCTCGGTCGATCTTCCCCACAGCCACGGTCGCACCCTATCCGGCGGCTTCCCCTTGACAACTTAACATCGTTAAGGAGACCCTCACCCCATGGAACTTAACAGCGTTAAGGACATGTCCGCCGAATCTGTCGTGCCCACCAAATCCACCGAGTCCACCGAGTCCACCGACGTCCTGGTCGTCGGTGCCGGGCCCACCGGCCTCGCACTCGCGCTCGACCTCGCCCGGCACGGCGTGCGCGCGCTCGTCGTGGAGCAGGCCGCCGCCCTCTTCCCCGGCTCGCGGGGCAAGGGGATCCAGCCCCGCACCCTGGAGGTCTTCGACGACCTCGGCGTGCTGGACGCGATCCGGGCGGGGGGCGGCAGGTACCCCGTCGGGATGATCTGGCGGGACGGACGGCGGCAGGGCGAGCACCGGATGTCCGACGAGACGGAGCCGACGGAGGCCGAGCCGTACGCGGGCGACGCCTGGATGGTGCCGCAGTGGCGCACCCAGGAGATCCTGCGCGCACGCCTGGAGGAGCTGGGCGGGAGCATCGCCTTCGGCCGGGAACTGGCGGGCCTGGTCCAGGACACCGACGGCGTGACGGCGGGCTTCGCCTCCGGCGCCCCCGTGCGCGCCCGTTACGCCGTCGCCGCGGACGGCGGCCGCTCGGCCGTGCGCCGCGCACTCGGTGTCGGCATGACGGGCGAGACGGTCGACCCGGCGCCCGCCCTCGTCGCGGACGTGCGTGTCACCGGGCTCGACCGCGACAACTGGCACTTCTTCCCGCCCGTCGACGGCAAGGAAGACATCCTGGCCCTCTGCCCCCTGCCGCACACCGAGGACTTCCAGCTGATGGCGGGCTTCGCGGACGCCTCCGCCGGGCCCGACCTTTCCCCCGACGGCATCCGCACCCTGGTCGCCACCCGGACGCACCTCTCCCCGGACGACGTGACCGAGGTCCGCTGGGCCTCCGTATTCCGGCCGCGCGCCGCGCTGGCGGACCGCTTCCGGCAGGGCCGGGTCCTCCTGGCGGGCGACGCGGCGCACGTCCACTCGCCCGCGGGCGGCCAGGGCCTCAACACCAGCGTCCAGGACGCCTACAACCTGGGCTGGAAACTCGCGGCCGTACTGCGCCGCGGCGCCCCGGCCGCCCTCCTCGACTCGTACGAGGAGGAGCGGCGTCCCGTCGCCGCGCAGATGCTGGGCCTGTCCACCGGCGTCCACCGCGGCCAGGTCCGGCGCGGCGCGGCCACCCAGCAGCTCGGCCTCGGATACAGGGGCTCGGCGCTCGCGGTCGAGACCCGCGCGGATCTGCCCGAGGACGCCCTGCACGCGGGCGACCGCGCACCGGACGGCATCCGGGGCGGCGTCCGCCTCTTCGACGCCTTCCGGGGCCCGCACTGGACGCTGCTCACGGTCGGCACGGACGCCGGCGTGCCGGGCCTCCCCGGCGTCCGCACGGTCCGCGTCCCCGCGTACGAGGCGTACGGGACCGGCGTGTTCCTGATCCGCCCCGACGGCCACGTGGGCTGGGCGGGCGAGTCGGCACAGGGGCCGGTACGGGAGCCGGCACGAGGGCCGGCACGGGGACTGGAGGAGTACGCGGCGCTCGTGGGCCTCGCCCCGGAGTCCCGCCCCTCCCGTCCCTCCTACCCTTCCCGTCTCTCCCGCCCTTCCCGCCCTTCCTAGACGGAACTGGCCAGGGACAGCTTGACGGCGAAGCCCAGGAAGAGCGCCCCGGCGGCGGAGGTCGCTCCCGCGGAGAGCCGCCTGCGCTGCCGGAAGGCCGCCGCGAGCCTCGTCCCGCCGAATATCAGCGCGCTGAGGTAGAGGAAGCTCGCCAGCTGGGCGAAGGCGCCCAGCACGACGAAGGAGACGGCCGGATACGCGTACGCCGCGTCCACGAACTGAACGAAGAAGGCCACGAAGAACAGGATCGCCTTGGGGTTGAACAGGCTGATGACGAGCGCCCGTCGGTAGGGCCGCTCCTCGGTGACCGGCGGGGCGGCCTCCTCGGCTCCCCTCCGCTCCTGCCGCGTCCGCCACATCGCCCACGCGGCCCGCAGCATCCCGAACGCCAGCCAGCTCAGATATCCGGCGCCCGCGTACTTCACGATCGAGAACAGCAGCGCGTTGGCCTGCAGCAACGACGCGACACCGGCGGCCGAGAGCGTCATCAGCACGGCGTCGCCGCACCAGACGCCGGCGGCGGCCCGATAGCCGTTGCGGACCCCTCGCCGCGCGGCCACGGACAGCACGTAGAGCGAGTTCGGTCCCGGCAGCAGCACAATCAGCACAAGTCCCACGAGATAGGTGGGGAGATCGGTCACACCAAGCATGAGAGGCAGTGTCGCACCCGGGTACGACACGACGCCCCCTAGTTCCGGATCGGGCACGCGGGGCACCATCTCAGGTGGCACCAGAGCGCATTGTCGATGTCGTCGACCGCACAGCGGGATCCGGTCCGGTGAGCAGCGAGGGGTTCGGATGCGTACAACGGGCAGGCGGGGTCCGGTCGCCGCGGCGGCGGTGACGGTCACGGCGGCGGCCGTGCTCGCAGCGGTGAGCGGATGCACCGTCCAGACCGTCGACCCGAAGACGGGCAAGCCGGTGACGGGCACACCGGCGCCGGGCGGGCCGACGGCCGGTGCGCCGGTACCGGCCGACCGCTCCGCCGACGACGCGAAGCCCCGGGTCCCCGCCGGACAGCCCGCGCCGAAGGTCCTCTGGTCGCCGGGCGACCGGGGCGGGGAGGTACGGGAGTTGCAGGCCCGGCTGCGCGAGGTCCTGTGGCTCTACGAGGGGCCGACGGGCACGTACGACACCGCGACGGCCGAAGCGGTACGGGGCTTCCAGCGCAAGCGGGGCCTGCCGATGACCGGGACGACGGACTCGGTGACCTGGCAGCGGCTGCTGGGGATGACGCACGAGCCGGGCAAGTGGGACCTGTACGCGTCGGGCGGCCAGCCGGCCGCGGCACCGGACCCACGCTGCATGACGGGCCGGGTGCTGTGCATCAGCAAGACCAGCCGCACCCTGCGCTGGATGATCGACGGCCGTACGCTCTCCACGACGGAGGTGCGCTTCGGCTCGCAGTACACGCCCACCCGCGAAGGCGTCTTCACCGTCTACTTCAAGTCGCGCCACCACGTGTCGACGATCTACGACTCGCCCATGCCGTACGCGATGTTCTTCAGCGGCGGCCAGGCGGTCCACTACTCCGAGAACTTCGCGGCGACGGGTTACTACGGCGGTTCGCACGGCTGCGTGAACGTACGGGACGAGACGAAGATCGCCGCACTGTTCTCGCAGGTGAGGAACGGCGACAAGGTCGTCATCTACTGGTGAGGACCCGACGGCGCGGAGAGTGGGAGGGCGCGGGCGGGACCGGGGGAACGAGTCCCGCCCGCGCCTGTGTGCACCGAGCCGTGGGTACGGGGGGAACCCCGGCTCAGTGCGGCAGCCGATGACCAGTCGGCTCACCTACTACTGCGCCGGGGCGGCCGAAAATGTCACACCGGGGCGATGGAAACGTGTAAGGGGAACGAACCAGCAGGTCAGACGTGAGACGAGGACGCCGAGGGGTCGGCGTTGCCGCGGCCGGCCGCGCTCTCGTCACCCTGGAAGGCGCCCGGCCCGGTGTGGCCACGACCGCCGCCGTCCCCGCCCCTGCCGTCCCCGGCTCCGCCGTCGCGGTCCTGGCCGTCACCGTGATGGCCACCGCTGCGGCCGTCGCGACCGCCGCCTTCGTCACCACTCCTGCCCTCGCCGCTCTTGCCGTTGTGGCCTTGGCTGTCACCGCTCTTGCCGTCGCCGCTTTTGCCGTCGCCGCTTTTGCCGTTGCCGCTCTTGCCGCCGCCGCTCTTGCCGTTGCCGCCTTGGTCCGCGTCGCCGCGGCGGTCCCGGTTCCCGAGGACGCCCTCGCAGTACTTCCGCACCTGCCCGGCGCCGTGCGCCGCGTCCTCCAGGGTGCGTCTGCGCCCCGGGTCGAGGTCCTTGCCTTCGCGGTGGTCGCGGCAGGCCGAGGCCAGCCCCGTCCACCGCTGCGCCGGGCGGTTCCCGCGCCCCTCGCCGTCGGAGCCGGGCCGTGCGCCCGGACCCGTACCCGTGTCCCCGCCCGCCTCGCCCCGCGGGACGGAGCCTGCACCGGCCGGGGCGCCGGTGCTGCTTCCGGGCCGCGGCCTGTCGAGGCTTCCGGGGGGCCTGTCGGGGGACGGCGTCCGGAGCGGGCGGTCCGGAGCGGCGGTGACCGTCGCGGAGGCGCCGGGTTCCGGTTCGTCCCCGCCGCCGAAGGCCGGTACACCGGTGGTCGCGGCCAGGGCGATCCCGCCGAGCATCCCGGCGGCCAGCACGGCGGCGAGCCCGTGGCGCACCGGGCGGATCCAGCGGGGGAAGGGCGTACGGCGCTCCGCGGCGGCGCGGCCGAGGTGGACGAGGCCCGCGTCCAGGGAGGTGCCCGGCGACGAGGAGGGGGCCGCGGAGTGCGTACGGGCGGACGGGCGGAGGCTCGCCTCCGCACCGTCGCGGTCGGCGCGCGCACTGCGGAAGGCAGCCAACGCGGCGGCCTCTCCGGGAAGTTCGGTGCTGGTCGGTGCGGTGCCGACGGCGCTCGCGCCCAACGCTCCGAGCGCCTCGGCGAGCCGGTCGGCCTGGTCGCGGACCTCGCCGTCGGCGGTGTCGAGCGGCTCCCCGCGCAGCAGACGGTCCGCCGCGTCGCGGTCCAGCCACCGGCCGGAGGCCCGGGAGCCGTCCCCCGGGGTAACACAGCGTTCGTCGGCCATCACATGTCTTTCTGCGTCCGCGACGGCGTATGCGTCACACCGGCGGACGTCACCGCGCGGGTACGCGGCTCGGTGCGCGGGGGCCTCTGCGGAGGAACCGAACTCAGGGAACCCGCCGATTCCGCATCCGCCGCCGCGCCGGGAGCCACGGCCCCGTTCCCGGAACCCACGTCCGCTGTCCCGGGCTCCGTGCCGAGCAGTTCCGCGAGGCGTTTGAGACCGCGGTGCGCCGCCGTGCGGACGGCGCCCGGCCGTTTGCCCAGCGTCTCGGCCGCGGTCTTCGCGTCGAGGCCGACCACGACGCGCAGCACGACGGCTTCCGCCTGGTCCTGCGGCAGCCTGGCGATGAGGGAGAGGGTGCGGTCCGTGGCGAGGGCCTCGATGGCCTCACCGGCGGTGTCGGACTCGGCCGCCCTGCCGGTGAGTTCGGTCTCGTCGCCGACGGTCGCGGGGCGCCGGCCCCGCATGCGTATGTGGTCGAGCGCGCGGTTGCGGGCTATCCGGGCCGCCCAGCCGCGGAACCGGTCGGCGTCACCGCTGAACCGCTCCAGGTCCCGGGCGATCTGCAGCCATGCCTCGGACGTCACGTCCTCGGCGTCCACGTCGCCGACCAGCGTCCGTACGTATCCCAGGAGCCGTGGGTGCACGGCTCGGTACACAGTCCGGAACGCGGTCTCGTCCCCGTACTGTGCGGCAAGCACCGCGGCGGTCAGCTCCGCGTCGTCCCCCAGCACCGCGCCCCTTATTGCGCCCGGCCGGCGCCGCTCTCGCGGGCCGGGCCCTCTCCGTCGTGGTCTGTCGCCGGATGGCTGCGGTCCTGCTCCGCATCCGGCGCGAAATGCACGTTACGGCTTGAATCCGGGGCACGTCCACGCCCGTACAACTTGCAACTAACTCGTTGCCGGACGGGGTGTGACACAAAACGCACCGTCGACGCTGAGGAAAGTACGGACCGCCGCGCGGTCCGTGCCGCGCGACGGCCGGGGCCTCTCCTGTGGGGGGTGGCGGCCCCGGTCGTTGCCATCGGCAGCACGCGGGCGCGCTCCCCGACATCAACCGCCGTCGTCCTTCTCATTGTTCTTGCTGTCCTTGCTGTCCTTGTTCGCCTTGCTCTTCTCGGCCTTGGTGTTCTTGGCTTCTTTCGTGCTCTTCGCGTCCTTGCCAGGGGTCTTCGGCGTCTTGGCCGGTTTGCCCGGATCGGCCTCGTCGGACTTCCTGTCAGCCTTCTCCTTCTTCTCCTTCTTCTCCTTGTTCTCCTTCTTCTCCTTGTTCTCCTTGTTCTCCTTCTTCTCCTTGTTCTCCTTCTTCTCCTCGGACCCGGTCGACTGCGCCGCGCAGTACGCCTCGACGTCGTCCTGGCCGCCCGCGGCCCGGACAAGCCGCTGCCAGGCCGCCGAGTCGAGCGCCTTGCCCTGCCTCTGCACCGAGTCGTACGCGCGGCAGTGGGCCAGGAGGTCCTGAGCGGCGGAGGACCGGCCGGACGGACCGGACGGACCGGGCGAGGCGAACGGGCCGGACGGACCGGGCAGTCCGGGGTCGGCGTCGTCCGCGGTGGCGGTGGCGGTGGCGGTCGGGGCGCTGCTCGACGGCCGGAGCCCGTCCCGCCCGTCCCCGTCGTCGCGCGCCCCCACGGCCGAACCGATGGCCGCGACCGCCACCCCGCCCAGCGTCACGCTCGCGGCCAGTGCGATCAGCACCTCGCGCAGGGGCCGACCGCGCCGCCGCCCGTCCGCCGGCCGCCAGTCGTCCTGCCGCCGGGTGCGCGCTCCGTCGAGCGCTCCCCCGGCCCGTACCTCCCGGAACGCGGCGAGAGCCCGCTCCTCGGCCTCCGGGTCCACCGCTCCGTCCCGCAGGGCGGCGGCGAGAGCCGCACCGAGGTCGGGCCGGTCCCCGGGGGAACCCGGGGCCGCCGGCTCCGGGCGGGTATCGCCGCCCTCTCGTTCACCCATGCCGCATCCGTCCTCGCCGCCCAGGGACCGCCTGTCGTTCACTCCGACCCTCCCAGCGCCCGGGGGCCGTCATCCGTCACACCCTCGGCACCGAGCCGGCGGGCCAGACGTTTCAGGCCCCGGTGCGCGGCGGTGCGTACCGCGCCGGGGCGCTTGCCGAGGACGCGCGCGGCCGCGGGGCCGTCGAGGCCGACGACGACCCGCAGCAGCACGGCCTCGGCCTGGTCGCGCGGCAGGGTCGAGAGCAGTTCCAGGGCGTACTGCGTCCCGAGGGACTCCAGCACCTGGCCGTCCGTGCTGTGCGCGGCCGGCAGGTCGAGCAGGTCCTGTTCGACCTCGGACGCCCGTGGCCGCACCTTCTGCCGCCGCAGGTGGTCGAGCGCCCGGTGCCGGGCGATGGTCGCGGTCCAGCCGCGGAACCCCGCCGCGTCGCCGCGGAACCGCCCGAGATCCCGGGCGATCTCCAGCCACGCGTCGGACGCCACGTCCTCCGCCTCGGCGCCGACCAGTCCGCGCAGATACCCGAGCAGTCCGGGCTGCACGATCCGGTACGCGACCGCGAAGGCGGCCTCGTCCCCCTGCTGCGCCCGCGCGACGGCAGCGCCCAACTCCCCCTCGGACGACCGCACGCGGCGGAATTCCCCTCCCTGGCCCAACACTGTCCTCGTTCGCACCGAGTCCGTACCGCGTCCGCACCCCTCGGCACGGATCACCGTGATCGCCCACTCCCAGGTCGTCCGCACCGTCCGCACCGTCCACGCCGTCCACGCCGGACGACACGGAGACGTCACAGCCCGTGGGCACGGTCGCCACGGTCCGTAGACGCAGAGGCACAGCCTGTCAGACGCGCCGCCCGCTCCGCGCACACCCGGGAGAACCGGACCGCGCCCGCCCGTGCAGTTGCAGGTAGAACGTGCTCAGCGACTCCCGCTCCCCCGCCTCGAAGCGCTTCACGACCTTGCCCACCGGGTTCCACACCCGTCCGTCCGGCATCCTTATGCCCACGGCCTGGCCGAACAGCTCCCGCTGCCCCTGGTCGAACTCGATCCACGCGGCACCGGCCCGCCGCACCAGCACCTCCCCGGCGTACACCCCGAGTCCGAACAGCACCTGCCCCACCGCCGCACGGTCCCGGCCGCTCTTGCGCAGTCCGTCGACGATGAAGTCGACGACGCGCAGGCTCGCGACGGAGTAGTCCAGCGGCAGCCTGCTGCGTGCCGTGACGTCGCGCACGAACCGCGCCGCGTGCTGCCGCATCCGCAGGTCTGCCGACAGTCTCCGGGGGGCACGCGGGCGCTCCCCCGGCCCTGGCCCCGTCCCCGGCCCCGACCCCATCCCTGATCCTGGTCCTGTCCTCGCCCTTCCCATCGTTCGCGCCCCCTTGTCCGGTCACGTCCGTCCCGCCACAGCCATGGGCGGTCCGCAACACCAAGCGAGGAGGGTGGTCCGAACATCACATGTCTCCACAGTGACAAAGATCACATTTAAAACTCCAGGAATCTGCACAACCATCCGCCTCGGCCAGCCTCCTTGCCCGGTCTGCGATGAAGACCGCACACCCGCGAGGCTTTCCGGAGGTGGGACGAGCGGCCCGTGCGGGCGCACGAACTCACGATGCGGAGCGACGGCGCGTACCGGCGCCGGTACGGACCTCGACGGCACCGCCCGGATGCGGACCCGGGCCCTCGACACCGGCTCGGTCCTGACCCCGTAGTCCGTAACCCGTAACCCGTAACCCGTAACCCGTAACCCGTAACCCGTAGCCCGTAGCCCGTACCTGAAGTACGCCCGCGTGCCCCCGCGTGCCGGGACCGCTCAGGCGCGTCCGCGGGCGCGCCTGGACACGACCGCGCGCAGTACGCGCCGGCCCTCGGTGGTGAGTTCCCGCGCCTGGCGCAGTCCCGCGGGGCCGTGGGCCGCCAGCAGTTCCAGGACGGTGATCTGACGGCGCAGTTCGGCGGCGACGAGGGGCGACATGTCCTCCGTGACGCCCTCGCGCCAGGACACGGCAGCGGACGCCGTGTCAGTCGTCTCCGCCGTGTCAGCCGCAGCAGCCGAGCCGTCGAGGAGGCGGTGGATCCGCAGCGCGGCGACCGAGCAGGTGTCGGCCCATTCCCGCAGGCCGGCGGCGTTCCTTTCGACGGGGGCGGCGCCGAGCATGCGGTGCGCCAGCGCGACGGCTCCCCCCTCGGCGGACGCGCCACCCTCCGCGGACGCGCCACCCTCCGCGGACGCGCCACCCTCCGCGGACGCGCCACCCTCCGCGGTCGCGGAGAGGTACAACTTGGCGCGCACCTGCTCGACGCACCCACCCCAGTCACGGTCCGCTTCCCCGGGCTCCCCGGGCCCCCCGGCCCCCTCGGCCTCCCCGGAGTCGGCGAGGACCGCCCACAGAGGCCGCAGGACCTCGTCGTCACCGCCCAGCAGGGGCACGCACCTGTCCAGGCACGCCAGAGCACCGGCCGCCAGCCCCCGCCCGTCGGCCCGGGCGATCAGTTCCACCAGGCTCATCACGCCTCCCTCGGTGGGGCCGCCGCCGGTCACGGAGCCCGCACTTCCCCTTACTGCGCGCACAGTGGCTGGAACGTCACACTGCGAGATGGCCGAAATCTACAAGGGAACGACCCCGAGGCGGTCCAGGAACCGGAAGAAAAGCATCTCGGCCGAGGGGTCCGCGGCGGAGGTGAGCACGTCGAGGAGACGTTCCTCGGACGCCTCGCGGCCCGATTCGGCGGCCCAGGCGAGGGCCCGCTCGACGGCGTCGCGCGGTTCCAGGAAGAAGTCGTCGACGGCCAGGCCGTCCTCGTTCCCGCCCAGGTGTCCGGCCATCGCCTCCCTGCCCAGACAGGTCGTCCAGGTGCCGCCGCCGGGCGAGGCCGCCTCGACGACCACGCAGTCGCTGTCCATGACGTAGCCGAAGAGGGCGGGCGCGCCCGTCTCCCCGGCCAGGTCGTTCATGTTCCCGACGTCGCCGGCGCCGTCGTCGGGCGCGTTCGGGTACTCCCACACCTGCCAGCCGTCGTCCGCCGTCTCGTGCAGTGTCAGGCCCGACGCCTCCGACAACGCGTCGAACTCCGCGAGCGGCCGCCCGCTCCTGCCGACGACGAAGTACCCCCAGTAGCCCATGCCGCTCCCCCTGTATCGGTTCAGCCAGGCCGAATACACCACATACGCACGGCCGTTCGCCACCGGAACGGTCAAGCCGCCGCCACCGCCCCGCAGCACCACCGCACCGCCGGGCGGGCCGCCGGGCAGTCCGCCGGGCGGTGCGGGCGGGCCGGCCCGCCCGCGCCGTCTCAGCCCAGCTTCCCCGCCAGCCCCTTGAAGTCGGCCCACGACGCCGCGGGCCTGCGCGGGTCCCACAGCTTCTGGGTCAGTGCCCGCAGCGGCATCCGGATCCCGGCGGCCACCTGGTCCTGGGTCCGGGAGCCCGAGAGGTCGCACCAGACGGCGAAGGACGCGCCGAGGATCTGTTCGTCGTACTCCTTCGACACCGGCGAGGTGCCGCGGACGACGAGGGGGGTCCACTGCTCGTAGATGCGACGCCCGGTCGGGTAGACGAAGGCGTTGGGCTGCCCGAGGACGTAGTAGAGGTACTCGTCGTTGTAGTTGACCACCTGGCGCCCGGCCCGCAGGTACTCGTCCGGCTGCCGTGCGCCGATCTCCTTGCCGGTCCAGTACGCGACCTGCACGTCGTCGTCGGCCTCGACGGTGCTCCCGGCGAAGAACCCGTCGTTCCAGGCGCGCAGCGTCCGGTCGTGCCCGCGCATCACCTTCGCCCGGCCGTTGAGCCAGCCCGTCGCCAGGTCCTCGATCCCGGCGCCCGGGCCGTACGCCTTCCGCGCGGCGGCGGCCAGCTGCGGATAGGAGGCCGCCGGGTCCGCCACCGTCAGCGCCTGGTACTCGTCGGCGCCGAGGTGCCAGTACCGGCCGGGGAAGAGGCCGGCGTACTCGTCCAGCAGCTCGTCCACGATCTTCGCCGCGGCCGGTTTCGAGATGTCGATCGCGCCCCGCGAGGCGACGCCCCGCGTGTTGCGCAGCTGGAGGTCCGGGTGCGCGGCGATCACCGCGCCCAGGTGACCCGGCGAGTCGATCTCGGGCACGACGGAGATGTGCCGGCTCGCCGCGAGCTTGACGATGCGCCGCACCTCCGCCTTGGTCAGGTGCTCCTTCGACACGATCTCGGGGTGCGAGCCGGAGGCGATCCGGAAGCCCTGGTCGTCGGAGAAGTGCAGGCCGAGCTGGTTGTACTTCAGGTCGCCCAGCTCACGGATCCGGTCCTCGATCCACCCGGCGGTGAAGTGCTTGCGCGCGATGTCCAGCATGAACCCGCGCTGCGGCTTCGCCGGCGAGTCCCGTACGACCCCCTCGGGCGCCGTGGCGTTCCCGTGGACCTCCTGCTTGAGCGTGCGCGTGCCGTAGAAGACGCCCGCCTCCTCCGTGCCGCTGATCCGCACCCGCCCGTCCTCGACGGCCAGCGTGTAGGACTCCGCGTTCGCGTCCTCGTCGGTGAGGTACAGGCCGACGTCCCCGGTGCGCGGCTCGCCCTTCCCCGCGTAGGCCAGTCCCAGCTCCTTCGCGAGCAGCCGCCCCTCGTCGGCGAGCCCGGCGGCGCCGACGACCACGCGTCCGCCCTTCGCGGGACGCCAGCCCGGGCCGCGGGCCGGGGTGTGCTCGCGCACGGCCGGGATCGTCCGGGGGGTCTTCGACATCGGATACGTCCGGTCGGGTGACGGCGTCGGGGAGGCCGCCGGCGCCAGGGCGTTCCCCCCGCCGGAGGACCGCCCGCCCGACGGCGCGTCCTGGTCGCCGCCCGGCCAGAGACCCACGGTCAGCGCGGCACCCGCCACGACCGCCGCGACGCCCGCGCCGACCAGCAGGGGCTTCCTGCGGACCGATGCCGGTGCCGGTTCCCTGCGCCTACGCCCGCTCGCCACAGACCACTCACTCTCCGCTCACTCTCCGGGGCCGTTCTCGTACGCCGTATCTCCATGTGTCTCCGTGGTGAACCTAAGCCCCTCCACCCCCTGCCGCCGTCCACCTCCTGTGTCGAAACTCTCCCTTACGGGTGAAGTTCGGGCATCTGCCGGACAGCTTCCGTCAAGCCTCGATAGCGTGACGACACATGTCTCACTCCATCCCCTGCCGAACCACGCGTGGCGCCTGACCGGGCGCCGCCGAACCGCCGAGGAACCCACGCTGCCCGCGCACCGTCCCTCCCGCCCCACCGGCCTGGAGCGGTTCAACGCCCTGCCCGCCGACGAGGCCGAGCGCGCCCTGCTCTCCTGCTGCGGCAGCCACCGCTGGGCCCGCCGCGTCGCCGAACACCGTCCCTACCCCGACCTGGACTCCCTGCTGGCCGCGTCCGACGAGGCGTCGTACGACCTGACGTGCGGCGACATCTCCGAGGCCCTGGCCTGCGAGTCCCTCACGCTCCTGCCCGAGGGCGCGTACTCCGCCGCGCACATGGCCCTGGGCGCGGCCCACGCGGCGTACGAGAGCCGCTTCGGTCACGTCTTCGTGATCTGCCTGGACGACACGGCCCCGGAGGAGTCCCCCGACCTGGTCCTGGCCGAGATCCGCGCCCGCCTGGCGAACGACCCGGACGAGGAGCGGACCCGCACGGCGGAGGAACTGCGCCGCCTGGCGAAGGGCCGCCTGACCAGGCTGCTCCTGGGAGCCAGGGGGACGGCCCAGTCCTCCTGTCTTTAGGGGCGCGGCCTTCGGGGGAACGGCCTCCAGGGGCGCGGGCTCCGAAATCCGGGCCCGCCCGTAATAGCCCGTACGTGCCTGTTTGCCTACCAGTTCGATCACATCGGTAGGCCCGCCGTAAACGTTCCGACAATACGTCGCTACGATGGCCAGGGCCGGTGGACCGTACCCGGCCGGGCCCGACCGACACCGAAGCCGGCGCGGCCCCAATCCCCGCTTTCGGAGGGTTCTTCCGTGCCGGCTGGAACGCTGTACCGCGGCCGGGAAGGAATGTGGTCCTGGGTGGCTCATCGAGTCACCGGCGTCCTCATCTTCTTCTTCCTGTTCGTACACGTCCTGGACACCGCTCTCGTGCGTGTCTCCCCCGAGGACTACGACAGGGTCGTAGCCACCTACAAGACGCCGATCGTGGCGCTGCTGGAGTACGGCCTCGTCGCCGCAGTCCTCTTCCACGCGCTCAACGGTCTCCGCGTGATCGCCGTCGACTTCTGGTCGAAGGGCGCCCGCTTCCAGAAGCAGATGCTCTGGACCGTGGTCGGCATCTGGGTCGTGCTGATGGCCGGGGCCCTCTACCCCGTCCTCGGCCACGCCGCTCGTGAAGTCTTCGGGAGCTGACGCGCAAGATGGCAGACAACACAGTCACCACCGAGAAGACCGCATCCGGCATCGGTCCCGTCGAGGGCGCGTCCCTCTACGACGTCGACAACCCGGCGCCCCTGATCGAGCCCCCGCGCAAGCGGACCAAGAAGTCCCCGAAGTCCACCCGCGGCAACTTCGAGATGCACGCCTGGCTCTTCATGCGCCTGTCGGGCATCGTCCTGGTCGTCCTGGTCATCGGTCACCTGCTCATCCAGCTCGTCCTCGACGGCGGCGTCTCCAAGATCGGCTTCGCCTTCGTGGCGGGCCGCTGGGCCTCCCCGTTCTGGCAGGTCTGGGACCTGCTGATGCTCTGGCTCGCGATGCTGCACGGCGCCAACGGCCTGCGCACGGTCATCAACGACTACGCGGAGCGCGCGAACACCCGGCTGTGGCTCAAGGGCCTGCTCTACACCGCCACGGTGTTCACCATCCTGCTGGGCACGCTGGTGATCTTCACCTTCGACCCGAACATCCGCTAGGCACGGGGCTGCGAGAATCATGAAGATCCACAAGTACGACACCGTCATCGTCGGCGCCGGCGGCGCCGGCATGCGCGCCGCCATCGAGTCGACGAAGCGCAGCCGCACCGCCGTGCTGACGAAGCTCTACCCCACCCGCTCCCACACGGGCGCCGCGCAGGGCGGCATGGCCGCCGCGCTCGCCAACGTGGAGGAGGACAACTGGGAGTGGCACACCTTCGACACGATCAAGGGCGGTGACTACCTGGTCGACCAGGACGCCGCCGAGATCCTGGCGAAGGAGGCCATCGACGCGGTCCTCGACCTGGAGAAGATGGGCCTGCCGTTCAACCGGACCCCGGACGGCACCATCGACCAGCGCCGCTTCGGCGGCCACTCGCGCAACCACGGCGAGGCCCCGGTCCGCCGGTCCTGCTACGCGGCGGACCGCACCGGCCACATGATCCTCCAGACGCTGTACCAGAACTGCGTCAAGGAGGGCGTGGAGTTCTTCAACGAGTTCTACGTCCTCGACCAGCTGATCACCGAGGTCGACGGCGTCAAGACGTCGGCCGGCGTCGTCGCCTACGAACTGGCGACCGGGGAGATCCACGTCTTCCAGGCGAAGGCCGTGATCTACGCGTCCGGCGGCACCGGCAAGTTCTTCAAGGTGACGTCCAACGCGCACACCCTGACGGGCGACGGCCAGGCGGCGGTCTACCGGCGCGGGCTGCCGCTGGAGGACATGGAGTTCTTCCAGTTCCACCCGACCGGCATCTGGCGCATGGGCATCCTGCTGACGGAGGGCGCCCGCGGTGAGGGCGGCATCCTGCGCAACAAGGACGGCGAGCGCTTCATGGAGAAGTACGCGCCGGTCATGAAGGACCTCGCGTCCCGTGACGTCGTCTCGCGCTCCATCTACACGGAGATCCGCGAGGGCCGCGGCTGCGGTCCCGAGGGCGACCACGTCTACCTCGACCTCACGCACCTGCCGCCGGAGCAGCTCGACGCCAAGCTGCCCGACATCACGGAGTTCGCCCGTACCTACCTCGGCATCGAGCCGTACACGGACCCGATCCCGATCCAGCCCACCGCGCACTACGCCATGGGCGGCATCCCGACGAACGTCCAGGGCGAGGTCCTCGCGGACAACACCACGGTCGTCCCGGGCCTGTACGCGGCCGGCGAGGTCGCCTGTGTCTCGGTCCACGGCGCCAACCGCCTGGGCACGAACTCGCTGCTCGACATCAACGTCTTCGGACGTCGCGCGGGCATCGCCGCGGCGCAGTACTCGGCCACGGTCGACCACGTCGAACTGCCCGAGGACCCGGCCTCGCTGGTCGTCTCGCAGATCGAGCGGCTGCGGTCGTCCACGGGCGGCGAGCGCGTGGCGGACATCCGCCGCGAGCTCCAGGAGACCATGGACGCCAACGTCATGGTGTTCCGCACCGAGCAGACGATCAAGACGGCCGTCGAGAAGATCGCCGAGCTGCGCGAGCGCTATCTGAACGTGTCCGTCCAGGACAAGGGCAAGCGGTTCAACACCGACCTCCTGGAGGCCGTCGAGCTGGGCAACCTGCTCGACCTGGCCGAGGTCATGGCCGTGTCCGCGCTCGCCCGCAAGGAGTCCCGCGGCGGTCACTACCGCGAGGACTACCCCAACCGGGACGACGTGAACTTCATGCGCCACACCATGGCGTACCGCGAGGTCGGCGACGACGGCACCGAGTCCATCCGTCTCGACTACAAGCCGGTCGTCCAGACCCGCTACCAGCCGATGGAGCGTAAGTACTGATGGCAACCCCCACTCTGGACAAGGCGGACGCGGCCGGCACCCCCGAGCCCGGCTTCGCCGACTCCCCGTACATCACGGCCACCTTCCGCATCCGCCGCTTCAACCCCGAGGTCTCGGCGGAAGCGGTGTGGGAGGACTTCCAGCTGGAGATCGATCCCAAGGAGCGCGTCCTCGACGCGCTGCACAAGATCAAGTGGGACCACGACGGCACCCTGACCTTCCGCCGGTCCTGCGCGCACGGCATCTGCGGCTCGGACGCCATGCGGATCAACGGCAAGAACCGGCTGGCCTGCAAGACCCTGATCAAGGACATCAACCCGGCCAAGCCCATCACGGTCGAGCCCATCAAGGGCCTCACCGTGCTGAAGGACCTGGTCGTGGACATGGAGCCGTTCTTCCAGGCGTACCGCGACGTGATGCCGTTCCTCATCACGAAGGAGACGAACGAGCCGACGCGCGAGCGGCTGCAGACGGCGGAGGACCGGGAGCGCTTCGACGACACGACGAAGTGCATCCTCTGCGCCGCCTGCACCTCCTCCTGCCCGGTGTTCTGGAACGACGGCCAGTACTTCGGTCCGGCCGCCATCGTGAACGCCCACCGCTTCATCTTCGACTCGCGCGACGACGCCGGGGAGCAGCGGCTGGAGATCCTGAACGACAAGGACGGTGTGTGGCGCTGCCGCACGACGTTCAACTGCACGGACGCCTGCCCGCGTGGCATCGAGGTCACGAAGGCGATCCAGGAGGTGAAGCGGGCGCTGATCACGCGCCGCTTCTGAGCTCCTGCCGCGTAACCGAAGAGGACCCCGCTCCGGCCGGAGCGGGGTCCTCTTCGGTTACGCCTGCCGACCGGCCTCAGCCGCGCAGCACGCGGCCGTGCTTGTCGGTGCGGTCGTTGCTGGTGAGGAACAGGATGCCGTCGATCAGCGCCCAGAAGCCGAGGCCACCGCAGGTGAGGAGCTGCGCGACACCCACGCCGACGGAGCCGACGTAGAAGCGTCCGATGCCGAGGGTGCCCAGGAAGATCTGGAGGATGCCCGCGACGATCTTCGACTTGTCGGAGTAGGGACGGCCCTGGGGGTCGACGCCGTACTGGGTTGCGGGAGGGACGGTCATGAAACGTGCTCCTGGATGACTGAACGAATCCGGAGCGGACCCGCTCCGGAGATGCCGGAGGGGATCCGTGGCGAAGACCGCCGAGAACCGGGCGGACCGCCGGAAACCGCGCGGAACGCCGACGACCGCGCACGCGTTACCGCGTACACGTCATCCCCCCTGTGCCGTGTGAGCGTACGGAGCACCATGGGGTGACGGGGAGGGCAAACCTTCTATCGTTCCCATCCCGTGATCAAGTATGCCGGTCGTCGGCCCCGGACATTCAGCCCCGAACATTCAGCTCCGGACATTCAGCTCCGGACATTGCGGAGCACGGTCCACAGCACCGCCGCCGTCACCACCAACCCCTGGACGCGTGGGCTCGGTTCGGGGCGCCAACGGCGTCCGCGCAGGCCCGCCACGATCCAGCGCGCGAGCAGCGCGAGGGCGAACGGGGCGGCGAGCAGCAGCGCCCGGTTGTCGAGCCAGGCCGCGGCGAGCTGGCCGTGCATCAGGTCGTACACCATGCGGGTGCCGCCGCAGGCCGGGCAGAGCAGACCGGTGAGGTAATGGAACGGGCAGCGGGGCAGGAAGTGCCCCGGCTCGTGCGGGTCGGTGACGTACAGCCAGGCGGCGCCGGCCGTCCCGGCGACGAGCACCGCGAGAGGCGCCGCCGCCGGATGCCGCAGCACGCCTCCACCCGCACCTCCGCGCACACCCTCACGCACGCCTTCGCGCGCGGTGCCCGGCTCAGCCACGCAGGGGCCGGCCCTGGGAGTCCGTGGCGTCGTTGCCCGTCAGCAGCATGATCCCGTCGATCAGCGCCCAGATGCCGAAGCCGCCGCAGGTGAGGAGCTGGGCGACCCCGATGCCGACGCTGCCGATGTAGAAGCGCCCGACGCCGAAGGTACCGAGGCAGATCTGGAGGATGCCCGCGACGATCTTCGACTTCTCCGAGTACGGGCGCCCGTAGGGGTCGTAGCCGTACGGGGCGTTGGGGTCGCCGGTGTAGGTACCGGGCGGCACCGCGCCGGGCGGGGGGTAGCCGCCGGGCTGCTGGTAACCGGGCTGCTGGTAACCGGACTGCGGGTACCCGTACGGCGGCTGACCGGGCTGCCCCGGCTGCTGGTACGGACCGGAACCCGGATAGCCGTAACCGGGCGGAGTGGCACCGGAGTTCGGCTGACCGTAACCGGGCTGGCCGTAGCCGGGCGGCTGGTTCGGTGGCTGCTGCGGCTGCTCGCTCACGGTGACTGCTCCTGGGGAGGGGACGGTGTGGGAAAAGAATCAGTTCAGGTCATCTTGCAGCAGAAACCCCGTACCGGAGAAGCCGGTTCGGTGTGGGCCGCGGTCGGGACCACGTCCGTGGCAGGCACTGCACCTCAGGATCCCAGAACTTATCCGGGCTTTACGTGGCCCGAACGAAATGATCAACTGCGGCAGATCGAACACCGAGCATCGGGCGGCCTCCGGGGAGGGGCCGGGGGAAGGGAGACCGCCGCATGAGCACCAGCGCCGGGGCCGTCGGGGCCGTCGGGGAGACCACGCAGCCATGTCCGCAGTGCGGGGCCGAGATCCGCGCGGACGGCCGGTTCACCGTCTGGTGCGCAGGCTGCGACTGGAACGTGGATCCCGGACAACCCGTCGCGGAGCACGGGAAGCTGGAAAGACGGCGGCGAAGACTCACCCGCCGTCACGGTGAGAGACTGCTCGGCGAAGTGGCCGCCGGGGAGACGCTGCGACCGCGCCGCGACGCCGCGGGGATCGCGGCGCACCTGCTGGCGCTCGCGGTGCACGGTGTCACCGTGGCGCTGGCCGTCGGCGCGGTGTGGTTCCTGGTGACGGGGTGGGGCGGCGCGGGGGTGGTCCTGGGCGTCTTCCTCGCGGTCCTGGCGTGGACGCTGCGGCCGCGGTTCTCCGAACTGCCGGACGACCGGCCCCTGCTCGGCCGCGCCGACGCGCCCGCGCTCTTCGGTCTGATCGACGAGGTCGCCGCCGTGGTGGGCACGAGAGGGGTGGACACGGTCGCCGTCAGCGCCGAACTCAACGCGAGCGTGACGACCTACGGGATACGCGGGCGCAGGCTGCTGACACTTGGGCTCCCGCTCTGGGAGATCCTGACTCCGCAGGAGCGGATCGCCGTGCTCGGTCATGAGCTCGGCCACTACAGCAACGGGGACACCCGGCACGGGCTGATCATCGGCAACGCGCTGCGCTCCCTGTCCATCTGGCGCTACTTCGTCGCCCCGACACCGGACCCGACGCTCGTGGAGGCGTTCGTCAACCTGGTGTACCTCGTGCCGCGTTCCCTGCTCCAGGGGCTGTTGGCGCTGCTCGACCGGCTGACCCTGCGGGCCACGCAGCGTGCCGAGTACCTCGCCGACTCGATGGCCGCCCGGGCCGGGTCCACCGAGGCGGCCGCGTCCGTCATGAACCGCTTCCTCGTCCTCGACTCGGCCGAGACCATGCTGCGGCGCGAGGCCAACGCGCAGCAGGTCGGCCGCGGTCGGCGCGGCACGGCGGACCGGGAGCCCTGGCAGGGCCTGTGGGAACGCCTCCGCGCGCACATGGCCTCCATCCCGGAGACCGAGTACGAACGGCAGCGCCGGGTGGCGGCCCTGCGGGGCCACAGCGTCGACGCGACCCACCCGCCGACCCACCTGCGCCGCACCTGCCTGCTGACCGGCCCGCCCCTGTCCGCGGCCGTGACGCCGGACGCCGGTACGGAGTCCCGGATCAGCACGGAACTGGCGGCCGCGAGCAGGACGGTGGCCCAGCGGATCGTGAAGCACGGCCTCGCTCACTAGGACCTGTCCGGCCGGTCATGGCCGATGTGGGAGTGGATCCATTCCGAGCGCCTGGGGAAAGGGTGTCGATGGAGCGCGATGTCCAGCTGGTGCGGGACTTGGTGGCGGCTGTGCCCGGCTTCGAGGACCTGTTCGAAGCGCACGTCTTCAACGAGGACGGTGTCCTGCCCGACCTCTTCTTCCGGGATGTCGTTCAGGAGACCGTCACGTCGTTCCTCGAAGGGGACGGGACGGACTGGCGGGTCACCCTGCGATTCCTGGAGGAGCAGTTCCGGCTCGGTGACCCCGAAGTGGCCCGGGTGATCACCACCGCGTTCCTCTTCGGTCTGCCGTGGCCGGGCCGGCCCGGATACGGCCTTGTCGAGCACCTCGGTCCCGCCATGAGCCCACGGTTCGCTGCGATCCGGCCGTCCGGCCAGGACGTGTCCGTCAGGACGGTCCGGCCCCTGGAAGACCAGGGGCCGGTTCCCGGCCTCACCCTCACGGAACGATCGGCCGGTACGCCAGCGCCCGATCGACCACCTCATCGGCCGAAAGGTCTCCCTGCGGCGGCCAGAAGATCAAGTCACCGATGTGACCGGCGGGACATCCCAGGGCTCTGCCGAGCGTGTCCAGCCAACCGGCCACCTCGTCGTCGGAGGCACAGCCCGCGTCCATGACGCGCTGCACGAGCGCGACCGCCTCCACGCGGCTCATCTCCACTGCACTCGTCAATCCTTCCGCCACAGCCACAGCCACAGCCACAGCCACAGCCACAGCCACCGTAAGCCGAGGGCGGACCACGTGATTCGGATCGAGGGGAGGATCACCGTGGGGCGGGAGATGCAGGCGCGCCTGACAGGGCCATGCGCCCGGGGTGCGCCATTCCGTCCAGACCTCCTTGCCGCCGCCATTACGGCGGCCGTTGACCAGGAGGCAGTGGCCCCAGTCGTCGGCACATGCCCGCGCCGGCAGGAGCCCGCGCCCGCTCTCGGCGTCGGGTTCCGGTGCGGTCACGGGTCCCGGTCAACGCGGTGGTGCGTACGGGCTGCCGTCCCACACGCCGAGCCGCAACCGCCCGTCGGCGCGTACGAGCCGTACGGCTGCAGCCGGCTGAGGATCGTCGGGTCCGTGATCTTCGTGTCCTGGGCCGGGATCATCGCCTTGCTGAGGATCACGGCGAGGGTGTGGTCCCCCTCGTACGGCAGGCAGTCCATGCCGGCCAGCCGGAGGTGGAGGTGTTCCTCCGTTCGGTTCCGCGTCACGTCCCCCGATGCGCCCGACGCCGGTCGGCAGCCGGCAGCCGGCAGGTCGATCTCGCGGGTTCAGCGTACCCAGGGGCAATGACGGTGGACCCAGCCGAACGAGTGACCGGGGCGGAAGCCGCCACACGGGTGACTGTCCCGCCGCCTCCCCAGCGGACCGCCCCCGAAGACCTAATCTGACGACATGTCAGACTACGAGTCGTACGAACTGCTCGGTTTCGACAACGTCCTCCTCCCCGTCGGCGATCTCGGCGAGGCCGTGGACTTCTACCGGCGGGCCGGGTTCGAGCTCGGGGTGCGGCTCGACGAGGCCGGGATCGCCGTCCTGAAGGTCGGCAAGGAGACACCCGGTGTGCTGCTGCGCCTGGAGGAAGGGCTCCACCACCGGCCGCCGGCCTGGGCGACGCCCCGGGTGTGGCTGGAGGTGCGGGACGCGCGGGGAACGGCCGACACCCTCGCCGCCGCGGGCGTCCAGCCCCTCGACGCGCCCCTCTCCGTGGCCACCGGCTGGACCGTCGAGGTCGCCGACCCCTGGGGCAACGTCATCGGGTTCACCGACTACACCAAGCGGCCGGAACTGGCCCGCACCGCCTGAGCCGCACATCACATCCGCACCCCCCACGGGCAACTTGAACGTGTTCAAAAACAGGTCTACATTCTCTCTCGACAGCGCGTTTTGAACGCGTTCAAGAAATCGGGAAAGGGTGGGGACATGGACCTCACGGTCGTCGCGTACGTCATATACCTGCTGGTCAGTGTGGCGCTGACGGTCTGGGTGGCGCGAACGCTCAGTCACCACGGCCGGGTCTTCCTCGCCGATGTGCTGCACGGGAACGAGAAGCTCGCGGACGCCGTCAACCACCTCCTGGTGGTGGGCTTCTACCTGGTGAACCTCGGCTTCGTGGCGCTCTACCTGAACCAGGACGACAGCGTCGCCGACGCCCGCGGGGTGTTCGAGGCCCTGTCGACGAAGCTCGGTGTGGTGCTCCTGGTGCTGGGCGCCATGCACCTGGGCAACGTGTACGTGCTCAACAGGATCCGGCGCCGCGGGATCATGGAGCGCGAGCAGCTGCCGCCCGTGCCACCGCAGGGCTGGGTCGCGCCGACGGCCGGCGCGTGAGCGCGGTGACCACCGCCGCCGGACCGGACCGGGACGCCGCACGCGTCCCGGTCCGCGGGCTCACCGTCCTGTACGACGCGCAGTGCTCGCTCTGCGCCTTCCTGCGCGACTGGCTCGTACGGCAGCGGCAGCTGGTGCCCCTGGAGCTGGTCGCCGCCGGGTCGGCGGAGGCCGGGCGGCGCTTCCCCGGGCTCGACCACGCCGCGACCCTCGAAGAGATCACCGTCGTCGGTGACGCGGGCCAGGTCTACCGGGGCGCGGCCGCCTGGGTCGTCACCCTGTGGGCGCTCGCCGACCACCGCCCGACGGCCCACCGCCTCAGCACCCCGGCCGGGGCCCGCCTGGCACGGGGCGCGGTGCTCGCCGCCGCCAGGTGGCGCGAGGGGCAGCGGGCGCGCCGGGAGGGCGCGTGGGGCGGACGGACGTACACCGCCGCCGACGGGTGGAGGTACGACCGGGCCGCGGGCTGGACCTACGACCCGCCCGCCTGCGACGGCGGCACCTGTCCGCCTCGTTAGGCTCTGTACCGTGCCCCCAGCGAACGACAGTGCCCCCAGCCCGGACGGTCCCGCGGCGCCGGAGGGTCCCGCGGCGCCGGGCGGTCCCGCGGCGCCCACGGGCTCCGGCCGCTCCGGCCCTTCGCGTACGCCCGCCAAGAGCGAGCAGACCCGCGCCCTGATCCTGGAGACGGCGATGCGCCTCTTCCAGGAGCGGGGCTACGAGAAGACGACGATGCGGGCCATCGCCCAGGAGGCCGGGGTCTCGGTCGGCAACGCGTACTACTACTTCGCCGGCAAGGAACACCTGATCCAGGGCTTCTACGACCGGCTCGCCGCCGAGCACCGGGTGGCGGTCCGCGAGGTCCTGGACCACGAGAGGGACCTGGAGGCGCGGATCGCCGGGGTCCTGAAGACCTGGCTGGACGTGGCGGCGCCGTACCACGAGTTCGCGGTGCAGTTCTTCAAGAACGCCGCCGATCCGGACAGCCCGCTCAGCCCGTTCTCCGCGGAGTCGGAGCACGCGCGCGTGGAGGAGATCGCCGTCTGCCGCGAGGTGCTCGCCGGGTCGAGGGCGAAGGTGCCGGAGGAGCTGCGGGAGGTGCTGCCCGAGTTGCTGTGGCTCTCCCAGATGGGCCTGGTCCTGTACTGGATCTTCGACCGGACGGAGGACCGCGAGCGCAGCTACCGCCTCGCCGAACGCGGCGCCCGCCTCACCTCGCTCGGTGTCTCGCTGGCCCGCTTCCGTGTACTGCGCCCCCTGGTGCGCGAGGTGCACGAACTGTTCACGGACTTCCTGCCGGGGATGACGGGCGCGCTGCCCGACCCCGCCAGGAAGTCCGCCGCGGAGCCCGCCGGGGGGTCCGCCGGGAAGTCCGCGAAGTAGCACCCCTTCGACCCCTTCGGCGGTGCCTGTCCGGCGCGGTCAGTTCACCGGGTCCAGCTCGTCCTCCGCCAGCTCCACGTCGTACACCAGCGGTTCCCGGGCCACCAGGACGCGGCGGGTCCTGGACGGGCGGTCCCCGGCCGTCACGGCCAGCAGGTACCGGCCCGGGAGCGGGACCGAGACGATGTACGAGCCGTCGGCCAGGGACGTCACCCGGTCGAGACGGCCGCCGTCCTCGGAGAGCAGCGTCAGCGCGGCGCCCTCGACGGGCGCGCCGTCCGGGGTACGGACGAAGCCGTGGACGACGGTGGAACCACCGGCGCGGGCGGGCACGGCGAGGGCCGGCACGCGCGCGGAGGTCCCGGCGGCCGCCTCCTCGCGGGGCTCCACCGCCAGGTGCGGCAGCCGCTTGTCCATCGCCGCGGGCAGCCACCAGTTGGCGTTCCCCAGGAGGTGCATCGCGGCCGGTACCAGGGCCGTCCGCAGGATGAACGCGTCCAGCGCGACCGCCGCCGCGAGCCCGATGCCCGCCATCGCGCCCTCCATGTCGCCGCTGAGCACGAACGCGGAGAACACGCAGATCATGATCAGGGCCGCGCAGTTGATGACCCGGCCGGTCTCGGCGAGGCCGACGCGGACCGCGCGCGCGTTGTCCTTCGTGTGCACCCACTCCTCGTGCATGCGGCTCACCAGGAACACCTGGTAGTCCATCGAGAGCCCGAAGAGCAGCGACAGCATGATGACCGGCAGGAAGGCGGTGATCGGCCCCTCCTTGCCGACGCCGAGGAGTTCCGTGCCCCAGCCCCACTGGAAGATCGCGACGAGCACCCCGAAGGAGGCGGCGGCCGCGACCAGGTTCATCAGGGCGGCCGTCAGCGGCACCACCAGGGAGCGGAAGGCCACCATCAGCAGCAGGAAGCCGAGGGTGATGATCGCCGCGACGAAGTAGGGCAGCCGGTCCCCCGTGACGGCCGCGAAGTCCTTGAAGACGGCGGTCACCCCGCCCACGTGGGCCTCGGTCCCGGACGCGGGGATCACGTCGTCCCGCAGCCGGTCGATCAGCCGGTCCGTCTCCTCGGACTGCGGTGACGTGGTGGGCACGACCTGGATGACCGTGATGTCCCGGGCGGGCGGCGCGGCGGCGACCCGCGCGACCCCCTCGGTCGAGCGGATGGCGGAGACGAGCGCGTCCACGCCGCCACCGGACCCACCACCGGCTCCGGTGGATCCACCGGTCCCGCCGACCCCACCCGTCCCGCCGTCCACGACCACCTGGAGCGGGCCGTTGAAGCCGGGGCCGAAGCCCTCGGCCAGCAGGTCGTACGCCTGCCGGGTGGTCGTGGAGTCCTGGTGGTTGCCCTGGTCGGTGGCGCCGAGCCGGAGCGACAGGACGGGCAGCGCCAGGACCGTCATGACGAGCAGGGCCCCGGCCGCGACGGACCGCGGCCGCCGCTGCACGTACCCGGACCAGCGGGCGGCGAGTCCGCTCGCCTCCTCCGGCTCCGGTCCCGCGGCGGCGAGCCGGCGGCGCTGCCCGCGGCTGAGCACGCGCATGCCGAGCAGCCCGAGGAGCGCGGGCAGCAGGGTGACCGCGGCCAGCACGCTCAGCACGACCGTCAGCGAGGTGGCGACGACCACGCCGTCCAGGAAGCGCATGTTCATCACCAGCATCCCGGCGAGCGCGATGCACACGGTGCCGCCGGCGAACAGCACGGCGCGGCCCGAGGTGTCGAGGGCCGTGACGGCGGACTCCTCGGGCTCCATGCCGCGCAGGACGCCCCGGCGGTGCCGTGTGACGATGAACAGGGCGTAGTCGATGCCGACGCCGAGGCCGATCAGCGAGCCGAGCAGCGGCGCCACCTCGGGCACGTCGGTGACATGGCTGAGCAGTGAGGTCGCCATCAGGCCGGTGCCGAGGGCCGCGACCGCGACGACGAGCGGCAGGAGCATGGAGAGGACCGAGCCGAAGGCCAGGAAGAGGACGACCGCGGCGGCCAGGATGCCGACCATCTCGGCGAGGCCGGTGGGCGGTTCCTGGATCCGGGTGATCGCCTGACCGCCCAGCTCCACCCGGAGCCCGGCGCGTTCGGCGTCCCGCGCCGTGTCGACGACGTCCTGGACGAGCGCCTTCGGGACCCCGTTGGCCTGCTCGGTGAAGGTGACCTGGGCGTACGCGATCCGCCCGTTCCCGCTGATCTGCGCGGCCCCCTGCCCGGCGTACGGGCCGGCGACCTCGCCGACGCCCTCCATCCGGCCGATCTCCTGGAGGGCGGGCTCGATCCGGGAGCGTACGGAGGCGTCCCGCACCGTCCCCTCGTCGACCTTCCACACCACCGTGTCGGTGTCGCCCGACCGCTCCGGGAACGCCTTCTCCATCAGGTCGTACGCGCGCGTGGAGTCCGTGTTCGGAAGGGTGAAGGTGTCCGCGTAGTTCGTGCCCGCGGCGGAGCCCGCGAAGCCCAGTCCCAGCAGCGCCCCCACCCAGAGGAGCAGGACCACCGACCGGTGCCGGTAGCACCACCGTGCCAATGTCGTCACGCCTCAACGCCCCCTAGTAGTACGTCGGTTGTCGGTCCGTCCCCCGGGTCCTGCGGCTCAGCATCGGGCGCGGCGCGGTCCCTGGACACGATCCGGCCATGACTCTCAAGGAACTCCAAGGGGAGAGCCGGTCCCGTTGTCGGTGCCCGCGCCGATACTGGGGCCATGACCGCTCACGAGGGGGCGACCGTGCTGGTCGTCGAGGACGAGCCGAGCATCGCCGACGTCCTGGCCATCGCCCTGCGCTACCACCGCTTCGAGGTGATGACGGCCGGTACCGTCCGCCGGGCCCTGACGCTGGCCGAGCGCACCCGCCCGGACGCGGCGCTCCTCGACGTGATGCTCCCGGACGGCGACGGCCGGGCGCTGGGCCGCGAACTGCGCGCGACCCGGCCCGACCTGGCCCTGGTGTTCCTCACCGCGCGGGACGCGCCCGCGGAGGTCGTCGGCGCGCTCGCCTTCGGCGACGACTACATCACCAAGCCGTTCAACATCGACGAGGTGATCGCCCGGATCACCGCCGTCCTGCGCCGCACCCGCCCGGCCGACGTCCTGCCCCAGCGTCCGCCGCTGCGCTACGGCGACCTGGAGCTGGACGAGACGACGTACTCGGTGCACCGCGCGGGCCGCACGGTCGAGCTGACCCCCACCGAGTACGCCCTGCTGCGCTTCCTGGTGCGCAACGGCGGGCGGATCGTGCCCAAGGAGCAGCTCCTGCGGCACGTCTGGCAGTACGAGCACCCGGCGGAGTCGACCGTCGTGGAGACGTACATCAGCTATCTGCGGCGCAAGCTCGACACCCTCGGCGCACCGGTGATCACGACACGCCGGGGCGTCGGGTACGGGCTCGCATGATCTTCCGGCGCGGCCCCGGCCCCATCCGTATCCCCGGCCGCAGTCACGGCCACGGTCACGGCCTCCACTCGCTGCGCGGCCAGCTGACCCTGGCCAACGTGGCGCTGCTGGCGCTGGGCATCGTCATGGCGACGGCGGTGAGCCTGATGGGCATGCGGTACTACCTGCTCGACCAGGTGGACTCGGAACTGCTGGGGATGCGGGACTCGCTGGGCAGTACGCGGCTGACCGCACGGGAGATCGACTCGCTGAGCGCGCTGGCCTTCATCCGCGACGGGAAGGTGCCGCAGGCGCAGGGCCCGCCGGACGCGGACTCCCTCTTCGCGGTGGTCGACGCGGACGGCAGGCCCATGACGCTCCGCTCCTTCGAACCGACCTCCAACCAGCGTGCCCTCGCCGCCGCGGTGGGCGATCCCGGGACGGTCACCGGCGACGCGGACCCCCGGGACGTGACGGTGGACGGCTCCCCGTTCCGGGTCGTCGGCGCGTCCCTGCCGGACGGCACCGTCGTCCTGATCGCCGGTTCGACCGACGCGCTGCACACGGGCATGGCCAGGGCGCTCAAGCTCGACCTGTTCTTCGGTGTCCTGCTGCTGGGGCTGCTCGCCGTCCTGACGATGCTCAACGTGCGGCGGCGGCTGCGGCCCCTGGAGGACATGGTGGAGACCTCGTCGGCGATCGCCGAGGGGGACCTGGCCCGCCGGGTGCCGTCCAGCCACCACCCCACCCAGGAGGTCGAGCAGCTGCGGCTCGCCCTCAACTCGATGCTCCACCAGGTCGAGTCGGCGTACCGCACCCGGGAGCGGAGCGCGGCCCAGCTGCGCCGCTTCGTCGCGGACGCCTCGCACGAGCTGCGCACACCGCTGTCGGCGATACGCGGCTACCTCCAGCTGTACGAGAAGGGCATGCTGCGGGAGCCGGCCGAGCGCAGGCGCGCCTGGGACCGGATGACCGGGGAGGCCGACCGGATGGGCCGTCTGGTCGACGAACTGCTCACGCTGGCCCGCCTCGACCAGCAGCCCGAGCTGCGGTTCAGGAACGTCGACCTGAGCCGGCTGGTGCGGGACGCGGCGGAGGACCTGCGGGCGCAGCAGCCGGGGCGGCCAGTGTCGGTGCGGGCCGAGGGAGCCCTCCTCGTCCGCGCGGACGAGTCGGGACTGCGCCAGATACTGGGCAACCTCATGGCGAACGTGCGCACGCACACACCGGCCGAGGTGCCGGTCGCCCTCGATCTGTCACGGACCGGCGGGGTCGTGCGGCTGCGTGTCGCCGACGAGGGGCCGGGGCTGGCCGAGGAGGACGCCGCGCGCATCTTCGACCGGTTCTTCCGGGCGGGCGGGGGTGCGGGGAGTGGTCTGGGGATGGCCATCGTGCAGGGGGTGGCCGTGGCGCACGGGGGCGAGGTGACGGTGCGGACGTCGCCCGGCGAGGGGCTGGCGGTGACGGTCGCGCTGCCCGCGCGGGTGTGCGGGGAGGGGTGACGGAGGGTTGGGAGGGCGTGGGGGTTGTGCGCGTGTGGTGCTCTGCGGGGCGGTGGGGGGCGGGCGCGCAGTTCCCCGCGCCCCTCACGGGGCGGCCACTCCCGCCGGGGTCACGGGACGCTCGGGGCCGGGACCAGGGCCCAGATCGTCTTGCCGTGTCTGCCTCCGCTCCACACCCCCCAGGCGGTCGTGAGGGACTCGACCAGTCTCAGGCCCCGCCCCGACTCCTCCTCGTGGTGTCCGTTCTGCCGCAGCCGGGGCGGTACGGAGCTGTCGTCGGAGACCTCTATCAGGCAGGAACCGTCCGCGAGGGTGGTCACCGCCACCTCGAACTCCCGCTCCGGCAGCGGCGCGTGCCGTACCGCGTTCGTCACCAGCTCGGACACCAGCAGCACCACGTCCTCGAACGCCGGTTCACCCGCGCTGTGCCCCCAGTCCGACAGGTGGTCGCGCACCCGGCGCCGGGCGACCGCGACGGACGCCGGATGCCGGGGCAGCCGGAACGAGTTGCGTCTCAACACGTCTGCTCCTCACCCCGCGCACGCTTCCGTCACACCATGCTGCGTGGTCGGCACCCGGCACGTCACCCGTGCAATTGCGGCCCAGCGTGAACGCGTCAGGCCCGGAATCGGCGACTCCCCGCGCGGCTCCACGAGCGGAGACCGCCGTGCCGTCCGGGAGGCGCCCCGCGCATGCGCGTCCCCGCTGCTCAGCGCGTGGTTCCCGCACGGGCGCGGCGGGCCGGCGGTGCCCTGTGCCGCGCCCGTGCCCCGGACCGTGTGCGGGTCGCCCGCCGTACGGTCCCACCGGACGTGCCGGCGACTGTCCGGAACCCGCTGGCCGGCGGTACGCCGCGGGCGGGGCCCGATACCCGGCCCCGCCGCGCCCGGACCTGCTTCAGGCGTGCTTCACGCCTGCCTGGAGGCCAGCTCCACGACGGTGATGTCGGACGGCGCCCCCACCCGCGTGGGCGGCCCCCAGGCACCGGCGCCCCGGGACACGTACAACTGCGTGTCCCCGTAGCGCTCCAGGCCGGCGAGGGTGGGGTTGGCGAGGTCCGCGACGAGGTTGCCGGGCCACAGCTGCCCGCCGTGGGTGTGCCCGGAGAGCTGGAGGTCGACCCCGTGGTCCACCGCGTCGTGGATCTGCACCGGCTGGTGGGCGAGCAGGACGCACGCCCTGCTGCGGTCCCGGTCCCCGAGGGCCTTCTGGTAGTCGGGGCCCTGCCCCTCCTCCTCGCCGGCCACGTCGTTGACGCCGGCGAGGTCGAAGCCGGCCAGCTCGGTGCGGGCGTTCTCCAGCGGGTGCAGCCCCAGGTCCCGTACGCGCGCGACCCACTCCTCGGCGCCGGAGAAGTACTCGTGGTTGCCGGTGACGAAGAACGACCCGTGCCGGGCCTTCAGCTGGGCGAGCGGCGCGGCGGCGGGACCGAGGTCCTTCACGCTGCCGTCGACCAGGTCGCCCACGACCGCGATCAGGTCGGGCTGCGTCGAGTTGATGGTGTCGACGACCTTCTGGGCGAAGCCGCGCCCCAGCACGGGCCCGAGGTGTATGTCGCTGACGACGGCGATCCGGTACCCGTGGGCGGACCGCGGGAGCTTGGCGAGCGGCACCGTGACCCGCTTCACGGCGGGCCCGTTCAGGACGCCGTACGTCCCGAACCCCACGGTGCCCACGGCGGCGGCCGCGGCGGCCCCGCCCACGACACGCGAGACGAAGAGGCGGCGGGAGGGGCCGGTGGGCGCGGGGGCGGGGGCCGCGGGCGCGGGCGCCGCTCCCACCTGGGTCTCCACCTCGGTCCCCACCTGGGTCCCTACCTCGGCCTTGGTCCCGGCTCCGACCCCGGAGTGCCCCGCCGGTTCGGAAGAACCCGCCCCTTCGGAGGAGCCCGCCCCCTCGGGGGAGCCCGTTCCTTCGGAGGGGCGCTCGGCGTCGGAGGGGCGCTCGGCGTCGGAGGGACGCGCGGCCTCCCGCGCCGGCGCCCCCGCCGTTACGGGCTCGGCCTCACGCACCTCCGCCGGTCCGGACGCCGACCGCCGTTCCAGGAACCTGCGCAGCAGCGGCCGTACCGCCTCGCCGACCAGCAGTCCCAGCAGGAGGTACATCGACAGCACCATCCACAGGAAGCCGGGCCAGGCCAGCACCTGCTGGAGCCGGAACGGCACACCGGTGCGCCCGGCCGCCAGGGCCGTGAGCATGAGCAGCGATCCGGCCACGAACACGGCCGTGCCGACCCGCCTGGCCGTCCCGGGCCGCGCCGTCGTGTCGCGCACCATCCGGCGCCACACGTACCAGTGCAGTCCGCCGAGGACGGCCAGGACCAGGACCAGGAACACGATGACCACGCGGCGACTCTCCCGTTATGACGCTGTGACGCTGTGCCGTCAGGGGGACGGGTCCGGGCGCAGGGCCCGGACACCGCGCAACCCGATGCCCCCGACAACCGTCCCCAGGACGAAGGAGACGACGGCGAGCGTCAGGTGCACCCAGAAGTACCCGGTCGGATCGCCCGCGTCGTCGAAGGCGAGCCCGCTGCCGTCCGCCCACAGGTTCTTGACGAAAGTGATCCAGATGACCCAGCTCCACACCCCGAAGGCGAGCAGGAACCAGGAGACGGGACGGCTGAGCTTCATGGGTTCAGTATCGCCGCCCCCGAACGGGGCCGACGCCCGGGGTGGGGCCGACGCCCGGGGTGGGGCCGACGCCCGGGGTGGGCAGGAGCGCGGCGCACGGCACCGTGGCGCAAAAGCTGCTGTCGACGAGGACAAGGGCCAGGAGGCCCCCGCGACTTCCCGGGCGACGCCCTGTACGTTCTCGACCGTGCCCGCCATGAAAAAGACCACCAAGCCGTCCTTGCTGGTCACTTCCGCCACCCTGTTGTCGTTCTCGCTCGCACTCACGGCGACCGCCACCGCGCCCGCCACCGCGGCGGCGGGCCGGCCGGCTCCGAGTCCGTCCGCGAGTCCCTCGCCGACCCCGCCGGGAGCGGCCTCACCGTCGGCTTCGGGATCACCCTCGAACAACCCTTCGAGCAGCCCCTCGAAGAACTCGAAGAGTCCGTCGGCGAGCCTGTCCGCCACTCCCCCGGCGGGCATGTCGACCGTGGGCGGCGCCCAGCTCGGCCGGCCCGGGACCCAGGCGAACCTCGGCACCGGCGCGCCGGTCCTGCCGAAGGATCTGAGCGCCCGCTCCTGGATCGTCGCGGATGCCGAGTCCGGCGACGTGCTGGCCTCGCACAACGCGCACTGGCGGCTGCCCCCGGCGAGCACCCTGAAGATGCTGTTCGCCGACACGCTGCTGCCGAAGTTCCCCAGGACGCAGAAGCACAAGGTGGTGCCGTCCGACCTGGCGGGCATGGGCGTCGGCTCCAGCACGGTGGGCATCAAGGAGGACGAGACCTACTCGGTCCACGACCTGTGGCTCGGTGTCTTCCTTCGCTCCGGCAACGACGCCGTGCGCGTCCTGTCCGCGATGAACGGGGGCATCGACCGGACCGTCGCGGACATGAACGCGCGCGCCGAGGAGCTCCAGGCCCTCGACACGTACGCGGTCAGCCCGGACGGCTACGACGAGAAGGGCCAGGTGTCGTCGGCGTACGACCTGACCCTGATCGCCCGCTCCGGCCTGCAGAAACCGGACTTCCGGGAGTACTGCTCGACGGTCCGCGCGCAGTTCCCGGGGGAGACGAAGAAGAACAGGAAGGGGAGGACGACCCGCAAGTCCTTCGAGATCCAGAACACCAACCGGCTGCTGACCGGTGACTACGGCCTGGAGCCCTACCAGGGCATCGCGGGTGTGAAGAACGGCAACACCACGAACGCGGGCTCGACCTTCACGGGGGTCGCCGAGCGGAACGGCAAGGTGCTGCTCGTCACGGTCATGAACCCGGAGAAGGAGGAGCACGACCGGGTCTACAAGGAGACCGCGAAGCTCCTCGACTGGGGCTTCCAGGCCGCGGGCAAGGTCTCCCCGGTGGGCGAGCTGGTACCGCCGAGGAGCGCGGACACGGGCGCGCAGCCGGGTGCCAACGCCTCCGGCGAGGCGGGTGGTTCGGGCGACGGCGCCGCCGTGGCGGGCTCGTCGGGTTCCTCGAAGCCCGTGGCGGCCTCGGCGCGCACGGACGGTTCGAGCGGTGCCGGTGTCGCCCTGGGGATCGCCGGCGGGGTCCTCGTCCTCCTCGCCGCCGGGGTGTTCGTGATCAACCGCCGCTGGCCGCTGCCGGAACTGATGCGCCGCCGCCACTGAGGTCCGCCGGGCCGTCCGCCGCGGAGTCGTCCGCCGCCGTGTGCCCGGCCGGGTCCTTGTGCGGGGTCGCCGTCCAGGCGGCGCAGAAGAGCAGCAGCTTGGACGTGAGGTTGATCCACAGCAGCAGGGCGACGGGCACGCCGAACGCCCCGTACATGTTCTTCGACGCGACTCCCTGGATGTAGCCGCTGAGCAGCAGTTTCAGCAGCTCGAACCCGGCGGCGCCGATGAGCGCGGCGACGATCAGCCGGCGCCGCGCCGGCTGGACCCCGGGGAGCAGCGTCAGGAGGTACAGGAGCAGCAGGAAGGCGGACAGGACGGCCACACCGAAGGCGGCCGTCCTCAGCAGCACCCCGCCCCAGCCGTCCTCCTCGATGCCGAGGTGCCGGGTCGTCCAGCCCACCGCGGTCGACGCGAGGGTGGAGGCGGCGATGGTGACGAGCGCGGCGCCGCCGAGGCCCAGGAGCACGCCGCCGTCCTTGAGCTTGCGCAGGAACGGGTTCTCCTCGTCGTCCGGCAGCTCCCAGACCCCGCGCAGGCACTCGCGCATCGAGCCGACCCAGCCGATGCCGGTGAACAGCAGCAGCGCGCCCGCGATGAGCCCGACCGTGCCGGCGTTCTCGACGAGGCCGCCGATGTCGAGCTGCGCGGAGATACCGGGCACCTGCTCGGCGATCTTGTCCTCCAGCGTCCGCTGCCCCTTCTCGTCGAGGGTCGCGGCGGCGACCGCGGCGGCCACGGTGATCAGCGGGAAGAGGGCGACGAAACTGATGAAGGTCATCGCCGCGGCGAGCTGGGTCCACTTCACCCGGTCGAGCCGTTCGTACGAGCGCCAGGCGTGCGTGATCATGAGGCGCGCGATCCACGGGCCCACACCGGGGAGCTTTTTCAGCCAGTCCATGGTCCGACTCTGCCCTCCCCTCGGAAAACCCATGTCCGGGTACCCCAGAAGCGCAGGACGGTAGCCAGTGCCATGCCGATTCCCGCGCCCGACACGGTGTCGGCGCGCGGCGAGGTGTATCCGAGGCCGTGGTGGCTGATCAGGAGGCACAGCAGCTGGACGAGGGCGCCGGCGGCGTTCACGGCGAGGAAGACCGCGTAGCGGCGCGGGCTCCGGGGCGCGTGGCGGTACGTGCCGAGCGCGTTGCCGGCGTACGCGACCGAGCAGCCGGCCACGAACGACAGGGCCTTGGCGGTCAGCGGGTCCAGGCCGGCCGGGCCGCGCAGCCAGAGGAAGAGGGCGAGGTCGGCGGCGTACGCGAGGAGTCCGGCGGCGGCGAAGCCGAGCAGTTCCCGGCGGCGCGGCGGGCGGACGGGCGGGGGCGGCGCCTGGCTCACCAGTCGGCCACCGCCAGGCCGTACATCGCGAGCCAGACCACGCCGATCAGGGCGAGCGCGCGGTCGCGCAGGACCACGTCCTCCGGTTCGCCGGCGGTGCCCCGGTCGGCGAAGACGGCGTACCGCAGGACGGCGAGGATGAAGGCGACCATCGACAGCTGCCGCCAGGGCAGCACGCTGGTGTGCGGCACCCCGCCCTCCTCCAGGGCCCACAGGCAGTAGCCGAGGACGGCGACCCCGGCGGCGAGCTGCCAGACGAAGCGCAGGTAGCCGACGGTGTACTCGGTGAGCAGCGCGCGGGTGGAGCCCGCCGCGCCGGCCAGCTGGACGGCCTCGGAGTAGCGCTTGGCGGACACCATGAACAGCGCGCCGAAGCCGGTCGTGATCAGGAACCAGCGTGACAGCGGGATGCCGAGCGCGAGCCCTCCGATCANGTCGTGATCAGGAACCAGCGTGACAGCGGGATGCCGAGCGCGAGCCCTCCGATCATGGCCCGCATCAGGAACCCGGTGGTGACGACGGCGAGGTCGAGGACCAGGACGTGCTTGAGGCTCAGGCAGTACGCGAACTGCAGGACCAGGTAGGCGGTCAGGAGCCCGCAGGTGAGCGGTGAGCACAGGAGGGCGGCGGCGGCCGGCGCCGCGACGGCGAGGACGGTCCCCGCGCAGTAGGCGGCCGGTACGGGCACCTGTCCGGCGGCGACCGGCCGGTGGCGCTTGACCGGGTGGGCGCGGTCGGCGTCGGCGTCCCGCGCGTCGTTGACCAGGTAGACGCTCGCGGCGCAGGCCGTGAACAGCACGAAGACGAGCCCGATCTGGACGAGCGCGTGGCGTGAGAAGAGTTCGCCCGCCGCGGCGGGGGCGGCGACGACGAGGACGTTCTTCACCCACTGCTTGGGGCGGGCCGTCCTGAGGAGCCCTTTCAGGAGGCCGCCCCCGCGCGGGGCGCTCTGTTCCGCCGGTGTCCTGTCCAGGAGGGCCGTCTCAGCCATGGTCGCGCCCTCCCGTCATCCAGCGGGCCCCGAGCCGGGCCGTCACCGCGCCGAGGGCGGCGCCCGCCGCGACGTCCGAGGGGTAGTGGACGCCGGCGACGAGGCGCGACAGGCACATCGCGGCGGCCAGCGGGGGCACCACGCGCGCGCCGAGCGCGCCGAAGGCCACCGCGGCGGCCGCCGCGGAGGTGGCGTGCGAGCTGGGGAAGGAGTGCCGGCCGACGGTGCGGACCAGCGGCTCGACGTGACCGGGGCGCGGACGGCGCACGACCCGTTTCAGGACCGTGCTGGCGAGGTGCGCGCCCGCGGTCAGGGCGGTGCCGCGCAGCCAGGCGCCGCGCCGCTCCCGGTCGAGGGCCGCCCCCGCGAGGCCGGCCGTGAGCCACAGCGCGCCGTGCTCGCCGACCAGGGACAGGGTCCGCGCGGCGGCGGCGACCCGCGGGGCGGCGGCGCGGGCGTGGAGGGCCGACAGGATCCGGTGGTCCAGATCGGGGCGCTCGTCGTGGTGGTCCATGTGGACCCACTGTTCACGCCGTCGGCACCGGAGCTCCGGCAATATTGAGCGACATCCCATTAATCACCCATTTCGGGGAGAAATGCATCGGAAAAGGGATGTTGCTTAACCGATCGAGAACTTTCGATCGCTACGGTCACTGGCATGTCCATCGACACGGTTTCCGTCACCGGGTGGGGCCGCACCGCTCCCACCGCCGCCCGCCTGGTGCGCCCCCGCAGTTACGAGGAGGCCGTCACGGCCGTCCGGGAGTGCGGAGCCCGTGGGGGCATCGCCCGGGGCCTGGGACGCGCGTACGGGGACGCGGCGCAGAACGCGGGCGGGTCCGTGTTCGACATGACCGGCCTGGACCGGATCCACGCGATCGACGCGGACGGCGGGACGGTGCTGTGCGGCGCCGGTGTCTCGCTGCACCGCCTCATGGAGGTCCTGCTGCCGCTGGGCTGGTTCGTGCCGGTGACGCCCGGGACCCGCTACGTGACGGTCGGCGGGGCGATCGGCGCGGACATCCACGGCAAGAACCACCACGTGTCCGGCTCGTTCGCGCGGCACGTCCTGTCCTTCGAGCTGCTGACCGCGGACGGCGGGATCCGCACGGTGGCCCACGGCACGCCCCTCTTCGACGCCACGGCGGGCGGCATGGGCCTGACCGGCGTCATCCTGACGGCCACCGTACGGCTGCAGCCCGTCGAGACGTCGCTGATGTCCGTCGACACGGAGCGCGCCACGGACCTGGACGACCTGCTGGCCCGCCTCACGGCCACCGACCACCGCTACCGCTACTCGGTCGCCTGGGTCGACCTGCTGGCCCGCGGCGCCGCCCTGGGCCGCTCGGTGCTGACCCGCGGCGACCACGCGCCCCTGGAGGCGCTGGCGGAGGCCGGGCGGGCGCGCAGGGCCCCGCTGGAGTTCCGCCCCGGGCGCCTGCCCGCCGCTCCGTCCTTCGTCCCCGAGGGCCTGCTGGGCCCCACGACGGTCGGTCTCTTCAACGAGCTGTGGTACCGGAAGGCACCCCGCGCCCGCACCGGCGAACTCCAGCGGATCCCGGCCTTCTTCCACCCCCTGGACGGCGTGCCGCACTGGAACCGCGTCTACGGCCGCGGCGGTTTCGTGCAGTACCAGTTCGTCGTCGGACACGGCCACGAGGAGGCCCTGCACCGGATCGTGCAGCGCCTCTCGCAACGGCGCTGCCCGTCCTTCCTCGCCGTCCTGAAGCGGTTCGGCGAGGGCGACCCGGGCTGGCTGTCCTTCCCGATGCCCGGCTGGACCCTCGCCCTGGACATCCCCGCCGACCTGCCGGGGCTCGGCGGCTTCCTCGACGAACTGGACGGGGAGGTGGCCGCGGCCGGCGGGCGGGTCTACCTCGCCAAGGACTCCCGGCTGCGGCCCGAACTGCTCGCGGCGATGTACCCGCGGCTCGACGAGTTCCGGGCGCTGCGCGGGGAGCTGGACCCGCGGTCCGTCTTCACCTCCGACCTCTCCCGCCGCCTCGGCCTCTGACCCGTGCCGCCCGCCGGTCCACCCACCCTCCCCCAGGAGTTCGGTCCCATGAAGGACGCCTTCGGCATCCCGCAGTCCCTGCTCGTCCTCGGCGGCACGTCCGGGATCGGCCTCGCCACCGCGCGGCGGCTGATCACCCGCCGCACCCGCACGGTGTGGCTCGCGGGCCGTCCCTCGCCCGGCCTGGAGTCGGCCGCCGCGGAACTGCGCGGACTGGGCGCGGAGGTCCGTACCGTCGGCTTCGACGCGCTCGACCCCGACGCCCACGAGGCGGTCCTCGGCAAGGTGTTCGCCGAGGGCGACATCGACATGGTGCTGCTCGCGTTCGGCGTCCTGGGCGACCAGTCGCGCGACGAGAACGAGCCGGGCGCCGCGGTCCGGGTCGCGCAGACCAACTACACGGGCGCGGTGTCGTCGGGACTGGTGTGCGCGCGGGCGCTCCAGACGCAGGGCCACGGCTCCCTGGTGGTGCTCTCCTCGGTGGCGGGCGAGCGGGCCCGCCGCGCCAACTTTATCTACGGGTCCAGCAAGGCGGGCCTCGACGCGTTCACCCAGGGCCTGGGGGACGCGCTGTACGGCACGGGCGTCCATGTGATGGTCGTACGCCCCGGGTTCGTCCGTTCGAGGATGACGGAGGGCCTGGAGGAGGCCCCGCTCGCGACGACCCCCGAAGCGGTGGCCACCGCCATCGAGACGGGCCTGCGCCGCCGCTCGGAGGTGGTGTGGGTGCCGGGGGCGCTGCGCGTGGTCATGTCGGCCCTGCGCCACGTACCGCGCGGGGTGTTCCGCCGCCTGCCCCTGTAGCCCCTGCCTTCGCCCCTGCTCCCGCTCCTGCCCCTGCTCCTGCTCCTGTATCCCGCTCCTGCCTTTGCAGGCGCGGTACGCGGTCAGCGGGCCGGGAGCGGGCCCCGTTCGCTGTGGGACGCCTGCGGGGGGACCACCGGGCCACCGAACACGTAGTCGCGCAGCCTGCGCCACACGCCGTCGGTCCCCTGCTCGTAGAGCGCGAAGCCGGTGCAGGACCAGTGCGCCTCGTACTCCGCGAGCTCCTCGAAGGCCCGGTCCATCGCCTCGTCGTCGATGCCGTGCGCCACCGTCACATGGGGGTGGTACGGGAACTGCAGTTCACGTGCCACGGGTCCCGAGGCGTCCCGGACCTGCTTCTGCAGCCAGGTGCATGCCTCGGCCCCCTCGACCACCTGCACGAACACGACGGGCGACAGCGGACGGAACGTGCCCGTCCCCCGCAGCCGCATCGGGAAGGGGCGGCCGGCGGCCGCGACCTCGACGAGGTGCGTCTCGATCGCGGGCAGTGCCGACCGCTCGACCTCGGTCGGCGGCAGCAGTGTGACGTGCGTGGGAATGCCGGAAGCCGCGGGGTCGCCGAAGCCCGCGCGCCGCTCCTGGAGCAGGCTGCCGTGTGGCTCCGGGACCGCGATCGACACGCCGATCGTTACGGTCCCCACGTCGTCTCCTGTCGTCGTGCCGGTGTCCCGGTCGTCGTACCGGTGTCCGGAGTTCCGTCGTACTGGTCTCGTGCTCGTACCGCCGGCAGGCGGAAGCCGGTGCCGACTGTCGACTGTACGGCGGCGCGGCCCCGTTCCGGACGCCGTGCCGGTGTTGTCCTGGTCTCGTACGGGCCGCGGTGCCGCGGCCGTCAGTGCTTGGCGGGCAGGAACCCCACCCGGTCGTACGTCCGGGAGAGCGTCTCCGCGGCGACCGTACGGGCCTTCTCCGCGCCCTCCGCCAGGATCGAGTCGAGCGTCTCCGGGTCGTCCAGGTACTGCCGGGTGCGCTCCCGGAAGGGCGTCACGAAGTCGACCACGACCTCCGCCAGGTCCGTCTTCAGCGCACCGTAGCCCTTGCCGGCGTACTTCTCCTCCAGTTCCGCGACACCGGTCCCGGTGAGGGTGGAGTAGATGCCCAGCAGGTTGCTGACGCCCGGCTTGTTCTCGACGTCGAACCTGATCACCGTGTCCGTGTCGGTGACCGCGCTCCTGACCTTCTTGGCGGTGGCCTTCGGCTCGTCGAGGAGGTTGATGAGCCCCTTAGGCGTCGACGCCGACTTGCTCATCTTGGCCGTCGGGTCCTGGAGATCGAAGATCTTCGCCGTCTCCTTGAGGATGTACGGCTTCGGCACGGTGAAGGTCTGCCCGAAGCGGCCGTTGAACCGCTCGGCCAGGTCACGCGTCAGCTCGATGTGCTGGCGCTGGTCCTCGCCGACGGGAACCTCGTTGGCCTGGTACAGCAGGATGTCCGCGACCTGGAGGATCGGGTACGTGAAGAGGCCGACCGAGGCGCTCTCGGCGCCCTGCCGGGCGGACTTGTCCTTGAACTGGGTCATGCGGGACGCCTCGCCGAAGCCGGTGAGGCAGTTCATGACCCACGCGAGCTGGGCGTGCTCGGGGACGTGGCTCTGGACGAAGAGCGTGCAGCGCCCGGGGTCGAGCCCGGCGGCCAGCAGCTGGGCGGCGGCGAGCCGGGTGTTGGCGCGCAGGTCCGCGGGGTCCTGCGGCAGGGTGATCGCGTGCAGGTCCACGACCATGTAGAACGCGTCGTGGGACTCCTGGAGGGCCACCCACTGGCGGACGGCGCCGAGGTAGTTGCCGAGGTGGAACGAGCCGGCGGTGGGCTGGATTCCGGAGAGCACACGGGGACGATCGTTGGCCATGCTCAGCATTCTCTCAGGTCTCGGGGGCCGGTCCGGAACTGGTCGGGCACAGATGTGACACGGACGGGCGCCGGCCCCGCGGCTCTCGCGGGGCCGGCCGGGTCGGCCGGGTCAGCCGAGGTCGATCTCCGGGTAGAGGGGGAAGCCGGTCAGGAGGTCGGTCGCGCGGTGGGAGATCTCGTCCGCGACCTTCGGGTCGAGGACGTGCTGGGCCTTGGAGGGGGCGCCCTTCTTGGTGGTGCCCGGCTCCGTGGTGCTGAGGACGCGGTCGATCAGTCCCGCGATCTCGTCCATCTCGGTGGCCCCGAGGCCCCGCGTGGTCAGGGCGGGCGTGCCGATCCGGATGCCCGAGGTGTACCAGGCGCCGTTCGGGTCGGCGGGGATCGCGTTGCGGTTGGTGACGATGCCCGAGTCGAGCAGCGCGGACTCGGCCTGCCGGCCGGTGAGGCCGTAGGAGGAGGCGACGTCGATGAGGTTGAGGTGGTTGTCGGTGCCGCCGGTGACCAGCGTGGCGCCGCGCCGCGTCAGTCCCTCGGCGAGGGCGCGGGCGTTGTCGACGACGGCGCGGGCGTAGTCGCGGAACTCGGGGCGGCGCGCCTCGGCGAGGGCGACCGCCTTGGCGGCCATCACGTGCGGGAGGGGGCCGCCGAGGACCATCGGGCAGCCGCGGTCGACCTGCTCGGCCAGCGACTCGTCGCACAGGACCATGCCGCCGCGCGGGCCGCGCAGCGACTTGTGGGTGGTCGTGGTGACGATCTGGGCGTGCGGCACCGGGTCGAAGTCCCCGGTCAGGACCTTGCCCGCGACGAGACCGGCGAAGTGCGCCATGTCCACCATGAGCGTGGCGCCGACCTCGTCGGCGATCTCGCGCATGATCCGGAAGTTCACCAGGCGGGGGTACGCCGAGTAGCCGGCCACGATGATCAGCGGCTTGAACTCGCGGGCGGAGGCGCGCAGGGCCTCGTAGTCGATGAGGCCGGTGGCGGGGTCGGTGCCGTAGGAGCGCTGGTCGAACATCTTGCCGGAGATGTTCGGGCGGAAGCCGTGGGTGAGGTGGCCGCCCGCGTCCAGGGACATGCCGAGCATGCGCTGGTTGCCGAAGGCCCGGCGCAGCTCGGCCCAGTCGGCCTCGGAGAGGTCGTTGACGTTGCGGACGCCCGCCTTCTCCAGGGCGGGGACCTCGACGCGCTGTCCGAGGACCGCCCAGAAGGCGACGAGGTTGGCGTCGATGCCGGAGTGCGGCTGGGCGTAGGCGTGCTCGGCGCCGAAGAGCTCGCGGGCGTGCTCGGCGGCGAGGGCCTCGACGGTGTCCACGTTGCGGCAGCCGGCGTAGAAGCGGCGGCCGACGGTGCCCTCGGCGTACTTGTCGCTGAACCAGTTGCCCATCGCGAGCAGCGTGGCCGGCGAGGCGTAGTTCTCGGAGGCGATCAGCTTGAGCATCTCGCGCTGGTCGGTGACCTCCTGCCCGATGGCGTCGGCGACCCGGGGCTCGACGGCGCGGATCACTTCGAGGGCGCTGCGGAAGGCGGTGGACTCGGTGGAGAGAGGTGAGGGGGACGCAGAGGATGCGGGGGATGCTGACATGACGGCCTCCGGACGTGGCGTTCGGCGTTCACGGTTCGGCCCAGGCGCACGGCACACGGTTCCCGGGCCGCTCCCCGATGGTCGATCCCATCCCAGCGCGCCAGTCACGGCCCGGGCACGAGCGTACCGGGCGGTCCCGGTGGACGGGCTCCCCCGTCCACCATGCGAGCGACGGCGTGACGCACCCGCCCGGGTGCGTGCGCGCGGGGAGGCACGCTAGGCCAGGGCCCCGCACAGTGCGTCCAGGGCGCCCGGCCAGCCGCTGTCCGACGGGGTCCCGTAGCCGACGACCAGGGCGTCCAGCGGGGCGGGGGTGGCGGCCGGGTGGCGGAAGTCGGCCAGGCCGTGGACGGCGAGGCCGTGCCAGGCCGCCGCGCGGACCGCCGCCCGCTCGGTGCCGGGCGGCAGCCGGAGCACCGCGTGGAACCCCGCCGCGATGCCGGTGGCCGTGACCGACGGGGCGCGGTCGGCCAGGGCCGAGACGAGCTGGTCGCGTCGGCGCCGGTACCGGAGCCGGGAGGCGCGCACATGACGGTCGTACGCGCCCGAGGCGATGAACTCCGCCAGCGTCAGCTGGTCCAGGACCCCGCACGACCAGTCCACGTCGCCCTTGGCCGCGGCGATCTCCGGTGCCAGCGCCGGCGGCAGGACCAGCCAGCCGAGGCGCAGCCCGGGGGCGAGTGCCTTGCTGGCGGTGCCGAAGTACACCACGCGGTCCGGGTCGAGGCCCTGGAGCGCGCCCACGGGCTGCCGGTCGTAACGGAACTCGCCGTCGTAGTCGTCCTCCAGGATCAGCCCGCCCGTGCGCCGCGCCCAGTCGACGACGGCGGCCCGGCGGTCGGGATGCAGCGGCACGCCCATGGGGAACTGGTGGGCGGGGGTCAGCAGCACCGCCCCGACGGCTCCGCTCCCCTTCTCCCCGGCCGACCCGGCGGATTCGGCCGACTTGCCCGACTCGGCCGGCTCGTCCAGCTCGGCCGTTCGCGTCCCCAGTTCGTCGAACGGCAGCGGGACCGAGCCGAGCCCGGCCCGTTCGATCAGCTCCCGGTGCACGTCGAGCCCGTACGACTCCACCGCCAGCGTCCGCGTCCCCCGCTGCCGCAGCACCGCTCCCAGCAGCATCAGCCCGTGGACGAACCCCGAGCAGACCAGGATGTGGTCGGGGTCCGCGCGTACGCCGCGGGCCCGGGCGAGGTAGCCCGCCAGGGCGGTGCGCAGTTCGACACGGCCGCGCGGGTCCCCGTAACCGAGCGCGTCGTTCGGGGCCGCCGCGAGGGCCCGGCGGGACGCCCTGAGCCACTCGGCGCGCGGGAACGAGGCGAGGTCCGGGGTGCCCGGGACGAGGTTGTGGGCGGGGCCCCGGGGCGAGCGGGGCACGCGTGCGGCGGGGGCCGGGACCGGCACCGCCCGCCGTGCCACCCGTGTGCCCGAGCCCTGGCGCGCGGTGAGCCAGCCCTCCGCGACGAGGTCGGCGTACGCGTCGGCGACGGTGTTGCGGGCGATGCCGAGGTCGGCGGCGAGGGACCGGGACGACGGCAGCCGGGTGCCCGGCGCGAGGCGTCCGCCGCGTACCGCCTCCCGCAGCGCGTCCGTCAGGCCCCTGCGCAGGCCGGAGCCGGTCCGCGCCATGTCGAGGTGCAGGTCCACTCCGAAAGTGGCCCAGGATTCAGCCATGGAAATGGACCATACCCCTGGGCAGCTTCGTCCGTAGGGTCGAGGACATGACGACGAACACGACGGACACGAAGACAGGTACGGACACGGGGTCGCGGACCGCCGCCGAGGAGACGCCCCGGCTCCAGTGGGCCAAGCTCGCACCCGACGTCTACAAGGCCATGGTCCGGCTCAACGCGGCGGCCGAGCGGGGCGTCGACCCGGTGCTGGCGGAGCTGGTCAAGATCCGGGCGTCCCAGCTCAACCACTGCGCGTTCTGCCTCGACATGCACACGAAGGACGCGCTCGCGGCGGGCGAGAGCGTCGAGCGGATCGTGCAGCTCAGCGCCTGGGAGGAGTCGCGGCACTTCTACACGGAGAAGGAGCTCGCGGCGATCGCGCTGACCGAGGCGGTGACGGTCCTCACCGACGGTTTCGTCCCGGACGAGGTGTTCGAGACCGCCGCCCGGCACTTCGACGAGACCGAGCTGTCCCAGCTGATCGCCACGATCACGGTGATCAACGCGTGGAACCGGTTCGGGGTGACCTGCCGTCTGTCGCCCGGGCACTACACGCCCGGCCAGTACAAGTGACGGTGGCGGCGACGGCGTGGGCGGGGTCGGCCCGCGAACCGGCGACGGCGTAGGCGCGGTCAGCCCGCGAACCAGCGCACCGGCTTCGGTGCCAGGTTCTGGTACACGTGCTTCGTCTCGCGGTACTCGGCGAGCCCCGCGGGCCCGAGCTCGCGGCCGACCCCGCTCCTGCCGAAGCCGCCCCACTCCGCCTGCGGAAGGTAGGGGTGGAAGTCGTTGATCCAGACGGTGCCGTGCCGCAGCCGTCCGGCCACCCGCCGGGCGCGCCCCGCGTCGGCGGTCCAGACGCCCCCCGCGAGCCCGTACTCCGTGTCGTTGGCGAGCGCGACGGCCTCGTCCTCCGTGCGGAAGGTCTCCACCGTCAGGACCGGCCCGAACACCTCCTCCCGTACGACGCGCATCTCGCGGTGGCACTGGTCGAGGACGGTCGGCTCGTAGAAGTAGCCGGTGGCGGGGCGCTCCGGCGACGGGTCGGGGCGGGCCCCGCCGGTCCGCAGCACCGCGCCCTCCGCCAGGGCGGCGGCGACGTAGTCCTCGGTCCTCTCCCGCTGTTCGGCGGAGACGAGCGGCCCGCACTCGACCCCCGGCTCGGTGCCGCGGCCGAGCCGGATGCGCCCGGCCCGCCGGACCAGTTCGTCGACGAAGCGGTCGCGCACCGACTCCTCGACGATGAGCCGGGAGCCCGCCGAGCAGACCTGGCCGCTGTGGATGAACGCGGCGTTCAGCGCCTGGTCGACGGCCGTGTCGAAGCCCTCCTCGGTGGCGCAGGCGTCGGCGAAGACGACGTTGGGGTTCTTGCCGCCGAGTTCGAGGGCGACCTTCTTTACGGTGGCGGCGGCGGCCTGCGCGACCTTCGTGCCGCTGACGAGACCGCCGGTGAAGGAGACGAGGTCGACGTCCGGGTGCTCGGCGAGGCGCGCGCCGACGCTGTGCCCGGGACCGGTGACGAGGTTGGCGACCCCGGCGGGCAGCCCGGCCTCGACGAGCAGTTCGATGAGGGCGGCCGTGGTCAGCGGGGTGATCTCGCTGGGCTTGACCACGAAGGTGTTCCCCGCGGCGAGAGCGGGCGCGATCTTCCAACTGGCCTGGAGCAGCGGGTAGTTCCAGGGCGTGATCATCGCGCAGACGCCGAGGGGCTCGTGTACGACGACACTGTGGATGTCGTCCGAGCCGGCGTCGACGACCCGTCCGTTCCCCTCCGCGACGACGAGATCGGCGAAGTACCGGAAGGCGTCGGCGACGCAGTCGATGTCGACCCGCCCTTCCTCCAGCGTCTTGCCCGCGTCCCGGCTCTCCAGGAGCCCGAGCCGCTCGCGGTCGCGGACGAGGAGGTCGGCGACCCGGCGCAGGAGGGCGGCACGCTCCTTGACGGGGGTCCGGGGCCAGGCCCCGTGGTCGAAGGCGAGCCGGGCGGCCTCGACGGCGGCGTCCGCGTCCGGCACGCCTCCCTCGGAGACCACCGCGAACGCCTTGCCGTCCGCCGGGTCGACGATGTCCCGCACGGTCCCCGAGACGGCCGCACGCCACTCCCCGCCCACGTGGATCGTCCGCTGCTCCTGGTGTCCCGACATCCGGTGCCGCCTTCCGTTCCTCGTCCGTACCCCGTTGTCACCCGCGCCCGTCCCCCGCGTGCCGCTCCCGGGGGTCGGGGGCACCTGCCCCCCGCTCCGCGTGTCATGCACAGCCGGTCACCGAAGTGCGCCGGGTCACAGACCACTCGCACATGGACCGCTCCACTCCCTCTGACTAAAGTCAAAGAGTATGGAATCCACGTCATCGTCGGTGCCCATGGCGCACGTGACCACCTTGCGCCGCTTCAACCGGTACTTCACGCGTCGGATCGGTGCGCTCGACGAGCACTACCTCGGGCGGGACCGACCGCTCAACGAGGCCCGGCTGCTGTACGAGATCGGGTCCGGCGCCTCCTTGCGGGAACTGCGGACCCGGCTCGGCCTGGACGCCGGATACCTGAGCCGGATGGTGCGCGCGCTGGAAGGGCAAGGGCTCGTGCGGGTCACCGTCCACCCGACGGACAGCAGGCTGCGCCTCGTGGCACCCACCCCGGCCGGCCGCGACGAGCTGGCGGAGCAGAACCGGCGCGCGGACGCTCTCGCCGAGGGGCTGCTGCGCGGACTGAGCGGGAGCCAGCGGGACCGGCTGACGGAGGCCGTCGCGGTCACCGAGCGGCTGCTGCGGCTGGCCTCGATCACGGTACGTCCCGCCGGACCCGCCTCGCCCGACGCACGTGCCTGCCTGACCGCCTACGCCGCCGAGCTCGACGAACGGTTCCCCGAGGGGTACGCCGTGACCGACCTCGTACCGCCGGAGCGGATCGCCGTCCTGCTCGTCGCGTACGAGGAGGAGCGCCCCGTCGGCTGTGGAGCGCTGTGCGCGCCGGACACCGACACGGCGGAGATCAAACACCTCTGGGTGCACCTGGACGCCCGCGGACTGGGTCTCGGCCGACGGCTGCTGACCGAGCTGGAGCACACGGCCGCCGGGCGCGGGCACCGGACCGTACGCCTCGACACGCACACGGCGCTCAAGGAGGCGGCGGCCCTGTACCGGACGGGCGGCTACACGGAGATCCCGGCGTACGGCGACAACCCGCACGCCGGCCACTGGTTCGAGAAGTCCTTGCCCACCGGTCCCCCCGTCAGCCGGCCTGCCGGAGGGACGGCCTGCCGGGGGGACGGAACGCAACGATCCCCGGGCGGTCGCCCGGGGATCGGCGGAACGGAAGGCCATGGAACAGAGGGACCAGAGGGAACAGGACGGAGCGGAGCGGGACGAGCTCCTAGATGAGGCCGAGGGCGCGGACCGCCTCGCGCTCCTCCTCCAGCTCCTTCACCGACGCGTCGATGCGGGCGCGGGAGAACTCGTTGACGTCCAGGCCCTGGACGATCTCGTACGAGCCGTCCTTCGTGGTGACGGGGAAGGAGGAGATGAGACCCTCCGGGACGCCGTACGAACCGTCGGACGGGATGCCCATCGAGGTCCAGTCGCCGTCCGCCGTGCCGTTGACCCAGGTGTACACGTGGTCGACGGCGGCGTTCGCGGCCGAGGCGGCCGAGGAGGCGCCGCGGGCCTCGATGATGGCCGCGCCGCGCTTGGCGACGGTCGGGATGAACTCGTCGGCCAGCCACTTCTCGTCGTTCACGGTCTCGGCGGCGTTCTTGCCGGCGACCGTGGCGTGGAAGATGTCGGGGTACTGGGTGGCGGAGTGGTTGCCCCAGATGGTGAGGCGCTTGATGTCCGCGACCGTCGAACCCGTCTTCTTCGCGAGCTGCGTGAGCGCGCGGTTGTGGTCCAGACGGGTCATCGCCGTGAAGCGCTCGGCCGGTACGTCCGGGGCGGCGGCCTGGGCGATGAGGGCGTTGGTGTTGGCCGGGTTGCCGACGACGAGGATCTTGACGTCGTCCGCGGCGTTGTCGTTGATGGCCTTGCCCTGCGGCTTGAAGATGCCGCCGTTGGCCTCCAGGAGGTCGCCGCGCTCCATGCCCTTGGTGCGGGGGCGGGCGCCGACGAGCAGACCGACGTTCGTGCCGTCGAAGGCGACGTTCGGGTCGTCGGTGATGTCGATGCCCTGGAGGAGCGGGAAGGCGCAGTCGTCGAGCTCCATGGCGGTGCCCTCGGCGGCCTTGAGCGCCGGCGTGATCTCCAGGAGACGCAGCTTGACCGGCACGTCCGCGCCGAGCAGCTGGCCGGAGGCGATGCGGAAGAGCAGGGCGTAACCGATCTGGCCGGCCGCGCCGGTGACGGTGACGTTCACGGGAGTGCGGGTCATGGCGTTCTCCGTATGACAGCTGACGGTGGGGCGTCCCTGCCCCCGGGGTACGGAATCCCGGTCCTGCCGCCGTGATGATCGATCATCGGTGGTGACGACCGGTCTCTTGGCGTCAAGAGAGATCCGGCGGTCAGGCTATCGCGCATCCGGGAGCCCGGACGGCCGGGTCCGCTGTGGCCCACCCCACAGGGTCACGCTGTGTCGTGTCGTGTCGTGTGGTGTCGTGTCATGCCGCGCTGCGTCGTGCCGCGCCACGTCGTGCCGCGTCGGGTCATGCCATGGGGGACGGCCGCCGATCCGGGAGAGTGGGCCGACGGCCGTCGAACGGGGGTGCCGGCCGCCGGGAGGCCCTGCGTCCTCCCGGCGCGGCGCCGGAGTCCCGTGGGGGTACGGTGCGCCTGCCCCGAACCGCGGAAGGCATTCCCACTCTCGGTGATCGATCATCTACGCACCGCGATCATGCCGATCCGTCCCGCCGTGGCTTGCCGCCCGACGTCCCGGGCGTTCCAGGCGCCCCGATGCCCCGATGCCCCGATGCCCCGACGCCGCGATGCCCTCGGGGGGCCGGTCCGTGGCGCACCCGTCTACTCCGTGCAGCCCTCCAGGCCCGACTGCAGGGTCGCGCATGCCTTGGCGCCGGTGGCGCTCTTCACCGCGACCATCGGCGTGTAGGCGTCGGTGTCCGCCCCGACCTCGGCGGTCTGCGCGGCGGCCGAGCCCGCCGATATCCGCACCGAGTCACCGGCTCCGGCCGCCGTGATACGGGCCCACGCGGCGCCGCACGTCTCGCTGTAGCGGACCTCGACCTGGGCGGTGCCGACGACGGCCTGCTCCACGGTCCGCGCCAGCGTCCCGCCGCAGCCCATGTTCTCCGGGTCCTCGCCCGCGCAGTCCGAGCCGTTGCACTCGACACCGGGCGGCAGTTTCTTGGTCGCCGTCGGGCTCGGGGACGGCTTGGCCTCGTCGCCCTTCCCGTCACCGGAGCCGGAGAGGAACACGGCCCCGGCTATCACCACGAGCGCGCACCCGACTCCCGCGAGGAACATGGTGAGCCGCCGTTTGCGCCGCTGCCCGTCGGGCGAACCGCCGGACCGCGGCCGCGCGTCCCGGGGCGGGCCGGCGGCCGCGCCGGACCGGTTCGCGTGACCGTTCGGTCCCGCGGGAACGGCCGGCCCGTAGCCGTCCGACGGACCGGGGCCGGCGGCACCGGACGGACCGGGACCCCTGTACCCGGCGGCGCCGGACATGCCGGGAGGCGGGACGACTCCCCAACTGCCACCCCGCGCACCGGTGGCCGCCCCCGCGCTCTCGCCACCGGAGCCGACCCCCGCACCGGTCCCGGAACGGGCCCCCGCACCGGTCCCGGGACGGGCCCCGGCACCGGCTCCGTACGGCGGTCTGCGTTCGTCCTCCTGCGCCGGGCCGCGCGGCGGCACCGTGGGCGCCACCCCGGCGGGACCCGCGACGCCGGGCTTGGGCGCGGCCGTCCTGCTTCCCCCGGCGCGCGCCTGCTTCCCGTCCTTCTCCCCCTTGGCGGGGGTCGGCCCGAACTCTCCGAGCGCCGCACGCGCCTGGGAGATCCGGATCGCCTCCATGGTCATGTCGTGGCGCATCTCCGAACGGCTCCAGGCGCGCTCGGCCAGCTCCCACATCGTCGTCAGATGGACGGGGTTGGTCCCGGTCACCTCGGCCAGCGCCACGATCGCGCCCTTGGGCGCGAGCAGTCGGCCGTTCAGATACCGCTCCCAGGACGTCTTGCTGTACCCGGTGCGGTCGGCCACGGCGGCGACGCTCAGTCCGCTCCGGTCGACCAGTCGGCGCAACTGGCTGGCGAACTCCCTGACCTGCGGATCGAGCTCATCCGGCAAGGCTTTCCAACGAGGCATGAGTACCCCCTCTTTCCCCCCGTACGTGCTGGTCTCTTCCCGCCTGAAGCCCTCTGCCGAGCCACCGTTCCGGCTACTCACAGGGATGCGCCCAGCCAGGATCTCAGTTCCCGGGGTGGGGGCGCACGGGAGCATTCGGGCCTGTGGGCATGCACCGTCGCACGCCCGCTGGTCTGCGGTCCAGTGTCCCACCGACTTGCCTCCCGGCTGACGGGAAGGTCCGGCGGATGCCCGATACACCCGGTCCACTTGGTACACCCGGTACTCCTGATACCGCCTGGAGCACCCCGGTCACCCGGATCGCCGACGGTCCGGAGGTGAAGCGACGGCCGCGGCCGGTCCGCCAGGTTATCGATCGCGGCGGCGGCGCGTACGGCGTCCGGCACGACCGGTGCCGGCGGAGCCGCACTCTCCGGTCGGCCCGGCTCGGCCCGGTCGGTCCCCCGTTCCCGTTCCGGAGGACGGCTCGCCATGGGGTGCGTGGGGTGCACGGTGCGCGTGCGGGCCGCGTGCGGGCTGCGTGCGGGACGTCCCGGAACCGTCACCTTCGTGCCACAGGGGCCTGACGGCTATTGAAGGCCCGTTGGCACGTCCATGACCCTGGAGGTCAGGCGGCGCCCCTCCGCGTTCGGGGGAGTGGACGGGCGCCGCCGCCATCGCCCGGCCCCGCCCTGCCGCGGAGCGCTCACGTGCGGATGGTGAAGTGCAGCGTGTCGTCCAGGAACGGCAGCTCCAGCCAGGGATTGGGCTGCGCCATCATCGCGAGCAGCGCGATGGTCACGCCCAGGACGCCGTACGTGACGAGGTCCGTGAAGCGGGAGCGGACGGCGAGCATGCCCACGTCGGGCAGCATCCAGCGCATGGCGGCGCCCACGAGCAGCGCGAGGCCGATCAGCAGGGTGCCGACCTTGAAGGCGTCCAGCGCGGTCAGCAGCAGACCGAGCCCGACCAGGCCGGTGACCGCGAGGATGGGCCACTGCCGCACGGGTGCGGGCGCGTCGCGGGGGGCCGCCCTGCCGCCGCCCTCGGGCGGCGCGGTGTCCCGTGTGAAGAGCGGGAAGCGCCGGGTGACCCGCCGGGGCTGCCCGTCGGGTCCGGGCGCGCTGACGGCGTCACGGACGGTGAGCTCTCCGTCCTGCACGACGATCCCACCGGTGTCGTCGCCCTCGCCTCCGGCCTCCGCACCTGACGCGGCCTCCGCGTCAGGCTCGGCCTCCGCATCGGGATCGGTCCCGGAGGCACGTTCCGGCTCCGGGTCGGCGCCTGCGCCCGGACCGGCGGCCTGCGCCTCCACGCCGGACGCCGCCCCGGAGTCGGGCCCGGCCCCCGAACCACCCTTCGCGTCCGAGACGGACTCCCGCCCGGAGGCGTTCCCCTGCCCGGAGGCGTTCCCCTGCTCCGAGGACACGGGGTCGGCCGGGACCCCGGACTCGGTCGGTGTTCCGTTCCGGGGCGCCGCGGCCTCCGCGTCCCGCTCAGCCGGCACTGCGTTCCGCCGCCTCGACCACGTTGACGAGGAGCTGGGCGCGGGTCATCGGGCCCACCCCGCCCGGGTTCGGCGAGATCCACGCGGCGACCTCGGCCACACCGGGGTGGACGTCGCCGACGATCTTGCCTTCCGCGTTGCGGGAGACGCCGACGTCGAGGACGGCCGCCCCCGGCTTGACGTCCTCGGGGCGGATCAGGTGCGCGGAGCCCGCCGCGGCGACGATGATGTCGGCCCGGCGCAGATGCGCGGCCAGGTCACGCGTACCGGTGTGGCACTGCGTCACCGTCGCGTTCTCCGAGCGCCGCGTGAGCAGCAGCGGCATGGAACGGCCGATCGTCACGCCGCGGCCGACGACCACGACCTCGGCGCCCTTGATCTCCACCCCGTACTGACGCAGCAGGGTGAGGACGCCGTTCGGGGTGCAGGGCAGCGGGGCCGGCTCGTTCAGGACGAGACGGCCGAGGTTCATCGGGTGGAGGCCGTCCGCGTCCTTGTCCGGGTCCATCAGTTCGAGGACGCGGTTCTCGTCGATGCCCTTGGGCAGCGGCAGCTGGACGATGTACCCGGTGCAGGCCGGGTCCTCGTTGAGTTCGCGGACGACCGCCTCGATCTCCTCCTGCGTGGCGGTCGCGGGCAGTTCGCGCTGGATGGAGGCGATACCGACCTGGGCGCAGTCGCGGTGCTTGCCCGCGACGTACTTCTGGCTGCCGGGGTCGTCCCCCACCAGGACGGTGCCGAGTCCGGGCGTGATGCCCTTCTCCCTCAGGGCCGCCACGCGGACGGTCAGATCGGACTTGATCGCGGCTGCGGTGGCCTTGCCATCGAGAATCTGGGCGGTCATGGACCCATCCTCGCGGATGAGCGGGGCCAGGTTCCAATCCGCCCTCCGATCGACCGCCCGACCGTCCTCCGATCGACCGCCCGATCGCCGTCCGATCGCTTTCCGGATCGCCTTCCCGACCGCTTTCCCGACTGCCTTCCCGATCGACCGACCGCACCGGTGCCGCGCGTGATCAGCGATGTTGCGCTTGCACAACTCCTGCAGGCCGCGGCTGGACAACGAGGCCGGGCTTTTAGAGCATAAGCCGCGCAGTGCCGCGGGCAGTGCAGGGGGACGGACCGCAGACCACTCGTGCTTTTCCTCCGTACGACCGCGTCGTCCCGCACCATCAACGGAGGAACCGTCATGAGCTTCGGCGACCCGAACAACCCCTACGGGCAACAGCCCCCGCAGGGAGGGCAGCCGTACGGCTACCCGCAGCAGCCGCAGGGCCAGCCCGGCTACGGCTACCCGCAGCAGCCCCCGCAGGGTGTCCCGCCGCAGCCCGGCTACGGTTACCCGCAGCAGCCCGGCCAGCACTACCCCGGCCAGCAGTACCCCGGGTACCCCGCCCCCCACCAGCAGACGTACGGCGGCATGCCCCCGTACGCCCACTGGGGCCAGCGGTTCCTCGCGACGCTCGTGGACGGGCTCGTCCTCATGGTCGCCTACCTCCCGCTCGTGGTCGGGGCGGCCATAGGCAATGACTCCGCGGCGGCGATCCTCGGTCTCATCACCTTCGTCGCCATCGTCGGCGTGGCCATCTGGATGCTGGTCCAGGAGGGCAGGACCGGCCAGACGATCGGCAAGAAGGCGCTCGGCATCCGCCTGCTGCGGGAGAGCGACGGGCAGCCGCTCGGCGTCGGCATGGCGTTCGTCCGCCGCCTCGCGCACTTCCTCGACAGCATCGCCTGCTACCTCGGCTGGCTGTGGCCGCTGTGGGACTCCAAGAAGCAGACGTTCGCCGACAAGGTGTGCAGCTCGGTGGTCGTCAAGGGCTGACGCCCACGGCGTCCCACCCATGACGTCCGCGGTGTCCGCGGTGTCCACGGACCGTCCGGATGGCAGCCGTCGAACGTACCGTCCCAGAAGCCCCCGGCTCTCCGGTGGCGACACATTCGCGCCATTCACGCCCGGGGCCGTGTTCCACTCCGCCGGGAGGGGACACGGCCCCGGTGCGTCGTCCTACCCTGATCCCGTAGTCGCGTACAGGACGGGAAGCGGGACGGGGAGAACGGCCTTGTACAGCATCATCGTGGTACCTCCTGCCGTCGCGGCGGACGAGCCCGGCGGCGGTCGCACCGATTCCCGGATCCGGCTCGCGCCCGGCGAACGGCTGCCTTTCGGCCGCGCGGTCGGCGACCGTACACCCGACGCCCGTACACCCGACGCCCATTCGCCCGACGCCCATTCGCCCGACGGCAGTACGGGCGGTGGCGGTCTCTCCATCGCGCACGAGGGCGTGTCCCGCAGGGCCGGTGAGATCACCGCGCAGGGCACCTTCTGGACCCTGAGCAACCTCTCGTCCCACCAGACCTACGTCGTGGAGAACCCCGAGGGCGCGGGCGAGCACATCAAGGTGGGACCCGGCCGCCTGGAGGCGCCGGTCCCCTTCGAGTTCTCGCGGATCGTCCTCCCCGCCGCGGGCGACCTGCTGTCCGTCGAGGTGTGGGCGCCCCGCCACGACTACCTGCGCTCCCCGCGCGGCCTGGACGGCGCGACGACCGCGCCCGCCTTCTCCGTCGACCGTACGAAGCGCTACTTCGCGGTCCTCGCCGCCCTCTGCGAACCCCGCCTGCGCGGTGAGCCGCACGCCCCGCTGCCCACGGTCGACCGGGTCGTCGAGCGGCTGCGCCCCACCTGGCCGACCGCGTCCCGCACCTCGGTGCAGTGGAACATCGACTACCTGGCCGTGAAGCTCCGCCTCAAGCCGGGCCCCGAGACGGCGGACACCGGCCCGCGCCTCAACGGGAAGAAGGAGTCCCTGGTCTCCCTGGCGCTCCGGTTCGACCTGGTGCGGGAGGACGACCTGGCCGTCCTGGCGGCACCGGCGGGACGGGCGGTCCGGTGACGGAGGCGTACGCGGTGGCGGTGCCGAAGGGGTACCGGGTCGGCCCCTGGGAAGTACGGGAGCCCATCGCCACGGGGGCGTTCGGCAGCGTGTACGAGGCCCGCGGCGACCGGGCCCGCGAGGGCCTGCCGCGGTCGGTGGCGCTGAAGTTCATGCCCACCGGCACGGGCACGCCCCGTCAACTGGCCCATCTGCGCGAACTCACCGAGCGTGAGCTGGCACTGCACCGCCGGCTCAGCCGCCCCCGGCTGATCCGGCTGTACGAGACGCGCACGGTCGACGACCCGGACCACCCCGAGCTGGACGGCGCCACCGTCCTCGTGCTGGAACGCGCCGAGAGCTCCCTGGCGGCGCTGCTGGCCCGTTCCCCGCGGCCGGCACCCGGTCCCGCCCTGCTCGCGCAGGTCTGCGAAGGGCTGGTCCAGCTGCACGGCGCGGGCTGGGTGCACGGTGACCTCAAGCCCGCCAACGTCCTGCTGATGGCGGACGGTTCGGTCCGTCTCGCGGACTTCAACATGGCCGCGGAGCTGGAGGGCACGCACGCCTACACGCCCGCGTTCTCCACGTCCGACTACACACCGCCGGAACTGCTCTGGTCCGAGATCGGCGAACGCGGGCGGCAGACCAGACCCTCGGCCGACATATGGGCCTTCGGCGTCCTCGCGCACCTCGTCCTGACGGACACGTTCCCGCTGCCGGGCGGCAGCCCTTCGGCGCGCCGGGACGCGGCGGTGCGCCACGCGCGCGGCACGGACGAGCTGCGCCTGTCCCCCGCGCTCCCGGACGCCTGGCGGGACATCGTGCGGGCCTGCCTGGCGCGTACGCACCCGGAGCGGATCTCCGCCGCGGAGCTGCTGCGGCGGGTGGAGGCGGCGGTCGGCACGGCCCGCTCCCCCCGTCCGGGGGAGGTCCGCCCGCGGAGGTTCCGTCCGCAGAAGGTCCGTCCACAGAGGATCCGTCCGCGCGGGGTCCGTTCACGGCGCGGACGCCGGACGGCGACGGCCCTCGGCGCCGCGGCCGCCGCCCTCGCCGTGTCGGCGCTCGGGTACGGCGTCAGCACCTGGGCGGACGGCGCCGGGGAGGGCGCCGGAACCGGGAACGTCACGGCCGCTCCGTACGGGGCGGCCGACCTCCGTACCGACCGCGGCATCCCCTCCGCGTACCGCCTGCTGATCGTGGAGACGGCGCACGACTGCGACCAGAAGGACGTCACACCGGCCCTGATCGCCGCCATGCTGAAGGTGGAGAGCGACTTCGACCCGGACCTCGCCGACCCCGCCAAGGACGAGTACGGCATCGCCCGCTGGACGCCCCGGGTGCTGCGCTGGTGGATGCACGACGACGGCACCCCCGCGGAGTCGGTGCCCGAGCCGCCCTTCCCGCCCGCCGAGTCCATCCCGGCGATGGGCCGGTACCTGTGCTGGATCGCGCCCCGGCTGGACGCCGACCTGCCGGGCGACCGCCGGACACTGATCGCCGCCGCCTACCGGACGTCCTACGCGAAGGTGAACGGCGCGGGCGGAGTGCCCCCGAAGTACCGCGTCTACGCCGACCGCGTCGCCCACCACCTCAAGGAATACACGCCCCCGGGGAAGAAGTGACCCTGAGAGTTCCGAGGTACCCCGCGCGGGCACGGGCGGGCAGGCTGGGCACAGCGCACGGAACGAAGGCGTAACGAAGGCACACGGAACGAAGGCGTACGGGCGTACGGCGAGGCTCCGGCCCCCTCGGGGGAGGGCCGGAACCCGCCGTACGCCGGTACGCCGGGCCGGCTAGTGGAAGAAGTGCCGTGTCCCCGTGAAGTACATGGTCACGCCGGCCTTCTCCGCCGCCTCCACCACCAGCTCGTCGCGGACCGAGCCACCGGGCTGGACCACGGCCCGGACACCGGCCGCGGTCAGGATCTCCAGGCCGTCGGGGAAGGGGAAGAAGGCGTCCGAGGCGGCGAAGGAGCCCCGGGCGCGCTCGGCGCCCGCGCGCTCGACCGCGAGCTTGGCGGAGTCGACGCGGTTGACCTGGCCCATGCCGACGCCGACGGAGGCGCCGTCCTTGGCGAGCAGGATCGCGTTGGACTTGACGGCCCGGCAGGCCCGCCAGGCGAAGGCCAGTTGGTCCAGCTCCTCCTGCGGAAGGGGCTCGCCGGTCGCGAGGGTCCAGGAGGACGGGTCGTCGCCCCCGGCCTGGAGACGGTCGGCGGCCTGGAGGAGCCGGCCGCCGTCGATCTGCTTCACCTCGACCTGCGTGGCCGGGCCCTCGGGGGCGCACAGCACGCGGATGTTCTTCTTCTTGGCGAGGGCCTCCAGCGCGCCGTCCTCGTAGCCGGGCGCGACGATGACCTCGGTGAAGATCTCGGCGACCTGCTCCGCCATCTCCCTGGAGACGGGGCGGTTGACGGCGATGACGCCGCCGAACGCCGACAGCGGATCGCAGGCGTGCGCCTTGCGGTGCGCCTCGGCGACGTCCGCGCCGATCGCGATGCCGCACGGGTTGGCGTGCTTGATGATGGCGACGCACGGGTCGGCGTGGTCGTACGCGGCACGGCGCGCGGCGTCCGTGTCCGTGTAGTTGTTGTACGACATCTCCTTGCCGTGCAGCTGCTCGGCGTCGGCCAGGCCGCCGCCCGACCCGTCCACGTACAGCGCGGCGCCCTGGTGCGGGTTCTCGCCGTAGCGCAGGGTGCTGCGCTTCTCGAACGTCGAGCCGACGAACGCGGGGAAGCCCGAATCGTCGGCGGGCGCGTACTCGCCCGCGAACCAGGAGGCGACGGCCACGTCGTACGCGGCGGTGTGCTGGAACGCCTCGGCCGCGAGCCGCTTGCGGGCGTGCAGGTCGAAGCCGCCGTCGCGGACCGCGGACAGCACGTCGGCGTAGCGCGCGGGGCTGGTGACCACGGAGACGGACGGGTGGTTCTTGGCGGCGGCGCGGACCATCGAGGGACCGCCGATGTCGATCTGCTCGACGCACTCGTCGGGGGTGGCGCCGGAGGCGACGGTCTCCCGGAACGGGTAGAGGTTCACGACGACCAGCTGGAACGGCTCGACGCCCAGCTCGCCGAGCTGCTCCCGGTGCGACTCCAGCCGCAGGTCGGCGAGGATGCCCGCGTGCACGCGCGGGTGCAGCGTCTTGACCCGGCCGTCCAGGCATTCGGGGAAGCCGGTGAGTTCCTCGACCTTGGTGACCGGGACCCCGGCGGCGGCGATCCTCGCCGCGGTGGAGCCGGTGGAGACCAGCTCGACACCGGCCGCGTGCAGGCCGCGGGCGAGCTCTTCGAGTCCGGTCTTGTCGTACACGCTGACGAGCGCGCGCCGGATGACCCGCTTGGTGCCCTCGGCCGTACCTGTGCTGTCTGTGGTGCCTGCGCTGCCTGTGCTCTCGGCTGTCACTGGATAACTACCTTTCGTCCCTCGATGCGATAGCCGTTGCGGGCGAGCCGCCCCACGACATCGACGAGCAGCTTTCGCTCGACTTCCTTGATGCGCTCATGGAGAGCCGCACCCTCGTCCTCGTAGTCCTCGTTGCGGACCTCGACCACGCCCTGGGCGATGATCGGGCCGGTGTCGACACCGTCGTCGACGAAGTGGACGGTGCACCCGGTGACCTTCGCGCCGTAGGCGAGGGCGTCACGGACGCCGTGCGCCCCCGGGAAACTGGGCAGCAGAGCGGGGTGGGTGTTGACGAACCGGCCGCCGAAGCGGGCCAGGAACTCCTTGCCCACGATCTTCATGAAGCCGGCCGAGACGACGAGGTCCGGCGCGTACGCGCCGGTGGCCCCGGCCAGCGCCGCGTCCCACTCCTCACGGGTCCCGTAGTCCTTGACCCGGCGGACGAAGGTCGGCAGCCCGGCGCGCTCGGCGCGCTCCAGGCCGGCGATGCCGTCGCGGTCCGCGCCGACCGCGACGATCTCCGCCCCGTAGGCGTCCGGCCCCTGCGACGCGACCGCGTCGAGGAGGGCCTGCAGATTCGTACCTGATCCGGAGACCAGCACGACGAGGCGCTTGGCCTTGGCCACGGCGGGGCCCTTTCTCGGGGAGTGCCTTTGTACGGTCGTACGAATGCTTCGCGCCCTGGGATACGGGGAAGTCTACGAAGCGGCCGACCGGCAGCAACGATACCGGCACACCGGACGGCCCCCTGGGGACGGGGGCACGGCCGGAAGGTAGCGTCTGGGGAGGAACCGCCCGGGGAAGACGGTCCGCGCGGGGGAACGCCTTTCGCGTACGGGACGTTGACCAGGCACAGGTACGCATGTCCGGGAAGCGGGCCCCGGACGCGTGACCGGCTCCGTGGACAGCGGCCCGCCGACACCACCGCCCGACGGACGCCACCGCCGGACACACCGCCCGCCGAGCACCGCCGAGTCGAACACCGCCAAGCCGAACACCGCCAAGGGGAAGACGCACACCTGATGCCGGACCGACGCCTCCGACGCCTCCCGCTCCTGCTGCGCGAGCGGCGCCCCTCCCCCGTTCCACCGCGGGAGGGCGACGACGTGCCCGAGGGCGGGCCGGGCTCCGCGGGTGACCAGGGCTCCGCGGGCGGCCAGGGATCTCCGGGTGACCAGGGGTCCGCGGGTGGCCAGGGGTCCGGTGCGCCGGCTTCCGGGCAGCGGCCCGAGCCGTCCCGGGCGCCGAGCGGCTCCTCGGACGACAACCCCTTCGCCCCGCCCCCCGAGGGCACCCCCGACCGGCCTTGGCAGCCCCGGCGCCCCGCGGGCGGCCAGGACGGCGGCCCCGGCCAGGACGACGGCAGCTCCCCGTGGGGCAGCCAGTGGAGCGACCGGCAGCCGGGGCGCGCGCAGGGCGGCCGTTTCGGCGACAAGCCCGGTTCCGGCTCCCCGGGCGGCCCCGGCGGCGGTCAGGGCGGTCCGCAGGGGTCCGGCGGTCCCGGTTCCGGCACGCGCTGGGACCCGGCCGACCCCGCGCAGCGACGCGCCCGGTACGCACTGCTCGGCGGCATGTGGGCGTTCTTCTTCGCCCTCTTCAGCTGGTCTTACGTGGCACTGCTGCTCGGCGCCCTGGCCCTCTACTGGGCGATCAGCGCCCTGCGTGACAAGCCGCGCCCGGCGGCCCCGGACGCCCCGGCCCCGCCGACCCAGGGCGCGAGGCCCCAGACCACCGCGGCGATCAGCGGCCTGGTCACGGCGTCCCTGGCGCTCACCATGGTGGCGATGACCTTCACGGCCCAGCTGGTGTACCGCGACTACTACACCTGCGTGAACGACTCCCTCACCAACACGGCGAAGAAGTCCTGCGACGACCTGCTCCCGGACGAGTTGCAGGGGCTGCTGGGGACGCGCGGCTGATCCCTTCTCGCGCCGGCTGCTTCCCGGCCCGCCCGGCTGTCACGTCGGTCCGGCTGTCACGTCGGTCCGGGCTGCCGTCGGTCCGGGCGGTCGAGCGGGTCCGCGGGGGCGGCAGCCCGGTCCGGTGCCACCCACCGGGTCAGGAGTCCCCGCACCCGGAATCCCCGTGCCCCGGAGGCCGCTTTCCCGGGCGCCGTCTCCCCAACCGGCCGCTTCCCACGGGTCCGGTTCCGGTTCCGGGCCCGGTCCTGATCCCTGTCCCTTTCCCTGTCCCTGTCCTTGCCCCTGTCCCAGCACCGGAGCGCAGGTGCGTCGGGAGGCCGTACACGCGGCGCCCACGTCCGGGTCCGCGCAGCCGCCACGCGCGCAGGGCCAGCCCCGTCGGCAGTCCCACCCCCGCGATCCAGCCCGCCGCGGCCGACCCCGTCCACCACCAGACCGGGCCGAAGTCGGACAGGGCGGCCACCCCGAGGGGCCCGCCCGCCAGTGCGACGAGCACCGCCAGGGCGGAGCCGCACAGGAGTGCCGCGAGCGCCAGCGTCTCGGCGATCCGCCGGCAGGACCAGGCGGCGGCGCGCCGGGAGGCCGCGGAGGCCGCGCTCCTTCCCCCGGTCGCCCCGGTCGCCCCGACCGTGAACCAGGCCACCACGACCCCGGCCACCAGGGGCACGGCTCCGGCCGCCCAGTTCAGGGGAGTACCGGGCCCGGCGTCCGGAACGGCCGCCAGCAGGGGGAAGGGCGGCAGCCGCCGGCCGGGGTCCGAGAGGAACGGCGACACCGCGTGCCCGGCCCCGAGCGCGAATCCGGGGCCGAGGGCGTACGCGGCTCCCCACACCGCGGCGTTCGGGACGAGGGCCAGCGCCAGCAGCAGCACCGCGCACCGGCCCGACCAGCTCTCCGTGAGTTGCAGGAACGACTGCCGCGCCGGGCCTCCGTGCCACATCAGCGAGACCGCGACGAGCACGGCCCCGCCCCCCACGAGCGCCGCGACACCGGCGGCCGCGGCACGCGCGGCGACCGGCAGCCGGGACCCGGCGGCGGAGGGAGCGGCAGAAGGGGCGGGCGGACCGCCGGAGGTCCGGCGCAGCGACAGCAACAGCGACGGGAGCGGCAGCGGTCCGAGCGGTCGCCCGAGGCTCGCCCGGACCCCCACCCCCACCGCGGTCATCGCGAGCAGCGGCGGCCACAGGGCGACGGACGGCCACGACGGGCGCGGTTCGCCGCCCGAGGCGTACACCGCGGCGGCGGCGCCGACCGTCAGGTATCCCACGACGGCACCGGCCCATGCCGTGCGGGCGGAGACCGGCCCGGACGCGTCCCCGCCGTCCGCCGCGTCGCGCCCCGCGCGGTACAGCAGCCACGCAGGCAGGGCGACCAGCAGCAGCGGGGTCACCCCGATGGGTGCGGGTACGCCGGACAATGTGTCCGTGCGGACCAGTTCGGCGCCGTGCGCCAGCAGCCACAGCGTGGCGGCCACGTGCAGTGCCCCGTGGGGACCGCTGTCCGGGTAGGGCGAACTGATCCACACGACCATCACCAGTACGGCGGACGCCCCCAGCCCGAGCCCCGCCGCGAGCGCACCTCCCACCAGGCCGGCGGCCAGTCCGCCCGGCCGCTCCCGCAGCCGGACGAGCGAGGGCGACATCGACGGCGACGGGCCGCGGTACGGCCTCCCGTCCGGATGGCGGCGCGGACTTCCCTCCGGACTTCCGTCCGGGTTGCGATCGGTCATCTGGGTCACGCCCGTCATGCTCCCAACGACACGCGCTTTCCCGTCGTAACAGGCGAACCTCGGATGTGTCGCTCAATATACGTTTATGTGCTTTTACGTACGAAGGGGTGACCGGTGATGGAGAGCACTGTCCCTGCCGCCGCCGACCTCGCGACCGCCGACGGCCCCGCGACCGGTGACGCCCTGACGCCCGCTCAGGCCTTCGACGTCCTCTACGCCTTCGCCGCCCCCGCCCTCGTACGGCAGACGTACCTGCTCACCGGGCGGCGTGAGCTGGCGCGGGAGTCCGTGGAGCGGGCCTTCCAGCTGGCGTGGCAGCGCTGGCCCGAGGTGGCGGTCGACCGGGACCCGGCGGGCTGGGTGCGGGCGGCGGCGTACGAGTACGCGATGTCCCCCTGGCACCGGCTGCGGCTGCGCCTGCGACTGCCGGAGCCGCCGCCCGCCGCGCTGGACGACCGCCGGCTGCTGTCCGTACTGCGGGGTCTGCCACCCGCCTACCGGCGCACCCTGCTCCTGCACGACGGGCTCGGACTCGGGCTGCCGGAGACCGCGGCCGAGACGGAGGCGAGCACCGCGGCGGCGGCGAACCGCCTGATGTACGCGCGCGCGACCGTCGCCGCACGTCTTCCGGAGCTGGCGGAGACGGACGAACTGCGGCGGCGGCTCAAGGAGCTCGGTGACACGGAACGGCTGCGGACCGCCCCGGAAGCCGCCGCCGTCCGTACCGGCGGCGAACGCCGGGCCCGCCACTGGACCCGTGCGGCCGTCGCCCTCACGGTGCTGGTCATCGGTTCCACCGCGTTCACGCTCCACACGGCCCCCGACCACTACGAGGCCCCGCAGGCCCCGGCCAAGACGGTGCCGGGCGTTCCCCCGCGCTCCGGTCCCCTCCAGCTGTCGACGGAGGACGTGCAGTTGCGCGCCAGGCTCCGGGCCATGTTCGGCGAGGGCCCGCAGAAACTCCTGCCGCAGCTCCGCTGAGGACGCCCGGTCCGCCGGACGCCGACGGGCCCGCACCCCGGTGGGGATGCGGGCCCGTCGACATGTCGGCACATCGACCGGCCGACCGGGACGTCCCGGGTCAGCCGGCCAGGATGGCGCGGGCCAGCTTCGCCGTCTCGGTCGGCGTCTTGCCGACCTTGACGCCGGCGGCCTCCAGGGCCTCCTTCTTCGCGGCGGCCGTGCCGGAGGAGCCGGAGACGATGGCGCCGGCGTGGCCCATGGTCTTGCCCTCGGGCGCGGTGAAGCCCGCGACGTAGCCCACGACCGGCTTGGTCACGTTCTCCTTGATGAAGTCCGCCGCACGCTCCTCGGCGTCGCCGCCGATCTCACCGATCATGACGATCAGGTCGGTGTCGGGGTCGGCCTCGAACGCGGCGAGCGCGTCGATGTGCGTCGTACCGATGACCGGGTCGCCACCGATGCCGACGGCCGACGAGAAGCCGATGTCCCGGAGCTCGTACATCATCTGGTACGTCAGCGTGCCGGACTTCGAGACCAGGCCGATGCGGCCCGGCTTCGTGATGTCGCCCGGGATGATGCCGGCGTTGGACTGGCCCGGGGTGATGAGACCGGGGCAGTTCGGGCCGATGATGCGGGTCTTGTTGCCCTTCGACTTCGCGTACGCCCAGAAGGCGGCGGAGTCGTGGACGGCGATGCCCTCGGTGATGACGACCGCGAGGGGGATCTCGGCGTCGATGGCCTCGACGACTGCGGCCTTGGAGAAGGCCGGCGGCACGAAGAGGACGGACACGTTGGCGCCCGTCTTCTCGATGGCCTCGGCGACCGTGCCGAAGACGGGGATCTCGGTGCCGTCGACGTCGACCGAGGTGCCGGCCTTGCGCGGGTTCACACCGCCGACGATGTTCGTGCCGTCGGCGAGCATGAGCTTGGTGTGCTTCATGCCCGTGGCACCGGTCATGCCCTGGACGATGACCTTGCTGTCCTTGTTGAGGAAGATAGCCATGGCTGTTCTTTCCCTCGTCCCTTACTTCGCGGCCGCGAGCTCGGCGGCCTTGTCGGCCGCGCCGTCCATGGTGTCCACGCGCTGCACCAGCGGGTGGTTGGCGTCGGAGAGGATCTTGCGACCCAGCTCGGCGTTGTTGCCGTCGAGGCGGACGACCAGCGGCTTGCTGACCTCCTCACCCTTGTCGGCGAGCAGCTGCAGCGCCTGGACGATGCCGTTGGCGACCTCGTCACAGGCGGTGATGCCGCCGAAGACGTTGACGAAGACGGACCTGACGTCCGGGTCGCCGAGGATGATCTCCAGGCCGTTCGCCATGACCGCGGCGGAGGCGCCGCCGCCGATGTCGAGGAAGTTGGCGGGCTTCACGCCACCGTGGTTCTCGCCTGCGTACGCGACGACGTCGAGGGTGCTCATGACGAGACCCGCGCCGTTGCCGATGATGCCGACCTCGCCGTCGAGCTTGACGTAGTTGAGGTTCTTCTCCTTGGCGGCGGCCTCCAGCGGGTTGGCCGCGGCCTTGTCCTCCAGGGCCGCGTGGTCCGCCTGGCGGAACTCGGCGTTCTCGTCCAGGGAGACCTTGCCGTCCAGCGCCAGGACGTCACCGGAGGCGACCTTGGCGAGCGGGTTGACCTCGACGAGGAGCGCGTCCTCGGCGACGAAGGTGTCCCACAGGGTCACGAGGACCTCGGCGACCTTCTCGGCCACCTCCTCCGGGAACTTCGCCAGCGCCACGATCTCGCGCGCCTTCTCGATCGAGACGCCCTCGACGGCGTCGACCGGGACCTTCGCGAGGGCCTCGGGGGTCTTCTCCGCGACCTCCTCGATGTCCATGCCGCCCTGTACGGAGGCCATGGCGAGGAAGGTGCGGTTCGTGCGGTCGAGGAGGTAGGAGACGTAGTACTCCTCAAGAATCTCCGGAGCCGTCTCGGCGATCATCACCTTGTGGACCGTGTGGCCCTTGATGTCCATGCCGAGGATGTCCGTCGCGCGAGCGACGGCCTCGTCCGGGGTGCCGGCCAGCTTCACGCCGCCGGCCTTACCGCGGCCACCGACCTTGACCTGCGCCTTGACGACGGACTTGCCGCCAAGTCGCTCGGTCGCCGCGCGCGCCCCTTCAGGCGTGTCGATGACTTCACCGGCCAGCACCGGTACACCGTGCTTGGCGAAGAGGTCCCTCGCCTGGTACTCGAACAGGTCCACGCGCGTCCGTCCCTATCAGGTAATTCGCGGTTCGTTGTCTGCGTGGGCGTGCCGCGAGGGCAACGTGACTGCGCGGTCACAAGGAGGGCGTGAGCACGGTGGCCGACACGCGGCATGTCCGTCTCGCAGGTTATCCCCGCAGGCGGTGGGGCCGTAAATCGCAGATCACACCTGGGCGGTGATTACGGTCACAGAATGCCAGCCGAAAGGGCCTCACCAGGCTGGGGTTTGCCTGGTGAGGCCCCGCGATCAGCCCCTGAAACCGACCTGAGGGGCGTGGACCGGCCGGCCCTCACCCCAATGAGGACCGGCCGACCCGACCGCAGGGTCTCGGCCGCACCGGCCGAACGGCTTTCGGCCGTACGGGGCCTGCGCCCTGCGGAGTCTCGAGAGGTCGGGGACGGAGGACGGACAGGACAGGACGGGACAGGTCGTACGGCATACGCCGTACGCAGTCGCATGACGGACGTCGGGCATCGGGCGCCGTACGTCGGATGTCTGAGGCCTGAGCTGTCGAGGACCGTGGAGAACAGTCGAGGACCGTCGGCGGGACGGCGGACAGCCGGGCCGCGTCACGGCCCCGGCCACGTCGGCCACGGCTCACACGAACGGCTGAATGTCACCCGTTACGAAGCCCTCGAAGAAACAGAACGACGGGCAGGACGGCGAACAGGACGGCGAGCAGGACGGCGAACGGAACCCGGCAGCGCAGAGCCGGACCTAGCCGGGGGACGCCGGAACGTCCCGGTGACGGTCCCGGGTCCCGGCCGCGGTGACGGCCGCGGCGGCACCGGGCACCAGCGTCGGCCGGAGCCTCTCGTTCGACGTGACGGCCTGCGCGTCACCGTGCCTCGGCGAACCGTTGTCGGCCGCGGAGTGCCGCGCCGCCGCATCCGTGGGCTCACTGCCGGGAACCCGGGGCGCGGGCGCCCGCTCGGCCGGTATGACCCCGGCGACCCGGGTGCGCGCGGGTCGGCGCACGTCGTCGGCCACGGCGGGGTCGGCGTCGAACCGCGGTCCGTACTCCACCACCGCGCTGCGAACGCCCGACCGCCTCGCACCGGACTGCTTCCCGTCCGACCGCGGGTCGGCGGTCTGGTGCGGGTCGGCGGCCGGGTGCCGGTCCGTCGTCCCGCCCTGCGGCTGCTCCGGTGCCGGCGTACCGGCGGGCAACGTCTGGTCGGGCACCAGAGGCAGCGGCAGGGGGAGGGGCAGTCCCGGCGTGTCCGGAAGTCCGGGGACGTCCGGGAGCCCCGGCGTCTCCGGGACACCGGGAACCTCCGGCAGCGTGGGCGATTCCGGCGGCGACGGCCACCACTGCGGCGGGTCCGGCCGCTCGGCGATCCCGTCGGCGATCTGGTCCACCGGATCGCCGACGGGCCGTAGAACCTGCTCGGTGACCGGCCGCACGACGCGCCGGACCTCGTCGGCCACGGGCGCGACCAGCCCGGAGAGCCCGGCCTGTCCGGAGAGCCCGGCCTGTCCGGAGCCGGAGGGTGACTCGGACACGGAGGCGGAGGAGAACGCGGAGGCGGAGGAGAACGCGGAGGCGAAGGACGGGACAGGTGCGGACGACGGCTTCGGGGCCGCCGCGCCACCGTCCGCCGCGCGGGCCTGCTCCCCGCAGAGCAGCCCCAGCACGAACAACCCGCCCACCAGCAGCACCAGTTGCAGCACACGCCGTCCCGACACTGCGCGTGTCCCACGCGGAGCGTCACCGGACGATGCGGCCGACAGGGCCACGGCGGGGCCTCCCGTGCGAAGGAGCGGGTCGAAGGGTCGAAGCGAAGGGTCAAGGCGAAAGGTCAAGGCGAAGGGTCGAGGCGAACAGGGGCGCGGCCGAAAGGCTGCGCGCCCCCGCAGGCGCGCCGATCCTCGCACGGGACTCCGGAGGTTGCGCAAGTCCCCTGTTACCGATGGATACGCGTGTCCGCTTTTTCCGCCGCCCCACCGCCCGCTCCCCCACTGACGCCTCTACTGCCCCGGGCTCCCCGTGTCCGGTATCGGCAGCGGGCGCTTCTCGATCGCCGCCGCCATCACCTCCGGGAACAGGTCGGGCGTACAGGCGAACGCCGGTGCGCCCAGCCCCGCGAGCGCCGCCGCGTGCTCACGGTCGTACGCGGGAGCCCCCTCGTCGGACAGCGCCAGCAGCGTCACGAACTGCACCCCGGACGCCTTCATCGCGGCGACCCGCTTCAGCATCTCGTTCCGGATGCCCCCCTCGTAGAGGTCGCTGATGAGCACGACCACGGTGTCGGCGGGGCGCGTGATCTGCGACTGGCAGTACGCGAGCGCCCTGTTGATGTCCGTGCCGCCGCCGAGCTGCGTGCCGAACAGGACGTCGACCGGGTCGTCGAGCTGGTCGGTGAGGTCCACGACAGCCGTGTCGAAGACGACGAGCCGGGTGTCGATCGACCGCATCGAGGCCAGGACCGCGCCGAACACCGACGCGTACACGACCGACGCCGCCATCGAACCCGACTGGTCGATACAGAGGACGACCTCCTTCTTCACGGACTGCGAGGCGCGTCCGTAGCCGATGAGCCGTTCGGGCACGATCGTGCGGTACTCCGGCAGGTAGTGCTTGAGGTTGGCCGCGATGGTGCGGTTCCAGTCGATGTCGTGGTGGCGCGGCCGGCTGATCCGCGCACTGCGGTCCAGGGCTCCCGTGAGGGTCGCCCGGGTCCGTGTCGCGAGCCGCTTCTCCAGGTCCTCGACCACCTTGCGCACGACGGCACGCGCCGTCTCCTTGGTCGTCTCGGGCATGGCCTTGTTCAGTGACAGCAGGGTGCCGACCAGGTGGACGTCCGCCTCCACGGCCTCCAGCATCTCGGGCTCCAGGAGCAGCGTGGACAGACCGAGGCGGTCGATGGCGTCCCGCTGCATGACCTGGACGACGGACGACGGGAAGTACGTCCGGATGTCGCCCAGCCAGCGGGCGACGGACGGCGCTGACCCGCCGAGCCCGGCCGCACGATCCTGCCCCGCCCGCGCCCTGCCGTTCTTCCCGTTCCCGTACAGCGCGCCGAGCGTCCCGTCCATCGCCGCGTCCCGCCCGGTCAGTGTGCAACCGGTGCCGTCCGCGTCCTCCCCGCCGAGCACGAGCCGCCAGCGCCGAAGCCGCTCATCGCCGGCCCCGGTCTGATCGGGCCCACCTGCCCGGTCGGCCGTTCCTGCACTCATCGGCCCGCCCCCGCGAAGTCGTTGTCGTCGGTTCTGCCGCCGGTTCTGCCGTCGGCAACTCTGCTGTCGGCGCTGTCGGCGCTGTCGGCGCTGTCCGCTCTGTCGGCGCGCTCGGTCTCGTCCGGCCCCAGCAGCAGACGCAGCACCGGCAGTACGGCGTCGGCGCGGTCCATGTCGAGGTCGGGCGCGAAACCGGGTGGTCCGGAGACGGCGGCGGCCACGCTCCCGCGCGGCCGCGGTCCGCGCCGGACCAGCTCGCCGAGGGTGCGGCGCACCCCGGGCTCGTACGCCGAGAAGGTACGGCGCAGCAGCGGCAGTACGTCGGTGAACGCGTCCGCCGGCACCCCGGTCAGCCAGGAGTCGACCAGCCCGAGCAGCCGCTCGTCGTGCACGAGGAGCATGCCGCCCCCGGCTCCCCCGCCGACGAACCCCTCGATCCACGCCGCCGCGTCACCGGGCGCGGTCCCCGGTGACAGGACGAGCCCCATGAGCCGGGCCGCCTCCTCCTGTCCCAGTGCCCCGTCGTCCAGCAGCAGCCGGACGGCCCGCCCCCGGACGACGCCCGGAACGGTGTCCCGGGCGGAGAGCGTGCCCAGCACGGAGTGCCACCGGCCGCGTATACCGGCACGGGAGTCGTCCTCGCCCCCTTCGGTCAGCAGCCCCACCGCGCCGTGCACCGCGTCGACGTGCCCCCGCATCTCGTCCGCGGCGTCCGCGTCGAGGGCGGCGCAAGCCGGGGGCAGCCCGACGAAGACACGCTCGGCGAGTCCTGCGGCGACCCCGGCCAGGGCGTGGGTGCCCGTGCCGCGTACATCGCCGTAGCGCAGGGAGCGGACGAGGGCGGGCAGTGCCTGGGCGAGGTGGCCCACGTCGGCGTCCAGCGCGGCGCGGTCGGCGAGGATCCGCATGACCACCGGGAGGGCGTCCGGGAGCTCGGCGAGGAGGCAGCGCTCGGCGAGACCCGTGACATCGGCCAGGGACCGTGCGCCGGCGGCGTCCGCCTCGGCCTTCGCGGTCGCGGCGGCGATCACGGTCGTGCCCCACACCCCGGCCTCGGCGACCCGCACCGCGAGCTCCGGCTCCCAGCGCAGCCGCCAGGTCTCCCGGAACGTACCCGTGCTGCCGCGTGACGCGACCGGTTCCCCCCATCCGATGCCGAGGAGGCGCAGCCGGTGCAGCAGTCTGCTGCGTCCGCCGTCGGTCTCCTTGCGCAGGTCGAGCTCCAGCTCGCGCTCCTGGGCCTCCGGCTTGAGCCGCAGCCGTCGCTGGAGCCGGGCGAGGTCGCGCTGCAGCGGGACCGCGGGCGCCGCCTCGGGCACCTCGCCCAAGATGTCACCGACGACCAGCCGGTCGTGCACGAGCGCGAGCGGGACGTCCGAGCCCTCGCACATGACGGCCCGCACGGCGTCGGTCGTCTCGGTCAGGCCCGGCAGCGGCCGGCCCCGCATCGCCGCGAGCGTGTCGGCCAGCCGGACCGCCTCGATGACGTGCGCGGACGAGACGAGCCGGTCCTCGTCGCGCAGCAGCCCGGCCACCTTCGTCATCCAGCGCTCGACGGGACGGTCGGCGGAGGCGAACAGGTGCCCGTACCAGCCGGGCGAGTCGATGCCCGCGCCGTACCCGCTCGTCCGGGAGAGGCGCCGGTGGGTCCAGGGCACCCAGGTCATGTCGGCCTTCACCTTGGGCAGTCCCCTGAGCAGGGCCCGGTCGGCGGTGACGGTCGTCCGCTGCCGCAGCGCGGGCACGTGCCAGGCCCCGCACACCACGGCCACGTCGTCCCCGAACTCCCGCTGGGCCGCCCGCACCTGGAGGCGCATGTATGCCTCGCGGACGAGGTCCCGCTCGTGGCCGCCCGCCCCGTGGACCTCGCGCAGTGCCTCCATGGCCTCGCCGAGCACGTCGAACGGCGCGAACGCGTCCTCCCCCAGCGTCCCCCGGTGCTCGATCACGTCCTCCCACCACCGCTCGGGGTCGTCGTACCCGGCGATCTCGGCGAGGACGGCGAGCGGGTCGATGCGTACGTCCTGGGCGCGCTCGGAGCGCTGCCCGTCCGGCTCCCCTTTCTCCGCCTCTCCCTTCTCCTCTTTCTCTGCTGCCTCTTTTTCGTTCCCCTCGTTCTCGTCGTCGTTCTCGTTCTCCGGCTCCTCGCATCCCCACGCGAGCGTGTGCGTGGCCGGGAGGTCGATGAAACGGGCCGGCACCCCGTGCTGCAGCGCCCAGCGGATGGCCACCCACTCCGGGGAGAACTCGGCGAACGGCCAGAACGCCGACCGCCCCGGCTCGTCCACCACATGCGCGAGGAGCGCCACGGGCGGACGCATGTCCTCGTCGGCGGCGAGCGCGATCAGCCCGTCGGCCTCGGGCGGTCCTTCGAGGAGCACCACGCGCGGGTCCGCCCGGTCGAGCGCCGCCCGCACGGCCCGCGCCGAGCCGGGGCCGTGGTGGCGCACCCCGAGCAGCAGCGGCCCGGGCGCCCGGCGGGCCGTGCTCCCCGCGCCGTCTCCGCCCCCCGCGCCGTCTCCGCCCCCCGTGCCGTCTCCGCCCTGCGTGCCGTGCTCGCTCACGCGCTCACCTCCCGGCACGCCCGGTAGAAGTCCTTCCATCCGTCGCGCTCGCGGACGACCGCCTCCAGGTACTCCTGCCAGATGACCCGGTCGGCCGCCGGATCGCGGACGACGGCGCCGAGGATTCCTGCGGCCACGTCGCCCGCTCGCAGGACGCCGTCCCCGAAGTGGGCGGCCAGCGCGAGGCCGTTGGTGACGACGGAGATCGCCTCGGCGGTGGACAGCGTGCCGCTGGGCGACTTGAGCTTCGTACGGCCGTCGGCGGTGATGCCGTCGCGCAGCTCGCGGAAGACGGTGACCACGCGGCGGATCTCGTCGATGCCGTCCGGCACGGCGGGCAGGTCCAGGGAGCGCCCGATCTGGTCGACCCGGCGCGAGACGATCTCGACCTCCGCGTCGGCGCTCTCCGGCAGGGGCAGGACCACCGTGTTGAAGCGGCGGCGCAGGGCGCTGGACAGGTCGTTGACCCCGCGGTCCCGGTCGTTGGCCGTGGCGATGAGGTTGAAGCCCCGCACGGCCTGCACCTCCGAGCCCAGCTCCGGTATCGGCAGGGTCTTCTCCGACAGGATCGTGATGAGCGTGTCCTGCACGTCGGCGGGGATGCGGGTCAGCTCTTCGACCCGGGCGGTCATGCCCTGCGCCATGGCCCGCATGACCGGGCTGGGCACCAGGGCGTCCCGGCTCGGACCGTGCGCGAGCAGCTGCGCGTAGTTCCAGCCGTACCGGATCGCCTCCTCCGGTGTGCCGGCCGTGCCCTGCACGAGAAGGGTGGAGTCCCCGCTGACCGCCGCGGCCAGGTGCTCGGACACCCACGTCTTCGCCGTGCCGGGCACGCCGAGCAGGAGCAGGGCCCGGTCGGTGGCGAGCGTGGTGACGGCGACCTCGACGATGCGGCGCGGTCCCACGTACTTCGGTGTGATCACCGTGCCGTCCGGGAGCGTGCCGCCGAGCAGGTACGTCGCCACGGCCCACGGCGACATCCGCCAGCGGGCGGGGCGCGGGCGGTCGTCCTGCGCGGCCAGCGCGGCGAGCTCGGCGGCGAACGCGTCCTCGGCGTGCGGCCGCAGCTCCTCGCCCCCGGCTGCGGGTGCGGGCGCGGACTGGTGCTGGCTCGGCTCGACGGACGTCGGGTCGACGGACACGGACATGGAGCGGTCCCCCTTGCGGCTCGGCCGGTTCGGATCTGGTTCCACCGTGCACCACGCCACTGACAATCGTCTCTGACCTGCACGGATATGGTCGCCGCAGCCGATTGTCAGTGGGGGGATCTACCGTCGTTTGCATGACTCAGCAGGGGGTGCGGCAGGGGGTGCGCTGGACCGCGGATCAGGTGCTGGCACTGGCGCCCGACACCGCGTCGCGCAAGGCGGGCAGCAAGCTCGGCGTGGCCGGGCCGTGGTCGGAGGCGGGCAGTTCGGACGAGGGGACGGTGTGGGGCCTGTGCAAGGGAAGCGGCAGCAAGCCGTACCGGACGGTGATCGACACCGCGGATTCCACGGGGCCCGCGTACAAGTGCAGTTGCCCGAGCCGGAAGTTCCCCTGCAAGCACGCGCTGGGGCTGCTGCTGCTCTGGGCGGGCGAGGACGGGGCGGTGCCGCGGGGGGAGGCTCCGGACTGGGCGCGGGAGTGGATCGAGGGCAGGAGGAAGCGCGCGGACGACAAACGCGCGGCGGACGCCTCCGGCTCCCCTCCCTCGGGTGATCCGGAGGCGGCACGGCGCAGGGCGGAGCGGCGGGCCGAGTGGATCACGGCGGGCGCGGCGGAGCTGGAGCAGCGGCTGACGGACCTGCTGCGGGGAGGTCTGGCCTCGGCGGAGCAGGCGGGGTACGGGCTGTGGGAGGAGACCGCGGCCCGCATGGTCGACGCGCAGGCACCGGGTCTTGCCGCACGGGTGCGGGAGCTGGGGGCGATACCGTCGTCCGGCCCCGGCTGGCCGGTGCGGCTGCTGGAGGAGTGCGCACTGCTCCACCTCCTCGACCAGGGGTGGCTGCGCCGTGAGCGGCTGCCCGACGGTCTGGCGGCGACGGTCCGTTCCCGGATCGGGCTGCCCGGCGCGGCGGACGGTCCGCCGGTGCGCGACCGGTGGCTGGTCCTGGCCCAGTACGACACCGCGGACAGCCGCCTCACGACCCGCCGCATCTGGCTCCACGGGACCGGATCGGGGCGCACGGCGCTGCTTCTCTCCTACGGCGCCGCCGGGCGCGCCCCGGAGCTGGCCCTGCCCGTCGGGCTGACGCTCGACGCCGAGGTGTCCGCGTATCCGGGTGCGGGGCAGCTGCGGGTGGCGCTGGGCGAGCGGTTCGCTCCCGCGGAACCCACGGAGTTCCGGCCGCCGGGGGTGGACGTGGCGCGGGCCGTGGCCCAGTACGGCGTGGCGCTCCGCGACGACCCGTGGCTGGAGTCCCGCCCGGTGACGCTCGGCCGCGTCGTACCGGTCCCGGACGGCGACGGCTGGCAGCTGGCGGACGCCGACGGGGAACTCGCCCTGCCCCTCACCCCGTCCGCCCGCTCCCGCTCCGGTCTGTGGCGCCTGGTCGCCCTCTCCGGCGGCGCGCCGGTGACGGTCTTCGGGGAGTGCGGCCACCTCGGCTTCTCCCCCCTCACCGCCTGGCCGGAGGGCCCGGGTGAGGCGGTGACCCTGTGCTGACGGCCCGGCCCGCCTCTCCACAGAACCGACAGAGTCCACAGACCCCACAGAGGACACAGATCCCACAGGGGACACAGAGGCCACGGAGCCCGTGGAAGGGATGCTCATGACCAGTACCCCCGCTTCCCCGCAGCCCTCCGGTGGAGGTCACTGGGAGGAGCTCGTGACCGCGGCCCTGCTGGGGACCGCGCGGCGTGCGCCGTCGGGAGTGGCGGCCGGACGGGACGCACCGACGGCGCTGCTGGACGCGGCGGCGGTGGAGACCGTGCGCAGACGGGCCGGAATGCGGCCGGGACGCGCGGCGGCCCGGCTCGAACCCGCGGCGGAGGATCCCCGTCCCGCGCTGCCGCCGACGGCGGCACGCAGACTGACGATGCTGCTGGCCGACCGGCCGGGGACGGGAAGCGGCGGCCGCCGGGGCACGGCCCCCGATCTCATGGAGCTGCTGCCGCAATGGCTCGCCACGGCGAACCGGCACGGTTACGCGGCTCCTCCCCAGGCCCTGCCCGCCCTGCTGGACGCGGCCCGCGGGCGTACGGACCTCCGGCCGGCGGTGCTGGCGTTCGCGGGTCCGCGCGCACTGTGGCTGGCCCGGCTGAACGCGGACTGGCGGTTCGCGCTGCGGTCGGCGCCGGGCGGCGGCGCGGCCCTGCCCGGCCCCGGGGAGCCGGAGCGGATCCGGCGGTTGTGGGAGGAGGGGCTGTTCGCCGAGCGGGTCGCCCTTCTGTCCGCGGTACGGGCACGGGACGCGGCGGGCGCGCGGGACCTGCTCGCCACGACGTGGGCGTCGGAGCGGGCCGAGGACCGGCTGATGTTCCTCGACTCACTGCGGACGGGGCTGTGCGGGGCGGACGAGCCGTTCCTGGAGCAGGCGCTGGCGGACCGGAGCCGCAATGTGCGGGCCACGGCGGCGGAGCTGCTGTCCGCACTGCCCGCCTCGGCGCTCGCCGGGCGGATGGCGCAGCGGGCGGGATCCTGCGTCGCGATCGACCACACGCGGAACACGCCGGCGATAGTGGTGGAGGCGCCGCACGAGTGCGACGCCGGCATGGAGCGGGACGGCGTGGTGCCCAAGGCCCCGACAGGGCGGGGCGAACGTTCCTGGTGGCTGGGCCAGCTGGTGGAGGCGGCGCCGCTCGGCACGTGGTCACGGCGGCTCGGGGGGCGTACGCCGGAGGAGATCGTGGCGTTGCCCGTGGCCGACGACTGGCGGGACGAGCTGCATGCCGCGTGGTGCCGGGCGGCGGTACGCCAGCGCGACCCTTCCTGGTCCAGAGCGCTGCTGGGGACACCGGCGGCGCCGGAGGCGGGCGGGCCCGGAGCGGTGTCCCTCGCCGAGCGGGCCAAGCTGCTCGGCACACTGGAGGCCACGGAGCGGGCCGGATGGGTGGCGGGGTTCATAGCGGTGCACGGGCTGTCCGAGGCGTTCCAGCTGCTCGGGGTCTGCACGGTGCCCTGGGCCGACCCGCTGGGCCGGGCCGTGGTGGACGCGCTGAACATCGCGCGCGACGCGGGGAGTTATCCATGGAGTTTCAGCGGCGTCATGGGACTGGCCGAACGCTGTCTGGACCCGGCGGAGGCCGTCCGCCTGGAAGCCCTGACCGCCGTCCCCGACGAATCGGAGGACGCGGCCCCGGGCGCCGGAAGCTACTGGGCGGAATCCTTCCAGCGCCTGCTGACCACACTGCGCCTGCGAGCCACCATGCAGAGCGAGTTCACGGCCCCGTGACCCGGCCGCGCCCCCGCCCGAGGGCGCGGGGACCCGCGCGCCCCGCCGGACGCCCGGCACCCTTACGCCGGCTGCCGCACATTCGCCCGCACCCAGTCCACGATCGACGTGGTTGTCGCCCCGGGCGTGAAGATCTCGGCGACACCCTTCTCCTTGAGCGGTGCGATGTCCGCCTCGGGGATGATCCCGCCCCCGAACACCTTGATGTCCGCCGCGTCCCGCTCCTTCAGGAGCTCGATCACCGCGGCGAACAACGTGTTGTGCGCGCCCGACAGGATGGAGAGACCGATCGCGTCGGCGTCCTCCTGGATCGCCGTACCCACGATCTGTTCGGGCGTCTGGTGGAGACCGGTGTAGATGACCTCCATGCCCGCGTCCCGCAGCGCCCGCGCGATCACCTTCGCCCCGCGGTCGTGCCCGTCGAGGCCCGGTTTGGCCACCACCACGCGGATCGGACCGGCTGCCACACCCATCACTGCCTCCATGAACCGACTGCACCCGATCTGCAGAGATCTGCCGCTGGTGAACGAACGTTATCTCCAGCATCCCGCAGCCGGCCGTTTCACGGTGGAGAGCGAGGGGGAAATCACACAGTGGGACAAGTTCGCAGCGCACCGACCCCGCACACCGCGGCACACGGCTCGCGGGCGGAAGGAGCGCGAGGGAGACCGCTACGGGATCACCGCACCTCCGCGCCGTCAGCCGCGCGACGGGGTGGTGCGGCGCATCGGCGACCGCACGACGACGGACAGCCCGTCGCCCCACCGGTGTCACCCGCACCGCACGTGCACCGTCGCCGTCCTCACACACCGGCTTCCCACGAGGGCACACGGGGGACGGAAGGGCTCCCGCCGTGCGCCGACAGGAGGTCGGCCATGAGGGTCACCAGGGCGTTGCCGCCCCTTCTTCCGCTCTGTCGGCGCCTGCTGCCCACCAGGCCGGCCGTACTCTCCCCGACCCTGCTGAAGGCGACGGCCCTGGAGATCGCGATCCTGGCCGGCCATCTGCTCCTCTACCCGTCCGGCATCACCCCGGAGCGCCGCCCGGCCCCGGCCCCGGTCCCGGCGCGGTCCTCGCCGAGCCTGCCCGACACGGACCTCGGCCCGCCCTCGGCCGCGGACCTCGGCCCGTCCCCCGGCGCGGGCCCGGACACGACCGCCGGCCCCGACTCGGCCGGCGCCGTGGATGCCGCGGACGCCGCCCGGCTGCCCGTACCAACCGGTCCTCCGGTCGTCCTGCTGCACGGGTTCGTAGACAACCGCTCGGTCTTCGTGCTGCTGCGCCGCTCCCTGGCCCAGCACGGCCGGCAGCGGATCGAGTCGCTCAACCACTCCCCGCTGACCTGCGACATCCGGACCGCCGCCGAGCTGCTCGGCCGGCACCTGGAGGAGATCTGCGAGCGCACCGGCCACCAGGAGGTGGACATCGTCGGGCACAGTCTCGGCGGGCTGATCGCGCGCTACTACGTACAGCGTCTGGGCGGCGACGTCCGCGTCCGGACACTGGTCACCCTGGGCACCCCGCACACGGGCACCCGGGTCGCGCCCTTGATGGACGCGCACCCGGTCGTCCGCCAGATGCGCCCGGGTTCCGACGTGCTCAAGGAGCTGTGCGAGCCGGCCCCGCACTGCCGCACGCGGTTCGTGAGCTTCTGGAGCGACCTCGACCAGCTGATGGTCCCGCTGGAGACAGCGCGCATCGAACACCCGGACCTGCTCGTGCAGAACGTACGGGTGAGCGGAATCGGGCATCTCGCCCTGCCGGTGCACCCGGCGGTCGTGGCCGGCATACGTCGGGCCCTGGACGCCGAGGAAGGAACCGCCCGCACCGCCGCCCTCACGGTGGCGTGACCGGAACGGCTTCAATCGGCGGAACGGCATCAACCGGAAGGATGCGGCCGGAACAGGGTGTCCTACTGCGATCCGGACCGAACCAGGACGAAGATGAACGACGGGGAACGACGGGAGGCCCCGTAAGCGGAAGCCCCATTCGACTTCAGAGGCGCCGTTTCTTCGAACAGTCATCGAACGCCAGGCCAAAGCTCTGCCCATCCACCGCCGAAAGGCGGCCGAATGCCCGTTTCCGGCAAGGAGGAAACCTGCTGAAGATTGTCGCGCCCTCATACCGCCGGGTACAGTCGCCGCACTGCTCTACCAGCCCCTGTCGTCGAGGCGAAAGAGAAGTTGGTGAACGACCGTCACCCGTCGGGGACTCTGATTCCCCCGGCTCCGGCCCCTGAGGCCGCCTCGGCGCATCACGCGTCCCATGGCGGACAGGCGCCCCAGTACGGCGACTTCACCATGTACGACGGGTACCCCGCCACCGGTTTTGAAACGGCCACGACCGATTCGTACGGAACGACGACCGATTACGACACGACGGGCACCTACGTGACGAGCACGTTCGCCACCGACCCGCTCTTCGGCAATCTGCCCGGCAACGGAAGCGGAACCGACGGAAGCGGCGGCACGACGGGTTCGTACGACGCCGCGACCGGAGCCACTTCCGGCGGTGACTGGGTGGATTCCACCGGCAGTCACCGGACGGATCACCGGACGCTGAACCACGATCCGTACGCGGCCCAGCACCACGCCGCCTACGAGACCGGCAGCTACGACACGAGCGGTGTCTGGCCGGACGCCGGTTACCAGCAGCTCAGTGAACTCCCGGCGCAGGCCGCGCACCCCGACGGCACCGGGCAGTGGGACGCCGACGCCTGGCGTCAGGCCGACCAGGCCGACCCCACCCAGCAGTGGACGGCACAGACCTTCGAGACGGGCACGTTCGACGCCACCGCGTGGAACTCGGACGGTGGCGAGCACCACCAGGCGCAGACCCGGACCCAGACCCGGCTCCACCCCCAGCAGCACCCGCAGCCGCAGGCCGAGTACGAGTCGTACGACCAGCAGGCGACCAGCACGTTCGAGCAGGTTCCCTTCGAGGAACAGGCCACCGCACACGGCGAGTTCGGCTACGTGGACGATGCCGACACCGATACCGGTGACATCGCCGAAGCGGACACCGAGACGCACGCCCACACCCAGGCCCACTCCCACGCTCACGACGAGCCCGTGCTGCTCGACGGTGTCGAGGAGATCACTCCCGTCGCCCCCGGCTCCCGTGCCGCGTCCCGCGCGGCGGGGCGTGCCGCTTCGCGGTCGCGCCGCCGCTCCGCGCCCAAGCGTTCCGCACTGCTGACCATCGCCGTGCCGTCGGCGTGCGTGATGGGCGTCGCCGGTATCGCCGCCGCGTCCGTGACCGGTGGCGAGAGCGGTGACGAGGTCCGCACGACAGCCGCCGCGCCCGACGCGGGGACCGTGCAGCCGGCGGTCGCGAACAACAAGCTGGACACCCAGCTCGAGAACCTCTCCGCGGACGCGGACGACTTCGCCGACCGGGCGAGCCGTACGCAGGAACGTATCGATCTGAAGGCGCAGCAGGCCGCCGAGAAGCAGAAGGCGCTGGCGGACGCGGCCCGCAAGGAGCGGTTGCGTCCGAAGTTCGCCCTGCCCGTCCTGCAGCACGGGCTCAGCGCCCAGTACGGCCAGGCCGGCGTCAACTGGATGTCCGTGCACACCGGTATCGACTTCCCGGTCTCGTACGGCACGACGGTGATGGCCGCGACCGACGGGACCGTCCGTACGCAGTGGAACAGCGCCTACGGGAACATGATCGTCGTGACGGCCAAGGACGGCACGGAGACCTGGTACTGCCACCTCTCCACGTACAAGGTCGCCTCGGGGGCCGTCGTGAAGGCCGGCGACCCGATCGCCTACTCCGGCAACTCCGGCAACTCCACCGGCCCGCACCTCCACTTCGAGGTGCGCCCCGGCGGCGGTTTGGCGATCGACCCGCTCTCGTGGCTGCGCAGCCACGGTGTGGACCCCTCGTAGCCGACCGCCCCCCTCCGCGAAGTCGACGTCCCCCTCTGCATCTGTCTACAACTGTCTGCAACAGATGCAGACAGCTGCAGATCCGTCTACAACTTCTCGACCGGTGCGTACCGCAGCAGCAGGCGCTTCGGCTTCTCTCCGCCGAAGTCGACCGTCGCCTCGGAGGTGGCCCCCGTGCCCTTCACACCGACCACCGTGCCGAGGCCGAACTGATCGTGGGTGACCCGGTCACCGACCGCCAGTGACACCACCGGCTTCTCCGCGGAGCCGCGCCGCGTCGCGAACCCGGACGCGCCCGAGGCCGCCGAGCGGGAGCGGGTGGAGGACAGGGACGCCGCCACACCGGCGGCGGGACCGGAGGCCACGGCCCCCATGGATCCCCTGCGCTTCCAGTCCAGGTGCGCTTCCGGGATCTCCTCCAGGAAACGGGACGGCGGGTTGTACGAAGGCTGCCCCCACGCGCTGCGCATCGACGACCGCGTCAGGTACAGCCGCTCCCGCGCGCGCGTGATGCCGACGTACGCGAGCCGCCGCTCCTCCTCCAGCTCCTTGGTCTGGCCGAGGGCGCGCATGTGCGGGAAGACGCCGTCCTCCATGCCGGTCAGGAAGACGACCGGGAATTCGAGGCCCTTGGCGGTGTGCAGGGTCATCAGCGTGATGACGCCGGAGCCGTCCTCGTCCTCGTCGGGGATCTGGTCGGAGTCGGCGACCAGGGCCACCCGCTCCAGGAAGGCCGCGAGCCCGACGGGCGTCCCGCCGCCGCCCTCGTCGCCCTCGCCCTCGCCGCCGTCGCCCTCGCCGCCGGCCTCCTCCTGCTCGAACTCCAGGGCCACCGAGGCGAGCTCCTGGAGGTTCTCGATGCGGGTCTCGTCCTGCGGGTCGGTGGAGTTCTGCAACTCGGCGAGGTAGCCGGTGCGTTCGAGGATCGCCTGTACGACGGTCGCCGGGCCCGCGCCGGACTCGACGATCGTACGGAGGTCCTCCATCAGCGTGTTGAACCGCTTGACGGCGTTGGTCGAGCGGGCCGCCATGCCGTACGCCTCGTCGACGCGGCGCAGCGCCTGCGGAAAACTGATCCTCTCGCGCTGCGCGAGCGCGTCGATCATCGCCTCGGCGCGGTCGCCGATGCCGCGCTTGGGCACGTTCAGGATGCGGCGCAGCGGTACGGAGTCCTCGGGGTTCGCGAGCACCCGCAGGTACGCGAGGACGTCCCGGACCTCCTTGCGCTCGTAGAAGCGGACGCCGCCGACGACCTTGTAGGGCAGACCGACCCGGATGAAGACTTCCTCGAAGACACGGGACTGGGCGTTCGTACGGTAGAAGACGGCGACGTCGCCGGCCTTCGCGTCGCCCGCGTCGGTGAGGCGGTCGATCTCGTCGGCGACGAACTGCGCCTCGTCGTGCTCGGTGTCGGCGACGTAACCCGTGATGCGCGCGCCCGCGCCCGCGTTGGTCCACAGGTTCTTGGGGCGGCGCGACTCGTTGCGCTCGATGACCGCGTTGGCGGCGGTCAGAATGGTCTGCGTGGAGCGGTAGTTCTGCTCCAGCAGGATCGTCGTCGCGTTCGGGTAGTCCTCCTCGAACTGGAGGATGTTGCGGATCGTCGCGCCGCGGAAGGCGTAGATCGACTGGTCCGCGTCACCGACGACGCAGAGCTCGGCGGGCGGCAGGTCACCCTCTCCCGGCGGCACGTCCCCCGGTACGCCCCCGGGGTGCGCGGCGGGGTCCGCCGCCGGGTCCGCGGCGGTGCCGACGAGTTCCCGGACGAGGGAGTACTGCGCGTGGTTCGTGTCCTGGTACTCGTCGACGAGGACGTGGCGGAAGCGGCGGCGGTAGTGCTCGGCGACGTCGGGGAAGGCGCGCAGGAGGTTGACCGTCGTCATGATCAGGTCGTCGAAGTCCAGCGCGTTCGCCTCGCGCAGCCGCGACTGGTACATCGCGTAGGCCTGGGCGAGGGTCTTCTCGAAACCGTCGGCGGCCTGGGCCGCGAAGTCCTCCTCGTCGATCAGCTCGTTCTTCAGGTTCGAGATCTTGGCGCTGAAGGACTTCGGCGGGAAGCGCTTGGGGTCGAGGTCCAGATCGCGGCAGACCAGGGCCATGAGGCGCTTGCTGTCGGCGGCGTCGTAGATCGAGAAGGACGACGTGAAGCCGAGCTTCCTGCTCTCGCGGCGCAGGATCCGCACGCAGGCGCTGTGGAAGGTCATCACCCACATCGCGTTGGCCCGCGGGCCGACGAGCTGCTCGACGCGCTCCTTCATCTCGCCCGCGGCCTTGTTCGTGAAGGTGATCGCGAGGATCTGGCCGGGATGCACCCCGCGCTCGCCCAGCAGGTGGGCGATCCGGTGCGTGAGCACACGGGTCTTGCCGGAACCGGCGCCGGCCACGATGAGCAGCGGCGATCCGTGGTGGACCACCGCCGCGCGCTGGTTCTCGTTCAGCCCGTCCAGGAGCGCCGCCGGGTCCACGGGCGGCCGGGGGGCGCCGTCGCGGTAGTGGCTGTCCCTGCTCGCGGGCGCGTCGAACCGCCCGCCGAACAGATCGTCCGGAACCGGGTCCGGCGCGTCGTCCTCGGGCGGCGGGGGCTCTTCCTCGGGGGCCCGCGGGGGCCCGAGGTCCGCCAGGAAACTGTCATCAAAGAGGCTGCTCATCGCCCTCCGAGTCTAGGCGCCCGCACCGACACCCCGCGGCCGCCCGGGGAACTCCGCCGGAATCCGTCCCCCTCTCCGGATCGGCCCCTCACTCACGACCACGACTCGGGTACGCGCTGTCACCATGACATCCCACTCCGGACAATTCGGTCACATCACGCACAAATGACGCCGCCGAACAGCCCTCGAAACCCAGGTCACGAAAATGTATCGGGCATATCGCACATCAAACTTCACAAGAGCCACACGAATTGGCTAACTTTCGAGTAGCCCGCTCGACCCGCACCGGCGAACAACGCCGGGCCGAGCGGACTCCGCCGAATCCTGCGTGCCCCCGTGGCCGCCGGAACCGGGGACCCACCGATCCTGGGGTGAATCGGCCCGACTCCCTCGCGGGACCAGGGCCGTAGGGCAAACCTTCCGAAGCACCCGCCCGAACCCGACAGCTAACCCGGTAGGCGGATGACGGAAGGAGACGCCTTCGTGGCGCCACACCGCAAGTCGCGGTCCTCGGGTTCCAGGGGATTGCGGACGCCGGCTCTCGCCACCGCGGCCCTGACCTCGGTGGCCCTGCTCTCCCAGACGGCGGAGGCCGCACCCGCCCCGGAGTCCACGCCGAGCACGGACGAAGTCCGGAAGAAGATCGAAGACTTCTACCAGCAGGCGGGTACGGCCACCGAGAAGTACGACGCGGCCAGGGAGAGGACGGACAGGCAGCGCAAGCGCGTCGGCACCCTCCTGGACGATGTGGCGAAGCGCACGGAGAAGCTGAGCAGCGCCCGCGGGGCGCTCGGAGCCTTCGCCTCCGCGCAGTACCGCGCGGGAGCCTCCGCCCCCGACACCGCCGCCCTGCTCCTCGCGGACAACGCGCAGGACTACTTCGACCAGACCCAGCTGATGAACCGGCTGATGGACCGGCTGACCGCCCGCCAGAAGCAGGCCGTCGACGACCACGCGACGCAGCGTGCCGCCGAGACGAGGAAGCGGCAGGAGGCACCCGAGGGCCTGGAGACGCCCACCACGACGCAGGACACGCTGAAGACGTCCAAGCGGGACGTGCAGCGCAAGCTCGCCGAGGCACGCGCTCTGCTCTCGAAGCTGACCGCCGAGGAGCAGGCCCGGCTCGCCGCAATCGAGCGGGAGAAGCAGCAGGAGGCCCTGCGCACGGCGGACGAGCCGGCACGGCGGCAGGCGGCGGCACAGCCCCGGCGGAGCACGGACACCGCCGTCGGCACGGTCACCGCCACAGGGGGCGTGCCGGGCTCCGACCCCGCCACCGTCGCCACTGCTGCTGCCACTGCCACCGCGAAGGCGGCCAAGGCGCTCGCTTTCGCCCGCGCCCAGATCGGCAGGCCGTACGTCTGGGGTGCGAGCGGCCCCGGTTCGTACGACTGCTCCGGGCTCACCCTGGCCGCCTGGAAGGCCGCCGGGGTCACCCTTCCGCGGACGACATGGGACCAGGCCGGAGCCGGCACGACGGTCCCGGTGGACAGCGCCCAGCCCGGTGATCTCGTCTTCTTCCACGACGACATCAGCCACGTCGGCATCTACATCGGCGACGGCATGATGATCCACGCGCCCAGGCCGGGTGCGTACGTCCACGAGGAGTCGATCTACTACATGCCGGTCCACAGCGTGGTGCGGCCCGCCTAGAACACCGCTCGTGACACGGCTCTGCCGTCCTCGCGACACGGCTCTGCCATCATGGACAATCGGAACTCCGTTCCATTTTGCAGGCCCTAAGGTGTCGTCCCGGTGGTGACACGTCGGGCGACGAGCCGGGCGGCGGCAAGCCCGATGACGGCGGAGGCAGTGGCGTGACGAACGACAGCGTGCACGAGGGCGTGAACGACGGCGGCCGTGACACGGCGCCCGCGGCGCAGTCCAAGCGCAAGGACGCCCGGCGGAACAAGGAGACGTTGCTCGACGCGGCCGCCGCGGTCTTCGTCACGTCGGGCGTGGAAGCGCCGGTACGTGACATCGCGGCCAGGGCGGGCGTCGGTCTGGGCACGATCTACCGGCACTTCCCGACGCGGGCCGATCTGGTCATCGCCGTCTACCGGCACCAGGTCGACGCCTGCGCCGAGGCAGGCCCGGCCCTGCTGGCGACCGCCCCGACGCCGCACGCCGCCCTGCGGCAGTGGGTCGACCTCTTCGTCGACTTCCTGGTCACCAAGCACGGGCTCGCGGCCGCGCTGCAGACCGACAACGCCGGCTTCGAGACGTTGCACGCCTACTTCCTCGACCGTCTCCTGCCGGTGTGCACCCAGCTCCTCGACGCCGCCACCGCCTCCGGCGAGATCTGCTCCGACCTCAGCGCCTACCAGCTCATGCGCGGCGTCGGCAATCTCTGCATCGGCGCCGACAGCGACGCCCGGTACGACGCCCGCCGCATGGTCGAGCTCCTCGTGGCGGGACTGCGCCAACCACGCTGACCCCCGCCCCTCCCGCGGCCCATAGCACTGCCCGGCCTCTCGTTCCCCCGCAACCCGGGCATCGGTCGCTCCACCACGCCAGGTCGGTGGCGCCGCGCCCGGATCACGGTCGCACCCGGTCGCTCCATGGACGGATGCCATCATTTCCGTACATGGCGTTACCGTCGGCGCAGCGTCAGGTCTAGCGTCCTTCCCCAGGTGACCGGCTCCCCACCACATCCGCCCGGGCCAGGGGCGGCGGTCGGCACCTCCGCCAGAAAGGTCCGGCGGCGGTCCGCTCCCCCTGTGCGGGCCGCCGCCGGACGTGCAACCGGAAGGAACGTGGATCGCACGTGGCAGCGCACCGCAAGCCCGGACGGCGTTCGCTCGGCCGCGGTACGGCCCGCACCGCCCTCACCGTCGCGCTCGCCGGCGCGGCGAGTGCGACAGGCTTGGCCGGGACGGGGGTCGCCGCGCCCGACCCGACGGCGGCGCGGGTGCGGGCCGAGGCCGACAGGCTGTACCGGGAGGCGGAGGTCGCCACCGAGAAGTACAACGGGGCCGAGGAGAGGTCCACGAAGGCGGCCGATCGGATCGACACCCTCCAGGACCGGACCGCGCGCGGCACGGAACGGCTCAACTCCGAACGGGAGGCACTCGGTTCGCTGGCGACCGCCCAGTACCGGGACGGAGGTGTCGACCCCTCGCTGGGGCTGCTGCTGTCCGCGGACCCCGATCAGTACCTGGACGGGGCCGCGTTCGCCGAGCGGGCGGGCAGCAGGCAGGCCGCGACGGTGTCGCGTGTACGCAACCGGCTGCGGGAGATCGAGCAGTTGCGCGGCGCCGCGCGCGTCGAACTGGCCACGCTCAGGGAGCGGCAGGCGGACCTGAAGCGGCACAGGAGGACGGTCACCGGGAAGCTGGACGAGGCACGCCGGCTGCTGTCGCGGCTGCCGGACGAGGACCGGGCCCACACCGGCGCGGATGACCCGGACACCGCCCGCGCCTCGCGCTCCACCGCCCCACGCGCTCTCGTGGCGGGCTCCCCCGTGACGGCCCCCTCCTCCCGTGCGGCGATCGCGGTCTCGTACGCCTACAGGAAGCTGGGCAGCCCGTACGTATGGGGCGCCACCGGTCCCGACGCCTTCGACTGCTCGGGACTGACACAGGCCGCGTACCGCGCCGCGGGCGTCTCGCTGCCCCGTACGACGTACGCGCAGATCGACGCGGGCCGACGCGTCGCACGGTCCGAACTCCGCCCCGGCGAGCTGGTGTTCTTCTACTCGGGCATCAGTCATGTGGGCCTGTACGTGGGCAACGGCCGGATGATCCACGCCCCCAATTCGTCGGCTTCGGTCCGGGTGGCCCCGATCGGCGAGATGCCGTTCGCGGGAGCGACGCGGGTGGCGTGAGCGGGAGCTTCACGCACTGCGTTTGGTCGCGGATCGCGGATCGCGGGTCGCAGGTCCCGGGTCACGGGTCACGGATGTGCGCCGCGCCGGGCGAGGACCTGCCGAGCCGTCACACCGGTCGCCCTGCCGTCCTGCCGTCCGGTCACACCAGCCTGCGTGCCGTCGCCCATCTCGTCAGCTCGTGCCTGTTGGACAGCTGCAGTTTGCGCAGAACCGCCGAGACGTGGGACTCGACCGTCTTGACGGAGATGAAGAGCTGCTTGGCGATCTCCTTGTACGCGTACCCGCGCGCGATGAGGCGCAGGACCTCGCGCTCACGCTGGGTCAGGCGGTCGAGGTCCTCGTCGACGGGCGGGGCGTCGGTCGAGGCGAAGGCGTCGAGGACGAAGCCGGCCAGGCGGGGGGAGAAGACGGCGTCGCCGTCCTGGACCCGGAAGACGGAGTCGACGAGGTCCGTACCGGTGATCGTCTTCGTGACGTAGCCGCGGGCGCCGCCCCGGATCACACCGATCACGTCCTCCGCCGCGTCCGACACGGACAGTGCGAGGAACCGGACCGGCTGCTCGGCGTCTGCCATCAAAGGCGAGCAGCGGCGCAGCACTTCGACCCCGCCGCCGCCCGGCAGGTGCACGTCCAGGAGGACCACCTCGGGGCGGGTCGCCGTGATGACCGTGACCGCCTGGTCGACGTCCGCGGCCTCGCCGACCACTTCGACGCCGGTCCGCTCGGTCTGGCCGATCTCCGCCCGAACTCCCGTACGGAACATGCGGTGGTCGTCGACGAGCACCACGCGCACCCGCCGTCCGGGCCCGGCCCCCGTCGGGTCCCCGGCCCCGCCGGTGCCGGTCGCACCCGCTCCGGCCGCTCCGGTCGGTTCGCTCGCGTCGCTCATGTCTCCGCCCTCTCCATCTGCAGCTCGACCTCCGTGCCGCCGTCCGGTACCGCCCGCAGCCGGGCCGTACCGCCGTTGCGCTCCATGCGGCCGATGATCGATTCTCTGACGCCCATGCGGTCGGCGGGTATCGAGTCCAGGTCGAAGCCGGGGCCCCGGTCCCGGACCGACACGAAGACGGTCCTCCCCTCGACCTCGGCGAAGACCTGCACCGCGCCGCCCTCGCCACCGTACTTGGCCGCGTTCACCATGGCTTCCCTCGCGGCCTGCATCTGGGCGCCGGTCCTGTCGTCGAGCGGGCAGTCACCGACGACCACGACCTCTATGGGGACCCCGTGCTTGTCCTCGACCTCCGCCGCGTTGCGCTTGACGGCCTCGGCGAGGGTGTCGGGCTCCTCCGCCTCGTCCTTGCCGGTGCCCTCCGGCTTGTAGAGCCAGTTGCGCAGATCGCGCTCCTGGGCGCGGGCGAGGCGTCGGACCTCGCTCGCGTTCTCCGCGTTGCGCTGTATCAGCGTCAGTGTGTGCAGCACCGAGTCGTGGACGTGTGCGGCGACCTCGGCCCGCTCCTGCGCGCGGATGCGCATCAGGCGTTCCTCGGAGAGGTCCTGGGTCATCCGCACCAGATAGGGACCGGCCAGCAGCGCTATCCCGACGAGGACGGCGAGCGCGGCCTGCAGGACCGAACCGAGGTGGGCGGCGGAGCCCTGCAGCACGAATATCCCCGAGACGCCCGCGGCGACGAGCAGCACCCCGGCCGCGGAGCGGAACAGCGTGATCGTGCGCTTGCGGCGGCCGACCTCCATCCAGCGGGCCCGTCGCGCGTTGTCCGCCTGCCGCCAGACCAGCGCCACGCCCGCACCGACGAGGACGGTGGGCCAGAGGTACGCCTTGGCGCCACTGCTCAGATCGACGTTCCCCACGAAGATCATGGCCACGACGACCATCGCGAGCAGCGCGACGATCTGCCCCTTGTCGGGCTTGCGGGCCACCAGTCTGCGGCGGCCGTCCGGGGCGGTCTCGGTGGCGAGCGCGGGAGGCCGCTCGGCGTCCACGCCCCCGACGCCGAGCGGGACGAAGAACCAGAACGACGCGTACAGCAACGCCCCCAGGCCGTCCGCCATGAACAGGCCCGCGAAGACCAGCCGCACCCAGGTCACGGGCAGGCCGAGATGCCCTGCGAGCCCCCGCGCCACTCCCCCGAGCCAGCGTCCGTCGCTGCTGCGGTAGAGCTTGCGCGGAGGCCGCGGGTCCTCGACGGTCAGAGTGGCGGCGTCCGGCATGCCATCGATATTCACACGCGCGGCGCCGCCGGGCATCAGGGTCGGCCCCCGAGACTCCCCTGATCTTCACGGCCGGTCCTTGCGCCCCGGTCCTCGCGCCTCCGAGTCCGGTCCTCGCGTCCGGCATGAGGGTCGGCTCCGGGATCGAATTCAGGGTTCGGCCAGGGTCGTTCCGACTGCCGCCGGGGCCCCGCGGCCGTCACCATGGACGCATGAGCGATCAGCAGCACGCCGCGACGGGTGCGGCGCCCGGTCCGGGCGCCGCACCGCGGGACTCCGTGCCCGCGACCGGTGCCCGGACGCCGGCGGGCGGGGAACCGCGCACACCGGGACCGACCGGCGCGTCCGGGGAGCCGCCAGCGCCCGGGGAGCCGTCGGCGCCCGAGGTGCCGCGCGGATTCCGGCGCGACCGGCGGCAAAAGATGCTGGGTGGTATCTGCGCAGGACTCGGGCGGCAGTGCGACATGGACCCGGTGATCTTCCGGATCGTGCTCGCGGTGCTCTCGGCGACGGGCGGCCTCGGCCTCATCTTCTACGGCTTCGCCTGGCTCTTCGTCCCGTACGACGAGGAGGAGGAGAACGAGGTGCGCAAGCTCCTCACCGGCCGCGTCGACGGCCAGGCCCTGGCGGGCGTGCTGTTCGCCCTGGTGGGCTGCGGCGTCTTCCTCTCCATGCTGAACAACGGCGGCGTGCTGACCTTCGCGGCGACGCTCTCGCTGCTCCTCGCGGGCGCAGGCTACTGGTCGCGGCAGCGCGGCACCGACGTCCCCGACCCGCTCCCCCGCTCCCGGCCGCGGTCGAGCCGGGGGAACCCCATCGCCGTGCAGGCCGTCGCGGACGCCCCGCCGGAGGCGCAGGCGCCCCCCGTGCCCACCGCCTTCCCCTCCTGGTGGCGCGAGCCCATCGTCAAGGACGGGACGTATGTGGGGGGCACCGGTTATCTGTGGGGCCCCAGGAGCACACGGGACCGCGACATCGCGGCTGCGGTCACCATCGCGCGCGGCGGTGGCACCGGAGCAGGCCGGGACATACGGACGCGGGAGACCAGGTCGCGCGGCCCCCGCGGGATCGGCGGCCGGGTGTTCTCGCTCGCCCTCGTCGTGGGCGTGCTCGGTACGAGGCTGACCTGGGACGACCACACGCTCGGCACCAGCCTGCAGACCGGCCTGGCCTGTGCGCTCGTCGTCCTGGGGCTGGGCATGGCGGTCAGCGCGTTCCTCGGGCGTACGGGAGCGGGATCGGTCTTCCTCGCCATCGTCACGGCGGGCCTGCTGGTGTGCGCGACGGTCCTGCCGAAGGACATCGGCACCCGCTGGGAGCGTACGGACTGGATACCGGGCACGGCGGCCGCCGTGCGGGAGCAGTACGACCTCGGCGCGGGCGTTGGCACGCTCGACCTCAGCCGGCTCGACCTCGGCAGGAGACAGACCGTGACGACCAACGCCGAGGTGGGTCTGGGACAGCTCAAGGTGATCGTGCCGAGGGACGCGACGGTGAAACTGCTCGTCGAAGTGGGAGTCGGCGACGTCCAGTTGCCGGGCGACGACAAACAGGACGTGGACGTGGCTCCGGGCAAGCGCAAGGAACTGACCCTCGTGCCCGTGAAGGGCAGCAGGAACGGCGGCACGCTCGACCTCACACTTGAGGTCGGCGTAGGACAGGCGGAGGTCACCCGTGCTACGTCATGAATTCCAGCCCGGCCGGCTCGTCGGGGGCTTCTTCATCGCCCTGACGGGTGCCGTCTACGCCGGCGATGCGGGCGGCCTGTGGGAGACCCCGTGGTTCGCGGTGGTCCCGCTCGTCGTCGGGGGCCTGTGCGGGGCCGCCGTGGCGGGCGGTCTGGCCCGCGGGATACGCCGCCACCGCCGCCGCGAGGCGCCTGCGCGGGAGAGCACGGGCGCCCCGGGCTAGGCCCTGTCGTCAAGGCCGTTCGGTTCGCGGTCGGGTGGGACCGTCGAAGGGCTGGAGGGGCTGGAAGGGCTGGAAGGGTCGGAGGCGCGAGGGCGTCGATGCCGGTGGTGGCTTTGCGGCCGGTCGGGGCGATGCGGGGCCCCGGGCCGGTATCCGGGGACGGCTCGTTCGACGATCCGGATGCCCACCCTCGGACGAGCGACGCCGTCACACCGTCGAGGCCGCCACACCATCAAACCGTCGACGCCCCACACCGTCACACCATCGACACCGCCACGCTGCCGACGCCGTCACGCCGTCACGCCGTCGACGCCGTCACGCCGTCGATGCCGCCAACCCCCTCGGCGCCCCGTTCGTGAACGTCTTGCTCCGCATCAGGAACTCCCCGAGGTAGCCGTCCGCCGGCAGGCCGGGGACCAGTACGTCGGTCCGGTGGTCCCCGACATGGAGGTTCCGGATGGCCGGGGCGTCGAGCAGACGGCCGATCAGCTCCTGATCCGAGGTGAGAGCGGTGAGCACGAGCGTGTCGCGCAACGGGGCCAGTCCGTCGGCCCGGCTCCACGGCGCGACCCATACGCAGGGGAACGGCATCTCCAGGCGCGCCTGCGGTGCGTCGGCGCGGTCCAGCTGGAACACCGCCGGGCGCAGCACCGCCGAGCCGTCGCCGAGTTCGGCGACGATCGTGTCACCGCCGAGCCAGCCCCTGGCACCGTCGGCCGCGGCGTGCACGAACTTCTCCAGGTGCCGTGCGGTGTCCACCCGGCAGACCGGCAGCACCGCCCCGTCGTCCTGCGGCGGCAGCGAGGGAAGACCGGCCAGCCTCCCGGCGATGGCCTCGGCCACCGGCGCCGGGTCCCCTTCGACGAAGACGGCCGTGGTGTTCACGCACGCCGCGCCGGCCTGCCGGGCGACCGAGTCGACGATCGTGTCGAGATGCCGGGTGCCGTCGGTGTCCGAGGTGATCAGGATCTTGGCGCGGCCCGGCCCGTGCGGCAGTACGGTCGTCCTGCCCCGGTACCTGTCCACCACGTCGTCACCGCCGTAGACCATGGCCAGGTCGGCGCCCTCGACCAGGATGTCGGCGACGCCGTGGTCGGTGGGCAGCAGCACGACCCGGTCCGTGCCGAACCCGGCCTCGTGCAGGGCGGTGACCAGCCGGTGGGCGCTCAGCGGCTCGCGTCGCGAGGGCCGTACCGCGACCCGGTAGCCGAGCGCCAGCGCCTGTGCCCACTGCCCGTGGAGTCCGGGGTGGTTGCCGGCGGTGAGCGCGGCGAGCACATCGCCGCGCCTGATCCACACCGCGTTGCCGGTGCCGTGCGGCGCGTCGCGGCTGCCGCGCGGCCGGGCCTGGCCGGCGAAGCCGTACGCGCCGGCCAGGTCGGCCCCGGTGACCCCGGTGGCCTCCCGCACCAGGGAGACGGGCAGGCCGCTGACCCGGGCGACGGCGTGCTGGTACCGCTCGACGGACAGGCCGCCGAGGGTGGCGGTGGCGAACAGCCGGCCGGCCTCGGCCAGGGCGGCCGTCCGCTCGTCCGGCGGCAGCGTCCCCGCCCGCCGCAGCGCCGCCAGGGAGCGGCGGGCGTACAGCCGCGGCACCATGCTCAGCTCCACGGCCGCCCGGCCGGTGACGTCGGGGACGACCTCCCGCTCTTGCGTCCGGTAGGGCCCGTCGGGGCCGAGGGCGTCGAGGTGGATCCGTTCCGGAGAACCGGACATCGTCTAGTACACCCCCTCGACGACCTTGGTGCCGCCGAACGTCACGACCGGCTTGATGTCGGCTACCGCATCGCCCGTCAGGCCCGCGGCGGGCGCCAGTCGGATCGCGGTGTCCCGTTCCAGGTTGTTGGGTATCAGCATGCTGCGACTCAGATGGTTCATGATCACCTGGCCGCGCTCGCCGTAGGGCACCGTCCGCCCGGTGTCCGGGTCGACGACCCTCATGCTGATGAACGGGTACGGCGGGTCGAAGGTGGACGGTTCGTCGTCGGTGAGCCCCTCCCGCTCGTACATCCCGGCGCCGACCATGGTGCTGCCGTAGAAGCCGAGCAGCCGGGTCTCGGGGAACACCTGGTGACGGAAGAGACCGCGGGTGTCGAGGTCCATCGAGGCGCCGCCCCAGATGATGGTGCGGACCTTCCGGCCGATGAGCTCGGCCAGTTCCTCCTGGTCGGCCAGGGCCTCCAGCAGCGGCGGCGTGGTGAAGACGACGCCGACGTCCTGGCTGCGCAGAATCTCCCCGACCTGGTCGAGCACGTGCTCCAGGTATCGCTTCGCGTCCTCGTGCCTGCCCTGCGCGGCGCACTTCTTGGCCCACCGCGGATCGAGGTCCACGGTGAACGGGACACCGCCGCGGCGGTGCGCCAGCGCCCGGCCCATGGGGGTGAACATGTGCGGTCCGCTCGGGCCGATCATCAGCCAGTTCACCCCGCGGGCGACACCGCGGGCGTCCAGGACCCCGGAGTGCCACGAGGTCAATTGTTCGTGCAGATCGGGCAGCCAGACAATGCGTTTGGGCGCACCGGTCGTCCCACCGCTCTCGTAGATGTCCAGTGGAATGCGTTCGTCTCCGTATCCGCGGGGGATCAGGTCTTCCACACGGACATCACGCAATTCGTCGACGACGTTCGGGAAAAGTGCCAGATCGGCTTCGGTGCGGATGTCCTTGCGCGGATCGAAATCCAGCCTTTTGGCTCGCTCCAGCCAGAAACGGGAACCGGTTTTCGGGTGGAAATGCCATTCCATGGTGGCGGCGAGCAGTTCCGGCATCGACGGCGGCAGTTCCCACGGCGCGTCGAGCACCGGCGACTGGACCGACGACTGGACAGACGACGGAGAGGCCGTCGGCACGGCCGCCCCCTTCCGGGACCCGGCGGTGTACTCGGTGAGCACCTCGGTCACGGCCGCCGCCACCCGGTCCGCCTCCTCGCGGCTCATCACCAGCGGCGGACTGATCAGTACGGTGTTCGGGTTGTTGCGGATGATGATCCCGTGGCGCTCCCGGACCAGGGGCGGCACCCGGTCGGCCGACAGCGGCTTCCCGGTGTCCGGGTCCTGTGTCAGCTCGATACCGATCATGAGGCCGACCTGCCGTACCTGTCCGACGCCGGGCAGTTCCTCCAGCCGGCGCAGCCGGTCGCCGAGGTGGCCGCCGATCTCGACGGCGGCCCCGAGCAGGTTCTCCCGCTCCAGGATGTCGAGGTTGGCCAGCGCCACCGCGCAGCCGGTCGCGTGCCCGCCGTAGGTGTACCCGCCGACGAATCCCTCGTCACGGGCGAGGACGTCGGCCACGTGGTCGGCCACCAGCAGCGCGCCCATCGGGAAGTAGCCCGAGGTCAGCCCCTTGGCGGTGACGATGAAGTCGGGCGTGACGCCCATCCGCCCGGCGGCGAACCAGTGCCCGGTCCTGCCGAACGCGGTGATGACCTCGTCGAGGATGAGCAGGATCCCGTGCTCCGCCAGGAGTGCGCACACCCGCGGCCAGTAGTCGGCGGGCGGTTCGATCACACCGGCCACGCCGAGGACGGGCTCGCCGATCATGACCGCGATCCGGTCCGCGCCGATCTCGTGGATCGTCTCCCGCAGTTCCCGCAGGCAGAACTCGGTCGGGTCCTCTCCCCCGTACAGCTCCGGGTGGAAGGGCATCGGCGGGGTCAGGTGCCGGACATGGGGCAGCATGGGACCGAAGCCCTGGTGGAACATGGGCAGACCGGTCGCCGCGGCGCCGCCGTAGGAGACTCCGTGGTAGCCGAAGTTGCGGGCGAGGACCCAGGTGCGCTCCGGCTCGCCCCGCCGGTGGTGGTAGAGCCGGGCCATCCGCAGCGCGGCGTCGACCGCTTCCCCGCCGCCGCTGGTGAAGTACACCCGCTCCATCGGGGCGGGTGCCAGGCCGACGAGGCGGTCGGCGAGTTCGATCGAGGGTGCGTTGCTGAACTCGTGGAAGCTGCTGTAGTACTCCAGTTTCCCCATCTGTCCGGCCGCGATCTCGGCGAGTTCGCGCCGTCCGTGCCCGACGTGCCCGAGCAGGAGCCCGCCGGTGGCGTCCAGGTACTCGCGGCCGTGCGCATCGCGTAATCGGCAGCCGGCGCCCTCGACCATGATGACGCGGTCGGTGACGCCACCGGGCAGGTGCGGGTGAATCAGCCGGGACCGGTCTTTTTTCGCCAGGACTTCGGCGTCCTCCGGCAGTGTGTTCATTGCGCCCAGTGGCGTCATCGCATCCTCATATCGATAAGCGGTCGAAGGCTCTGTTCCAGATGTTCGACTGTTCGTCACGAGGATGCTAATGCAGGACGAAGAAGGGGGAAAAGCGTTCAAGTGGGCCATGCGTTCAAATGGGCCACGCGTTCAAGTGACCACCCGTGCGCCGTCGAATTCGGAAACGAATGGCTCCGCTTTCATGACCCACTTGTCCGACGGAAAACATGTTCCCGGCGGACACCATGATTCAAAGTGCCGCCTAAAGGTGTCGCCGCCGCTTCCTGAGCAGGGCGTCCACCGAGAACGTGGAGGCCCCGGCCAGCATGAGGGGTACCCAGCAGAAGAGGTAGGGGAGGTCGTTGCCGTAGTAGTACGGGTCCGCGGCCCAGCTCATCGTCAGCCAGAGGCTGAGGGAGATCAGGGCCCCGCCGAACGCGGCGAGGCGGGTCAGCAGGCCGATCAGGGCACCGATGCCCACCGCGAGTTCGCCCAGCGCCATGGCGTAGCCGAAGCCGACGGGGTTCTCGATGGACAGGTCGACGAGGGCGGGAACGGCCGAGGAGTCACGGACCGCACGCATCACGTCGCCGATCGAGCCCGCCCCGGCGTCGGACATGAACGCGCTGTCGGTGAGCTTGTCCAGCCCCGCGTAGATGAAGGTGACGCCGAGGAAGACGCGCAGCGGCAGCAGCGCGTACCGCGCGGCGGTGTCCCGCCAGTCCCCGCCGCCGTCCGCCTGTCCGGAACGGGTGTCCATCCGCATGCCGTGAGCCACAGCCTCCGCCACCTCTCAACCGTCGAACGGTTCACCTCTCAACAAGACCACACGTACGACGGCGTGTCCCCCGTTCACAACGGGTTCGGCCCCCTTCGACCTCCCTCGGTCCCCTCCAGGCCCGGCGGGCGGTCGCGACGGACGATCCCGGCGGGCGGTCCCGGCGGACGATCCCGGCAGGCGGGGCGGGAAGTCAGTCCGTCACGTCGATCTCCACCCGGTTCGTCTCCACGCCCGCCGCCGTGACGACCTGCACCTCCACCCGGCCGGGCTCCACGTCCGCCGGGACCGGCACCGTGAGCACCGCGTCGGACGGGTTGCTGAACCCGCCGGGCACGGGAACCAGCGGCACGTGCACGTGCACCGCGCCGATCCGCACCATCATCCGCGACAGACGGTCCGCACCCTGCGCGCCGGGCGGCACGAACCCGGCCCCCCGGATCTCGATGTCGTCGCCGGTCCGGATGGGCGCGTCCAGGTCCCCGGCCTCGCGCGCCCGCACGACCGAGAGGATCACCGGCCGCCCGCCCTCCGCGTACTTCGCGGCGACGTACGTGGCGGCCGACACCAGTACCACCACCGCGAGCCCCCACGGCAGGTCCGGCAGCTGCTCCGGCCGCCGGGCCAGCCGTACCGCCGCGAACACCAGCGCGACGGCGCCCAGCACCGCGTACTGCGTGTCCGCGAAGCTCCCGCGCCCGGAGTCGTCGGTCAGCAGGTCGGCCGCCCGGGGCCGGTCGGCGCGCACCTTCTGCAGCCGCTGCCCGAGGACCCGCAGCCCCACCACCCGCCGCACCAGGACGGCGATGGCGCACACGACGGCGAGGACGGTCACGATACCGGCGCCGCGGGCGAGTTCGAGTCCCGCGATGAGGGAGTCCCGCTCGGCGTGGGAGGACGCCCCGGCGAGCCGGCCCGCCAGCACCAGGACCGCGTAGACGACGAAGAGGATCCAGGCGGCGGCCACCACCCGGGAGGTGGAGAGGCGGTTGTCCTCGCCGATGACCGGTGCCAGCACCCCGCCCCGCGCCCGGTGGAACCACGACGCGGCGGTCAGCAGCCCGCCCACGACGACCGCCGCGAGCAGGCCCGCCGTACGCGCGGACGTCCAGCCCGCCCCGATCGCGGTGAGCGCCTGCACCAGCAGCAGGACCGCCACGAGTCCCCACACGGCCAGGACGGTCCGCCGCCAGACGAGGCCGAGCCAGACGTCCCCCTCGGCCCGTCCGCGCTCGGCGACGAGGTCGGCGGACTGGGTCAGCGCGTCCGACACCCACTGCCGGGAGGCCCCGGCCGAGTGCGCGACCGCGGCGGGCAGTCCGTGCCCCGACGCCAGTTCGTCCCGCTTGGAGAGGAACGCGGCGACGGCGCGCCGGTGTCCCTCCCGCGCCCCGTGCGGACAGTCCCCGCAGGTGCAACCGCCCTCGTGCCCGCCCCGCCGGTCCGCCCGGCCGGCGTCGCGCCCCGCGCCCTGTCCAGCCTCCTGCACCGCCACGCCCGTTGCCGCCTTCCGCACCGCTTCGTCGAATATCCACCGGCTGCCCGTCGACCGCCCGCCAACCGCCCGCGAACTGCCCGCCAATTGCCCGCCAATTGCCCGTCGAACGCCGCCGACCGCCCATCGGCCGTACGCCCGCCCGTCGCACACCCGCCCACCGCACGTCTGCCCACCGCACGTCTGCGCGGCAGCACAACTGCCTTGTGACGACAGCGCATTGTGCCGTACCGCGCACCCCCGCGTCCGTCAGGTCCGGTCGGCGCGGGTGAACCCTCCGCCCCCGTGTTGACCCGGCTGCGAGAATTTCCGTATGGCCGAGATCATCCAGCGTGACGGGACCTGGGCCTTCGACGGCAGCACGGTCCGGATCACCCCGGGACTGCACCGTTCCGTGTCGCTGTTCCGGCAGACGTACGGGGAGATCGCCGTGCCCCTGGAAGCGGTGGCGGGCGTCGTCCACGCACCCGAACGCAAGCGCGGCCGGCTGCGCCTGAGGCTGCGCGAGGGCTCCGACCCGCTCCTCCAGGCGACCGGGGGCCGGCTGCCCGACGCGGCGGACCCGTACCGGCTGTCCGTGGCCGTCGACCGTTCCGGAGCGGCCGAGTACGTCGCCGAGGAGATCCGCCATGCCCTGCTCCTCGAACAGATCCCCGAGGAACCGGCCGGGGCGTACCTCCTGCCCGGTCCGCCCGTGCCGGTCTCGGTGCGCTCCAGCGACGGCACGGTCTCCTTCGACGGCACCCGGATCCGTATCGACTGGAGCGACATCTCGGACCGGGTGAAGCGCGCGACGGGACCGCGCATCATCGGCCTGGCGGATCTCGCGCGGGTGGAGTGGCTGCCCGGCTCCGGTTCCGAGGACGGGTTCCTGCGGTTCGTGACGCACGGATCGGTGTTCTCCGGACTGCCACCGGAGAAGGACCCGTTCGCCCTCGACCTGTGGGGCAACGCGCGCCGCGACCTGCTCACGGGGCTCGTCGCCACCGCGGTCACGGCCCGCCTCCCGCACCCGTCCACGGCGCCCGTCGGGACCGGTGGGTACGCGCCGGACACCCCGGACACCCCGGACACCCCGGACGCGCCGGTCACCCCGGTCGCCCTCCCGGCCGTCCCGCGGGACTCCGTACCGCCCGTTCCGGCCCGGGCACCGGAGGACCTGCACGACGTACTCCTGCGCAGACTCCGGGAGTTGGGCGAACTGCACCGCGACGGCGTGCTCACCGACGAGGAGTTCGCGATGACGAAGGCGGCCGTGCTGCGCGATTTCTGAGCACGGCACGCCGGTGTCAGGACAGCAGGTCCGGTTCGCTGCGGCTGATGTCCTGCCACAGCGGCTGGTAGTTGATCCACGCCACCAGGTCCCCGCCGAGCTGCTCCCGCGTCGCGACCGCCTGCCGGTGGTCGATCGGCACCGGCCGCCCGGCCGCCCGCGCGGTCAGCTGCACCTGGCAGGACCGCTCCATCGACAGGAACCACCAGGCCGCCGCGTCCACCGAGTCGCCGACCGTCAGCAACCCGTGGTTGCGCAGCACGAGCGCCTTGGACGAGCCGAGCGCGGAGGCGATCCGCCGCCCCTCCTCGGCGTCCACGGCCACCCCCGAGTACGCGTCGTACAGCGCGTGGTCCTCGTAGAACGCACAGCTCTCCTGCGTGATCGGTTCGAGCAGCTCGCCGAGCGCGGACAGCGCGCGCCCGTGCACCGAGTGGCAGTGGGCGACCGCGACGACGTCGGGCCGGGCGGCGTGCACCTGCGCGTGCACGGTGAACGCCGCCTGGTTCACGTGGTAGCGGCCCTCCAGCACCTGCCCGTCCCCGTTGGCCATCACCAGGTCGCCGACGGTGACGTGCTTGAACGGCATACCGAACGGGTTGACCCAGAAACAGTCGCTGTACTCCGGGTCGCGCGCGGTGATGTGACCGGAGACCCCGTCCTCGAAACCGAGCCGCCCGAAGAGCCGCAGCGCGCCCGCGAGCCGTTCCTTGCGGTGCCGGCGCTCGTCGTCGAGCGACTCGTGCATGGGCGGCATGGCGAACCGCAGCCGGTCGGTGGGAAGCGGCAGGGGCGGCGTGGGGCCGTGCATATGTCCTCCAGCCCTGAGCAAAGGACTCCGTACGTGGTTACGGGCGGGAAGTTACCGGCGGTCAGCGCAGGAGAACAGACATGTAGGAGAAGAGAGTGCACAACCGTTGCAGTGGGTCGCCGGTCTGGCTGACCGGAGCCGACACATCCGTCGGGCAGCCGCGCCGACGCCCCTCGGAGGGACCCCCCGTGCACCGCCTTCCCCACACGCTGCACGGACCGCGCCGTGCGACCGCCTCCCCGCCCCCGCCCCTGCCCCCGTCGCGCCCGTGAAGAAGACCGAGCGCCGTATCGCGGCCATGCTCAGACAGGTGGCCACGCGTGACGTGGTCGTCCTGGACGACCCCGGCGGATCCCCACGCCGTCTCGCCGCACTCGCCTACGTCGCCGTGCAGTACGGCTTCCGGTACGACGGAGCGGACAGGCTCGGCCAGGCGCTCCGGGTCAGACTGGTCCGTGATCCCCGTCCCGAGGCCCGCGAACGCGGTACGGCGGCTCTCGGCCGGCTCGCCGCGGGCCGCGCCCCGGGCATGCGCCCCGGCACCCTGAGACCCCTGCCGGACGTGGCACCGGCGGTGGATCTGCTCAAGGCCCGCATCGAGTTCGACGCCCTGGACGACGACGGCCCCGACTGGCGCCGCACAGCCGTCCTCATGTCCGCCAGCGCGGCCCTGATGGCACTGCTGCTGATCCCCGTCGGCTGGCGGGCGTCGCTCGCCGCGGGCGCCGCGATGACCTCGGTGTGCACGCTCCTCCTGTGCCTGGAGGTGGTACGCAGGGACCGGCTCGCCCGGCGGCTGCGGTCGACGGGACCGGCCCTCGGCGGGCCCGTCCGCAGGGCCCGCCGAACCCTGCCGAAAAAGCGACACTAGATGTCGGGTATCGGCGTCAGACTCGCCGTATGACTCGTACGACGTCGAACTGGGCGGCCCTCGTCGCCGCGGAACCGGACCTCGCCAGGACCGTCGAGGAACGGTTCACGGCCTTCACGCACCACGTCGTGGCGACCCTCCGCAAGGACGGGTCGCCCCGCACCTCGGGCCTGGAGGTGCGTTTCCTGGACGGGGAGCTGTGGCTCGGCATGATGCCGGGCTCCGTCAAGGCCCTGGACCTGCGCCGGGACCCGCGTTTCGCCCTGCAGAGCAACCCTGGTCCGGGCACGGGGATGGACGGCGGCGACGTACGGATCGCGGGCCGTGCCGTCGAGGTCGACGATCCGGCGGAGCGGGCGCGGTACACCGAAGAGGTGGAACCGCCGGAGCCGTTCCACCTCTTCCGCACCGAACTGACGGAGGTCGTACGGACCCGCGTCGAGGACGACCGCTACCTGGTCGTCGAGATCTGGCAGCCCGGGGTGCCGGTGCGCACCTTCAGACGGACCTGAGCCCGGGGACGGCAGACCTGAGCCCCGGGTCCGCCGTCCCAGGGCCCGGGGACGGCGGACCCGGGTCCTGGGGACGTCCGGGGCCCGGCCGCTACTCCCACTCGATGGTGCCCGGCGGCTTCGACGTCACGTCGAGGACCACGCGGTTGACCTCCGCGACCTCGTTCGTGATGCGCGTGGAGATCTTCGCGAGGACGTCGTACGGCAGCCGCGACCAGTCGGCCGTCATCGCGTCCTCGGAGGAGACGGGCCGCAGCACGATCGGGTGGCCGTACGTACGGCCGTCGCCCTGGACCCCGACGGAGCGGACGTCGGCGAGCAGCACGACCGGGCACTGCCAGATGTCGCGGTCGAGGCCGGCGGCGGTCAGCTCCTCGCGGGCGATGGCGTCGGCCTCGCGGAGCAGGTCGAGCCGCTCCTTGGTGACCTCGCCGACGATCCGGATCCCGAGACCGGGACCCGGGAACGGCTGGCGCTGGACGATCTCCTCCGGCAGGCCGAGCTCCTGGCCGACCATCCGGACCTCGTCCTTGAAGAGCTGCCGCAGCGGTTCGATCAGCTGGAACTCGATGTCCTCGGGAAGTCCGCCGACGTTGTGGTGCGACTTGATGTTGGCCGTGCCCGTACCGCCACCGGACTCGACCACGTCGGGGTAGAGCGTGCCCTGGACGAGGAAGGCCACCTCCGGGCCCTCGTCCGCGATGATCTCCGCCTGGGCCTGCTCGAAGACCCGGATGAACTCGCGGCCGATGATCTTCCGCTTCTCCTCGGGGTCCGAGACGCCCTTGAGCGCGGTGAGGAAGCGCTCCTCCGCGTCCACGACCTTCAGCTGGACGCCGGTCGCGGCCACGAAGTCCTTCTCGACCTGCTCGGTCTCGCCCTTGCGCATCAGACCGTGGTCGACGTACACGCAGGTCAGCTGGGAGCCGATGGCCTTCTGCACGAGGGCCGCGGCGACCGCGGAGTCCACGCCGCCGGAGAGGCCGCAGATGGCACGCCTGTCGCCGACCTGCTCGCGGATCAGCGCGACCTGCTCCTCGATGACGTTGCCGGTGGTCCAGTCCGGGCTCAGGCCCGCGCCGCGGTACAGGAAGTGTTCGAGCACCTGCTGGCCGTGCGTGGAGTGCATGACCTCGGGGTGGTACTGGACCCCGTAGAGCTTCTTCTCGTCGTTCTCGAAGGCCGCGACCGGGACGACGTCCGAGGAGGCCGTCACCGAGAAGCCCTCGGGGGCCGCGCTGCAGGCGTCGCCGTGCGACATCCACACGGACTGCTCGTCGGGGGTGCCCTCGAACAGGGTCGAGCCGGACTTCGAGACGTGCAGCGGCGTACGGCCGTACTCGCGGGCGCCCGTGTTGTCGACCGTGCCGCCGAGGGTGGTCGCCATCAGCTGGAAGCCGTAGCACATGCCGAAGACGGGGACGCCGGCCTCGAAGATCGCGCGGTCGAGGCTGGGGGCGCCCTCCGCGTACACCGACGAGGGGCCGCCGGAGAGGATTATCGCCGCCGGGTTCTTGGCGAGGATCTCGTCGACCGGCATCGTGCTCGGAACGATCTCGCTGTAGACCCGGGCCTCGCGGACCCGGCGGGCAATGAGCTGGGCGTACTGCGCCCCGAAGTCGACGACCAGGACGGTGTCGGGGGCGGGGGCGACGGGGGACGCTTCTGGCACGGTCTGCCTTCCGGCGGTTCAACGGGCGGTGGTTCCGAGTCTAACGGGGGTGGCGGGGCGGGTGCCCGCGACGGGTTCCCGAGGCCCGCCACCGCACCGCCCATCGCCGCACCACCCGCCACCGCACCACCCACCACCGCACCACCTGCCGGCCCTCCCGGGGTACGCACCTTCCCGGGATGCGGACCCTCCCGGGGTACCAGCCCTCCCAAGATGCGGGCCGTCTCATGATGCGAGCCGGGTTGGAGGGTCCGGGCCGGACCGGCATACTGCTCCCATGCTCACGCACCAGCCCTTCGGCTTTACCTATGGCAACCGGCCCACCGGCTGCCATGGTCGTGCTGCTTGAGCAACTGACGAGCGACTTCCCAGGCGCCCCGGGCCGACAAGGCCCGGGGCGCCTGCGTTTTCCGGTCCTCGCCGATCCGGGGCACCGCACCCGAAACGGAGCCCACCGCATGAGCACCACCACCACCTCCGACAGGACCGGCGCCCGCACCGAAGAGGCCGCCGGCGTGATCGCCGGTGCCCGCGAGCGCATCGACACCCTCGACGACCGCATCATCGGTCTCGTCCAGGAACGCATGGCCGTCTCGGCGGTCGTCCAGGAGGCCCGCATCACCTCCGGCGGCCGCCGTGTGAACCTGGCCCGCGAGATGGAGGTGCTCGGCCACTACAGGGAGGCCCTCGGCAAGCCGGGCACCGCCCTCGCGATGACCCTGCTGGAGTTGTGCCGGGGCCGCGTCTGAGGACGCGTACGGCATGCCCGGGCCGTCCCGTACGGCAGCGCGTACGGCACTCCGTACGACAGCGCGCGGGCCCGCCTACGACGGACGTCCGGGGCACGCACGTACGCATGCCCTCTCACCCGTACGGCGCGTGACCGTCCCGCGACGGGCTTCGTTGTCCCGAATGTCCGTGCCAGCCAGGGGCGGGCCCGAAGAACCACGCGTGGCTCCGCCGGGACGGGAGGCGTACGGAAGTGCGCCGTGGGACCCCGTTCCGGAGAAGTGACCGGACGGCAGGGGACAGCGGCCCGGTCACCCAGGGAAGGTCGGCTCCGGGGACGCCCGGAGCCGGCCGGCGGAATCTGTGCAAGGGCGGTCGAAACGGTTGCGGAGGCCGCGGCCCATCGAGCACGATGCAGGGACAGCCCCGAGTCCCACAGCGGTACCCGCATCGCCTCGTCCTACCGCCATTGGTCGACACCACACGCACTCCCCCGGTGCGCCGGGGCGCCGACCGGCGGACAAGCCAAGAAGCGGCGCTACCCCCCCCAGCGCCGCCTCCGAGGCACCGGCGCTGCCCTGACGTCGGTGCTGACCACGAAGGGCCCCGTGGATCACCCGCGGGGCCCTTCGCCCCTCCGCGCCACCCCGGCCAGTTTGGTGAGCTGCGCCTCGACGAGTTCCACCGGGACCTCGGCCCCGCCCGCCCGGAGCATGTTCATCGAGCTGAAGGCCACCAGCGTCGTACCGTCGCGGACGACCGTGTACGCGGTCGGCACCTGCGCCCCCTCGATCGAGGCGACCAGCCTGAACGCGACGGATTCGTCCCCCAGGTCCGGGGCGTCCGCCGCCTTCACCTCGCCGTAGTCGTAGCCGCCGTGGCGGTACGAGGTGCAGCTCCTCGTCGCCGACCGCAGCCCGTCGATGACCTCGTCGGCCCCGTCCGAGTCGTACGAGAGGAGGGCGAGCGTGGTCACCGAGGCGTCCAGTTCGTCCTTCGCCCCGACACCGCGGCTGACCCCGGCCTCGAAGGCGGGGGTGGTGGCGAACAGGAACATGTCGGCGATCGGCCCGCACTTCGACGGCGTGGCCGGGGAGGTCCGCCCCAGCAGGCCCGCCCCTCCCGACTCCTCGAACTCGTAGCCCTCGACGTCACCCGTCACGAGCACGGCCTTCCTCAACCGCGCCTCGGTCAGGGCCCCGGCCGTCCTCCGCTCCTTCCCGGTGCCCCGGGGGCCCGGCGTGGCCCGCCCCTCCTGACTCCCCCGGCCCTCCTCCGGGCCCCCGGGATTCCCCGGAGTTCCCCCGGCCGGCGTCCCGGACCGCCCTCCGCCGTCCGCCCGGCCGGTCTCCGCGGTGCTCCGCGACGACTTCCCGCCCCGGTCGTTCCGGTCGGAACCGTCCGGGCCGCCCGAACCGCCCGGGCCGCACGCCGCCGTGCAGGCGAGGGCGGCCACCGCCGCCACGGCCACCAGGGACCGTGCGATCCCGGCTCCCGCTCCTGCCGTCGTCACGTCCGCGTCACCGTTCCGCACGCTTCCGTGCCGGAGTCGCCGATGTCCCGGCTGCGGTCGTACGGGTCGACCGCGGGCCCGCTCGGGGGCGCGCCCGTGGGACCGGTCGAGCCCGGTCCCGGGTGCAGGAAGCCGTCGTGGACGGAGCAGACCGTGTTGCCGATGTCGTTGTCGTTGTCGACGACCGCCAGCCTGCCCGGGGTCACCCGGTACTTCGCCGGGTCGGACATCCGCAGGTCGATGACGCGGCGGACGATGGTGCGGGCCACCTCGGTGGAGTCCGGGTCGGCCGGGGCCACCGCGTACACGAAGGTGTGGTCGGTGTGGATGTCCAGCGCCCCGTCCCGGCCCGCCTCGAAGGTCGTACGGCCCCGCACCTTGACCACGTCGCCGACGAGCCGCACCTCGTCCGGGTCGAAGCGGCTGAACATGCGCAGCGGATCGTTGTCCTCCCCGGGCTCGCGCAGCGAGGACCTCAGGCCGTCGACCAGTTCGGGCTGCCGGGGGTCGAGCACCTTGTCGAGCACGGTCCCGGGGGTGCCGCCGAGCAGGGTCCCGCGGTCGAGGTTCGCGTCGACCAGCAGGGCCCTGGTCTGTTCCAGGGCCCGGGCGACCTGGTCCTCGGAGAACACGCCGGCCGCCTTCGCCTCCGGCAGCACGATCCCGGCGGCGCCGTCGGCGTACCGGGCGGCCGGGGAGCCGGCGAAGGGCTCGTCCAGGGTGGGCGTTCCGGGTGCCGCGCCCGGGGCCGCGGTCTCGGGCGCGGTCTCCGCGGGCAGCGGGGCCACCGGCCGCGCGCCCGCCCCTGAATCCGTCTCCGACGAGCCCGTGCCGAAGGGGTCGCCCGGCAGCAGGGACGGCTTCATCGCGACCACGGCCACCGCGCCCGCGAGCACGACGCCGAGGACCGTCCACACCCTGCGGCGCCGGTTCCTGCGTCCCTGTGTCTCCTCCCAGGAGGGGCCGGTGCGCCAGCCCGGGGGCAGTTCGCCGCGCGCCTCCTGCTGCCGCAGCCGCTCGGTCACCATGCGGGCGCGCGCCGACGGCTCCTTGGGCGCCTGCGAGGCGCGGATGTCCCGCTCGCTGTCCTGGACGAACCGTGCCCACACGTCGTCCGGCACGGACTCACCGAGCTCCTCGGATCCCTCTGACGGCTTCTCGCCCACGGCACTCGCGCCTCTCCCCCGTCGCCGGCCCGTCGGCCGGCTTCCTGAACGACAGTCAAACGAGGGTCAGTTCTAGGCGGTGCGCACGGAAGTTCACAAGTCGGCCCTTTGTGTGACGCAGCCCACATAAAAGTTGTGTGAGTTTCAGGGCAACCCTTCACAGGGGTCACAGGTCTCACATGCGGAACCAACGGCCATACCCGCGACCGCCACGCGGAGGCCTCCCGAATCTCGTGCCGCGACGACGTGGCGCACCGGACTTTCCGAGGTCTTCATGAAGCTCCGCCGTGTCATGGCCGCCGCGGCCACGACGGCTGTCATAGCCCCGCTCGCGCTGCTGTCGGCTCCGGCCGCCTTCGCGACCCCGTCGCCCAGCGAGTCCACGTCCGCGGCGCCGACCGCGACCGGGAGCGAGACCGGGTCCGCGTCCCCCACGGAGGCGCCCGGGACGACGGCGCCGGGCACCGAGATCCCCTCGGACGCCCCGAGCACTAGCGCCAGCACGTCGCCGACCGGATCCGCGTCCCAGTCCGCTTCGGAGACCCCCGAACCGGGTGAGGAGTCGGAGGAGCCGGGCGGGGAGCCGGAGGAGCCGGTCGACCCGGACGCCCCCTTCTGCGAGGACCTCGACGAGAACTACGGCGACGCCAAGGTCTCCGCGGACATCAAGGGCCTGCCGGGCAAGATCGTCGCGGGTGACGGTTTCCACGACTTCGAGCTGGTCGTCACCAACGAGTCGAAGACCGACATCGACGGTGTCGCCTTCTACGCCGAGATCGAGAACTACGAGTTCGACGAGGCGAAGTACCTCAGCCCGTACGTCACGCTGCAGTTCAAGAACACCGAGTCCGGCAAGTGGGAGCGGATCGGCGACGAGAACTGGGCCGGCAACTACTTCTTCTACGTCGAGGAGCTGAAGTCCGCGGCGAGCGAGAAGGTCGACCTGCGCTTCAGCATCGACAAGGGCGCCCCGGCCGGTGACTCGTACTCCTTCGGCTCCGGCGCCTACCTGGACAACGTCGAGGGTCAGGACTGCGTCGCCGAGGGCTGGGCGCAGTACGACTTCGAGGTGCTGAAGGCCGGTGCGACCAACCCCGACCCGGGTAGTACCGCGACGCCGAACGACGACGCCGACAAGGAGCCGGTGAAGAAGCCGCAGGGCGACGTCTCCGAGCTGCCGACCGGCAGCCTCGCCGAGACCGGCTCGAACTCCGCCCTGCCGACCATCGGCCTCGTGGGCGGTGCGGCGCTCGTCGCCGGTGCGGGAGCCGTGTTCGTCGCCCGCCGCCGCAAGGCCGGCAGCGACGCGTAGTTCCGCCGGGGGCGGGGACGACCGCGGGTCCGGTGGGGGCCGGTCGCGCGGTTCCCCGCGCCCCTGAAGGGGCTTGCTCGTTCGCCCCGTACATGACGTGAGGACCTGCGCTCGGAGGGGGGCGCAGGTCCTCCGTCACTCCTCCGGGGGTGTCGTCACTTCTTCGGGGGCATCGTCGGCATGCCCAGGAACGGGAGCTTCAGGGCCCCGAACGCCTCCGCGGGGACCGCGGGCCTGAGCGGCTCGACCGGCTTCAGGCGCTCGTAGGCGGCGCCCTGCGCCGGACGCGGGTCCGCCTCGCCCTTGTTGGGCCAGTACGACATCGCGCGCTCGGCCTGCGCGGTGATGGTCAGCGACGGGTTCACGCCCAGGTTCGCCGATATCGCGGCGCCGTCGACGACGGAGATGCCAGGGTGCCCGTACAGCCGGTGGTACGGGTCGATGACCCCTTCCCGCGCGGACGCGCCGATCGGGCAGCCGCCGAGGAAGTGCGCGGTCAGCGGTGTGCCCATGAGTTCACCGATGTTCGAGCCGGCGAAGCCGTTGATCTCCTCGGCGATCGCGCTGGCGCCCTCCGAGGCCGCCTTGATCTGCTTCGGGTTGGGCGCGCCGTGGCCCTGCCGTGCCGTCAGCAGGCCCTTGCCCGGGCCCTTCGTCTTCAGGTAGGTCGTCAGGGAGTTGTCCAGGGACTGCATCACCAGGCCGATGATGGTCCGCTCCGACCAGCGGCGGTTCGAGAGCGAGCGGGCCAGGCGGCTGGGGTGCCGCACCGCGTTGGCCAGCCAGGCGAGCACCCGCGAGGAGCCCTCGGTGTAGGGGACCTGGAGGATCGACAGGCTGCCCATCGAGTTCGACCCCCGGCCGTAGCGGACGGGCTCGATGTGGGTGCTGGGGTCCGGGTGGATCGAGGACGTGATCGCGACCCCGCGGGTGAAGTCGACCTTCGCCCGGCCGGTGGCCCTGCGGTAGCGGCGGTTGTCGGTCTGCGCGCCGACCAGGGCCTCGGAGTTCGTACGGGTCAGCTCGCCCAGCCGGTCCGACAGGTGCGGGAGCTGCCCGCCCGCCTTCATGCGGTGCAGCAGCGTCTGCGTACCGTACGTGCCGGCCGCGAGGACGACCCGGCGGGCCCTGAAAACACGGGCCCCGCCCTTGCGCCCGCGGTCCGTCGGGAGGGTCGAGACGGCGTACCCGCCCCGCGGGTCGTCCGTGACGGACGTGACGGTCGTCAGGGGGTGGACGACCGCGCCGGCCTTCTCGGCGAGGTACAGGTAGTTCTCGGTGAGGGTGTTCTTCGCGCCGTGCCGGCAGCCCGTCATGCACTCGCCGCACTCGGCGCACGCGCTGCGGGCCGGGCCCGCGCCGCCGAAGTACGGGTCGTCGACCTGCTGTCCCGGCCGCGCCTCCACGGTCCCGTCGGCGTCCCTGCCGTCGCCGAAGAACACCCCGACCGGCGCCAGGTGGAAGGTGTCGCCCACGCCCATCCGCTCGGCGGCCGCCTTGAGGTGGACGTCCGAGGGGGTCATGGTCGGGTTGAGCCGTACGCCGAGCATGCGCTGCGCCTGGTCGTAGTACGGCTTCAGCTCCTCCTGCCAGTCGGTGATGTCCTTCCACTGCGGGTCCTGGAAGAACGGCTTGGGCGGTATGTAGAGGGTGTTGGCGTAGTTGAGCGAACCGCCGCCGACGCCCGCGCCCGCGAGCACCATGACGTTGCCGAGGAGGTGGATGCGCTGGATGCCGTACATACCGAGTTTCGGCGCCCAGAGGTAGTTCTTCAGGTCCCAGGAGTTCCTGGGGAGCGTGGCGCGGGTGAACCGGCGGCCGGCCTCCAGGACGCCGACGTCGTAGCCCTTCTCCGTCAGGCGCAGGGCCGTCACCGAGCCGCCGAAGCCCGAACCCACGACGATGACGTCGTAGTCGTAAGTGTCCTGAGGCACGCGCTGTCTCCCCTTCGAGTGTGCAGTGCGGGTGGTTCGTGAGGGCTCGCGCCCCTCGCGGGCGGGCCTAGCGGAAGCGGAGTGCCTTCATCAGGCGGAGGCTGCGGGTCATCAGGGCGGCGTACTTCTCGTCGTCCATGCCCAGGGACGGGCCCATCGGCAGCAGGCGCTGCCGGGCCACCGTCTGGGCCTCCGTGTACTTGAGGATGCCCTCGGAGCCGTGGCGGCGGCCGAGGCCGGAGTCCTTCATGCCGCCCATGGGCGACTGGACGCTGCCGTACGCGGGCCCGTACCCCTCGTTGATGTTGACCGTCCCGGTCCGCAGCCGGGCGGCGAGCGCGGCGCCCCGGCGGCCGTCCTTCGTCCAGACCGACGAGTTGAGGCCGTACGCCGTGGCGTTGGCGGCCTCGACCACCTCGTCCTCGTCCTCGAACCGGTAGACCGAGACGACCGGGCCGAAGGTCTCCTCGGCGCAGACCGCCATGGGCGCCTCGACGCCGTCGAGGATGGTCGGCTCGAAGAAGTACGGGCCGATGTCCGGGCGCGCCACCCCGCCCGCGACGACCGTCGCCCCCTTGGCGACGGCCTCCTCGACGTGCCGGGTCACGGTCTCCAGCTGGCGTTCGCCGACCAGCGAGCCCATGTCGGCGCCGTACGCGAGGGACGTGCCGAGCCGCATCGCCCTGGTGCGTGCGGCGAACCGCTCCAGGAACGCGTCCGCGACCGACTCGTGGACGTAGAGCCGCTCGATGGAGATGCACAGCTGGCCGGCCGAGGAGAAGCAGGCGCGGACCGCGCCGGCCGCCGCCCTGTCGATGTCGGCGTCCCGGAGGACCAGCATGGCGTTCTTGCCGCCGAGTTCGAGGGACACGCCGACCAGCCGGGCCGCGGCGCCCTGCGCGACCTCGCGGCCCGTACGGGTGGAGCCGGTGAAGGAGACGTAGTCGGCGTGCCTGACGACCTCCGGGCCGACGACGGGGCCCTCGCCGAGGACGACCTGGAAGACGCCGGCCGGCAGCCCCGCCTCGATCAGCAGGTCACGGGCCCACAGGGCGGTGAGGCAGGTCTCGGTGTCGGGCTTCATCACGACGGCGTTGCCCGCGGCGAAGGCGGGCAGCGCGTCGCCGACGGACAGCTCCAGGGGGTAGTTCCAGGGGGCTATCTGACCGACGACCCCTCGCGGGTGGCGCAACTCGGTGACCTGGGTGAGGGCCGGCATGGCACCCGCGTGCCGCTTGGGGCGCAGGTGGAAGGGCGCCCGGCGGCCGTAGTGGCGGGCCGCGACGGCGACCGCCTGGATCTCCTCGTGGGCGTGCAGACGGGCCTTGCCGGTCTCCAGCTGGATCAGGTCCAGCACCTCGGCCTGGCGGGCGAGCACGAGGTCGTGGAAGCGCAGGAGGACGGCCGCCCGCTCCTTCACCGGTGTCCGTGCCCATACGGACTGGGCGGCGCGGGCCAGCTCGTAAGCCCGTGCCACGTCCTGCGGCGTCGACTCCGGCAGGTCGGCCAGCTTCTCTCCGGTGAACGGCGTGTGGCTGGCGGTGCGGCCCGAGCCGACCACGTCGCGCGTGAGCTGTGCGATCAACTCCGGCGTGACCACGTCGGCCGCCGTGCGGGCGCCCGCGGGAGCGGGCGCGAGGGGGTTGGTGCCGGTCTTCTCCGGGGTCTGTGCCGGAGCCTGCGAGTCCGTCATGAGCGGCAGGGTATGCCCGTTCGGGCACTTTGGGTACCCGTCGGTAACAGGGTTTCACCGACCACACACACGGCGCCAGTGATCACTGGCGGCAAACTGTCTGATCAGGCTGTTGTCAGCGCAGGAATCGGCGGTCCGGACGGACGGGGACGCCGGAGCCGGCGGCCGCAGCCGTCTCTCCGAGTCACCTCACGGCTCGGCCCCGCGCCGTTTGCGTGCCCCTTCACACACGGCCGTGCCCCTTCACACACGGCCGCGTCCCTTTCCCCGGCCCGACGTCCCTTTCTCCGCCCGCCGTCCCCTTCGGCACGTCCACCCGCAGTCCGTGCATCCGCAGTCCGTACGTCCGGCTGCCGTCGGCGAGGGTCGTCGGCTCCATGGCGCGCGGGCTCCATGACGTGAGGGCTCCATGACGTGGGCCGGCGGGCCGCGGGGGGTGTCAGGCCGCGGGCGGTGTCCGGCCCCCGGACGACCGCTCCTGTCCGGACAGACGTGCCTGTCCGGACAGGTGCTCCTCCCCGGGCGGACGCTCCTCCCCGGACGGCTGCCCCCTCCCGGGCAGGGCCCGGTGCCGGGGCAGTGCCGTACGTCCCACCGCCGCCGCCAGCTTGCGCAGCCGGCGCCAGTCCAGGGGCGGCTTGGTCTCCGGGACGCCCGGCCGGTTCCCGGGGACGCGCACGCGCAGGGCCCCGGGCTCGATCCGGCACCGTACCGGTGTGGGCAGGACGAGCGCCTCGCCGTCCACACCGACCTCGATCTCGGAGCGGTCGGCGTCCACGACCACCTCGCGGGCGCTCAGCACCGTGAGCCCGGTGGAGTGGCGCCCCAGCAGCAGCCCGGCGGCCTCGGCGGCGTTCTCCACCTTGATGCCGAGGACGCCCAGCACACCCGACTCCAGCCGCTCGCGGTAGCCGAGCCCCGCCGGATCGTCCATGCGGTAGGGGTTGTTGCTCACGAGGAGGGCCTGGGGCGCGTCGATGACGGCCGCCCCGGTGCCGTCGCTCTTCTCCAGACGGGCGGTCAGCCGCGGCCCCCGCTGGTGCGTGAGCAGTTCGGGCAGCAGCTCCAGTGTGGTGCGCACCTTGTCGTCCCGGTACTCCGGGCTCTGCACGACCGCCGCGTACGCCCCGAACGAGGCGTTGTTGACGAAGGGGTGGGTGTCGGCGAAACCGAGGTCGACGTGGAGTTCGACGCCCTCGTCGGTGAGCGCGTCGAGGCTCGCCGCCGGGTCGTTCCGGTCGAGCCCGAGGTCCATGGCGAAGTGGTTGCGGGTGCCGGCGCTGACGACCAGGAACGGTATCCCGTGCTCCGCGGCGACGGCGGCGACCAGCGCCTGCGTCCCGTCCCCGCCCGCGACACCGAGCAGGTCGGCGCCGTCAGCGACGGCCCGCCGGGCGAGTGCGGTCACGTCCTCCCGCCGGTCGGGGTCGAGGAGGTGGACCCGCGCGCCGAGCCGCTCGGCCTTCTCCTTCAGCCCGAAGCGCCCGACCTTCCCGTCCCCGGAGCGCGGGTTCATGATGAGGAAGGGCCTGACGGGGGCGGGGGTCCGGTGCTCCGGCACGCTCACGGTGTGGGACCTGGTGCTGCTGAGCGCGAACTTCCCGGCCCAGACGGCGCAGGCCCACAGGGCCAGGGACACCATGACGACCCAGAGCAGGTTCTCCGCGGCGAAGAACCAGACGACCGCGGCGGGCGTCGCCAGGGCCAGCCCCACGGCCGCGGCCCGGGCCGCCCCGCGGAGGGTCAGCACCCACCACAGCGCGGCCACGGTCAGCGCCGTGCCGAACGCTCCGACCGCGACCAGCAGCAGGCTCTCGATCTGCGCGTACCCGAGCGGCAGCAGCACCGCGACACCGGCGGCCGTCAGGGCGCCGCGCGCCGCCCACCGCTGCCGGGCGTGCGCCCGCCCGTCAAGATCCAGGCCCACGCCTGCCGCCTCTCCGCGTCCGTCCGCGCCGGTCCCCGTCGGCCCGGGGCAGCAGTATGCCGCCCCGGACCGACTTGACGTTTCCTTGGCCTCCGCACAGACTCCTGCTTCACTCAAGATCACCGAAGGAACATTCGAATAATGAAGAGATTCACGCTGCCGCGCACCGGCGTCGCCGCCGTCGTGTCGGTCCTCTCGCTCGCCCTGGTGACCGGCTGCTCCGACAGCGGTTCGGACACCAAGTCGGACTCGGGTCCGGGCGACAAGGCGGGCGCGAAGGAGCCGGTGGCGAAGGTCCTGAGCGACGGCGAGCTGGAGAAGCTGATCATCGCCACGGCCGACGTCAAGAACTTCAAGGTCGGTCCGGCCGACGCCGCCGAGCAGTTCGCGTCCTCCAAGAAGGACATCGAGGTCGACGACGAGAAGTGCGCGCCCCTCGTGTACGTCCTCACCGGCTTCGCGCCGGGCGACGAGGCGTCGTACGTCAACCGCCTGGTCCAGGAGGACCCCGCCGCCAAGGCGAGCGCGTCGCCCTCCAAGTCCCTGGAGGACATGACCGAGGAGGAGCTCGACGACGCGATGAACTCGATCACCGACGCCCTCGGTTCGACGATGACCATCGTGTCCCTCTCCTCCTACGAGGGGGACGGGGCCGAGAAGGCCATGTCCTCGGTCTCCACCGCGATCGACGGCTGCGCCGGCGGGTTCACGGCCACCGCCAAGGGCGAGCCCCAGAAGTTCAAGAAGATCGCGAGCGAGAAGGCGTCCGGCAACGGCGACGAGTCGCTGGCGTTCGCGGCCACCGCCGACGCCGACGGCAACCCGGTGGTGCACGCGGAGGTCGCGCGGCACGGGAACACCGTCGCCACGTACTTCACGCTCAGCCTGGCGGCCTTCGCCGACGACGCGAAGGTCTCCGACTACGGGGTCCCGGCCGCGCTGATCAAGGCTCAGGCGGCGAAGCTCGGCTGATCCGCGGTCCGTCCGGCGGGCTGTGACCGGCGAGGGGGCTCCCTCCGCCGGTCACAGCCTGTCGATGTCGAGGTTGGCGACGGCCGTCCGCGCGACCTCGCGCCCGCGCCCGGTGAAGTCGCCCTGGCCCGGGTAGCCGATCATCAGCTTGTACATGTCGCCGGACCGCGTCCGGTAGTAGAGGACCTGGAGCTCGCGCGGGAGCGGGTTCGTGCTGTCCGTACTCGTGTAGACGACGGTGTTCCGGGCGGCCTTGCGGTCCTTGTACGTCACGTCGGCGGGATCGCTCCTCGGCACGGGCTGCGCGTCCATGTCGAGGCCGTACGAGCCGCTCCGCTTGTAGGCGGTGTCGTCCTCGTACATCTCCGCCGACGCCGTCGAGGCGATCCCGCCCGTGGTGTCCTCGCTCTTCCTGTCCAGCGACAGGCTGACCCAGAGGGCACCGCTCGGGTCGGTGAACCGCACCCAGTGCTCGTCCTGCGGCGCGTCCGGCTCCGGCACGGTCCTCCGGTAGCCCTCGGGTACGGCCACCGTCGCGCCCAGCGCCTTCACCTCCGCCTTCCTCCAGCCGTCCGGCAGCGGGCCCGCGAACGGGTCCGCGAGCACCAGGTACGCCGTGACCGCCGCGGCGACGACCACGGCGGCCACACCGGTGGCGATGCCGAGCCACGCCCTGCGGCCGAGGCGGGCCGCCCCGCCGCCGGGTGCCGCCGGCTGGACGTCCTGGACGCCCTGGACGGCCTGGACGGGCGGCGGCTGGGGAGGCCGCACGGTCCGCTCCAGGAGCGCGCGCACCCGCGCGGCGTCCGGGCGGCGGCCCGGATCCTTGTCGAGGAGGCCGCTGACGGCCTCGGCGAACGGACCGGTGGCCGCGGCGGGCGGGGCCGGCGTGGCGTTGAGGACGGCCTGGAGCGTCGCGGGCGTGTTGCTGCGGCGGAACGGCGAGACGCCCTCCGTGGCCGCGTACAGGACCACGCCCAGCGACCACAGGTCCGACGCGGGACCCGGTCGCTGTCCCAGCACCCGCTCGGGCGCGACGAACTCGGGTGAGCCGACGAAACCGCCCGTGTCGGTCAGGTTCGGCTCGCCCTCGATCCGGGCGATGCCGAAGTCGGCGAGCACGACCCGGCCGCCCGTGCCGAGCAGCACGTTGTCCGGTTTGACGTCGCGGTGCAGGATGCCGGCCGCGTGCGCGGCCTCCAGCGCGCCGAGCACTTCGAGGCCGATTCTCGCCGCTTCGGGTGCGCCGAGCGTGCCCTCCTGGAGCGCCGCACCGAGCGAACGCCCTCTGACCAGCTCCATCACGATCCACGGCCTGCCGTCCACGACGGCGACGTCGTGGACGCTCACGACGGCCGGGTGGTCGAGCCGGGCGGCGGCGCGCGCCTCGCGGCGCATCCGCTCGAAGACCTGGGACCGTTCACGTTCGGGAAGATGCTCGGGTACGCGCGGCTCCTTGACGGCAACCTCCCGGTCCACCGTCTCGTCCTGGGCCCGCCACACGGTGCCCATGCCCCCGTGGCCGAGCTTGTCGAGCAGCCGGTACCGGCCCGCGACGAGCCGCACGGCACCAGGGTCGTGCGATGCGTGCGGCACCTGCGGTGTCTGCGGCATCTGCGGCATCTGCGCCTCGGGTACGACCTGGGCGGGCGAGGCGTACAAGTTCCCCGGGTGCGGTACGGCGACCGGCGGACGCGGCGGTTGCAGACGGAAACTCGTCGTTTCGTCAGGCTTGTAGGAGTGTCCCCCGTCGCTGCTCATGGGTCCATCCTTACCGCGCCGGGCACTTCCGCTCCACCCTGGGCGCTTTTCGGTCACAGACCCGTGACGCGTGACGCGCCTTCAGGAGCCCGTGCGGGCGAACGTGTCGACCGCGACGTCGAAGTACTCCCGCGCCGCCCGCGCCTGGCCGAACGGCGCCGACACCAGCACGTCGTACATCCGGCCGCCCTCCTCCCAGCACAGCTCGTAGACGTGCCGCGTGCCCTCCGCCCTGCTGAAGCCGTCCCAGGTGAACTCCCACAGCGCGGCGGCGCGTCCGGAACGGGTCGTCTCGGTGACCCGGCCGTCGCGGTACCCGGGATAGGTGCCGGGCCCGTCGGCCGCCGCGCGCTTCAGCACCGCGAGCGGACCGCCGGCTCCCGGGGCGGACACCTTGACGCCGATACGGAAGGTCTTCCCCGCCGACAGGTAGAAGATCCGCTCCCCCTGTGCCTCGCGGGTGAAGCCCACCGGGACGGCGAGGGAGAATCCGGCCGCGTCGACGGCCAGACGGTACCCCGTGGGCACGGTACGGCTCGCCGGGGCGGACGGCCGGGAGCCGGTGGCGGTGGGCCCGGGACCCGGGGTCGTGGTGGCCGTGACGGCCGTGCGGGACGGGGTGGCCGAACCGAAGGGCGGTGTCAGCCCGTTGCCGTCGTCGCCCATCAGCAGCGCGGCCGCCGACACACCCGCCACGGCCATGGCCGCGACGAGGGCGGTCGCGATCAGCACGTTGCGCATCGAGGAGCCGGCGGCGAAGGGGAGCCGCGGCGGGAACCGCGCGGCGTCGTCCGGGTCGGCCGGTGCCGGGGCGCCGGGGTCCCGTCCGGCCGCGCCCGGCCGCCCCGGTGTGCAGCCGGACGGGACGGGCGGCATACGGCCCGTGGCCAGGAAGGTCCGCAGCAGCCGCTCCGCCTCGATCGCGTCGATCCGCCGTTCGGGATCCCGTTCGAGGAGGCCCAGCACGACGGGCAGTAAGGGCTCGACGGCGGCGGGCAGGTGCAGGTCGTCGACCACCACGGCGTGCAGGATGCCGCTCAGGGAGTCGCGCCGGAACGGGGACTCGCCGCTCACGGCCGTGCAGAGCAGGGCGCCGAGGGACCAGAGGTCGGACTCGGGCCCGGTCCTGAGGCCGGACATCCGCTCGGGTGCGGTGTACTCGGGCGAGCCCACGAACGACCCCCGCTCGGTGAGCGTCGTCGCGCCCGCGACCTGCGCCGTCCCGAAGTCGGTGAGGACGACCCGGCCCTCCAGGTTGAGGAGCACGTTCCCGGGCTTGAGGTCGCGGTGCAGGACGCCGGCGCCGTGCGCCTTGCTCAGCGCGCTGAGGAGGTCGATCCCCATCCGGGCCGCCTCGACGGCGTCGACGGGGCCGTCCCGGGAGATGCGGTCGGCGAGGGAGCCCCCTTCGAGCAGGTCCATGACGATGTACGGGCGTTCGTCCTGCTCCACGACGTCGTGCACGACGATGATGTGCGGGTGCCGCAGTTGGGCGATCGCGCGTGCCTCACGCAGGGTGCGCTCGCGCTGCAGCCGGGCCTCCGCCGCCGAGAGCGAGGTGTCGACGGTGAGTTCCTTGACCGCGACCTGCCGGGCCAGCAACTGGTCCGTGGCCTGCCACACGACACCCATGCCGCCCCGGCCGAGTCTGGCCCCAAGGCGGTAACGGCCCGCGACGAGACGGGCATCGTCCTCCGGTCTCTCCCCCTCGGTCCCCATGTGTCCCATCATGCCGCACCGGACTTGTCCCTTCCGGGCCCGCGCGCCCTCGGTGGCCGACAACCGCCGTACACACCCGGACGCAGCGTCCCTTACGGGGCGCGGGGAGTGGCGCGACCTGGCACACCCCGCGGAACCGGACGTCCCCGGAACCGGACGTCCCCAGGGCCGGACGTCCCCGGGGCCGGTCGTGGTCCCCCGTCACCGCGGAGCCGGCGGCTGCCATCCCCGCAGGATCGCGTCGAACTGCTCCCGGGCCGTTCCCCAGTCGCCGGCGGGGGCGGACATGTAGATCACGTACTCCACCCCGTCCCGCCCGAGGTACGCCTGTTCGATGGCCCGGCGCGGGCCGGGGAACTCCGTGTCCTTGGGCAGCGCGGTCCAGGTGAAGTCCCACAGCGCCCCCGGCCGGTCCCGGAACGTGTTGGCGTCGAGACCGACCCGCTGGTAGTCGCTCAACTGCTTCAGCTGCTGTTCGAGATCCACGAGGTGCCGGTACGGACTGTCGAAGTCGGGGGAGTCGTCGACGGCGATGCGCACGAAGTGCTCGCCCCCGTCGGGCGTGTAGTCGATCTGCTCGCCGTCGAGCCGCCGCTCCCAGCCCTCGGGCAGTACGAGGCTGAACCCCTTGACGTCGTTGACGCGCTCCCAGCCGTCGGGCACGTCACCGGCCTGCGTCGTGCCCCCGGTCTGCTTACCGTCGTCCTGTCCGCCCGAAGAGCCCGCCGATCCCGAAGAACCCGACGAGTCCGACGCGTCCGAGGAGTCCGACGCGTCCGAGGACTGGTCGCCGGGCGACGGTGACCGGTCCGAGGACGTCGACGTGCCCCCGTCCCCCCGCCCGTCCAGGTACAGCATCGCCGCCGCGCCTCCGCCACCGACCAGCGCGGCCGCCAGCACGACCGCGGCGACGGTACGCGACCGGCGGCGCCCGGCCGTACCGGCCGCCGTGGGCCGGTGGGCGGTGACGACGCCCGGCCCGGGCCCGGGCCACCCCTGGCTGCCGTAGGTGTCGTGCCCGTCGGGTCTGTCGTAGGGACCCTGCGCATACTGACCGCTCTGACTGCTCTGACCGCCTTGACCGACCTGACCGCCGTACGTCCCGTGGACACCGGCATGACCGGCTTCCCCGACCCCGGCTCCCTGCCCGAACGTCCCCAGCGGCTCCCGCGTCGTGGCCACGTACTCCGTTGTCGGCGCACGGGTCCGCGCCGCGTCCGGCGTCCGCCCCTCCGCGGCCTCGGCGAGCATCCGCTCGGTCTCCTCCGGACCGGGCCGCTCGGCGGGATCCTTGCGCAGCAGGGCGGTGATGACGGGTGCGAGCGGGCCCGCGTGCTCCAGGGCCTCGGCCTCCTCGCCGACCACGGCCTGCATGGTGGTCAGGGGTGTCGTCCGCCGGAACGGCGATCTGCCCTCGACCGCCGTGTAGAGCGTCGCACCGAGCGCCCACAGGTCGGCGGACGGGCCCGGGTCCTGGCCGCGGATGCGCTCCGGGGCCAGATAGTCGACCGACCCGACGATCTCACCGGTGCGGGTGATCGTCGTGTCCCCCTCGACCTGGGCGATCCCGAAGTCGGTGAGCAGCACGCGGCGGTCGTGGGAGAGCAGCACGTTGCCGGGCTTGACGTCGCGGTGCAGGACGCCCGCGGAGTGCGCGGCCCGCAGCGCGCGCAGGACCCACAGCCCGACCCGGGCCGCCTCCCGCGGTTCGATGCGCCCCGAGTCCTTGACGGCGTCGGCGAGCGAACCGCCCTCGACGAGCTCCATCACGATCCACGGCCGGCCGTCGTGCTCCAGCACGTCGTGGACGGTGACGACGGCCGAGTGGTTGATGCGCGCCGCCGCCCGGGCCTCGGCCCTGGTGCGGGCGAGGAGGACGGACTGCTCGCTCTCGGACACGTAGAGCGCGGCCGTCAGTTCCTTGATCGCGACGGCGCGGTGCAGCACCTCGTCGCGCGCTCGCCACACCCGGCCCATACCGCCGCTGCCGATGGAGTCGACCAGCCGGTAGCGCCCCGCCAGAAGCAGGCCCTGCATCTGATTCACGTTTCCCCGCAATGCTCTTGACAGGGTCAGACTAAGGACCGGTACCCGCCCAGGGAACTGGCGGGGGACTACGGAGACAGCACTGTGACGGTTACGGCGCACCCGACGGCGTGGACGCCCCCCGTCCGCACCGGCCCGGCAACCGTACAAGGGCCCTGACGGCCACCTGTCATGACATCACGTCAGTCCGTGATCCGGTACGTCGACGACGCCTGCTCGTACAGCCGCGTCACCTCGTCGCGCTCGGCCTCCGGACCGCGTACCTGCACCACGTGGTAGCGCCCACCGGCGATGATCACGAGGTTCCGCACGTAGACCTCACGCCCCTGGGAGTCCTGCCAGGTGAACTGCCCCTCGGCCATGGCCCGTCCGCCGACGTCTATCCGCCGCATACCGCTGGACGTGGCCCAGGTCGAGTCGCGGAACGGCTGCAACTCGCGCTCGTCCTCACGCTGGTAGGCCATCGGATCGCTGCCGTACTCGCTGGTCGTGTCCCGTCCGGGGACGACCAGCAGCTCGAAGCCGGCGTGCGAGTAGACGACCTGGCCGCGGCCGTTCTTCCCGGCCCGCTCCCAGCCGTTGGCGACCGCCACGTGGAACCCTTCCGCGTCCTTGCGCAGGGTGAAGCCCTGTGGGAGGTCGGGACCGGTGGTCTGGGTCGTGGAACTGGACGAGCGCGTCGGACCGCTCTCCTTGTCCGGCGCCTCCTCGTCCGGTGTCTTCTCGTCCTGCGGATCGGTGCCGGAGTTCCCGTCCGGTTCCTGGCCGGTGTCCCCGGAGTGCCCGGGAGCGGGGCTGACGACGTCCCCGGCGGAACCGGTGCGCTCCCCGCCGGTCTCGTTCTTCGGCATGAACGCCACGGCGTACGCGACGGCCGCGGCCATGGCGAGCAGGATCAGCAGGAGCAGGGTGCGGCCGAGCCGGCGCGGTTTGACCTCGCCGCCCTGCCGCTCCCGCTTGTGCCGGCCACTGGTGGCGGGCAGCCCGGCGCGCCGCCTGCGGACGATCTCGCCCCGACGGCGTACGACCGGCAGCCGGGCGGCGTCCACGGGCGGCGCCGCGACGACGTACGTACCCGCCTCCGGCTCGGGCGCCGACCTCACCAGTGAGCGCAGCCAGCCCCGGAGATCCTCGAAGTCCAGCCGCTCGGTGGGGTCCTGGCGCAGCAGCGACTCCACGACCGGCCGGAGCGGACCGCACTCCTCCGCGAACGCGGGCGGCTCCGCGCACACCAGCTGCACCAGCTCGGCGGTGCTCTCCTCGGGGTAGGGCGCATGGCCCTGGACGGCGCGGAAGAGCAGTGCCCCGAGCGCCCACAGGTCCGTCGCGGGCCCGATCGGCGCCGCCAGCTGCCAGTTCTCGTGCACGGGTCCGGCCTGCTCGGGCGCCCAGCGCTCGGTGACGGGGCCCACGACGGCCATCCGCGCCTGCCGGGCCCGCTCCGCCACCAGCGCGGTGGCCGGGCCGCGCCCGGCGGGGGCCGACGCGGGGGCGGACCGGTTCCGGTGGGCGGGGACCCCGCCCGCGCCGATGCCGCCGGTTCCGCCCGTGCCGCCGTCGCCGCCGTCGGGCAGCGCGGGAGCACGATCCTGCCCGGAGCGGTCCGCCCCGGGTACGGTGCCGCGCGGCGCCGCGCCGTGCCAGGAGCCCGGCGGCCGTACCCCGTACGGATCCACGATCTGCCCCGGCGGCGAGGTCCGCTCCGTCCCGTGTCCGGAGATCTGCCCGGAGAGCTGTCCGGATATCTCTCCAGCTGTCTGTCCGGCCGTGTGCCCGGTTGTCTGCCCGGCCGTCTGCCCGGGGAGCCGGGTCCCCCCGGTGTCTCCTCCGGCGGGCCGGGGACGCGGAGCGGGCAGTGCCGCGCCCCGGCCGTCCCGCTGCTCCTCCTGCACCCGGGCCGCGGCCCTCGTGCCCGCGCGGTAGGCCGCGATGGCCCCGGCCCGTGCGGCCCGTACGTCTCCGCCCGCGTCCAGCGCCCGCTGCGCCATCTCCGAGGCATGTGCCCGGGCCTGGGTCTGCGGGACGGGCACCGCGCCCCCGCGCACGGCCTCGACCGCAGTCCGGCCGCCGTCCGCCCCCCGTGCACCGGGCACCGCCTGTCCGCCGGCCCCGCCGGTCCTGTCGGGGGCACCGGGAGCACCGGCCCGGTCGAGCTGCCCGGCCGGCCCCGGCGAACCCGCGGGGAACGCCGGACCGCCGCCCGCGTCGCCTTCGGCGGGCGGCACCGGGTCGTATCCGCACAGCGCCTCCTCCGCGGCTCCCGAGGCGAGCCCCGTGAGCATCACCCGCCCGTCGTCGCAGACGAGCACGGTACGCGCGGTGATGTTCCGGTGCACCCATCCGTGCGCGTGCAGCACCCGCAGCGCGGTCAGCACGTCGGAGGCCACCTCGGCGGCCCGGTACGGGCTCAGCGGTCCCTCGTCGAGCAGCTCCGCGAGTTGCCGCGCGGGTACCAGTTCGCTCACTATCCACAGGGACCCGCCCTCGGCGAACACGTCGAAGACCTGGTCGAGCCGGGGGTGGTCGGGTATCTGCGCGGCGGCCTGCGCGGCCTCGATCGCCCGTCGCACGGCCGGTTCGGCGGGCCTGCGCGTGGTCCGCGCGGACGGCCCCCGCACTCCGGCGTCCGCCGCCACGAACCCGTCGGGCAGCCCGTCCGCGTCGAGCACCTCCGCCTCGACGACCTCGGGCAGCGGCACCTGCCGGACCACGACCTCCTGGCCGCTGTAGGTGTCGAAGGCCCGTGACTCCGTGGCGATCTCGTACTCGTCCGACGGCGGCAGCGGCAGGCGGTAGCGGTCGGCGAGTACCCGTCCCGCATAGTCGTCCACGATGCCTCCCCCTGCCGCCCGGCCGGTCAGATCCGTTCGCCATGCGTCCCGTTGTGGCTGCCATTGCGGCTGCGTACGGTCCGCAACCACTCACGATACGTGCCGGAGGCAACCCGTCATGAGGAGATACGAGATCTCAGGTGTCTCGTGCCCCTCAGGACTTCGGTTCGAACGACGTCGTCAGCGTCCGCCACGTCTCCTTGCGAAGTCCGGTGTCCCATTTCGACGCCTTCGCGGTGTACATGAGCGCATATCCCTGGCTGTCGTCGACGACGAACCCGCGGTCTATGGTCCGGTACTGCGTGCCGCCCTCCACGTAGGTGAATTCCCAGTCGGCCGTGTTCCAGCCGCGGTAGTCCACCTTCTCTATGCGCAGGCGCTGGTACTGCGACCGCCGCATGTACTGCTCCTGGTTCTTCCAGTCGGCCACCGGGTCGGACTTGGGCGTCGTGGTCCAGGCGACCAGCAGCTTCTGCCCGTCGGGGCCGGCGAAACGGGCACCGGCCGCGCTCGTGGACTGGTATTTCCAGCCCTTGGGCAGACCTATCGAGAAACCCTGTCCGTCCTTGTGCGTCGATTCGGCCTTGCCGCCCGAACCGCTGCCGGAATTACCGCCCGAACCACCCGAACCGCTGGATTCGCCGGAAGCGCTCGCGCTGGGCGAACTCTCCTTCGTCGCGCCGCCCGAGGAGTCGTTCTTCCCGTCACCGTTCTTTCCGTCGTCGTTCTTCCCGTCGCCGTCCTTGTCCGTGCCGGCGTTCCCGTCCTGCTTGGTGTCGCTTCCCGCGTTCGCTCCGCTGGACGCGGACTTGTCGTCCCCGGCCTTGTTCTCACCGGAACCCGAGGAACCGTCCCCGCCACCCAGAGTGACGGCGAGGACCGTGCCCAGCACGGCAAGCGCCACGACCACGGCGATGATGACCATCGTCCGCCGGGACACCGCGTCGGTGAGCGGCGACCTGGACGCGGTGGTCCGCGGGTGCGCGCCCCCGGAACCGCCCGGATGTCCGTCTGCCGCACTGGAGTTCAGTACGGCAGCGGTGGGGCCGCCCTCCTTCGCGGGAGCGGATGCGCCGGCTCCCGTGGCCGCGGCGGCGACCGCGGTGCCGGACCGGGCCCCGGAGGCGGAGTCCGCACCGGAGCCGGAACGTGAACCGGAGCCTGGGCCGGAAGCCGACGCGGACACCGCGGAGGCGTCCGAAGCCGAAGCCGGCGCGTCCGCCGCCTTGCCCCCGGCCGGTGCGCCCGCCGACCGGCCGGCGGCGGTCCCGGC
>NZ_JAHKJW010000010.1 GCF_019710745.1 Streptomyces beigongshangae
GCCAGTTCCTCGGCGCCGGTCACGCCGGGGTGGCGCAGCAGCGCCGCCCCGGCCTCGCGCGGCTCGCCCCGCACCCCCTGGATCTGCGCCTGGTCGTCGACCCGCCCCAGGAACTCCGTCTCGCCGTCCGCGCGCACCCGGACCAGGTCACCGGTCCGGTACAGCCGGGACCCGGCGGGGCCGTGCGGATCGGCGGTGAAGCGGGCCGCGGTGGGGCCGGGACGGCCGTGATAGCCGCGGGCCAGCCCCGGTCCCGCGAGGTACAGCTCACCGGGCGTCCCGGCCGGGACGGGCCGCAGGGCCCCGTCCAGCACCCGGGCGCGGACACCGGTGGACGGCCGCCCGGCCGGCGGCCGTCCACCAGGTCGGACCGGCCGGACGAGCGCGTCGACGGTCGCCTCGGCCGGACCGTACCTGTTGTGGCAGCGGGTGCCGGGCGCGGCGGCGAGGGCCGCGCGCAGCTCGTCGTCGAGCGCCCCGCCCCCCACGGTGATCACCGAGGGCCGGTGCCGGTCCGCGTCCAGCAGGCCCGCCGCCACCAGGGGCCGCAGCAGGGAGGGGGTCTCGTCCAGGACGTCGATCCGGTGGCGTCCGACGTACGCGAGCATGGCCGCGGCGTCCTCGTGGGTGTCGTGGTCGACGACGTGCAGTTCGTGCCCGGCCAGCAGCCACAGCAGCGGCACCCAGGAGGCGTCGGACGACAGGGCCGCGGTGTGCGCCACCCGCAGCCGCCGGCCCCCGGCGTCCCGCGTCGCCGGGCCGATGAACCGGGCGCGGTGACGGTGGAACAGGTCGGTCAGCCCGGCGTGCGTGACGACGACCCCTTCGGGGACGCCCGAGGAGCCGGAGGCGTACGTCAGACAGGCGGCGTTCAGCGGGAGGGGGCCGGGCACGGCCGGACCGGGGGCGGCGGGGGAGCCGGCACGGGGCACCGGTGTCCCGGCGTCCGAGGGCACGGGCTCGGCGCCGCCCGGTGCACCGGCGTCCACGAACACCGGGTCCGCCCCGCTCGCGGACGTCCGGTGCGCCAGGTCGCGGCGGGTGAGCACCAGGGGGGCGGCGCAGTCCCGGAGAAGGAGGCGCAGCCGCTCGTCCGGGTGGCGGGGGTCCAGCGGGACCAGTACGCCGCCGGCCCGCACGATCGCGAGCAGACCGGTCACCATGTCCACGCCGCGCCCGACGCACAGGGCGACCGGCGTCTCCGGGCGGGTGCCGCGCCGCACGAGGCGCTCGGCGAGCCGGTCCACCCGGTCCGCGAGCTCGCCGAAGGTGAGACCCACCGCCCCGTGCCGCACCGCGGTCACGTCCGGAGTGCGCGCGGCCTGCGCGTCGAACAGGTCACCCAGTACGAGTTCCCCCGCACCTTTCCCGCGCATTCAACGCCTTCCGGTCCGGCTGCGAAAGGACCGCCGAGCCGCGGTCCGACACCGTTCGCCCACAGTGATCGAAATGGCGTGGAGGATATGCGCCCCGCCTTTTGCGCGCCGTGCGGTCGACCTGGTCGACCTGGTTGAGCCGTGAAGTCGATCTGTTCATGTTATTCACTGACCGGTCACTCGCCTGGTGAGGCTAACAGCACCGCTGATAAGCGACAACGCGCCCGCCCGCACTGTTCCAAGGAGGCCGGAAATCGATCATCCCTCTGTCGGCCACGCGCCGAAAAGCACCTCTTGACCTTCGCCGCGCCGACCTGCTTACGGCCCTCACCTGGACTTACGGGCACGGTGGGATCGGTGGGCGGTCTTGGCCGCGGGGTGGCCACGATGATATGAACGAAGAAGGTGCGCGATGGGGCTGATCTTTCCTGAGGAGACCGAGTGGACGATCGACATCCGGATTCGATCGCGGATCCTGTCACGGACACGGACACGGTCGCGAATCCGGTCACGGATCCGGTTCCACCTCCGTCGGACAGCGTACTCGACGCTCTGCGATCGTTCCTCGCCTCGGCCCTGCCCGGCACCGCTCTGGGTATTCACGACGACTACTTCGAGCAGGGAAACGCGAATTCCCTGTTCGCCCTGGAACTGGTCACCTTTGTGGAGCGGGAGTTCTCGGTCGTCGTCGAGGTGGAGGACCTGGATCTGGACAATTTCCGCACCCTCGCCCGTACCGCCGGGTTCGTCCGTGCCAAACGCGCCGTCCCCCCGTCCGGGCCCGGACGGGCGGACGGCCCCGCGGACGTTTCCGCGGACAGCTCCACGCACGACTCCACGCATGGCTGAGGCGGACGGGGCGCTGTTCGCCGGCTCCGTCCGGCCGCACGCCGCCTCCTGGGACCGGGCCGGGGAACTCCCCTCCGGGATCGTCCGGGATCTCGCCCGCGCCGGTCTGCTCGCCTGCGACCTGCCCACCCGGTACGGCGGGAGCGCGTCGCCGCCCCTGGTACTCGGACGGCTCTGCGCCGAACTGGGCGGTGTGTGCTCGGCGTTGCGCAGCCTGGTGACCGTGCAGGGCATGGTCGCCGCGAGTGTGCTGCGCTGGGGCACCGAGGGGCAGCGGGCCCGCTGGCTGCCCGCGCTGGCGGGCGGCGACCTGCTGGCCGGGTTCGCCGCCACGGAGGACGGGGCCGGCACCGAACTGTCCGCCGTGGCCTCGACCGTCCGGCGCGACGCCGCCGGCCTGGTGCTGGACGGCCGCAAGCGATGGGTGACCTTCGGCGGGCGCGCCGGCGTCCTCCTGGTACTCGCCCGGCTCGACGGGCACCCGACGACCGTGCTGGTCGAGGCGGACCGGCCGGGCGTCACCACCGAACCGGTGCACGGCCTGCTCGGACTGCGCGCGGCGCACGTGGCCCACGTCGGCTTCGACGCCGTACGGGTCCCGGAGGAGAACCTGCTGGCACCCCCGGGCTTCGGGCTCTCCCACGTCGCCGCGACCGCACTCGACCACGGGCGGTACACGGTCGCGTGGGGCTGCGCCGGAATGGCCGCCGCCTGTGTGGACCACGCCTCGGCACACGCCGCCGGCCGCCGGCAGGGGGAAGTCCTCCTCTCCGACCACCAGGTGGTCCGGGCCCGGCTCGGACGCGCCGTGGTCGCCACGGCCGCCGCGCGCGAACTGTGCGCGCGCGCCGCCGCGTCACGGCAGGACGGCGGCCCCGAGGCGCTGCTGGACACCGTGATCGCGAAGTACGCGGCGGCCCGGGCCGCCGCCACGGTGAGCCAGGACGCCCTGCAGCTGATGGGCGCCGTGGGCTGCACGGCCGACAGCCCGGTGGAGCGCTTCTTCCGGGACGCGAGGATCACCCAGCTCATCGAGGGGGCGGAACAGGTGGCCGAGGTGCGCATAGGGGAACACGCGCTGCGCGGACACGCGGGGCGGCCGACCGGCGAGCGGGCGGTCGATGACCGGGCAGCGGCGGCGGACGGACCGGGCCGGTGAACACGGTCAAGTGCCTGGTCTGGGATCTCGACGACACCCTGTGGGACGGGGTGGTGCTGGAAGGCGACCGGCCCCGGCCGTTCACCGCCGCCGTCGAGACGCTGCGGACACTCGACCGGCGGGGCATCCTGCACGCGGTGGCGAGCCGCGGAGACCCGCAGACCTCCGAGGCGCACCTGGCCCACCACGGCCTCGCCGAGCTGTTCAGCGCGGTGGAGATCGGCTGGGGCGGCAAGTCGGACGCGGTGCGGCGGATCGCCCGCACGCTCGGCCTCGCGCCGGAGGCCGTCGCGTTCGTGGACAACGACCCCGTCGAACGGGCCGAGGTGGCCTCGGTGCTTCCCGGCGTCCGCTGCTACCGCGCGGACCAGGTCGGCGAACTGCCCGCCCGCCCCGAGTTCACTCCCGAGTTCGTCACGGACGAGGCACGGCAGCGCCGCCGGCTCTACCGCGTGGAACGCCACCGCACCCAGGCCGAGCAGGACTTCGAGGGATCGAAGGGCGAGTTCCTCGCCTCCCTGGACCTGACCATGACGGTCCGGCGCGCGACCGAGGAGGATCTGGCGCGCGCCCACGAACTGACCGTACGCACCCACCAGCTCAACACCACCGGACTCACCCTGAACATGATCGAACTGCGCCGCCTGGCCGCGTCACCCGACCACGAGGTGCTGGTCGCCGGGTTACGGGACCGGTTCGGCTCCTACGGCACGATCGGGCTCGCCGTCTCGGAACTGACCGGAACCGACAGCGTGCTGCTGCTGTTGCTGACCTCGTGCCGGGTGCTGTCCCGCGGGGTCGGCGCCGTACTGCTGGACCACGTCGTGCACCGGGCGGTGCGGGCGGGACTGCGTCCGGTGGCACGGTTCGTGTCCACTCCGGTCAACCAGGTCATGCTGGTGACCCTGCGGTTCGCCGGGTTCCGGGTCATCGAGCGGCACGGCGACCGGATGGTGCTGGCCGCGGATCCCGGCCGGCTGCCCAGGACCCGCCCGCGCCACGTCCGCGTCGTCGCCGACGCCCCGGGCGGAACGGGCCGGGAAGACGTCGCCCGGTGGGCCGGCAGGGCCGGCAGGGCTGACGGGGCTGACGGGGCCGATCGGGCTCAGGACATCGACGAGAGGGCGAGCCGGTGACGGACACCGCGCGGCGCACGGACGGTGCGGCCGGTACGGCCGGCGTGGTCGGCGCGGGCGTGATGGGAGTGGGGGTCACCCAGTGCCTGGTCACGGCCGGGTACACCGTGGTGACCGTCGACACCGACCCGGCCGCCCTGGCCACCGCCCCCCGGCGGCTGCGCGACGGACTGCGTCTGCACCGGCTGCTGAACCCCGGTGCCAGCGCCAGTGCTGGCGCCGATGGTTCCCCGTCGGCGGCGCAACCCTCGTCCCGCGTGCGCTGGAGCGACCGGCTCCCCGACCTCGCCGACGCCTCGTTCGTCGTGGAGTGCGCCCGGGAGAACCCCGCCGTCAAGGAGGGGGTGTTCCGCGAACTGGACGCGCTCTGCCCGCCGCGGACCGTGCTCGCCTCCTGCACCTCCGCCATCCCGGTCGCCGGGCTGGCCGCCGTCACCGGCCGGGCCGACCGGGTGCTCGGCATGCACTTCATGAACCCCGCCCCGCTCAAGGACACGGTCGAGGTCATCACCACCCCGGCGACCTCCGAGGAGACGCTGGACCGCGCCCTGGCGCTCCTCGGCAGCCTCGGCAAGCGGGGCGTCGTGGTGTCCGACGCCCCCGGCTTCGTGTCCAACCGGGTCCTGATGCTGACCGTCAACGAGGCGGCCGCCGTGGTCGGGGCGGGCACCGCGGAGGCCGCGCAGGTCGACGACATCTTCCAGAGCTGCTTCGGACACCCCATGGGACCGCTGGCCACGGCCGACCTCATCGGGCTCGACACGGTGCTCGACTCGCTGGACGTCCTGCGGCAGTACACCGGCGACGACAGGTTCCAGCCGTGTCCGCTGCTGGTGCGACTGGTCGGCGAGGGCAGGACGGGCCGCAAGAGCGGGGCGGGCTTCCACGATTACCGGACGTCCGCCACCCGGCGGTCGACCACCTGACACCGACCGGCGCTCCGGAAGCAGTCGGCGCGATCGACGGCGCCGGTCACCCAGGTCAGGATGCGGGTCTTCACCGCGGACGAGGTACCGGCGGACACCACCGCTCCCATCCGCCCGGGCCCGGGGGCGGGAGTTCTGCCCGCCTGGGCGTCTTTCTCGATGCGTACGTCTGGCAGAAGCCCGCTTTGACGCCGCTCGGCTCGCCGACGGACCGCACTGCGAGGCGTTTGAGCGGTTCGCCCTCCTGGGGCGACCGTGCTGCGTGGGCGGTCGTGCGGAATCCGGCTTCCGCCCTCAGCGGCACTGCGTAGGGTGGGGATTCCGAACGGATCATGGGGGGCTCGTGAGTCCGAAGAACGCCTACATGGAGACCGCCGCGCAGGCCGTAGCCCTGCTGGACACACCAGAAGTGGCCGCCTCGTGGGAGAAACCCAGTGCGTTGGCGCAGTGGACCGTCGGCGGTCTGGCCGGCCACCTCGCCTATCAGATCCTCAGCGTGGATGCGGCGGTGGAAGGACCCGCCTCCGGGCAGGAACCCATCCCTGTGCTGGAACACTACGCGCGGGCCGTGTGGATCGACGCGCCGCTCGACGGTGAGATCAGCTCCGGAATCCGGGCGAAGGGTGAAGGCATCTCGTCCGAAGGCGTGCGGCTGCTGGTCGAGCGCGTCCACGCCGCACTCGACCAGCAGCGAACCGGCCTCGAGGAGATGCATGGCGACCGGGTGGTGTTCATGCCGCAGACAGGGTGGGCACTGAGCCTGGACGACTTCCTCGTGACCCGGTTGGTCGAGCTCGCCGTGCACATGGATGACCTGGCGGTCAGCGTGGGCCTCGGCGCGCCGGATCTGCCGGGCGCGGCCCTCGATCCCGTGGTGGCGCTGCTGACCGGGCTTGCCGTCCGGCGTCATGGCCAAGCGGCCCTGCTGCGCGCCCTGACGCGTGCGGAGCGGGCACCAGCTGCGATCAACGTGTTCTGAACGTCGCGTCAGCCCGGTCGGCCCGGGCTTTGGCGCGGGCGGGGCGGTAGGGCCCGGACGGGACATGGCTGATACACCGCAGCTTCGACCGGGACTTCGACCGGGGAGCGGCGACCTGGCGGCAACGCGTCTTCCTGCGTCTGGAACAGTTCGCCGCCGCCACCGGGGTGTTCGGGCACCTCCCTGAGATGGGAGCGGCGGCCCGCGGGACCCTCTCGCGTCTGGAGCGGCACTGGACCCGGCAGCCGGTGGCCATGTCCCCCGCCTTCCGCGGGGTCTCTGCGCGGACCGCCGGTGCCGAGTGACAGCCGAGGCAGGGGTTCTTCTCCTGGCCCGAAGGATCCTGCCGGGTGAAGCGGCCGGTGCCGGGTGGCGGGCTGTCACCACGGCTCCCGGACTGCCCTCGGGTCCGCGCCTCGGCTCGTCCCGTTCCAGCGCCCGCGGTCAGCCGCGCACGTGCAGCCCGAACCCCGTGCGGCCCGCCGCTTCCAGTCCCTCCTTCAGGTGCAGCGAGGGGATCTCGTAGTCGCCGGAATTCTGCCGCCGGAACGCGATCGGTTCGGTCGACTCCAGGGTCAGCAGGCGCTGTTCCCATGCCTTGGCGATGTCCGGGTAGTCCTCGGTGGTCGTCCGGTCGGCGCCGTACAGCACGAACGGCGGCAGCACCTCGATGCCCGGGTAGTAGAGGATGCCGTGGTGGATCGGGAACAGCAGATCGTCGATGGGCCCGCTGATCCCGCGAGCGGAGTAGTGCGGCTCCAGGCCGCCGACGGTCACCGACAGCACGGCCTTCCGGCCCGCGAGGGTGCCTTCACCGAAGCGCTCGCCGTACTTCGTGTCGCTGTGCTCGCCGACGCCGTACGCGAAGTGGAAGCTGAACACCCGGTCCACCCAGCCCTTGAGGATCGCGGGCATCGTGTACCACCACAGCGGGAACTGGAAGACGACCGTGTCGGCCCACAGCAGCTTCTCCTGCTCGGCGCGGACGTCCGGGGTGAGCGTCCCGGCGTCGAAGGCCCGGCCCGATTCCCGGGCGACCTTCAGCGGGCTCGATGCGCCGGGGCCGAAGTCCGCGGCGTCCACGACCGCCTTCCAGTTCATCGCGTACAGATCGCTCACCCGCACCTCGTGCCCGGCGCTCTCCAGCGTGGACACCGCGAGGTCCTTCAGCGAGCCGTTGAGCGACTTCGGCTCCGGGTGGGCGTAGACGATCAGCGTCTTCATGGGAACTCCTTCGGATCGGATGCCTCCGATCCTGGACGCCCCGCCGTCCGGTATTCAGGGGCTCCTCATCCACCGGACGGGACTTCCTGGTAACGGCAGGACCACCCTCACGGGCCCGCGCCGAAGCCATACTGGGCACATGGACGATCTCGCGGGCTTCCTGCGGACCCGGCGTTCCCGGGTCGACCCGGCGTCCGCCGGCATCCCCACCGACAGCCGCCGCCGGGTCGAAGGGCTGCGCCGCGAAGAGGTCGCGCACCTGTCCGGAGTCAGTGTCGACTACTACGTACGCCTGGAGCAGGGCCGCGCGACCCAGCCCTCCGAGCAGGTCCTCGACGCCCTCGCCCGCGTCCTGGACCTCGACGAGACCGAACGCGGACACCTCTACCGGCTTGTCCGACAGCGCCGCCACCACGCGAAGGCACCGAGCGGGCGGGTCCGGCCCGAGCTGCTGCGCGTCCTGGACCTGGTGGGCGACGCACCCGCGCTGATCATGAACCACCGCATGGACGTACTCGCCGGGAACCGCCTGGCCAAACTCCTCTACGGCCGCCCGATGCCGGGCCTGAACACCGCCCGGCACATCTTCCTCGAGGAAGCCGAGCGCGGCCTGTACGCGGGCTGGGAGAACTGCACCCTCGACGCGGTCGGGCACCTGCGCCTGGCCGCCGGCAAATACCCCGAGGACCCCCGCCTGGCCTCACTCATCGGCGAGCTGGCGATGGGCAGTGAACGCTTCCGCCGCCTCTGGGCCCGCGCGGACGTGCGCGCCCGCGCCCATGGACGCAAGGCGTACCGGCACCCCCTGGTCGGACTGCTGGAACTGCACCATGAGAACTTCGCGCTGCCGAACGAATCAGGCATCGAGCTACTGGTGCTGTTCGCGGCCCCCGCCAGCCCCGCCGAGGACGGACTACGCCTGCTCGCCAAGCTGGGCACCGACAACGACAACGCACATCCCCCGGCGAACGCCCAGATCCGCGAGTAACCCAACGCCCTCCATCATCTTTTTCGCGGTCCTGCAAGAGGGCCGCCGGCCTCCGGTTCCTGGGTCCGGCGCGGCCCGAAAGCGGTCCCAGCCCGGTCGACCGCGCGCGGCCGGACAGCAAGCACCACGTCGTCACCGAGGCCCGGGGCATCCCGCTCGCGGTGTCGCCGGGCCGGGGCACTTCGACGGCGACGACCACCAGATCGGCGTTCCCGTCGCCGGCGAGCTGCTCGACCGACGCGTACGCGGGTACGCCGCTCCCGCGGCCTGGGCCGAGGCTTCGGAGCTCGCCGCCAGCGCGCGAAGCCCGATCCCGTCGACGGCGTTCAGCGCGGGCAGGTGGGCCCCGGCCGCCCAGCCTCCCGTGGCGCTCAGGCCGACGATGCCGACGCCGATCGGCTTACGGAGGTCAGGCACCGAGCTGCCGCCTCAGCGTCCCGGCGTCGTGCAGGGCCGTCATGTGCACGAACCGCCCGTCACGAACCTGATAGACGGCGTACTCGACGATCTCGAACGAGGCGCCGGTGGGAGCCACGCCGAGCCACTCCTTGGCGGGCGTGCCCGTGTTGGTCAGACGGGCGGCCAGGCGATCACCGTCGACCACGATCTCCCGGGGTTCCCAGTGGAAGTCCGGGACCGCGTCGATGAGGCCGTTCAGCACAGAGACGACCTGGTCCCGAGTGCCCGGCTCGCCGTTCAGGGTGGTCCCGTCGCCGATGAACTCGTCCATGCGGTGGATCTCGTGGGCGTTGAGCGCCCCGATGTAGCGCAGGTAGAACCCGCGCAGGTCGGTGCCGGACATGATCTCCTTCTTCGGCCCCCGGAGCGGAGGTCATGCCCGGTGTCCCGCGACGGCCCCCGACGATTTCGTCGCGGTGATCGTCGGCGTGGGCAGGAACCACCGCTCGACATTTACGTACCGAACGGTACCGAAGTTTCGCCGCACTGTCACGGCCCTCGTGCGAGGAGATGTCCCACCGGGGTGGGTGAAGGGTGCGGCCGCTACGCGGGCCAGCCGAGCAACGCCGTGTCGACGATCTCGTCGAGCTCGGCAGGGCCGAGGCCGTTGGCGGCCTGCACCGCGATGCCGAAACCCGTCGTCATGACGAACCGGGCAAGACGCCGGGGGTCGGCGTCGCGCGGAAGGTCGCCCTCGTCGACGGCACGCCGGAAGCGCTCCTCCAGGCGGGCTCCCGCGTCGTTGCGCCAGTCGACGAGCAGGTCGTGGACGGCCCGGCTCTCGTCGCCCGACGCCAGCGCGCCCTGCACGGTCAGGCACCCGGAGGGGCCCTCGGGAGGGGTCGTGGTGCGGACCGCCCCGCGGAGGAACGCCAGGGCCACGGCTCGTGCGGTGGGCTCCTCCAGGGCGCACGTGGCATAGGCGGCAGGCCCCGCTCCGTAGCGCTGGAGGGCTTTGCGGAACAACTGTTCCTTGTTGCCGAAGGCCGCGTACATGCTCGTCTTGGTGATCCCCATGGCGCCGGTCAGTTCGGTGAGGCTTGCGCCTTCGTAACCTCGCGCCCAGAACACCCGCATCGCGCGTTCCAGCGCCTGGTCGATGTCGAATCCTCGTGGTCGGCCCGTGGCGGCCTTGCGGGAGTCACTCATCCCGCAAGTGTACCTCTCGGTACAGATCTACGCCGACCGGCATTTTCATCCCACCCGGGAGTGGACGCAGTTCAGTACCGACCGGTCTTGACGTGTTAGGGTTCTGCACCGATCGGTACTTAATTGATGGGAAGGGAAGTCCGCGCCATGAAAACCGTTCTGCTCGGCAGTCTCAAGGTCTCGCGCATCGGTCTCGGAGCCATGGGGATGTCGGCGTTCTACGCCGGAGCAGGCCAGTTCGACGACGAGTCGATCCGCACGATCCACCACGCTCTGGACCTCGGGGTCACCCATGTCGACACCGCTGAGGGGTACGGCCCCTTCGTCAACGAGGAACTGGTCGGCCGGGCCGTGCGGGGGCGCCGGGACGAGGTCGTGCTGGCGACCAAGTTCGGACTGGTCTCCCACACCGGTGGCACGCCCCCGGACAGCACCCCGGCCAACATCCGCCTGGCCGTGGAGGGATCACTGAAGCGCCTGGGTACCGACTACATCGACCTCTGCTACCAGCACCGGGTGGACCCCGGCACCCCCATCGAAGAGACCGTTGGCACGCTGGCCGAACTGGTGGCCGAAGGCAAGATCCGCCACATCGGCCTCTCGGAGGCCGGCCCCGCCACGATCCGCCGTGCTCACGCCGTGCATCCGGTCACCGCGGTCCAGTCCGAATACTCCCTGTGGACCCGCGACCCGGAGGCCGGGATCCTGCCCGTCCTGGGCGAACTGGGTATCGGCTTCGTGCCGTACTCCCCGCTTGGCCGCGGCTTCCTGACCGGCGGCATCCGCTCCCTGAACGATCTTGGCGCCGACGACTGGCGCCGCACCAACCACCGCTTCGCCGACGGCAACCTGGAACTCAACCTGCGAATCGTCGACGAGGTCCGGGCCGTGGCCGCAGAGATCGACACCACGCCCGCACAGGTCGCCTTGGCCTGGCTGCTCGCCCAGGGTGACGACATCGCGCCCATTCCCGGCACCAAGCGAGTCGCCCGGCTGGAGGAGAACGCCGCCGCCGACCACGTCGAGCTCACCGCCGGCCACGTCGCCCGCCTGAACGACCTGCCCCGGGCGTCCGGTGAGCGCTACGACGCGGACAACATGGCCGCCATCGACCGCTGATCGAAGACGTACCACCACGCATGCCCCGGGCCGGCATCCGAGCGAAGAGTGCCGCCTTCCCGATGAGACGGTGCGACATGAAGTACGCAGGTCGCGGGCCCGGTGCGCGGGGTACTCGCGCTACAGGACCGGGCTGTGGCGCGGGCCGTCACGGCCGCCGCCCCGACGGCGGTCCGGGCGCGGGGCGGGCGGTTCTGCTGATCCCGCACCGTGGCGGATCGCCTCCCGGCCCACCTGGGGTGTCCCCCGGATCCATGCCGGCCCTACCTCGCGACCTGGCTGGACCTGGCCACCCGCGAGATCGCCGGCTGCCCGACGGCCGGCCACCATCGGGCGAGCCCGGTCGCCGACACGCTGGCGATGGCCCCCGGCCGCGGCCATCGTCAGCCCTTACCTGTTCCGGGCACGGTTGCGGTCACATGTTCTCGGCACCGGCTCTGATCGCTTCGCGGACGCGGGGGTAGGTGCCGCAGCGGCAGATGTTGCGGATGCCGTCGAGGTCGGCCTCGGTGATCGGGCGGTTCTCCTCCTTGACGCGGCGGACCAGGGCGACGGCGGTCATGATCTGGCCGGGCTGGCAGTAGCCGCACTGGGCCACGTCCTGATCGAGCCATGCTTCCTGCATCGGGTGCAGGTCCGCGCCCACGGTGGCCGGAAGCCCTTCGATGGTGGTGATCTCGTCGGACGGCCGCAGGTCGCGCACGGGGATGGCACAGGGGTTGGCGGCCTTGCCGTTGAGGTGGCTCGTGCAGGCTTTGCAGACGTTGATGCCGCAGCCGTACTTCGGTCCGGTGATGCCGAGTATGTCGCGAAGGACCCACAGCAGCCGCTCGTCGTCCGCGGCTTCGACGGTGACTTGCTCGCCGTTGAGGCGGAATGTGTGCTCAGGCACGGTGACTCCCTGTCTCGACGCACATCAGTGGACGTGGTCCAGACCGTCGGTGGGTGATGCGGGGACGGGCGGGGTGGTGGGTTTGGGGGTGAAGGAGAGGGTGTGGTGATTGATGGGGAAGTCGGTGGGCATGACTCCGGTGGCACGGCCGTACGCACAGGCGACCGCGGCCGTCGAGGCGGCCACGCCGAGTTCCCCGGCACCGCCGGGCTCGCCGGTGCCGGCCGGCATGATGACGACCTTCAGCTCGGGTGGTGTGTTCCACTGCCGGGTGTAGAAGTAGTTGTCCCAGCTGGCCTCCAGGAAGTGTCCGTCGCGCAGGTGCAGGCTGGAGGTCAGGGTCAGCGCGATGCCGTCCATGAGGCAGCCCGTCATCTGTGCCTCCAGGCCGCGCGGGTTGACCGCGAGGCCGACGTCCACGGCGATGACCGCTTTGGTGACCCGAGGGCCGGTGACACCGTCGCGGACGGGGCGGTTGACCGTCTCCGGGCGGCAGTCGAGCTCCACCAGCACGGCGCTGGCGGCGTGGTACTCGGAGTGGAAGGCGATGCCCTGAGCCGTACCGGCCGGCATGCTCCGGCCCCAGTTCCCGACCTCGGCGACCTTGTCCAGCACCGCGCGGGAGCGGTCGTCCCGCAGGAAGTCGTGGCGGAACCGGTAGGGGTCCTTGTTCATCCTGGCGGCGAGCCGGTCGACGAGGAGTTCCCGGGCGCAGGTGACGTCGGGGGAGTAGACGTTGCGCATGCTGCCGGTGTTGAAGCCCTTGTCGGTCTCGCTCAGGAGCCGGCTGTTGGAGCCGAAGTCGTACGGCATCGACTGGGACAGCTGGAAGAAGAGCTCCGAGAATCCGATGTCGCCCACCGGAAGTCTCGCTGCCAGGGCGGTGAAGATCTCTCCCAGGCCGTGGCTGAGATCGGTGGAGACGCTGGTGTGCCGCTGGGTGTAGCTGAGAACGGTGTCGCCGAGGTAGGCGATTCGCGCGCGGGAGATCGCCATGGGGTGGGTGCGGCCCTGGCGGGAGTCGTCGGCGCGGTGCCACATGAGCCTGACCGGTTTGCCGATCTTCCGGGAGACCTCGACCGCCTCCAGCGCGGCGTCGAAGAAGAGTTTGCGGCCGAAGGAACCGCCCCCCTCGGTGACATGGACGGTCACCGAACGCAGCGGCAGACCTAACTTGGCGGCGATGGCCTCTCTCGCGACGATCGGTGCCTTCAGACTCGACCAGATCTCGGCACGGTCGGGGCGGACGTCGGCTATCGCGCAGTTCGGTTCGAGTGCGCTGTTGCTGCGGAAGCGGAAGGTGAACCTGCCTTCCACGCTCGGCGTCGGCGGCGGCGGTCCGAGGGGCAGTTCGGCCGCGCGCAGTTCCTCCAGCACGGAATCGTCGGACTTGCCTTCCGCGCTCCCGGCCCTCCACGACACCTTCAGGGCGCGTACGGCGTCGATGCACTGTCCGAAGGTGGCCGCACGCACCGCCACCCCGGTCGATATCACGACGACGTCGGTGACGCCGGGCATGGAGCGGATCGCGGGCAGGTTGGACACCGATCCGACCTTGCCGTTGATCGTCGGCGGACGGCACACCATGGTCGGCATGGCGTCCGGGACGTCCAGGTCCAGCGTGAACTTCTTGCGTCCGGTGACTGCGGCGAGGGCGTCGACGCGGCCGTGCGGTTTTCCGATGACGGTGAACCGTTCGCGGGGCTTGAGGTCCACGGCCACTTGTTCGGTCCGTACGCTCGCGGCCTTCTCGGACAGCGTCCCGATGCCGGCTCTCCGGTCGCCGGGGCCGGTGACGACTCCCGCCTCCAGGGTCAGCTCACCGACCGGGGCCCTCCATTCGGCCGCAGCCGCCTGGAGCAGACGGCTGCGGGCGATGGCGGCGGCGACCCGGATCGGGGTGTACGTCGAGAACGTCGTGTTCGATCCGCCGGTGAGTTGGTTGAACAGCAGTTCCGGTCGTGCGTCGGCCAGGGTGACGCGCACGCGTTCCAGGGGCACACCGAGTTCCTCGGCGATCAGCATGGCCGTCGACGTGGTGATGCCCTGTCCGACTTCGGCACGCGGTAGCGCGAAGGACACGGTGCCGTCCTTGTTCACCTCGACCGTGATCAGGCCCGAAGTCGGTAGGGCCGCCGCCGTCATCACGTCGTTGAGATCGATCAGTTCGGTGATCTCCGGTGAGGGGATGTCCGCCCGCGCTCCGGGCGCGGGGACGAGTTCGGCCGCGGCTGTCAGCGTCGGAGTGGCCAGCACGTAGCCGAGGAACCGGCGCCTGCCGAGGGGCGCCGGGCCGGTGTGCCGCCGCGCCGAGGGATCAGTGCCTGTCACGGACGGCCTCCCCGCCTGTACCGCGGTACGTCGGACGGCTGTCCGAGGGCGGCACTCCGGTGGAGAGCGCCGGGGCTGTTCCATCACTGCGCAGTGTCGTCATCGTTCCATCTCGGGTGCACGGTCGGAGAGTTCACCCGACGGGTCCGGGTGGCACGGGCCGTCGTGGCGAGTACGGACGGGGCGTGGAACTGACGCGAGGATACGCCGCTGATGACGGGGCCCTCGCGCCGGGCATGCCGGATGTGCCTCAGGAGGGGCGGTTGGTGTCGGGGATCTCGAGGTGGATGCCGCGTCCTTCGGCGAGGAAGAGCAGGACGAACTTGCGGATGGCCTCTTCCACGACCCAAGCCGCCTCGGGGACCAGCGGCAGGGGGATGAGTCCCTCGCGGAAGGCCACCAGCAGCGGCCAGGCGGCTGCGATCAGCGGCTGCCAGAAGGGTTCCCTGTCCAGTCCGATCAGGTCGCCGGTCCGGTCGCCGAGTGTGTACCTGCCGAAGGCGTTGATCAGGGGCCGGGTGAGGCCGGCGTCGAGTTCGGCGACGATGTCGAGGAGGACGTCGGTCAGTTCCCTGCCCTCGGGCGTGGCGGCGAGCCGGGGATCGAGGACCTGCGCGGCCTGTGCGTTGGCCTCGTTCCAGGAGGCGGGTATGTACTCGTCCTGGACGCCGAGCATGTGCGCGGTGACCTGCCACACGTGCAGGTAACCGTCGGACTCTGCGGAGCTGACCGGAACCCTCCAATCGAGTAGCTTGCGCATGACGAATGTGGAGAGGCTGTGCCAGGTGACCATGATGTCGGCCTGGCTGATGGGGATCGTCTGGCCGCCGCTGGTCTGGGACCAGCCCGGGGACTGCGGCAGCAGGTGCCGTACGGCGGCGTGCACCAGCCGGGTCTTCACGGCGGTCACGATCATTCCGCCCTGCGGCTGGTAGGCGTCCAGGTCCCCGACGTCGTACCCGAGCTGGGCGGTCTTGGCGATGCGGTCCTTCATGTCCGCGCCGCCCTTGGAGTAGTAGACGGCGCGCGCCTCCCGTGGGATGGCGGTGCTCATCAGCCCGCTGCCCAGCCCGTACAGGGCGCCCGCGTAGATGCCCTTCTTCTTGGTGAACCGGGCCGCGGCGTCGAGCTTGCTCCGGTCCGCCCAGGACGGCAGTCGGCGGGCCGTCTCCATGAAGTCGCGCAGGTCCGCGGGGAGTCCGGCCGGCAGCGGCTGGTCGTTGCGGGTCCACTTGCGTAACGCCTCGTTGACTCTGGCCGTGTCCCCGCGTTCGATCACGGCGGCCAGCACCGGGTCGGCCTCCTCGTCCCAGACCCACTCCGGGTCGATTCCCGCGCCCTTGCCCGCCACCGAACCGCTCGGTGCCCACGTCCACAGCGACCGTGCGCTCGCCGGTGACGCCGCTCCGAGTGCTCCGAGTGCTCCGAGCGCTCCGCCTGTGATCAACATTCTGCGCCTGCTGAGTTCGTCCATTGCTCTGAACTCCTCCTTGATTCCTGCTGATGCTCGCTGAGGGGTGAAAGGGGTGAGAGAGCTGTGGTGCGTCCGTCCTCCCGCGCGAGGACCGGCCTCGGACGTCCGTACGGGAGGCGACAGGTCGTCACGCGTCGGGGGTGCCGGGCGGGTCTCCCGTTGGTGCGCGAACCTCCTGCGTCCTGTGTGACGCCGGGACCTGTGGGGCGGTGTCCTGTTTGCTTCCTCCGCGCCGGTCGGACGCTCCTGTGTCGCGTGCGCCTGCCGGCCGCCGGTTCGGGGCCGTTGCCTGCGCGGGTGCCGTCCCTTCTCAACCGGGGCGGTTGGTCTCGGGGATCTCGATGTGCGTTCCCCGGCCCTTGGTGAGGTAGAACAGGATGTATTTGCGGGCTGCCTCGTCGATCGTCCAGGCCAGCGGCGGCACCATCGGCAGCGGGATCAGCTTCTCGCGGAAAGCGACCAGCTTCGGCCAGGCGGTCTCTATCGCCTTCTCCCAGAACGGTTCGCGTGGGATGCCGTCCCAGTCGGCGACCTGGTCGCCGACCAGGTATCGGGCGAGTGCGTCGACCAGGGGCCGGTCGATGCCGCCGGGGCTGGTCTGCTCGGCGAGCTGGCGCAGCAGGATGTCGGTCAGTTCGACACCTTCGCGCGTAGGTGCCAGGACGGGGTCGAGGACCTGGTCGGACTGTGAGTCGGCCGCGTCCCAGGTGGCGGGTATGTACTCGTCCCGGATGCCGAGCAGATGCGCGGTCACCTGCCACACGTGCAGATAGGCCACCGATTCGGCCGAGGTGATGGGCACCTTCCACTCGAGCATCTTCCGCATGGCGTAGGTGGGCAGGCTGTGCCAGGTGACCAGCATGTCCTGCTGGCTGATGGGGATCGCCTGGCCGCCGCTGGTCCGCTCCCAGCCCGGGGACTGCGGCAGCAGGTGCCGTACGGCGGCGTGGACCAGGCGGGTCTTGACGGCCTGCACGATGACGTCGCCGTCGGGCCGGTACGCGTTCAGGTCCCCGACGGCGAAGCCCAGCATGCTCGTCTTGGCGACACGGTCCTCCATGTCGGCGCCGCCTTTGGAGTAGTACACGGCGCGCGCCTCGCGGGGGATGGCGGTACTGAGCATGCCGCCTCCCACTCCGTTGAGCAGGTTGAGGTAGAGGCCCCTGGACTTGTTGAAGTCGGCCGCGGTCTCGAGTTTGCCCCGGTCCGCCCAGGACGGGAGCCGGCGGGCCGTCTCCATGAAGTCGCGCAGGTCCGCGGGGAGTCCGGCCGGCAGCGGCTGGTCGTTGCGGGTCCACGTGCGCAGCGCTTCGTTGACCTCGGGTACGTCGCCGCGTCGGATCACGGCGGCGACCAGCTGGTCGGCCTCCTCGTCCCAGACCCACTCCGGGTCGATTCCCGCGCCCTTGCCCGCCACCGAACCGCTCGGCGCCCACGTCCAGAGGGACCGTGCGCGGGCCGGCGACGCCACGCCCAGCGCCCCGAACGCTCCCAGGGCCCCGCCCGCGAACAACATCCTGCGCCTGCTGAGTCCGTCCATTGCTCCGAACTCCTCCTTGAGTTCTGCGACACGACTGTCCGGGTTGGTACGATGAAACGCATCCTGCTTCTGTGTTTCATCAGGGGAGCACATGTGCGATGTGAACGCCAGAGGCTGTACCGAATCAGGGAGGTACCCGTGGAACCCGTCCTGTCGGCTCTCGGACGGCCGTCCGACGTTCCGTCCGTACTGGAGATCGCGTTCACCGAGGCCGCCGACGGTGCCGACCAGGACGACGAGATGTCGGCGCGCCTGCTCGACGCCGCCTATGAGCAGTTCTGCCGCATGGGCATCAAACGCTCGACCATGGCGGACGTGGCGCGGCTGGCCGGCGTCTCCCGGATCACCGTCTACCGTCGCTTCGCCACCAAGGACCAGTTGGTCGAGCAGGTCGTGCGGCGCGAGTTCCGGCGCTACTTCGACCGTTTCATCGAGGACATCCGGGACGCCGGGACCGTCGCCGACCGGGTTGTCCTGGGGTTCGCGAGCTCGTTGCGGGCCATTCGCCACAACCCTCTCGTCGGTGGTCTCATCGCTGCCGAACCGGACGCTCTCGTGCCGTCCATGACCGGTGACGGGGGCCGCACGCTGGGCGTGGTACAGCAGTTCGTCGCGTCGCGGCTGCGTCAGGAACAGGTCGCGGGCAACATCGCCGGCCATGTGGAGGTGGACATGGTGGCCGAGATGATGGTCCGGGTCTCCGCCTCGTTCCTGATCATTCCCAGCCATGTGCTCGACCTCGACGACGAGGAACAGGTGCGCGCGGCGGCGCGGCAGTTCCTCGTCCCGATGCTCGGCCCACCGCACTCGCCTCAGCCGTAGCGTCCGCCCTTCTCCGCCGTCGTCACCAGGGACGCCGGCGGCTCGAACCGCTCTCCGTACCGTCCGGCCAGCTCCCTGGCCCGGACGACGAAGCCGTGAGGACCGCCGGGATAACCGTTGACGTACTGCAGGACCCCGCCGGTCCACGGAGGGAAACCGATGCCCAGAAGGGAGCCGACGTTGGCGTCGGGCACCGAGCGGAGCACGCCCTCGTCGAGGCACCGGACCGCCTCCAGCGCCTCGGAGAAGAGCATCCGCTCCTTCATGTCCTCGAACGGGATCTCGCGTCCCGGCACGGCGAAGTGCTCGTACAAGCCGCGCCACAGTCCTGCCCGCCGACCGTCGACGTACTCGTAGAACCCGGCGCCCGCGGAGCGCCCGCCCCGCCCGAATTCGTCGATCATGCGGTCCACGACCGGCTCCGAACCGTGCGGATGCCACTGCCCCGTCCCGGCCGACGCGGCGGCCTTGGTCTCCTCCCGGATCTTCCGCGGCAGGGTCAGGGTCAGTTCGTCCAGCAGTTGCAGGGGCGGCGTGGGATAACCGGCCTGGGAGCCGGCCTGTTCGACCGAGGCGGGAGACAGGCCCTCACCGACCATGGCCACCGCCTCGTCGAGGAACTTGGACATCACCCGGCTCGTGAAGAAGCCCCGGCTGTCGTTGACGACGATGGGCGTCTTGCCGATCTGGCGCGCGATGTCGACGGCCTTCGCCACGGTGCGCTCGCCGGTCTCCTCCCCGGTGACGATCTCCAGCAGGGGCATCCTGTCGACGGGGGAGAAGAAGTGCAGGCCGATGAAGTCCTCCGGACGCCTGACGCCCTTCGCCAGCCCGGTGACCGGCAGGGTGGAGGTGTTGGACCCCAGCACGGCGTCCGGCGCGACGACGTCCTCGATCTCACGGAAGACCCGCTGCTTGAGGTCCGGGTCCTCGAAGACGGCCTCGATCACCAGATCGCAGCCGGCCAGGTCCGCGGGATCGGCGGTCGGCATGATGCGCGCGAGGATCTCGTCGGACTCGGCCCGGGAGAGCCGGCCGCGCGCCACGGCTTCGGCGAGGAGACGCTCGGAGTGACCCCTGCCCGTCTTCGCCGCCTCGTAGGAGACGTCCTTGAGGACTACGGGCACACCGCTGCGGGCGCAGGAGTACGCGATCCCGGCACCCATCATGCCGGCACCCAGCACACCCACCCTGTGTGCGATGTGGCGGGGACGGCCCTCGGGACGGCTGCCACCGGACTTGATGCGCCGCATGTCGTGGAAGAACGCCTGCATCATGTTGGCCGAGACCTGACCCGTCATGAGTTCGACGAGGTAACCGGTCTCGATCCGCTGTCCCGCCTCGAGGTCGACCTGCGCGCTTTCCACGGCTGCGGCGAGGATGTTGCGAGGTGCCGGCAGGTCGGCCCCCTTCAGCTGCTTGCGCAGGTGTGCCGGAAGGGTCGGCAGGATCGCCGCGACTCCGGGATGGGAGGGATCGCCGCCGGGGATCCGGAATCCCGCGGTGTCCCACGGCTGAACGGACTCGGGATGGTCCAGGACCCACTGCCTGGCCCGGGCGAGCGTCTCCTCCGGTGTCCGGGTGAGTTCATGGACCAGCCCTCTGGCGAGTGCTTCCTGGGGCTTGTACCGCCGCCCCGTGAGCAGGACGCCGGCCAGCGCCTCCTGAAGTCCCAGAAGACGTACGGTCCGGCTGACGCCGCCGACGCCGGGCAGAAGTCCCAAGGTCACTTCGGGAAGCCCGAAACGGCTGCCGGTCGTGTCCAGGGTGATGCGCCGGTGGCAGGCGAGCGCGATCTCCAGTCCGCCGCCGAGGGCCGTGCCGTTCATGGCCGCGGCCACCGGCCTGCCGAGCGTCTCCAGCCGGCGCAGCTGTGCTTTCAGGACCGTGCACAGCTCGCTGAGTTCCCCGGCGTTCCCGGGCCCCGCCTCGCTCATGAAACCGATGTCGCCACCGGCGAAGAAGCTCTTCTTGGCGGAAGCGAGGACGACACCGGCGATGTCCTCCCGCTCCGCCTCCAGACGGGTGACGGTGGCTTCCATCGACTCCACGTAGGTCTGGTTCATCGTGTTGACGGGCTGATCCGGGTCGTCCATGGTCAGTACGACGACACCGTCGGCTCCCCGTTCCCAGTGGATCATGTTCCTCTCCGGCATGGGTCCGGTTCTCCTTCCGAGAGGGCGTGCGCGGTCGGCGGGCGGGAAGAGCGGCAGGTCCTCACAGCCGTTCGATCACGGTGGCGATGCCGATGCCGCCACCGGCACAGAGGCTGACCACCGCCCGGCGCGCGGAGCGACGCTCCAGTTCGTCCAGGGCGGTGCCCACGAGCATCGCCCCGGTGGCGCCCAGCGGATGCCCCATGGCGATCGCACCCCCGTTGACGTTGACCTTCTCGACGGGCAGACCGAGGTCCTTGACATAACGGAGGACGACGGCGGCGAACGCTTCGTTGACCTCGAACAGGTCGATGTTGTCGACCGTCAGTCCGGCGAGGTCCAGCGCCTTCCGGGTCGCCGGGGCCGGCCCGGTGAGCATGATCGTCGGATCGGCACCGCTGACCGCGGTCGCCACGACCCGGGCGCGAGGCGCCAGGCCGAGCTCCGAGCCGGCCCGCTCCGTGCCGACCAGGACCAGGGCCGAACCGTCCACGACGCCGGAGGAGTTGCCCGGCGTGTGGACGTGTTCGATGCGCTCCAGCCAGTGGTACTTCTGCAGGGCCACCGCGTCGAAGCCCGCCATCGCGCCGATGCCGGCGAACGAGGGCTTCAGCCCGCCGAGTGTCGCCGCCGTCGTCTCCGGGCGGGGGTGCTCGTCCTGGGCGAGCACGGTGACCCCGTTGCGGTCCCGGACCGGCACCACGGACTTCGCGAAGTGGCCGCCGGACCACGCCTGCGCGGCACGCTCCTGGGACCGGACCGCGTAAGCGTCCACGTCCTCGCGGGAGAACCCCTCGATGGTCGCGATCAGATCGGCGCCGATGCCCTGCGGCACGAAGTACGTGTCGAACGCGGTCTCCGGGTCCGCGGCCATGGGGCCGCCGTCACTGCCCATCGGCACGCGCGACATGGACTCCACACCGCCCGCGATCACCAGCTGTTCCCAGCCGGAACGGACTTTCTGCGCCGCCGTGTTGACCGCCTCCAGGCCCGAGGCGCAGAACCGGTTGAGCTGGACGCCGGCCACCTGGTCCGGCAGTCCGGACGCCAGCGCCGCCGCTTTGGCGATGTTCATGCCCTGGTCCCCGACCGGGGAGACCACGCCGAGGACGACGTCGTCCAGCCGCTCCGGATCCAGCCCCGGGTGGCGGCGGCGGAGCTCCTCGATCAGGCCCGTCACCAGTGACAACGGTTTGACGTGGTACAGCGAACCCCGCTTGCCCCGGCCACGCGGGGTGCGGATCGCGTCGTAGACGAATGCTTCGGCCACTGTGCACTTCCTCTCCGCCGACGGGCGACCGCCCGCCGATCCGGACGCCTCCGGTGCGCCCGACGGCTCCGCCGGAGACAAGTGAAGACAAGTGAAGACAAGTAAGAGGCTCTATTGGCTATGCGTCAATAGAGGGTGCACGCTTCAACTGGCAACACGATCTATCCAGTTGACGGAAGTGTTGCAGGGCAAGCTGGTCGGTGTGAGCCCCTGCTGTCGCCCCTGTTGACTCATGGCCAAGAGGAGTTCAGTGTGGGGACCGCCCAGGAGTCCACCCACGTCATGGAGGGAGCCCGCCGTGGCCACAGCAGAGCAGCTGCACGAGTCCGTCGAAGGGCTGACGATCCCCGCGCTGCTGCGTCGCAACGCCCAGCGGTTCGCCGGACGTCCGGCGCTGACCACCGGCATCGGGTCGGACGCCGGAACGCTGTCGTGGTCGCAGTTGCGTGCGGAGGTCGCCGCTCTCACCCGCGGTCTCACGGCCCTTGGACTCGAACGGGGCGACCGCATGCTCGTCGCGATGTCCAAGCGGGCCGAGCACTGGGTCACCGACCTGGCCGCGATCCACGTCGGCGCCCTGTCGTGCAGCACGTACGACACGCTGAGCACCGACCAGATCGGAGCCGTCGCCCGGCACAGCGCCGCCACCGTCCTCGTCCTGGAGGGCAAGGAGCAACTGGACCGCTGGCAGCCGATCCTGGAGGACCGGCCGGATCTGCGCGCCGTCGTCCTCCTCGACTGGGACGCGGCCCCGCCCGGTGACCCGCGTTTCGTCAGCTACGCCGCCGTGCGCGGCGCGGTACCACCCGACGACGCCGCCTTCGAGGCGCTCACGGACGAGGCCACTCCCGACCAGCCGCTGGCCCTGGTGTACACCTCGGGCACGACCGGTGACCCGAAGGGCGTGGTGCTCTCGCACCGCAACGTGATCCACGAGTCCCTGATGCAGGACCGGCTCGTGCCCGTCCCGGAGCATCCGAGGTCGGTCGCGTACCTGCCGATGGCACACATCGCCGAGCGGGTGCTCGGGATCTACATGCCGATCTGCAACGCGGGCCACGTCACGATATGCCCGGAGCCCGACCGGCTCCTGCCCGCACTGCTCACCGTGCGCCCACAGGGCTTCTTCGGAGTGCCCCGGGTGTGGGAGAAGCTCGCGGCCGGCCTGAAGGCGAGGCTGGCGGCACTCGACGAACAGCAGACGGCGGCGGTGGCACAGGCCCGGAAGATCGCTCTTGAGGTGTATCGCCTTCGTTCCGGGGGCATGGACGTCCCGGCGGAGCTCGCCGAACCCCTGGAGCAACTCGACGAGCAGGTGATGCGGCCCCTGCGAAGGGCCGTGGGACTCGACGAATGCCACCGGGCCTTCAGCGGCGCGGCACCCATTCCCCCCGGCGTCCTGGAATTCCTGGCGAGCATGGGACTGCCGGTGTACGAGGTGTGGGGACTGAGTGAGACCACCGGCGCGGCGACGGTCAGCACACCCGAGGTGTTCGCGCTCGGCTCGGTCGGGCGGGCCGGGCCGGGGATCGAGGTGCGGGAAGCCGGTGACGGTGAACTTCTCGTCCGCGGCCCCGTCGTGTTCCTCGGCTACCTGCAGGCCGACGGCCGCATCGAGAGCGCGACCGACGCCGAGGGCTGGCTGCCCACCGGCGACGTCGGAACGGTCGACTCACGGGGGCTGGTCACCATCACCGACCGCAAGAAGGAAATCATCATCACCGACGCCGGCAAGAACATCGCCCCGACCAGGATCGAATCCCTGCTGCGTGCGCACCCCCTGGTCGCCCACGCGGTGGTGATCGGGGACCGACGGCGCTACGTCACCGCCCTGCTGGTGCTCGACGAGGACATGGCGCCGGTCTGGGCCAGGGCGAACGGGATCGACGGGTGCGACCTGGACGCGCTGACCCGCGACCCGGTGGTGCTGTCGGCCCTGGACGAGGCGGTTGCCGAGGCGAACGCGGTGCTCTCCCGCGCGGAGCAGGTGAAGAAGCACCTTGTCCTGGCCGGCCCCTGGACCGCGGAGAGCGGTGAGCTGACGCCCAAGCTGAGCTTGCGGCGCCGTGCCATCGACGAACTGCACGCCGCCGCGATCGAGTCGATGTACACGTGATGTACACGTAGGCCGGACACGCCGGACACGCCGGACACGCCGGACGTAGGGCAGACACGCCGGACCACGAAGGAGCAATGACCACATGGGCGTTCAGCGCGAGGCTCAGCGACGCCGGATGGAACCGGACGCCCGGCGCGCGGAGATACTCGGTGTCGCACGCGGACTGTTCGGCGCCCACAGCTACACCACGGTGTCCATCGCGGACATCGCCGCCGAGGCCGGTGTGGCGCGTGCCCTGGTCAGCCACTACTTCGGCAGCAAACGACAGCTCTACCTGGAGGTCGTCCGGCAGATGATGGTCGTCCCGGCCTCCGTCTCCGAGCGGCTCCCGCCGACCACGGCCGAGGAGCGCGTGTCGATCTGCGTCGACCGCTGGCTCGAAGTCGTGGAACGCAACCGGGACATGTGGCTGTCCGCGATCGGCCTGGAAGCCCTGGGCAACGATCCGGAGATCGACCAGATCATGCTCGAAGCCGACGAGATCGCCACCGACCGTGTTCTCGAGGCGGCGATGATGGCGGACGTCACCGAGGGCCGGCAGAAGCTCCGGGCGATGGTCCGCGCCCACAGCGGCATGCTGAAGGCAGCCTCCCGCGAATGGCTGGTGCGCGGCACCCTCAGCCGCAGCGACCTGCACGTGATGCTGACCCGCACCGTGCTCCACCTGGTCGACACCGTCTTCCCCGCCCTGCGGGACGAGTGAGAACACCTTCACGGCAGAACGTCCTTACAGCAGAACGTCCTTACGGCAGAACACCTTCACGGCCCTTGCCGAGGAAAGAGAGCATCATGCCCCGAGTCCTGTCAGACGAACGCCGTGATCTGGTCAAGACGATCGCCGACTTCTGCCGTCGTGAGTGCGGGACGAAGGAGCAGCGCGACAAACTGACCGCGGGCGGCCAGGAACAGCACAACCAGAAGCTGTACGAGAAGATGGCCGCGCTGGGCTGGCTCGGCATCGCGATCCCGGAGGAGTACGGAGGCGCGGGTCAGGGAATGACGGACCTCTGCCTGTTCCTCCAGGAGACCTCCTACGGGCTGGCGCCCATCGGCGGGTTCGGGACCACTGCCATCTCGGCCGCGGCCTACGAGAAGTTCGGCACCGAGGAGCAGAAGCGCACCGTACTCGAAGGTGTGGTCAACGGCCGGGTCGAGGCCGTCTCGATGTCGGAACCCGGCGCCGGCTCCGACGTGGGCGCCCTGACCTGTCGCGCGGAACGCACCGGCGGCGGTTACCTCGTCAACGGACAGAAGACGTGGTGCTCCAACGCGCACTTCGCGGACCATGTGCTGCTCATCGCGCGCACGGAGCGGGGCGGGTCCAAGCACCACGGCCTGACCCAGTTCATGCTGCCCACCGATGCCGAGGGCCTCCGGATCAGGGGCATCGACACCATGGGAGGCAAGGACGTCAACGACCTCTATCTCACGGACTGCTTCGTACCCGACTCCGCGGTCGTCGGTACCCCCGGACAGGGATGGGCCCAGCTCATGGCCGGGCTGAACCTGGAACGGATGATCCTCGCCGCCCTGATGCTGGGTGTCGCGCAGCGGGCGTTCGACGACACCCTCACCTATGTGCGCCAGCGGGAACAGTTCGGCAGGCCCATCGGCTCCTTCCAGGCGCTCAAGCACCGGATCGCGGACATGGCCACCGAACTCGAATGCGCGCGACTGCTCCTCGACGACGTGGCCGCCGCCATCGACGCCGAACCCGGCCGCGTATTCGCACGCGAGGCGTCCATGGCCAAACTCAAATGCACCGAACTCGCCAAGCACGTGGCCCTGGAGGGCATGCAGATGATGGGCGGTTACGGCTACGCCACGGAATACGGCATGGAAGCCCTGCTCCGGTCGACCGTCGTCTCCACGGTGTACGGCGGAACCAGCGAGATCCAGCGGGAGATCATCGGCAAGACCTACGGACTGTAGGGGAGGCGGTGCCGGCCACACGGTTCTGTGAGATGTCCGGCGTGGAACACCCCGTCACCCAGGGCGGTATGCAGTGGGTGGGGCGGGCGGAACTCCTCGCCGCAGCCGCCGACGCCGACGCGCTCGGATTTCTGGACGACATTCCGACCGTCCGGGACGGACATGAGGAGCGGCCTGTGGACGTTCCGCTGGTAGTGGGCGAACTCGTCATGAGTCATGCCCTCGCGACGCTTCAGCGTCATGACCATTTTGATCATGATGTCTGTCCGTTTCTGTTCGATGAGTGATGATTCGCCGGCCCGGTATCACCAGCCGGGGAATGCGCCGATACATGCGCCGGGACCGGTCGGGTGCGCACCACCGTTGACGGCAGGCCCCCGGCGGAGACTGCGGTGTCGGTGATCTGCGCGTTGTCCGTGACAGCAAGCCTGCGCCCGGCCGTGGAGCCGATCCAGGCACCGGCGGTACCTGGATCGGCTCCGCAGCACCCACGCACACTGGAGGCATGGACAGACAAGAGCTGGCCGGCTTCCTGCGCGGCAGGCGCGAGCGCATCACCCCTGCCGACGTGGGACTGCCCGCCGGGCCGCGCCGCCGCACCCCGGGGCTGTGCCGCGAGGAGGTGGCGCAGCTGGCGTTCATCTCGACCGAGTACTGCACGCGCCTCGAGCAGGCCCGCGGTCCGCGCCCCTCGCGCGAGGTACTCGCCGGCCTGGCTCGGGCCCTGCGCCTGTCGAACGCCGAGCGCGACCACCTGCACCACCTCGCCGGCGGCAGCGCGACGTTCGCCCGTCTGTGGGCCGCTCACGACGTGCGCCCCGACCTCACCCTGCGCAAGACCGTCGACCACCCCTGATCGGCCCCATCACCCTCAACTGCGATCTCCTCGACATCACCGACCAGGACCAACAGGTCGTGCTCTTCACGATCGGGCCCGGCTCTCCCGCGGAGCAGGCACTACGGCTGCTGTCGGTCGTCGGCACACAGCGTATGGACGTACCCGGCTGAGAAGTCCTTACGGAATGATCTCCATGTGCCGGACCTGGCGAAGGCACCGCCCATCCCGGCCGGGGCCATCCATCTGCTCACGCAGCCCGCCCTGACCGGCATGTCCCGCGAGCTGTTCGACCGGCTCGTGGACCCGGTCTACCGGTTCGCGGCTTCGCGAGGGGCGATCCGGTTCGTGCGGCCGACCGCGCGGCCCACTGCGTTGCGCACCGCGAGGCCCTGCCGGGTGCGGGGCACCATGAGCCGGGAGAGCGGACCGACGCGTCGCTGCCGCGGACCCACCTCACGGCGCAGCCGTGTCTCGTAGGCTGCGAAGGCGCGGGCGTGATCACCGGGATGGGCGGTGAGTTCTTCCGCAAGGGTGTACGCGCCCGCCATCGCCATGCTGGACCCGTCGCCCAGCAGGGCTGTCGCCGCCGCCGCGTCCCCGAGCAGTACGACCCGTCCGCGGGACCACGAGGGCATCCGGACGGTGGTCAAGGGATCGAAGAACGGGGCCGGGTGGTCGAGGAACGCCGCCACGAGTTCCGGTGCCCGCCACGGCACGTCGGCGTAGGCGTCGGCCACGGTCTGCTTGTGAAGGGCGACGTTCTTGCGGTCGTGGGGCGTCGGCTGTGCGGGCCGGAAGGTGAAGATCGCGAGCGGGGTGGTCCGCGAGGGGTGGACGACGAGCATCCGGTTGGGCACGGTCAGCATCGTCATCTCGCTCGGGTCCTCGACGGCGTCGGGTTCCAGCGGCACGGTCGCGCCGTACAGGCCCAGGTCGCCGGCGAACTGCTGCTCGGGTCCGAATACCAGGCGCCGTACGGTGGAGTGCATCCCATCGGCACCGACGACCAGGTCGAAGCGCCGTGGCGCGGACCGCCGGAAGGTGACGTCGACCCCGCCTCCGTCCTGGTCGAGAGCGGTGACCGTGTCGTCGAACACGAACTCGGTCTCGGCCTGCGCCGACCGGTGGAGCACCTCGGACAGGTCGGCCCGGGTCACCTCGACCGTCGGCGCCTTGCCGGAGGCGAGCGGGAGTTGCAGGATTCGCCTGCCTCCGGGGTCGAGCAGGGTCAGTGACCGATTGCGGGTGGCGAGTCCGCGGAGCTGCGGGAGGATGCCCATGCGGTCGGCGACCGGGATCGCGGGCCCCTTCACGACGATCGCGCTCCCGCCGGAGCGCAGCTGCCGGGCGTGTTCGACGACCGTCGGCCGGTATCCGTTGCGGGAGAGCCAGTAGGCGAGTGCGGGTCCTGCAATTCCGGCACCAATTATCAGCACCTCGGGCTTCTTCATGAAGACGACCTCTCGGAGTGTCGGTGACCAGGTCCCGGCGAGCGCCGGGCAGGGGCTCAGTGAGCGACGGCAGGGGGCAGCGCGACCGGACCAAGGTACGAAAAATTTCGTACCTCAGTGGAGCACATCCTTCAGGTACGATTCAAGTCGTACCTGAAGGGAGTGCCGTGTGGCCGGGAAGAACCTGGGCGGCCCGGAGGCCGATGCGCTCGATCTGGGGGCGGTGTTCCGCGCCCTCGCCGACGAGCACCGTCGTTCGGTGATGACGAGGCTGGCCGCCGACCGCAGCGACAGCGAGCGGGGCTGCAACTCCTTCGATCTTCCGATCTCGAAGCAGACCCAGACCCACCACTTCCGGGTCCTGCGCGAGGCGGGTCTCATCGACGAGATCGACTACGGCAACCGCAAGGGCGTCCGGCTGCGGCGCGCGGACATCGAGAAGAGATTCCCCGGGCTGCTCGCGCTCCTGGAAGCAGAGTCCCCGGGCGGTGCCGCTCCTCGCTGAGCACACCGGGGAGGAGTCCGGGTCGGCCCTGGGCCGCGAGCTCGACCGGATCCAGCCGTAGGGGACGCGGGTGCGGGAGACCGCCCTGAAGCGTCGGCCAGGAGACCGTCAAGATGTATTGATAAATAATGCATGGAGCTATCATGGGCCCGCGCTCGCAGGCCTTGGGGCGCCCCGGTCCGCGCACCTCGGGTGCGCCCGACGTACGAGGAGATGGCGGCATGGCGGCCTACAGCGCCCGCGGTGTGCACGGGCAGGTGGTCCAGTCGCTCGGAGCCCGCATCGTGGGCGGTGCCGTGCCCGAGGGCACCACGCTGGAACTGCGGGTGCTCGGGGAGGAACTGGACGTCAGCCTGACCGTCATGCGCGAGTCGCTGAAGGTCCTGGCGGGCAAGGGGCTCGTCGACGCGCGGCAGAAGCGGGGCACGTTCGTCAGGGAGCGCAGGTACTGGAACCTGCTCGACGCGGACGTCATCCGCTGGCACGTCGAGGAGGGCGCGGGCGAGGAACTGATGCGGGATCTCGCCGACGTCCGCTCCATCGTCGAGCCGGCGGCCGCGCGCCGCGCCGCCCTGCACCGGACGGACGCCGACCTCAAGGCCATGGAGGCCGCCCTCACCTCCATGGGGCGGGCCCGGGCGGACTCCTCCGACGCCGCCGAGGCCGACGCCGCCTTCCACCGCGCCCTCCTGGCGGCCACCGGCAACGAGATGCTGGCCCGCATGGACATGCTGCTGGAGCCGGGTCTGCGGGAGCGTGACCGCCTCGTCCACGCCCATGCCTCCGCGGGCGACCCCGTACCCAGTCACCGTGCCGTTCTCGACGCCGTGCGCGACGGCGATCCGGTCCGGGCCGAACTCGCCATGCTCGAACTCCTGGCGAAGGCGGTCGAGGACCTGGACCAGCTCACCGGAGGCGCTGCGGTCCCGGCGGGCCGCCGTTCCTCCGGCCGGGCGCACTGACCCTGCGTCCTCCGCGGGGCCGGGGCCCTGTGATCGGCGCCTCAGGCGGGAGGTTTGGCCTTCTCCGTTAATTCATATTTAATAATGGAGTCAGGTCGGGCGCAGCCACCGCCGGCCGGCGGTGCCCGGCCGTACCGAGGAGAAGCATGAAGATCACCCGCGTCGAGACCTTCGCGGTGCCGCCCCGCTGGCTGCTGTGCCGGGTCGAGACGGACGACGGCGTCGTCGGCTGGGGGGAACCGGTGGTCGAGGGCCGCGCCGCCACCGTGCGCGCGGCCGTGCGCGAACTGTCCGAACTGCTCGTCGGGCGTGACCCGCTGCGGATCGAGGACCACTGGCAGACCATGACCAAGGGCTCGTTCTACCGCGGCGGCCCGGTCCTCTCCAGTGCGGTCGCCGGCCTGGACCAGGCCCTGTGGGACATCGCGGGCAAGGTGTACGGCGCCCCCGTGCACCAGTTGCTCGGCGGCCCCGTCCGCGAGCGGGTACGGGCCTACACCTGGGTGGGCGGCGACGAACCCGGCCAGATCGCCGAAGCCGTACGGCAGCAGGTGGAGGCCGGTTTCACCGCGGTGAAGATGAACGCCTCCGGGCGCATGAACCGGCTGGCGACCACCCGCGACATCGACGAGGTCGTCTCCCGCGCCGCCGCCCGCGAGGCGCTCGGACCGGACCGGGACTTCGCCGTCGACTTCCACGGCCGGTTCACGGTCGCCAACGCGGCCAAGGTGCTCCCGCACCTGGCCCCCTTCAACCCGCTCTTCGTCGAGGAGCCCGTCCTGCCCGAGTACACCCACCGGCTGCGCGACCTGGTCACGGCGTCCCCGGTGCCCCTGGCCACCGGGGAACGCCTCTACTCGCGCACCGACGTGCTCCCCGCCCTCACCGCCGGAGTCGCGGTCCTCCAGCCCGACCCCTCCCACGCCGGAGGCATCTCCGAGGTCCGCAGGATCGCCGCGCTCGCGGAGACCTTCGACGTGCTCCTCGCCCCGCACTGCCCCCTGGGACCGGTGTCGCTCGCCGCCAGCCTCCAGGTCGCGTTCAGCACGCCGAACTTCCTGATCCAGGAGCAGAGCATAGGCATCCACTACCACGTGGGGACCGGCCCCCTGGACTACCTGATCGACACCGCGCCGCTGCGCTTCCGCGACGGCCACCTGGTGCGGACCGCGGCCCCGGGCCTCGGCATCGAGGTGGACGAGAAGGCGGTCCGCGACGCCGACGGCACCGTCGCCGACTGGCACAACCCGCTGTGGCGGCACACCGACGGCTCCTGCGCCGAGTGGTGATCCCCGCAGGCCCCCGACCTCCGTGCCCGACCCTCCTGGACGTGAACATGAGCCTTCCGCACCCCCCGAACACCGACGGCTTCTCCGCCGCGCTGCGGCGCACCCGCCTGGCCGCCATCGTGCGCGGTCCCGACGCCGACGCCGCCCTGCGCACGGTCCTGACCCTGCTCGACGAGGGCGTGGACCTCGTCGAGGTCTCCCTCAACACCGCCGACGCCCTCGGTGTCATTCGCCGGGCCGTCGCCGAGGCCGGTCCCTCGGCCCACGTCGGGGCCGGGACCGTGCTGACCGAGGAGGACGTCGCCCGCGCCCGGGACGCGGGCGCGAGCTGGATCGTGACCCCCGCGCTCACGGAATCCGTGGCGGCCTCGGTCCGCGCCGGACTGCCGGTCCTGGCCGGCGCCCTCACCCCGACCGAGGCCGTGGCCGCGCACCGGGCCGGGGCCGACGCCGTGAAGCTGTTCCCCGCCTCCGTCGGCGGCCCCGCCTACCTCAAGGCCCTGCGCGACCCCTTCCCCGACCTGTCCTTCGTGCCGGTCGGCGGGGTGGACCCCGTCAGCGCGGCGCAGTACCTCGGACACGGAGCCGTCGCGGTCGGGGTGGGCTCGCCCCTGGTGGGCGACGCCGTGCAGGGCGGCGACCTGGACGCCCTGCGTGAACGCGCCCGCCGCTTCGTCGCCCTCTGCGCCCACGGCGCCCCGCAGGGGCCGGCATGACCGCCGCCCCGGGGACCCCGGGCGGCCTCGACGCCCCAGCCGTCCCGGGCCCTCCGAGTACCGGATCCGACCCCGTCGACGTGCTCACGTTCGGTGAGACCATGCTCGCCGCGCAGCTCCCCGGCCCGCTCGCCGTCGGAGCCGAGGCGCGGACCACCATCGCCGGCGCCGAGTCCAACGTGGCGATCGGCCTGGCCCGGCTGGGCCACCGGGCCGCCTGGGCCGGGCTCGTCGGCGACGACGAGCCCGGGCGCCTGGTCCTGCGCACGCTCCGCGCCGAAGGGGTCGACACCACCTGGGCCGGCGTCCGCTCCGAGGCCCCCACCGGAGGCTTGCTCCGCGAGCGGCGCGTCGCCGACCTGGTACGCGTCCATTACTGGCGCAGCCACTCGGCCGCCTCCCTGCTCACCCCCGCCCATCTCGCACCCGCCCTGGACGCCGGGGCGCGCGTCCTGCACCTGACCGGCATCACCGCCGCCCTCGGCGTCGGCCCGCTGCGGGCGGTGCACGAGGCAGCCGCCCATGCGCACACCCACGGCTGGACCGTCGCCCTGGACGTCAACCACCGGCAGCGGCTGTGGACGGACGGGGAAGCGGGCAGGGCACTGCTGCCCCTGCTGCCGTACGTCACCGTCCTGATCGCCTCCGACGACGAACTGCCCGTGGTGACCCACACCCTGGGTGAACGGCCCGAGGGGGAGGAGCGGGCCGTCGCCGCGCTGCTGGACGCCGGCGTGCGCGAAGTCGTCGTCAAACGCGGGGGAGAGGGGGCCGCCCTGCGCGACCGGGACGGCTCACAGCACACGGTCCCCGCTCTGCGCGTGCCCGTACGGGACACGGTCGGCGCGGGCGACGCCTTCTGCGCCGGTTACCTCTCCGGCCTGCTCGACCACCTGCCGCCCGGCGAACGACTGGCCCGCGCCAACACGCTCGGGGCCTTCGCCGTCGCCTCGGACGGCGACTGGGAAGGGCTGCCCCGGCGCGACGAACTGCCGCTGCTCGCCGCGGCCCCCGGAACGACGATCCGCTGACCGCCCACGCCCACGCCCACCGGGAGCCCACCCCATGACCGACCTGACGCCTCTGGACGCGCCGGGCCGCCTGGACCTCGGCGAGGGCGTCCGCTGGAGCGACGGCCGACTGGTCTGCGTCGACATCCTCACCGGCCGTCTCCTGACACCCGGCGACGGCGGCGCGGGCCCGCTGCGGACCCTCGTCCGGCTGGACGTCCCCCTGGGTGCGGTCGCCCCGGTCGCCGGCCGGCCCGGCACCTGGATCGCCACGGCCGGTACCGGTGTCTGCCTGCTGGACCGGGACGCGGCCCCCGAGTGGCTGGCCACCCCCGAGCGGGACGCGCCGACGGCGATGCGCATGAACGACGGACGCGCCGACCCGCACGGCCGGTTCTGGGCCGGGAGCACGGCGTACGACGGGACACCCGGCGCGGGGTCGCTGTACCGGGTCGACCCCGGCGGCACGGTCACGCGCGTCCTCGACGGCCTCACCATTCCCAACGGGCCCGTCCTCGACCGCGAAGGCACCACGATGTATCCCGCGGACAGCGCGCGCGGCGTCGTACGGCGCCACCGCGTGGACCCGCGCGACGGCGGCCTCGACGCGGGCGAGGAGTTCGTCCGGATCGGGGACGGCAGCCCCGACGGCATGGCCGTGGACGCCGAGGGCGCGGTGCGGACGGCGGTCGCGTGGAGGAGGGGGCTGTCGAGTGGGAGCCCGGTCATGAAGCGGGAACGTTGTTCCGGTGGTGAGGGGACCGGTGCACCACCGGTCCCCTCAGACTCAGCCGGCCGGAGCCAGTTTCTTCGGGTCGACGGTCCGGCCGGCCGGGGGAGCGGTGGCTTCGACGGGCTTGTCGTAGTCGCTGAACGTCATGCTGCCGGGGTTCTTGCCGCCGGTGGTGGCGAACTTCAGCAGGTAGGGCTTGCCCTCGGTCGCGACGTACAGGGTGAAGGTCTCCGCTCCGTCCTTCTTCTTCAGCACGATGGCCTCCTTGCCGCCGACGGTGGCGGTGCCGGACTTCCTCATGCCCTGGCGCTCGGACTTGTCCTTGTCCAGCGCGGCGAGGAACGCCTGCTTGTCACAGATGTCCTGCATGCTCGCGTCACTCGTGGGGGTCTTGACCCACTTCCCTTCCAGCTGCGCAATGACCTTCTCCGCGCCCTGCTGGCCCTTCAGCGAGGCCGCCCAGAACGCCTCGTTGCCCCTGACGTACTTCTTTCCGGCGGTCTCGATGATCTCGGCCGTGGTGCCCTGTCCACTCATGGTGCCGGTGCACGCGTCCTTGGTGTCCGCCCGCACATCGATCTCGACAGGCTGCCCCTGTTCCTCGACGGTGCCGACCATGCGGACGGAGCGGGCGGCCTTGGTGGCCCTGCTGGCCTTGTCCGCGACCGCGTCCGCACTCTGTCCCGCGAACGGCTTCTTCTCATCCCCGTCGGACGAACCGCTGCTCCCGCCACATGCCGTCGTCCCGGTCAGACCCGCACACACCAGCACGGCCACCGCGATCGTGCTATTCGACTTCATGTCTTCTCCCCCTGACGAATAGATGAACCCCGTGAAATGACGGCTGGTCACCACACCGTCCAATGAAGATCCAACTACCCCCCATCGCAACATCTGCACGCCTGGATTCTCTCGCCAGGGCGGTATGGGTTCTCTGGGGAGGCGGCAGGCCGTCAGAGCGCGGCGCCGGGCGAAGGGCATGAACGCCGGCGCTGTTGCGGCGGCCCTCGCGGAAGCGCGGTTCGGCGCCCGGCGGGCGTCCCGGCACGAGGACCTCGCCGACGGCGTCCGGGCCGAGCCGGCCGCCGAAGCCGCGGCCGCCGCGGTGCGGGAGGCGGAGCTGCGCGGGCCGCCCGGGGCGCGGCCCGCGCCGACGGCCTCCAGGCGCTGCGCGAGCTGGGCAGGCTGGAGCAGACCGAGCCCCGTGCCGGAGACGAAGACGTCCGTGACGAGCCGACCCGGCGAGTCGGCGGCTACGCCGACGCCGACCAACTGGCGTTCGCGGCCCGGATCGCCACCACCGAGCCCGAAGCAGCCGGCGCATTCGCCGCGTTCCTCGCCCGCGCTCACCCCGTCCGCTGATCACCGATGGTGACTGTTGGGCTGTCACACCCACGTGTCACGCTCCCCCGATCCGGCTGTCACGCTGGGGTGTCATGCTGCCCATCGGGCGCGTAATCACGGGGTCGACCCCCGTTTTTCAGGCACACCGGGCAGCGTGACACTTCCTCCGGATGCGGCTGCGGAGCGTAACCGCCGGATCGGTTCCGGGCGGGCCGGCGGGTACGGAAGAATCCCCGGAGTGAGAAGATGGCGGGGGTTCTCCGTTGTCGCGCTGTCGAACCATCCGGCTGGTTTCCGCTGCGTTCTTCGAGATGCACGACGACTTCGAGATGAGCGACGAGTGGTTCGCCTTGCCTCGCCGCCATCTCCCCGAAGGGGATATGATCGATATCTACCGTAAGCTCTTTTTGATTCCTCTGCGCCATTCGGCGCACCGAAATGAAACCGTCAGTTGACACCCAATGCCATGACGAGGGGCGCTACCTGACGGATGCGTGTTGCCGACCGAGTGGCACTCACTTCAGTGTCTTCCCGAACAGGGTGTCGGAGGCCATGTATCCAGTGATTACTGGGCAGTTGACCTCAGAGTTCTGTGGTAGCGTCCTCGTTCGGAGGGACAGTGCAACCTGAAAGGGAAATCGTGAACACAGAGAAGATCACCGCTCGCCGCCTCTCGCTGGAAGAGGTGTCGAAGCTCGGCGTGAAGGACAGGATTTTCGTTTCCGCCGACACGGCAGAACTCAAGATTCCCGACTGCTATGTCCCTGCTTTCCTGATCAAGTCCGGTGAGGATTTCGAGGGCGGTTCGATCACGGCGAGAACCGTATTTAAGGAAGAGGTTTCCTGCCTTCCTGACGACGAGAACGAAGCCGGAGTCTACTTGGCCGACGAAAGCGGCTCGGTGACCATCGAAGTCCTCCAGTCCGCTGGTGTCGTGCTGGACTTGGCGCTTTTCGTCCCTGGCGGGGACAAGGGGGCTCTCACGGCTCTTTACGCTGCTGCCCGGCAGGCGTTCGGTGCCGACGTCGTGCAGATTTGGCGCCAGGGCCTCAAGGAGGTTCCCGACGTGAAGGTCGACATCTTCGAGGAGCAGATTCCCCGGGGGCGCAAGGGGGGCGACAACCCCAAGCGTGACCGTCGCGCGATCGACACCTACCCCACCCGTGCGGACTTCATCGAGTTCTCCGCGGGTTGGAAGCCGGTCGTTGAGATTCACAAGCCGATTGTTGACGACACCCCGACTATCTGAGGCGGCGTTTTCTCTCGTTCTCGGCCTGAGGAAACGCCGAGAACGCATGCGCCGGGCCCGGTTGACCCCCGAGCGGCCCAGGAAGCCGTCAGAAATCTTAACAAGGTCTTGTTGAGGTGTCCTGGTCGAGCGTGGCGGAGGGCTGATGCAGCAGCTCGCTGCTCCTTTTTGTGTCGAGCTTGTATCGAACTCGCCGGGCCAAGCCATCCGGGCGTCCTGCCCGGTACCGATCCCACCGGGTGAACCAGGCATTATGATCCGGGCTCTTCGCCGTGCTTGGCGCACTGCGGAGAGTCCGGAAGGTTCGCCCCTGACCGGCGATGTCAGGTGTGAATGACGGAGGCAGACCATGGAACCAGGCGCGGACGCGGGTTCGCTGGACTGGGCGAGGGTCTGAATTGAGGTGGGTCCTCTGGAGTGGACATCCTGACAACAGATCTTGATGGTCCAGGGAGGGATGTCCAGGCGGGACGCAAGTCTCCGTACCCGGAGGGGTTCCGGAAAGACGCCGTCGCGCTCTGCCGCGCCGCGGCGGGCAAGCGGACGTACGCGGCGGTGGCCGCGGATCTCGGCTCGCCGCGGAGTCGCTGCGGACGCGGGTCCGCAAGGCCGAGGCCGAGGCCGCGCCTGCATGCTGCGACGTGGGCGGGAGCGAGGCGCAGGAGCTGGCCCGGCTGCGGGCGCAGAACGCCCGGCTGCTCGAGGCCGAGAAGGAATGGCACCCGGAGCGCGAAATTTTGCGCCGGGCCGCCGCCTGTTTCGCCTGGCGGGGTGAAGTGAGCCCTGGCCGCTGGGACTTCCTCTCCGGCAATCGAGCGGACTTCGGCGTCAAGCGGATCTGCCGTGTGCTCGGGACGTCTCGCGCCGGCTACTGCCGGCATCTGAGGCATTCCGCGCTCGGCCATCTCACGCCGGCCGAGTGTGAACAACGACTGATCACAACACGTGATCTTTCACTCGTCGCGTGAAAGCCGGTGTCCACACCCGGGAATCAACCTGATCAGCGACATTCCCTTAGATTTACACCCCCCCAACCCCGTGAGCTCAGCAGTCGTCCTTGTGAAGCGCGTCGGTCGAGACCTCAGCTGGAGTGCTGATCAGATGCTGGAGGTGGCAAATGAAGTCCGGATCGTCGAGACGGGAGTCGGTGACACGGTCGCGCACATCGGTGAGGAGCCATTCCACCAGCTCCGCAGTGGCGTGGTACTCGCCGTAGAACCCAAAGCTCAGGTCGGTGATCTGCCACTCGAACAGCACGTCGGCCATCAGATCCGCCAAGTGCGCGTCGGCGGCCGGGGTCCGGGTGGCGGTCCATACGTCCAGCCAGGGGCGCAGGCTGTCGGTGACGACGGTGATGAGGCCGAGGGTGTCCCTGATGGACACCGGCCTGGGGTGGGTGTGCAAGGTGGCCTGCCACCATGCGGTCCAGACGTTGTGAAGAGCGTCGGCCAGGGGCGCGTCCCAGGTGCTCCAGCCCGCTTCGACCAGGCGGGTGGCGATCAGCTCCTCGGAGACGTAGGGCTGACTGGTGACAAGGGGGCGGATGATGCGCGGGACGAGACGGCGGTAGAGACGCGGGAAGTCGTCCCAGTGGCTGGGCACCTCTCCGGCGGCCGCGACCACTGTGTCGTCGGGTATGAGGTGCAGCGGTTCGGAGAGTTCGGCGAGTCCCTCCTCGCCGTAGCAGTACGTGCAGCCACCGATGGGGAACGGCTCTTCAGAGGCGAAGGCGCGGTCCAGCGCGTCGAGGGCTGTCATGAGCTGCTGATGGTGTGACATGGCGACCCACCGAGGGACTCCGTCCGGGTGACCGGCGAAGATTGCAGGCTATCAAGCTGGGCCGGAGTCGACGCTGCGGACCGAACCCTCACCACCCGACTGCAACTCGGAATTCCCAGTAGACGAATGCACGCCCATGGCCAACCTCGGAGCGAGGCAGTTGGAGTCCGGTCGCGGTCCCGTCCGTCGGTGGCCGGTGACGCCGCCCGCCCCGTCCTGCCTTGCCTTGCCTTATGTTGGCGGGACCTGGACCTGTCGCCTGACAGCGTCCGTACCCCACCCCCTCGGCGGCAGGTCGACGAGGCGCTCGCCGCAGCCTTCGGCCCCACGCCCCAGGCTGCCGCGCCCGACACGGAGGCTCGGCCCGGGGTGTCCGGTGTGGACAGCATCGAGGGCCCCGTCGCCCGGTTCACCTCGGAGGGAACGTACGGCGTGACCGGAAGGCGAGGCCGGCAGCGGGTATCCCAGATTCTACCCTGGGCGTACCGTCTGACCTGGCGAATAGGGGAGAACTAGTCATTCCGTGCGTCCTGTTGCCCTCGGGTGTGCCCGTGTGACCCTTTTGGCGCCGCAATTCGGGCGGTTAGAACGGCGGGCACGGCCGTGTACGCCGCGGTCGGTCGGACCGAGAGGAAACCGCCATGCGCGCGCACGACGAGCAGTCCGAGGACAAGACCGGGAACCGGGTGCCGGGGGCCCGCCGCAGACCGTCCTTACCCGGGGCCCGCCGCACCCCGCCCTTGACCGGCGGCCCGGGCGGCGGGCCGATGAACCCGGCGAAACTTGCCGCCCTCCAGGGCCTGGTGGGCAACCGGGTGGTCGCGCGACTGGTCGAGGAGGCCCGGCACGTCCACGGTGCCGACTGCGGCCACCCGAACGCAAATGCGGGCGCAGACATCAGCGCGAACACCGACAGGGGCGGGGACGGTGAACCCGTTGTTCAGCGCGCGCTCCTTGACGCCGCCATGGCCTCTCCGAGTCGTCCACTACCCGATGATCTTCGCAAAGAGGCAGAATCGTTTTACCAGAATGATCTGTCCTCCACCCGCATCCACGACAACGACGTGGCTCAACGGGCCACCGCGGCGCTGGGCGCCCGGGCGATGACAGTCGGCTCCCACATCTTTCTTCCGCCGAGCGTCGCGGGCGACAAGTCGGTGGTCGGGCACGAGCTGAGCCACGTCAGCAGCAACCTCGCCGGGGTACGGGAAACGGGTACCACCAGCGATGCCGGAGTCACGGTCACCGATCCGCGGCAGGACTCCGAGCAGCGGGCGGAGACGGACGGCACGGCGTTCGCCGCGGGCGCGGGCCGAGCGCCGTCGGCCGGGCGGCGGACATCCCGGACCGGTGGCGGTGGCGGTGGAGGCGGTGACGCAGGCCGCGGGCCGGTCGTGGCCCGGATGGAAAAAGGCACGCCGAGCGTCAGGGGGAAGGGTGCGGCGGGTGGGCAGTTCCCCGGCCGTGAGGAGATCATCGCCGAGGTGGACAAACTCGCCAAGGCATGCACCTGCAAGCAGAACAAGAAGCAGTGGGGCCGGATCACCAAGGAGGTGGTGATCCGTTACGCCCGTGACTACAAGAACGACCGGGAAGGGCAGAGTCTCCGGCACCTCACGCGCCAGATGCTCACCGCCATAGCCGACGAGGAGCGGAGGGCGCGGGACGGCGGGACGGCGCCGACGGCCGGAGCGGGGAAGGCCGAGGCGGAGAAGACCGGGAAGAAGAAGGCGGCCGAACCGGTCAAGGAGCAGGAGATCCAGGCGATGCTGGTCAACGGCCACCTGGTCTTCGCCAGCAACTACAACCAGTCCATGCACCGACTCTTCCGTCTGCTCAAGGAGTTCGGCGGGGGACTGGACGAGGACGACGATCTGGGGGGCACCGACACGCTCCAGAAGCTGATGGGGACGGACTTCGGCAGCGTCCGGGACGAGGCGGAGAGCGGCGGGAGCGACACCGAGTCGGAGTCCGAGGCCGAGGCCGAAGCCGAGGCCCCGGCTTCCGTGAAGAGCAGGGGCAAAAGACCGGCGGGTGCCCAGCAGACCGACAGGACCAAAGGCGGAAAACGGCGCAGAACCGAACCGGAGGAGGAGACCGGTGCGGCGGCACCGGGGGCCAGGGCCCAAAAGGGCCAGGAGCGCAAGCGACGCGACCACCAGGCCCTGCTGAAGATCAGAGAGGGCCTCACCCCGCAGACCCAGCGGCTGGAGCCGCTGGGCACGGACGCGATGGACCTGGACGAGCCGGAGAGCGGCACCGGTGGATTCAAGCGGGACAACGCCACCCTGAAGGCGCTGCGGGAAGCTTCGCGTATCCGTCTGGTCGATGTGTCCAACGAGGCGTCCCAGGAGCCCGGGCACCGCCGGCACCTGGCCGCGCTGCTGGCCAAGGACGGGGAGTACTCGGGCTACGCCTATCTGGTGCACAACGGGGTCGGGGCGGGGAAGATGCACGCCGAGCAGAAGTTGCTCCAGCTGCTGCAGAACGCGGAGTTCACCGGGGCGACCGCGCACGACCCCATCCACATCCGCGGCCCGAAGCGGCCGTGCGACGCGTGTCTCGCGATGTTGCGCTACTTCCGGGAGAAGCTCGAACTGAACCTGGTGTACAACCCGAGGGGGAACCATTACTTCCGGGAGTCGGTCGAAAGCGGTTTCAAGAACCTCACCGGCCACGACGCCGCCCGATCCGAGGAGTTCGCGGACCACATGCGCGAAAGCATGGGGGACGATCAGCGCGTCATGTACGAGTCGACCGCCAGGCACGTGGTTCCCGCCCCCGCCGGGGACGGTCTCAGTGAGGCCGTGGTGGGGGCGCAGGGAGGGCTGGAGCAGCGGTACACGGTACCGGTGAAGGGGACGGACAAGAGCGGCGAGACCGTACGGGAACTGCCGCCCGGTGGCGACATCCAGGGCGTGGTGGACACCCCGTCCAACAGCGAGGCCGAGGACGAGGGCGAGGCGATGTCGACGCTGGTCTCCCACACCAGCCATCTGCGTCTCGGCACCAGAGCGGGCGCTCAGGCGCCGGGCACCCGGGAGCTGAAGGCGGACCGGCTGGCACGGGAGCGGGCGGAGTTCGCGGCCGAGGTGGAACCGAAGCTGATCGCCGCCGCGGGCCCGGCCTTCTGGGCCGAGGTCGACGCCCGTACGGACGAGGGCGGCAAGTTCACCCTGGCGTGGCCCGACGCGTTGCGCCGCCAGATCAAGGACCTGTCCGACGGCAACGCCCCGCTGCGGATCCAGATCGCGAAGCGTCTCAAGATGTCCACGGTCTCACTGGACAAGCAGTTGGCACAGCTCACCGGCCCCTCGCGCAAGCTGCGTCTTCGCCTGGCCCAGGTCGAGGGCGCGACCGAACGGCTGGAGGCGGCCATGCCCGCCGACATGCGACGCCGGTGGGAGGCCCAGAAGGCGGAGAACGCGCGGACCGGGACGGAGACGAAACTCAGCGCCAAGGACATGGTGTTCACCCCGCAGTTCGAGGCCGTGCTGTACGAACTGATCCACACGCAGCAGCAGAGGGTCTCCGCCAACTCCATAGCGGAACATCTGCTCATGCCGCTCAACACGTTCAGGAGCCGGGCCGAGAACATCGAGAAGAAGTACGCCGCCCAGGGCGCGAGCCAGTAGGACTGTGAAGCTTCCCCTTGATCGTGGACCCTGGAGACTGGGACCTTGAGGTTCCAGAGGAAGTAGTACCAGGTGGGAAGCAAGTATACGAAGCGGTATACCGAGGAGTTCAAGCGGGACGCGATCGCACTCGTCGGCTCCTCGGGCAAGACGGTCACAGCCACGTCCAGCTCAGCGAAGGCACCGGCGCCGTGGCCGGCATTCCCGGCACCGCCTTCGCCGGCCTTCCGCGCGAGCGCCGCGCCCAGCTGCTCACCGACCGCGCCGTCAGCTCCTTCCACGCGGTGATCACCGACTCGATCAACGAACACTGCTCGTCCGACAAGTCGTCCGACAAGTCACTCGGATACGGCTTGCGTTCACTCGCCCGGTCACATCACCAGATCGACAACCGCGGACCGGCAGATTCCGCCCCGCCGCCACACCTCAGGCGACAGCAGATCCACTCGAAGAACCACGAACCACCCACTTGCGGGCACGGAGGTGTCCGCCGGGGAGGACCACGGTGGTGGGCGACGCTCCGTCACGGCTACGCCGCCTCCTGGTCCTCGCCGTCCTCACGATCGAGGGCGTGCTTGAGTTGGGAGCGGGCATCGAGCCGTTCAGGCCCGGCGACATCGTTCCAGAAGGCGTGCGTGAGGATCGCAGAGGTGAGGCCGCGCTCCCGCTCGCGCAGCGCGGCGACTTCGCTTTGTTCCTGCTCCGCTTTGTTCCTGCTCCGAATTCGTACTTGAGCGCTGCCTGTGATCGCCTGCCTGCGATCACGTGCGATGTCGTGAACGGTACGTGCCCGGGGACGTGCCTCGGGCACGTCGGAAGGCACGGCTGAAAGCCTGCGGCGAGCTGTATCCGACCGTACCGGATATCGACTCGACCGGTTCGTCGGTGTCGCGGAGCCGTACTGACGCCAGGTCCAGGCGCCACTGCTCCACGTAGGCGCCCGGCGTCTGTCCGAGGGCAGAGCGGAAGTGCCTGGACAGCGTCGCCCGGGAGACGCTCGTCGCGGCGGCCAGGGTCTCCGTGGTCCAGGGGTGTTCCGGTCGGGCGTGGATACGGGCAAGGGCGTCGCGCACGACCGGATCACGCATCGCGCCCAGCCAGGAGCCGGACTGCTCCTCCGGGTGACGGGCCAGCCAGGCACGTACGAACTGGACGAGCAGGAGGTCGACGATGCTGTTGACGGCGGCGGTGGTGCCGATCTGCGGCTGTGCGAGCTCCGCGGTGAGCAGTTCGACGGTCCTTCCGAGCTGCGCGTTCTGGCGTGCTGTGACGTGCATGGGCCGGGCGAGGGAGGTGAGCACCGGTGTGCTCACCTCCGGGTCCTGCTCATAGTGCAGGACAATCACTTCTGTCTGCACCGGTGCCGAGCCCAGCCGCAGGGCCCGGCCATCGCCGAGAGCCCGGGCCGCCGCCTCACGGTCGCAGGAACCCATCGTCACGCTGGCGCCGCCGGCTATTCCGTGTGCGGTGCCCGGTGACACCAGGACGGCGTCCCCGGCCTGCACCCGAAGAGCTTTCTCGCCTGTGACGTGGAGCCACATGGTGCCGCGGGACACCACGTGCAGAGCCGCTCCCGGATAGGAATCCATCCACAGGCCCCAGGTTCCTCCCGCCTTCAGCATGACCCCGAGTGCCCCACGCGCACCCGAGGCGCGCAAGACCTCCGCCAGCACATCCATGGGTCCATTCTCGTCCACCGCCGCGAACCGCCCGCCAGCGGGCGGCGGCGGTGCATGTGTCCTCGTCCGGAGTCTCAGGTCACGTCGAGAACGACCTTTCCGTGCACCTTCCGCGCGAACAGCGCCCGGACGGCGTCGTCCACGTCCTTCCAATTGCCTCGCAGCCCGACCGGTGCCGAGAGCCTCCCGGCGGCCATGAGGCCCAGCAGGTCCGTCAGTTCTCCGCTGGTCGGTGTCATGTCGCCGTAGGTGGCGATGCCGCGGGGTTCGCCGAAGCCGAACAAGGCCCCTGCCGGAAACGTGGTTTCCTGCCCGGAGGAGTGACCGACCAGGTGGATGGTGCCGCCTTCGGCGAGGGAACGCCACGCCTGGGCAACCAGCGGCCCGCCGACCGTGTCCAGGACGAGGTCGAACCGGTCCTTGTTGTCGGCCAGGTCGGTCAGGACCTCGCCGGCGCCGAGTTCGCGGAGTCCGGCGGCCCGGTCCGGCGAACCGACGAGTGCCGTCACCCGGGCGCCCGCCAGTGCCGCCAGCTGGACGGCGAAGTGCCCCACGCCTCCGCTGGCGCCGGTGACCAGGACGTTGCGCGCCAGCAGGGAACGCTTGCGCAGCACCCGCAGTGCGGTGACTCCGGCGATCCCCAGCGCGGCACCGTCGGCCAGGTCCACGCCCTCAGGGACGGTGCCCAGCGAGGCGGGACTGACCGCCACCCGTTCCGCCCACGCATGGGGAGCCATTCCCACTGCGACGCGCGTACCTTCGGGCGGCCCCGACCCGTCGGAAGCGGCGCGCACCACGACGCCGGCCGCGTCGTGACCGTGCACAGCACCGGCCGGCCATTGGTGCACATAATTGAGTTCTCCGAAATTGAGACCGATGTGCCGTATCTCCACCAACGCCTCACCGGCGGACGGCACGGGCTCATCCACATCGGCGAACCGGATGGGTCCGGCCTCGCCGTGAGCGACCACAAGGGCGCGCATGAGGTGTACTTCCTTTTCTCGTCGATGCGCCGGAACACTCGGCGCGGCAGCGGATCGAGTGCGCGAATGCCGCACAGCCGCCTTCTTGAAACCCTGACGCAGGACCGGGGCAGCGACCAGGCCCGCGAGAATCAATCACTTGACGATCTGTGTCACTGCGACTCACGGCCCGTCGAGCCCTGCACCCAGTCGATTGAGCCGGGGAAGGCCGGGGCGTTGGCGCGGGCGAAGCGCAGCGTGACCAGGGTGATGCCGGGGAGCGCGCGTACAGGTGGGCGCAGCCGAAGGCCAGGTGCGGCCCGCGCGCCAGGTCACGCAGCAGGGTCGCCGGATCGAAGCCGGTGAGGTCGCCTTCCAGCGGCCCTCGGACCCAGATCCCGAACGCGACCTGTCTCGTTGGCGTCGGGGAACCGGAACCCGCGGACAGAGCCCGCGTGCGGAGGCCGTACACGGAGGTGGTGGGCAGAGCCCGCAGACAGGGAAGCGCTCGGCCGGGAAGTCCGGCCGAGCGCTTGTTCGCCTGTGCTCACCACCTGTCGGTGAGCGGTGAGCGGTGATCGTCTGGCGTCACGTCCCGTTCGGACGTGTCTCTGGGAGGACTGGTGGCCCTGCGTCCTTCGACTCGTGAGAGGGCCGGGGCGCAGGCATGGGTCCTCGCGCTGTACCGCGCTCAGCAGGGGAGCGTGGTGTTCCCGGCGGCGCCGGTGGCCCCGGCGGTGCCGTTCGCGGTGGTCGTGGCCGCGGTGCCGTCGCCGCCGGGCTTGCCCGGGCACACCGAACTGGCTGCCCCGCCGGCTCCGCCGGCCCCACCGGCGAAGCCGCCGCCGACTGTGGAGGCGCCGCCCTTGCCGCCCTTGCCGCCGAGGATGCCGGTACCGGCGTTGCCGGCACCGCCGACGCCGCCCTTGCCGCCCTTGCCGCCGAGGGCAGCGGCGCCTCCGGCACCCCCGCTTCCGCCGTTGCCGTTCGCCCCGCCGGCGCCCCCCGCGCCACCGGCGCCACCGACGCTCGCGCTGCCGTTGCCGTTGCCTCCGGCGCCTCCCGTACCGCCGTTGCCGTTGGCGCCGGCGGCACCGCCGACGCCGCCGAGGCCACCGGTGCCGCCATTGGTTCCGACGCCGTTGGCACCGTTGGCACCGGGCAGGCCGAGGATGCTGAGACTGATCTGGGTTCGGGCGCCGCCCGCTTCGGTCGGGGTGGGCGCGGAAGCGAGAGCGGGGGTCGCGGCGAGGCTGAGAGCGGCGACCGCGGAGATCAGGAGGGTCCGGGGGATGAACGTGTTGCGCGTGACGCGCATGATGTACGCCTTTCGGTGTGCGCAGTCGAGGATGTTCCTTAACTGGCGCTTCATCAATATACGTCCAAAAAAATACTTCACATTTAAAAATGTGATCCAATGTCTTAAAGTATACGCATTGAAGGAATTTTGGCTTAAAAGTCGCTATTTTCTGGAGTTGTTGGGGCTTCTGGAGGTAACTTGTCATTCTGGTGACGGGCCGCAAGGTCCTGGTTGTCAGGCGGACATCGCTCCAGCCCGGAACGACACTTGCATGCGACTGTCGATGTGACGTGAAGAAAAACTCCAATACCCGCCCTGCCCCGGCCGGCGGCACATGGTGTGACGGCCGCCGACACTCGTCGGCGCGGTAGGGGCGACACGTTCCTGTGTGCTGCAGTTGCTGCCCGGCAGGGAGAGGGTGCACCTGGTCGGGGAGACCCTGCGCCGTTCAGGCCCTTGCCGTGGAGCCGGGGTCGGGCACCTCTGGTCCCATTGCGAGTCCTTCCAGCCGCTCCGCTCCCGCGCCCCCGGGCGCCCCTTCCGCCGGGGAACTCTCTGGAGCGACGAAGCGTCCGGAATCCGATACACCGGATGTCCCCGGCAGAAGAATCATGGGCAGGCCGTGCGCCATGCGCGGGGCACTGGCGGGCAGTGAGCAGCGAGGAGTTGCCGTGACCGTGGACGGGCCGGACGGGCCGGACGGGCCGGACGGAGACGGTGGGGACGGTGAGCCGAGCGCTGATGGTGCACGGGGCGGCGGGGCTGAGGCGATGACCTTGGCAGGGACGTCGGCGGCGGCGGCGGAGTCGCTGGATGTGGTGGCGCGCATGCTCAGAGAGCGTCTGGGGGCCGCCGCCGTGTCGTTCGTGATCACCGGTTTCACCGGTGGTTCGGTGGTACGGCTGGGGGCGGCGGGCAGTGTCGACACCGGTGAACCCGCCCGGTGCATCCCGCCGCGGGGGACTCTGTACGACGACGTGATCCGCACCCAGCGGCCGAGTGTGCCGGTCGCAGGAATCCACACCAGCCTGATGCACGAAATCACCGCCGCCCTGTACTACGCCATCACCATCCGCTCCCTGCCCGTACGGCTGCTCGGCCCTCACGGCGTGCCGCCTGTCCGCGTTCCCGCAGCCTGTCCGCGTTCTCGCGGGCGGAGGGTGGACTGACCGGGAGCCCCACCCGGCCGCTCGGCTTCCTGGCCGAACTTCCCGACGCCGCCGCCGAAGTCGAGACCCTGGACAACGGGCGGTGCGATTACAGCCACTGAAACGGGCACCGCATAATTAGATAATAAGACTTAAATTCCAAAATGTCCGGCATCTGGATTACCTGCCGTACCTACATTAGCGTGAGAATATCCGGAATGGGGTGACGTGAAAAGCCGACGGTCCCTGTCGGGAATCATGGCTGGGAAAACGGACGCCTGGGGTGCCGGAAATTCTGGTGGCTGACACATTGCTCCGTCACGGGTATTCAGTGAGCCTGACCCGATCCTTCGTCAAGGAGATTGCGTCATGAACGAAGAACGACGACCTGCCGCGGGCGCGGCCACTGGTGCCGCCTGCTCCGGTGCCACCGGCCTCAACGGCGCCGACGGAACCCCGACCCACCCGGCCGGCTGGCCCGGTACCGACGGGGGCAACGGTGCTCCCGGCTGTGCCGGCGGGAGGGGCGGCAACGGCGGAGCCGGATGGGGCGGCGGTGCGGGCGGTGCCGGCGGCAACGGCGGCGTCGGCGGCGCGGGCACGACAGGCATCGGCGGTGCCGGTGGCAACGGCGGCAACTCGGGCCCGGACGGCGGGGACGGCGGGGCCGGAGGCATCGGGGGAGCCGGCGGGGCCGGGAGTTCCACCGGCAGCGCCGGCGCCATGGGTGGCCTGGGCGGGCTCGGCGGCAACTCCACGGTCGGCACCGGCGGGGCCGGCGGTCAGGGCGGTGCGGGCGGCGCGGCGACCGGCAGCAACAACAATGGTGGGGCCGGCGCAAGGGGCGGCAACGGCGGCAACAGCGGCCTCACCGGCACCGGCGGGGCCGGCGGAGGGGGCGGCAACGGCGGAGCGGCCACCGGCACCGGCCTGGTCGGACACTGCGGCCCGGGCGGCGACGGCGGGCTCGGCGGCGTCGGCAACGGCGCACCCGGCGCACCCGGCACCGGCAGCGGCACCTGCTGAGACAGCCGACGGTGCCGGAATCCAGGCCGGCACGAAGAAGGCCAACGACAAGAAAGGCAACGGCTTCGTCGGTCACCGCAGCTGACAGGAGCCTGTGCTGCCCAACTGGGCTTCTCCCGCGACGTCGTCGCCGACCTCATCACCCAGAAGCTCGCCCTGGAAGGCGTCACGTTCTCCTGGTACCCAGAGGGCCGCACGCCGTACGTGCTGGTGAAGAGGACCCGCAAGCCCCCGGTCAAGGCCGTCTTCAAGGACCCCAGGACGCGGGAGGCGGTGGCCAAGGCCAAGGAGTCCGCGCCGATCATCGGGTTCGGCGTCGGCGGGCAGCTCGTCTCCGTCGACCTGGACGCCGGATCCCCGCACATCCTGGTCAACGCCTCCACCGGCGGCGGACCCGCGGCAGGCCGCGATCGACGCCCTCCCCGTCTGACGGACGAGGGGCAGTGACGGACGCCAGCGCCCACGGCCCCCGCGCTCACTGGCCGCGAGTGCGGGAGCCGTCGTCACGGTGCGCAGGACACCCGTCGGTGGCTGCGGGGCCTCGACGCGGTCAGCGGCGGGTCTCCCGCTACATGATCAGCGGTGTCACGGCGCGGCTTTTCCGGCTGTGCCCGGTTCAGGGCTGAGCCCTTCCACAGCGAGACGGAAGAGGCGGTCGGCCTGGGTATCGGGGTCCGTGTGGTGCTCGGTGGCCAGGGCGATGCCGACGGAGAGGGTCAGCAGGTCGTGAAAGGTGACGTGCGGTGCAACCGTCCTGTCGCGAATGGCCCGCTGGAGCAGGGGGGTCCCGGCTGCTTCGATTCTGCTGCCACAGCTGTTCGGGGAGGGTTTTTCGCTGGGGGGTTCGTAGCTGAGGACATGGGCGAATCCACGGGCTGAGACGGTGTGGAGGACGAAGGCGTGGAGCCACTCCAGGAGTGCGGTGCGGCCGTCCTCGGTCGCACTCAGCCGGTGGGCGCGCTCGCACAGGGCCTCGATGCGCTCCTGGAAGACGGCTTCGAGCAGGGCGCGGCGGGTGGGGAAGTGACGGCGCACGGTCGCCGAACCGACGCCTGCGGTGCGGGCGATCTGCTCCTGGGATGCCTCGGCGCCGTGCGCGGCGACCTCGGCTTCGGCGACGGCGAGGATGCGCTGATAGTTGCGTCGGGCATCCGAGCGCTGACCGGTCATGATCTCCTCATTGCTAAACGGCGGGCCCCGCCATATCTTAGCCGCACACGAAGCGGCGGGCCCTGCCGTTTTGTCTCTCCGATCCGGGAGGAGCGGCAACCATGCCCATCAACAGCGGTACAGTCCTGGTCACCGGAGCCACCGGCCAACAAGGCGGGGCCACGGCTCGCGCACTTCTGGCCGCCGAGGTGCCCGTACGTGCGCTCGTACGCGATCCGCGGTCGAAGCCCGCCCAAGCGATCAAGGCGCTGGGTGCCGAGCTGGTGCGGGCGGATCTTACCGACCGGGACTCCCTCGGCCCGGCGGTCGAGGGAGTCCGCGCGGTGTTCTCGGTGCAGATGCCGCCCATGACCGAGACCGGCGTGGACTTCGCGAGCGAACTCGCCCAGGCCACCAACCTGGTGGACGCGGCGAAGGCCGCAGGAGTACAGCAGTTCGTACAGTCCTCGACCAGTGGAGTCGGTGAACACACCCGGTCCGCCGGCTGGGACGAGGGACGCTGGGCGGCGATGGCGGACTACTTCCACACCAAGCAGGCGATCACGGAGGCGGTGCGTGGTGCGGGTTTTGCCCGCTGGACGGTGATCAAGCCCGCCTTCTTCATGGAGAACCTGCCCCTGCTGGCGCCCAAGAAGCCCGGCGGCGGACTGCTGACGGTACTGAAACCGGACACCGAACTGGCCCTGGTGGCCGTGCGGGACATCGGCACGGCTGCGTCGCACGCCCTTCGAGAGCCCGACCGGTTCCACCAGGTGGAACTGGAACTGGCCGGTGACCTGCGCACGATGGAGCAGATCGCGCAGACCTTGTCCGCCGCCTGGGGCGTGCCCGTGACCGCACCCTCCATGAGCCTGGAAGAGGCCCTCGGCGCGGGCATGCCGGCGTGGGGGGCCGGACACGAGTGGAACAACGCGGTCCTCCAGCCCGCCCGGCCCGAGTTTGCCCGGGAGTTGGGCATCCCGGTCACCACCTTCGCCGAGTGGGCGGATGAGCAGCCGACACCCGTGTCCGACTAGCCTCGCGCTTTCATGAAGCGGGCTGTCCGACGGGTGGGCAGGTAAGCAGAAAGTGCCTCTGAACAGCAAGAATGTCGACCGCGCTCCCAACCGTGTGCCCCGCTCGCGGACACCGGCCGCGCACGACGACTCGGGCCGGGGACTGCTCCTCATCGAAGACCTCACCGGCCGCCGCTGGGGATACGACCTGCTGGGATCCGCCGCAGCACCGCGGGGCAAAGGCGTCTGGGCACTCCTCGTGACGAAGTGAAGGCGCTCCCGCGCGTGCGGAGGTGCGCACGGCACAGCGGCGGGCGCGGGACCGGACGCCGTCCGAGGGATACCGGCCTCTGCCGGGTGGGCAGCCGGGGTGGGTGGGGAACCCTGCGCCTCGTCGTGCCCGCCGGTGGCGCCTGCCGACGTTCCTCAGCGCAGCTGATCCCCTCGGGCACTCAAGCGTCTGCCCGGCCGCTGCCGGGTGCGGGCATGCGGGCCGGGTCGTCGGTACGCAGGAGAGAGCGCCGACAGCACCCTGAAGGTGATCGCCGACCGCGTCATGCTCGACACCGGTCTGGCCGGCCTTCCCGCACGCGGCCCTTGAACCGCTCCGCCCTGCCCGGCAGGGAGTGTCACAGGCGTGTGGCGTCATCGGCAGGTGGCCGCCACACCAGTCCCGCCTCCGGGGACGACGCCGCAGGAACTCAAGGATCAGGAACAGACTCTGGAACTGATCGACAGTGAACTCGCGGCGCGTCCGGCGCGGCAGTCGGAGGCGGGCGCGAAAGCGGACACCAAGGCGATCTTCCTGGTGGGGCTCGCGGCCACCGCCGCTCAGTTCCCGACCTCCCTCCTGTCGCGGGTCATGACGTTGCCGACACCCCCGACGGGGAGGTCGGTGTTCCGCGAGAGCTGCCAGGCACTGAGGTCGAGGTGTGGGCGGGACAGCACGTCCAGGTCGTCGAGGACCTCGAGCATCGTCAGAGTCTAGGCTTGACGTTCATCCAGTGCGCCGGGGCTTGGTGCCGACCTTGTGGTGTGCGGGCCGAGTGCAGGGCCCGCCGGTGGCGAGGACGCGTCCGACGTCCTGGCGGGTGGCGGGCTGCTGGTTCCTCGAGCCGGGTGGGCGGCCGGGGCCCGGTCGGGTGGGTTTCGGTGCACGGGCCGTGTGCCCGTCCGTGCGTGCAGGTTCCTGAACCCCCGGCGGACCCGGGCGGGGGTGAGCTTGTTCGGTTCCGCTGGGCAGCTTCGCCACGGTCAACCGGATCACCGTGCCGCTGGATTCCTACGGATTTGCTGTGCGTGGCAGGGGCCGGAGGAGTCCTGCGGATCACCTCTCCCGACACTGCGGAAGGCATCCGCGTCATCAGGTATCCGCTCGACAAAGCTGATTGGTCGTGGCCCCCGGACTCCCCACGCGAGCCCCTCCGGATCTCCGACCTCGGCGTCTGGCAGGGCAAGCCGACGGTTGCCCACTCGGACGGCGGTATCCGCGTCACCGTACGGAATCTTGCCGGCCGTGGGCGAACACGGCAGCCGGACCTCCCACACGCCCGAGGTGTGCGCTTGATCGGATTTGTCGGAACAGGAGTCCGCGATCTCCTTGCTGTGGCTACCCGGGACGAGCAACTACTGCTCCACGCCCCAGACGAAGCGGAGCCGCGGGCACGTGCACAGATGGGAGCTGAGGTGTGGTCTGTCGCCCCGGTCGACGGGCAACTCCTAGCTGTCACCACCGCGAACGGCCTGTTGGAGCTGCAAGTACCATTGCAGTGCACTGAGTTGCTCAAGTATGTGAGGGGGATGGCGCGAACAGGGACGCACCTTGCCGCGACCACCACCTCACAGGTGTTCAGTCACTCACACGCCCGATGGCGGAGCGGCTCGTTTGACGTAGGCGGTGATCAACACCGTTTCCGTGCGGTCGACACCGTCGAGTGAGCCGATGCGGTCGGCGAGGTAGGTGTGGAGGGCATTGGCGTCTTGGCAGACAGCGATGGCAACCAGGTTGTGGGGGCCGGTCGTGCTGCCGACGAAGGCCGCTTCAGGATCACCAGCCAGCGTCCGGGCGACACTGCCGAGCCGGGCGGGCGTGACGGTCAACCAGAGCAGACATTGCACGGAGAAGCCGAACAGACCCGAGTCAACCTCAACGTCGAACTGGAGAGCGCCTGACCGGCGGAGTTCATCCAGGCGGCGACGGACGGCGGATTCCGACCAGCCGACCTGCCGGGCGAGATCAGGGTAGGCGGCACGGCCGTCTGCGGCGAGGGCGGGCAGCAGGCGACGGTCGAGATCGGTCAGGGGGACCGGAGTGGTGTCCGCGATGGCGGCCGGCCTCAGTGTGGCGATCTGCTCGTCGGTGAGAGCCGAGGTCCGGCCGATCCAGCGGTGGTCCATCACCGGGCGCAACAGCCGTTGCGCGTCGACCTGCGTGACCTGTGGAAGGCGGCCCAACACACCCAGGGGCGCCGGTCCTCCTTCAGCGACGCGGAAGATACAGACGATCTCTGTGCTGCTGGAAGCAGTGGTCACCCAGGCGGTGTCGGAGCGCCGGGCCAACGCGCGGGCGAGCGCAGCGATGCCGGGAGGCAGGACACGCAGGCGCACCAGCCATTCGGCATGGCCGGTGCGGTGGCTGTCGGTCACACCGGCCACGCGGGCGATTCCCGTGGTACGGAGCCTGCTGAAGCGGCGGGCCACGGTGCGGTCGGAAACACTCAGGACGTCGGCGATCCTGCTGAAGGCGGCGCGCCCGTCGAGTTGGAGAGCGTGCAGGAGCCGCAGATCTAGTACGTCCAGCGTGACCGAATGCACCAGGCCAGTGTAAGTCGATGTCGGATAGCGGCGTGGGAGCGGCAGTTGGTGAGCCGGGACCGGCGGTCGGTGAAGCATCGACCCCATGACAGGCGACATCCAAGGCATCCATCACACCGGAGTCCTGACCCGCGACCTCGACGGGCTGGAGCGGGCCTATGCCTCCTTCGGATTCACCCTCAGCCCCCGCTCGCGGCACCTGCTGGCCGGGCGGCCCGGCGAAGCACCGGTGCCCGGCTGCACCGCCAACCGCTGCGCACTGTTCGGCGGGTCCTACATCGAACTCCTTGGCATCGTCGAGGAATCGGCGCCCGATCCCTGGCACACCAAGGCGATGGCCGACGAATACGAGGGCTTCCGGCTGATCAACCTCGACACCGGTGACGCCGAAGCCACACACCGCAGCTTGGCCGGCGCCGGCTTGCGCACCTCAGGTGTGCTGGATCTGGAGCGCGACGTCGACACCGAGGAGGGGCCGCGCACGGTTCGTGCCCGCGCCGTTCACCTCGAGCCGCGCTCGACCCCGGAGGGCTACGTGGGGATCGCCCAGCACCTCACCCGCCGGTACGTGCACCAGCCGCGCTATCTCAGCCACCCGAACGGCGCCCGTGGTCTCGGCGCCGTATTGATAGTGGCCGCCGATTCCGAGTTCGATGCGATCACCAACCGGTACACCCGCATTCTGCAGGTGGCCCCCAGACGTGAAGGCCCCCTCACCACGCTCTATGCGGCGGCTGCGCGGTTGCAGTTCGTCCGCGCGTCGGACGCCGAAGAGGTACTGCCCGGTGAACCGGTCCCGGCCTCCTCGTACCTGGCGGCCATGACCATCTTGGTCGACGATGTCGACGACGCCCGCAAGATCGTCGAAAGCAACGGCACGATGACCCGGCCGGCCGGTGACGGGTTCTTCATCTCCGCACGCCACGCGTACGGAGCCGGCCTGTTCTTCACCGCCAGTTGAACATTACGACGAGCGCCATCCCGGAGATCGTGCCCGAGGAACGCCGGGCCGTTTCCGCCGGGCCCCCTCCCCGCATGTACGTGCAACACCTGGCATGCGCCCGCAGCCGAACCGGGCGATGTGCACGACCATCGCCGCTCGTCCTGCGTGTCTTGTCCCTACCGGAGGACTCTCATGTTCGGAACTCTCATGCTTCTCATCGGCCCGACCGTGGGATTTCGTCTCCTCGGCAGGCTGGGCATCAGCCGGTTCGCAACCTGGCGAGCCAGCGTCGTACATGGTCTCGCTGTCATGCTCGTTGCTACCGCGACCGCGCACTTCACCCCGCCAAGCGTCAGCGTGATGCCCAGCCGCGACGACTTGGCAGCCATGGTCCCGCCCTCCGTTCCACTTCCCCGGGTGATGGTCTACGTGACCGGTTTACTGGAACTGCTCGGCGCTGCCGGGCTCGTCCGTGCGGTGACACGCCCGGTGGCCGGGATCGGACTGGCGGTGCTCTTCGTCCTGATGCTCCCAGCCAATATCTACGCCGCCATCGAGAACATCCCGCTCAACGGCGACCCCGCCACGCCCTTGTGGTTCAGGATTCCCGAGCAGTTGCTCTTCATCGCCATCGCGTTGTGGGCAGCCACAACTGCCCATGAGACGCCCCACCGTCACTGGCCGGCCGCGATCCGGCCCGGCACCGACGACACAGTTGCAGCCCGGTCTGAGGTTCCCCCGGGATGCGGAAGGTGCTGACAGCGGGTCGGATGGGGTTCGTGAAAGGACCAGTGCCCATGGCCGCACCCCGGAAGTACTCGCCTGAGTCGCGTGAGCGTGCGGTGCGGTGCGGATGTACCGCACCGCCGAGCCGGGGTCCCAGATCAAGAAGTTGGCTGTCGATCTCGGGGTGCCTCCCGAGGCTCTGCGCGGCTGGATCCGGCAGGCCGAGGCGGAGGCCGGTGAACGCGACGACCGGCTGACCACTGATGAACGGACCGAGCCCGTCGCCCTGCGCAGGGAGAACGTCCAGCTCAAGCGGGCCAACGACGTCCTGCGGACGGCCTCGGCGTTTTTCGCGGTGTACTTCGGGAACTGCACATCCCCTCCTCCACCTACTACCGCTGGCGCCGTGCCGGGAAGGAGCCGTGCGAACGCCGGCGCCGCGATGCCGAGCTGACCGGGAGGATCAAGGAGATCCACGCGGAATCCGGCGGCAACTACGGCTCGCCACGCGTGCACGCCACCCTCAGCCGCGCGGGCGCCCAGGTGGGCCGCAAGCGGGTCGAGCGCCTGATGCGCGAGACCGACATCGCAGGTGTGAGTCCACGCCGCAAGGGCTTCACGCGCCGCGATCCCAGGGCCACCCCCGCCCCGGGCCTGGTGAACCGGGACTTCACGGCCCCGGCGCCGAACCGGTTGTGGGTCACCGACCTGACGATGATCTCGACCAGCGGGGGCCCGCTGTGGCTCTCGGCGATCCGCCACGCCTTCTCCCGCCGGGTCGTCGCCTGGGAGACCTCCGCCCGCGCGGACGCCGAGCTGGTCCTGACGACGCTGGAGTACGCTCCCGCCAGTCGCGAGATCGAGCCGGACAGGCTCATTCATCATGCCGGTCGCGGCTGCCAGGGTGAATTCAACCGGTCGTCGCAACACTTCGATCTCGGAGGTGTGCGACGTGGCCACGGCGGACTGGAGTCTGAAGACCAGCGATGGCGAGAATCCGCCCGTGGAAAACGGCACCTCGCTCGGGGGCTATGGCGCGATCGCGATGAACACAGCGCTCACCGCCTCGATGACGCAGTTGCCTGAGCAGCTACGCAAAACCCTCACCTGGGACCGCGGAAAGGAACTCTCCGGCCACGCCCCGGTGAAGCGGACTCGGTCGGCCGCCCAGTCGCTGCCATGGCGTTGGCCGGGCGTCAGCAGGACGGCGAAGGACCCGTCCGCGGCCGCCAGGGGCAGGACGGATCCTGGCGGCCGGTCCGCACTGATCACTTGTCGAGGGCGGAGTTTTCCCCTCCCCCCGGAGTGGTGCGGCTTCGCGTCGCACACGGTGTCTGCACCGGTTCACCCGGCGCCGCCCGGCCGGGGCGGTGGCTTTCCCATCGGCACGCGGGCTGCCGCGGCCGCCGGCCAGGGCAAGGCACAGCGAGCACCTGGCCTGCTTTCTACACGACAGGACAAGGGTTCAGCGGCAACGTCGCGCTGAGCAGGCCGATACAGGTGACGCCGCCCTGCAACGGCGTGAAGAGCGCGTCCTGATTCTGGGCGGACTGCGTGCTGTGCCCCTCACTGGAGTAGTAGCCGTAGGGCCGGACGACCCCGTCCAAGAGGCCCTGAGCCGTCTGTGGGTTGGGCAGGTCGGCGCCGCCGCAGTGGTTGAGTGATCCGGTGAGGGGAATACCGAGGCCGCTGCCGCCTGCAGTACCACCATGGGCGTGCGAGATGGCACCGGCGCCGGCGCGGCCGTGGTTGCCGCAGCCGTTGCCCAGGGCAGGAGAAAGGAGATCACCCACACCTCCGGCCCCGGCCACCGAGACCATCACCGCCTGGACGGTGACCAGCACGGACAGGCAGACAGCGGCACGTGTCAGCAGCAGGCCGTTCACCTCCTGCTCAACGACTGCCCGCCTTCCTGGTCACGTGCTGGGGCGGAACGCGAGGAACAGGCAACCCAAGGACGCGGACTGAACCGCTCCGGGGCCGGTGGAGAGGGCTGATCCCTGCCCGGAGCGAACCGCTCCGGGCGCGTCGGCAGACGTTTTTGAGGAGGCCGGGCCTTGACCCCGGGTTTTGGACACCGGAGACACTTGGATCTTGATGGTCCAGGGAGGGATGTCCAGGTAGGACGGAAGTCTCCGTATTCGGAGGAGTTCCGGGAGGATGCCGTCGCGCTGTGTCGCGCGTCGGGCGATAGGCGGACGCATGCGGCGGTGGGGTGGTGGCGGTGTGTGGCGGGTAACCGGCCCGAGGGTCCCCGGGAGTCGGGGAGGCGGATGGGGTTGTCGTCTCGGTACGGGTTGGCCGGTCGTGTTCTGGCCGCCGCCGGCGGTGATGCACGGGAGGTGCCGGGGCGTTTGTGTGAGGTGCTGTGTGAGGGGGTGCCGGTGGACGGGGTGACGTTGTCGCTGATGACGCACCCTCCTACCCGGTTCGACAAACTCGCGGTTCGGTTCGAGGCGACGGTTCAGGTCGCGGCGATTCATCAGTGGCTGCGAACCCTCAGCGTGCCGTCGTGCGGATGCCCCAGCAGGAAGGGACGGCCCTGCGCTCATTACGGAGGAAGGGCGCATTTCCTGGCATCGGCGCGGGGCGGTGCGTATGGGGTTGCACCTTCCGTAGCGGCATGTGGTCCGGTGGACTTACGTCCCGATCCCTTGAGGAAAGATCCCTGCTCATGCATTCGTCCTTCATGCCACCTCGCCAGGTCAAGATCGGTGACGCGGCGGCCTTCGCCGGCACCACGCCGCGGGCGATCCGTCATTACCACGAGATCGGCCTGCTCCCCGAGCCTGAGCGGGGCGGCGATGACCGCCGCCGCTACGGCTACGAAGACATGATCCGGCTGCTGTGGATTCGCAAGATGGCCGACGCCGGGATCGCCCTGGACGACATCCGTGACGCCTTTACCACCGGCACGGCTTCCGCCGGTGCGGACAGCGGAGACGGTATCCAGGTCATCCTGGAGCGGTTGGAGGAAACCCTCGCCGAGCAGGAAGCAGAAGTGCGGCGGCAGCGGACCGCCGTGCAGCGGATGCGCACCGAAGGCAGCCGGATGGGTCTGCTCTCCGACTTCGTCACCGAACGCCTCAAGAGCCTGCCCGAGGGCTCCCTGCGTCAGGCGGACCTGGACAGCCTGCTGGTCACTGAGCGGATCTTCGGCCCGCTCGGCGCGGCCGTCCAGGCCACCCGCTTCGTCGTCCTGGCCACGCACCCCGCTCTGCGGGAGGACTCCGACCGCATCGATGACGCCGAGGAGGCACTCGATGACAGTGTCGCCGTCGATGATCCGCGCGTGGCCCAGGTGGCCGCCGAACGGCACGCCTTCGAAAGCGCCCTGCACGCCGTCATCGAGAAGTCCGGTCTGGAAAAGGACGACGATGCCCTCTTCGACGCCTGGGACGCTTTGCACCCTGCTCCCGCCCATGAGGGCGAGGACGAGGCCGATCCCAGCTCCGGCGGGCGGGAGACTGACTCCACGAGCGTGTTCGAAGCCATCGGCAAGATGCCCTACGACTTCTCCCCAGCCCGCCTGCGCTGTATGGAACTGGCCGTAGAACTCTCCGCCCAAGACTCACCCGCTACCTAAAACACGCCCTAGCCGTATTGCCCTGTGAGGCAGGGGTTCGGCTATCCCGCACTCAGGTCGCTGGCCCGTCGCCCTCGATGGCGACGGGCCGGCCTCTCCTGACGGTTACGGACGTATGGTCTGGCCTTGCGCGGTGCCTTCCACCGTTGTCACATACGCCCGGGCCACCTCGGAGACAGGAGTTCCCTCGCTCCCGTCTGCGCCCATGCTTTCCAGGGTTTCCTTGATCCACCCAGGGCTGATGAGATTGATGCGAAGCCTTCGCGGCAGCTCGCTGGCCGCGTTGCGGACGAAGCCTTCCAGGCCGGTGTTGACGAGAGCCCCCAGCGAACCGCCGGCCAGCGGGGTGGAGAAGGTGCCCCCGGTCAGAGTGATGGAGCCGCCATCGCGCAGCCGGCGCACAGCTCGTTGCACCAGCGCGACCTGCCCCAGCAGCTTGCCCTGTACTCCAGTCACGATCTCTTCATCCGCCGCTGACTCCAGGTCCACCAGCGGGCCGCTGGCGGCGCAGCACACCACAGCGTCGAGATCCGGCACCTCATCGAAGAGTGCGTCCAAGGAAGACGGGTCTTCCATATCCACCTTCACCGGCCCCCTGCGGGACCCCTTGATCACCTGATGAGAAGCCTCTAACGCGCTGACGACAGCGCTGCCGATCGTGCCTGTCGCTCCGATCACAAGTACCTTCATGTCATCGATCATGTCAGGGTCGGTAACACACGAGCGACGTCTTTCTCCGCACTGCCACAGACCCGGGAGAGCGGTTGTGGACGGCTACTGAAGCAGGATCAACTTTGCGGAGCAGTTCGAATCCGGCTCGCCCATAGAGCTGTCTCCTGATCTTCTTGATGCGGTTGACGGATCCCTCGATGCTGCCGGAGCTCCAGTCCAGGGTGAGCCCCGCTGCCACGGCGTCGAGGTCCCGTAGCAGGTGGAGTGCGAAACCGGTGAGGCCAGGTGGTTGGCTGGCGTCGACCGAGTCGATCCGGGCAGGGAGCGTGGCACCCGGACGGTTGTTGAGTATCTCGCCGAAGTTGCGGACGTGCCCAGCGGCCGGGTCCAGTTCGGGGCAGCGCACCAGGACATCCTTCAGCCCGGCGCGGTCGCCCTCGCTCGGCGCGGTGGGGTGTCGGGTGAGCCAGCCGGTCACCTGGCGCACCGTCGGCGGCTGGGATGGGGCGCCGGCCGGCGTCCTGCGGAGGGTGGCGATGTGGGCGCGGACCATCTGGTGGGTGACGGAGGCGTTGTCGGCAACAAGTTCACTGTGGAGGTGGGTGACGCTGGTGAATCCTGCGGCAAACCGTCGCTCCAGGTAGGGCTTGCAGGGGTCCAGCCTGCTGGGTCGGGGCCGGTTGTCGCGAATGGTGTCCTGCCGGCGTGCGGCGTTTGCGTGCCGGAGCACGGTGTTGACCGGGCCCGTACGACGATGGACCGCTCCGCGCACCGCGACGATGCCGAGAAGCCGCACCGGCGCGCCAGGACGATCAGCAGGCGCGCCGCCCGCAGGAGCCCGGACCGTACCGCGCCCGGGAAGCCGGCCACTGAACGGACCCGATGCCGCGCACCTGGTGCGCACCGCTCCCGCACCGGAGTCCGGCTTCCCGTCGAATGGCTCAGAAGAGAGTCCTCACGGTTACTTGCTGTGCGCGGCCAAGTCGGCGCACACAGCCAGCAGTACCCCAAGTCCGCGTTCAGGTGCGTGAAGCTGAAGCCGAACGTCGTGGTGGAGCGCCTGGTCATCGTTCAGCGGTCGCTGCCCTGAAGCTGACTGCTCGCTGGGCGTAGGCAGCACCGCCGTGAGGAGAGCGACAGGACACGCCATGGCCGCGTGATCTGCACCTGCGACCTCATCGAGCGCTACGGACCGAACTCCGCGCGTGACGGCGACCGGCTCCAGGCTCCGACCGGTCCCCGGGCCCGTACAGGGCCCGGGGTCTCGCACAGAGCCTGTCGGAGGAGGCAGCGCACCTCTTGGCCCATGACGACGGCCGCGAGCAGGCAGCTATCGGCCACGGCAGGTCCTGAGGTAGCTGAGGAACGACGCCTGCAGCCCGGTCACGTGCGTTTCGTGCATGAGTGCGCTGGTGACAGAACCGTTGCGTGCGCTGAGGCGGTGGAGGAACGTGGCCGTGTTCTTCGCGAGATTCTGGTAGACCGCCAAGTCTCCGAGGATCTCCCGGTCGTTGAAGGTCACGTGAAGCTTGGTGTCAGGCAGGGTGTCACCCATGGCTTGAAGGCGGGCGAAGACCTGACTGTCCGCACTGACAATGCCGGGGCTACCCGCGCCGATGCTCTCGAAGAAGGTGCTGTTGGTGAGCCAGGCGTAGAGACTGAAGAGTCCGCCGTAGGAGTAGCCGAAGAGGCCGTGACCGCCCGGGGCTGTACCGTAGTCGCGTTCGATCCGCGGGTGCAGGTCGTCGGTAAGGAAGTTCAGGAACATATCCCCGCGGCTGTCGCTCAGTTCAGCGAGGTAGGCATCGGCTTGCTCGCGCGTCATCGTCCCTGTTTCGACCCCCATGTCCACCGCATCGACGTACTCCTTCGCGATGGGCTCGCCCGGGGGTACGAGATCGCGGTTGCGCAGCCGTTCCCAGTGCTCTGCTTCCTCGCCCGCGTAACCCACGCTGACTTGGACGTAGGGCAGGATCGACTGCATGGGGTCCAGCTGCGTGACTATGAGCGGGGCGGTCATGCCCACGGCCCAGTTGCCGTCGAGGACGTACACGACAGGCGCTTGCGCCGCGGCAGGGTCGTAGTTCGGTGGCGTGGTGACCCACACGCCGTAGTCGTGCCCACCGCTGGAGCGCATCTCGAAATAGTCGGTGTGGGCGAGGCAACCTTGCCACATGGTGCTCATCTGAGGTCCTTCACGATGGGGTCGGCCTGGATGACGAGGACGGCGTTGATGGGGTCGAGAGCAGTTCCGGGTCTTCGGCGAGGTTGCCGTTCCGGGGGACGAGGTCTGTCTGCGCGCCGCACTGGAGGCACCGGGCTGGGTGAGGCGGCCGTCCTCAAAGGTGACGCCGAGGTTGCTGGGACCGCGCTCCGATCCATCGGCGGACGCCGCGTGACTGCCTGAGCAGGTCCCAAGGTCGATCCTCCGCCGTTGCGAGCTGACTGCGTCCGTATGCAGAACAGCATGCGACCGCCTATGATTCTTTTCCAATGGATAAACCGTAGGAGTGATTCTGTCAACTTCAGAACGCAAGGGCAGCGCGCCGCGCGAGCGGCTCCTGGCACGGCTTCTAGATGCCTTCGGCGAGGCCCTTCCCTCGCCGGAGATGTCGCTCCGTGAGGTCGCCGCCCGGATCGAGACCAGCCACGCACTGTTGCGTTACCACTTCGGGTCGCTCTCAGGCGTCCTGGCCGCCATGCTCACGGCGCAGCGATCCCGTGACAACGAGGCGCTTTTGCAGGCCGCCCAGAAGGGCACCTTCGACGATCTCGTCGCGGCGATCTGGCGTACGTACACCCGGCCGGAACAGCTGCCGCGTTTCCGGGGCTTCTTCCACGTCGTCGGACTGGCCGCGTACAGCCCCGGGGACTTCTGTGAGTTCGTGGAGTCGATCGGCGACCTGACCGTGATGCTGTCCTCACTCGCGGAACGTGAAGGACTCGGCACGGAGGAGGCGCGAAATGTGGCCGCCGTCACTGTTGCCGCGATACGCGGCCTTCTCCTGCAGGAGGTCCTGACCCCCGGAACACGTCCGGAGGACGCGGTCACCTTGATCCTGCGCATGAAAGAGGGCCGACCCGATCCGCGATCACATCCGGAGCGTTGAGGTGTCATCCCGTTGGGAAGCGATCGGCAATCCCCGGCGCGAGACGGCCGGTGCCCGCGACCGGGAAGAGGCCAGGGCCCGGCAGGAGGAGTACCAGGCACAGGCGCGGCGAGCAGCTCAGGGGCAGAGGGCGAAGAAGGCAGCCGAGCGCGAAGCCCGCCGCCCCGTCTGCGCTGACTGCGGGGCGAAGTCCACCGACGAACGCTGGGAGGCGGTACAGGGGCAGGCGAAGGTGGTTGGGACGGCTTCTTTCGGCCCCACCGAGGCGACTCCAACTGGCCCGCTGAAAAGGGGCGTTCGGAGGTACTTGGGGGTAGTGGCGAGGTGAAGTGGCCCCACCTTGGGCCTTGCGGTGGAACGGTGGGTGTGGTCCGCCGAGGGTGGGTGCTGTGGATGTCTTTTCCAAGCGAGAACTGTTCGACCGGATCTGCCGCGACAACTGGCAGCAGCTGTCGATCCGGGCGTTGTCGAAGAAGTACGGCGTCCACCGGCGTCTGGTACGAGAGGCACTGGCTCGCCGGTGCCGAAGCCGCGCAAGCGGCCGACGCGGGCCTCGTCGCGGATGGAGCCGTACAAGAAGACGGTCGACGAGTGGCTGCGGGCTGATCTTGAAGCGCCGTGCAAGCAGCGGCACACCGCGGAGCGGATCGGTACGCGGCTTCAGGAAGAGTTCGGCGTCACGCTTCCTTACACCACGGTGCGGGACTTCGTCACCGCCAGCCGCCAGGTGATTGCCACGGAGGGCGGGGTACTGGTCGGGGTTTCCTGGTCCGGCGCAACGCGCCTGGGGCGGATGCCGAGGTGGACTTCGGGGAGGTGTCGGTGTACTCCTGAAAATGCGCACCTGGGTACGGATGAACGTGCTCGGGCCCTGGCGATTCAACGGAAGGCGTCGGCGTTCTCCGAAGCCCACTGCAGGAACGGGCGAGCCGGCGTTCCGGTGACCTGAGAAACCGTGTCGCGCACCATCAGCAGCTCGGGGTTCACGTCTCCACCAGTGACGTCGAGCACCGCGTCCGCGGCCTCGACCCCGAAGACCGCGACCATCTGCGCGTGGGCCTGCCGACGGCTGATCTCGGCGAAGGGAACCTCCCGACCCAGTACTGCCGCGATGGCCTCGACCTGCTGTCGGGCGGTTATCGGCTCTGGCCCGGTCAAGGCATACGTGCGTCCGTGGTGGCCGGGCTCGGTCAGTGCCACCCGTGCCACCGATGCGATGTCCGCGGGGTGGATGGTCGGCAGCGCGGTCTCGGCGTACGGTGCGCGGACGGTCTCGCGGCCACGGATGGACGCAGCCCACATCAGGGCGTTCGACGCGAACTGCGTCGGCCGCAGGATCGTCCAGGCCATACCGGTTTCCTTGAGCAGGTGCTCCACCGCCAGGTTCTCGTCGGCGGGGCCGAGGTGCGGGTGGGTCTGGACGGTGATGGACGACACCAGCACGACGTGCTGCACTCCCGCCTGCCGGGCGGCTTCGAGGATGTCGGCGTCCGAGCCCAGACGCGACACAAGAAACAGCGAGCGCACCCCCTCCAGCGCGGGCTTCAATGACGCCGGCTCTGCGAAGTCGCCCTCCACAGCCTCGACCCCTTGGGGGAAGACGGCCCGTGCGGCATCACGGGTAAGCCCTCTCAGCGGCCCGACACCGCGTGCGTGCAGCTCCATCAGCAGGGCACTGCCTATGTTTCCAGTGGCTCCGGTCACGAGGATCACGAGCGTGTTTCCCATCGTCAGATGATCGAGTAGGTGACACGCTAGAAGCTCAATCATGCTTCAGGTCAAGAAGACGCCTGACCATGCCCGCGGGTGGGCACGTTCATCCGTACTCGGCTGTGCGCGTTCACGTGTACGCCGACACGGGCAGCCGACCGGTTTCGGCAGGCGCATGACGCGGTCGGAGAGGACACGGCCGACCAGCTCGACGGGCCGGTCGCGCAGGACCCAGGCCGGGCGAGTGACGTCATGGCCGGCGTCGCTGACGATCACGATATCCGGGTCCCCCGCCTGCCACTGGCCCACGGCGATGAGCCGCTCGACAACCCCCCGCAGCTGGGCAGCAGTGACGGCGGTCGCGTCGTCTGCAGGTCCCAGCCGGACCGCGTCCAGGATCGCGGTCTAGGACGTGGCCCCCGGCTCCGGCACGGCCACGAAGGAGTAGGGCCAGCCGGGGATGAACTGCGAGGCCGTCTTCGCGCGGCCGTGGACGTGGCGGAACAGCCGTTCCGCCGAGCACGGTGCGTCCGAACGCAGCCACGGTGACACGTCGACCGCCAGTACCAGGCGCCCGCCGTCAAAACGCGGGGGCGACAGCCCGGCCAGCACCGTCCGCAGCCGTCCGACGTCCATCCGGCCGGGGTTCAGGCCGCCATGCATCGCTCCGTGTCCACGCCGGTGCTCAGGCAGCAGCGTCAGGTCCACCGGGGACCTCACCGCACCCTCCGTACACAGCACCGCGTCCATCAACTCGAACAACTCATCGCGCCGGACGGTCAGACACTCGTAGAGCTCGCCCTCACGGCCTTCGTCGCGATCACGTGCATCTTGGCCGGAGCACAGGATCAGACGAAGGCCGCCCCTACGTCCGGCGAATCCCCAGGTGAGCGACTCAGTACGAGACACCGTTCGAGGCTGGAAGAAAAAGAACTTCCCAATGACGACGTTGAGCCGCTGCCGTGACGGTTGGCAGGGCCTCGTAACACTCTCCGTCGCGGAGCATGGCCCACAGGACGTTGGCTCGTCGGCGGGCCAGAGCGAGTAGGGCCTGCTCGTGCCCCCTGCCCTCGTTCCGCTTGCGCCCGTGGTAAGCCTGAGAGGCAGAGCAGGTTCTCAGGCTGGCCATCGCGGAGAGGTAGAAGGCACGGAGCAGGCCGCGGTGGTAGCGGCGCGGGCGGCGCATGCTGCCGCTGACGCGGCCGGAGTCCCGGGGCGCGAGTGAGAGGCCCGCGAAGGACGCGAGGCGGTCGGCCGTGCCGAAAGCCTTCAGGTCGCCACCGGTGGCGGCGATGCACTCGGCGCCGATCGTCCTCGCAGAGCTTCACCCGCCGCAGCCGTACAGCCCAGGACTCACCCACACGAGTGACGCCCTCGCAAGATCACCGCCGTTTGCGGCTGGTGACGATCCTGCTGGCCAATTCTGTTGATGGTCGGTTGTGATGCTCGTTGGCCAGGCAACACGGGCGACGGGGCTGGTCCGTCAGGTGCTACAGGCCGCGGCGCTGGGAACGGGCCTGCTGGCCAGTACGTACAACACTGCGAACACCGTGCCGACGAGCCTGTACACGCTGCTGATCGGTGGCGCGCTCAACGCTGTACTCGTGCCGCAGCTGGTGCGGGCCCGGACGACGGAGCCCGACGGCGGGCGGGCCTACGAGCAGCGGTTGGTCACGCTCGTGGTGTGCGTGCTGGGCGTGGGGACGGCGCTGGCGGTGTGGGCGGCGCCGCAGATCGTGGGCCTGTACATGCGGGACACTCCCGACAGTCATGAGGCGTTCGAGCTGACGGTGACGTTCGCCCGGTTCCTGCTTCCGCAGATCTTCTTCTACGGGCTGTTCAGCATCTACGGGCAGGTGTTGAACGCCCGCGAGAAGTTCGGCGCGATGATGTGGACGCCGGTGCTGAACAATGTGGTGCTGGTCGGCATGTTCGCCGCCTACCTGGGGCTGATGGCGGTGTCCGACCAGGTTGAGGACATCACCGCCGGCCAGGTGCGGCTGCTGGGGATCGGGACGACAGCTGGCATCGCCGTGCAGGCCCTGGCTCTGATCCCGTTCGCGCGGGCGACGGGTTTCCGGTTCCGGCCGCGGTTCGACTGGCGGGGTACGGGCCTGGGCAAGAGCGTCCACGCGGCGAAGTGGACGCTGCTGTTCGTCCTGGCCAACCAGGTTGCCCTGACCGTGGTCACGAACTACGCCAATGCTGCCGACCAGGAACTGCCCCAGGCCGGCGCGGGCTACTCGGCCTACACCTACGCGCAGACCATCTGGATGCTGCCGCAGTCGATCGTGACCGTGTCCCTGGTTACGGCCCTGTTGCCGCGCATGAGCCGGGCTGTCGCCGAGGGACGCATCCCGGATCTACGCGCGGATCTGTCCCGGGCGCTGCGGATCAGCGGGGTGGTCATCGTGCCTGCCGCCTTCCTCTTCCTCGCCCTGGGCCCGCAGATCTCCTCGCTGCTGTTCGCCCACGGAGCAGCCGACGCCGCCTCGGTCCGCCCGCTGGGCTACATGCTTCAGGCTTTCGGGCTCGGGCTTATCCCGTTCTCTGCCCAGTACCTTCTGCTGCGCGGCTTCTACGCCTTCGAGGACACGCGCACGCCGTTCTTCATGGCGGCGTGGATCGCGGGCGTGAACATCGCCTTGGCCACGGCCTGTCATCTGCTGATGCCCGCCCGTTGGGCGGTGGTGGGCATGGCCGGGGCCTACACCCTCTCCTACGTGGCTGGCCTCGCGCTCACCGCGTCCCTGCTACGCAGGCGGCTGGGAGGCCGTGTCGACGACGGCGGTCTGCGCCGCACCTACGTGAAACTGTTTTGCGCCGCGGGCCCGGCTGCCGGGCTGGGCTGGGCCGCAGCGCGTGCGTGCGCTGGCCTGGGAGATGGAACGTGGCCTACAGCCGTCGCATTGGCTGCCGGGGCGCTCGCGACAGCCCTGGCGTACCTCCTTCTTGCCCGGTTGCTGAAAGTCAACGAGCTCCGTCGCCTGCCCGGGATGCGTTGAGTCCAGGCAAGCGACGCAAGGGTGGGCAAGAACGCTGTCACCGATCCTTTTAGCCATTTCGGGGGTCACGCGGTGAGGGAGAGGTCGAGTCGGGCGAGGTGGCTGACGCGGGTGCGGTCGAGCGGGTGGCCGGTCCACCAGGCATCGAGGCGGATGAGGTTGAGTGCGACGGCGTAGAAGACGTGCTCCAGGTGGGTCTTCTGGAGACCGAGGTAGCGGGCACGTCTTATCCCGGTGACCGCGACGGCCTGGTGGATGGTTCCCTCGATGCCCGCGCGGGTTGCGTACTTGGTTCGCCACTGCTCGTCGTCCTGCTGGAGGCGGGCATGGTCGAGGACTTCCTGCAGCTCGCGGGGTTGCAGGGAGAGGGTCCGGCCGCCGGTCTTCGAGCGGGTGCACTGGTCGCGCACCGGGCAGGGGCGGCATGTCTCCTTGTCGAACTTGATAATGATGATGGCTTTGGTGCCGCGCAGGGTGGCGGGGCTCCACCAGGTGCTGGTGTCCCCGCGTGGGCAGGTGGCCTGCCGCTTGTCCCAGTCGATGGTGAACGCGGTGCGGTCGAAACCGGCGCCGGCACGCGCCTGGGGTGAGCTGTTCATGAGGACCGGGGTGACCAGGGTGACTCCGAAGTTCTTCTTCATGCCCACGATCAATTCGGCGGAGGCGTAACCGGAGTCGAGGTAGTGCTTGGCGGGCAGGAGATCGCGGGCGGCGAGCATGTGATGGACCGGTTCGGTCATTTCCGCATCGGTCACCGTGGCGTCGGTGGTCGCGATGCCGGTGATCAAGCGCGGCGGCGGTCCGTCGGCTCCAGGGATCAGCGCCTGGCCGCCGGAAGCCGGGTCCTGGTCATCGGCATCGTCGCAGGACTCACTGATGTGGACCTTGTAGCCGGTCCACCAGGAGCCCTGTTTGAGGCCGTAGCGCGCGTCGGCGTCGTACGGAGAGGCCAGCCGCAGTCTGCCGGGCGGGAGGTCCTTGCTCTCCCGCCGCTTCACCTCCGCTCCGGCCTCGGACACGGTGCGGTGGTAATTCTGCACCCACATCGCGCGCAGAACCTGTACCGCCGGGAGTTCGCGCAGCCACGCCGGGGCATCAGGGGTATGCACTGCCTCCAGCAGCGCGAAACCGTCCCGGCCGTAGACCAGAGCCATCTCCTCCCGCTTGCTCGTGGAAGCCGGCGGATGCCAGGAGTGAATCCGCGGACCATAGCGTTCGGCCCATTCCCGAACCGGCACCGCCCGGGCCAGCCAGGCCGGGGCCGCACAGGCCAGCGCCTCCAGCGCGGCCCGCAGCGTCTCCCCGGCCAGCTCCAGCCTGTTCAGATCACGTACTGCCGCCAGCACGCGGGTGGAGTCGGTGCGCTGCTTGCCTCCGGCCTTCACCAGACCCCGGTCCTTGAGCGCGGTCAGCAGCAGGTCGAGCACCATCTCCTCCATCCCGTGCTCGACCAGTCGCGTGCGGAACTCGGACAGCACCGATGCGTCGAACCCGGGATCATCCAGCTCCAGGCCGAGCGCGTACTTCAGGTCCATGCCGTACCGCCCCCGATGCGCCGCCGCCCGGGCGGTGAGGTTCTCGGCGAACTGCAACACCGTCACCAGCGCCAGCTGGCCCGGTGACCAGCCCGGCCGCCCTCTGACTCCGAACGCCTCGGCGAACTCGGCGTCCGCGAACAACTCGCCCAGCTCGTCACGGACCCGCATCGCCAACGGGTACGGGCCCCGTACCGCCACCGCCCGCGCCACCTGCGCGGTCAGCTCAGGCACCTTCGGCCACGACCTCGGCTGCATCGACACTCCACACCCCACCCGCGACCGGGAACGCCCAGACGGCCGCTGCTGCTCCGACCAACGAGCCGCCAGCCCTGCCGGGCACGGAATAAGCCAGCAGGATCGGTGACGGCGCTCTTACCGGCACCCCATCCAGCGAAAGGCGGGCCTTTTGCACCCTCGCCGGGTGGGGAGGGCGGTTCTGCACACCCTGGCCCCACTCGGCGTGGCGGTGCTCTACGGATCTACCGGCTTCCCATTGGGGTAGGAGCACACGGCGTAGACGTAACACTGGAAGTACGGGCCAGGGATGTCCCCAATGATGGGGAACGTATCGTTTTGCCCGAGATCCTTCACAACCATATTGGTCAGGTTGTAGTAGAAGATCTGCCGGTCGGAATGCTCCGTGAACAGGATCTTGGACGCCTTGTAGTCCTTGGAGTAGTAGGACGTCGTGTAGACGACGCTGTCCTCGACCACATCGGTCCCAGGCCAGTAGATGTAGCGCTTCATCTGCGCGTTGATCGAGAGGTTGACGTCGCGGCCGTCCTTCTGGTTCCAGTAGATCTCCAGCCACTGATGCTGATACTGGCCGAGACTGATGATGGCGCGGACGAAGATGGTGCTACGGAACACCCACTGGCCGTTCTCTATTGTTCCGTAGATCAGATCGTCTTCGGTGCGGCCCCGGTACAGGCCATCGACGTAACCGACGAAGGGGCGCATCTCGTCGTAGGAGTAGGTCTTCGACCGCCCGGTCGCCTTCGAGGTGACGGTAGCGATTCCCCGGTAACAGGTCACGTTGACACGGCCCTTCGGTGACGCCTCGGTCACCGCGTCCACGCAGGCGTCGGAGGCGTCGGTGCTTGCGCTTGCATCGGCCGCCGAAACACCCGTGGACGCCATTATGAACGCCGCCGCGAGCGTGCCGGCGAGCGACGTCCGCCATTTGCGAGCCAATTCGATCACATTCTCTCCGGTCGCTGGATCTGCCATTACTCGGATCGTGACCGTGGGCGTTGGTCGGCAGCCTGTGATCAGCGCCTGGAAGGCCGGCACCCGTCGGTCATCCGCTCCAGGTGTAGCAACTCAGGCATTGTTCGCGTTCGACCCTCTGATCCGAACAAACAACTCTCGAAAAATATGGCGACGTCATGTGGGTCGTGGCACACCGACGGCACGTCCCACGGGGTTTCGAGTAGGCTTGGCCCCGGTCGACCCGCGAGGGACCCATCTGGTTCCCCCTTGCAACGCCCGGACGTGGGAGGCCGAGAATCATCATGGCTTCGTCCGGGACACCGATGGTGATCCTGATGCCTTAGAGGTCGTTTTCATCTATTTTGCACCGCCACAACTGCCTCATTGGAATACTTGCGCTTCCTGAGTGCCGGACCGGCGGGGGCAACTACGGGGCGGATCGCCCATGCAGGCAATATTTGGGATGAGACGGAACTTGCTCAGATGAAACGGAAATTTGAAGCACCGCCTCAGTCACTCTGAGTTCTAGAGAAGCCATCGCCCCAATAGTCACGTCTCGACACTGCGACCTGTTGGGATGAAACGGGCTTCGTAGATGAAAACGACCTCTTAGACGATGTCCTATGTGGTGATCGCTCGTTGTGCTGTGTATGGGGCGAGGTACGTGGAGTTGGATTGTTCCGGATGGGCTGTGGGAGATCGCGGAGTCGTTGATCCCGCCGTCGAGAGTGCGGCCGCAGGGCGGCGGAACGCAGGACACGCCTGATGAGACGCTGTTCGCGGCGATCATCTACGTGCTGGTCAGCGGTTGCGCATGGCGCCAACTGCCGCCCTGCTTCGGCATACCGAAGTCAACCGCGCACCGCCGGTTCCTGATCTGGTCCAGAGCCGGGGTGTGGGGCCGCCTGCATGAGGCCGTGCTGCACCAGCTCGACGACGCCGGCCTCATCGACGTCACCCGTATCGTCCTGGACACCGCTCACGTACGCGCTAAAAAAGGGGCGAACACACAGGTCCGAGCCCCGTGGACCGGGCAAAGCCGGGCTCCAAGATGCACATCCTGTCGGACGCGAACGGACTGCCCCTTCTCGTCGGCATCTCCGCGGCGAACGTCCACGACAGCGAAGGACTGAAGCCCATGGTCGAGGGCCACCAAACGAGACACGACCCCCACAACGGCCGCCACTTCAAGCCCCAGCGTCTCTACGCGGACAAGGCCTACGACAACCTCACCTGCGGAAGTGGCTCTGGGGAAAGCACATCGGCGTGCGGATCGCCCGCAAAGGCATCGAATCCAGCGAAAGGTTAGGGCGCCGCAGGTGGGTCATCGAGCGAACCATGAGCTGGCTGTCCGGCTACCGCAGGCTCAGTCCCCGCTACGAGCGCCATCCCCGCAACTACCTGGGCTTTCTCGGCCTCGCCGCCGCCCTGTGCTGCTACAAACGGCTCGTCCGACTCACCACATAGGACATCGTCTTAGCGCCGGTTTTCGTTCCGATGTTCCTCAACCCCCGAAGAAGGCGGCTCAGGACGGCGCCGGAGGCTCCGGTCGCCGCGCCAGACGCTCCGCAGGCACCGGTGAGGACGCGTGAGATGCGATCGGCCGGGTTCGCCTGCGGACTGTTGCCGGACCTCACCCTCCACCCGACAGGACGAGCACCGAGGTGCGCCGTCACCGGTTCGGCCCATCAGTGTCCCCCTGACGAGGTACGGCAATCGGCTGTCGGTGCCACGCCGTAGCGCGCCCATGAGGTACACGTTCATACCGCCGGTTCCGGCGGAACAGATCCGGCAGCTGCCCACCTGGGATGTTGCGAGCCTCCTTCTGAGCCCCTCGCCACCGCCACCGGCTTCCTGCAGTACGCAGGAACGATGGGTTCGGCCTGCCAGGCGTTCCAGGACGAGCCGGACCGGGCGCCAGGCTCCTTCTGTCCCGTCCCCCGCCCGCCGGAGCTTGCCCACCCGGGGTGACTACCACGTTCGGTTCTCTGGCGTGCGCGTGCGGACGGCGAGGCTGGCCGGGTAGAGCATCCGGTGTCCGTAGCGGGCGCGGGCCCGGTCGACGACGGCCTCGATCGCGAGCGAGGTGTCATCGCTGCTGTCGAGGGTGAGTTGCCGCGCGGCTCGCCCGGGGCGTACTCACGCACGCGGGCGAGCCCTGCTTCGCCTACACCGCCGAAGAACAGCGCCTGGCGGCGAAGAACGAACGCGACACCGCCGTCGCCGTGGCCCAGCGGCTGCGTGCGGCCGACCTGCCGGTGGACACCGTCAGCGTGGGTTCCACCCTCACCGCCCATGCCGCCGAGGACCTCACCGGGGTCACCGAACTACGCGCCGGCAACTACGTCTTCTTCGACCTGGTGATGGCCGGCGTCTGCGACATCGATGACCTCGCCCTCCCGGTCGTCGTCACCGTCATCGGCCACCGCCCCGAGTACGGATGGATCCTCACCGACGGTGGCTGGATGGCCATGTCCCACGACCGCGGCACCGCAGCCCAGCAGACGGACCAGGGCTACGGCCTGGCCACTGACCTGGACGGCAACCCGATCCACGGCCTGGTCATGACGGCCGCGAGCCAGGAGCACGGCACCCTCACCGCCCGCGACGGTGCCGATCTTCCCGACCTGCCCGTCGGCACCCGCCTGCGTATCCTGCCCAACCACGCCCGCGCCACCGCCGCCCAGCACCACGGCTACCACGTCATCGACGGCCCCCGGAGCACAGGCGGCGCGCCCGTGACCGAGGCTTTCCGGCAACGCGTCACCGGCTGGTGACTTGCCTCGGCGTGCTCGGGAAGTGCTCCGGGTACGCCCTTGGGACCGCCCGCCGGAGGACCGGGGACGCGGCGAGGTCCTGCCGGTCTCCGAGGCCCGGGATCGCAGGCGCTGCCAGCGGGGCATGCCGGTGCGATCACCTGGTCACGGGCCGGTCTGGCCGAGGACCTCTGCGGCGAGCCGGCGCGCGTACGTGGCGTCGAGTCCGTCCGGGCGGAAGAGGATGCGGTACATCATGGGCGCGACGACACGGTCGATGACCGTCTCGACCTCGGGCGTCCTCTCCCCGCGTTCGGTGGCGCGGGTGAGGACGAGGCCGATCTGCTCGGCGGCGTAGGCCGAGCACTGGCCGGCGTTACTGCCGTCCGGGTCGCCGAGCAGGGCGTCACGGATGTAGGCCCGGCCGGTGGGGGAGGCCATCTCGTCGAGGAACTGCTCGGCCCAGGCTGTCAGGTCGGACGACAGGGCACCGTGGTCGTTGGGTGCGGTGTCGGGCCGCAGACGCTCGACCGCTACGTCCGACAACAGCTCCTGCAGATCCCCCCAGCGGCGGTAGATCGTCGACGGTGTCACGCCCGCACGCCGGGCGATCAGCGGTACGGTCAGGGCGTCCCGGCCCACTTCCGACGCGAGTTCGCGTACGGCGGCGTGGACCGATGCCTGGACCCGGGCGCTGCGCCCGCCGGGGCGCACCATCTGCCTGCTCATAAAACCCACCTTAAAGCAAAATCATTGCGTCTAGCGAGCGGCCCACCTCCGTGCGACGGTCTTCTTCTTGCGGCACCTGGCCGATCGGAGCCGAACGGCGCTTTCGGGCCCGGCCGACTGGTGAGGCCGGGCCCGAGCGCTCGTTCACGCTGCGCGAGCGAGCTCGCGGGCGGGCTGGGTCTGCTCGTAGGCATGACCGACTCGCAGGAGCGCGCTCTCTCCGAGCGGTCGCCCGAGCAGCTGCATGCCGATCGGCATGCCTGCCGCATCGTGGCCGACGGGGAAGGACAGGGACGGCACCCCGGTGATGTTGGCAGGAGACGAGAGGCGTACGTAGGCGTCGGAGACGTCCTCGACGGTGCCGTCGGCCCAGGTGATCGTCTCCTGGCCGGCCTTGACCGCGGTCGCCGGGACGGTGGGGGCGACGATCAGGTCGACCGCCTGCAGCATGCGTGCCCATTCCTGCCGCATGAGGGTGCGGGCGCGCTGGGCCCGCAGATAGTCCCCGGCGGGCATCAGTTCGCCGGCCTCGAGGAGGATGCGGACGTCGTCCTGGTAGAGCTCGGGGGCGGTGCGCAGGGTGCTCTCGTGGTAGGCGGTCGCCTCGGGCACCATCAGACCCCACTGGGTGGCCTGGATGTAGCGGGTCATGGGGATCTCGACCTCCACGAGGCGCGCGCCAAGGGCCCGAAGCCGGGTGATCGCGCGCCGGACGGCAGCCTCCACCTCCGCGTCGACGTGATCGAAGTAGTAGTTGCGCGGTACGCCCACGCGCAGCCCCGTCAGGTCCGTACCTGCGCCCGGCCGGTAGTCCACGGCGGGAGTGGTAAGGGACGCGGGGTCGCGCGGGTCGTGTCCGGCCAGGGCGGCCAGGACCAGGGCCGCGTCCTCGACGGTGCGGGTGATCGGGCCGACGTGGTCCAGTGACCAGGACAGGGACGTGACGCCGTGGCGGGGGACGAGGCCGTACGTCGGCTTGAGGCCGACGACCCCGTTCAGCGCGGCGGGCACCCGGATCGATCCGCCGGTGTCGGTGCCCAGGGCGAAGGTCGCGGTGCCCGCGGCGACGGCGACGGAGGATCCGCCGCTGGAGCCGCCGGCGACCCGGCCGGTGTCCCAGGCGTTGCTGGTCTGCGGGGTGGTCAGCCCGTAGGCGAACTCGTGGGTGTGGGTCTTGCCGACCAGGATGGCTCCGGCCGCCGACAGGCGTGCGGCGACGGCGCTGTCGGCCTGGGCGCGGTGGTCGGCTCGGACGCGGGAGCTGGCCGACGTCGCCGCGCCGGCGACGTCGATCAGGTCCTTGAGGCCCATCGGGATGCCGTGCAGCGGACCGCGGTGGCGGCCGGCCGCGAGGTCGTTCTCGGCTTCGCGCGCGGCCCGGCGGGTGTGCTCGGCGGTGACGGTGACGTACGCCTGAAGGTGCGGCTCCACCTGTTCGATGCGCTCCAGGACGGAGTCAGCCAGCTCGACGGGGGACAGCTGCCGGGCCCGGATCGCGTCGGCGGCTGCGGTCAGGGGCAGTTCATACGGCTGCATCGTGGTTCTCCTGTTCAGCGCGGTAGGCGGGGGCGGGCGGGGTCTCCCCGAAGTCCAGCTCCCGCAGGACCGCGACGACGGAGTGGATGTGGTCGGCGGTGGCTGCGACCGCGGCGTGGCGGTCGGCAGGCAGCGGGAGCCCGGCGTGGGCGGCCCAACGGGCCGCTTCCGACGGCGTGAGTTCCGCGGAGGACATGGACGTTCTCTCCTCAGGACTGGAGGGGGCGGAGCAACCCCCGAGACCAAAAGCTAAGAGTTTGCTTTAACCGACTGTAGAACCTACGGTGCTTTAAAGCAAACTCATTGCGTTTAGCGCCAAGGAGTCCCATGCCCACCGTCACACCCCGCGCACCTGCGCGACCCAACTACCCGGGAGCCCGCACCCAGAGCGCCCACCGCGCGGCGTCCTTCGTCCTGGACGCCTCGATCCTGGCCGCCCTCCTCGCGGCATCCAGTGCGCCGACGCCCCTCTACCCCCACTACCAGGACGCCTGGGACCTGTCCGCACTCACCATCACCGTGGTCTTCAGCGCCTACTCCCTGACGCTGCTGCTGGCCCTGCTCACCACCGGAGCGCTCTCCGACCACCTCGGGCGGCGCCCCGTCCTGGTGGGCGCCCTGCTGCTGGAGGCCGCCTCCATGCTGATGCTGGCCACGGCGGACGGCGCCGGAGTGCTGATCACCGCCCGGATCCTGCAGGGAGCGGCCACCGGCGCGGCCACCAGCGCCGCGGGAGCGGCCCTCCTCGACCTTCACGACCCCCTGCGTCCGGGCCGGTCCGCCCTGACCAACAGCATCGCGCCCGTGGCGGGCATGGCCGCCGGCGTCCTCGCCTCCACCCTCCTCGTCCGCTTCGCCCCCGCGCCCACGGTCACCGTGTACGCCCTGCTGGCGGTCCTCTTCGCTGCCCAGGCGATCGCGGTCACGTTCACCGCGGAGACGGCCCGCCCGCACACCGGCGCCCTGCGGTCGCTGCGCCCCCACCTCGCCGTGCCGCCGTCGGCGCGCAGCGCCCTGCTGGCGGTCGGCACCGCTGTCGTCGCCATCTGGGCGCTGGGCGGCTTCTACTCCTCCCTCGGACCGGCGCTCGTGCACCTCATGGCCTCAGGTGCCTCACAGGCGGCCGGCGGCATGGTCTTCTTCGTACTCACCACCGCGGCCACGCTCACCGTGTGGACACTGCGGCGCACGGCGCCGCGCGCCGCCGCCACCGGCGGAACCCTGGCCGTCATCCCGTCCGCGGCCCTGAGCCTGCTCGGCCTGCACGGCGCCGGCCTGCCCGCCGTCTACGGCGGCGCGGCCCTGGCCGAAGTCGCTTTCGGCGCCGTCTCCCAAGGGGCGCTGCGCATGACGCTCGCCTCCATCGACGAGCAGGACCGCGCCGCGACCCTGGCCGCCTACTACGTCCTCAGCTACCTGTCCATGAGCCTGCCCGCCATCGCCGCGGGCGCCGCCACCCAGCACCACGGGCTGCGCACCACCGCACTTGCCTACGCCATCGCCGCCGCCCTGCTCGCCGTAGCGGCCCTGGCAACACTCGCCATGTCGAGACGCGGGGCAGCCCACAGCGCACACAACGACCTTCCGTAACGAGATAACGAGATAACGAGAGCAAGGGAAACGACCGATCATGAGCACTGCACCGGCCACCGACCCGACCGCCATCCCCTCCTGGACCGTGGGCGACGTCACCGTCCACCGCATCGACGAGATCCTGCTGCCGTCGGCCACCGGACCGTGGCTGCTGCCCGACGCCACCCCGGACGTCGTCGCCGGGCAGGACTGGCTGCGCCCGGACTTCGCCGACGACGAGGGCATCCTGCACATCGACAGCCACAGCTTCGCGTTCACCGTCGGCGGGCTGCGCATTCTGGTGGACACCGGCATCGGCAACGGCAAGGAGCGGGCCAACCCCGCCTGGCATGATCTGAACACCGACTACCTTCAGCGCCTCGGCGCCGCCGGGTTCCCCCCGGACTCCGTCGGCCTGGTGATCCTCACCCACCTGCACGCCGACCACGTCGGCTGGAACACCCACGAGGTGAACGGCGAGTGGGTTCCCACCTTCCCCAACGCTCGTTACATCACCTCCCGCGTCGAGCGGGAGTTCTGGGTCGGGTACGACATGGAGGAGGCGCGCAAGCAGATGTTCCGCGACTCCGTGATCCCGGTGGAGGCGGCGGGGCTGCTCGACCTCGTCGACGTCCCCGCCGACGGTGTCGAAGTCGTCCCGGGCCTGCGCCTGATCCCCACCCCCGGGCACACCCCCGGCCACGTCACCGTCGAGCTGACCAGCCGCGGAGAGACGGCTCTGATCACCGGCGACTGCATCCACCACCCCGTCCAGCTCGCCCATCCCACCATCGGGGCCTGCGTCGACATCGAGCCCGAGCAGTCCGAGGCCTCGCGCCGCACGCTGCTCGGCTCGCTCGCCGGCACGGACACCCTCGTCCTGGGCACCCACTTCGCGCCGCCCACCGCCGGCCGCGTCGTCACCCAGGAGGGCGCCTACCGGCTCTCACCCGTCCCCGCCGACCCGCACTGACCCGGTCGCGGCCCAGCCCGTGTCCGGCCGGCACTCCGCGCGGCCGGACACGGCTCGCACAGCGCTGTCCTGGCCACCGCCATCCTCGACCGTCTCCTGCACCACTGCGGTGTCATCTCCATCAACGGCCCCAGCCACAGGCTCAAGAACCGGCTCGCCGCCATCGAACGAGAACAGGACGACACGGCCTGATAGTTCAGCTGGTCGACAATGAGGGCATGGACGTCCCTGAGTTGCTCGAATCAGCTTCCCTGCTGGTTCCGGAAGATACCGCCACCGAGAACGACATCACGGTGCGAGACATCTGGGACTACCTCGTCCACGACGAGTGGGAGATCACCCTGAGTCTGCTGGAGGAACTCGGGGACGCTCGCTCGCTCCCTCTGACGTTCTGGGAGAAGCTCGCCGAAGCGGCTGAGCAGCTCCGGATGGAGCGGAGCGCGGCCTGGTGCCATTGGCGGTGCTCCGAGATCCGCAACGGCGTGATCCGGGCGGATCTGACGCTCCGTGCTGCCGCCGAGGCGCGACGCACGACGCCAATCCACTCCGGTGTTCTGCGACCGATGTGGGACATCGGACACCTCTCACCCATCGGTGGACGTTCGGTCAGCATCGCCGCGCTCTGGGTTGAGAACATGCCCATTCTGCAACCCGGCGGGCGAGCCACGGTCCGTCTCGTGCCTCTGACTCCCGCCCACTGGATGCACGTCCGGGCCGGCCAGCAGATCACCATGCACGAGGACCGAACCGTCGCCGGCACCGCTGTCATCCTGGAGGTTCATCCTCCTGCCACCGCCATGCCCACACGATGACGTGACTGGCTCACAGCCTCCCTGCTGGTGCACGTATCTCCGTACTTGGTGGAGCACTCGGGCCTTGAAGCCGGGTCTTGGACACAGGAGACACTTGGATCTTGCGCCGGCCTGGCGCCCACTCCGAGCCGCCCGCCGCCTCGCCGGCCGGCGGTGACGTGGTTCAGGCGGAGCTGGCCGCGGCCCGCAGGAGGATCCGTGAACTCGGGGAGGAACGGGACATTCTCCGCAAGGCGGCCCGGTGTTTCGCGACGGAGACGCGCTGGTGAACCGCTGCCAGTTCGTTGACGATCACCGGCGCCGATACGGCGTGAAGCGGCTGTGCGACATCCTCGCTCTGGCCCGATCGAGCTTCTACTACCGGCGCCGCACCGCAGGCGCGGGAGCGGCCCGGCAGATCGCCGAAGCCCGGGTCGCGGCCCGGATGCGCACGGTCCACCAGGACTCCGACGGCACCTACGGGACTCCCAGGATCACCGTGGAACTCCGCGACGAGGACGGCCCGGTGGTCAACCACAAGCGCGTCGCGAGGATCATGCGGACCATCCGGCTCGAGGGCGTCCGTCTGCGCCGCCGGCACCGCACCACGTTCGCGGACCAGGCCGCGGCAAAGGCACCGGACCTGATCGGACGTGACTTCACCGCGACCGGGGTGAACACGAAGTGCGTCGGCGACATCACATATCTGCCGGTCAGCGGTTCGGGACCGCTCTATCTCGCGACCGTCATCGACCTCGCCCCGCGCCGGCGGGCCGGGTGGGCGATCGCCGATCACATGCGGACCGAGCTCGTCATCGACGCCTTCACGGCCACCGAGCAAAAGAGAGACGCTCAAGGGACGCAAAGGCTGGTCGAGCGAGCACGAGGCCAGGCTCGACGCCTTCCGCCGGCTGACTCGGTACAACACCCGCCGCCGGCACTCCCGCCTCGGTCGACGATCTCCGATCGCCTACGAGAACGCCCTCCAACGAACGGCAACTACCCTGACCCAAGCCGCATGGACGTGTTCGAAATCCGGGGTCAAGGCCCCAGTCTGCCCTCGACCAGCTCCGGTGCCGGCACGGGCAGCAACGGCTCAATCAGCGACCACAGTTCGAAGTCCTCGTCGCACCACAGGCCGTCCCAGCCGGTCACGCACCCATATCGCCGCCGTGCCGCCCGGATTGCTCGCCCGCGCGATCTGCGCAGTCAGAGGCGGGATTTGCCCGCCGGAACGGGGGCGGAGGGACAACGGGCACCACCATGACGGTTGCATCAGTCATCGGAACGACCCGGGCATGCCCGTTGGCCATGCTGCCGCGCCGGGAAACTCCAAGATCTCCGACAGAGTCGATTCACCTCGGACACCGTCAATCCTGTCGCCCGGCCCTGGTTCCGGCCGGGCGCGGGTGCTGCGTCGTTTCGGCAGGCTTCTGACGTCCCCCATGGGTCGAAGGGCGCGGTCGGCCCCTCGTGCCGGATCGTCCGCGCAAACGAGAGTCGACCGCAGGTCGAGTTCGTCCCTGTAAAACAAGCAGTCATGGAGGTCCATGAGTGTGCAGGAGTTGATTTCCGTGTCGGCCTACGTAGTTGGTTCGCGAGCAAGTAATCTCGCTAAAGCTCAGGTTCGGGAGTATCTCGCCCTTCTTCTCGATGGTTTCCCGGAGGTTGAGTTCAAGCATCGGGTCATTCTCGAGGGCGGCGACAGGGACCGAAAGTCTCGGATTTCCGAAGTGTCCGCGGTCTACGGTGGAAGTGCCTTCAGTTCCGCGCAGGAGGCGGCACTGAGCAGTGGTGACGTGGATGTCGTCGTCCACTCGCTGAAAGACCTGCCGACTGTGAATCCGCCCGGCCTGATTCTGCTGTCGCCTCCTGGCCGTGAGGACGTGCGGGACGCGCTGTGCGGGGCCACGCTGTCCGGACTGCGAAAAGGCGCACGGGTGGGAACCGGTTCCCCCCGGCGGATTGCTCAGCTCTTGGCCGTGCGACCGGATTTGGAAGTGGTTCCGATCAGGGGGAATGTGCCTCCGCGTCTGAAGAAGATCGAGGCCGGAGGGCTCGACGCCGTGGTTCTGGCTGTCGCGGGGCTCAGACGCCTGGGTCTCGATGACGCGATCGGTGAGCTGTTGCCCCTCGACCTTTTCCCGCCTTCGCCCGGTCAGGGCGCGCTCGGCATTCAGGTGCGAGACGGCAGCGCTGAGCTCAAGGAGATCCTCTCCGCTGTGGGCGACGTGACTGTCGACGGTCAGGTGCGCGCGGAGAGGGCCTTGCTCGCTGAGCTGCACGGCGGGTGCAGTGTGCCCGTGGGCGCGTACGCGCAGACAGGGCCGGACGATTCCCTGACTCTCTTCGCCCAGGTCACGTCGCTCGACGGCACCCGGCGCGTCACGGGCAGCCTCGTCGGCACGGTCGGCGAGCCGGAAAAGCTCGGTGCGGCGCTGGCCGAGGAGCTGATCGACCGGGGTGCGCGTTCCGTCCTCGACGGGATCAGGGGCGATCCGGTCGCCGGTCGCTGATGCATCGGCAGGTTCTGTCCGTGCGTCGCGTAGTGCCGTCGGCAGGGCCTGAACGACGATCGAAAGGAATGCCAAATGAATCTTCTCATTACCGGCGGCGCTGGTTTCATCGGCTCCCACTATATCCGCAGCCTCCTCGCTGACGCTTACCATGGGCACGAGGAAGACCGGCTGACGGTGCTGGACAAGCTCACTTATTCGGGCACGCTCACCAGTCTTCCGAACAATCACCCGCGCCTGACGTTCGTGCGGGGTGATATCTGCGACGCTGATCTTCTTATGGATGTCCTGCCAGGGCACGACGCGGTCGTGCATTTCGCCGCTGAATCGCATGTGGACCGATCGATCGCAGGTTCCACGCCCTTCATCACGACCAATGTCGTCGGCACGCACACTCTCCTGGAGTGCTGCCGGCGCACTGGTGTGGAACGTTTCGTGCACGTCTCGACCGACGAGGTCTACGGGTCGGTCGAGGAGGGCTCCTGGACCGAGTCGTCCCCGTTGGAGCCCAATTCACCCTACGGGGCGTCGAAGGCCGCGTCCGATCTGGTCGTTCGGGCCTTCCATCGAACGTATGGTCTGTGGACCACCGTCACTCGGTGCTCCAACAATTACGGCCCTTACCAGTTCCCCGAAAAGATCATTCCGCTCTTCGTCACGCGTTTGCTCGACGGCGGGAAGGTGCCGCTCTACGGTGACGGCCGGCACGTGCGCGAATGGCTGCACGTCGACGACCACTGTCGCGCGATTCAACTCGTGCTGAAGTCGGGCCGGGCAGGGGAGACGTACAACGTCGGCGGCGGCACCGGGCTGACCAACAGTGAGCTGACCCGCAGGGTGCTCGCCGAACTCGAGTTGGGCTGGGACCGGGTGGAGTACGTTCAGGACCGCCAGGGACATGACCGGCGATACTCGCTGGACGCCTCGCGTATCCGGGACGAGCTCGGCTTCGAACCCCGGATTGCCTTTGCCGACGGGCTGGCCGACACCATCCGCTGGTATGGCGAGAATCGGGCTTGGTGGGAGCCGCTGGCCCGGCGTGCTGCCACGCTCGGCGCCCCCGTCGGCTGACGGGCGGGACCGGCCGCGATCGCGGCGAAGGCCGGCTGCTGGGCCCGCCCGTGAACTTCGGGTACGGGCCCAACGGTCGTCGGCTCAACCCCGGTCGGAGGCGATGGCCATGACGTACTTGCCGTAGTCCGAGGAGGCCATCCGGGAGCCCAGCCGGTGACAGGCGTCGGCATCGATGAATCCCATGCGCAACGCGATCTCCTCGATGCAGGCGATCCGCACCCCCTGGCGCTCTTCGAGCGTACGGACGTAGTGGCCCGCCTGGAACAGCGATTCCGGCGTTCCGGTGTCCAGCCAGGCGAATCCCCGGCCCAGATCCACGAGTCGGGCCCGGCCCCGCTCCATGTAGACGCGGTTCACATCGGTGATCTCCAGTTCGCCGCGCGCCGACGGCCGGAGGTTCTTCGTGATGTCGACCACGTCGTTGTCGTACAGGTAGAGGCCGGTGATCGCGCGGTTGGAGCGAGGGTGCTGGGGTTTCTCCTCGATGGAGATGAGATTGCCGTTGACGTCGCTCTCTCCCACGCCGTATTCCCGGGGGTCGTTGACCCGGTAGCCGAACAGCACGCATCCATGGACGCTTCTGGCGTTCTCCGTCAGCGTTGCAGAGAAGCTGTTGCCGTGAAAGATGTTGTCACCGAGGATCAGCGCTACCGGACCGTCCCCGATGTGGCCGGCCCCGATGAGGATCGCGTCCGCGATACCGTGCGGGGAGTGCTGCTCCCTGTAGGAGACGTGCAGTCCCAGGTGGGAGCCGTCTCCCAGGAGTGCCTGGAAGTTCGGTGTGTCGGAGGGTTTGGTGATGATGAGTATGTCCCGGATGCCCGCGAGCATGAGCACCGAGAGCGGGTAGTAGACCATCGGTTTGTCGCCCACGGGGAGAAGCTGTTTCGACGTGCCGATGGTGATCGGATGCAGACGGGTTCCCACCCCGCCGGCGAGTATGATGCCCTTCATGTGCGTTTGCCCTTTCGGAATCGCATGGGGTTCACGGACGGCACGGCTCCGCCGACTCGTAGCGCACGTTCGAGATCGCGCTCGGCCTCGCTGAGCGGAATCCCGCGCAGGAGCCTCTCGGGATGTCTCGGACCGGGCTCGTCGAGATGCCGGACGGGTGGGACGTACACCCAGATGCTCCCTGCGGCGATCAGCCCTCTGGCGATCGCGTGCAGGAGACGCGAGAGCATCATCGGCCTCCCGGCGCGACAGGCGAAGAGGGGGCGGCTCGGTCCTCGCCGTCCGCCCATGGCCCGGAGAACGAGGCGACGTTGAGATCGTGGCCCTCTGTCCACAGCCGGGCCACGGCGCCCAGCAGGGATCGGCGGTCCGCCGCCGGACCCCTGGGACGGGCCGGAAGCGCCGGCACCACCGCGCTCGCCCCACTGCGCACCGCAGGGTGCCGGCGTGCGAACGCGGTCAGGGTCTGGCGCGGTCCGGCCTCGACCAGCAGCGTGTCCTCCGCGGCGAGCAGCTGGTCGAGGGCCTGCCGGAAATACACGGTGTCCGTAATCTGCCGGGCCCAGAACCGCGGGCTCAGTGCGTCCTGTTCACTCATCAGCCCGCCGGTGTAGCCGGAGTAGAGCGCAAGGTCGGGGGACCGGAAACCGATCCGCGTGTATTCCCGCTCGACGGCCTCGGCGGCCGGGGCCATCGCGGGGGAGTGGAAGGGGCTGGTCGCCGGCACCGTCACGACGGTGTGGCCGTCGGCACGCAGTCGCTTCTCGACGAGAGACAGCTGGGCCGCGGGGCCGGCCAGCATGGTCTGCAGTTCGGCGTTGACCGCGGCGACGGCCACCTCGGCGATCAGATAGGGGCGCAGTTGAGCCTCGGACGCCGCGACGGCGAGCATTCCGCCCGCCGGGACGGACAGTGCGTGACGGACGCGCTCACGCATCATCGTCACGGCGTCCGGGAGGGACACGACGCCGGCGAAGGCGGCGGCCACGAGTTCGCCGGCGCTGTGACCGAGGAGTGCCGTCGGACGCACTCCCCAGCTCATGATCAGCTTTCCGAGTGCGTAGTCCACGGCGAACAGCAGCGGCTGCGCGCGCCGGACGTCGTCCATGTCGATGACCGGCCGGTGCGGGGCGAGCCAGTCGGCGCGGATCGCCGCACCCTCGGCGCCCATCAGGTCCAGCACCGTGTCGACGGCCTCGGTGAACACCGGCTCGTGCCGGTAGAGCCCGGAGGCCATCTTCGTGTGCTGCGAGCCCTGCCCGGGAAAGAGCAGCGCCACCGGACGCGGGCGGTCGGCCGTGAACGCCTTGGCCGCGTCCAGCGCGGCGGTAGGGTTCACGGAGTTGCACAGGGCGGCGGCCCGGACAGGGCCCGGGCATGGTCTGCACGGCACCACGGCGGGCAGGGCGCGGAAGACGTCGTCCGTCATCCCGTCGACCACCAGGCGGAGCCGGGCCCGGGTCCGTGTCTCGTCGCCCGCGCCGCTGCCGGACCAGAGCAGCATCCGTGTGGTGTCGCCCGCCGACGCCGGGTCGTCCTCCCGGGGCACCCTGCTCAGAGTGACCCGGCTGGCCCGGACGGGTCCCGGCTCACCGAGACCGGCCAGCACCAGCGCCACGTCCTTGGTGCCGTCGACGAGTTCGGCGTGCGCCAGCACCAGGGCCGACACCGCCGACTCCGCGGTGCGCACGGCGACATCCTCGACGCCGCCGTGCGGCGACGGCGGGGAGTCACCGGTCACCAGGAAGACGACGGTGCCGGCGCGCGTCGGTGAATCGGTGAGCCCGAACGCGTCCAGGGCGGTGTCGACGCCTTGCGCGCCGGCCGGCGACTGCCCCTCCGGAGGTTCCTCGAGAACGGTCAGATCTCGTGTGACAACGTTCAGAGCTGTACAGGACAACTGTGTCTCCTGACGTCGTGTGGCCCGTGGGCGGCCGGGGCGGCACACCGCGGTCGGGTGCCTGAGAAGGGGCGCGCCGTCCCCGGTACGGGAGTCGGGCAGGTCACCCGGTCTGCGGCACGTGCCCATTGGTGTTGATCAGCGCCAGCAGGGCGCGCGGGGTGTCCGCGTCGGCGGCCGCCTCGTCCGGCAGCCGGATGCCGTATTCGCGCTGGACCTGGCCGATGACCTGGAGCATGGCCAAGGAGTCGTAGCCGAGATCGTCGAAGGAGACGTCCAGGACGTCGCCGTCCATGTCGACGCCTTCTTCCTCGCCCGCGCTCTCACGCAGCATCCGGGTGAGGTCGGCCAGGGTTACCGTGGTGGTTGCGGACATGCCGTGGTTCCTTTCGGCGGGGGTCGGAGGATCAGCCGTCGGTACGGCGCAGTACGAGGGCCGCGTTGAAGCCGCCGTATCCGCGGGCGAGGACCAGAGCCGATCGCGGAGCGGTGTCGCGGGGCTGGCCGGTGACCAGATCGAGCCCGTACGCGGGCGCCGGAGCCCGCACATGGACGGTCGGAGGGATCACTCCCGCGTGCAGGGAGAGCAATGCGGTGGCCACATCGAGGGCCGCACCGCCGGCCAGCAGCCGGCCGGTCATGGTCTTGGGCGCGGTCACCGGCACTCCGCGCGGCCCGAACAGCCCGCTGATGGCCGCGGCCTCGGCCTGGTCCAGTTCGGGCACGCCCGCCGCGTCAGCGAAGACCACGTCGATGTTCCGCGGGGTGAGGCCCGCGTCCGAGATGGCGATCTCGGCCGCCCGCCGCAGGCCGGGCGGCCGGCCCGACGTGGGCGGCGGGTCCATGGTCGCCCCGTAGCCGGCGACCTCGCCGTAGATGCGTGGGGCACCTCGTTCACGGGCCGAGGCCGCGTCCTCAAGGACGACCACGGCACCCCCCTCACCGACGACGTATCCGGACGCGTCCGCGGAGAAGGGCAGGTAGGCGCGGTCCGGGTCCGCGACGGTGCTCATGCGGCCGGTGGTGATCTGAGGCACCCAACCCCAGGGGCACAACGCCGAGTCCACACCGCCGGACAGGACAAAGGGTGTGCCCTTGCGGATGTGTCGCCGGGCGTGGCCGATGGCGTCGATGCCACCCGCCTGTTCGGTGAGCAGGACCCCGCTGGGGCCGCGCATCTTGTTCCGGATGGAGATCTGGCCCGTGTTGACCGCGTAGAACCAGGCGAAGGACTGGTACGCGCTGACGTGCTCCTTGCCCTTGCTCCACAGGTTCTGCAGCTCCCGCTGGCCGAACTCGACGGCACCGCCGGAGGCGGCGGTCACCACGCCCATGCCGTACTCGGGCAGCTGCCGCAGGTCGGCGCCGGTCTCGTCGATGGCCCAGTCGGCGGCGGCGAGTGCGAGCCGGGTCATGCGGTCCGTCTGCGGCATCAGCCGACTCGGTATGTGCTCCTCGGCGACGAAGCCCTTGACCTCACCGGCGATCACGCACGGGTACTGGGCCGCGTCGAAGCGGGTCAGCGGGACCAGACCGCTCTCTCCCGCCACGGTGGCCTTCCAGAAAGCCTCCGTTCCGAAGCCGTTCGGCGCGGCGATGCCGAGACCGGTCACGACGGCGGCGGTCATGACTGCGCCCGTGGACGGGTCAGCAGCATCGCGCTCTGGAAACCGCCGAAGCCGCTGCCGACGCTGAGCACCACGTCCGCCCATTGCTCGCGCGCAGTCAACGGGATGTAGTCGAGGTCGAGTTCGGGATCGGGTTCGTGCAGGTTGGCGGTGGGGGGCAGTACCCCGTGCTCGATCGCCAGCGCGCAGGCGACGATCTCCAGCGAGCCGATCGCACCGAGCGAGTGCCCGATCATCGACTTTACCGAGCTGATCGGTACGTGATGGGCGTGGTCGCCCAGAGTGCGCTTGAACGCGCCTGTCTCGTGACGGTCGTTCATCTTGGTCCCGGAGCCGTGCGCGTTGATGTAGCCGATGGCCTCCGGCGCGATACGGGCTTCCTGAAGGGCGGCGTTGATGGCCTCCGCCATCTCGCGGCCGTCCGGCTTGAGTCCCGTCATGTGGTAGGCGTTGCAGCGGGCGGCGAATCCGGCGATCTCGGCATAGACATGTGCCCCGCGCCTTCGGGCACTCTCCCATTCCTCAAGGACCATGACCGCGGCGCCTTCCCCCAGCACCAGACCGCCGCGGGTGCGGTCGAAGGGCCGACAGGCGCGTTCCGGTTCGTCGTTGTGCGGGGTGGTGGCGTGGATGGCGTCGAAGCAGGCCGAGGTGATGGGGGAGATGGGGGCCTCGGTGGCGCCGGCGATCATCACGTCCGCGCTTCCCTCGCGGATCAGCTCCACCGCGTGACCGATCGCGTCGAGTCCCGAGGTGCAGCCCGTCGACACCACGGCGGCAGGGCCTTCGGCGCCCGCGACCCAGGCGACTTCGGCCGCCATCGTGCTGGGGACGAAGTGCCGGTAGAGCTCCGGGACGGCGTACTCGTGGTCGACGTTCCACTTGCGCCCACCGTCGCTGACGACCACGTACTCGCGCTCCAGGCTCGTCGTGCAGCCCACTGCGCTGCCGATCGACGTGCCGATCCGGTCGGGGGAGGGGCGGGAGGCGTCCAGGCCGCTGTCGGCGAGCGCCTCGCGGGTGCTCACCACCGCGAACTGGGCGGCCCGGTCCAACCGACGGATCTCCTGTGGCGTCAGGCCCGCCGACACCGGATCGAAGTCGCACTCGGCCGCGACCCGTGAGCGGAAGGGGGAGGGGTCGAAGAAGCTGATGGTGCGAGTGGCGGATCGGCCGGCGGTGAGCAGTTCCCAGTACTCTTTTACGCCGATACCTCCCGGGGCTACGGCGCCCAGGCCCGTGATGGCGACTCTGCGCAAGGTCGTCACCTCTCTTGTGTGGGGACCGAGGGTGGTCCGGTGGGCCAGCGGGCGAGACGCCGCAGGTTCTCTGCGGGTGCGTCCCGCCCGCTGAATCGGTCGGTGGCACGCTCGTGACGGGTCACCGACGTCGATCCGGTTCATCGTTCGACGGCCCCCTCGATGCATGCTTGTGCCGACATGGAGCGTGGTGCCGGGAGACCGGGCCGGGGCGGGCGGTGGACGCGGAAGCGGGGACGCGCCCCAGGCGCGTCCCCGCTCGGTGCGAACGGCTCGGTTCAGAGAGCAGCGGCGTGCAGATCCAGCGTTGGATCGCCGGTGAGTATCGACTGGTGCAGCCGCTGGAGCCGGGGGGAGGGCTCAAGGCCCAGTTCCTCGATGAGAGTGGACCGTAACTGCTGGAACGCCTGAAGAGCCCGCCAGGCGTTGCCCGAGCGGTAGGAGGCCAGCATGAGCAGCGCGCAGAAGTTCTCGTGCATGGGGTAACGGGCCGTCAGCACGGTGAGCTCCGGTACGAGTTCGGAGTGCCGGGCCAGCCGCAGATCCGCGGTCAACCGGCGTTCGAGCACCGCGAGCCGGTCCTGGTCGATCCGGAGCACGTCCAGCTCCAGCACCCTTCCGACGCGTACATCGACGAGAGCCGGGCCCCGCCACATGTCGAGGGCCGCGCCGAGCAGATGGGACGCCGCCCGGTCGTCGTGCGCGTCGAACGCGGCCCGCCCGGCGGACGCGCACTGCTCGTACTCCTGGACGTCCACGTGTCCCGGAGGCAGGTCGAGCAGATAGCCGCCGTGCTGGGTGACCAGGATGTCCTTGGCCCCCCGGGTGGCGTTGTCCGAGAGCGCGCCGGTGATCATGCGGCGCAGCTGGAGGATGTAGGTCTGCAAAGTGGTGGCCGCACTGCGCGGTATGGCTTCGCCCCAGATCTCCTCCATCAGCGTGGACACCGTGACGATCCGTCCTGCCTGGAAGGCGAGCACGGCGAGGATCTGTCTGGGTTTGGCCGCACTTGGCACCACCGAGATTCCGTGCTCCTGGGCTGTCAACGGGCCCAGCACCTTGATTTCCATCCTGTGCTCCCCTCGGACACCGGTACGGCATCGGTGGAGCTTCGCACTCCGGCTGATCCGAGGCACAGTGAGGGATGCACGAGCACCGTTGTGAATATGTCATACCGATCTTGTGAACGTCGCACTACCAGGTGTCACAGGGCTACGTTGAGAATTCGTACGTGCGGATGCGCCACAGGGCGACCGCGATCGGCGGGCGGCGGCCGCGTGATGCGCCCCCTTGCGCGCCATCCGTCCTGTAATGACACACCGCAAGAATCAGCCACGGCTCAAGCCGGGACAAAGACGTCACCGGCGCCCTGCCGTGCGTGGTGGGGGCGAAGGCCCGTCGCCGGCCCGGGTCCGTGATCCGTATCTTTGCCGGAGCGGCTTTCGGGCCGGAGGAGGCTTGTTTACGCAGTTTAGGTCACTGGCTGTGATTGCGCGGATCCGGTGCGGTTGTTCGTTAAGTGCTTCCTGTTTACTATGGGTCCGGTGTGCTGTCGACTTTTGCAATATGGCCAATAGTGCAATTGATCTCAGTTATGCGGGGGACAGGTGGATGTTTTATTTGGTGAGCCCTGCGGTGATAATCGATCGGACCGTGAGCGTAGGGCCCTTAAAATCGCTCGACTGCTGCTCTTCGTCGTGGTGTTGAGTAGTGGTGCGCTGGCTCTGTTCGGCGTGGTGAAAGGGGCGTCCGGGACAGCGGAGATCGTTGCCTGTGTGCTGTGCGCGATACCGCTCATCGTATTCCAGATGATTCTCCCTTTTCTTCCGTATCGGCAGTGGGAGTCGGGACGTAGAGTTTCGCTCTTCCTTCTGGTCTCGGCAGCGACCTACCTTGCCATTGTGATGGCGGGGACGAACTGGAATGGGCTTGTAGGGCCGCTTGCCAGTTCCGCACTGTTATTGCTCACGGGATTCCGCGCCTGGGTCGCCTTCGCGCTGGTCGTCGCCGAAGCACCCGTGGGCGCAGCGGTTCAGGGATCGTCCATGGTGTCCTCCATCGAGCCCGCCCTGACCGCCGCTCTCTGCGGACTCGTGGTCCTGGGGCTCGCCCGGCTCACCCACCTCGTCTGCGAGTCACGGGCCTCGCAGGCGGAGACGGCCCGCAGGGCCGTTTCGCGTGAGCGGCGCCGTTTCGCCATGGACCTGCACGACCTGCTGGGTTACAGCCTGTCGTCGATCGCGTTGAAGAGCGAGCTGATCTACCAACTGGTGCCCAGCAGGCCGGAGCAGGCGCGCAAGGAGATCGACGAGGTTCTCGAAATCTCCCGCCAGGCCCTGTCCGACGTGCGACTTGTGGCGCGGCGCTATCGAGGCATGTCGCTGGAGAGCGAGGTGTCCTCCGTGGAGTCGGTGCTGAACTCCCTCGGAGTCGTCGCGCACGTGGACATCCGGTGCGGGAGCCTGCCGCCCGCCCTGGACACCGCCCTGGCCACCGCAGTACGCGAGGGAGTGACCAACGCCCTCAGGCACGCGCACGTCCGGCACGTCACGATCCGGGCGATCGGCGAGCAGGAGTGGGTCCGGCTCTTGGTCGCCAACGACGGTTTGGCCGGCGGCGCGCGCGGACAGCCTTGTCTGGGCGGCGACGGTCTGCACAATCTGGCCAGTCGGTTCGACGACATCGGAGGTCATGTCGACGCGGGAGCGACGGATGACGGCTGGTTCCACCTGATGTGTGAGGCGCCCCGGGGCGTCGCGCTGGAGTCGGTCCGACCGGCTTCCTGAGACCGGAGGTCCACGTTGTCCGTCAGAGTCCTCATCGCCGAAGACGTCTCCATGCTGCGCGGAGCCCTGGTGGCCCTGCTGGAGATGGAACGGGACCTGGAAGTGGTGGCGGCCGTCGGACGCGGGGACGCGATCGTGCCGACGGCCCTCAAGACCAAGCCGGACGTCGCCGTCATCGACATCGGCCTTCCCGGGATCGACGGGCTGAGCGCCGCGGCCGAACTCCATCGGCAACTGCCGGACTGCCGGACCATCATGCTGACCGGGCTGGGCCGCTCGGGCACGCTGCGGCGCGCCCTGGACGCCAGGGTCTCCGGGTTCCTGCTCAAGGACTCCGAACCGCCCCGGCTCGCCCACGCCATCCGTGCCGTCGCGGCCGGACAGCGGGTCATCGATCCCGAACTGGCGCTATCGGCCTGGGACGTACAGGCCACGCCCCTGACCAGGCGCGAGCTGGAAGTGCTGCGGCTGGCCGCGCAGGGAGCGGAGGTCGGGGAGATCGCCAGGCGCCTGCGCCTCTCCAAGGGCACCGTGCGGAACTACCTGACCGCCACGGTGACCAAACTCAACGCCCGCAACCGGGTCGACGCCATCCGCATTGCCGAACAAGCGGGATGGATCCCCTAGAGCCGGCCCGGCCGGGCGGCGCACCGGCCGCCCGGGCCCGGCTCACCGGGCTCCGGAACCGATGAGTTCCCGGACCTCGCGACCCACCTGCCGGTGGATGGCCTTGAGTTCGCCGTCGAGCAGCAGCCGACGCAGCTCGCCGCGCTCCACCGTCCCGCCGGCCGTCCGGCGGATCGTCCCGCGGGGCACGAGGAACACTCCGCCCGGGGTGAGCCGGAACTCCTCGGACAGGTGCTTCTCCACCGCCCGGACGAGACCGGGGAAATCGATGCCGTAGTGGTTCTTTCCCCGCAGCTCCAGGACGAGCACCAAGTGCTCCTGCTCGACACCGACACCGAAGGCCGCGCCCGCCCCGAACAGATCGCTCAACCGGCGGACGGCACGCTCCAGATCACCAGGTGACAGAGGGGACCCCGCCCGCCCGACGGTGTCCTCGGGCGGACCGGTCACATACAGACGCCCGCCGCACAGCGCGCCCCGGTCCCCGGTGCGCAGGAAGCCGCGCGTGCCGTCGGCAGTGCGGGCGTCGAACGTGTCGGTGGTCTCGAGCGGGCGGTTCCAGTAGCCGTCCGCGATCGCCGGCCCTCGGACCCAGATCTCCCCCGCCCTTCCGTCCGGCAGCACTTCGAGGCTCACCGGATCGACGACGCGCAACTCGGCGCCGACGGGCACCCCGCAGTCCGCCAGGGTGCGTGTCGGCCGGCCAGGGACCGGAGCACGCAGTTCGCGGTCCTCCAGCGCCGCCGCGTCCACGGTGCGGTGGGCCGCCTCGCTCCTCGACGCGCCGGACACCAGGAGGGGCACCTCGGCCGGTCCGTAGCAGGTCCTGAGCGCATCGGGCCGAAAGCCCGCCGGAGCGAACCGGTCCGCGAAGGTCCGCAGCATCTCGGGCCGGATCGGTCCCGGCGTGCATACGGCACGCTCCCAGCCCGACAGGTCCAGCCCAGCCAGCTCCTGGTCACCGATCTGGCGCGCACACAGGTCGTACGCCGGGCCGGGACCTCCGCTCACGCGCAGGCGGTGGGCCGAGACGACTTTCAGCCAGGCCGCCGGTCGACGGTCGAACAGGCCCGGACTCAGCAGCACGCAGGTGCCTCCCAGCCAGAGCGGGTGCAGGAGCAGGCCGGTCAGGCCCATACCGTGGTGCACCGGTGACCAGCCGCCGATCCGGTCGCCCGGCCGCGTGTCCAGCACCCGGGCGACCGTGCGCTGACCCACGACGAGGTTCCGGTGGGTCAGGACCACACCGCGGGGCTGCCGTGCGGAGCCGGACGTGTACTGGATCAGGGCCACCTGGTCGGCGTCGTCCACCGGCGTGCGGAGTCCGTCCCCGTCCGGCGCTGACTCCACCGCCAGACAGCTGATCCGGTCGTGGCCGTGCCGGGCCAGGAGCACCGAGACGTCCGGCGCCGTCGCCGCGTCCGTGAGGACGACTCCGGCCGACGCGTCCCTGGCGATGCCGAGGACCCGGTCCGCGTCGTGGCGGCTGGTGCCCGGCACCGCGACGGGTACGGCGACCGCTCCCGCGTACATGCAGGCGAGGACGCTCACCGCGAAGAAGCGGGGCGAGGACTGAAGCACGAGCACGCGCTGGCCGACGGGCCCGCGCTCCCACAGCCAGCCGGCCAACGCGGCCGCCTCGCGGTCCAATTCGCCGTATGTCACACGCTCGACGGGCGCGTCCGGACCGTTCTCGCCCACGGACAGCAGAGCCTCCCGGCAGGGATGCGCCGTCGCCCACTCGCGGATCGTCTCGCCGTACGAACGATCGCTGTTCAACGTTCCCCCTAGCAGGCAACCGGGCCCGAGGCCGTCGACGTCGGGCCCGGTCACGGATCGGTGATCTCGAACGGCGGTCGTGCGGCGGCGGGCGGGGACCGGGCGTCCCGGGCACCGCGCCGTTCCCGTCAGCCGCTCTGTTCCACGTACTGCTTGGCCCGGAGCAGGGTGGCGGAGCTGTTGGCGTCGAGGGACCGACGGACCATCGCGCCGGCCTCGGCAAGCTTCGTGGTGGGTCCCAGCACTCCGCGCACGCCGTCCATGTCGAGCACGACGGTGTGCCAGGAGGTGGCACGCACCATGGGCACCCCGCCCTCGCCCTGGACGGACTCGACGACCCACCGCCCCGTGTGGCCGGTCATGACCGGTGGGGGCGTTGTCTGCTTGTAGACGATCAGCCCGCGGTCGGGAAAGCAGAGCCTGACCGAGGACGTCGTGTGCTCGGAACCGTCAGGACTGTAGGTGTCCATGGTCAAGTGCTGGACGCCGGGCTCGTCCTCACGCAACTGCACTCGAGCGACGTGGGGAAGCCGACTCGGCCACGCGTCGGCTCGTGCCAGGAAGCCGAACACGTCCCGCCGGCTGCCGCTGATGTCCTGGTGCGTGCTGAAGGTGAACCTCGACTGCGTGAAATCGGCGAACCGCTCGGCCGTGGCCTTCAGCGCACGCAGCTCGGCGGTGCTGTTGGTGTCCACGGCGGTCTCGATCAGGCGCAGGGCCTCGGGGTCGTCGTCGATCGCTCGGTAGTCGTGCAGCAACGTCACCCGACAGCCGTCGGCCGTCTCCACGATCCGCCACTCTCCGACCATCGACGCCACCGGCGGAGCGGTCACCACCTGTCGGAACGTCACCGTTCGGGTCGCGGGATCGAGGGACCGGCGCGAGGTCCAGCTGCGCACGCGGCCGTTCGCGAACGCCCAGATCCGCAGCAACTGGTGCTGCTCGGTCTCCTCTAGCACCTCGGCGTGCACCGTCGGACCGAAGACGTCGGGCCAGCCCCGTACGGCGGCTATGAGCTCGTAGACGTCCGCGGCAGGCGCCATGATGATGGCACTGTGCTCCGCGACATGGGTTGCCGCACTGCTCTTTACCACAGGACATTCCTCTCGACTGGGCCGCCGCGGCGGCGTCTTCCACGGGCGGGATCGGGCGGACGCTGGGCCGGATGTCAGCCGACGGCCCAGGAGGGACGTTCGAGGATGTCGACCACCGCGCAGCCCCAGCTGTAGCCGGCGCCCACCGACATCAGCACGCACCGGTCACCGGGCACGGCCAGGCCGGAGGAGACGAGTTGGTCCAGGCTCGCGAACTGGTCGCCCGCGCCGAGATGACCGACGGTCCGGCTCCAGTCCCACGTGGTGCGGTCCGGGTCGATGCCGAACGGCCTGTAATAGATGGACTGCAGCCGGCGCCGGCCGAAGTGCGGAAGGATCACCCATGCGGCGTCGGCGAGTTCCATCCCGGCGTCCGACAGCGCCTCTTTGACGACGCTGTACTGCCCTGCGCTGCTGCGGGCGACGGCATAGGAAATGCCCATGCGCTCGACGAACGAGCGCTTGGCCGCGTCGAAGTCCACAGGCATGCCGTGGGTGAACGGCGCCGGTGAGAACGGGATGTCGCCACGGTGCAGGGGTTCGAGTTCGGCGTCGGCGTACAACGCCACCGAGGACAACGACGCGAACCCGACGCGCCGGGAGAGCACCAGCGCCGTACCTCCGTCGGCGTACGGAGTACCCGGGTCGGTGCGCCAGCGGTCGATGCCGGGCGGGCAGAAGCGATCGGCGGTGGTCAGCAGCGCGTCGCGGTGGCCGGGCGCGGACCTCAGATACGCGGCGGCCAGTTGGAGCGCGGCCAGTCCGCCGTTGCTCATCTGCCGGATCTCCAGAGCGGGGCAGGTGTTGCGGAGCGTCTCGCGCTGTATGTAGGAGGCGACCGGCCAGAGATCCTGACCCTGGTGATAGGTGTCGGCGTGCAGGATCAGGTCGATGTCGTCCGCCTGCGCCTCGGCGCGGTCGAGGGCGTGGGCGGCGGCCGCGACCGCCATCTCCGCCGCCGACTCGTCGAGTGAGCGGGCCACGGAGACGATGCCGGTGGTCTCGGCGGTTTGTGGCGGACAGTCGCCCGCGGCGACGGCCTCGCTCACCGGCAGTGCGGCCGGGAGCCGGACGCCGGTGGCCCGTATGTACATGCCTTCCGTACGCATGGTCATTCCGTCCTGGGGCTCGGTCCGTCAGTGTGCTGCGGCTGCCGGTTCGTGGCCCGGGGACCGCGCTTCGCCGAGGTGGCCGTCGGCCGGCGCCAGCAGGTACCGCACGGCGTCCAGCAGCGCCTGGACGAAGGCGGAGTCGGCGTCACGGTCCACCCCGACGGTGTTCAGCCGGTCGGACCCGTGCGTGAAGGAGGCCAGCACCCGGGCCAGCACCGGTCCGCCGGACTCGCCGACCGGGAGGCGTACCTGATGGTTGGCCAGCCGCAACCGCCGCAGCCGTGGGAACGACGGGTCGAGGGCGTGGTGCACAGCCCGGTCGAGGGCGTCCACCGCGGTGTTGCCCGAGCCGGCGCCCTCGACCGGCACGCCGTCCACCCGCAGCCGGACCGAGGCACCGGACCGTGCCCGGCCGGTGTCGTTCCGCTCCGTGGTGACGTGCCAGGACAGGAGGTCGACTGGTGGCCCGCCCTGGTCCGCGGACAGTTCGGCGCTCAGCAGCAACGCGAAGGAGGTGTCCGCCGACTCGAAGCTGTAGCCGCGGTGTTCCAGCTCCTTGACCTTCGTGGCCAGCCGCGCGACGGTTTCCCCCGCGTCGGTGACGTCGTAGCCCAGTTCTTGGGACTTGAGCAGGATTGACGACCGGCCGCCCATGTCGGACACGAGCGTGCGCATGCTGTTGCCGACGTCCAGCGGGTCGATGTGCTGGTACAGCGCGCTGTCCCTGCGCAGCGCGGAGGCGTGCAGGCCGGCTTTGTGCGTGAAGGCCGACCTGCCCACGTACGGGGCGCCGGCGGCCGGGGAGCGTCCGGTGATCTCGGCGACGGACCGGCTCACCGCGACCATGCCGCCCAGCCGGTCGGGCGGCAGCACCGGCACCCCGCGCTTGAGGATCAGGTTGGCGGCCAGCGTCAGGAGATCGGCGTTGCCGCACCGCTCGCCGTAGCCGTGCACCGTGCCCTGGACATGGCGGGCTCCGGCGGCCACGGCCGCCATCGAGTTGGCGACCGCGCACCCTGAGTCGTCGTGGCAGTGCACACCGATCGGCACACCCGTGCTCCGGATCGTGTCGGTCACCACCGTGCCCACCTCGTCCGGCAGTGAGCCGCCGTTGGTGTCGCACAGCACCACGGTCTCGGCCCCGGCCTCCGCGGCGGTGCACACCACTTCCAGGGCGTAGTCGCGGTTGGCGCGGTGGCCGTCGAAGAAGTGCTCCGCGTCGAGAAAGACCCTGCGGCCGGCGAGGACCAGGTGCCGCACGGTGTTGCCGATCGCCGCGAGGTTCTCCGCCAGAGTGGTTCTCAGAGCGAGTTCGACGTGCCGGGGATGGCTCTTGGCCACCAGGGTCACCACAGGGGTCTCGGCGGTGAGCAGCGCCCGCACCTGCGGATCGGTCGCGGCCGAGGCCCCGGGTTTGCGAGTGGCACCGAACGCCGCCAGCAGGGCGTTGTCCAGCTGCAGTTCCGTGGCCGCGCGCCGGAAGAATTCCGTGTCCTTCGGTACGGCCCCAGGCCAGCCGCCCTCGATGAACCCCACGCCCAGGGCGTCCAGGCACCGCGCGACGGCGAGTTTGTCGTCCACCGACAGCACGAGACCCTCCTGCTGCGTGCCGTCGCGCAGGGTGGTGTCGTAAAGCTGGAAGTCCTTTGCTGCCATCTGCCCCTCCCGCGGTGCTGGTTCGGTGTCAGGCCGTGTCGGCCGGGGACGCGAAGCGTGGATCCGGGCGCTCGCGTCGCGCTCAAGAGCGGCTGGGCGCTTCGCGGCGGTCGGCCAGGTCGAACCCGGAGTCGGCGTGGGCCGCGCCGGAGGACAGCAGGTGCTCGATCTCCGCCGCCGACCACCCCGACTCGGCCAGGACCTCACGTGTGTGCCGGCCCTTGACCGGGGCGGGCGCGGGCCGGGGCGCCTCGGCCCCTTCGAACCGCGGTGCGGGGGCGGGCTCAAGGGCGGGACCGTCCGTCAGGAACGTGCCGCGGGCCCGTAGATGCGGGTGACGGGCCGCCTCGTCGAGGCTCAGCACCGGGGTCACGCACGCGTCGGTGCCGGCGAGGTCGGCCGCCCACTCGTCGCGGGTGCGCCGGGCGAAGCGGTCCGCGAACGTGGACCGCAGCACCGCCCAATTGTCGCGTTCCCACCGGTCCGGCAAGCGGCCGGGGTCGAGCCCCAGGGCATGGACCAGGGCCGTGAAGAACCGGTCCTCAAGAGCTCCCACGGCGACGTACCCGCCGTCGCGGCAGAGGTACACGCCGTAGAACGGCGCTCCGCCGTCGAGCAGGTTGCCGCCTCTGGATGCCTGCCACTGCCCGCTGCCCGACATGCCGAGCAGCATGCCCATGAGCAGTGCGGTGCCGTCCACGACGGCCGCATCCACCACCCGGCTGCGGCCCGTCCGCCGCTGCTCCAGCACCGCCGCGAGGATGCCGCCGAACAGCAGCATCCCGCCGCCCGCGAAGTCGCCCAACAGGTTGGCCGGCGGAACGGGAGGCCCTCCTGCCGTTCCGATCGCGTCCAAGGCACCGGTCAGCGCGATGTAGTTGATGTCGTGTCCCGGTGTCCGGGCCAGCGGTCCGTGCTGCCCCCATCCGGTCATGCGGGCGTACACGAGGGCGGGATGGCCGGCGTGGCACTCCTCCGGCCCCAGGCCCAGACGCTCGGCCACTCCCGGCCGGAAACCCTCCACGAGGACGTCGCACTGCCTCGCGAGTCGTAGCGCAACCCGCACCGCGTCGGGCTTCTTCAGATCGAGAGCCAGCGAGCGGCGCCCACGGTCCAGCACCCGGTGCCACTTCGCGAACGGCCGCTCCCCGTCGGCCCGTTCGATCCGGATCACCTCGGCCCCCAGATCCGCCAGCAGCATGCAGGCGAAGGGCGCCGGGCCGATGCCGGCCAGCTCCAGTACGCGCAGCCCTGAGAGCGGCCCCTTCCCTGCGTCCGTCTCCGGCCCCGAGGGGGAGCAACCACCGAGTACTGACATCACACGCTCCGTCGATCGGCGACACCGTCGCGGCTCAGGCTCTGCCACGCCGGTCAAGAGCGGCTCGAACGCGACCACGTCCTCGCGTGGGCGATCCACCCGAGGTCCAGACGGCCACAACCGCGGGGGCCCACGCTGGCCGTCCGGCCGCCGTCCTCGGCCCATGGGGTGGGGGAGCCGCCGGTCCGCTCTCAGCCGCCTGCTTCGAGGAGGGAACCATGCCGGACCAGATCTTCGCCGGACGTACCGTCGTTGTCACCGGCGGTGGCACGGGCATAGGCCGTGCCACCGCGCTGTCCTTCGCCGAGCAGGGAGCCACCACCGTGATCGTCTGTGGCCGCCGCAAGGAGCGCCTCGACCAGGTCGCGGCCGAGCACCCGGCCGTTGTACCGGTGGCCGCCGACGTGACCGAGGAAGCGGGTGCCGAGGCGCTGGCCCACGAGGTGCGGGAGCGCGGCGGCGCGCTGGACGTCCTGGTGCACAGCGCCGGTGTCTTCCGCTTCACACCGCTCGGCGCACTCGGACCGGACACTGTGCGAGAGGTCCTGGACACCAACCTGGTGGGACCGTTGATCGTCACCCGGCACCTGCTGCCGTACCTGCTCGCACGGCGCGGGAACATCGTCCTGGTCTCCAGCCGCGCGGGTCACAACCCGGGGCCCGGGCAGTCGGTGTACGCGGCGAGCAAGGCGGGCGTGCACAGCCTGACCCGCAGTTGGGCAGCGGAACTCGCGGCACACGGAGTGCGGGTCAACGCCGTGGCCCCCGGATTCGTACGCACCGAGGCGTTCGAGGCCAACGGCATGACGCCGCAACAGGTGGAGGGGCTGTTCGACGCGGTCACCGCCGGCATTCCCCTGGGGAGGGTGGCGGACGTCGACGACATCACCCCGTGGATCACGCAGCTGGCCCGTCCGGCCGCGTCGCTGGTCACCGGACAGATAGTCACCGTCGACGGGGGCATGGACACGGGAACCGACCCGGCCGGACAGGAGCGCTGAGGCCGGGCGCCGCAGCGTATCCGTGGGGCATCGCGCTACGGCGCGGCTCCGACACGCCTACGACGCGACGCCCATAGCGGACGGCCTTCGTCCTAAAGGAAATCTAATGTCGCTCACGAGATCGATACCGCCGTGAGCAGGGAGACTTCGATGAGGTTCACGTTCCGTCCCGCGCCGGCCGACACGTCCGTGCCAAAGCCGGAGGCCGACCGGATACGCGGGTGGGCGACGGCCGTCGTCATGGCGGCGAGCCTCATGGACCTGGTCGACCTCACCATGGTCAATGTCGCCCTTCCGACGATCCGAAGAGATTTCGATGTTCCACACGCCGTTCTGCCCTGGATAACAGGCGGTTATGCGTTCGCGTTCGCCGTCGTCCTCGGGCACGGCACACGGCTGGGCGACGTGCACGGGCGCCGGAGACTGTTCCTCGTCGGCATCGGGGCCTTCACCGTCGCGTCCGTGCTGGGCGGAATTGCCCCGAGCCCCGAGACGCTGGTGGCCGCCCGGTCGGCACAGGGTGCGGCGGCGGCGCTCATGGTCTCCCAGGTGCCCCACATACTCGACGCCTTGTTCCCCGCCGACGAGCAGGGACGGGTGGCGGCCCTCTTCGGCGCGGTGATCGGGCTGGGCTCGGTGACCGGTCCGCTGGTCGGAGCCGTGCTCCTGGAGAGCGACCTGTTCGGCCTCGGCTGGCGTTCGGTTTTACTGATCAACGTGCCGATCGGGCTGGCGGGTCTGGTACTGGGGCGGCTCTGGATCATTGAGTGCCGGGAACATCCGCGTCCCGTCACGTCGACCGCCGTCGTCCGCCACGCGCGGGCCGGCAGCCGCCGACACGACGGCCCGCCGGTGGTCAGGTCCCTGTTCGGCATCCGGAGCTACGCCGTCGGCATCGGGATCGAACTCGTCTACGGCACCCTCGGCGGCATCTACTTCCTCGCTTGGTGCTTCCACATGCAGGCCGGGCTCGGCTGGTCCCCCGTGCGGGCCGCTCTGTGCATGCTGCTCTTCGGTGCCGCGGTGGCCGTCTGCGCCGGGCTCGCGCGCGACGCCCTCTTCCCGAGGTACGGGCGGAAGGTGCTGCAGGCCGGAGTGCTCACGCAGTTGGCGGGGGTCCTGGTGTACGACTGGCAGACACAGCACTACGGCACCGGTATCCAGTCCTGGCAGATCCTGCCGGCACTGGCCCTGCTCGGCGGCGGCATGGGACTGACGGTGGCACCGCTGCCGACGGTGCTGCTGGCCGATGTCCCCCGCGAGCACCAGCGCTCCGCGGCCGTGCTCGGCAACACGACCTACCAGCTGGGGGCGGTCCTGGGAATGAGCCTGGTCCCGGTGGCTTTCCTCGGGCTGCTGGACGCCGGACATCCGGTCTCCGCGGCCTTCTCCCACACACTGCGGTGGATCGCCTGCCTGCTCGCGGCGGCCTTCCTGCTCACATTCGCGCTGCCCCGGCAGGCGCGCCGGTGGCCGTCGGAAGCGTCCAGGACCGGCGCCGACGGTACGTCCACGACCGTCTGAGCCATCGCGCGCGACCGGAACCAACCAGCTCGCCCACGATTCGCCACGGAAGGAGAACGATGAGCACACGGAACGTTCTAGAGGTGCCGGGGACGGCCCAGGAGGTCCGGCTCACCAGAGCACTGGAGGGTGAGCTGACCCTCGGCCACTTCGACATCGTGGAGACGCCCGTCCCGCGGCCGGGCGCGGGGGAGGTGGTCGTCCGTACGGAGTACCTGTCCCTGGCGGCGGCCTACGCCGACCTCATGCGGCCCGGCTGCCAGCTGCCGGTTCCCCCGTTCCTGGCGGGCGAGCGCCTCGGCGGAGGCACGGTGGGCACCGTGGTGCGGTCCGCCGACGACCGGCTGGCCGTCGGAGACCTCGTTCAGTCCATGAGCGGATGGTCGGAGTACTCGACCGGCCCCGCCGAGGCGTACGTGAAACTCCGCGCGGACCTCTTCCCGAGCCCTGTCCACTACCTGAGCCAGGGCCCCACCGCCTACTACGGCATGGCCGACATCGCCCGGGCGAGCGAGGGGGACGTCGTCTTCGTCTCCGGAGCCGCGGGCGGGGTGGGGTCCCTCGCCGGGCAGATCGCCAGGTGCCGGGGCGCCGCCCGGGTGATCGGCAGCGCGGGCAGCAAGGAGAAGGTCGACTACCTGGTCGACGAACTCGGCTACGACGCCGCCTTCGACTACCACGACGGGCCTGTGGTCGACCGGCTGCGCGAACTCGCGCCGGACGGGATCGACGTGTTCTTCGACAACGTGGGCGGCGAGCAGTTCGAGGCAGCGGTCCAAGTGGCGGCCCCGCACGCCCGCTTCGCCCTCTGCGGGGCTCTGGCGGGCCAGATCGGCGGCGGTCGGGCGGGCCACCCGAGGCTCGACCTCATGCGGGCCATCACCAGGCACCTGGAGATCAGGCCGTTCGCGTGCCACCACTCGCCCGAGCAGATCGGTGCCTGGTATCAACACTTCGCCCAGTGGCTCCGTGAGGACCGCTTCGTCTTCCCCCACACCACGGTCCAGGGCGGCCTCACCCAGGCCCCCGAGGCGATGATCGCGCTGCTGAACGGGCGCCACCGCGGCAACGTCGCCGTGCGGGTCGCGTCCGACTGACGCAACGACGACGGTGGCGGCTGCCACCGGCACCCGCCACCGTCATGTCGTACGCCTGCCACCGTTGTCCCGTTGTCCCGTTGTCCCGTGGTCGCGCTCAAGACGCGACGCGGGTCGCGTGGATCTCCACCGGAACGGCTCTGGCCAGCCGTCCGTCGGCGTCATGGACACGGGAAGTGCCCCGGCCGGTGAAGGACTCGCCGCTCAGGTTCGCGCGCTGCTCGATGTCCACCCACCCGACACAGACCGCGTCGTCGTCCAGGACCGGCTCCGTGACACGGAACAGGAAGCTGCCCGGCCCGAGCGACGACCAGCGCCCGGCACCGAGCCCGCCGGCGACGAGCAGCGCGTGTCCGCAGGCCGTGAAGTGGAACGAGGCGGTCGATTCGCCGCCCGGCCGGCGCACCCGGGCCGTCCAGGCGCCGACCGGGGTCACAGGGACCGGGGACGTGGGCTCGCCCGGCGTCGCCGCGGACACCGGCCGCCTACGCCCGACCGGCCGGTCCGACCGGCGTGAACGTCACCGGGAGGCCCTCCAGTCCCCGCAACGTGAAGGTGGGGGGCTTCCATGCGAGGTCCTCGTACGGCACGGCCAGCGTCAGGTCAGGGCACCGCTCCAGCAATGCACGCAGGGCGATACCGCTCTCCATCCGGGCCAGCGGGGCGCCCACACAGTGGTGGACACCGTGTCCGAAGGCGAGATGCGCGCGCACCTCGCGCAACTGCCGGCCGATATCGAAGCTGTCCGCGTCCGAGAACTGCCCGGCGTCCCGTCCGGCGGCCGCCATGCCGATCAGCACCACCTCGCCCGCCGGGATCTCGGTGTCCCCGATGGTGATCGGTTCGGTGGTGTAGCGGTACGCGGACACCTCGACCGGCCCGTCGAAGCGCAGGACCTCCTCGACCGTGGTCTCCAGCAGTGACCAGTCCGCCCGGAGCGCGGTGAGCTGGTCGGGGTTGCGCAGCAGGGCCAGCGTTCCGCTGGAGATGACGTTCGCCGTGGACTCGTGCCCGCCGACCAGCAACAGGAACGCCATGCCGAGGAGTTCCTCCGGGGACAGCCGGTCGCCGTCGTCCTGCACGGCACGCGCCATCGCGCCGAGCAGATCCTCACCGCCCTCCCTGCGCTTGGTGTCCACCAGGTTCGACAGATAGCCGGTCATCGCCTCTTGTGCGGCGTTCCCCCGTTCGGGGGTCGGTGGCGCCGACAGATCGCTCGACCAGAGGTGGAAGTCCGCGCGGTCCCCCTCCGGGACACCGAGCAGTTCGCAGATGACGGACAGCGGAAGCGGCAGGGCATAGGACTCGACCAGGTCGGCCGCGCCCAACGGCAGGAGGGAGTCGAGCAGTTCGTGAGCGATCTGTTCGACGCGCGGACGCATGGACTGCACCCGGCGGAGCGTGAACTCCCGGGCGATGAACTTGCGCAGACGGGTGTGGTCCGGCGGGTCGACCTGCATCAGGGTCTTGCCCACGACGTTCCGGCCGAGGTTCTCCCACGCCTTCAAATACCGGACGTCGTTGCTCAGCCTCGGATCGGTGAAGGCGGTCCGTGCCGCGTCGTAGTCGGTGATCAGCCAGCAGTCCCGTCCGTCCAGGACGCGGGCCCGGTGGACCGGACCCCGTTCCCGCAATTCAGCGAAGAGTGGATAGGGGTCGGCCGTGAAACTCGGGTCCGATCCGGTGAGATCGGCGACCAGGGCCTCGGTCATGACGGCTCCAGGGAGTCGGAGGTGAGGGCCACGCGGGCGCGGCAGGCGCCCGGGCCGAAAACGTAGGCCGTGCCCCTCGATCTTCGCTCGCGCCCAGCTCATGAGGAGCGGGACCGCCCGCAGGCAGGACAGGTGACCGGTGCGGCCCCGCGATAATGGGCGCCATGCCGTTACTCTCCACCCGCGCCCTCAACCGGTCCTTGTTGGAACGCCAGTTGCTGTTCGACCGCGTCGACTGGCCCGTTTCCAGGGTCGTCGAGCGGCTGGTCGCGATGCAGGGGCAGGAGCCCGACGCGCCGTACGTGGGCCTCTGGACGCGGATCGCCGGATTCCGGCACGATGCCTTGTCGTCGTTGCTGCACGAACGCCGGGTGGTGCGCGGCGCGCATCTGCGCACCACCCAGCATCTCGCTCTCGCGGAGGACTTCCTCTGGCTGCGGCCGCTGCTCCAGCCTCGGCTGGATCGGGCTCCCGCGGGCGGGCTGCGGCGCGAGGCCGGGGGACTCGACCTGTCGGAGCTGGCGGCGGCCGGCCGGAAGCTCCTGGCGCGCCGGACCCTGACCCGTCAGGAACTGGGCAGTCTGCTCACCGAGCAGTTCCCGGATCACCGGGCCAACGACCTCGCCATGGCCGTGCACTTTCTGGTGCCCATGGTCCACCCGCCGCCGAGCGGCCTGTGGGGGCGGCGCGGAGCGGTGCCGTGCGTGCTCGCCGAGGACTGGATCGGGCGGCCGCTGGAGCCGGCACCGCGGATCGGGGCGATGGTCACCAGGTACCTGGCGGCGTTCGGTCCGGCCGACGTGAAGGACATGCAGACGTGGTCGGGGCTGAGCAGGCTGCGCGAGGTGGTCGATGACCTCCGGCCGCGGCTGCGGGTCCACCACGACGAGCACGGCAGGGAGTTGTTCGACCTGCCGGAGGCGGCACCCGGCGACCCGGACCGCCCGGCGCCGGTGCGCTTCCTGCCCGCCTTCGACAACCTCCTCCTCGGCCACGCGGACCGCAGCCGGGTGATCGCCGACGAGCACCGGAAGACGGTCGCTCCCGGGCAGGCGCGCGTGCTGCCCACCTTCCTCGTCGACGGCTTCGTGGCCGGCACATGGTTCGTCAAGGACGGCCTGCTGCTTGTCTCGCCCTTCCGCACCCTGGCGAAGGCCGATCGCGCGGCCGTGCGCGAGGAGGCCGGGCGACTGGCGGAGTTCGTGCTCCCGGACGACAGCCGTCGGGACGTCCGGATCCGAGCCGAGGCGGCGTGAAGCACGTCAGGGGCGGCGGGGACGGGTGCCGCCGACCCGGCCGCCTCCCGGCTCAGACGGGCTTCACCGGATGCCGCCGGAGGTCGAAGCCGGGACGGGCGACCTCGTCCGCGGCCGGTCCCGCCATGCCGTCGGCCAGCAGCCGACGGGTGATCATGTGGTCGGCCGACCGGTTCACCGACTCAGTTCCCACGAGGCGTCCGTCGCGGTAGCAGAAGACCGAGAACCGCCCCTCGGCGCGCGACCCGGAGACGACCGCGCGGTCGTGGAAGGACGTGATGCCGGCCATCTGCACCCGGACGCCGCACTGCTCGGTCCAGAACCAGGGTATGGCCGTGTACGGCTGCCGGTCCCCGGTCAGCGTCGCGGCCACACAGCGGGCCTGGTCGGAGGCGTTCTGGAGGGACTCCAGCCGTACGGGGTACGCCGCGTGCGGGCTGGGGAAGCGAGCGCAGTCCCCGATGGCGTACACGTTCTTGTCCGAGGTGCGCAGCCAGCGGTCCACGACGACGCCGTCACCCGTCGTCAGTTCCGCCCGCGAGGCCAGCGCGGTGTTCGGCAGCGCGCCGATGCCGAACACCACCAGGTCGGTGACGACGCGCCCGCCGTTGTTCAGTTCGGCGACCCGGACACGGCCCGCCTCGCCCCGCAGGGCGACGAGTTCCCGGTCGAGCAGGACCCGGGTGCCCTCGGCCCGGTGGAGGGCCAGCAGATGGGCGGAGAGTGTGGAGCTCACCGAACGGCCCATCAGACGCGAGCCGGACTCCACGACGGTGACCGGAAGACCCAGCCCCCGTGCCACGGACGCCACCTCCAGACCGATGAAGCCACCGCCGACCACCAGCAGCTCACGGCAGTCGCGGAGCGCACACCGCAGCCGCTCGGCGTCGGACAGGTTCCGCAGGACCACGACCCCCTCCAGGTCCGCTCCCGGGACGGCCGGCCACCGGGGCCTGGACCCGGTGGCCAGGATCAGCGTGCCGTAGGGGACGTGCGCCTCTGACGCGAGCAGCACCCGGCCCGCCTCGCGGTCGATCTCGACGACGCTCTCCCCGAGCATCGTGGTGATGCCCTGCTCGCGGAAGAAGCTCTCCGGACGCAACCACAACTCCTCGGGCCCGACCTGTCCGGTGAGGTAGCTCTTGGACAGCGGTGGTCGCGCGTACGGAGGCGCGGTCTCCGCGCCGATCAGGGTGATGGGGCAGGTGTGGCCTTTCGCGCGCAGCTCCGCCGCCGCCTCCAGCGCGGCATGGCCCGCCCCGATGATGACGACCGGCCCGGTACCCATCACACCTGGGTCGCCGGGAGGTGCACGACCAGTCCGTCGATGGCTTCCGAGACCGGTATCTGACAGCTGAGCCGGCTGGTGGGCCGGCGCTCGGCGGCCGTGCCGTACAGCACGTCGTCCTCCGCCTCGTGCATCTCGGGAAGCGGCAGTACATTGCCCTCGTCGATGTACACGTGACACGTCCCGCACTGGGCCGAGCCGCCGCACTGGGCCAGGATGCCCTCGACGTCGTTCAGCTTGGCGCCCCGCATGACCGTGTTGGGAGCCGTCACCTCCACGACGGTCTCCGTGCCGTCGACGTGCTTGTACGTGATCTTGGCCATGGTGCCCTCCTCGTGGCAGGCCGCGCGACCGGGTGAGCGGATCACTGTGACGGCCCGCGCTGGGAGGGTGGTCGAGAGAGCCTCGAAGCCGCCCGGCTCGACCTGGCCGCTACCAGCCGTCGACGACCGCCCGCCAGGGTGCGCGCATGGATACTCAGCCGCTGCTCGCCACCACGGCGGGAGAGCCCGGACGACACCGCGATGGTCTGGTCCTGGCCGTCTGCTGCCTCGCCCAGTTCATGATCGTGGTCGACGCGTCGGTCGTGAACGTCGCCCTGCCGAGCCTGGCCGCCGAACTCCGGTTCCGGCCGGAGTCGTTGCAGTGGGTCAACAACGCCTACGCCGTCGTGCTCTGCGGCTTCCTGCTGCTCGGCGGGCGGCTGGCGGACCTGTACGGCCGGCGGCGGGTCTTTCTCGGCGGCGCCGTCGTGTTCACCCTGGCCGGCGGTCTCGGGGGAGTGGCCACCGAACCGGTGGCCCTGGTGATCGCTCGCGCCTTCCAGGGACTGGGCGCTGCCGCCATGGCACCGGCCACGCTCACGGTCCTGAGCGTCACCTTCACCGAGCCCGCCGCTCGCGCCCGGGCCTTCGGGGCGTGGAGCGCGGTGGGCGGATCGGCCGGCACAATGGGTGTCCTCCTCGGCGGGATCATCACCCAGTGGCTCTCCTGGCGGTGGACCCTGCTGGTCAACCTGCCCCTCGGGGTGCTGCTCGTCGCCGTCGGACGGCTGCTGCCGCGCGACGAACGGCCGCGTCAGCGCCGGGCGTTCGACCTGCCCGGCGCCGTGACCGCCACGGCGGGTCTCATGGCCACCGTGTACGGGATCGCCGCGTCGCACACCCACGGCTGGACATCGCCCCGGGTGCTGGGTGCGCTCACGGCGGGAGGTGTGCTGCTGTCGCTCTTCCTCGTCGTCCAGCGCTGGTTCGCACGCTCGCCCCTGGTGCCACTCGGTGTGTTCCGCAACCGTGCGGTGGCGTCGGCGAACCTGGTCGCTTTCTTCGGCATCGCCGCGTTGTTCAGCACCTTCTACGTCCTCACTCTGCTGCTCCAGCAGGTGCTCCACTACAGCCCGTTGCAGACCGGCCTCGCCTATCTGCCGCTGTCCGCCGGGATCGCCCTCGCCGGCTGGCGGGTCTCCGCGGTGTTGCCCGTCACCGGACCGAGGCCGGTGATGCTGTGCGGTCTGGCGACGGCGTGCGCCGCGTTGGTGTGGTTGTCCCGGGCCGGCGCGGACGCCACCTACGGAGGCGATCTGCTGGGGCCATCGATGCTGCTCGGCCTCGGCATGGGCGTGGTGCTCAACGTCACGACGGTGGTCGCCACGTCCGGACTCCCCCAGGAACGTGCCGGGCTGGCCTCCGGGTTGCTGAACACCACGCGCCAACTCGGCAGCGCGGTGGGGCTGGTGATCCTGTCCACCTTCGCCGCCTCCCGCACCGGTGGAGCGGACGGCACGGCGGTCGCCCCCGAGGTTCTGGCGTCCGCCTACGGAGCCGCCCTCCTCGGCGCGGCGGGCTGCGCCGCGCTCGGCTTCCTGGCGGCACTGACCGTTCCGGGGCGGCCGAGGCATGCTCACCGCTGAGGCACAGCGGTCGCCGCCGACGGCGGTCCGACCCCGTTCCAGGGGGTTTCGAGGCGCATCCGTAACCCTGGGCACCCTGATCCGAACGGAGGTATGAGGTGGCAGCCATCTGGCCCGACACCGATGCGGCGCACATCCTCAAGGAGTTCCACACCCAGCGGCCGCGCTGGGCGGCGGAGCGGCCGGCCGGCCGCGCGGGGATTCCCGGCATGGAACACGCGACCGTCGAAGTGCCCCGCGACTACGCGGACCCGACCGGGGAACGCGTCACGCTCGCCCTCACCCGGCTGCGCGCAGCCGACACCGCACGACGCCGCGGCATCCTGCTGGCCGTCAACGGCGGCCCGGGCGGCGACGCCGGCCTCGGCCGATTCCTGCCGGAGAAGTTCGCCGAGACCGAACTGCACCAAGTCTACGACCTGATCGGCTTCGACCCACGGGGCACCGGTGCGTCCACAAGGCTCTACGCCGAGGTCTCCACCCCGACCGCGCCCTTCGACTCGCGGCCCCCCGACTCCGTGTTCCCCCAGCTCGCGGAGGACATGCGGCAGCGGGAACTGGCCTGCGGCTGGGCCGGGGGCACCCTGCGCCGCCACATCAGCACCCGCAACACCGCCCGGGACATGGACGTCATCCGCCAGGTGCTCGGCGAGCCGCACGTCAACTTCGTCGGATACGCCTACGGGACCTATGTCGGGGCCGTCTACACCAGCATGTTCCCGGACCACGTGGACCGCTGCGTGCTCGACTCCTGCGTCGGACCGCAGTGGACCTGGCGTGAGCAATTCCTGTGGCAGGGCGACGCCGTGCACCGCAACGTGAACCAGTGGGCCCGGTGGACCGGACAGCGCCACACCGTCTTCGGGCTGGGCCGCAGGCGCGCGCAGGTGCTGTCGACGGTGGAACGGGTCGCCGGTCTGCTGGAACGCCAGCCCGGTGGCGTACGGCTGCGCACGCTCTTCGACGGAGCGGTGGGCAACCGCTCCGCCGACCGCGGGCGCTGGGTGGAACTTGCCGAGGCCGTCGGGGCGTTGCTGGCTGCGTCGGCACCCGGAGGTGCGGGCCCGCAGGCATGTGAGGAACTGCTGTCCGAACAGGCCGTCTGGCGAGCTGCGGACAGCGAGGGCACGCGGCGGGTCGCCGTGCTGGAGGCCGTCACCCTCGAACACGAATGGCCCTCCGACCTGGAGGTCTACTACAACGACATGCGTGACTTCCGCAAGCGGTTCCCGTACGGCTACGGAGTTCTGCGCGCGCAGCCCTGGGTCGGGACGTTCCGCACCTTCCAGCCGGCCGAGCCGCCGACGCGCCTGCGTCGCGGCCACGGTCCGACGGGCCTGGTCGTGCAGGCCGACGGGGACCCGATGGACCACTACGCGGGTGGTGTCGCCATGGCGGAGCTGCTGGGCCACCGGTTGCTGACGGTGGAGGACTCCGGAGAGCACGAGATCTACGTCCTGGGCGCCAATCAGCAGGTCGACGCCGTCGTGCACCGCTACCTGGTGGACGGCCGGCTGCCCGCGGAGGGCACCGTCTGCCGAGGTGCGTCGCCGCGTCCGGACATCCCCGCCGATACCGACTGAAGCCTTGTGCGGACGGCTCCGTTCCGGGACCCGGTCCCGGAACGGAGCCGTCCGCACGAGGCAGGAGGTCACCAGGCGACCGGCAGCTCCCACAGGCTGTAGATCACCGCGCCCTCCTTGCGCGGGACACGGTCGAAGGGCCTGGCGAGCCTCAGCGTCGGGATCCGGTGGAAGAGCTTGCTCCACACGATCTCCAGCTCCAGGCGCGCCAGGTCCGCGCCGATGCAATGGTGCACCCCATGGCCGAAGCCCAGGTGCTTGCGGCTGCCTCGGGTGATGTCGAGGCGGTCCGGATCCGGGAAGACTCGCGGATCACGGTTGGCGGCCAGTCCCAGGCAGAGAATGCCGTCGCCCTCGCGGATCAGCTTGCCGCCGAGCTCGATGTCCGCCAGCGCGACCCGGGGCACGGCCGTGTCCCCGATGGTGGCGAACCTGATGAGTTCCTCGACGGCGGGTTTCACCAGCGAGGGATCGTCGCGGAGCAGCTCCAGCTGGTCGGGGTGTTCCAGCAGGCAGGCGGTGCCCAGCGAGATCTGGCTCGCGGTGGTCTCGTGCCCGCCGTTCATGAGCAACCGGACCATGTTGAACAGGTCCCGGTCCGTGTACTCCTCGCCCGACGCCTCGTAGTCCGCCATCGCGCGGCTGAGCAGGTCGTCCCCGGGCTCCCGGCGCTTGGTCCTGATCAGCTCGCTGATGTAGGCGTTGACCTCCACGATCGCCGCCTGCCGCTCCTCGGTACTGCTGTGCCCACCCAGCAGTGCTGTGCCGTGCTTGATGAAGAAGTCGTGTCGGTCCTGCGGGATGCCGAGCAGTTCACAGATGACGGTCATCGGGACGGCCAGCGAGAACACCCGGTGCATGTCCACCGGCGGGGAGAGGGACAGCATCGCGTCGATGTGCGCGTCGACGATCTCCTCGATCCGCGGACGCAGCCGCTGCACCTGCCGGTTGGTGAAGGTGAGCGCGGCCTTGCGGCGGGTGCGTACGTGCTCCTCGCCGTCGTAGCCGATGAACGAGGTCTCGGTGCGGTACTCCGGCGGGGCGATGAAGTAGAAGGGGAAGTTCGCGTGCTTGCGGGAGGCGCTGACGCGCGGATCGGTGAGCAGGCCCCGGATGGTGTCGTATCCGGTGACCGCCCATATCCGCAGCCCCGAGCCCCGCAGCACCACCTGCGACACGTCCTCTTCGATCATCGAGGAGTACTCCGGCGGCGGGCTGAAGGGGCACGTGCGCGCGTACGGGAAGTCCTTGCCCTCCGGGGCGGAGTGGGCCTCGGACTCGGTCGAAATCGTCGTCACGGGTGGGTTCCTCCTGATGGCTTGTCGTCAACGCAGGGGACGGAAGAAGGCGCGCAGTTCCTCGACGAGCGCGTCGGGTTGTTCGAGGGCGGGGAAGTGGCCGCCGACGGCGTGGTCCGTCCAACGCCGTACATCTGTGAACCGGTTCTCGATCCACGACCGCGGCATCCGGCCGTCCTTCGGGAAGTTGGAGACCGCGGTCGGCACTCGCACCGGTGCGAGTGCCAGCTTGTTCTGGCTCTCCCAGTAGATGCGGGCCGAGGACGCCGCCGTCGCGCGGAACCAGCCGACCGAGACGGCGTCCAGCAGCCGGTCCCTGGGTATGACCTTGCCCAGGTCCCCGTCGTGGTCGCTCCAGGCCCAGTACTTCTCGATCATCCAGGCCAGTTGTCCCACCGGCGAGTCGGTCAGGCCGTAGCCGAGCGTCTGCGGGCGCGTGCTCTGGACCGCCGAATAGCCGCCTTCCTGCTGCTGGAACTCCTTCATCGCGGCCAGCCCGGCCAGGTCGCGCTCGTCCAGCGCGGCCTGCTCTGCGGGCGGCCGGGCGAACGGCATCGTCAGATGGATGCCGGTCAGGCCGCCCTTGTCGGTCTCCGCCATGGCCGCGGTGACGAAGGAACCCCAGTCCACGCCGTGCGCCCCGTAGCGGTCGTAACCGAGCCGGCCCATCAGAGTCGTCCAGGCGGCCGCGATCCGTTCCACCGGCCATCCAGAGCCGACCGGCTTGTCGCTGAATCCGTAGCCGGGCAGCGACGGGCACACGACGTGGAAGGCGTCCGCGGGGTCCGGCGGGTCGGTGAGCGGGCCGATGATGTCGAGGAACTCCGTCACCGACCCGGGCCAGCCGTGGCTGACCAGCAGGGGGACCGCCCGGGGATGCGGCGAGCGTGCGTGCAGGAAGTGGATCCCCAGCCCGTCGATGTCGGTGCGGAACTGGGGGAGGGCATTGAGCCGGGCCTCGGTGTACCGCCAGTCGTACCGTCGTGCCCAGTGCGCGGCCAGGTCCTTCGCGTACGCCAGGGGCATGCCCTGCGACCAGTCGCCGACCGTCTCGGCCTCCGGCCAGCGGGTGCTCGCCAGCCGGTGCCGCAGATCGGCGAGTTGTTCGTCGGGGACGTGGACTTGGTAAGGGGTGACGCTCGCGCTCATACGGGCTCCTTTCCGGTCGGCCAACAAGGTCGCCTGCCGGTGTCGAACGGGACTGGAGTCCGCGTGCAGCGGCGGTGCCGGCCGGCGTCCGCGACGCGCTGCGACGCAGTCCGCCGCCCCGGCGGGCGAGCCGAGGACGGTACGACCAGGTCTCCAGACCCCACTTCTACGGTGAGCGCCGTCGAAGGCCGACGGCTCCTTCGGAAAGGGACACCGGCATGAGTGAACTGACCGAGAAGGCGCTGGTAGACGCCACCGTGGGGTGCGCACAGCGCACCAGGCCGAGCGGCGGGTCGCCGATCGGGGCAACTGGTCTGCGGTCCCGCGCGGATGCCACGCTGCCCGAGCGGTTCCGGCGCTCCGCGGCGGTCGTCGGATCCGGCGCCGGGATGTCCACGCAGGACTTCTCCGGCTGGCTGGCCGAACGCAGTGCCGCGCATCCGTTTCGCGTGCACAGGATTCCGTTCGACCAGCTCGACGGATGGTCCTTCGCACCCGCCACCGGAAACCTCACCCACATCAGCGGGCGCTTTTTCACCGTGCACGGAGTGCGTGTGCGCGTGGCGGAAGGCGCCCACGACTGGCAGCAGCCGATCATCAACCAGCCGGAGGTCGGCATCCTCGGCATCCTCGCCAAGGAGTTCGACGGCGTGCTGCACTTCCTGATGCAGGCGAAGATGGAGCCGGGCAACCCACGGCTCGTTCAGCTCTCGCCCACCGTGCAGGCCACCCGCAGCAACTACACCAAGGCGCACGGGGGAGGCGCCGTGAAGTACCTCGACTACTTCACGGGCCGGCGGCCGGCCCGCGCCCTCGTCGACATCCTGCAGTCCGAGCACGGTTCGTGGTTCCTGCACAAGGCCAACCGGAACGTCATCGTCGAGACGCGGGAGGACGTGCCGCCCGACCCCGACTTCTGCTGGCTGACCCTGGGACAGCTCGGCGAACTGCTGCTGCGGGACAACGTGGTGAACATGGACGCCCGGACGGTCCTCGCGTGCGCGCCGAACCTCCCGGCCGAGCCGGAGGCGCTGTCCTCCGACACCGAACTCCTGTCCTGGGTCACTACCGAAAAGGCCCGGCACCAGGTGCGCGTCGAACCACTGCCGCTCGCCGAGGTCGACGGATGGGTGCGGACCGAGACGGCCATCCGCCGTCCCGACAACCGGTTCTTCCAGGTGGTCGCCGTCCGCGCGGAAGCGGCGAACCGAGAGGTGACCGGCTGGACGCAGCCGCTGTTCGAGCCCAGTGCGACCGGCGTGGTCGCCTTCCTGGCCGGCCGCTTCGGCGGAGTGCCGCACCTGCTGGTACATGCCCGGGCCGAGGGTGGATTCCTGGAGACCGTGGAACTCGGGCCCACCGTGCAGTGCGTCCCCGACAACTACCGAGGAGACGCGGCACTCGCCGCGCCGCGCTTTCTCGACCTGGTGCTGAACGCCGCGCCGCACACCATCCGCTACTCCGCGCTGCACTCGGAGGAGGGTGGCCGTTCCCTCAACGCGGTCAGCCACTATCTCGTCGTGGACATCGACGTCGATGCCGCCGGACTCTCCACTCCGCCTCCGGGATACCTCTGGGTGACCCCAGGACAGCTGAACTGGCTCGTCCGGCGCAGCCGTCATGTCAACGTGCAGGCCCGCTCGCTGCTCACACCCTTCAACAGCGGGGCGGTGAAGCTGTGACGGAACCGCTTCGGATCGGCGTCATGGGATGTGCGGACATCGCCCGGCGCAGGATGCTCCCGGCGTTCGCCCGCGCCGCACGGACCGAGGTCGTCGCGATCGCAAGCCGTGAACTCCCGCGCGCCCGGGAACTGGCCGCTGCCCACGGCTGCCGGGCGGTGCGCGGATACGAGGCGCTGCTGACGGACGAGGAGGTCGAGGCCGTGTACGTGCCGCTGCCCGCGGGCCTGCACGCCGAATGGACCGAAGCGGCACTGATGGCCGGCAAGCACGTGCTCGTGGAGAAACCGGTGTCGCTGCGCCGGGAGACGACCGGCAGACTGGTCGGACTTGCCACCAGCCGGCGACTGGCCCTGATGGAGAACGTCATGTTCGTCCACCACGGTCGGCACGCCGCCGTCGGGAAGCTCCTCGCCGAGGAGGCCATCGGTGAACTAAGGGGATTCGAGGCGCACTTCACGGTGCCCCGGCGACCCGAGGACGACATTCGCCGGCGACCCGAACTGGGCGGCGGCGCCTTGTGGGACACGGGTGTGTATCCGCTGCGGGCGGCCCGGTACTTCCTGGGACCGGGGCTGCGGGTCATCGGCGCCTCCCTGGTGCGGAGCCGCGGACATCGGGTCGAGTCGGCCGGGACGGCGCTGCTCGCGACACCGGAGGGCACCGGAGTCCACGTCTCCTTCGGCCTGGATCATGCCTATCGCAGCTCGTACGCCCTGTGGGGGGCCGACGGCAGCATCACGGTGGACCGTGCGTTCACGCCCCCCGCCGACCATCGGCCGGTCATCCGGCTGGCCGACGGAACCGGAGTCCGGGACGTTCTTGTCCCCGCCGAGGACCAGGCCCACAACACGGTGATGGCGTTCGCCGCCGCGGCCAGGGCCGGTGGCGCACCCGACGGTGTCTGTCTGGAGCAGGCCCGTCTCCTCGACGACGTGCGGGCGGCGGCGTCGCTGCACGGCTGAGCCCCGAACGGCCGGGCCGTGGGGCAGGACGGTCGACGTCCTGCCCCACGGCGGTCTCCGCGACGAAGCCCGCCCCGGCCGGGTCCAGCGAGGCCACGACCGGCCCCTGGCACCGAGATCAGGGGACGTCCGACGCGGCCCACTCGGTGGAGGACCGCGCGGAACCGTCGACGGAGCGGGTCGCCCGGGCGCCCAGATCACGCATGTACGCCACCAGGGCGGGCGGTTCGTGCACCTCGAACGGGTAGTCGGCGCTCACCAGACGGAACGCCAGCCACCCCAGGGAATCGGCCCGGCTGTGGAGTCGGCAGCTGTGCTCGGACAGTTCTTCGATCTCGTCGCCCGAGCCCCCGAGCCGGTCCTCGATCTGGCTCGCCGGGGCGTAGAAGGTGACCACCGCCCGGTAGAGCGGGGCGAGTTCCGAGAGCTGCCGGGTCACGTACGCGGCGGCGTCGTCGAGCGGCGGGGACCGGAACGGCGCGCGGACGCCCGTCGGCTGCGGATCGTGGATGCGGTCGACACGGAACGTCCGCCAGTCCTCGCGCTCGTTGTCGTACGCGACGAGATACCAGCGGCGGCCGGTCGGCACCAACCGGTGGGGCTCGACGAGTCGTAGGGTCTCCTGCGGCCGGTCCGGGTCCTGCGCGGACCGGTGGTATGCGGGCCGGTAGGCGAAACGCAGTTGGTTCTGGCCGGCGACCGCCGAGGCGAGCACGGTCAGATGCTCCGCGGCGACCCCGGGACCGTAGTTCGGCAGCGGTACGGTCGCGGCGCCGAGGGCGCTGACCCGGTGCCGTAGATGTGAGGGCAGGACCTGCTCCAGCTTCGTCAGCGCCCGCACGGACGCTTCCTCGATGCCGTCGACCGCGTGCGCCGCGGTGCGCAGTCCGACAGTGATGGCGACGGCCTCGTCGTCCTCCAGCAGGAGCGGGGGCATGGCGGCCCCCGCGACCAGGCGGTAGCCGCCCACCGCGCCCCTCGTGGCGTTGACCGGATAACCGAGGTCGCGCAGGCGGTCGATGTCCCGGCGGACGGTGCGGGCGCTGACGCCGAGCCGCTCGGCCAGTTCGCTGCCCGGCCATTCCCGCGGAGTCTGCAACAGGGACAGCAACTTCAGTAATCGTGCCGAGGTCTCACTCATGGCGTCCAGGATGTCAGTTGTTCGCGGGTGGGCCCAGGGCGTGTTCGCGGCCGGACCAGGGGCGGAGGTCTCCTGGCCACGGGGTCAGGAACCCCAGGCCACCGGCAGGGAGGTCAGGGTGTGGTTGATCTCGCCCGCATGCCAGGGCAGTTCCGCCTCGTCCACGGCCAGTCGCAGATCCGGCAGGCGCCGGACCAGACCGGTCAGCGCGATCTCCATCTCCATCCGGCCGAGGTGCTTGCCGAGGCAGTGATGGATGCCGTGACCGAAGGACAGATGCGGGTTGTGGGCCCGGCCCAGGTCCATGCGGTCCGGATTCTCGAACACGGTCTCGTCCCGGTTGGCGGAGGCCAGCGAGAGCAGGACTGCGTCACCGGCGGAGATCTCGACCCCGCCGATCTCCATGTCCGCCGCCGCGATCCGGGGGAAGCCCGAGGTGTCGGTGGCGAACAGATTGACGTGACGGAGCAGCTCGTCCACCGCGCCCGGGATGCGGACGGGATCCTCGACCAGCGACTCCCACTGATCCCGGTGGCGCGAGATCAGTGCCAGAACGGAGTTGGCGAGTTGGTTGGCTGTGGTGTCGAACCCCGCGCCGATGAGGGTGAACCCGAACGTGACCAGCTCCGACTCGCTGAGCCGGTCGCCCTGGTCACGGGCCGCGATCAGCTCCGACATCATGTCGTCCGTCGGCTCGGCCCGTTTGTCCGCGATCAGCCCGACGATGTACTCACTCAGCCTCGCCAGGCCCTCCAGCGACGCCTCGCCGCCGGCTCGGTCGTCGACGGTGGCGAAGGCACGCGCCCATACCTCGAACTCCCGCAGGTCCTCGGGCGGGACGCCGAGCAGCTCGCCGATCACCGTCAGCGGAAAGGGGAGGGCGAGTTGCGGCACGAGGTCCGCCGGTGAGCCCTTGGCCTCTATGTCGTCGAGGAGTTCGTCCAGTACGGACTGCACACGCGGTCGCATGCGCTCGACCCGGCGGAGCGTGAAGGCCCCGGCCACCAGCTTGCGCAGCCGGGAGTGTTCGGGCGAGTCCAAGGAAATGATCATCTCAGGGGTCGTGTACATCGTGCCGCCGATCCGCGGCGCGTCGGGACCGCAGGCCAGGGCCCTGCTCAGACGGGGGTCGGCCTGCGCGGCTCGTACGTCCGCGTACCGGGTGACGAGCCAGGCGTCCACCCCGCCCGCAGTCCGGACGCGTTTCACCGGCTCCTGGGTCCGCCACCCGGCGTACCGGGGGTCCGGCCCCCGATAGGAGGAGCCCTTGAAGGGGAAGACCTCGGATTCCCGGGACTCGGACTCTTGGGAGTCGGATCCCCGGGACTCGGACTCTTGGGAGTCGGATCCCCGGGACTCGGTTTCTCGGGACGACGACACGATGGTGGCACCTCCACAAGTGCGTACTGCCGACGAGCAGACGGCTGGGGACGTTGGAAGAGCGTCGGGCATCCGCTCAGGACGGGTTGTGGATCTTGTCGGCCCAGTTGGGCGAGTCGTGTGTGACCCGGCGCGAGCGCGTGTACCACTCGCCGTTCTGGCGGACCAGCACGTCCTCGACCGTCGTCGTCGGTTCGAAGCTCACCTTGCCCGCGGCGTCCGTCATGCTGACCATCGCCTGGTAGCGGACCCTCAGGACGTCGTCCGCCTCCGCCTCGATGCGCATCCGGTCGAACCAGTACCGGTAGACGATCCCGTCGTAGTAGGCGACCTCGTCCGCTCGTGCCTGACGCGCCGACGTCTCGCCGACCAGCGGCCGGTCCGGGTCGCCCCGGCGAGCACGCATCTCGGTGAGCAGCGCGTTCCTGCCCTCGATCCGCCACCCGTTGGGCACGTGCTCGATGGAGCCGTCCTCGGTCATTGTCTCCAGGAACTCCTCCAGCCGCCGCTCCTCCAGCAATGGCATCTGCCGAGCGTAGAATTGCAGGACCTCGACGTAGAGTTCGGCGTCGACCCGCCGGGTGGAACGCTGCGGTGCGTGCATCAGTGCTCTCCTCGTGGTCTCGGGCGGTCCGCCGGAGCCGTCCGGCCGGCGGACGGAGCGGGGCTCACTCCGCCGGTCCGGCGAGTACCGCCGCGTAGTTCTTCCTGGCCGCCGTGTCGTACTGGAGTGCCACGTGGCTCGTGGCGGAGGTGATGTCCCGCCACAGCCGCTGGAGCGGATGCCGGGACCCGAGACCGGTGGTGCCCGCCGCGGCGACGAGCAGGCCGATGGCCTCCCTGACCGCCTCCGCGGCGAAGGTGGCGTTGCGTTCGTTACGCGCCATGTGGTCGGGCGTGAACAGCCGCTCGTCGAGCACGCGGGTGTTCTCCTCGACGAGATGGCGTGCGGCGTCGACCCGGCCGGAGGCGCGTACCAGGGCCGACTCGTTGGCCGCGGTGCGCCGACGTCCGGTGAGGCCGGCCGCGAAGGCGCGCAGCGCGCCGGTTCCCGCGCCGATCACCGGAGCGATGAAGGTCAGTCCGCCGACGGCCTGGAACGGCACGTTGTGCGCGGGAGCGTCCGAGTGCGGATTGAGCCCCGTGACCATAGCGTCCCGGTCGAAGGTCAGATGGTCCGGGACGGTGGCGGAGTCCACGACGACGGTGTGGCTGGCGGTCGCCCGCATGCCGACGCTGTCCCAGTCCTGGTGGACGGTGCACTCTTCCCGTGGAAGGGCGAAGAACCGCAGCCGGGGCGGCCCGCCGCCGGAGTCCACGGCGGCGCAGAGCAGCACCCAGTCGGCGAAGTCGACGCCGCTGACGTAACTCCACCGGCCCGTCAGGCGCCAGCCGCCCTCGACGGCGACGGCCCGTCCGCCGGGCATCAGCGCCGTCGCGACCATGGTGTCCGGGCCGTCCGCCCACAGCGCCCGCTGCCCCTTGTGCGGGAGGTGGCAGGCGAACCGCGCGGAGTAGGCGCTCAGCGAGGCGCACCAGGCGGTGGCCGGACACTCCTGGCCCAATGCGACGACCGCTTCGGTGAGGTCCGTGAACGACCCCTCGGTCCCACCCCAGCGGGCGCCCACGAAGTGCCGGGCGACCCCTGTCTCCCGGAGGGAGCCGGTGACTTCCGGGGAGAGCCGGCCGGCACGGTCGGCGGTGTCGGCGTGCTGCGCGGCGAGGTTGCGCAACTTGTCCACGGGCAGGGCCGGTTCGGCCGTCCGTGAGGTATGCCCGTCCATCTCGTACCCTTCCTGTCGGCCGTCCGGGTCAGATGGCGTCCGCGAAACGGGCCAGGGTCTCTCCCGGGCTCGGGGTGTCCAGGGCCTTATGGATGTTCCACGCCCCGTCGCCGTGCCGGTGCAGCTTGACATGCGCCAGCTCCACACGGGTGCCTCGGCTGCCCGCCGCGGTGAAGTCGACCTCGATCTCGCTCGCCCGGTCGTCGTCGGGAACGGACTGCCAGTGGCCATCTATCCGCCAGGTCATGGCGAGCCGGTGCGGCGGATCCCATTCCAGGACGCGGCCCCAGGTGACCTCGTTGCCGTCGACGTCCCACTCGTAGTAGCGACCGCCGACGAAGGGCTCGAAGGCGAGACCCGCCCGCTCCTTCTTCACCAGCACGTGCGAGGGCGGCCACCAGTCGGCGGGACGCTCGGTGAAGACCTCGAAGCAGTGCTCCACGGACGCTGCCACAACGACCGACTTCCTGACGTCGGGGATCTCTTCGGGCATCGGAAACTCCTCAACTCCCAGGGGCATGGGGCCCGCACCTGCGGACGCCGCCCACTCTCGCGCCGAGGCCTTGACACCGCGTCGAACCGTGCTCGACCGCTCTCGGCCTCCAGCCCGTTTCGAGACCCGCGCAAGCAGACGTTGACACGGTCGTGCGCGGCGGACTGTCGAGGACGGGAGAGCAGGATGACAGGCACGGAACGGCGGGCGGCCTTCGTCACCGGTGCGACCAGCGGGATCGGTCTGGCCGTGACCGAGCTGCTGGCCCGCCAGGGCATGGCGGTCTTCGGCTGTGCGCGTGGCGCGGAGAACGTACGTGACCTGGTGAAGCGGCTGCGGGAGGAGGGACTGGAGGTCTCGGGCACCGTGTGCGACGTCACCTCGGCCGAGCAGATACGGACGGCCGTGGCGGAGGCGGTCGCCGCCTACGGGCCGATCAGCGTGCTGGTCAACAACGCGGGGTGCAGCGGCGGCGGTGAGACCGCGCACCTCGACGACAGCATCTGGACGAACGTGATCGACACCAACCTGCACGGTGTCTTCAGGGTCACCCGCGAGGTCCTGGCCAGGGGCGGCATGATCGATGCCGGCTGGGGACGCGTGATCAACATCGCGTCCACGGGCGGCAAGCAGGGCGTGCCGCTGGCCGCCCCCTACTCCGCGTCCAAGCACGGGGTGGTCGGCTTCACCAAGGCCGTCGGCCTGGAACTGGCCCGGACCGGCGTCACCGTGAACGCAGTCTGCCCCGGCTACGTCGAGACCCCCATGGCCGAGCGCGTCCGCCAGGGCCATGCCGCGTACCACGGCGTCAGCGAGGAGGAGATCCGCAGCCGGATCGAGGGACGCATCCCGATGGGGCGCTATGTGTCGGCGGAAGAGGTCGCCGGGCTCGTCGGCTATCTGACCACGGACGCCGCCGCCGCGATCACGGCCCAAGCGCTCAACGTCTGCGGTGGACTCGGCAATTACTGATGGCTCTCACGAATCAGGGCGGGACGATGAAGAATTCGGTCGACACCGTCCGGACGAGGCCGGACGAGGCCGCCTTCCGGGCGACGATGGGCTGTTTCCCCACCGGGGTGACTCTGCTCACCTGCGGACGGGACGACGACCTGGTCGTCATGACCCTCAACAGCCTGACCTCCGTGTCCCTGGATCCGCTGCTGATCCTGGTGTCCGTCAAGGCGGACGGCCGGATGCGGCCGCGCGTGCGAGCTCGCGGCGGGTACGCGGTCAGTGTGCTGAACAGCGACCAGCGGGACCTGGCACGGGAGTTCTGTCTGCCAGACCGGCCCGAGGGCGCCGGGGCCATGAGCCGCCTCGGCGGTGTGCCGGGCCTGACGGGACACACGGTCGTGCCCTCGGCCACCGCCTGGCTGGAGTGCGAACTGCACGGCGAGTTCGAGGCCGGGGACCACACGCTGCTCGTCGGCCGGGTGGTCGCTGTGTCCGGCAGCCGGCCGGACCGGCCACCACTCGTCTTCCACCACGGTTCGTACAGCGCCGTCCCCGGCACGAACGGAGCGGTGACATGACCGTCGTCGTCGCCCCGCCGGGACGACTGACGCGGCTCGCCGACGGCGTCTACGCGTATCTCCAGCTGCCGGGCGGCTGGTGTCTGAACAACGCCGGACTCGTCGTCGGCCCTGACACCTCCGTGCTCGTGGACACCGCCGCCACCGAGGCCCGTACGAGGCATCTGCGCGACCAGGTCGACGCGGTCGTGGCGGGCGGTCCCGGCTTCGTCGTCAACACGCACTTCCACGGCGACCACGTGTTCGGCAACGGCCACTTCGCGCCGTGGGCGACCGTCGTCGCGCACGAGGGGACCCGCGCAGACATGGCGGAGGCGGGCCTGGGCCTGCGTGGGCTGTGGCCGCAGGTCGCGTGGGGCGAGACCCCGCTCGTGCTGCCGACCCTGACCTTCCGCACCGAGCTCACGCTGCATCTGGGCGCGGTCGGGCCCCGGGTCGAACTGCTGCACATCGGACCGGCCCACACGGCCACGGATGTCGCCGTGTGGGTTCCCGAGCAGAGTGTGCTGTTCACCGGCGACGTGGTCTGGTCGGGCGTCACCCCGTACGTGCTCATGGGGTCGGTGGAGGGTTCGCTGCGGGCGATCGCCCGGATGCGTGCGCTGCGACCCCGCGTGGTGGTGCCGGGCCACGGTGCCGTCGGAGGTCCGGAGCTGCTGGACCGGACCGAGGAGTACCTGCGGTGGTGCCGCGGAGTGGCGAAGGAAGGGCTGTCGGCCGGGCTGTCCCCGCTGGAGGCCGCGCGGCGTGCCCGCCCCGGGCCGTACGCCGCCCTGACCGACCCGGAACGCCTCGTCGGCAACCTCCATCGCGCGTACGCCGAGTCGCGGGGACTGCCACCGGGGGCTCGGATCGACGTCGCCGGTTCGTTCAAGGAGATGTGCGAGTTCCACGGTGGTCTGCCGGAGTGCCACGCTTGAGGGGTGGGCCCGCAGGGGCCGGGGTGCGAACGGTCCGCCCCGGTCGGGGCCGGTGGGTCAGCGGTCCGCCCCGGCCAGGGCCAGTGCCTCTGGCGGGGCCACCAGCGCCGAGGACGCGGGCATCCGGGCCGTCACCGCGGCCAGCCGCGACGCGGCCTCGACGTACCGGTCGTCCTCCAGGAGTTGCAGACACCCCTTGGCCACGGCCTCCGGAGCGGCCGCCGACATGGGCAGCACGACGGCCGCGCCGGCCGCCTCCAGGGCCCGGGCGTTGTCGGACCGGTCGTCCAGCTCCGGCAGCACGAACTGCGGCCGCCCCGCCGCCATCGCGGTGAGGGACGTGCCCTGGCCCCCGTGACGGACCACGACGTCGCAGGTGGGGAGGGCTACGGTCAGGGGAAGCCGGCCGATGTGGCGGACGGCCGCGGGCGGTGCCTTCCATCGGGCCGCCAGGGAGTCCTCCACCGCCACCAGGAGCTCGGCCCCGGTCTCCGCCAGAGCGTGCGTCAGGGCGGTCAGCAGACCGAGCGGTCCGCCGTCGCCGCGTCCGGGGAACTCGGCGCGGCGACGGCGGTGCCGGGCGTCCCTGAGTTGCCGCGGCCCGCCGCGGTCCTCGACCCCTGGCCCACCGGCCTGCGTCTTGGGCACCCGGCGGGGCACCGGGAGATCCGTCATGTCCCGCCCCACGGCGATGCCCGAGTGCTCGGCTGGCTCTTCGGACGGCGGCGTCGACCGCGGATCTGCCTCACGTTCGGCACGCTTCTCCCGCAGTACGGCGTGCCGGTACTCGGGGAGTTCCGCCACCGACCAAGTGATACTGCACCCGGGGGACGCCCCGCGAAGCCGCGACGAGCGAACCGGCGAACTCCGCCTGCTCGCAGACCATCAGGTCCGGCCGCCACGACTCCGCGAGTTCCGCGATGCCGGCTGTCGAACCGGCGGTGATACGGCCGAAGGCGCGCCCGTACAGATAGCGCTGCGGCACCAGCCCCTCCGGCACGGCGGACAGGTCCTCCCGCCTGATGAGTCCCGTCAACTCCGCCGGCGGGCCGCAGGAGGCGGCCGGCAGCCCTGAACCCAGCACCGCGGGCACGAAGTTGTCCGGTGTGGTCACCAGGACCTCGTGGCCCGCCGCGCGCAGGGCCCACGCCAGTGGTGCGACGGCAGCAAGTGCCCCGGAAGGGGGACGGTGCTGAACAGAACCCGCACGGGTCCTCCCGGCCGCGTCGTCACCGCTGGGCGGGGGTGCTGCGGTGGATGGTCCTCGAACGGGTCAGCAGCCGCCCGCCCGGCTCGCGCACCAGCACGTCCCGCACGCTGTAGGCCGGCTGGAGGGACAGCCCGCTCTCGCCCGTCTGGGCGACGAGTGTGTAGTAGGAGATCTCCAGGGCACCGTCGTCCATCGGCTCGATGAGCAACTGGCCGAACCAGTGCTGGGTGGACACATCGCGGTAGCGGGGCAGCCTGGTCCGCATGGCGGCGATCATCTCCGCCCGGCCGCGGGTCCGCCCGCCGTCGGCGTGTGTCACCTCGCCATCCTCGGTGAACGTGTCGGCGAACCCCTCGATGTCGAGGGCGTCCGCCCGTCGCATCTGCCGGGCGTAGAACATCTGGACCTCCGCGTAGAGATCTCCGGTGACCTGGGCGACGGTCTGGGACACAACGACTCCCCTCGACGGTGTACGAGACGCCGGTCACCGTGCCCCAGCCCCCTCCAACTCCGCTGGAGACCAGGTCAATCGGGTGACGGACGCTGCGCCGCGCCTGCAGGGTGCGGCCGGTCTCAAGCGCTTGTTGAGGACGCTCCCGCAGTGTGGCGGCGACAGAGGGAATTCCGGTGCGAGGGAGAGGGATGAGGCCATGACCGACACGGCGAGCGGGCCGGACCCATCGGCGGCAGGGATCGCGCCACCGCCGGAGGCGACCCTGATGCCCCTGCTGATGGGCGGCTTCGTCACCCAGGCGATCGCTGTCGCTGCCCGGTTCGGAGTACCGGACGCGCTCGTCGGGGGGCCGCGGCAGGTGGACGACATCTCCGCGGAGGTGGGTGCCCACGCGCGCAGCCTCTACCGGCTGCTGCGGGTGCTCGGCGACTTCGGCGTGCTGGCCGAACTCCCCGGACGCCGCTTCGCGCTGACCCCCGTGAGCGAGCTGCTGCGCAGCGACCATCCCGCCTCGCTGCGCGGCCTCGCGGTCCACTTCGGCTCGGACTTCCACCGGGCCGCCTGGAGCCACCTCTACGAGAGCGTGCGCACCGGTGAGCCGGCCTTCGACAAGGCCCACGGGCAGCCTCAGTTCGAGTACTACCGCAGCCACCCGGAGCAGGCCGCGATCTTCGACGCGGCGATGACGTCGGTTGCCTCGGCCATCTACGCCACTCTGGCGGCCTACGACTTCAGCCGCTTCGGCACCGTCGCCGACATCGGCGGCGGCAACGGCGCCTATCTGTCCGGCATCCTCTCGGCGACCCCAGGACTGAACGGCATCCTCTTCGACCTGCCGGACGTCGTCGCCCGCTCCGAGCCGGTACTGACCAAGGCCGGGGTCGCCGACCGCTGCGAGGTCGTCGGAGGATCGTTCTTCGACGGAGTCCCCGGCGGCGCCGACGCCTACGTGCTGACGGCAGTCGTCCACGACTGGGACGACGAACGTTCCGTGGCGATCCTGCGCAACGTCCGGGCGGCCATGCCCGAGCATGCCACCGTCCTGCTCGGCGAGCCCGTGGTCCCGGACGGCCCCGAGCCCTCGGTCACCAAGCTCCTCGACCTGGAGACGCTGGTCGGCACGACGGGCCGGCAGCGCACCGAGGCCGAGTTCCGCGACGTACTGGACCGGGCCGGGTTGCGGCTGACGCGGGTCGTCCACAGCGACGGCCCCGACAGCCTCGTAGAGGCGGTGGCCCGCTGATGGCCGGACCCGACAGCGCCACGACCACGACGGAGGACGAACGCCCCATGAGCAGCGAACCGGCGCTGGAGAACAGTCTGCGCCTGCTGGAGATCGGTGACGGCTTCATCTACGCACGGGCCCTGCATCTCGCGGCCGAGCTGCGGATCGCCGATCTGCTGGCGGAGGGGCCGCGTTCCGCGCTCCACCTCGCCGACGCCACCGGGACGCACGCCCCGAGCCTGCACCGGATGCTGCGGACCCTCGCCGCGTGCGGGGTGTTCACCGAGGTGGCGCCGGGCGCCTTCGGGCTGACGGCGCTCGCCCAGCCGCTGCGGTCCGACCATCCGCATTCGGTCCGTACGACGGTGGCGCAGGGCGGACGACTCACCGCCGAGACCTTCCGGCACGCCGAGCACGCCCTGCGTACCGGTGAGGGCGCCTTCGAGAAGACCTTCGATCAGCCCGTATGGGAGTACCTGAAGGAACATCCGGAAGAGGGCACGGACTTCGACACGGCGATGCAGGAGCACAGCCGGGTCGAGCAGGCCGCGGTCGTCGAGGCGTACGACTTCTCGGGCGCCACACGGATCGTCGACATCGGCGGCGGCAACGGCACCCTGCTGGTCGCGGTGTTACGGGAAGCGCCCGAGGCCACAGGGGTGCTCTTCGACCTGCCGCACGTGGTGGAGCGGAACCGGATCGGGGAGAGCGGGCTCGCCGACCGCTGCGCGATCGTGGGCGGCGACATCTTCGGCGAACTGCCGGCCGGAGGCGATCTCTACATGATGAAGTCCGTGCTGCACGGCTGGACCGACGACCAGGCCGTGTCGATCCTGGAAGGCTGCCGGCGCGCCATGAGGCCGGACGGCCGGCTGCTGCTCATCGAGCGGGTCATCCCCAAGGGCGACACCCCGCACGCCAGCAAGGCATTCGACTTCGCCATGCTGGTCATGGCCGGTGGCCAGGAGCGCACCGGCGACGAGTACACAGCCCTGCTGGAGAAGGCCGGGTTCCGGGTCGCCCGGGTGATCGGCACGGCGTCGGTGCAGAGCGTCGTCGAAGCGGTGCCGGTGGGCGAGCGTCCCCGATGACCGGGACGCCCCCGACGCCGACGCGCCCGGCCCGTCCGCCGACTGCCGTGAGAGAGAGCCCAGCTGCACTCCAGCGCCCCGTGACAACCTCTGGTCATGGACGCCAAGGGAAAGATCGCTCTGGTCACCGGAGCCACCAAGGGGATCGGGTACGAGACTGCGCGCGGCCTGGGCGCGCTCGGCGCCACGGTGCTGGTCGGCGCCCGCGACGCGGAACGAGGTGCGGCTGCGGCGGCGGCACTGCGTGAGCGGGGCACGGACGCGCGTGCGCTGTACCTCGACGTCACGGACCCGGCGACGGCCGAGGCCGCGGCGCACCTGGTCCAGGAGCGGTACGGGCACCTGGACATCCTCGTCAACAACGCCGGGATCAATGTCGAATGGCCCGCCAGGCAGCCCAGCGAGGTGACCCTCGACGATCTGCGGACCACCATGGAGACCAACGTCCTCGGCGTGGTCACGGTCACCAACGCCCTGCTGCCCCTGCTGCGCGCGGCGGCGGCCGGACGGATCGTCAACGTGTCGAGCGAGATGGGCGTACCGGCCTGGCTGTCCGGTACGGAGATGCCCGCCATGACCGCCTACAGCCTGTCGAAAGCGGCTCTGAACATGCTCACGGTGCTCTACGCCAACGAGCTGCGGGACTCCTCCGTCAAGGTCAACGCCTGCTCGCCGGGGTTCGTCGTCACCGACATCAACCGGGGCGCCGGTGTGCTGACCGCGGAGGAGGGCGCGCGGATCGTCGTGGATCTGGCGACCCTGGGTGAGGAAGGCCCCGCCGGGGCCTTCCTCAACGACATCGGCCCCGTCTCCTGGTGAGACGGGGCCGGTTGCGCGCGGTCAGCGGACCCGGACCGGCAGCCGGTCGAGGCCCCGCATCATCACGCTCGGATGCCATACGAGGGCGGCCGGGTCGGCGTCCAGGGCCAGGCCGGGGCAGCGCTCGACCAGAGCGCGTACGGCCGTCGCGACCTCAAGCCGGGCGAGCGGTGCTCCGAAGCACATGTGGATGCCGTGGCCGAAGGCCAGATGACCGCCGCAGGCACGGCGGATGTCGAAGCGCTCCGGGTCCGGGAAGCGGGCGGGATCGTGGTTGGCCGGCGTGTTGCCGATCAGGACCAGCTCACCACCGCCCGGTATGACGGTGCCCCCGATCTCGACGGGTTCCGTGGTGAAGCGGTGCAGGGACGTGCCCGTGGGACCGCTGTGGCGCAGCATCTCCTCGACCGCCCCGTCCAGCAGCGACATGTCCGCGCGCAGATCGTCCAGTTGGTCCCGGTGCTGGAGCAGCGCGAGCATGCCGTTCGCGATCAGTCCGGTGGTGGTCTCGTGCCCGGCGATCAGGAGCAGCAGGGCCATCCCCGTCAGCTCCTCGACGGAGAGGGCGTCCTCGTCCTCGGCCTGTCGGCGTACGAGCGCGCCGAGCAGACCGTGCCCGGGGTCGGTGCGCAGAGTCGCCAGGAGTTCGCTGAGATAGCCGACGAGTTCGCCCATCGCGGCTTCGGCTCCGCCGCCGCCGAGCCCCTTGGTGACCTGGGTCGACCAGTGGCGGAACCGGTCGCGGTCGGCGGCGGGGACCCCGAGCAGTTCGCCGATGACGGCCGCCGGCAGCGGGAAGGCGAAGTCCTCGACGAGGTCTGCGCGGCCGTCCGCGCGGGTCAGCATGCGGTCGATGAGTTCGTGCGTGATGTCATGGACCCGCGGCCCGAGTTCGCGGACGCGCCGCGGGGAGAACTCCTTGGCGACCAGTCGGCGAAGCCGGGTGTGCCGGGGCGGGTCGGACATCAGCATGTGCGGGGTGGGGGGCAGCTCCACCGCCCCCATCTGCGGCCCCGCGTTGCGCCAGTCGTTGGACAGCCGGGGGTCGCCGAGCGCGGCGCGCGCCTCTTCGTGACCGAGCACGAGCCACGCCGTGAAGCCGTCGGGGAGCCGCACCCGGTGCACCGGCCGCTGCGCGCGCAGCCGCGCGTAGACGGGGTGGGGGTCACGGACGAAGTCCGGTCCGAGTGCAGCCAGATCGACGGTGTCGACCTCAGTGGCCATGACGGTCTTCCTTTCGACGGTCCCGGTGTCGCAGAAACCGTACGAAGCGGCGCTGGAGGGCAGGTCGGCTGTCTCTCGCACGCCGGGCCGGCCGCCTCGAAACACCGCGGCTCAAGCAGCTGTCGAGCCGGTCGGAGGATCGTTGTCGGGTCAGCGCGGCAGCAAGGGACGGAGGGCGACATGAGTCAGCCGGCACAGGGCTCCACCACCTCGGTGGACGTCCTGGTGGGTACCTGGGCGGAGGAACTGTTCCTCACCGACGGTACGTACACCAGCACCATCCGGTTCGTGGAGAACGGCCGGGTGCTGCTGCTGAAGGGCCCGCGCCCCGGCTGCGTGGGCGCGGGCAACTGGCGTGCGAAGGGCGACCATGGCTTCTGGTGCCAGATGGCGGAGCTCGTCCTCGACGGGAGCGGTGTCCTCACCGGGTGGGTGGACATCGAGCAGGACCTCGTTGTGAGCGGCGACACGCTGACCGGCACGGGAGTCGCCCATGTCTACGACGCCGACGACACGCTGGTCGCCCGCTCCGGCATCGAGGTACGGGCCGTACGTCAGTGACCGGACCGGCACATGGCCCGACGGCCCCGGACGTCAGGCGTGCGCCCCCGCGGTCACTGTGCCGATGGTGAGTTCGGGCCGGCCTTCGAGGACCGCCGCCACCCGCTCGACCTGTTCGTCCAGCAACGCGCGGTGGGCTGCGGAGAGTTCCGTGAGCGGCTCCACGGTGATGAACAGCTTCTTGCCGGACCGGCGCTGATGCCAGACCCCGCGGACCGTGCCGTCGATCAGGAGCACCGGGTAGTTGCCCGCCTGGCCGCTCGGGGTGAGGGCGCGCTCGGCGGCACGGCCCGGGAAGAGGCGGTCTCTGGGCTGGGCGGCCACCACGTAGGCGTCGAAGTAGGGCAACAGCCGTACTCCGCGCGGCGGTTCCGAGGGGAACTCGGTGTCGCCGGCGTTGACCCATGCGGGAGTTCCCTCGACATCGACGCGCTGGACGAGGCCGCCACTCTCAAGGGACGCGAACAACTCGGTGGCCCAACCGCGCGGCGCGTTCAGCCACTTTGCGTAGTTCTGCGGAGTGGCCGGGCCGTAGGCGCGCAGGTAGTTCTCCAGCAGCCGCGCCTGCCCCTCGGTCCCCTCGACGGTTTCGAAGCCCGGCAGATGGCGCTGCGGGTTGGTGTAAGTCACCTTGCGGCCCTTGTTGGAGCCGAAGCACAGGACGCCGCGGTACGAGGCCAGGGTGACCGCCTGCCGCCAGCGTGGCCACATCCCCTGGAAGGCGGGCATGACCAGGTCGCCGGCCCACGGCCCGGCGATGTCGACGACGGCCTCGTTCAGCTCGTCGACGGTGAGTTCCGAGTCCGCGAGCGCCTTTCCGATGGCGGCGATCACCTCCTCCGTCTGCTCGTCCGTCATCCGGACGTGCTGCGGAAAGGGGTTGGCCGGATGGGGCATCGTCGACAGGGCGGCGATCCACATGGGCAGATCGGCCGTGGGCAGCAGATGGACGGTGCCGCGCGGGCCGTGCGTCTTCACCAGGCTGCGCTCGTCCCACAGGGCGGTCCGGACGTCGCCGCGCGTCGCGGTCCCGGACCTGATGCCGATGGAGAGCTCGGCGGCCGACAGGACCTGCGCGTGCGCGCCGCACAGGGCGCGGACGAGCGCGGCGGGGCTGGCCGCGGCGGACGGCGCGGCCAGGGCGCTGCGCGCCGACCGCCGGGCGGACACTTCGCTCCACGACAGCTGTTCGGCCCGGGACTTCATGGATCTCCTTCGTGCTCGGCGGCGGTGCGGCGACCCTTCCTGCCCGGTCGCGCCAGAGAACGACCGGAGGCGTGACGAGCGGTCGCCGGCCTCGGCCACAGCATGCCGCAGGTATAGGACATCTCCCGGCCTAAATGATCTCTATTGTCGGGAGAGTTCTCTGCACCACCCAGGAGGAGCGCCATGTCCGTCAAGCCGGTTCCCGACGCCTACGCCACGGTGACGCCGTGGGTCATCTCCCACGACACCGCCCGTCTCATCGAATTCAGCAAGGAGGCATTCGGCGCCGTGGAACTCGGCCGCTTCGTCGGCCACAGCGGCAGCATCGAGCACGCCGAGGTACGTATCGGTCACTCCGTGGTCATGATGTTCGACCACCCAGGCACGCCCGACTGGCCGCAGACGCCGGCGTTCCTCCGGTTGTACGTGGAGGACGCCGACGCGGTCCACGCGCAGGCCGTCGCGGCGGGCGCGGCCTCGGTCACCGAGGTCACCCATCTCTTCTTCGGTGACCGCGTCGGGCGGGTGCGCGACCCCCTGGGCAACATCTGGTGGATCCAGACCCATGTCGAGGACGTCAGCGACGAGGAACAGCTGAGGAGGCTCGACGATCCCGGATTCACCGCCGCGATGGCGTACGTCCAGAGCTCCGAGTTCTTCCCGGAGCGGGTGTCAGGCCAGCGCGGTTGACGACGGCGGGACGGTCGGCACGGGATCCGCGCGCCTGCTCCAGCGCCGCATGGCCGGCGCCTCGATGAACGTGTGCAGAAGCCAGGCGAGAACCAGGCTGCTCACCAGCGTCACCCCGGTGAGCAGGAACGCGTCCCCGGTCGACAGCGGCTTCGTCCAGTTCTCCAGGTGGATGGCGCCGATCGGCCCGTAGCTGACCACCAGGAAGTGCACCATGTAGAAGGCGTATGAGATCTCACCGAGCCGGACCATGGCCCGGCCGCCGCACCCGGTGCGGCGGCCGCGCAGATCGGCCGTGGCCGCCGCACCGACGAGCAGAGCCAGCGGCAGGGCGGTCGGCGCCACGTACCGGTAGGTGTCGGTCAGCAGGGCGCCGCCCGTGAACGCCCCTGCGGCAAGGAGCGCGGCGACGCCGAACGGCAGCGGAATCCAGCGCCCGCTGCGGATGACCAGTGCGGTCAGGATGCCGAGGACGAACTCCAGCAGCCGGGTCACCGGGAAGTGGTACACGAACCACACCTGCCACCACGGGTCGCTGCTCGCCACCATGTACGGCCGGTCCGGCAGCAGCCCGGCCAGCAGCGGGACCACGCACATCGCGACGACCAGGCCCACCACCCACCACCACAGCCGCTGCGGGCGGATACGCCTCGCCGCGATGAGCAGCCAGGGGAAGGACAGATAGAAGAGGAGTTCGCAGGAGAGCGACCAACTCGGTGTGTTTGAACCGAAGTTGAGGATCACGTCCTGTCGGGGTATCCAGGCCTGCACGAGGAACAGCGTGGGCACGGTGTTGGCCGTGGTCACCGCCACTCCGGTGTACAGCATCAGGGCGACGGCGGCCGCCAGGGTCACTAGATGATTGGGGAAGATCTTCACCAGGCGTCTGCGCCAGAACGCGACACGGGTGTCGTCCGGCGCGGCGACCCAGGTGAGGACGAAGCCGCTGAGCACGAAGAAGAAGGACAGCCCCACGGGCCCGGCGTTGGCGACCAGTCGCTCGTACCAGGACACCTTCGGGTCCCCGAGACGGGGCAGCAAGCTGGTGCCCGCATGGCAGAGCATCACCATGAGTGCGGCGAGGAAGCGCATCCCGGTGAGCGAGGGGAGACGCGACTGCGCGGTCGTGGGCGAAGGCGCAGGACGTGGCACGGGCACGGTGACTCCTTGGTTGCGAGCTTTGGCCGGTCAGCGTCGGGCGGCGGTGAGTCGTTCGAGGGTCGGTACGATGTCGTTCGGACTGGGCATCGAGAGCCAGTCCGTGCGCAGCCGGTCCGCGTTCTCCCGGAAGCCGGCGTCGGTCAGCAGACGCCGCAGTTGCCGGCGTATCTCCGCGGCCGGCCGCGCCGCGTCGACGGTCAGCCCGACGCCGCGCGCGGACACGTGGCGCGCGTTGGACGCGTAGGCCACGGCCCTTTCATCGCTCACGACGAGTTGGGGCACGCCGTGCGCGATCGCGGTCGACAGGGTGCCGATGCCTCCGTGGTGGACGATCGCCGCACAGGTCGGCAGCAGCAGATCGAGCGGCAGGTAGTCGACGGTTCGTACGTTGTCCGGAACGGCCCGACCGGCGAGTTGGGAGGCGTCCAGCGTGGCGACCACCTCGGCATCCAGGCCGTCCACCGCCTCCAGGAGCGTTTCGACCAGCCCCAGGTCGTTGCGGTACGCGCGCTGCGTGGTCCCCAACGACAGCGCCACACGCGGGCGTTCGGGCGCCGCGTCGAGCCAGCGAGGCACGACGGCGTGCCCCGCGTACGGGATGCGGCGCACGGGAACCGTCCGGCCGCGGAACGGCAGCCGCATGTCGGGGAGCATCGGGTCGATCGTGAACCGGCCGAGCAGCAGTTCCGTGTCGACGTCCACGCCGTGCCGCTCGGCCGCGGGCCGGACGGTCTCCGCCACCGGGTCCCGCAGCCCGGCGTCGGCCAGTTCCTTGCGGTGCCCGTCGATCAGCAGCTCCGCCCGGCCGATGTAGTCGGGCCCCCACAGCAGACGGGCCTGGGCGGCACCGCAGACCCGCGCCGCGACGGCGGCCGACGGCCAGTTGGGATCCCACAGCACCAGGTCGGGGTGCCAGCCGCGCGCTGCCTCGACGAGGGCGTCCACGCTCGTCCAGCGGTCCTGCCCGGCGTTCTCCTTCGGGTGGAACAGCCGCGAGGCCGCGAGTGTGTACGTGCTGAACGTCGTCCACAGGTCGTCGTCCGGAGGGACGGACAGCGCCGCGGTGAGCCGTTCCCTGTCCTCCGCCGGCAGCAGGAAGTCCCCGACCGCCGCAGGCGAGGGCACTGTGTCCGGGGTGCCCAGCTCGATGGCGTTGACTCCCGCGTCGGTGATGGCACCGGAGAGGTCGGGGTGGGAGGCGACGCAGACGTCGTGTCCGGCTCCTTGAAGCGCCCAGGCGATCGGAAGGGCCGGGTGGAGATGTGCGGTCAGGGGCCAGACCACGATCATGACGCGCATGGCGAACTCCTCTGGCTGCCGGCGGGGCGGGTGGTATCGCGGCTCAGGCGACCTCGGCCTCGACGATCGACATCAGCGAGTTCGTCGGCAGGACGCGGACGACCTTGAAACCGCCCTTGGCGAGGATCTCGGTGAACTCGCCCTGTGTGCGCTCCTTGCCGTCGTGCACGACCATCATCATCACGTCGATGGTCTTGCTGGCGTCGGGTTCGTTGCCCGGCGGGATGACGGGGTCGACGACCAGTAGCTTGCTGTCCTTGCGCATCCCGGAGCGGACGGCCTTCAGGATCCGCAGGCAGTCCTCGTCGCTCCAGTCGTGAAGCACCGACTTGAGCAGGTAGTAGTCGGCGCCCTGCGGCACGGTCTGGAAGAAATCGCCGGCTTGCGCACTCCAGCGGCCCTCGATCTCCGGGGTGTCCAACTGGTGCTCGGGGATGACCGATTCCTGGTCGTACAGGACACCGGTGACCGTCGGGTTGGCGGCGAGCACCGCGCGCAGCAGACCGCCGGTGCCGCCGCCGACGTCGATGACCTTGGAGCCGACCGGGAACGCGTATGCCTCGGCGACGCTCTGCGCCCAGAGCCGGGAGAACCCGGCGGCACCACGGTTGAACAGTGAGGCCAGCTCCGGCTGCGACTGGAGGTACGGGAAGAACTGGGCGCCGAAGATGTCGTNGAGGCCAGCTCCGGCTGCGACTGGAGGTACGGGAAGAACTGGGCGCCGAAGATGTCGTCGAAGACCGTGTGGCCGCTGCGCACGGTCTCGTGCAGCTTGGCGATCGGCTTCCAGTACAGGTCCTCACCCATCATGAGAAAGCTGTCCCTGAGCGAGCCGGGTACCCCTTCGCGGAGCAGCTCCGCCATGGGCGTGAGATGGAACCGCCCCTCCGCGTCCTCGCGGAAGACCTCCCTGGTGGCCAGGTAGCGCATCAGGCGCCGAAGGTGAGGGCCGTGCAGTCCGGTGGACTCGCCGAGCTCCATGGGGGGGCGGGGACCCTCGGCGAGCTTGTCGGCGACACCGGCCCGGGTGACGGTGTAGAGCGAGGCCGTGTAGAGGTAACCGTTCATGTGCTCGGACAACCGCGCGCTGAGCTCGGCGGTGTCGTGCTGAGCAGATGCCATCGTGGGTGCCTTCCGGATCAGGGAGCGGGGAGGAAGCCGTCGCGGGCCCGGTCACGGGCGCGTCGTACTCCTACGGTGTCCGAGCGGACTTGAGGGGCGATACAGAGCGGCTTGCGGAGGACGCAGAGGTGCGGGCGACGCCCTGTCCCGGTACGGCACAGCCCGTTCCGCCGCCGGGCGGGCGTGCGGAACGGGCTGTGCCGAGCTGGGTCAGTGAGCGGGGGCCGCCGCTGCGGACTCCCCGTCGGTCTCCTCCTCCGGCGGCGGTGTGAAGGTGAAGACGCCTCCGTCCTTCGGGAGGGCGAAGACCAGCAGGAAGACGATCGCGAAACCGGCCGCCACCCACCACATGGAGGTGCTGAAGGCGTTGATGTAGTCGTCGGCCGTGGGGCCGCGGCCGCCCGAGCCGTCGAGGCTGCGGAAGAACGACAAGGACGTCAGGCCGAGCCCGATCGCGGTGCCCAACTGCATGGTCGTGCTGACCAGACCCGAGGCCGATCCAGCGTGGGCGAACGGCACTTCGGACAAGATCGCGCTGGACAGCGGCGCGACGATCAGGCCCATGCCCACACCCACCACCGCCATCGCCAGCAGCACGTGCCACGCCTGGATGTCGGTGCCGAAGTGCCGGGCCTCCCACAGGTACAGCAGCGCGCCGACGAGCATGATCAGAGTGCCTGCCTGGAGCACCTTGCGCCCGTACCTCGGGACGAACGACTTGATGGAGCGGCCGGCGAGCAATGCCACGGCGATGGACAGCGGGATCGTCACCAGGCCCGCCCGCAAGGGGCTCCAGCCCAGGCCGATCTGCAGGTACAGCCCGCCGACCAGGCCGAAGATGCCGAACGACACGGAGAACGTGAGCTGGAGCGCGATTCCGCCCGCGAAGCTCTTCAAGCGGAACAGCGGCAGTTCGACCAGCGCCGACCTGCCCTGCCGCAGCCGCGAGCGCTGGTACAGGACGAACACGACGACGAGCACCAGGCTGCCGGCCAGGCAGCCGAAGCTCCAGGCGGGCCAGCCCAGTTCACGTCCCTGGGTGAGCGGGTACAGCAGGGCCAGCATGGTGGCGGCGGCGAGAAACACCCCGACGAGGTCCAGGCGCAGGGCGTCGGGCGCCCTGGAGTCGTTGATCACCCGCAGGCCGATGAGGAGACCGGCGATGCCGATGGGCAGGTTGATCAGGAAGATGGGGCGCCATTCGAGGCCGAAGAGGTTCCACTCGGTCAGCACGGCGCCGATGAGCGGCCCGGCGACGGCTCCGATACCGAAGATCGCGCCCACCATGCCGAACACCTTGCCCCGCTCGTCGGCGGGGAAGGTGACATGGATGATGGACAGGACCTGGGGGACCATCAGCGAGGCCATGGCGCCCTGAAGGATGCGTGCGGTGATCAGCATTTCCGGACTGCCGGCGACGGCGCACAGCGCCGAGGCGATCGTGAATCCGCCGACCCCGATCAGGAACAGTCTCTTGCGGCCGAAGATGTCGCCGAGTCTGCCACCGGTAATCAGGCCGATGGCAAATGTGAGCGTATAACCACCTGTGATCCACTGGATCTCGGCGAACGATGCGTCGATGTCCGCGCGGATCTTGGGGAGCGCGATATTGACGATCGTGGAGTCGACGAGGTCCAGAAAACTGGCGGTCAGCAGCACGGCCAGCGCACGCCATCGATGAGGGTCAGGGGCTGGGGGAGCAGCCTCCTCATCAAGGGCAGAGCTCATGGCATTCTCCTTGCAACGGGACGTGGGGGACATGGTTAAGAAGTCGAGTGTTCCCGATGCCGCTCGATTCCCGCTCGAGTCCGGCTGGACCCGGATGCCCACCCGCGCACCGCGGTTCACGTGCGCGCGCCCCGAACCGAAGGATCACGCCCGCGCGGCGGACGGTGCACTCAGCTCGACCAGCCGCTCCAGGGCCGGGACGACGTCTCGCGGGTTCGGCATGGCCGCCCAGTCCGCGTACAGGGAGCGGGCCCCGCGCCGGAACGAGGGGTCGTTCAGGACGCTCAGCAGCCGCTCGCGCATCGCGGGCACGGAGTCCTTCCTATGGCTGAGGGGCAGTCCGGCGCCGTGGCGGACGGCGCACGCCGCGTAGAACTCCGCCTCGGGCCCGTCGTCCACCTCGATGAGCTGCGGGACCTGGTGGGCCACCGCGGCGGTGAAGGTTCCGCCGCCGCCGTGGTGGATGATCGCCGAGCAGTGCGGCAGCAGCTCGTTGAGCGGAAGGTAGCTGATGACCCGTAGGTTGTCGGGCACTTTCAGCCCGGCCAGCTGGCGCTCGTTGAGGGTGGCCACCACCTCCACGTCCAAGCCCTCCACCGTCTCCAGGAGCGCGCCGACCATCGCGCCGTTGCTCCAAAAGTCCCGTCCGGACGTACCGAGCGACAGCGCGACACGGGGCCGCGACGAGGACCGCAGCAGCCAGTCCGGCACGACCGCGGGCGCGGTGTAGGGCAGTCGGCGCATCGACAGGGTGCGGGTGGCGGCGGGCAGCCGTACGTCCTCCAGGGTCGGGTCGATCGTCCACTGCCCGAACATCAACTCGTCGTCGGCTTCCACGCCGTACCGCCGCGCCGCGGTGCGCAGCGGCTCCAGCAGCGGATCGGTCACCCCGGCCGCCATCCCGGCCGCGTGCGCCTCGCACTTGTCGCGGGCCCACTGCCAGTAGTCCGGGCCCCACAGCAGACGTGCCTGTGCCGCGCCGGAGCACCGTGCGGCGACCGCCGCGGCCGGCCAGCACGGGTCCCACAGCACCAGGTGCGGCCGCCACGCGCGGGCGAACTCCACCAGGCCGTCCGCGCCGGGATGCGGGTCCCCGGGAGCGAGCTGGACGGGGTGGAACATGCGCAGCGTGGTGAGGAGGTAGGTGGTGACCATCGTCCACTGCTGACGCTCGTCGGGCGCGACGTCCCAGACAGCGGCGAGCTGTTCGCGCTCGGCCTCGCCGGGCACGTAGTCACCGCCGGTGGACAGGGCCGGCATCCCGCCCGCAGCGTCCAGGGCCACCGCGGTCAGCCCGGCAGCGGTGACGGCACCGGCCAGATCGGGGTGCGAGGCTACCCGTACCTCGTGCCCCGCGGCCTGCAGGGCCAGGGCCAGCGGAACCATCGTGTTGAGGTGGGCCGGGGCCGGCCACACCGTGAAGAGAACGCGCATGGGGCGACTCCTGCTCTGGGGCGGGCATACGCCACCACGATGGGCAACGGCTCTCGGATCCGGCTTGAGCCTGCCGCTCCCTCCGCCCGCCTCCTCCGAGCCGGAGAGAGGTGCAGGTCCAGCGGTGGTGTAGTGGACTTCTAGCCGCCTCCGGCACGATCTCGCTCAGTCGGCGAAGGACACCGGGAGGAGACCCGATGCGCGTCCTGTTCGTGGTGTGGCCCGTACAGGCTCACTTCTATCCTCAGATACCGCTGGCATGGGCCCTGCAGGGAGCGGGGCACGAGGTGTGCGTCGCCTCCCACCCCGATCTGGCCGACACCATCACCGCCGCCGGGCTGTCGGCGGTCCCGCTGGGCAAGGACACCGGCATGCCCGCGCTGGCGACCATCGGCGAGTACGTGACGGGGGAGGAGCAACGAGCGGCCTTGGCCGACCGGTTGGGCATCGCGCCCGCCGACCGCTCCTACCCCTGGGACATGTACAGCTCCTACTACGTGCCCGAGATCCGGATATTCCACCCGGAGGGTGCCACGCCCCAGGACGCCAACCCGGGCGCCGACGACCTGGTGAGGTTCGCCCAGGGCTGGCAGCCGGACCTGGTGCTGTGGGAGGGGGTCTGGCTCGCCGCCGCGGTGGCGGCGCGGTCCTGCGGAGCGGCGCACGCACGCTCGTTGTGGGCGCCCGACTACCTGGGCTGGGGCAGGGCACGGCACCTGGCGGCCGGCCTGGCGGACCCGTTGGCTGAACTCGTCGGCCCGGTGGCCGAACGCTACGGCGTGCCGGTGGACGAGGAGTTGCTGCTGGGTCAGTGGAGCATCGACCCCACACCGGCGAAGGTGCCCCGCCTCACCGACGTCCGCACGGTCCCTGTCAGGAGGGTGCCCTCGACCGGTGCCACCGCTCTGCCCGGCTGGCTGCACCCCAGGCCCGAGCGGCCGCGGGTGGCGCTCACGCTGGGCGCGTCGATGCGGAACTACATGATCAACAAGCCGCTGATCTCCGCCATGCTGGACATGATGGACGGCCTCGACATCGAAGTGGTGGCCACCTTCAACGAAGCCCAGCTGGCGGACCAGCGGGTTCCCGACAACGTACGCACCATTGACTACATCCCGCTGGCGCAGCTGCTGCCGACCTGCTCGGCGATCGTCCACCACGGGGCCGGCGGGACCATGTCGGCCGCGACTGCCCACCGGGTGCCGCAGCTCATCGAGATGGACGGTCTGGAGGCGCATCTCTACGCGCCCTACGTCACCGGCCTCGGCGCCGGCCTGACCGTCGACCACCAGAAGGACTCCACGTCCGAGATGCGCAAGCAGTTGCTGCGGCTCGTGGAAGAACCCTCCTTCCAGGCCGGCGCCGACGCGCTGCACGCGGACTGGCTCGCGCTGCCGGCGCCCGGCGACATCGTCCCCACCCTGGAGAGGCTCACCGCACAGTTCCGTGACCGTTCCTGACCGGCTGCACGGTGAACGTCCCAGCTCCGCGTGCGCGGAGTTCCGCGGGCCCTGGGCCCCTTGGCTGAAAGTTACCGCGATGGCCATCGATGCCTGCCGCATCTGCGGCAACCACGAACTGCTGCCCGTGCTCGACCTGGGCGCACAGACGTTGACGTGTGTGTTCCCCACCAGCCCCGACGCCGACGTGCCTGCCGTCCCGCTGGAACTCGTCCGGTGCTCGCCCGTCGGCTGTGGCCTGCTGCAACTGCGCCACACCGCTGACTTCTCCCTGATGTACGGCGATCACTACGCCTATCGCTCCGGGATCCGGCCGTTCATGATCGAACACCTTCGGAGCAAGGTGGACATGCTCACCGGGATGGTCGACATCGGCTCCAACGACCTGGTGCTGGACATCGGCAGCAACGACGCGACGCTGCTGCGCTGTTACCCCGCCGACGGGCCGCAGTTGGTCGGCGTCGACCCGTCCGCAGGGAAGTTCCGCGACCGCTACCCGGCCGGCGCCGAGCTGATCGCCGACTTCTTCTCCGCCAAGGCATTTACGGACCGCTTCGGCTCCCGCAAGGCCAAGGCGGTCACGTCGATCGCGATGTTCTACGACCTGCCGCGGCCCCTGGAGTTCATGCAGGACGTCAGCGACATCCTGGCTGACGACGGGGTGTGGCTGATGGAGCAGAGCTACATGCCGGCGATGCTGGAGGCGACCGCCTACGACGTGGTCTGTCACGAGCATCTCGAGTACTACGGCCTGCGACAGATCGAGTGGATGGCCGAGCGCACCGGACTGACCGTGATCAGCGCGGAGCTGACCGAGGTGTACGGCGGCAGTCTCAACGTCGTCCTGGCCAAGAACCCCGCCCGGCACCGGGTCGACCTCGCGGGAGTCGAGCGGATCCGGGCCCGCGAGAGCGCGCTCGCCCTGGACACCATGGCGCCGTTCCAGGCGTTCACCGAACGTGTCCACCGCTACCGGGAACAGCTCGTCGAACTGCTGGCGGACTCACGCAAGGCGGGCAGGCGGACGCTCGGGTACGGAGCCTCCACCAAGGGCAACGTCATCCTGCAGTTCTGCGGACTGGGCCCCGACGAACTGGAGTGCATCGGCGAACCGAGCGAGGAGAAATGGGGCTGTTTCACACCCGGCACCGGCATCCCCATCGTGTCGGAGAAAGAGGCCAAGTCCCGCAAGCCGGACCAGTTGCTCGTACTTCCCTGGATCTACCGGGACGGTTTCCTTGAGCGGGAGCGCGAGTACATGGCCCGCGGCGGCAGGCTGGTCTTCCCCCTGCCCGCACTCGAAATCGTCTGATCCCGTGCGCATCCGCCGACTCGCCGTCGAAGGCGCCTTCGAGTTCACCCCCGAAGTCCACTCGGACCGGCGTGGACTGTTCGTCTCCCCCCTCCAGGAAGAGCCGTTCCTCTCCGTTGTGGGCCGTCCGTTCCGCGTGGCACAGACCAACCACAGCAGGTCGGCCAAGGGGGTGCTGCGCGGCCTGCACTTCACCACCGCTCCGCCCGGCCAGGCCAAGTACGTCCACTGCGCCCGCGGCAGCGCCCTCGACGTTGTCGTGGACATCCGTCTCGGCTCGCCCACCTTCGGCGCGTGGGACGCCATCGCCATGGACTCCGGGACCTTTCGCGCCGCGTACTTCCCCGAGGGCGTCGGGCATGCCTTCCTCGCCCTGGAGGAGGACACGGTCATGTCGTACCTGGTGTCCACCCCTTACCGGGCGGAGCTGGAACTGGCCGTCGATCCGCTCGATCCCCGGCTCGCCCTGCCGTGGCCCGACGACCTGGAATTCATCGTCTCCGACCGCGACCTCTCCGCTCCCAGCCTGGCCGAGGCGCAGGCCAAGGGCTTGTTGCCGCGGTACGAGGACTGCGGGAGAAGGGAGTGAGCGCGGAGGCGATGCCCACCGTCGCCGTCCTAGGCGCCACGGGATGCATGGGCCGGCAGATCAGCGCCGCCTTCGCGTCCCAAGGCGGCCGCGTCCTGGCGGTGGCCCGGCGGCGGGTTCCCGAGACGCAGCCGCCCGGCGGGCTCCCGTTCCTCCCGCTCGACATCGCCGCCTGCGGCGGCCGGGAACTCGCCGCGCTCCTGGCCGCCGAACGGGTCGGAACGGTAGTCAACGCGACGCTGGGCTGGGGACGGACCGACGCGGAGATGTACCACTCCAACGTCCGCCCCGTGGAGACGATCATCGACGCGCTGCGGCGGCTGCCATGGCGCGCCCGCCTGGTCCAGTTGGGAACCATCCACGAGTACGGCCCGCTTCCCGAGGGTGTCGCGACGGACGAGGACGTCGAGCCCCGTCCCCGGTCGCCGTACGCCCGCGCGAAGGTGATCGCCTCGCGGAAGGTGCTCGACGCGGTCGACGCGGGCGATGTCGACGCCGTCGTGCTACGGCTGACCAACACCATCGGTCCGTATCCCGCGATGGAGAGCTTCCTCGGATCCCTTGCCCGCAGCATGCGCAGGGCGGACCCCGCCGAAGGGCTGGACGTGACGGTCGCACCGGCCCGTCGGGACTACGTGGACGTCAGGGACGCCGTCGACGCCGTGGTCACCGCGGCGTACGGCCCCTGCGCGGAGCCGTTGCTCAACATAGGCAGCGGCACGGCGTCCACCATCTGCACGCTGGTGCGCGCGCTGGCCGCCGCCGCCGGGCTGCCGCCGGGGTCCGTCCGGGAGCACGTGGCGGAGGTGAACAGCCGCAGCGCCGGCGCGGACTGGATCAGGGTCGACATCGGGCGGGCACGGCGGGCGCTGGGCTGGCGGCCCCGCCGTACGCTGGCCGACTCCATGGAGGCGATGTGGGACACCGTGCGCTGACGAGTGCGCCGACGCAGGCCGGCCGTCGGTCCGTTCAGTCCGCTCTGGAGAGGGGCACGTGTGCGTGCTGCGCCTCCGGATCCATGGAGAGGATCGACTGGTGCAGTCGCTGGAGTGGCGGTGAGGGTTCGAGGCCGAGCTCCTCGACGAGCGAGCCGCGCAACCGCTGATAGGCCTCCAGCGCCCGCCATGCCTTGTTCGACCGGTACAGCGCGGTCATCAGATAGGCGCAGAAATTCTCGTGCATGGGGTGCTTGGCCACCAGGACTCGCAGCTCGGGGACGATCTCTGCGTACCGCCCGAGGCAGAGATCGGCTTCGACGCGCCGCTCCAGAGCGGACATCCGCCGCTCTTCCAGCCGGAGCCTCTCCAGTTCGAGGACGCTGCCCACCCGGACGTCCACGAGGGCGGTCTCCTGCCACAGGTCCAGGCCGGCACGCAGCAGCGCGGCGGCGGTCCGGAAGTCGCCCGCCTCATGGGCGTCGCCCCCGGAGGCACACAGCCGCTCGAACTCCTGCGCATCGATGTGCCCCGCCTGAACTTCCAGCAGATAGCCGCCGTGCTGGGTGACCAGGATGTCCTTGGGCTGCCGGGCCTGTTGGTCGCCCAGAGCGGCCGCGATCTTGCGGCGCAGTTGCAGGATGTACGTCTGCAACGTCGTGGCCGCACTGCGGGGCAGGTCCTCGCCCCAGATCTCCTCCATCAGGGTCGGCACCGTCACCACTTGCCCAGGACGCAGGGCGAGCAGAGCGAGAATCTGCCGAGGTTTCGCAGCACTCGGCACCACCGAGACGCCGTCGAGCACCGCTCCGAGCCTCCCCAATAAGGTGATGTTCACAGTCCGATCTCCTAACTCGCACGCTTGCCCATGCGCGTCTCGCAGCGGTGACAGAGCTTCGTGGGCGACAGTAGGTGCCGATTAGGCCAGAGGGTGTCCGCAACGGGTGGTTGGTTGTGGCGGTCTCTTTGGGTTCTGGTCCACTTGGTGGGCTCTGTCGCTGTTCTGGGGGTGGTGACGGTCAAGGACGGGTGGGCATCACCTTGGCGTGGGGAATGTGCTTCGCCTCGCTGACCTCCTTTTTCAGGGGGCCGGAGTCGAGGTGGAAGAGGTTGTTCTTGCGGACGCTGAGGTCCGTCCCGCCGTGCGGTCCACGGTGGAGTCGGCCGCATGTCCGGGATGTGGATGGAGATCCTCGCGTGTGCACCGCCACTACCAGCGGTGTCTGGCGGACCGTCCCGTTGCTGGTCGGCGGGTACGACTGGACTTGCGGGCACGTCGTTTCGTGTGTGCCAATGGCAGCTGCGAGCGTCGAACCTTCGCTGAGCAGATCCCGGACCCGACGCATCGGTGTGCTCGCCGCACGAATGCCCTCACCGCCCAGCTCACTGACATCGCCCTGTTTCTGGGCGGACGTGCCGGCGCCAGTCTGTGCGGACGCATGACCGTTGCCACCGGCAAGGACACCCTGCTCCGCCTCCTTCGCGCACCTCGGGGTTGCGGCCTGGACTGGCCGAAACACGCGCAAGCATCCTGGCGAATTCCGCGTCGCTCCGGGACCGGATCCGACGTGTCACCCCAGCGGTTCATGTAGAACTGTGGCTCTCTCTCGCTCGTCATGGCGCAAAGATACGAGGGCGCCGCAGACCCCATGAGGCCATCACGTCGTCTGCGGGGTTCGACCTTGCCGGCACCGTGGTGCGACATCAGCGGCGCGGCAGGGTGACAACACCAGCAGCGTCGTCACCCTGGTCCACTTCCGAGACCGACACCGGAGTGTTGTCGAACGTGCTCAGCTCGCGGCGGAGCCGCTGGCTGAGGTCCCGTAGTCGGGCGATGCGCGCCTCGCGGGGGTCGGGCTGCTGGCCGGCTGGCCAGACGGCTGCCCGCCGCTTCTCGAACTCGTCCTTGAGGTGGCCCCAGGTCCGGTGGAGAGAGGCGCGGGAGATGCCCGCCTCGCGGGCGAGCGTCTTGACGTCGCAGGCGCCGCCGGGCGGGATCTGTCCGGCCAGCAGCCGGTCGATGGCCGCGCGGACGGGGCTGTCATTGCGCGTGACTGCGGGAGCCGCTTCGAAGTGACAGCGGGAGTGAGCGGCGCGGCGGCCGGAGAGGCCCGGTGGTGTCAAAGGCCCTTCAGGGCACGATCAAGCGCCGACCGGCCTGCGGGCCCCCAGTGCGGCTTGCCGCCCGGCAGGCCGCGGTCCCCGTTCTGACCCATCAGCAGCAGGAACAGCTGGAGACCCGGCAGCGACACGAGCAAGAACACGCCCTCGCAGCGTAAGCATCGAGTCTCCAACATCACGGGGAAACTCACTGATCGTCCGCAACGCTCCTTCCACCCGACTGCGCTTCCTGGCAGCGGCTCGCTGCTCAGGTGGGGAAGGACACCAGTGCGATCGGTGGGGACGTCGGTCTGGTCGAGCCCCCGGCGGGCTCCAGGGTGAGACCTATGCCGGATGCGTTGCCGACTCCGCCGCTCATCAGGACGGCGGTCACCGGGCGCGTGGTGTTCAGGAGTCCGGCCGGCCGCATGGTGCCACCGTCGTCGAACCACAGTTCGTACACCTTCCCGGCGGAGGGCTCGGTGAGTCCCGCGGTGACGAAGGCGGCCCGGTTGAGACTCCTGGACACGACGACCGTCCCGGTGGCCCCGTCCGCGAAGCGGGCGGTACGGGTCCTCGCGTCGGGTGCCGCCAGGACGGTGGCGAGGGAGTCGGCACGCTGCTCGGTGCGGCGGGCCTGTTCGGTGGCGTCCTGGGCCCGTTCGTGCTGCCAGACGGTGGTGCCGCCCAGGGCCGCGGCAACGGCCACGCAGGCGGTCAGTGCCCACCGTGACATACGGCGGGAGCGGGAGCGGGAGCGGGAACGGGGACCGGGGGAGGGGAAGGCGGCGAGCCGCGGTCCCGACTGGCGGACCGTGCCGATGGTCCGCAACACGTGCGCTCTGAGTTCGGGGCGTGGCGTGATCGACGCGGTGATGCCCAGGCGGGCGGCCGTCTCCCTCATCTCCCGTACCTCCTCGGTGCACGCCGCGCAGTTCACGAGGTGACGTTCGAAGGCGGTGGCCTCCTCCTCGCCCAGTGCGTGGAGTGCGTAGGCCCCGGTCAGGGTGTGCAGGTCGGCGGTCTTCATGCGCTCACTCCTAGGCAGTCCCGAAGCCTGATGAGGCCGTCGCGCAGTCTGGTCTTGACGGTGCCCAGCGGAAGGGCCAGGAGTTCGGCCACCTCGCGGTAGGTCAGCCCGCGGTAGTAGGCCAGGGTGACCGACTGACGCTGGAGGTCGGTGAGGGTGCGCAGACAGCGCTTGACCTGCTCGCGTTCGAAGCGGGCCTCGACCTGTTCGGTGACCTCGTCGTACTCGGGGGTGTGGTCCAGCAGCGCGGCCTTGTGCTCCCGGGCGACCGAGGCCTCCACGGAGCGCACCCGGTCCACGGCCCGCCGGTGGGCGAGGGTGAGGATCCAGTTGATGGCCGAACCGCGGTCCGGCCGGTAGCGGGCGGCGGTGCGCCACACCTCCACCAGGACGTCCTGGGCGACTTCCTCGGACTGCGCGTGATTGCGCAGCACGCTGCGGGCGATACCCAGGACCGGTGAGACCGTGGCGTCGTAGACGACGGCGAAGGCCTCCTGATCGCCGCCCGCGACCTCGGCCAGGAGTTTCTCCAGGTCGGGTCGGGCCGACGGATGCCGTCCGATGTGCACCGGCTCTTTCACCACGCCACGCTCCAGGTCAGAAGGACATGCCTTGTACCGGTAGTCCGAAGCTATCGGGCATTCGGCTTGCCGCGTTCGACGGTTCGTGTGGAGGGCGTCGCGCTGCGCGAACGGCGCGCGCGGCGTGGCAGGGGTTCATCCGGGGCCGGCTGGTCCGGCCACCACCGCTGCGGGTGGGGCCGGACCGGTCCGCCGGTCAGCTCCTGGGCATCAGGACGGTGTCGACGATGTACACGTTGGCATTGGCGGTCTTGACGTTACCGCAGACGACCTTGGCGGAGTCGTTGACGGTGTAGGACTCGCCGGAGCCCGAGACGCTCAGCTCCGACTTCTCCAGCGTCGGGTAGGAGCTGTCCTCCAGGTCGGCGGGCGTGAGCTTCTGGCCCACCACGTGGTAGGTGAGGATCTTCGTCAGCTGGGCCTTGTCGGCGAGGACCTTGTCCAGGTCGGCCTTGGGGATCTTCGCGAAGGCGTCGTTGGTCGGCGCGAACACGGTGACGTCCTGGGCGTTGTTGAGGGTGTCGACCAGGCCTGCCTTCTTCACCGCGGTCACCAGCGTGGACAGGGCCGGGTTGTTGGAGGCGGCGGTGGCCACCGGGTCCTTGGCCATGCCGTCGAAGGAGCCGGCGCCGTCCTGGGGCACCGTGGAACAGGCGGGGCCGAACGGCTCGTCCATGGACGCCGTGCCGCCGGAGCCTGTGGTGGCGTTGTCGCTCGCGGGGGAGGATGCCTTGTCGGAGGTGGAGGAGGAGGTGTCCTTGCCGTCGTCCGAACAGGCGGTCAGGGCGATGGGCAGGACGGCGGCGGCGGTGATCGCGACGGCGACACGGCGCATACGAGTATTCATGATTTTTCTCCTGACGGAATGTGATGCATGGTCAAAAAAAGGGGGCGCACGTCTTGAGGGGGAGCTGGGCGCGGGAGGAGGTGTGGTCAGTCGACGGTGACCACCACCGAGTGCCGTCCGCTGGCCCCGTCGGGGACGGTGCGGGTGCGCCGTTCGGTCTGGATCCGGCCGGTGCGGTCGGTGGCCCGCACGGTCAGGGTGTGTCCGCCCCGGATCGCCTTCCAGGGGAAGGACCACTGGCGCCAGGTGTCCCGGGTGTCCTCGGCCGCCAGGTCGGCCTGCTGCCAGGGGCCGTCGTCGACACGGACCTCGACCTTGTCGATGCCGCGGTGCTGGGCCCAGGCGACGCCGGCGACCATGACGGTGCCGGCCGTGGGGCGGGCGAACGGCTTGGGGGTGTCGATCCGTGACTGGGTCTTGACGGGCGCCTTGCGGGCCCACTTCCGCTTCACCCAGTAGGGGTCGTAGGAGTCGAACGTGGTGAGTTCGATGTCCTCGATCCACTTGCACGCCGACACGTAGCCGTACAGACCGGGCACCAGCATGCGGACCGGGAAGCCGTGCTCGAAGGGCAGCGGCTCGCCGTTCATACCGACCGCGAGCAACGCGTCACGTCCGTCCATGACGTCCTCGACGGGGCTCCCGATCGTCATGCCGTCGACCGAACGCGCCACCAGCTGATCCGCCGGCCCGCCCTCGGAGGGCGGCTCCACTCCGCATTCGGCCAGGAGATCGGCGAGCCGTACGCCGATCCAGTGGGCGTTTCCCACGTACGGCCCGCCGACCTCGTTCGAGACGCACGTCAGGGTGATGTGCCGCTCGATCAGTTCCCGGCGCAGCAGGTCGTCGAAGGTGACGGTCATCGGGCGGGTCACGCCCTTGCCGTGGATCCGCAGCCGCCAGGCGGTGGCGTCGACCTTCGGGACGACCAGCGCGGTGTCCACCCGGTAGAAGTCCTTGTTCGGCGTCACGAACGAACTGACGCCGGGGACGCGCAGCTGCGCCCTTTTCGGCACCGGGGCGGCGGCCGATGCCGGAGCGGGCAGCACCACCGTGCTGCGTGAGGCCGCGGCGTCCCGGCCCCGGGAGCTGGTGAGCACCCTCCCGAGGGTTCCTGCCGCTGTGGAGGCCGCCGCGGCGGCGGTGGCCGCGACGACGAACCCGCGCCGGTCCCAGCCCGCTTCCCTCGTCACAGCGGCCGGGCCGTCCGGCCCGGTGGCTGCGGGGGCGACCCCGCGCGACTGGGTATCCGGCGCGGGCGTGTGTGCGGCCTTGCCGGGGCCGAGCCGTCCCGTCAGCACGTACAGCACACCGGCCCCGGCGATCACGCCGACCGCGGAGGGCAGGGCGTCCGTCCAGCTCGTCGAGTCGGGACGGCTCGTCGCGGCCCACGCGCCTACCACTCCGAACAGCAGCACGCCCGTGGCCCCGGCCCTACGCCGGTCCGCGGCCAGCACTCCCAGGAGCAGGGCGAGAGCGGCGAGGGTCGCCAGGATGCCGAGCTGGAGGACGAGTTTGTCGTCGGTACCGAAGTGGCGAATCGCGTAGTCCTTGACCGCAGCCGGCGTGCGGTCGACGGCTGCGGACCCCACCGCGACCACCGGCCCCGCCTGCGGCCGTACTGCCGCGGCCACCAGCTCCGCGACCGCCAGTGCCGCGCAGGCCGCCAGGAGACCGCTGACGGCCCCGAGTGGACGACGACGCCAGGCGGGCCGGGCCCCCGGCAGTTTCTCTTCTTCGCTCACACGGGGAATCCGGAACAGACCGGCTCGCGGATTGCCCGCTCGTCCCGTCGAAGAAATATGGGTTTCGGACCAAACATTTCGCCGTGCAGCTTCGTATCAACCACGTCATCCGTGGGCCGGAATCCCAGTTTGTTGTCATCGAAGGACAACCTGTATTTCTGAAATTCGCCTGCGGAAAAACGGGTGCGTCAGGCACTCGGGCAGTACGGCACGGAGACGAACGGCCGGCCGCCCAAGCACGGCCCGGCCCCGCCGTCACCTGGGGCCCGCCCATCACCACCGGGCCGAGATGACCGTCCGCTTCGCCAGCTGGGACCAGTTCACCGGCGCTGCTGGCCGGTCCACCACGGCCTGGACACCTGTCCTGCCCGGCCCTGTCCTGCCCGGCCCTGCCCTGCCCCAAAGCCCATCACGCCCCGACGCGCCGTCAGACAGTCACGCACCCAACAACGTGACAGTGCCCACGCCGATCGTCGCTCCCAGAAGGCCAGCACCTGTTCGTCGGTGACTGCAACCCGTGGGGCGTGCGGGAAGAGCCCTCGCCCTTCCCGCACGTTGATCGCCACGTGCCGGGCTTTTGTCGACGGCCGGGTAGTCACGCGACGTTCCGCAGTTCTGGCTGCTCGGGAACGATGAAGCGCCGCAGGTGGTCAGCGGCCTTCTGCAACCCGACCCTGGTCCTGTCCGGTGTGCCGCCCCATACGGGATCCTCGTGCTCCACGGCGACGGCACCGTTGTAATCAGCCTTGTAAAGCCTGTCGACGAGGCAGTTCCAGTCGAGCTGGTTGCCGAGCCCTGGAATGCGGTACTGCCACCAGCCCACGTCCGTCGGCGATGTGCGTCCCACCGTCTTGCCGAAGACGCCGTAACGGGTGCGCAACCGTTGGTTGATCTCGATGTCTTTCGCCTGGAAGTGCGCGACCATGCCGCGCTCCAAGGCATGGTCCAGGGCATCGATGGGGTCGATGCCCAGCCATGGCAGGTGGGACGGGTCGTAGGTGAGCAGAAAGCCGGAGCGGTGGCCACCGAGGTCGAACATCCAGTCCCACAGTTCAGGGGAATAGGCGAGGTTTCCGGGATAACCGTCGGGGTGCCACCCCTCCATCGGGCAGTTCTCTGCGAGCAGGCGAACGCCGCGTTTGGCTGCGTACTCCAACAGTGGCGGAAGGACGCGCTCGGCCAGTTCGATGTTGTCGTCCACCGAGCGTGTGATGTCGCGGCCGATGAACGTGCCAACGTAAGGGACACCCAGGGTTGCCGCGGCGTCGATGCAGGCCCGCAGGTGCTGGTGGATGCGGTCCCGTTCCTTGCTGTCACCGTGCAAATTGTTGTCGCAGTAGGTCACTGCGGAGATGGTGAGGCCGTGCCGCTCCATCAGTTTCCGGACGCGTTCGGCGTCATCGCCGGAGAAGTTGGCAACATCGAGGTGTGCGGCGTGGTGGATGTGTGTGCCACCGGTCGGCCAGGCCGCCACCTCCAGGGCTTCATACCCTTCGGTGCGGGCGGCCCAGGATGCGACTTCGTCGAGGGACAGCCAGGGCAGGCATGCGGTGAGAAGTCCGAGTTTCACTGGACCTCCGTCGATCCGGTGAGCATGGCGAGCCACCGCTGGGTGTCGCGGGTGCAGGGGTGGCCGGGCCCGTGCCTTCCCGTCTGCGCTCGCACGATGTGCCGGAGTTCGCGGAGGATCATGCGGTGCGCGAGGCCGCTGCGGCGAGGAAGCGTAAGCGAACGGGCGATAGCAAGGTACTTGCGGGTCTCCAGTGTGTCCGGATGGCGGGTCCCCAGGACCCGCTTGCGGTCGGCCAGCAGCGGCCGGAGGACCGTGCAGGCCCGTGGCCCATCCCCGGACAGCACGAACATCTTTCCCTGGGAGTGCCGGGCGTCGAGGGTGTCGGCATGGTCGGGCCCCAGCTCGCGCGACCGGAAATCGATGACCATGTCGTAGCCGTCCTCTGCCTCATGCCGATGGCCCTGGCAGAAAATTGTCCAGGAGTGCATGCATCGGATGTGCAGCCGCAGTGAGGCGGCGCTGTGCGGCACTTGCGCCGCGAGGGAGCGGAATTCCGTCTCGGCCGACTGAAAGCGGCCCTCGCCCACCAGGGCCCAGCCCAGCAGGCGGCGCGTCTGGAACGTCTCGGGGGTGCCGGGGCCGAAAAGCCGGACTTCGCCCGCGCTGAGCTCACGCAGCAGCGCCTCGGCTCGCTGGAATCGGCCGAGCTGGAGCAGCACATGCGCATAGACACGGCGTACGCCGAGGACGGCCGGATGGTCGGGGTTCAGGCTCTCGGCCAACGGACGGGCGGCCTCAGCAAGGCCCTGGGCTGTTACCTCATCCCGGTCATCGATGCACGCCTCGCACGCAGACACAACAACAGTGAGGAGCCGTACCGCGGCATCGTGGTCGAACGCGTCGGCCGGACGCTGGAGCAGTGAGTGCAGCCGTGCCGTCAGCACCCCGAACTCCCTGCGGCGAGCCGCGGGCAGAGCGCGGATGTCCTCGAAACCCTCCAAGGAGGGAGGAGTGATCGCAGTCAGCGCTTCGGCCATGTGCACACCACCGCGCCTCAGCCACAAGGACAGGGCGTGACCGGTGGCCTTGATCAGCCGAGTGACCGGTCCCGTCTGCTCGCTGCTCAGGATGTAATGAACGTCTGGCAACCACGTCTCTTCGTAAATGTCGGTACGCAGCTCCGCCGGTAATTTGCGAGCGGCCATCCGGAGGATCAAGAACGGCAGTCGGAAGAGACGAGCACGGATCTCCTGGCTGAGCAGGTCGCACACGACGAGGTATGCGACCGCCCCCAAGAGGGCAACAACGACACCGATCACGACGGCGGCTGCGTTCACAGAGCCCCTCCCTCCGGACGCAGAATGCCCTGGACTCCCTCAGCAGGCGGGCGTAGTTGTTCACTGAGCGCGGCCAGTTCGAACCGAGCCGTCTGAATCCCGTCGGGACTGAGCCGGTACATACGACGGGGAGGGCGGCCGGCCACGGACGGGTCGATGTCCTCCTGTTCCTTGATCAGCCAACCGGCCGCCTGCAGCCGGGCCACGATCGGGTACAGCTTCCCGCTGGGAAAGCCGGTCACTTGCATGAGTTCGTAGCCGTAGCGGGGCTGCGCGGTGTCTTCGAGGAAGACCCGCAGCACCTTTGCCACGGCGACAGTCATTCGCACAGAGGCCATAGTAAGAGTTTTACATAGGGGTCGGGGTGATCGCCAGAGCAACTTCCTTCTGCGGCAGTTCAGGGAGCCTGGCGCCGTAGGTCTGCTGCCCGGCCTGTACGGTTTTCGGCTGGCGAACGGTCGCTGATGTCGGCCGGTGCGCGGAGGGCCGGCACGGTGGCTGTGGTGAGGTTCAAACGGGCGCCCAGGTCGGGGTCCACCTCCCCCGTACGGCTGTACGGGGGACCAGAACGGCGAGGTCGGACCGCGCCGGCCGGCCGGGGTGAGGGGGTTCCTCCGTGGAGGAGTGCGCGGCCTCGGAGTTCGGAAACTGAAGGGATTCCCAGCGATGACCCGAGGGTGGGGTGCCCGGATTCCCCGCTCCTCGCGTGCCTCGGGAAAAGCGGAAAGGACTTGCGGGCGAGCGTGCGGTTGGTGGAACGCCGGCGCCGGGCCTGGCGCGAGGGCGTGATGGGGCCCTGCGCCCGACAGGTCCGGCGAACTCCCTGTGACGGGCGCGACGACGAGGTCGGGTCGGGTCAGGTCAGGTCAGCCGCAGTGGCGTTGAGGAGCGGCCCGGCCGGGAGCACCACCAGCAGGTGCGTGCACGTGGAACCCGTCGGGTGTGAACGGGCGCACGGGCGGAACCACGCTTTCTAGTAATGACATTCATTATCGATTACCGTACCGGTCGAGTGTCGCGCGCCCTGGTGCGAAGGTCTCCCGACTGTTCGACGTCTGTCCCGCCCTGCGCGGTCGGCCGTCGTGCCCGGTGTGCGTCCGCTCGTGACGAACTGTCCGGCACCGGATTTCAGGAGCAGCGATGAGTGACCCCTATGAGCGTTCCGCGGAGTACCTCGACCTCATGATCGACGAGGCGTGGGGGCCGCTGGCCCCGGCGCTGGCGGATGTCCTGTCGACTATCCGCGCCGACGCCGGCGTCGTGGTGGACCTCGGAGCCGGATCCGGCCGGGGTGTGCGTGTCATCTGCGACGCGCTGCCGCAGGCGCGGGTCCTCGCGGTCGAACCGTCCGCGGCCATGCGCGCCGTCCTGCTCGCCCGGGTCCATGAGGACGGCGACCTGCGCAAGCGTGTCACGGTGATTCCCGGTGACTGCGCGAGCGCCGAGTGGCCCGATGGCGTGCGTGCGGTGGTCGCACTGAATGTGATCGGTCACCTGCCGCCCGGGGAGCGGCGTGCGCTGTGGGGCCGTGCCGCCCGCCAGCTCGCCCCGGGCGGGATGCTGGTGTTCAACGTCGCCCCACCGTTCGCTCCGGTGCGGGTGGAGCGTGTGCGGATGGCCCAGGCCGTCGTCGGCGAGCTGCGTTACGAAGGCTGGGCGAGTGCGCGTCCCACGGGCGCCGACGAGATCACGTGGCGCATGGACTACAGCGTTCTGCGCGGAGGGGAGCCGTTGGCCGGGACCTCGGTCGAATACCGGTGGTGGGTCGCCTCGGAGGACGCGCTGGCGGCCGAGGCCGCAGAGGCGGGGCTGAGGTTTCGCAGTGCGGGTGGTCCAGGACTGGGGCTGTGGGTCGCGGAACGCGCACAGGAAGATCAACTCACTAGTTGATCTGATAATCATTTTCATCTAGGTTCATCTGTGTCCCGCTTCCCCTGCCCGGGGGAGGGGAAGCGCCTTCCTGCCTGCCGCCACCACGGAGACCGGATGAACCAGCCTGTGCCGAGTGAAGACACCCTTGCCCGCGTCGTCGACTGCGTAGCCGACGTCCTCGGCACACCACCGCAGAAGGACGCGTTGACGACTCCGCTCGCGTCCCTGGGACTCGAATCCTTCACCGCGGTCCGGCTGAGGCGGCGGATCCGTGAACGAACGGGCCAGGACCTGCCGTTGACCGCCTTCCTCGGTGACGGCGCGACGGTCCGCGCGGTGGCGGACCTCCTGCTCGCCGCACAAGTGCCCCAGGACTCCGCGTGTCCCGGGTCCGCCGCCCCGGACGCACACGCGGGGACGGGAGGCGGCGCCGCGGAGGTCGTGGACGACACCGCGGAGCCGGAGGGCGCCGCCTTCCCCCTGACCCCCATTCAGGCCTCGTACCTCGCAGGACGGGCCGAGGGCATGCCATTGGGCGGGGTCGCCACGTACTACTACCACGAGTACGACCGCACGCCCGGCGACACGGACCCGCTCGTGGACGTGGACCGGCTGGAGGCAGCCTGGAACCGGCTGGTCGAACACCACCCGATGCTGCGCATGACGGTGGACCACCGGGGCCGCCAGCGCATCGCCGCTGCTCCCGGCCCCTACCGGATCGGCCGCACCGACCTGCGCCACGAGCCTGCGGAGCGGGTGGAGGAAACCCTGACGGCCCGACGCCGGGAGCGGTCCCACCGGAATCGTCCCACCGACTCCTGGCCGTTGTTCGACATCCACGCCACGCTGCTGTCCGACGGCCGGACCCGGCTGCACGTCGGGGTCGACGTGCTGCTGACCGACCTGGCCGGCTGGATGCTCCTGATGCGCCAGTGGGGCCTGCTCGTCGAGGACCCCGACCGCCGGCTTCCCGAGCCGTCGGCCCGGTTCGCCGACCTCCAGCGTGCCCGGTCCGCGGACCCCGAGTGGGCGGCCCGACGCGCACGCGACCGCGCCTACTGGGCCGAGCGCGCCCCCGAACTGCCGCCGGCACCGCGGTTGCCCGTGCTGCGCGACCCCGTCGACACCACCCCGCCGCGCTTCGTCCGCTCCACCGCCGAACTCGATGCCGGGACCTGGTCGGAACTGCGTGCCCGATGTACGGAGCACGCTGTCACCCCGACCGCCGCCCTGCTCGCGGCCTTCGCCGTCGTACTCGGCCGGTGGGGCGCCGGAGAGCGGATATGCCTCAACACCACCTTGTTCGACCGTCCGGAGGACGGGAGCGGGGCGAAGGACGTGGTGGGTGACTTCACCACCACCGCCCTGGTCGGCACCCCCCGGTTCCGTCCGGCCGACTGGAAGGGTTTCGCCGACTACGCCACCGCGGTCAACCACCGCTTCTGGGAGGACCTGGACCACCGGTCCGTCTCCGGCGTCGAAGTGCTCCGGGAACTGCGGGCCCGTGCCCCGCAGTCGCAGCCCGTGGGAGTTCCCAGCCACCCGGTGGTCTTCACCAGCGGGGTGGGTCTCGCGGGCGACGGGGCATCCCCCGCCGCCTGGCTCGGCCAGGAGGTGTACGGCATCTCCCAGACCCCCCAGGTCCTGCTCGACCACATCGTGTGGGACGAGGGAGGACGGCTCCGCCTGGCCTGGGACGCCGTCGAGGGAGCTTTCCCCGACGGCTGGACACCGGCCCTGCTCGGCGCCTACGTACGCCTGCTCCGCACCCTGACGGAACCCGGCGCCTGGCGTGATCCGGCTCTGGGCTGGGACCCCTCCTTCCACCCCGAGGAACCACTGGACGTCAGCCCCTTCGGGACCGCGGGCCCTTTGCTGCACGATCCGCTCGTCGACGCGGCCCGGCGGCATCCGCGCCGGCCCGCCCTGCTCACCACCTCCTCCGCCGTCACCCACACCCGTCTCGCGGACAACGCCGCCGCCACCGCGGCCCTGCTGGCCGCGCACGGAGTGGGCCCCGGTGAAATGGTCGCCGTCGCCTGTGAAAAAGGCTCTGCACAGATCACCGCCGTGCTGGGCGTCAGCCTGAGCGGGGCGGGTTACCTGCCGGTCGAGACCTCCTGGCCGGACGCGCGCATCGCCGCCGTCTGCCGACGGGCGGGCGTGCGGCACGCATTGACCGGGCGAGGGGTGAAGACGGACTGGCCCGAGGGGGTCACCGTGCATCGCCTCACCGCTGCGGGCCGGCCCGCCCGCAGCGCCGTGGCAGGCGCCCGGTCCGCGCCGTCGTCCACGGGCCCGCGCCCCGAGGCCCCGCGCCCGGACGACATCGCCTACACCATCTTCACCTCGGGCTCCACCGGCAGCCCCAAGGGCGTGGAGATCGAGCACCGGGCCGCGCGCACCACCATCGACGACATCGTCGACCGGTTCGCCATCGGCCCCGACGACCGGGTGCTGGCGCTGTCGGCCCTCAGCTTCGACCTGTCCGTGTTCGACATCTACGGCGTCCTCGGCGCCGGCGGTTCCCTGGTGCTGCCCGACCCCGCCCGGCAACGCGATCCGCAGCACTGGCTCGAACAGGCCGGACGGCACGGCGTCACCGTGTGGAACACCGCCCCCGCCCTGCTGGAAATGCTCGTCGAATACGCGGAGATGGAGCCGGACGAAGCCACCGAGGCGTTGCACACCCTGCGCCTGGTGATGCTCTCGGGCGACTGGATCCCCCTGACCCTGCCCGACCGCCTGCGCCGCCTCGCACCGCAGGCGAAGGTGATGAGCCTGGGCGGCGCCACCGAGGCGTCCATCTGGTCCATCACCCACCCGGTCGAGCACACCGACCCGCGCTGGCGCAGCATCCCCTACGGCAGGGCGCTGCGCGGACAGAGCTTCTTCGTCCTCGACGAGAACGCCTCGCCCTGCCCGGTCGGCGAGGCGGGTGAGCTGCACATCGGCGGCGACGGACTGGCCCGCGGCTACACCGGCGACCCGCTCCAGACCGCCGACAGGTTCGCCGTCCACCCCGTACTGGGGCGCCGGCTGTACCGCACCGGAGACCTCGGCCGGTGGACCGCGGACGGCACCATCGAGTTCCTCGGGCGCGTCGACCGGCAGGTGAAGATCCGCGGGCACCGCATCGAACTGGGCGAGGTGGAAGCGGTACTCGCCCGCCATCCGGCGGTCCGCCAGTGCGTGGTGTCGTCCGTACGGGGACCCGACGGGCGGCCCCGGCTGGTCGCGCACCTCTCGCCCCGCGGAACGAGCGAACCGCCCACGGCGCAGCAGCTGGCAGAGGCCTTGCGGGAGCGGCTGCCCGACTACATGGTGCCCAGCCGGTTCGTGATCCTGGACCAGCTGCCGGTGACCGCCAACGGCAAGATCGACCACGCGGCGCTCACCGCCGTCCCGGCCGGAACCAGGCCGGCGGACACCGCTACCGCCGACGGGTCAGGCCCGGCCATCACCGAACGGGCGGAGTCCGCCGACGGTCCGGGGGCAGGTGCGGCGCGGTCCGCCACCGGGTCTGGCCCGGCCACCGCCGCCGGGGCCGAGAGATGGGTCACCGCCGCGCTGGCCGAGGCTGCCGCCCTGGGACTGGAGGCCGCCCTCGTGGTCCGTCCCGGACGACTGCGCCCGGACCAGGCGCTGGAGGCTTCCGCCCACTGGCTGCGGCACGTGGCGCGGACCGCCGACGGCACAACCGCCGAACCACGTCTGGCCGTCGGGGGACTCGCAGAGGTGGCCTGGCACCCCCACGGAATCGACTCCACAGCCACAGCTTCGCCCGCCGCCCCGGCCGTCACGCACTCGCCGGGGGCCACGGACGCCTCGGCGACAGGGTCCGGCGCACCGTCCCCGGACCGGCACGACACCGAATCCCGTACGGCACCCCGGCGCCGCGGGGCAGGCCCGGCCGCCTCCGTCGATCCGGCCGTACTGAAGACGCTCATCGGCGTCCTGGCCGACTTCACGGACGTGCCGGTGACACCGGACAGCACCTTCGGTGAGCTGGGGGCGACCTCCCTCACCCTGGTCCTCACCCACCGCAGGCTCCGCGAGAGCGTGGCCCCCCGCCTGATGCTCGCAGACATGTTCGAGCACCCCACCGTCGCCGCTCTGGCCGCCCGCATCACCGCCCAGAGCGCCCCGGACCCCGCTGCCGCCGACCGCGCTTCCCCGCCCGAAACCCCGCCCGCGACCCCGCACACCGCACGGCCCACGCGCAGAATTTCCCGCGTCGCCGCGCGTGCCCTGGCCGAGGAGAACATGCGATGACCGGATCGACCTCCTTTCCCGGACGCCTGCCGGACACTCCCCGGCCCGATGGCCTGGACGGCGCCGACGATCTGATCGCGGTCACGGCGCTGGACTGTCGGTTCCCGGGTGCGCCCGACACTGCGGCGTACTGGGACCTGCTCGTGGACGGCCGCAGCGGACTGACCCGGCACAGCGAACGGGAACTGGCCGAACGCGGTCTGCCCGCGCGCCTGCTGGCCAACCCGGCCCACGTACCCGTCAGCGGGATCATCGACGAACAGGACCGGTTCGACCCCGAGCCGTTCGGCCTGGCCGACGCCGAAGCGGCCCTGATGGACCCCCAGCAGAGACTCTTCCTCGAAGCGTGTCTGCGTGCCCTGGAGAGCGCGGGGCACGGCGGCGGCGCCGGAGCGGGTGCCGTCGGTGTCTTCGCCGGCGCCGCCCACAGCGACTACCTCGCCCGTAACCTGGCCGACCGGTACGGGGCCTCCGCCACCGACCCCGTCGGCAGCCTGCAGGCGGCCCTGGCCGGAGTGGCCGACTACCTGCCCCTGCACGTCGCGCACCGCCTCGCCCTCACCGGACCCGCCGTCGCGGTCGGCACGGCCTGCTCGACCTCCCTGGTCGCCGTCCACCTGGCGGCGCAGTCCCTGCTGGCGGGGGAGTGCGACACCGCGCTGGCCGGCGGGTCCTCCCTCATCGTTCCGCAGGGCCGGGGCTACCTCCACGTCCCCGACGGCATCTTCTCCGCCGACGGCCGCGTGCGGACCTTCTCCGCCGAGGGCACCGGCATCGTGCACACCCAGGGCGTCGGCGTGGCCGTACTGCGCCGACTGCGCGACGCCCTCGCCGACGGCGACCCGGTCCTGGCCGTCCTCCACGGTTCGGCGATGAACAACGACGGCGGGGACCGCACCGGGTTCACGGCTCCCTCACCGCGCGGACAGGCCCGTGTGGTCACCGAGGCGCTCGGCGTCGCCGGGCTCACGCCGAGGGACATCAGCTACGTCGAGGCCCACGGCACCGCCACCCGCCTCGGCGACGTCGTCGAGGTTGCCGCGCTGCGCCGGGTCTTCGGCGACACCGGTCCGGCCTGGTGCGCCCTGGGATCGGTCAAGAGCAACATCGGACACGCCAACTCGGCCGCCGGCATCGCCGGTTTCGCCAAGACGGTGCTCGCCCTGCACCACGGTGTGCTGCCGCCCACCCTGGACGCACTGCCCCTGAACCCCGACCTCCAGCTGGACGGCTCACCCTTCACCGTCGTGCACGAGCCCACCGACTGGACCGGCCCCCGGTACGCGGGCGTCAGCTCCTTCGGCATCGGCGGCACCAACTGCCACGTCGTCCTGGGCAGCGCCCCCGTCCGGCCCGGACCCCCCGCCGACCCACGTCCGCAACTCGCGCTGCTGAGCGCGCACCGCGACGACGCACTCGCCCGCCTCACCGAGGCCACCGCGACCGCCCTGCACACCACGGCGGCCGATGCCGCCGATGCCGCCCACACCCTGCACACCGGCCGCACGACGCTGCCGTACCGTGCCGCCGCGGTGATCACCGGACAGCGGGAGGCCGACAGCCGGGCCCTGCGCACCGCCTCCCGGCGCCGTCCGGGTCCCACCCCGCCCCGAATCGTGCTGGCCTTCCCCGGCGGCGGAGCGCAGTACGCGGGAATGGGCCGCGAACTGTGCGCAGAAGAGGACGAGTTCGCCCGCACCGTGCGCGAGTGCGCCGACCTGTTCGACGACGGCACCGGCATCGGCCTCACCGGCCTGATCACGGCCGAACCGTCCGACGAGCGGGCACGACGGCTGCTGCGCGACCCCGCGCACGGCCTGCCGGCCCTCTTCGCCGTCTCCCTGGCCGCAGCGCGCACCCTGCGCTCCTGGGGTGTGGAACCGGACGCCGTGGTCGGTCACAGCCTCGGTGAGTACGTGGCCGCCGTCCTGGCCGGAGCCCTGTCCCTGCCCGACGCGGCCACGTTGGTGACGGTCCGCTCGCACGGCATGTCCCGGGCGGCCGGCGGCGGGGCGATGCTGACCGTCCCGCTGACCGAGCGGCAGGCCGGCGTCCTGCTCACCGAGCATCCGGAACTGGACCTGGCCGCCGTCAACGGCCCGCGGTCCTGCGTCGTCTCCGGACCCGAGCGGGCGGTTTCCGCGCTCGAACTCGCCCTGACGGCACGGGGCGAACGCACCGTACGGCTCTCCCTCGACGCGGCCGCCCACTCCCGCCTGGTCGACCCGGTCCTGCCGGAACTGCGGGCGGCCGCCGAAACCGTCCGGCCGGCTGTCCCCGGCATCCCCCTCGCCACCACCCTCACCGGGAAACTGCTGGACACCGCCCCCGGCGCCGACCACTGGGTGGCGCACCTGCGTTCCACCGTGCGCTTCTCCGACGCCCTGGCCACCGCACTGGGCGAGGGGCCGGCCATCCTGGTACAGGCCGGCCCGGGCAGCGCTCTGCTCCAACTGGCCCGCCGGCAGTCCGATCGTCCGCCCCTGGCCACCCTGGCCACCTTCCCCGACCGCGAAGAACCCCATGGAGGACGGGCCGCGCTGCTCGCAGCCGCCGGAGAGCTGTGGACCCATGGGGTCGACCTGGACGCGGCGGCCCTGCACCGCCCGGGACGTCGCCGGATCACCCTGCCCGGCCTGCCCCTGACCCGTCGCAGACTCTGGATCGATCCGCCCGCCGCGGGCCCGTCGACCGCTGCACCGGTCGCGACGGCAGCCGACCACGGTCACCGCGCCGGGCAGAGCGCCCCGGACGAGTCCGAACCCTTCCAACTGCCGGTCTGGCGGCGCACACCTCCTCTTGAGGCGGACCGATCGGCGCTGCGGGGCCGCTGGCTCGTGGACGGCCCGCCGGGCTCGCAGCCGGCCGAGCGGGTGCGCGCCGCGCTCGCCGCCGCCGGGGCCCACACCGGCACCGTCGACGACGCGGCCCAGGACCCGGACACCCCGTACGACGGCATCGTCGTGATCGGCCCGCACGACGACAGCGCCGGGGTTCCCGCCGACGGAACCGACCCGGCCGTGACCGTCGCCGCGTCGGTCCTGCGCTACGCGGCGGTGGCGCGCGTCACCGCCCCCTGGGCGCACCGCACCTGTCTGCTGCACCTCAGCCACGACGCCCAGCAGGTGGAGAGTGCCGACCGGCCCGCGGCCCACGCCGCCGCCGCTCTCGCCGTCCCCCGCGTCCTCGCCCAGGAGTTCCCCGGCCTGCGCTGGCGCTCCCTGGACCTGCCGGCCGGACCGCAGGCCACCGCCGAGGTGGAGGCCGTGCTCGCGGAGGCCGCCGACCTGGTGTCCGGCGGACCGAGCGGCACCGAGTGCGCCGTCCGCGGCGGACACCGCTGGACGCGCGGCGTCACACCCTGGCGGCCCTCCGACCCCGCCCCGGAGGAACCCGCCGGCACCGACGGCGGGACGGGCACGGCGGTGGTGCTCGGCGGCCTCGGGGACGTGGGTCTGGCCCTGGCCGGACACCTGGCCCGCTCCGGGCGGCGGGTCGTGGTGACCGGACGCACCGGACTGCACCCGGCCCCCGCCCCCGGCGGCGACGAGGCAGAACGGGCCGAGACCGTACGTCTCCTGCGGGCGTCCGGTGCCGACATCGAAGTCCGTGCCGCGGACGCCGCGGACGCCGCCGCCACGACGGCGCTGCTGCGCGAACTGACCGACCGGGACGGCCCGCTGGACCTGGTCGTGCACGCCGCCGGCGTGGTCGCCTCCGCCGCCGTCTCCCCCCTGCGGGCCACCGGGGAGCAGGCCGTGCGCGCCCACGCACACGCCAAGATCACCGCGGCCCTCGCCCTGCGTACCGCCGTGCACGCCCTTCCGCCAGGGCGCCGCCCCGCCACCGTGCTGCTGATGTCCTCGGCCACGGCGTTCGTCGGCGGCCTGGGCCTCGCACCGTACGCGGCGGTCAACCGCTACCTGGACGCGTTCGCCGAACACGAGCAGGCCGCCGCCCCGAACTCGCCCCGCTGGATCAGCGTGGCCTGGGACGGCTGGCGTGTGGGCCCCGGTGGGCGCGAACGCACCGTGGCGTCCCGGCACTCGATCGGTCTCGCCGACGGAATGCGCACCGTGGACCGGCTGCTGGCGCTCGCGGCCCGGGGCCGCGCGCCGGCCTCCGTCGCCGTCTCGCCGGCCGACCTGGCACCCCGCACCGCGGGCACGCCCACCGTCGTACCCGCCTCCGCCACGCCCGCCTCCGCCGTACCTCCGTCAAGCGCGCCCGCGGGAGGGTCGCGGGACGGCACGGGGCTCGCCGGTGACGCGGAGACGCTGCTGGCCGAGGTCTGGTCGGATCTGCTGGGCTTCCCCGTCACCGACCGCGACGCCGACTTCTTCGCACTCGGCGGGCACTCCCTGCTGGCCACCCGGATGCTCGCCAGGCTGCGCGACGACCTCGGCGCCGACCTGCGCCTGCAGGACCTGCTCGCCCGGCCGACGGTCGCGGCGCTGGCCCCGATGCTGCCCGGCGGACAGCCGCGGCGCCCCTCCTCCGGGCCGCAGGACACGGTGGACGCGGCTTCGCGAGCCGGCGACGGACCGCGGGAGTTCCCCCTCACCCGGGTGCAGCACGCCTACTGGATCGGTGGGTCGGGGGGCTACCGGCTCGGCGACGTCCCGTGCTCCTTCCATCTCGAGTACGACTGCCCCGGCCTGGACACCGACCGCTACGAATCCGCGTGGAACGCGGTGATCGCCCGTCACCCCATGCTGCGCGCGGTCGTCTCGCCCGAAGGACGCAACCGGGTGCTCGACAAGGTGCCCCGCTACCGGATCCGGGTCCAGGACCTGACGAAGGACGACGACACGGAACGCGCCCGGAAACTGGAACGCGTCCGCGAACGCATGGTCCGCCGCGAACCCCGCCCGGGCCGCTGGCCCCTGGTCGACATCCGGGCCGCCCGGCTGCCCGACGACGTCGTCCGCCTGTTCGTCAACGTGGACGTGCTGGTGTGCGACACCGCCAGCTACCTGCTCTGGGACCGTGAACTGCGCACCCTCTACCGCGATCCCGACGCACCGCTCCCGCGGCTGGAGACCACCTTCGCCGACTGCGTGGCCGCACTCGAACGCCGCGCCGAGGGCCCCGGACACGCACGTGCGGCCGCCTACTGGCGCGCCCGGCTGGACGGCCTGCCCGGCGCCCCCGCGCTGCCCGTCCAGGACCGCGGCCCGGGGGAGCGGCCCCGTTTCGCACGCCGTACCGCCCGCCTGGAGCCGGACCGCTGGGACGCCCTGAAGGCCGAGGCCGCCCGGCGCGGGCTGACCCCCACGGCCGTCCTGCTGGCGGCCTACGGCGAAGCACTCGCCCGGTGGTCGGGCCAGGACCGGTTCTCCGTCACCCTGACCCTCTTCGACCGGCCGGCGCACCTGCCCGGGGCGGACGCCGTGGTCGGTGACTTCACCTCGCTGATGCTGCACGAGGTGGACCGCTCGGACACCCGCCGCTTCGCCGACGCCGCCGTACGGGCCCAGCGCACCCTCTTCGAGGATCTGGACCACCGGGAGTTCTCCGCGCTCGACCTGCTGGCCGAGAAGTCCTCGCGCACCGGCCGCTCCGAGTCCGTGCCCGTGGTCTTCACCAGCGCCCTCGGCCTGTCCGGACCGCTCGGCGGCGGACACGACCTGGACTGGGCGGGCACACCGGTGTACGGGGTGAGCAGTACCCCGCAGACCTGGCTGGACCACCAGGTGATCGAGCAGCGCGGGGCGCTCCTGCTCCAGTGGGACGTGCTGGAGGACGCGCTGCCCGCCGACGGGGTGGACGCCGCCTTCGCCGCCTACACCGAGCGGGTGCGCCGGCTGGCCGACGCGCCCTGGGCGTGGGACCTCGACGAGCCCCGCCCCGCACCCGCCGCCCCGGTCCGGACGCCGGAACCCGAACAGCCGGCACCCGCCGGCATCACCCGGACCGCCGCCCCGGCCGGTGGGAACCCGACCCCCGACGCCGACGCGGCCATGCTGCTGCACCACGGCAACGGCGACCGTCCCCTGTTCCTGATGCACCCCTCCGGCGGGGACGTGCTGTGCTACGGCGAACTCGCGCGGCTCCTGACCGACGGCCGGCCCGTGGTGGCCCTCACCGACCCCGCCCTGACCGGCGGCACCGGGCCGCGGACCATCGCCGAGATGACCGACCGCTATCTCGCCGCGCTGCGCGCCCACCAGCCGCACGGCCCCTACCTGCTGGGCGGCTGGTCGATGGGCGGCACGGTCGCCCACCAGATGGCCGTGGAGCTCGAACGCCGCGGTGAGCGGACCGACCTCCTCGTCATGATCGACTCCAACACCCCCGACCGCATCCGAGCGCTGGGCGGAGCCGACCGTGTCCAGGACACCACGTACGCGGCCGTCCGCTACCTGCGCTCACTGGAGGCGTTCCTCGACCTCGACCTGGACCTCGGCACGGACGCGGACACGATCCGCGAGGCCCCGACCCCGGCGGCGGTACGCCGGGCGGTCACCGAACGCCTGCGGTCGGCCGGGCTGCTCGGCCCGCGCGACACCGCGGACACCAGACTGGAGGTCTTCGAGCGCCACCTGCGGGCGCTGGCGGAGCACCGGGCCGGACACCTCACCGATCCGGCCACCCGCCTGCTGCTCATCGCCGCGACCCGCCGCTCACCGCACAACGCGGGCGTCGGCATGGGCGTCGACGACGCCGGGGACCTGCCCGCGCTGGGGTGGCTGCCGCACGTCGGCGGCCCCGTCGACGCCCACACCGTCGAAGGCCACCACTACTCCCTGCTGCACGACCCCGCCGTCCGGCGCACCGCCGCTCTCATCGACCGCGCCCTCGCGGCCGTGCGCGCCGAGCGGTGAGCCCGGCAGCCCCGTCCCGACCACCGAACCTCTCGCGGAAAGCCACCATGCACCAGCACTCGTCGTCCCGTGTTCCCCTGTCCCGCAGATCCGCCCTCGCCGTCCTGACGGCGGCCGGTGCCCTGCTGCTGAGCGCCTGCTCCGGCACACCGGCCGCCGACACACCCGCCGCCGGCACCCCGGCCTCCCGCACCGGCGCACCGGTCGACGGCGGCACCCTGCGGTACGCCGTCGCCGGGTCGCCCGCCACCGCCAGTGACGATCCGCACGGCGGTCTCGGCAACGAGTCCGACGTCCTGCGGTTCGCCCTGACCTACGACGTCCTGACGGTCCCCGGCGAGGACGGCAGGACCCGTCCGCGGCTCGCCACCTCGTGGAAGCCCAATGCCGCCATGGACCGCTGGACCCTCACCCTGCGCGAGGACGCCCGCTTCACCGACGGCACACCGGTGCGTGCCGCCGACGTCCTGTACTCCCTGCGCCGCATCGGTGGCAAGGCCGCCGAGAACTACGGCCGGCTCGCCGACTTCGACCTGAAGAAGTCCACCGCCCCCGACGAGCACACCGTCGTCCTGGCCACCCGTGCCCCGATGGCCGACGCGCCCCGGGCCCTGGAGTCCGTCACCTTCGTCGTGCCCGAGGGGACCGAGGACTTCTCCCGTCCCGTCACCGGATCGGGTCCGTACCGGGTGAAGCAGACCGGTGCCCAGGGCGCTGTGCTGACCCGCAACGACACCTGGTGGGGCGAGCGCCCGCACCTGGACCGGATAGAGATCCAGGCCGTCGCCGATCCGCAGGCACGGGCCAGTGCCGTCACCGCCGGGCAGGCCGACGTCGCGGGCAGCGTCAGCCCCGCCGCCGTCAAGAGCGCCGGGACCTCGGAGAAGACCCGGGTCGTCCGGCGTGGCGGGGTCACCGAGTACCCGTTCGTCATGCGCCTGGACACCAAGCCGTTCGACGACCCCAGGGTCCGTGAGGCGTTCCGTCTCGCCGCGGACCGCAAGGCCCTGGTCGACACCGTGTTCCTGGGCTACGGCAAGGTCGCCAACGACCTCCCCACCCCCTACGACCCCTCGGCACCCAAGGATCTGCCGCAGCGCACCCGTGACGTGGCGAAGGCCAGGAAGCTGCTGGCGCAGGCGGGCCACGCCGACGGGTTGTCCGTCACCCTGCACACCACCACGTCCTATCCCGGCATGGACACCGCGGCCACCCTCTACGCCCAGCAGCTGGCGGACATCGGTGTCGACGCCGAGGTGAAGGTCGAGCCCGCCGACACCTACTGGACCGCCGTCTACGCCAAGAAGGCGTTCTACACCGGCTACTACGGCGGCATCTCCTTCCCCGACCTCGTCCGCGTCGGGCTGCTGTCCGCTTCTCCCACCAACGAGACCGCCTGGCGCAGCAGGACGTTCGACGACGGCTTCGCCCGTGCCATGGCCACCGCGAACGAGGCGCGGCGCGGGGAACTGCTCTCCGGCATCCAGCGGGAACTGTGGAAGGACGGCGGCTACGTCGTCTGGGGCACCGGCGACGGCCTGGACCTGGCCGCGCCCACGGTGCGCGGACTGCCCGACGGTCCCGGCTTCCAGCGCATGTTCATCGACCAGGCGTGGATGGCCAGGTGACCCTGCGCGCCGCCGGCCGTGCCCTGCGCCCGGCCGGCCGGGCCGTGGCCCTGGCCGTCGCCGTCACGGCGGTGGTCTTCACGGCCACGGAACTGCTGCCCGGTGACGCCGAGGAGCTGAGGACGACGGGCCGTGCCTCCCAGGAGGAGGCCGCGGCGGAACGGGACCGGCTCGGACTGGACCGGCCGGCCGCGGCGCGCTATCTCGACTGGCTGTACGGCCTGGCCCGCGGGGACCTGGGACACTCGCTGGCGGGCGGCAGACCCGTGGCGGCACTGTTCGCCGAACGGCTGCCCGCCACCACGGCACTGGTGGCGGTGGCGCTGGCCGGCACCGTGCTGCTGACCGCGGCGGCCCTGGCCGTCACGTACCTGCGGGGCGGCCGGGGCGGCTCGGCCGCCACCGGTCTGGCCGCCGTGCCGCAGCCGGTCCACGCGGCGGTGCTCGGCGCGGTCCTGGCCGGGCTGCTGGGATGGCTGCCCCCGGTGTCCCTGCTGCCGTCCGGCGGCTCGCCGCTGTCCGACCCCCGGCTGCTGGTGCTGCCCGCCCTCACCCTCGCCCTTCCCTCGGCCGCCTTCGCCACCGTCCTGCTGCGCGGAGCGCTGGGCGACGTCCTGCGCCGGCCCCACGTGGCCGACGCGCGGCTGCGCGGCCTGCCCGCCCCGCTCGTGCTGCACCGGCACGTCCTGCCCTTCCTGTACGCGCCCGCGCTCCAGGTGACGGCCCTGCTGACCGGGGGCCTCGTGGCGGGAACCGCCCTGGCGGAGACCCTGTTCGGCTATCCCGGAACCGGCCAGCTGCTGGTGTCCGCCGTCGCGCTGCGGGACGTTCCCGTGATCCAGGCCGCGGCGCTCCTGCCGGCCGTCGTCCTGCTGCTGGGCATGCTCCTGGCCGACCTGGCCGCCCGCCGCACCACGGCGACGGGCCCCGCCCGGCACCCCGGGCCCGCGCTGCCGGACGCACCCCGAGGGGGCGGACGATGAGCCGGTCCGTGGCCTTCCTGTCCCTGTCCGCGGCGAGGGCCCGCCGTACGGCGCCCGTCGCCGCGGCCGTCGTCCTGCTGGTGTGCGTGCCGTTGGGGCGGTACGCGGCCCCCCACCCGCCGGAACGGACGGTCGCCGCACCCTGGACACCCCCCGGCGGACGGCATCCGCTGGGCACCGACGTCCTGGGGCGTGACGTGCTGTCCCGGGTGCTGGCCGGAGGCACCCAGTTGCTGACCCTCTCCTTGCTGGCCGCGGCTGTCGCCGTCGTCTGCGGTACGGCTCTCGGCCTTGCCGCGGGCTGGTCGGGCGGACGCGTCGCCCGCGGTGTGCGCGCCCTGGGCGACCTGTTGCTCGCGGTCCCCGCCCTCGTCCTGGCACTCGTGCTGGCCACCGCGCTGCCCGGGGCGACGGCGGTCGTCGTGGCGGCGGTACTCGCGGGCGCACCGCTGACCGCGCGGGTCGTCGGTACCCAGTGCGCGTACCTGCGTGACAGCGGACACGTGCACGCCGCCGTCGAACGGGGTGAGAGCACGCCCGCCGTCCTCGTCCACGAGGTCCTGCCCAACCTGCGTCGCCTGGTCGCCGCCGACGCCGGCCTCCGGCTGGTCACGGCACTGCAGATCGCGGCGGCCCTCGCCGTGCTCGGCCTGGGGCCCCAGCCCCCCGAACCCGACTGGGCCCTGATGCTCAGCGAGAACCTGCCCGGCGCCGCGCTCAATCCCTGGGCCCTGCTGGCTCCCGCGGTCCCCCTCGCGGGGTGCGCCTGGGCGTTCGCCGCGACGGCCGGGACCGTCGCCCATACGCCTCGGGAGGCCGTATGACAACCCGTACGCCCGCTGTCCGTGAGGGCGCCGCCGTGCCCCTGCTGGCGGCTGAGCAACTGACCGTACGCCGTGCCCACGACGGTGCGACCGTGCTGCCGGCGGTCGATCTCGAGATCGGTGACGGCCAGGTGCTGGCCGTCACCGGCACGTCCGGTGCCGGCAAGACCACACTGCTGCGTGCCCTGCTCGACGTCCTCCCGGACGGACTGCACCGTCCGGCGGGCACCGTGCGCTGGCGCGGAGCTCCGGTGCCGGCGGGGCGTCCGGCCCGCCGGTGGCGGCGGGCCCGGTGCGGCTGGCTGGGGCAGGACCCCGCAGCGGACCTGAACCCGCTGTGGCGCGTCGACCGGCTGATCGGCGAGGGGTTCACCGGCGACACCGGCGCCCGTGCGCAGCGCGTCGAAGCCCTGATGCAGCAGCTGGACCTGCCGCCCGTACTCGCCTCGCGCCGGGCGGGGGAGATCTCCGGCGGACAGGCGCAACGCGTCGCTCTGGCCCGCTCCCTGTGCGCCGACCCGGAACTGCTCGTCCTGGACGAGCCGACCTCGGCGCTGGACCGCGCGACGGCCGACCTGGTCGCCGAAGCCGTACGGTCCCGGCGGGGAGTTCCCGGCCGGTGCGTCGTCCTGGTCACGCACGACACCCGGCTGGCGGCGGAACTGGCCGACCGGACCCTGGTGCTGGCCGTCGGACCGCGCCGGTCCACCGACGCGGAAGCCGCCCCCGGTCCGCAGCTCCCGGCCGCCCCGGCGCGCGAGCCGTGTACGGCCACCGCCGTACGCCTACGGTCGTCGGTGCCCCCAGCGACGTCGGCGGTCCCGGCCACCCCGGCGAAGGGGCCGCCCGCCCCCACCGAGGCTCCGGCGCCGCCCCCCACGGCCGCGGCACCGACGACGGAGGGCGCGTCCCGCACCGTGGCTCCCGCCCCGTCACCGGCTCCCGTGCTGTCGACGCGGGGCCTGATCCTGCTCACCCCGGACGGCACCCCACTGCTCGACGCCGGCGACCTGGACCTGCCGGCGGGCGGCTGGCTGGCCGTGACGGGACCGTCGGGCACCGGCAAGACGACCCTGCTGCACGCCCTGGCCGGCCGCCGCCCTCCGGCCGGCGGAGAGCTGCTGCTGCATGGACACCCGCTGCCCCGCGGCACCCGCTCGCGTGACCGGCGGATGCTGCGCGCCGTCCAGCTGGCCGGACAGGACACGGTGACGGAACTCAACCCGGCGCACACCGCGGGCCGGTCGGTGGCCCGGCCGCTGAAGGTGTTCCACGGCATGACCGGAGCGCCGGGGCGGCACCGCGCACGGGAACTCCTGGAAGCCGTGGGACTTTCCACCGAACTGTCCCACCGCAGACCCACGGAGCTCTCCGGCGGCCAGCGCCGCCGGGTCGTCCTGGCGAGGGCACTCGCCGCCGGCCCCGACGTGCTGCTGCTGGACGAACCCACCGCGGGTCTGGATCCGGTCTCCGCACGGCTGGTCCTGGACCTGCTGGACCGGCTGCGCAGGAGCGGCCCGGCGATCCTGACCGTCACCCACGACCCGGGCACGGCCGCCCGCGCCGACCAGGTCCTGCACCTGACCGGGCGCCGCCTGACCCCCCGGCCGCCCACCACCCCCGACCTTTCCCCCGAGCAGAGAACGGAGCCCTCCGGTGTCCGACAACACCACGGCTGAACACACCGGCCGGATCGTGGAGCTGCTGGCCGCCCATCCCTGGGTGGCGCGGGCGCGCCCCGCACCCGGCGGCGGCGTGCTGGTCGTGCCGCACCCCGCCGCCCTGGCCGCCTCACCCGAGCCAGGCCCCCTGCTGCGCGAGCACCTCGACCAGTGGACCGAGGTCTACGACTGGGTGTACGAGACGGCCGAGGGGCGGCACGCCGACGACCTGGACCTGTCCGGGTGGCAGGCGTCCGACACCGGAGCGCCGCTGCCCGAGGCCCACATGCGGGACTGGGTGGACCGCACGGTGGACCTCGTCCTGGCCCAGCGCCCGGGGAGGCTGCTGGAGCTCGGCTGCGGCACCGGCCTGCTGGCCCACCGCCTGCACCCGCACCTGGACGGTTACGTCGGCACCGACGTCGCGCAGGTCGCGGTGGAGCGCCTCACCGCCGCCGGCCTCCCCGGCACGGCGTTCGTCCGGGCCGCCGCCCATGAGACAGCGGCCCCCCGGGTGCGGGAGACCATGGACGCCGTCTTCGGCCCCGGCGTACTTCCCGACTGCGTGCTGTTCAACTCGGTCACCCAGTGCTTCCCCGACCTCGCCTACCTGGCGGCCGTGCTGCACGGGGCGCTGTCGGCCGTCGCGGACGGCGGCACCGTGATCGTCGGCGACAACCGGCACTCCGGTCTGCTGCTCGACCACTTCGAACGGCTGGAACGGACGCGCGACCCCGAGGCGGACGGCACGACGGTCGCCGCCCGGGCCCTCGCCGCCGCCGAAGCGGACGAGGAACTGTCCTTCACCCCCGCGGCCGTCGCCGCGGCGGTCCGGTCCCAGCCGCGGCCGGTCCGCATGAGCATCCACGCCCGCACCATGGCCGAGGACACCGAACTCACCCGCTACCGCTACGACATCGTCCTGCACGTCGGTCCGCACGCCGACGGACCGGCGCCCGGGCACGTGCGCCGGACGCCCTGGGACGGACACCGGGAGAGCGACGTCCCGGAAGCACTGCGCGGTGCGCTCGCCGAAGGTCCCGTCATCGTCCACGGCATCCCCAACGCCCTGCTCGTCGACGCGCCGGGGGCGGTCACCCCGTACGCGCTGCGTGCGGCCCTGGAGGGAGTGGACGCCGCCGTGCTGCTCGATGCCGCCGACCCGCACCTGCTGGCAGTGGCGGCTCCTGCGGACCGTGCGCCCGCCGCCACCGAGAACCTTCCGGCGCCCGCCGGCCCGCTCGCCCACGAGCCGTTCCCCCTGTTCGTCCGGCGCCGCCTGCCCGAGGTGCTGCGCGACCACCTGCGCCGTGCCGAGCCGGGCACGACACTCCCCGCGATCACCGTGGTGGACGTCACCGGGGACGGTCACGCGTGAACGGGGCGCTCACCGACGAAGCCCTCACCGGCCTGCCCGGCGTGACGGACTGGCAACTGGTGCGCGGCGGCGGGCAGGACACCCTGCTGGTGGCCGGTCCGCCCGCGGCGGCACGGCCGTCATCCGCTCCCGGCCGGGACGACGACCACACCGCCGACCGGGCCGCGGACGCCGGTGACGCCGCCGTCCGCGGGACCGACCCGGCCGCTCTTCCGGCGCTGATGCGGCAGCTCGACGAGACGGCGCTGCTGACGATGGCCCGGACACTGGACCGGACCCGCCTGTTCCGCGACGGCGGGCGGCACGGCACCGACAGGATCCTCGAAGCCCTGGCGGTCGCACCCCGGCACGCGTGGATCGTACGACGCTGGCTGCGCACCCTGACCGCGGAGAACCGACTCCACCTGCACGCGGCGACGGGCCGCTACCACTCCCTCGCGGCGCCGGACCGCCGCGAGCACGCCCGGGCCCTGCGCGAACTGGACGGAGCCTGCCGGGGCCTCGGCTATCCGCCGTCCATGACCCGCTTCTTCCGGGCCGCGGCCGAACGGCTCCCCCTGCTGCTCCAGGACCGCGCCTCCTTGCAGGAGGTCCTCTTCCCCGACGGGGAGACGGGCACCGCGCGGGGCAACTACCGCGACAGCGTCCCCAGCCGCTGGGCCAACCACGCCGCCGCGTCCCTGATCGCCGAAGAGGCCCGCCACCGGACGTCACGGGGCCCCCTGCGCGTCCTCGAAGCCGGCGCGGGCGTGGGCGGCACCACCGGCACCGTCCTCGAAGCACTCGGTGACACGGACGTCGACTACCTCTTCACGGACGTCTCCCCGTTCTTCCTGCGGACGGCCAAGGAGGTCTTCGGCGGCCGCCCCGGACTGCGGCACGCCCTGTTCGACATCCAGGCCGACCCGCTCGCGCAGGGCTTCGAGGCGGGTTCCCAGGACGTCGTCCTGGCAGCGAATGTCCTGCACAACGCGCGGCACGCCGGCCGGGCCCTGGCGGCCCTGCGGGAACTGCTGGTACCCGGCGGGCTGCTGGTCCTGGTCGAGTCGTGCCAGGAGCACTACCAGACGCTCACCTCGATGTACCTGCTGATGTCACCCGCGCCCGGTGAGCAGGACTGGTTCACCGACCTTCGGGTGGGCCAGGACCGGGTCTTCCTCACCGCCGAGGAGTGGACGCACCAGCTGGACGCGGCGGGCTTCGACCCGCTGCCCGTCCTGCCGCACGAGGAACACCCCCTCGCCGGGGCAGCGGGCCAACGGGTCGTCGCGGGCCGCGTCGGAGCCGACGCGGCCCGGCCGGACACCGGCCGCGTCCGCACCGCGCTCGCGGACCGCCTGCCCCCCGCCTCTCACCTCCCACGGGTCCACGCCGTGGACAGGATCATCCGCCCCACCCTTCCGACTGGAGCCCCCTGTTGACCTCCGCACCCGCCTCCGAGCACACCTGCGCCGCGCAGCCGGCCCCGGCCGACCTGGTCGACGCCGTCCGCGCAGTGTGGGCCGACGCCCTGGAGACCGATCAGGCCGCCGTACCGGCGGACGCCAGCTTCCTGAGCCTGGGCGGCGACTCCGTCCTGGCCGTCCGCATGGCCGCGATGCTCCGCAAACGGCTGGGCACGCCGCTGGCGCTGGCGGACGTCCGCGTGGAGCAGAGCGCCGCCCAGCTCGCCGCCCTCGTCCACGAACGCAGCACCGGGTCCGGAACCGGCGCCCTGCGCCCGCTGCCCCTGGACCTGCGCCGGCGCGAGGACCCGGAGGCCCCCTTTCCGCTCCTGCCCCTTCAGCAGGGCTACTTCGTGGGCCAGCAGGACGCCTGGGAGCTGTCCTACCGCTCCGCCCACCACTACGTGGACATCGGGCTGGAGGACATCGACGCCGACGAGGCCCCCGAGGCGCTGCAGGACGCCCTGGAACGGCTGGCCGAGCACCAGGCCGTCCTGCGGGCCCGCATCCTCCCCGACGGCCGGCAGCGCGTCCTGCCCCTGGACGACCCGGAAGCGGTACCGCGGCTCCGCGTCACCGACCTGCGCGACGCCGACGAGGGGACGGCCACCGCCCGGCTCGCGGAGATCCGCCACGAGATGAGCACCGAGGGCCCCGACCCCTCCCAGGGGTGCGGCCTGGACATGCGGCTGACCCTGATGCCCGGCGACCGCGCCAGGCTGCACTCCTCCACCAGCCTGCTGATCATCGACGGCTGGTCCTCCGGCGTCTTCTACCGCGACCTGTTCGCTCTGGTCTCCGACTACAACGCCGTCCTCGCGCCCCTGGACATCGACTACGGCGACTACGTGACGACCCTGCGGGACCTGCCGGGCACCGAGGCATGGCAGCAGGACCGTGACTGGTGGTGGGACCGACTCGACGGCTTCCCGCTGCCACCGGCGCTGCCGATGGTGGCCGACCCCGCCGACGTGCGCCCCACCCTGATGGGCACCCGGCAGGCCGTGCTGGACCCGGAGCGCTGGTCGGCGCTGCGCCGTCTGTGCACCGAGCACGGGGTGACCCCGTCCGCCGCGATGTTCGCCGGATTCGCCGCGGCCGTGGCCCGGGCCTGCGGCCACCGCCGCTTCCTGCTGAACACGCTGCAGCTGAACCGCCTCCCGCTGCACCCCGACGTGTCCCGTCTGGTGGGAGCCTTCTCCTCCACCATGCTCCTGCCGGTCGACCTGCCGGCGGCGCCCGTCTTCGCCGACCTCGCCACCCGCGCGCAGCGGGACATCGGCGACGCACTCGCCCACAACCTGATCACCGGCGTCGAGGTCTCCCGCGAACTGGGCCGCCGCCGGGGCACCCACCGTCCGGTGGCCCCCGTCGTCTTCCAGTCCACCTTGGGTGTGGACGCGGCACTGGGCAGTGAGGTGCCTCAGGAGGCGGGCCCTCTCGGCACCATCGACCTGCTGAGCCACCACCAGCAACTGCGGACGCCTCAGGTGGCCCTGGAGGTGAGGCTGTTCGAACTGCGCGGTGAGCTGGTGGTCGTCTTCTCGCTGGTGGAGGAGTTGTTCGCGGGCGCCGATGTCGACCGCATGTTCGATGACCTGATGGGCACCGTCGAGTCGCTGGTCGCTCCGGAGGGCTGGTCGGCCGTGGTCGAACTGCCCGCCCCGGCCGACGGCGAGCCGGCCGGCTCGGACGGGCGGGCATCCGGTCGGCGCCTGTCGGTGCCCAAGACGGCGACCGACCGGGCGGAACCGGGTCCGCCCCGGGACGATACGGAGCGGGCCGTCGCAGCGCACTGGCAGGAGCTGCTGGAGTGTCCGGTGGACGAGCGCACCGCCGACTTCTTCGCACTCGGCGGGGACTCGCTGCTCGCGGTGCGGATGCTCGGCGCGCTCGCGCGGGAGGGGCTGGGGCGGGTGGCACCCCGCCGCTTCCTCGAGCAGCCCACGGTGGCCGGGCTCGCTGCCGCCCTGCGCGGATCGGACGAACGGTGAGAGCCGAGCGAGCCGAGCGATGAGAAAGATGCGGCGGGGACATGCGTGCCCCCGCCGCACGCCGGTGTCAGCCGCCCAGTCCCGCGTCCTCGCGGAAGAGTTCCTGATCCAGCCAGACCGCGGCACGGGCGCCGTCGGCGGCACCGGTGACCACGAAGGTGAGGGCGTCCGGCAGCGCCTCCAGCCGGGCGGTGTCCCCGGCCGCGTACACACCGGGCACGGACGTGCGCTGGAACTCGTCCACCCGGACGCACCCGTCCGGGAGGACATGGCATCCCAGGCGCTCGGCCAGCGGGGAGTGCTGGCGGGTGGGCGCCCGGTGGTAGATCCCCTGCCGCTCGAGGACCCGGCCGTCGGCGAGGACCAGGCGGACGGCACCCTCCTCGCCCTCGATCCGGGTCACGCCCGTCTCCTCCACGGCGATGCCGGCCTCGGCGAGCCGGCCGGCGGCCTGCTCGGGCACGGGGTGACCGTTGGTGCACACGATGACATCGGTGCTGAAACGGTCGGCGACGTACAGAGCCTGCATGACCTGCGGCAGTTCATGTCCCAGGACGGCGAGGCTCATTCCGCTGGTCTCCCAGCCGTGGCAGAACGGGCAGTGGTACACGCCCCGGCCGAACAGCGCCGACAGGCCCTCCACCTGCTCGTCGAGCACGTCGACCTGCCCCGTGGCGAGGACCAGTTTGCGGGTCTGTTCCACCACGCCGTCGGCCGACGTCACGGTGAATCCCGCCGGCGTGGACGCGACGGCAGCGACGGTTGCCTCGCGGATCTCCACGTTCGGGTAGGCGGAGAGCTGCTCCCGGCCTATGCGACGCAGCTCGGCGGGCGGGAACCCGTCGCGGCTGAGGAACATGTGCGTCTGCGCCGCCGGCGCGTTGCGCGGACGGTCGGAGTCCAGCAGGAGGACCCGCCTGCGCTGCCGTCCGGACACCAGCGCCGCGTTGAGGCCCGCGGGCCCTCCGCCCACCACGATCACGTCGAACATCGTCATCACTTCTTCCTCGGCCCAGGGCCCGTCGAGCAACACTTACGATAATAATTATCATTTTCATCAGCTGAATCAGTGAGGAAGGGTGGGAACACCGGTGCAACACCTGTCAGCCATCGGCGTCATAGGCGGTTACGGAGCAGTGGGCAGCGCGGTCGTACGACGCCTCCACCGGGCGGGTGTCCACTCGCTGCTGGTGGCCGGCCGTGCCGCGGACCGTGCGGAATCACTGGTCGCGAGCCTTCCGGAGGGCGGCCCGGAAGTGGGTGTCCGGGCGGTCGACCTGACCGACCCCGACTCGCTGGACCACTTCGCGGCGGAGTGCCGACTGGTCGTCAACTGCGCGGGACCCTCGTACCGCGTCCTCGACACGGTCGCACGGGCCGCGCTGCGCAACGGCGCGGACTACGTCGACGCGGCCGGCGACGATCCGGTGCACAACCTGCTGTCCGCCGATGGGGGTGCCGAACGATGGGCGGTGGCTGAACGCGTGGCAGTGCTGTCCGCCGGAGCGCTCCCGGGCCTGTCGTCGCTGCTGCCCCGCGCCCTGGCCGCCCGTGCCACCGGTGCCGTCGCGCTGCACGCCTACGTCGGCGGCGTCGCGCCGCTCACCCCGGCCGCCGCCGGAGACGTACTGCTCGCCCGCGGGCCGGAGCACGGCACACCGGCGGCCACCTGGCAGGACGGCCGGCTCCGGGAGCGCGCGCTGGAACCCCGCCGCCAAGTGCGACTCGATGCATTCCCCGCCCCCGTCGACGCCTTCCCCTTCCTGTCCACCGAGGCCATCCGGCTGGCCCGTGCCACGGGTATCGGTCAGGTGCGGTGGTACACGGTCTTCGGCGGCGGGCGCCTGGCCGAGGAACTGGCGATGGCCTGGGCACTGGACAGCACGGAAACCGCTGAACTGATCGCGGCGGCCGACGAGGACGTACGCCGCCACGGAGCCTGGTACGGACAGGAGTTCCACCTCTGGGACGGGGTGACGGACGGTCCGCCCGCCGCGAGGCTCGTCCTTCGTGCGGCGGACTCCTACGAGCTGAGCGGGTTCCTCGCTGCCACCGCCGCGCTCAGGGTGCTCCGGGGAGGGATCGCGCCCGGTGTGCACTACGCCGCGGACGTGCTGGATCCGCTGGAGGTCGTCGAGGATCTGGCAGCGGAGGAGGCAGTGGAACTCAGGGCGTTCTGAGACGTCACTCATTTGGTCGGTCTGCGGTAGCAGATGAGGGTGCAGGCGATGCTGGTGAAGCCTGGGAAGTGGTCGGCTCTGCGTTCGTAGCGGCGGTGCAGTCGGCGGCATCCGGTGAGCCGGGACATCGTGCGTTCCATGGTCCAGCGGTGTCGGCCCAGATGGGTCGAGGGCTCGATACCTCTGCGGGCGATGCGGTGTCGGACGCCCCGGCTGGACAGCCGTCGCCGCAGGTGGTTGTAGTCGTACCCCTTACGGCCTGGCCTACCGGGTACTCGCCGAATTGCGCGTGCGGGTCTTCGACGAGCTCGCCCGCAGCGCGCCCGCCCGCCCGCGTGGCAGGCCGGCGCAGCGGGGACCTGGCCGCCACCGCGATGGCCGACGTGGAGGCTCTGGAGTTCTTCTACGCCCGCACCACCGCCCAGCTCCTGGCGGGCGGAGTGGTCTTCACCGGCGGTGCCGTCGTGCTGGCCACCGTCGAGCCGTGGCTGCTGGTGGCGGTGGTGCCGGTCGCCGCACTGCTCACCGTGGCTCCCTTCGCCGACGCGCGCGGGCGCGCCACGCGCGGTGCCCGGACCGGGGCGGCGACCGCGAAGCTCTCGGCCGACACCGTGGAGACCGTCGACGGGCTGCGCGAACTGCTCGCCTTCGGAGCGCTGGCCGAACGCCGTCGCCCCGCCGAGCAGGGCCGGCTGGTGGGTGAGGCGCAGCAGGCCGAGGCAGCCTGGGAAGCCACGGCCGCCGCCGTCCGCGATCTGCTGATCGTCCTCGCGGTGCTCGGCGTGGTGGCCGCGGCCGCGCAGTCCGTGACCTCCGGGCGGTTGCACGGCGCGTGGGTCCCGGCGGCGATGGTGCTGGCGCTGTCGGTGCTCGGACCGGTGGCGGAGTCGGCCAGAGCCCTGAGCCAGGCGGTGGGTCTGCGTGCTGCCGCCGCCCGCGTCGACGCGGCGGTGAAAACACCCTCCCTCGCTCCGCGACCCGCCTCACCCCGTCCGCTCCCGCCGGGCCCGCTGGGAGTCCGGCTGCACAAGGTGAGCTTCGACTACGGGGGTCGGCCCGTGCTGGACGTGATCGAGCTGACGGTTCCCGCGGGACAGACCCTCGCCCTGGTCGGCGTCTCGGGAGCCGGCAAGTCGACGGTGTTGGCTGGGGCTGGAGCCGGCCGAAGCAGGCTTGGGGAGTTCAAAGGCGCGGCATGCCTGGTCTTGCGGTGCTCTTCATGCAGCCGAGGTCAGTGAACCGCCCGAATCATGAAGCCGTGGCCCGTAGCAGGGGCCTGCTCTGCGTACCCGGGGAGGGGTGGACGGATCACAGGCAAACATGCATTGATCGCTATATGTTAATGTTGCAATGCACGGCCTGAGGAGCGCAAGCCGCAGGTGGCCCAAGAGCAAAGCCAGGAGCGCGACATGACCACTGCCACCGATCACCGCACGCATGACAGTCACCCGCACGCCCACGCCGAGGGCTGTGGCCACGTCGCCATTCCGCACGGCGACCACGTCGACTACGCGCACGACAGTCATATCCACCGGGTCCACGAGGATCACGTCGACGAGTGCGTCAGTACCGGTCACACCACTCACGCGGACCATGACCACCAGCACGGGGAGGGCTGCGGCCATGTCGCCGTCCCGCATGAGGATCACGTCGACTACGTGCACGACGGTCACCGGCACGCGGTCCACGACGGCCACTGGGACGACCACTGAGTCGCCTTGCCGGCCGGGAGGGTGAACATCAACTGAAAATCATTACCACATGCTAATGTGTGCATGTGATAACCCCTCCGCCCTCCGCGGCAACCGCGCCCGACGAACCGCTGCAGGATCTCCAGGCCGCCAGCGACCTGCTGAGGGCGCTGGCGTCCCCGGTCCGCCTGGGTGTCGTGCGTGAGCTGTCACAGGGTGGAAAGTGCGTCCATGAACTGGTCACCGCTCTCGGGGTGAGTCAGCCGCTGGTTTCCCAGCATCTTCGGGTGCTGCGAAACTCCCGGATCGTGACGACCCGGCGCCGGGCTCGCGAGATCCAGTACTGCCTCGCCGACGATCACGTCGCCCACATCGTGCTGGACGCCATCCGGCACGCGCAGGAGTAGTCCGGCACCGTCACGACGTGACGGTGCCGGACTACTCCTGTCAATGGAATCCATCTCCATGTTTTCGTCCCAGCCGTGAGAGGTGAGGGCGGTCATGACGAAGCGCGGAGCAGAGCTGAGCGCGATCCAGGAGACCCGTACGGCTCCGCTCCACGGCCGTCCTGGAGTCGGTCCAGACGGCTTCGCGCAGCAGGCGCAGGCCGTTGAGGCCGACGACGACGGTGGAGCCCTCGTGGCCGGCGACCCCGAGCGGCAGCGGCAGCGTACCGGTCAGGTCCCAGGCCACCAGTACGGCGATGAACGCCCCGGCGACGACGAGGTTCTGGATCACCAGGCGCCGGGCGGTGCGGGACAGACGCACGACGGCGGGGATGGTGGCCGGTTTCGCTGCGCCGCCTTGGTGTAGGAGTGAACGGAGTCACGGAGAGCAGCCCCGAGGCGGCGTTGAGCGCCCAGCGACGAGTGGGGCGCGTGGGCTCGACGCGCCGCGGTCGGGCCCGTCCTGCGCTGGAGTCCTCTGCTCGACCGGCACCACGGAGCCCGCCCGGTGTCCGGGGCGACCGGCTCTCTGCGAGACATGAGGCCGGCCGCTGTGCAATGCCCGGTGTGAGAAAGCGACTGTTGGGGCAGGCCGCCCGATGCCACGTGTACCGGCGACCGGGTTCCGTGCCCAGCCGCCGGTACGTACCCTTCAGATGACTGTCGGGCTGACGCGGTGCCTGGAGTGACAGCCGTTGCACACGCCAGCCAGTTCGAGGGTGTGGTCCACGTCCTGGAAGCCGGTGGTGCGCGCGACCTCGGCCACCCACCGCTCGACCTCCTCGGCGTCGACGGCGAGACTGTAACCGCACCGTCGGCACAGCAGATAGTGCCGGTGTCCGTCGTCGGGCCGGGGCCGGTAGAGCCGTCCGCCGTCACCGTCGCGCACCATGTCCACCTGGCCCGACGCCTCCAGCAAGTGGAGCGTGCGGTAGACGGTGGTGAGACCGACCTCGACCCCGTCCGCCGTGAGCGCCGAGTGCAGGGTCTGAGCCGAGGCGAAACCGTCGCAGGCGGTCAACGACGCCAGGACGGCGTCCCGTTGCCGGGTGGAACGCCACTCGCCGCGGATCGTTTCGTACATCGCTGTGCCTCCATCACAGTGGGGACGGCCGGGCGGGGCCGTCGGCCACGCCCGGCCGCCCGTCCCGGGTCAGACGGCCGCCGCGAGGGACGAGGACCCGTGCACGTGCTCGAGTTCGCAGACCTCTCCGGTGTCCCATCCGGGGAAGGGGTCGACGGCGGGCAGCGGTTCCCCCTCAGCCATGAGGCACCCGGCCAGGGCGGCCCGCAGGGCGTCCGCTCGCAGGGCGACACCGATGAACACCACTTCCTGCGCATGCGGCACGTCACCGTCCCGCGTTCCGGAGGGCTCGAACCGGGCGACGCAGCCGGCCTGCGACCACAGGCCCGTCACCCTGTCGCGTCCGGCCAGGGTGAAGAAGCCCTTGGAACGCAGGACGTGCCCGTACGCGCCGCTGTCGAGGTTTTCGGTGACGAAGTCCCAGAGCCGTTCGGGATGGAAGGGGGCGGCCGACCGGAAGACGAAGGAGGAAATGCCGTACTCCTCGGTCTCCGGGACATGGTCCCCGTTCAGTTCCCGCACCCAGCCCGGCGCCTGCTGGGCGCGCTCCAGGTCGAAACGTCCTGTTTCCAGGACATCGCGGGCGTCGACCCGGCCGTGGACCGAGGTGATCAGCCGTGCCTGCGGGTTGAGCCGGGTGAGCACCCCTAGCAGTCGGTCGGCGTCGGCCCTGCCGACCAGGTCCAGTTTGTTGAGTACGAGCACGTCGGCGAATTCGACCTGGTCGACCAGCAGGTCGCTGACGGTACGCTCGTCGTCCTCGTAGGGTGCGAGTCCGCGTTCGGCGAGGTCGTCACCTTCTGCCAGTTCGGTGAGGAAGTTGGCCGCGTCGACCACGGTGACCATGGTGTCGAGGCGCGCCACTTCGTCCAGAGCGGCTCCGTCGTCACGTGCGAAGGCGAAGGTGGCTGCCACCGGCATCGGCTCGGAGATGCCGCTGGACTCGATGAGCAGGTAGTCGAAGCGGCCCTCACGGGCGAGCCGATCGACCTCCTGAAGCAGGTCGTCCCTGAGGGTGCAGCAGATACAGCCGTTGGTCATCTCCACCAGCCGCTCCTCGGTCCGGGAGAGCGCGGCCCCGCCCCCGCGCACCAACGCGGCGTCGATGTTGATCTCGCTCATGTCGTTGACGATCACCGCCACGCGCAGCCCCTCGCGGTTGGCGAGTACGTGGTTGAGCAAGGTCGTCTTCCCGGCGCCGAGGAATCCCGACAGCACGGTGACCGGCAGGCGTCGCGGGGGCATCGCCTCAGCCCTCCGGGTTCAGCAGGCCGCGCCGGTAGGCGGGAACGAGGTGCTGCGGTACCCGGTGGGTCACGCCGTTCACCGTCACGTCCACCAGGCGCGGTGCACTCGCCTTCCACTGGGCCCGGCGGTGACGGGTGTTGCTACGGGACATCTTGCGCTTGGGGACGGCCATGGTGAGGGTCCTTTCGACAGGAACGATGGTTGGTTCGATCGGGTACTACGGAAGCCGCAGCAGGTTGAACCGGTACTCCTGCCTGCGGTGGAACCGGAGCGACCGGGCCGGAGAGCGTCTCCCGGCAGGTGCCGGGAAGGCGGTCGCTCAGAGGTGACGGCAGCCCGGTGGCGCCGCAGGACAGCGAACACCCCGGCTCCCGGGCACCGGGCGGTGCTCCGGACCGGACCGGCGCAGGCCCCTTGCATGACGCGCGCCTCGGCCTTGCTGAGCGCATCGTGTTCGTCCTGGAGATCGATGATTTCCAGGACGGCCGCGCCCGGGGCCGGTGGGGCCACGGGAGACTGCTCGCCGATTCCGGTGCACAAGCTCACGGACGTCGTCCTCGGCGGGAAACGACAGGACGGCTTCGGCGGTGAAGAAGTACAGCGCGGCCGACGAGGAGGCAACCGCCTCACTCCAGGACGGATCGGTCACGGAGAGGGCGAACATGGTCCTTCGCGGAATGTCGGACGAGAAGGACCGCCGTACGTCGATGACATCGGGCAGGACCAGCTCGAACCAGCACGCGTTGCCGTTGCCGATTCGTTCGTGGCGGGCAGGCGGATCGGGCACCCACCGGCCGAACAGGGAGGTACGCGGAACCGGGTCCACTGGACCCGGCAGGACGTCGAAGAGGACGAGGTCGCGGTCGCTCACGGCAACGATCTCCTCGGCTCGCGCGGCACATGACACGGACTCCGGTCCAGGGTTCTCGACGGGGCTCCCGTACGGCGGGATGAGCCGTGTCTCCTGCTCACGCACGGGGACACCTCATACCGTGCCGTCATGGCAGCCTCCAGGAAGAGTGGAGCCCTGACGTTACATGAAAACGGTGTTCATTGTTAACAGGGGGAAGTGCAACGGCTCGGTGGTTCAGAGGGGCTGCCAGAGGCGGGCCGGCGCCGAGGCGGTGAGGACGTGGTCGGGATGTCCTCGTCCGGCGGATCCCGCAAGGGTCGGGTAGTCCCGGCCGAGGTGGTCTGACTCTTGCTTATGACTGACCCCGAGGTGTCCTGGCGTTGATCTGTCGACCGCCCGGCCGGGCACGCAGCAAGCGCTGCCGCCGGACGGACGTGACCAGCGGCCGACATCGCATCAACCACGGCGGCCACCGCCAGCTGAACGCCGCGATCTACTGGGACCCGCTCGATACTGCCCAGCCACCCCGACTGAGCGTGCCGGCTCTCCGCCGGCCGCTGATCGATACCGGGCCGGCGGAAGCGGACGGCTCCGCCGTACGGAACCTGGGATCTCTGCTCGGCCGCACGCGAGCCGCCGCTCTACAGGTGACAGCAGAAGGCTGCACGACGAGCGAACTAGCCCGGCGCCTCAACGTCACGGCGGCAGCGACCAGTCAGCACGCGGCCGTGCTGCGCAACACCGGTCTCATCACCACCAGCCGCCGAGGCGGATCCGTGCTGCACCACATCACCCCTCTCGGGCTGGCTCTGCTGCGGACCGGTGCCCTGACGAAACCGTGAGGCCCGAAGGCACCAAGGCGTCCGACTGGGCGCGGAACCCGCGCCGGCCGACCCGGCACCCTTTAAGCCGTGGCTTAAGAGGTGGGCCGCAGGTGGCCGACTCCTCCAGGATGTGAAGCCACAACCAGGTGACACCGCTCGGCCAGCCGGGCCTGCTCCTACATACGTGTTCCGCACCCAGAACCGACGACGCAAGGGGAATTGATTCCATGACCGTCACAGCAGCACGCCGCACCATGTCACCGCGTCGCTCCGCCGCCCGCGCGGCGGCCGTGGCGGCGTTCTCCGCCGCCGCGCTCCTCGGCGGCGGTCTCACGGCCCAGGCCGTCGCACCCGCCCGCACGACGGGCGCGGCCGTGGAGCTCGCGCCGGCCGGTGCGCTCGCCACCCGGTGCTACTACAAGGTCAACGCCACCGGCGGTCTGGTGATCCGCAGCGGTCCCGGCACCAGCTACACGCGCGTCGGGTCCTACCCCAACGGCGCCACGATCCTCGCGTCGGCGTCCACCACCAACGGCTTCCGCAACGTGGGCACCAACCGCTGGGTCGCCGCGGCGTACACCGTCCGCATCACCAGCTATCCCTGCGAGTAACAGGGGACCCGCGCCGAGGACACGGTTCCCAGCCCTTCAACGGGCCGCCGACCGCCGGAAATCCCTCCGGCGGTCGGCGGCCCGTCCGCTGTTTTCCGACCGGCCTCCGAATTCATCGAAGCAGTACCGTCCAGGCCAGGGAGCGGAATGGGGTCGTTCCTTTCCAGCGGCACCTGGTCACCTCTCCTTGTTCCTGCAGCCGGGTAGGCGGAAGCCCCTGGAATCGAAAAGATTCCAGGGGCGTGTTCCGCATTTCGGGCCGGACTGGGTCGGGCCTTGACTCCGGAATTTGAACACATCTATGCGGCTCGGGCCGGGGTAGTTGATAGTGAGCCGTTTCCAACCTGATCGCTTGGCTGGTGCGACGGGTGGGCGCCCTGGCGTCGGGAAGTGGCGAAGCTCCTGGTAAAAGGATCGTCGGCCAAGATCAACCCGCACCATCAGGAGCTTCGTGTGCTGGTTTACCCATCGGCGATCGATCTGTCCGGCCAGAGCTTGCGCTTCCTCGCCCAGCACCTCACCCGCCGACGGCGCGAGCTGGGCACCCGGTGGCGTAAACTCTCCGCCGGACAGCAGGCGTTGCCCGCCCTGGCCCACCTGTGCTGCGGCGACACCTACGCCCAGCTCGCCGCCGCTCTGTGCTGCTACAAGCGCCTCGTCCGCCTCACCACGTAGGACACGGTCTTATCCGAAGGGCCTCCAGCACACTCTCGAATGACGCAGGGATGGTGCTGTCGTCATCGATCGCCCAAGCCTCGATCATGAGCACGGCGAGCTCACGGATGGATCTGAGAGACAGTGCCTAATAGGCGTCTGGAGGACGGACGGCGGTCTCAGGTCCCGGGACCCCAGCCTGAGTACCTGGCCGTACCGCAGGCGATTCGTGCAGAGTGGACGCTTGGTTGGGATGCCCGGCCAAGCATGTTTCCTTGAAGGGCGTCAGGAGTTCTGCGGCCCTGCCGGGAGCCCGGTGGCGGGCGAGTGCCCCGGCGCCGGCGCACTGCCAAGGGTTCACGAGGTGGGGCGGGGCCCGAACTTGCTGCAGACGAGGTCCTTGAAATTGCCGTCGTCGAGACAGACACGTACGAATGCTGCGCCGCCGGGGACGTCCGCAGAGACGGTGAAACGGAAGGTGCCGCTGGCTCCGCAGACGACGCTGTCGCTACTGCCGTTCTGACCGATCACCCCGCCGGCGCTATTGAGGGTATAGGCCCAGGTTGCCCGGCAGTACGGCAAACCTGCAGTGCTGACGGACTTGTGTTCTCCGGCGACGGTGACTGATCGGGCGTGCCAGGTCAGCGTGCCCGTGGTGTAAGTGTTTCCGAAGGGGACGCTGTAAGGACTGACAGGGTCGGCGGCAGCGTGGGCATGGGCGGGGGGAGCTGACAGGAGTGTGCCGACGACCAGCGCGGCGGCGCTGAAGCCGACGGCGAGGTGAGCGCGCATGAGGTCTCCTCGGTTCGGGTCTTGTTCGGCTGGCGGATTGAGGACCGGGCCAGTCTCTTGGCGGCCATGGACCGTGTCCATGGCAGATCAAGTCAGCGTGGGGAACGGCCGTTGCCTTGATCGGTCGAAGCGCGTTGCAGGCCGGCGCGGTGGCATCCGCGGGTGAGCGGCGACGCCGGCCAATACTCGCGCCATCCGTCAGACGCGCTCGTAGGTGGTGCCGGACTCGTTTCTGCGCAACAGACCCTCGTCCACGAGGGCACGGCGCAGGCTCACCCAGTCGTCGAACCATTCGCCGCAGATCGCGTTGACCTTGGCCTCGGAGTACGTCACGCCGGGCTCGAACGAGTCCTTCACAACGGCCAGAACACGGCTGCGTACCTTCGCCTGGCCCGGAACGGACGTGAGCCGGCCACGGCGGAAGTAGGAGCCCGCCCCGTCTCCGCCGCCCCGGCCTGAGACGCTGACCTCGGCCTGGACTGCGAGCCGGAAAGTGTCGTCGAGCAGCGTGTACGTGCGCTTTTCGCTGTCGAAGGCGGCAATCCGGCCGTCCGTCAGCTTCTGCAGCGCCACGGCAGCGGCCGGTGGGCGGAGCTTGGTCAGTTCGGCGACCTCCGTCACGGAGGTCGCGCCGAGGGCGAGGGCCGCGTAGGCGGCGCGCCGGTCGGTCTGGGCGAGGAGACCGACCAGGTCGCGGCAGGAGGGCGAATGGTCCTTGGCGGGGCTCATGGTGTCCATTCCGGTTGTTGTTTCGGGTGCCGATCATCGTTCGGGCCTCGGGGCGTCTCTACACGTACCGTGACCTCGGGCTGCCGTTCAGAACGGTTTGTCGTGAACGGATGTGTTTCAGCCAGGCCGCCGGGACGGGGCGTGAGGGGTACGGGGGTCCCCGCGCGCGCCCTCCATGGCCCAAGGGCTCAATCAGCCCGGCTTCCCACTCGCGGGGCGAGCGGTGTGAGAACTCCGAGCCGGTCCTCGATCGCCTGGGCCGCGCCCAGGCACAGGTCCTCCCGGAACGCGCGCCCGACGATCTGTACTCCGCAGGGGAGCCCGTCGACCATCCCGGTCGGTATGGCCACACCGGGTACGCCCACGAAGCTGGTCACGGTGCACAGGCGCATTCCCGACCCGACCCGGTCCCTACCTGCCCTGTCACGCGACTCCAGCCCCGGCTCGACCGGTGGCTCGGTGAAGACCGGGCCGAGCAACAGCGGGTACTCGTTGAGGAATGCGGCCCACGAGCGGCGGATGTTCATCCAGGTGCCCATCAACTTCATGAGCTCCTCCGCGCTTATGGGCGGGGTCTGCTCCATCGCCATCTCGATATAGCGGTCCCCGCCCTTGCCGAGCAGCCTGCGCACCACCGGCCAGGTCGGGGCGAACTCGGTCACAGTGATCCGGCCGTACGCCTCAAGGGCCTCGTCCATCCGCGGTACGTCCTGCTCCTCGCGCACGTCGTATCCAGCGTCGCGGAGCGCATCGGCCGCGGATGCGATGGCTCCGCGAATCGTGGGATGGACGCCGTGCCCGCCGGGGTCCGTCACGACCGCGACCTTCACGCGTCCGGGGAGCGGTTCGCCGTAAGCGGGCACCGGCACGGCCCGCGGATCTCGCGGATCGGTCCCGGCCAGCACCTCGAAAGCCAGCCATAAATCGCCCACGCCCCGGGCCAGGGGGCCGTCGGTGACCAGCATCTGGGACGCCGGGCCCGGGTCGTCCGGGCCGAGAACGCGGTGGTCGGCGGGGACCCGGCCCGTGGACGGCTTCAGCCCGGCCACACCGCAGAACTGGGCCGGGATGCGCAGCGATCCCCCGGAGTCGTTGCCGAGCCCGAGCGCTGCCATGCCCGTGGCAACGGCCACCGCGTCGCCTCCGCTGGAGCCGCCCGGGGTCCGGCTGCTGTCCCACGGGTTGACCGTGTCGCCGAACAGCTCGCTGCGTGTGTGCATCCCCGCCAGAATCAGGGTGGGAATGTTGCTGTGCCCGATGGGGATGGCTCCGGCTGCGCGCAGCCGTGCCACCGGAAGGGCGTCGGCCGACGCCACCAGGTTGCGGAAGCGCTGCGTGCCGAACGTGGTCGGCACGCCTTCGATGGCGGTGCTCTCCTTCACCGTGAAGGGCACCCCCGCGAGGGGCCCCCGCGCTTCACCGGCGGCCCGCCGACGGTCCGTCTGTGCCGCGGCCTCACGTGCCTGCTCCGCCAGGAGCTGCGTGACCGCGTTCACCTGCGGGTTGACCTCGGCGATGCGATCCAGGTGACTGTCGATCAGTTCGACGGCCGAGACCTCTGCGTTGCGTACAGCCTCCGCCTGCGCGGCGGCCGGCATCTTCCACAGGGCGTCCTGCATGGCTCTACCTTCCTCATCCACGTACCAATGCGCTTGCATCGGAACCGTACCCGGGAACCGATACGCATGCATCGAATAAACTGCGCTGCGAAGCGGAGCGCTGTGAGTTTGAGAGGCGATCGGACAATGCCCAGGCAGGTGGATCACGTGAGCCGACGCCGTCTCATCGCCGAGGCCGTATGCCACCTCGCCGACGAACGCGGACTGGAGGGCGTGACCCTTCGCGATGTCGCCGCCCGCGCGCAGGTGTCGATGGGTGCAGTTCAGCGGTGCTTCCGCACCAAGGAAGAGATGCTCGTGTTCGCTCTCGGTCACATCGGCGAGCGGATCAGCGAGCGCGTACAGGCCCGCCTCCTCAGAAGCCCAGCCCAGTCGGCCGGCACCGCCCTGGGCCACGCGGCCACCGAGATCTCACTGCTCCGGGAAGAGCACCGCGCCGAGGCCAGGGTCTGGCTCGCCTTCGTCGCGCAGGCGGCTGTGAGCAAGGCGCTCGCCAGGACGTTGACGGCGAACTACGCAACCCTGCAGGAGGCGTTCACGCGCCTCTTCTCGGAAGCCGACGAAGGCGCCGACCGCGCCGTGCGCCTCGATCCGCAACTCGAGGCCCGCACCCTCCTCGCCCTCGCGGACGGCCTCACCGCGCACGTCCTCATCGGCCACCTCACCCCGCACGAAGCACACGACGTCCTCCACACGCACCTGGCCCGCCTCTGGGAGCAACCGGTCACGCGCACCCCCTCCCCGGACTCCCCACTTCCATGAACCGGACCAACTGAGGCGGGAAGCGACAGGCGAATCGGGGCTCTTACGATCAGCGTCGGCTGTCGCCGGGGGCGGACAGCACCGACGCCCGGTGGGAGTCCAGGTGTTCACCGCAGAAGTGCCCCACAGCAGCCTAGGGCAGCATCGCCGATCTCGTCGTCCGCGACCGAGGCCAGCGGCCGGCCTGACCCGTCACGGACATATCCGCCACGCACAGCGCCAGATCAGAACCCATGACGAGCCACCGAGCTATCCATAACCCAGGGCTTGGGCCTGTTCTTCGGACTCTTGCCCATGAGGATGCAGGCCGCGAAGGGTGACAGTGTCCGCCGAGCGCTACACGGGGCGAAGAACAGGATCGATCTGGGCCAGGATTTCATGCAGCTGACGAGCCCCAAAAGCCACGCGGTCGTCAGTGTCCCGCAACATTTCTTCGCACAATTGCATCGCGTTGTCCCGGTCCTCGGAGAAGATACTGAACATATCGAGGATTGCGGTTTGGATCCAATCGCTGTGATTCGAGTCGGCGACTGCCAGCGCTGAGGCGACTACCGCCAACCCGATCCTGTCCTTTCGCCGAAGCACGGCTTCCGCGGTCACCCGGGTGACGAAGGTGTCACCCGGGTCGAGCACCAGCTCCAGCAGTGGTCTGAGGGCCTCCTGCATCTCGGCGAAGCCTGCCAGGCCGCGACCGGCATCCGCCCGGTCACGGTAGTCGTGGCTTCGCCCGAGCTCGCGGAGCGCGACGACAGCTTCATACCGCCGGTCTCTGTCCACTGGTTACTCACTCCTCCCGCGATTTCCGGTCAAGCCCAGACACGGACCACGCCGTCGGCGAGCCGCAAGAACTGCCGGGCACCTGGGTGATAGTGCGTGGGAGAGAAGCCGGGGACGGTGCCCAGAAGCTTCCCCTCTGCCGGATCCCATATGGACAGATCTGTGCCACCACAACTGAACAGGTGGGTGCCATCGCTGAAGAAGCGTCCGGTCGGGCCCTCGATTGCAAGGAGCTCCACGGCCGTCGGCATGCGCCACAGACTGTTCTGACCGGTCCTACTCGTATCGAAGATCCGTGCCCCCGGTTGCATGACATCGTCGTCATCGCCGAGGCCCTCGACGGCGACCCGGCTCGAGTCGATCCAGGTCATAGCGTGATCCCAGTAGTACTCTCGGCCGCAGACATCGACCCGGCTAGGACCGTCCTCGGACTCCCAGACGTTGTCATCGATCCATTGGCCGAGATCCCACACCGCAGGAATCCCGACGGGATGCCACATCCAGCCGTCGTCCAGGATCCGCCTCCCATCAGGGCTCACATACAGTGAGCCGTGGAAGTAGTCGAGGTGGTGTTCCGGCATGGCATCCGCGTTTGCATGAGCGAGATGCGAGCGATCAGTCAGCAACGCCCCCGTCTGTGCGTCCGACACATCCAGCCGGTTCCAGGCCGTGCGGTGGACCACCACGCAACGCCCACGACTCTGCGCGAACTCCAGTGAGAACGGCACTGTCTCTTCGTGACCACCCTGATTGTCCAGGGCCAGAGTTACCTCGCCGGTCCGGAGGTCGAGCACCTCGCCGAAGCGGCCGTAGTCGTTGACCACTGCGGCAAACATACCGTCGTGGGAGGCGTGCAGGCGCCTGCGGAGCCGACGGCCGTTCCATGGCTCGCGATCGGATTCCGCCGGAACGGTGGTAGCCCCAATGATCTCGTGATGACCGGCTGCCACGTCCCACCGCCTGATCGTGCCATCCGCGCTCAGCGCCAGCCACACAGGGCGATCGCGATCACGCACCGGCGCCAGATCGGCGACAGCACCCAAACGCGGTGGCACCGAGATCTCGCAGACGGCGTCGTTGCTACCGATCATCGCTGCCCCCACTCCCCAAACCAAGCCGACAGCATATCCGGGCGTGACTCAGGGCTGGCCTTGACCAGATCAGCTGATCTCGTCGAGATCCCACTACGGCGCGCGTCACACGGAGCAAGCCCCTGCCGCGCAACCGTGCAACCACTACTCGCAGTGAGGAGATCGCCGGGTGCGAGGACCAAACGTTCGCTCCGGGCAAGTTCGGATAAGCGTGTATTCGATGCTCCATGCTCCGACCGGACCCGGATCAGAGACACCGCCTCGTCGAGATCCGCGACAACCTGATCGCCCGAATCACCGAAGCAGAACAGGAGGGATGGCTCGGTGAGATCGAAGGACTCCAAGTCAGCCTCGCCGGCGCAGAGGAGAAGCTCATCCAGCTCGATACAGAGCAAGTCCGTCAACGCCAAGTGATCAATCTCGGCATGCCCAGCTTCAGCCAGATCGCGACACGAATCAGTACGGCAAGAGGACCTTCACGTTAGACGAGCTTCATCCACGCGGATGATCTACACCATCCTGACCCAGGCCACGGGCCACGCTCTACGGGCGGCGGGCCAGCAAGTGAGTGTCGAGGAAACCACGCTCGGACGCTGGGTCATGGAGCAACCGAGCAACTGTGACGAGTCCGGCCCCGGTCAGCATCGCGGCAAACTGCTCCGCCGGCCAACTGTAGGCAGGCGCCACCTTGTGGTCGAAGCGGACCGGCTTCGGTCCCTCGGTCCCGAAGAAGGACACCAGGAGCAGGCCCCCTGGTGCCAGGACACGCACCTGCTCGGCGAGCAGCACGGGCAATTCCTCAGGTGGGGTATGGATCATCGAGTAGTGGGCCAGCACTCCGCCGAGCGCGCCGTCCTCGACCGGCAGGGCCTCCATTCGCGCTTCGTCGAACCGCAGCGCCGGATGGGCCCGCCGAGCGTGGTCGACCATGGCCGGGGAGAGGTCGAGCCCGAAGGCGTCCAGCCCCAAGTCGTGCAGCATGGCCGTCAGATGACCGGGCCCGCACCCGACGTCGACTGCCCGCAGGTTCCCCGTGGCACGCACGAGCTCGGCGAAGGTACCGATCATGTTCCGCGCGAACGGCTGCGTCTCCAGCCGATTAGCGAACATCGACGCGTACAGGTCGACGACCCCGTCATAGGCCGCCCTGGTCTCGTCCTGGTGGCTTAACACGGGAAGGAAATTAACACCTTCGCCGGTCGCAGCCGTTCTCCGGCCCTTCCCCCAAGGACTGATCGTCCCCTCACCTGATCACGGGACACCCTCGGTAGTTCAGAGAAGAACTCGTCACCTCCGAGGCGGCCGATCGCGACTCCGAGAAACTCGCATTCAAGTACATGAACGAGGATCTCCAGCTCGCGGGGAAGTGCTACGACAAGAAGACCCGGACGGGAAGCATGTTCTTGTGGCAGGACGACAGCGCCGGGCAGAGTCAAGCTAGAACGTATTATGACAAGGATGGCAATCTGCGTATAACGGGGCGACTGCAGACTTTGCCAAGGTGACATGGTCGAATGGGAAGATTGTCAATGTGGACATCTGGGACGTGAATGAGAGCAGCCGGGCCGTCGGGAAACTCGACGGTGTCGAAAGCACGGTGCGCAGGAAAATGGATCCGAACGCCAAGGCGCAGACGGTCAATGTCGTCTTCGTGGCCAAGGATTTCGGTCGGGCCAGCGCCATGCGAGACCGTTTTGCCAACGATGGCAATGTGCGCATCATCCACCCCGACTCCAACTTCGACACCATGAGGCAGGCCCCGCTGGTGCGCAGAGTGAGCGGCGGAACCATCCGGATCACCCCGGGGGAGCAGATTGGCCGGGGAGGAGTGAGCGGTGCCTCGGCCGCACCGCGCTCCGTATCTAAGGGCAGTGCCGGAGGGAAATTCCTCAACGGGGCTGGAATATTTGGAGAGTTGTCCGCCCTTTACCAGTTCGCCAGGGACTGGAATACGATCGGCAACGGCGGGTGCGTACCGTCCACGGTCGGCGACTGTGAGGCCCCACGTGAGGTGTAGTCGTGCATGAGGTATTGCCATAGCGGCACGGTAAAGTGTGATGAAAGGAGATCGCATGGCTAGAGAAGTTCTGACCGTGTGTCTGCCACCCCTCGTTCCCGGTGTTGTTCGGGAGGCGATTAGGGAGGCTGTTTCCTCCTTCGATCACAATGGCGAGGGAGAGGGTCTATCGCCGGGCGAATGGGACGAGTGGTGGCTCGGAGCCGCAGGCCAGGAATTCTGGATCAAGTCCGGGTCCGAAGACGACCCCCGTTTGATCCGTGAACACGAACCGTTGCGGGAAAACGACCTCCACGTCATCCCGTCGAATCGATGTCCAGGTGGTCCCGTGGGGCTGCTAGATATCGACGGGCAGAGGTCCCGCGCTGCTGCGGAAGCGGACGCGCTGTGGCGTGAATGGGTGGAGTTCTCCGCGAGGTTTCCGCCCGCCCGCAGTCTGGACGACCTCATTGCCGAGGAGTCGGAAGCAACGTACCTGCACGCAGGACCCGCCTGGCACCGGTACGTGGCCCAGCCCGTGATGCGCGCGGTGCTCGACGACCGTGCCCTGGAGGCCCGGTTCGGGCAGCAGGCAGTGGGGGAGTTCGGTGTCGGACGCGAGCTTTTCGTGCGCCGCAAGGAACTCGCGAGCCTTGCCCATGACGGCCTCCTGACCCTTGATGGCAAGTGGAGCGCCCCGAATTCGTATCCGGACCACGAGTACGCCGAGTCCTGCAATCGCTATATTGACGCTTTGTCTCCAGATGTCGTGTTGGTGAATATCACATATCACGCATAATTCGCCTAATTTAATGACGGGTCGATGTACGCAGAATGCGGTTGGGGCATGCTGCCCTGCAGCGTTGTTAAGCCGTGCTTCTTTAGCGTTCCCGAACGTTTGAATATGGCGGGGCAGCGCCCCGTCGCGAATTCGTCCTGGGCGAGCGGGTGGGTGGCAGGGTCCCTTGCGTGATCGAAATTTGTCCGGATTGATCCGGTTCTGTATGAGGATGTCAAGGACGTCGCCGTCGGCTTCGACGGCTCGCCACAGATACTCCAGTTTGCCGTTGACCTTGATGAACACCTCGTCCAGATGCCATGTGTCCCCGGGTCGAGGCCGGCGGCTGCGCAGTCCGTTCGCATACGCCTGACCACACTTGGCGCACCAGCGGCGCACGGTCTCGTACGAGACGATGACGCCGCGCTGGAGCAGCAGCTCCTCCACCTCGCGGAACGACAGCGGAAAGCGGAAGTACAGCCACACGCGGTGGGAGATGACCTCGACCGGGTAGCGATGCCCCTTGTACGACGGCGACGCACTGTCCACGGACGATCCTTCCCAGCGTGATCAATCCGAAGATCACCCCACCCAGTCAGCCAACGTGACAGCGCCCGTCGAGGATGTGGCCGGTGCTGCGTACGAGGCGGAACATCTCGGAGATATGCACGGTGTCGCCCGACCGCGCGTAGGTGAGCAGTTCGCTGAACTTCGGCCGCTGGAGGGGGTGGAGGCGGCTGGAGGTGCCCGGGTCCTCCTCGAAGGCGACCGGGTCCTCGATGCCGACCTCGTCCAGGACGAGGTTCTGCCGGGCGGTGGACTGCTGGTCGGTCGAGACCCGCTTGTAGACCAGGTTCGCCACTCGGGTCCCCTTCCGTACGGAGGATCGGACCCTGTCCGTCGTCAAACCCTGTCAGCAATCGCCATCGGATCTGATTGGATTCGGGCCGCCGCGGACCCCCCGGATTGCACGGGCTCATTGGACGCGTCGGCCGCCTGTCGTCAAACGATGGCGAGCTCAAGCGGTCAGCGCACCACTGCTGTTCAGGAGGTCAGCGTAGACCTCTGCCGGAGTGCGATAGCCATGGGTCTTGCGGGGCCGATGGTTGAGCTCGTGTGCGATGGCGTCCAGGTCAGCCTGGCTGAACGTGCGGAGGTCTGCGCCCTTGGCCAGGACTGCCGAAGGAGCCGGTTCGTGTTCTCGTTGGTGTTGCGCTGCCACGGGCTCCGGGGCTTGCAGAGGTAGATCGGCATCCCCGTCTCGGCGGTGATGGCCTGGTGCTCGGCGATCTCCCGGCCCCGGCCCCAGGTGAGTGTTCTCCGCAGTTGGGGCGGGATGCCGAGGAGACTCCTGGTGAGGTGCGGAGTGACCTGCTCGGCCTTGATGCCGTCCGGTAGGGCGACGATGGCCGTGTGGCGGCTGGTGCGCTCGACCAGCGTGGCCACGGCCGAGGGTCGGGTGCCCATCACGAGGTCGCCCTCCCAATGACCGGGGATCTTGCGATCCTTGACCTCAGTGGGACGGGCGGTGATGGGCACCATGCCGCGGATGATGCCCCGCCCGGTAGGCCGGCGGGCGAGCTTCGGGCGGCGCATGGGCCTGCCTGACCGCAGTCGTTGGGTGAGGCTGCGGTCGATGGCCTGGCGCCGGCGGGGGTCGTAGAGCGAGAGGTGGATCGCTTCGTGCGAGATCTGCATGTCGGCGTCACCAGGAAACTGCCGTCGCAGCCATCCCGCGATCTGCTCGGGTGACCAGCACAGAGCCAGCTTGGCTTCCACCAGGGCGCGGAGAGCATGCTGTTGGGCGAGTTCGGCCTGCTTGGGGCGGCGCCCGCGCTCGTAGGCGGCTGCATCGGCCGGGGCAGCTCGGTAGCGGTCCCGGCCGCCGTTGCGGGCGATCTCGCGAGAGACGGTCGAAGGGGACCGGCCCAGCCGCTTGGCTAGCTGCCGGGCCGATTCCCCGGCGGCGATGCCGCGGGATATCTCTTCGCGCTCGTTGCCGCTCAGATGCCGCTCTGACCGCGTCTGCGGGGTGAGGCGGACGCCGCCGCTCTGATACAGGAACCGGCGGGCGCTCTGCATCGGCGCCCCGAGCGCCTGCCCGATCAAGCTGAACGACTGCCCCTCGCGCCAGCGCCTCCAGATCTCATCCTGCTGAGCGGGCGAAAACCCGTAGTCACGCACCTGTGCCTCCACGATCACATGATCATCAGTGAGTGGTGCGTTGATCACTTGAGGGCGCCATCGTTTGCCGACAGATCGGCCTGGCTCGCTGGTCCGCGGCGGGGACGGCACCACGGACTGCACTCCGGCTGAGAAACGGCCGTGCCGTCGGCTGCCGCCGCACAGCTGATCAGTGGTTGTTGCTCGGGCGGTAGAGGCTGAGGTCGCCGTAGGCCGACAGAACGCCGGGCAGGTCACCGGGTTTGTGCCGCAGAGTGGTGTCCAGGAAGGCGAGCGTGGTTGCGGCGACGACGCGGGGGCTCTCGGTGCGGCCCAGGGAGCCGACTATCGAGGGCACAGGCGGCAGGTACAGGGGGCCGTCCATGAAGGTGAGGTGTGCGGCGCCGGGGACGGTGAGCCGGTAGCTCGTCGCGGTGTTGAGCTTGAGGGCCTTGGTGAGGCCGGGTATGTACTGCGGGTCGGTCGCGGGGGTGACGGCCTGGGTGAGCGCGAGCGCCGGCTGGTGGAGGGAGGGGGAGGTGGGGCCGTGCGGGTAGCCGTCCAGATCGATGACGGCATCGAACCGGTGGTCCTGCCGGGCTGCCTGCAGGGCGGCGGCACCACCCATGGAGTGGCCGGTGACCGCGACCCGGCCGGTGTCCAGGCGTCCGGTCGGCGGGCCGGCGATCTCACCTCGGCCCAGACGGTCCAGCTGAGTGAGGACGAAGCTGAGGTCGGCGCCCCGAACAGCCGTCCAGCCGACCGCCAGCTTGTTGTCCTTGTCCCGGTCGCCGGTGGAGCTGGTCCTGGTGTGAATCGTTCGGCCGTCGGTGAGGACGACGGCGGCGGAGTCGTACGGGTGGTCGAGGGCGGCGACCACATAGCCGTGGCTGGCCAGTTCCTCCGCCCAGGCGGTGTTCTGGGTGCGCACTCCGCCCGATCCCGGAGAGAACAGCACGACCGGGAACCGTCCACCCCTGTCGGCCACCGGGGCGTTGAAGACCGAATGGGTGTGGGCACGTGGGATGCCGTCGACCAGGAAGCCAGGCAGGCCGACCGTGCGGGCGAGGGCGTCGGAGACGGTGCGCGCCTCGTGCTCCGTGCGGCCGAGGTACTGGGCCCGCTGCGCGCCTGCGGGGTTCTTCTGCGCGGGATACCAGAGCTGGACCACGACCGTGCGCCGGTCGTGCGGATCGGCGGTGAAGGTCTCGGGGCGGCGTGGGTCGGTCCACTGCACCACGCGGGTGCCGACCGCGAAACGGCCCAACGGCTCGGGGAACACGGGTACGGGGAAGGCCCAGGCGGCCACCGGACCTGTGGCGATCAGACCTACGCAGGCCACCGACCCGGGCAAGGCCAGCCACCACCGGGCCCGCCACGTCGGCCGGCCGGTATGGCGTCGCAGCAGGGGAGAGAGGGCGAACGGCAACGCGACGGCAGCGCCTGCGAGTACTGGCAGCAGCTGCCAGCGGATGCCCATCACGCTCAGCACGATCGCGGACAGCATGGACACTGCCCCCGCCGTGATCGTGACGCGTGGGCGGACGGCGGGGGGAAGCCAGCGCGCCACCACCAGCGCGACGGCACCCAGCAGGACAAGGACTTCCAGAAGGGACATGTGCAGTCCCACGATGTTCTCGGTCACCCGGCCATGCTCGGCGCGGGGCACGCGCTGCCACATCGCCCCCGGGTCGCCATCGTGTACAGCCGCAGTCGCAATCCGAGGCACGCCCATGTGAGAGGCCTTGCGACCGTAGGGGGTGGCCGGGCTCCTCCTGCGGTCGTACTTCCGCGCGATTCCTTCAGACGGTGGACTCATGCGTGCCGCTGGATCGCGGCCTACCGTGACAGGGCTGCGGTACGTGCGGGCGGCGCGGGTCTTACGCTCCCGTACCCGACCGGCTCCGGCTGTACGCGGTGGCGGCCCCGGCCGGGGCCACTGTGACGCTGAAATCGACAGGGACGTGTGATGACCGAGGCGAGCGCAGAAACCGGTAGTGCCCAGCCGTTGCGCTACCGGGACCGGGTGCCGTGGGCGAGGACAGCCGTACGGCTGACGAGGTACGCCGACCTGGCCTCCGCACGAGCGGCGCGACCGATGAGAGCCGTCCGGCGCTGGGGCTCCCGGCTGCCGCCCATGGTGTGGGACTCGCTGTTGCCGGCGCTGCTCCTGATCAACGTCATGACCACGCGCGCGCCGCAGGAGCTGCCGGTGGCCGTGGCCCTCACCGCGGCCCTTGCGCTGCCCCTGGTGTGGCGGCGCCGGGCCCCGCTCGCGGTGTTCGGCGCCGTGGCAGCCGCGGCCTTCGCCCAGTGGCTGATGGACGTCCAACTGCCGGCGGACATCGCCCTGCTGGTGGCTCTCTACACGGTGGCCGCGAGGTCGGGCCGGCGCGGCACGCTTGTCGCCGGTGCCGTCGTGGAGGGCGGGGCCCTGCTGGCCTGTCTGCGCTGGGCGACGGAAGGCGCGTTCCTGACCCCCTTCGTCGCGGTGACCGCGATGGTCGTCGCCGCCGCCGTCCTGGGGGTGAATGTGCGGACCACGCGCGCCTACCTCGCGGCCTTGGAGGAACGGGCCGCACGCCTGGAGCAAGAACATGACCAGCAGGCGCGGCTGGCCGTCGCCGAGGAAAGGACACGTATCACCCGGGAGATGCACGACATCGTCACCCACAACCTGTCCGTCATGGTCGCGCTCACCGACGCCGCCGTCTACGCACAGCACCGGTCCCCCGACAAGGCCACCACCGCGATGCTCCAGATCTCCGAGACGGGCCGGCAGGCCCTGACCGACATGCGGCGCTCATTGGGCGTCCTGCGGACCGACGAACGGGACGCGGAGCGCCACCCGTTGCCCGGCGTCGCACAACTGGCAGCTCTCGCCGACCAGATGTGCGCCGCCGGGCTGCCGACCCGCGTCGAGGTCCGGGGCGGCCACACCCACATACCCGCCACCGCACAACTGACCGTCTACCGCTTGGTACAGGAAGCCTTGACCAACAGCCTCAAGCACACACCCCCCGGCACACACGCGAAGGTCCGGATACGGTGCTCGACCGGGACCGTCACAGTGGCCGTCACCGACAGCGGCCCCCGCCCGCCGCTTCCCGGTGCCACACCATCCGGCCACGGCATCCCCGGCATGCGCGAGCGCGCGGCCGCCTACGGGGGGACGTTGCAGGCCGGACCGCTCCCGGGCGGCGGCTGGGGAGTCCACACCCGCCTCGAACTCGGCAGCGGCGGAGCGGCGTCCGCATGACGATCCGCATCCTGATCGCCGACGACGAAGCGCTGCTCCGTATGGCCTTCAGCACGGTCCTGGAGACCCAGCCCGACATGGCACCGGTCGGCGAGGCCGCGGACGGCATCCAGGCCATACGCCTCGCCCGGGAGCTGCGCCCCGACGTCGTCCTCATGGATGTCCGGATGCCCGGGACCGACGGGATCGAGGCAACCCGACAGGTCATCCGGATCTCCCCGCGGAGCAGAGTACTGATCCTCACCACCTTCGACCTCGACGAATACGCCTTCACCGCGCTCAAAGCCGGAGCCTCGGGATTCCTGCTGAAAAACACCAGGCCCGAGGAACTGCTCACCGCGATACGCAGCGTGGCTGCGGGCGACGCGGTGGTCTCCCCGCGGATCACCCGCCGCCTGCTGGAGAACCTCCGCCCACACATCCCCGACGGCAGCAGCGCCGACCGCGACGAGCGGCTGAGCCGGCTCAGCGCCCGCGAGCGCGAGGTGCTCGTCAAGGTGGGCTGCGGCCTGTCCAACACCGAGATCGCGGCCACCCTGTATCTCGCGGAGGCGACCGTGAAGTCCCATCTGGGGCGAATCCTGCAAAAGCTCGAACTCCGCGACCGGATCCAGGCCGTGATCTTCGCCTACGAAAGCCGCCTCATCCACCCGGCATGAGGTCGGCAGGGAGCGATTCGACGCCGAGTTCGCCAAGGCGGTCCGGCCCCGGAGTCATGGGTGGTGACTCCGGGGCCGGACCGCCCTCGACTGTACGCGCGCGCAGCTACGCGTCCGCGCCGTCGTCCGTCTCGTCGTCGATGGTCGGGTCGCGCAGCCTTCGCAGGCCCGGCACCGGCAGCCGGGTGAAGGCGTACCGGCCCAGGAAGTTGGCGTACCGGCCCAGGAAGTTGATGTGACCGAACTGGAGCGGGGGGAGCCGGGCGAGCAGCTCGCCGGTGACCGGGAAGCCTTCAGCGGCCAGCTGCTTGACGGCGGCGTCGATGCAGAGGCTGTTGAACAGCACCACGGAGTTCAGCGCCAGGCCGAGCGCGCCGAGCTGGTCCTCCGTACCCTCGCGGTAGTGCCGGCGCAGTTCGCCGCGCTGACCGAAGAAGATCTTCCGGGCGAGGCGGTGGCGGGCCTCGGTGACGTTGAGCTGGGCGCCGACCATTCGCCGGTATCCCTCGTACGGGACGAACTGGAGCAGGTGCAGTGTCTTGAAGATCCGCCCGTAGTGGGCGAACGCGTCGCCCAGCCCGGTCGGCTTGCCGTCCCGGGAGAGCATGCGGATCAGGTCGTGGCCGCGAACCTCCCCGAGAGTCAGGGAACCTGCCACCCGGAGCATGTCGTCCCGGTGGGCGCGTATCCGGTCCAGGCGGATGGTGTGGTTCGAGACCGGCTGGAGCGGCCCGTAGTCCGCCGCGGTGTTCGTCCGCCACAGCCGGGCGTCGGAGATGTCGGCGATCCTCGGTGAGAACTGGTGGCCACAGATCGCGAACAGGCCGAAGACGATGTCGGAGTAAGGGCGCGGTGTCGGTGATGACGGTCTCCGGCTTCGGGCCGCCGTCGCGGGCGTGGATGGCGTCCAGGACGAACAGCGAGTCGCGCAGCGTGCCGCGGACGGAGGGCCGTGTCGAGCGCAGGTCGCGGGCCCGGGTGGAGTTGTCCGGCCAGATGTGGGAGGTGCTGGCGCAGGCGGGCGGGAACGTGGCGGCGCTACACCGGCATCTGAGCGCGGCCGGGGGTGAGGTGCCCTCGCTGGTGTCGTCGCACCGGGTGGTGCGCCGGGACTTGGAGGTCGGCATGGTCCTGGCGGACCGTGCGGTGGTGCGGCAGGAGCGCGAAGAGCAGCAAACGCGGGAGGCTCTGGCTGACCTCGCCCGGCCGGGCCGCGTGAGGGTGGCGCGGAGAAGACGTCCGCTCCCCCGCGTCTCGTACCAGAGGCGACCGGGAGCGTGCCGGTGGGCGCGCAGTCTGGCGCAGTTCGTTGTGCGGCTGTCAGCGTGGGCTTGCTCCGCTTTATCTGAGGGATCGCCGTCGAGTTCTGGGCTCGGTCGGGCTTCCCTCCCCTCTCGACGCTAAGCCCCCGGCACCCGCTACGCCTTCCGCGCGGACGTCCAGCTCTGGCGGCGGAGGCTTTCGAAGCCGTCCAGGAGGAGGTCCAGGGCGAATTCGAACTCGAACTGGTCGTCGCAGCCGCCACCGACCGTGGAACTCCCGTCGTGTGCGGCCGTCGCGGCCAGTTCCGCGATGTGCGGGTAGTGCGCCGCCAGCCCGGGGTCCGGCGGGCCGGAGGGGCCTGAGGTGGCGAACAGCTCCTGGCTGAAGCCGAGCAGGCGGCTGCCCATCGCGTGCATGACGTGGTGCGTGAGGTCGGCGGAGAGGCCGCCGTCCCGGAAGCTCCCGGCCATCGAGTCCAGGTATGCCAGCACGGTCGGGGTGGGGCCGGTCCGCGACTCGATGACCCGGGCCGCCCAGGGGTGGTGCAGCAGGACCCGCCGGGCCGAGAGGATCCGCCCGCGGACCACGCGTTGCCAGTCGGGGCCCGCAGCCGGCGGGTCGATCTCGCCGACCACGGTGTCGACCATGCCGTCGAGCAGTTCCTCCTTGTTGGCCACGTGCTTGTAGAGGGCCATCGGTACGACGCCCAGCTCCTGCGCGAGCCTGCGCATGCTGAGCGCGTCGATGCCGGTGGCGTCGGCGAGCGCGACGGCGGCGCGCAGGACGCGGTCCCTGTTCAGGGGGATCCGATGCGTGTGTGTGGCTTCCTGCCGGCTCATTCCGGTTCGGCCCTTTCCCTCCTCGACAGCGCCCTCTCCTTGACCAGTGTACGTCGTACACCTATGCTCGCTGCGAGGTGTACGGCGTACACCCGCGCCGAGTGAGGGGTACCGAGAAGATGAGTCCGGACCGGAGAACCGCGGTGGCCGCCGGGTCGCTGTTCCTGCTGACCGAGGCCGCCGCGATAGCCGGGGCCGTTCTGTACCGCCCCCTGCTGGGAGCGGCGGACGGCCGGCTCGCGCAGGGCGCCGACACGCGAGCGCTGCTCGGGGTGCTCTGCGAGGTGGTGCTGGTGGTGGCGGTGGCCGGTACCGGGGCGGCGCTGTTCCCCGTCCTGCGGCGCCACGGCGAGGGGCTCGCGTTCGGGTACGCCTTCGGACGGCTGCTGGAGGCGGCCGTCATCGCCCTCGGGATCGTCGCCGTCCTGGCGCTCGTCACCCTGCGGCGGGACGCGGGGGCGGAGGCAGGCGCCGACGTCGCGCTGGTGGCCGTGCACGACTGGACGTTCCTGCTCGGGCCCAACGTCGCCCTCGGCCTGAACACCGTCCTGCTTGCCTACCTGGCGTACCGCGCACGGCTCGTGCCACGCTTCATCGCCGTGCTCGGGCTGGTTGGCGGGCCGCTGATCTGCGCCTCGGCCGTCGCCGTGATGTTCGGGGCCTACGCGCAGCTCTCCGTGGCGGGGTCGGCCGCCGCGCTCCCAGTGTTCGCCTGGGAGCTGGGGCTGGCCGGGTGGCTGATCGTCAGGGGGTTCGGGCCCGGCTCAGGCGCCGCGTCCCGGGCAGGCGGTGAGGTGGCTGCTCCGGCAGGTGTCCGTCGGTGACGTCGTCCCGGGAGCCGCTCAGACAACCAGAGCGGAGTGGCGTACTGCCGTCGTGCCCGGAACCGCGGGCGGGCGGGTTCCGGGCACGACGGCAGTTGCATGCCGAGCATGCGGCGTACGGCTTCGGCCGGGTCGATGCCCAGCGCGTAGGCGACGGCGACCACGCCCAGGACGAGCGCGGTGACGGCGCCGGCCTTGTTGGCGAAGCCTTTGACGAACTCCTCGCCGGACAGTTTCACCAGCTTTCAGGCTGCGATGTGCCGACTTCATGTCAGTGGGCTGTTGGCAGTGACGGTTGATCAGGTAGGACGTGTTCTTACAGGTTTCTGGTTGGAAATCTACCTCCAGCATCACTGACGTCCGGCTACACAAGAACGCCGGGGTGGTGTGCTGCCTCCCTACGTGGTGATAGCCGGTCGTGTGGGGAGGTCGGGACGGATGCTGACCATCAACGTGACGCTGCTGCTCGCAGTCACCGTCATCTGGCGGTTGCGGCGGCGTACGCAGGCCCGCAGCCGCTTCGACGAGAAGCTGACCGTCGTCATCGTTCTGGCACTGGGAGTCCTGATCGCACCCGCCCCGGAGGGCCAAGGGATCGTGAACATCGTGGGACAGCTGGCGAGCGACGTTACTCAGGGCAGCCGATGAGCCCCCGCCCACACAGCGTCCGGACAGTATTCGCCGGCGTGCGCTGCGGATCACGACCCCAGGGGGTGGGGGAGTGATGGCGGCACGTCGACGGCGCGGGCGCTTGAGGAAGCAGACCCGCAGGCAGCTGCAGGGCTGGGGCACGGTGGTGGCGCTGGCTGCAGCGGTGTGGGTCGCTGCGAACTGGTCGACGGTGTGGCCCGTCCTGGTGACGGTGTTCGCCGCGGCCGCGCTGGGCGGGGCCGGCTGGGCGCTGCTGCGGGCGCACCGCCAGGCGGTCGGCCGGGACCGCGCGTGGCGGGCACAGGAAGAGGCCCGGGCGCGCGAGTTGTCCATGGCCCAGGTCGACGCCCTGACCTGGCAGGAATT
>NZ_JAHKJW010000100.1 GCF_019710745.1 Streptomyces beigongshangae
GCGGCGCGGCGGCTCGGGCGGCGCGGGCGGTCCGCCGGGTCCGGGCGGCGCGTAGGGGTTGCCCGGCGGCGGCCCGTACGACTCGCCGCCCCGTGGCCCGCCGACGTGCCGCTCCCCGACGTGCCGCTCCCCGACGTGCCGCTCGCCCACGTGCGAACAGCTCGCGGTGCCGAACGCCCGGTCCACCGAATTCCGCAGCTCGTGCGCGAGCAGTACGTGCACCAGCCTGTCGTCCGTGAACTCTGCGTCCCGCAGTGCGAGTCGTATCCCGTGCAGCGCGTCGTCGGCCAGCCGCCGGGCCTCCGCCGGGGAGGCCCCGGTGGCGGTCAGCGGGTTCCACGCCCCTGACGCGGCGTCGGCCGCCCTGTCCTCCACGGCGTCCAGCAGGTGGGCGAGGCGCCCGAAGAGCCGTCCGGCCTCGGCGAGCGGTTCCGCGTTGCCCGGCCGGCCCGCCAGGACCGCGGTGTGCGCGAAGGCCGCGGCGGTCGCGGTCTCGGTCGGCTCGGTGACGGCCGTCAGCGGGGTGCCGGGCCCGGCCAGCGCCTCGATGCCCACCTGCCGGTCCACGGCGTCGACCAGCACGGCGGTGTCGAACCCGACGGCGGAGCCGGTCCTGGCGCCCGCCCGGCCCCAGTTCGCGGCGACCCGCCGGGCGGCGAGCGCCACCGGCCGGCGCGCCAGCAGCCCGTCCCCGTCGGCCATGTGGTCGCGCACCTTCGCCGAGGCGAGGACCAGCGAGACCGCGGCGGCGAGCCGCGCGCCCTCACCCTGAGCGACCGACGCACTCCGCATTCCGCGCAATGGGCAGGGCCCCGCCGTACGCCGTCCCGCTTTCCCCGGAGTGGCCTGAGCCTCCGTCAGAACGGATATCAGCAGGCCGTCGTAGTTCGTGACGACCCGTGCGAACTGACCGTGGTCCCCGCGCAGCGCGAGACAAAGCCCGCACAAATGCGCCATCCATTGCGTGGTGAGGTTCTCTCCCAGCCGATGACGGCAGGGCCTGACGATTCCGAACACGACGCTCCCCCGTGGTGTGCACGACTGGTGTGTACGACGTTGAGCTGCGGCATCGCGGCGACCGTTCCGTTCACCCGTACGCCCTAGCCGTCACCCGTCCGCCGTGAAGAATCATATTTCACTCACAGTCAGCAGCGGTGTAGCGCACGACCCTTGGGGTACGCGGGCTCTCGACGGATTCGCTGTGCACCAGTACCGTCACGAAACCCCAGCGCGGCGTCTATCCCCTTGGCGCGACATCCGCATCATGGACGACCATGGGGATGCGGAAAGAAGAAAGACCGCTGTGAGAGGAGGCGTCCATGGGATCGGTGCGCAAGGCGAGTGCCTGGCTTGGCCTCGTCGACGACAACGATGACGAGCGTTACTACGACGACGACTACGCCGAAGGGTCCGAGACCGGGAGCCGGGAGGTCTGGGTCACGGATCCGCGGGTCAAGGTGGCCTCGGAGACGGCCGAGGAGAAGGGCCGCCGGATCGGCACGGTCACCCCGGACAGCTTCCGGGACGCCCGTGCCATCGGTGAGCTCTTCCGTGACGGTGTCCCCGTCATCATGAACCTCACGGCCATGGAGCCCGCCGACGCCAAGCGCGTCGTCGACTTCGCGGCCGGCCTGATCTTCGGTCTGCGCGGCTCGATCGAGCGTGTGTCGAACCGGGTCTTCCTGCTGACCCCCGCCGACACCGAGATCATCAGCGGGGAGCCCGCTGCCCGCCGCACGGACGGCTTCTTCAACCAGAGCTAGGCAAGGCCGCTCACCGGACCGGTTCTGCCGGCGCCACGGCGGGAACGTCCTACCGGAACGCGTCGAGACCGGTGAGCGCCTTGCCCAGCACCAGCTGGTGCATCTCGGCGGTGCCCTCGTAGGTCAGCACCGACTCCAGGTTCGTCGCGTGGCGCATCACGGGGTATTCGAGCGAGATCCCGTTGGCGCCGAGGATCGTCCGTGCCGTACGGCAGATGTCGATCGCCTCCCGTACGTTGTTGAGCTTGCCGAAACTGATCTGCTCGGGACGGAGCCGTCCCGCGTCCATCCGCCGGCCCAGATGATGGGCCAGCAGAATCCCCTTGTGCAGTTCGACCGCCATGTCGGCGAGTTTGGCCTGGGTGAGCTGGAATCCGCCGATGGGCCGCCCGAACTGCTCCCGCGTCTTCGCGTACTCCACCGCAGCCTCGAAACTCGCCCGCGCGGCGCCCATCGAACCCCACACGATCCCGTACCGGGCGTGGGACAGACAGCTGAGCGGGCCCTTCAGCCCGGTGACCTCCGGCAGCACGGCGTCGGCGGGCAGCCGCACCCCGTCGAGCACCAGCTCGCTGGTGACCGACGCCCGCAGTGACCACTTGTGCCGGATCTCCGGCGCGGAGAACCCGGGGGTGCCGGCCGGCACCACGAAACCGCGGATGCCGTCGTCGGTCCGCGCCCACACGACGGCCACGCCCGCCACGGACCCGTTGGTGATCCACATCTTGCGCCCGGTGAGGACCCAGTCCCCGCCGTCCCGCCTGGCATGCGTGCGCATGGCACCGGGGTCGGAGCCGTGGTCGGGCTCGGTCAGCCCGAAGCAGCCGATGACCTCTCCGGCGGCCATCCGCGGCAGCCAGGTCTGTCTCTGCTCCTCGCTGCCGAACCGGTGGATCGCGTACATCGCGAGCGATCCCTGCACGGAGACCAGCGAGCGGATCCCGGAGTCGGCGGCCTCCAGCTCCAGACAGGCGAGCCCGTACTGCACGGCGGAGGCCCCGGCGCACCCGTACCCGTCGAGCGACATCCCGAGGGCGCCGATCCCGCCCAGCTCCCGCGCCAGCTCCCGGATCCCCGGCAGCTCACCCTTCTCGTACCACTCGGCGACGTACGGCAGCACCCGGTCCGCGGCCCAGGCCCGCACGGTGTCCCGGACGGCCAGGTCCTCCGCGCTCAGCAGGTCGTCGACCCCGAGCGGATCGGCGGGATCGAACGGCGGCGGCTTCGGGGAAGAAGGGGAAGCGGACATCGAGAGACCTCCGACAGGGAAAACTAGCACTGTTAACCACGGGCGGCCCTGACGTTACGACGAGCTGTGTCAGACGTCCAGGACCGCTGGAGCGGGTGTGCGCGGGTGGCTGCCACGGGGTCCTTCACCGGGCACGGACCCGCGGGCGCCGACGGCCGGAGACCCCCACGGGAAACGCCCACGGGAAACCCGCACGGGACAGGCGGCACCCAACGGGCGGTGCGGGCGGGAAACGCAGGTGTCCACAACCACGACGGACCGTCACCTGACGGACTCGACCCGCGCGGACGCACCCGCCCCCCGCGGTCCGGGCACCCCACCCAGGGAGGGGTCCCCGCCCAGGGAGGAATCCTCGCCCAGGGAGGGGTCCCCGGCCGGGGAGGGGTCCTTGGCCGGGGAGGGCTCCCCGCACTCCACCCCCCGGGGCAGCCGCAGCGCCATCGCCGCCCCCACCAGCAGCAACCCCGCGCTCACCAGCAGCGTCACGTGCAGCCCGTGCACGAACGCCTGGCGGGCCGCCGTCCGCAGCGCCTCCCCCGGCGCCCCGCCGAGCCGCGCGGCGATCTCGTACGCCCCGCCCAGGGAGTGCCCCGCCGCGGCGGACTGCGCGGCGGGGACGCCGGGGACGGACGCGAGTCCGGGCGCGTACGCCGCGTTCATCACGCTCCCGAGCAGCGCGATCCCGAGCCCCGCCCCGAGCTGGTACGACGTCTCCCCGATCGCCGCCGCCCCGCCGGCCTGCGCGGGCGGCGCCTCGCTCAGCATCGACTCGTACGCGCCGAAGAGCGTGACCTCGAGACCGAAGCCGAGCATCACGAACCCGGTCAGCAGCAGCGGGGCGTTGTCGTCGCCCCCCATCGCCGTCAGCGTGACGACCGCCGCGGCGGTGAGGCAGAAGCCGGAGCAGACCATGGTCCGCGGCCCGAAGCGCTGGAGCAGCTTCGCCCCCGCCAGTCCCGCGGCCATCGCGGCGACGGTGAGCGGCAGCAGCCGCAGCCCGGTCTCCAGCGGGGAGAGGTCCAGCACCAGCTGGAGGTACTGCGCGGCGACCAGTTCGAGGCCGACCAGCGCGAGCATCGCCAGCACGATGCAGCCGACGGAGGTGCTGAAGGCGGGCCGCGCGAACATCGTCAGGTCGACCAGCGGGTGCCGGCGCCGCCGCTGCCGCCGTACGAACGCGACGAGGAGTCCGGCGCCCACCGCCAGCGGCACCACGGTGTACACGCCGAGCGGGGTCTCTCCCCCGCCGAGCCGCTTCACCCCGAGGACGACGCCGAAGAGTCCGGCGGCGGCCATCAGCGCACCGGCGATGTCCCAGGGCCCGTCGCGCTCACCCGTCGACTCGGGCAGCAGCAGCCGTCCGACGGGCAGGGCGACCAGCATCAGCGGGATGTTGACGAGGAAGACCGAGCCCCACCAGAAGTGCTCCAGGAGGAATCCGCCGAGGAGCGGTCCGACGGCCGCGCCCACCGCGGCGACGGCGCTCCAGACGCCGATCGCGAGCGCCCGCTCGCGCCGGTCGGGGAAGACCTGGCGCAGGATGGACAGGGTGGCGGGCATGATCATCGCGCCGCCGACGCCGAGCAGGGCGCGCGCCGCGATCAGCAGTTGCGCGCTGTCGGCGAACGCCGCGGCGGCGGACGCGACGCCGAAGAGGGCGTAGCCGAGGAGGAGGACGCGCCTGCGGCCGATCCGGTCGCCCAGCGTGCCGAAGAGGATCAGCAGCGAGGCACAGACGAGCGGGTAGCTGTCGACGATCCAGAGCAGTTCCAGCGCGCCGGGGGTGAGGTCCTCGGTCACGGCGGGGACCGCGACATGGAGCACGGTGGCGTCGACGGCGACCAGGAGCAGGCTGACGCACAGCACCACGAGGACGACCCAGCGGTCTGCACCGGCCCCGGTCTCCCGACGGCGACGCTCTGCGGCCGTGGTCGTCCCGGACATGTACGTACCTCCCAGCTGTTCCCTCGCGTCCGGCGGATCCGCCGGGTGGGGACTCCCTGCGGCTGCGGCTCGGGAGGAGCGGAGTCCCGGCCCACGCGGCAGAGGCGAGTGAGCCGTCAGAGTACGCGAGTTCCCGTCGGTGCCCAGTGGCGTACCTCTCACGTTCTCCGCGCGGACGTGTGGCGTGCGCCACGCTTCCGGGGCCGGACCCGCCCGGCCGGGGCGCACGGCCGCGGGCGCCCTCGATAATCGGGCGCGTGACCGATCTTGAGACGCCTGTCGCGCCGGCCCGCCCGGGGCCGTCCTGGCGCCGCGCCGCGCCCGCCCTCCTCGGGTACGCGGCGGTGCGCGCGCTGGGCCTGGTGGTGCTCGCGGTGTGGAGCGCCGCCGGGGGGAAGAGCGCGCACCAGCTGCTCTCGGCCCGCTGGGACTCCCTCTGGTACACGAGGATCGCCGAACTGGGCTACGGCTACGAGGTGCGCCTGCCCAACGGCGACGTGCACTCGAACCTGGCCTTCTTCCCCCTGCTGCCCTGGCTGGAGCGGGCGGTGTCGGCGGTGTCCCCGCTGTCGTACGCGGACGCGGGCCTGCTGGTGAGCGCGGTCGCCTCGCTCGCGGCGGCCTGGGGGATCTTCGCGGTCGCGGACCACGTGCACGGGCCCCGCGCCGGGATCTGCGCCGTGCTGCTGTGGGCCGTCCTGCCCGTCGGGGTCGTGCAGTCGATGACGTACAGCGAGTCGCTGTTCACGGCGCTCGCGGCCTGGTCGCTGTACGCGGTCCTGACCGGCCGCTGGCTGACGGCGGGTCTGCTCGCCTCGCTGGCCGGCCTGACCCGCCCGGTGGGCGCGGCGGTCGTCGCGGCCGTATGGGTGACGGCCGCCGCCTCTTTCGTACGGGAGCGAAGCGCGCCGACAGGGGACGGCGCGTCCGGATGGCGGCGCGCCCTGGCGGTGCTGATCGCGCCCCTCGGCGCGGCCGGCTACGTCCTGTGGGTCGGCCGCCGCACGGGCGGCGGCCCGCTGGGCTACCTCGACGTCCAGGCGGGCTGGCGCAACGGTTTCGACGGCGGCCACGCGTTCGCCCGGTTCGTCGCCGACAGGTTCACCTCGTTCCCGTCGGTCCTGGCCGGGCTGGCACTGGTCGCCGGGGTCGGCCTGCTCGGCCGGCTGTACGTGGTCTGCGTACGGCGGCGGCAGCCGCTGCCGCTCCTGGTGTACGCGGGGGCCGTCACCGTGCTCGCCCTGGGCGCGTCCGGCTATTTCGGCTCGAAACCGCGCCTCCTGCTGCCCGCCTTCCCCCTCCTCCTGCCCCTCGCCACAGCCCTGTCCCGACTGCGTACGTCCAGGTCGGCATGGGTGCTGGGGTGCGCGGCGGTGGCGTCGGCGGCGTACGGCGCCCTCTGGCTGAACGGCTCCGGTCCGCCCTGATCACCCCCGGTCGCCGGTGGGCCCGGTGAGCGCCGGGAGAAGAGAACGCGAGCAGACGGTGAACGAATTCATAAGCGCCATAAAACTCCGCTCCGGAACGATCAATCGAATTGAAGGAAGAGCGGACGACGGCTTCCTTATTCGATGGCGATAAACCACCTCTTGAGAGCAATGCCACATCACATCGTCATCACAAAGAGGGTGCTTCGCCCTTGAACACCCCTCACTCGCTGTAACGTCGATTGCGTGCGTACCGAACGAAAGCTGACTCGTCTGGACCGGGTCTTCGCCCGGCTGGACCGTGAGCCGGAACGACCGGCCCACATCGACGTGCCCAGGATGAGCCGGCACCGGGTGGTCCTCTTCGCGTCCACGCTCGCCTTCTACGCGGCCATCGTGTGGGCCGTGGTGATCACCTCGTGGCTGGTCCGGCTCGACTGGCAGGTCATGTTCTTCCGGCCGTACCAGCAGTGGCCGGAGATCCACGCGTTCCTCGACTACTACGTGGTGCTGGGCCAGCGGGGCCCCACCGCCGTGATGATCGCGGCCTGGCTGGGCTGGCGCTCCTGGCGGCAGCACACCCTGCGCCCGCTGCTCATCCTGGGCACCTCGCTGCTGCTGCTGAACGTCACGGTGGGCGCCGCCAAGCTCAGCATGGGCCGCCTCGGTCCGCACTACGCGACCAGCGTCGGTTCCAACGAGATGTGGCTGGGCGGTGACATATTCCCTTCGGGCCACACCGCCAACGCCGTCGTGACCTGGGGCATCCTGGCCTATCTCGCCTCGACGCCGCGGGCCCGCCGCTGGCTGTCGGCGCTCTCCGCCGTGGTCTCCCTCGGCGTCGGCCTGACCACCGTGTACCTGGGCACGCACTGGCTGAGCGACGTGGTGCTGGGCTGGGCCGCGGGGCTGCTGATCCTGCTCGCACTGCCCTGGTTCGAGCCGCTGATCGCACGCGCCGAGACCGCCGTCTTCGATCTGCGCGACGCCCGGCGCAGCCGTCGCCGCGGCACGGCGACGGTCCCGGCACCGGCTCCGGCACCGGCCGCCCCGGTCGAGGTGCCCGTGGTGCTCGCGCCGGCCGCCGACCCGGCCGGCGAGCAGGAGCCCGTGGTGCGCGAGCCGGTGGCCGCCTCCCGGACGGCCAGGCCGCAGGGCCATCTCGCGCCGGGCCCGCACCTGACCCGCTCGGAGCGCACGCCGGTGACCCCCCTGGGCAGTCGCAGGCCGCCGCACCCGGACCGGGTGACACGTGGGACCGCCTCGGCCCGCCCGCTGACGGGCGGGTAGCGGCGGCCGGCACACGAACGCGGCGGGGCGGACCGGTACGCACACACCGCTTCCCCGCACGGCGAAGGCCCCGGCTCCTGGAGCCGGGGCCTTCGCCGTCGTACGGGACACAGGACATGGGCACGGGGCCACGGGGCGCGAGACACGGGGCACGGAACACGGGGCACGGGCTGACACCGGCCGTCCGCCGGTGGGGGCTCGGCGCGCGGTTCCCCGCGCCCCCGAGGGGCGGGGTCAGCCCTGCCAGCAGCGTGTCACCCGGCCGTCGGTGACCTCGAAGTTCAGCCGGCCGGCGCGGTACTCCATCGTGATGATCGCCCCCGGCGGCAGCGACCGCACGGTGGACCAGCCCCGCCGGCGCGCCTGCTGCTCGGCGCCGCTCGCCTCCAGTCCGACGTACGCGTCCGGAGTGTCGGAGGGCTCTGCGGAAGGAGTGGGAATCGGTGCCATGCCGCCACGGTAGGCGCCGCGGTGCGGACGGGGAACCCCGGGTCCGCCACCATCCGTCACCGGTACCTGCGCGGTCACGCTTCTGTCACGGTACGTCGACACCCGGACACCCGTTCCGGCCGAGCGCCCTCACCCGTACGGGCGGTTTCGGTGGCGTTCCGGCCACCTTCGCACGCAATTCCGAAGTAACCGGTGCCATCTCGTCCGCACCCCGGAATAACCGGCCGGAAAGCAGAGCGGCGAACACGCGTCCGCGCCTTTCCTTTCCGATTCCCGGGCGCCCGGCGGAAGGCGGCCCGCCACAGGAAATGCACGGGCCGGGCACAGAACCCCCGTACGCCCTCTGTCGGAGCGCGGTGCCCGCGAGCATCATGGCGGTCAGCTTCAGGAGGCCCGGGCGCGACGAGCGAGCGAGGGGGCAGGGATGGGGACGGACACCGCTCACGCGGCGGTACGGCCCGCACCGGTGAGGCGGCCGGGGCGGCTGGTCGTGGACTGGCTCACCACGACCGACCACAAGAAGATCGGGCATCTGTACCTGATCACGTCGTTCGCGTTCTTCCTGATCGGCGGTGCGATGGCGCTGCTGATGCGGGCCGAGCTGGCCCGGCCGGGCACACAGCTCCTGGACAACAACCAGTTCAACCAGATGTTCACCATGCACGGCACGATCATGCTGCTGCTCTTCGCGACGCCGACCTTCGCCGGGTTCGCCAACGAGATCATGCCGCTGCAGATCGGCGCCCCGGACGTCGCCTTCCCCCGGCTGAACATGCTGTCCTACTGGCTGTTCCTCTTCGGCGGGCTGATCGTGCTGGGCTCGCTGCTGGTGCCCTCGGGACCGGCGAACTTCGGGTGGTTCGCGTACGCGCCGCTGAACAGCATGGAGCGGTCGCCCGGTATCGGGGCCGACATGTGGATCATGGGCCTGGCGCTGGCCGGCTTCGGCACGATCCTCGGCGCGGTGAACTTCCTGACGACCATCATCGGGATGCGCGCCCCCGGGATGACGATGTTCCGGATGCCGATCTTCACGTGGAACACGCTGTTCACGTCGATCCTGATCCTGCTGGCGTTCCCGGTGCTCGCCGCGGCGCTCCTGGTGCTGGAGGCGGACCGGCGGTTCGGCTCGCAGGTCTTCGCCTCGGCCAACGGCGGGGCGCTGCTGTGGCAGCACCTCTTCTGGTTCTTCGGGCATCCCGAGGTCTACATCATCGCGCTGCCGTTCTTCGGGATCATCACGGAGATCATCCCGGTCTTCAGCAGGAAGCCGATCTTCGGCTATCTGACCCTGGTCGGCGCCACGATGGCCATCACGGGTCTGTCCGTGGTCGTGTGGGCCCACCACATGTTCGCGACGGGAGCGGTGCTGCTGCCGTTCTTCTCGTTCGTGTCGTTCCTGATCGCGGTGCCGACGGGCGTGAAGTTCTTCAACTGGACCGGCACGATGCTCAAGGGGTCGCTGTCCTTCGAGACACCCATGCTCTGGGCGACGGGCTTCCTGGTGTCGTTCCTGTTCGGCGGGTTGACGGGGGTGATCCTGGCCTCGCCGCCGCTGGACTTCCACGTCACGGACACGTACTTCGTGGTCGCGCACTTCCACTACGTGGTGTTCGGCACCGTCGTCTTCGCGACGTTCGGGGGCTTCTCCTTCTGGTGGCCCAAGTTCACCGGGAAGATGCTCGACGAGCGGCTCGGCAAGCTGCACTTCTGGACGCTCTTCACCGGCTTCCACACCACGTTCCTGGTGCAGCACTGGCTGGGCGCGGAGGGCATGCCGCGCCGCTACGCGGACTACCTGGCGGCCGACGGGTTCACCGCGCTCAACACCGTCTCGACGATCGGCGCGTTCCTGCTGGGCCTGTCGACGCTGCCGTTCCTCTACAACGTGTGGAAGACGGCCAGGTACGGCGAGAAGGTCGACGCCGACGACCCGTGGGGCTTCGGCCGCTCGCTGGAGTGGGCGACCTCGTGCCCGCCGCCGCGGCACAACTTCACCACGATGCCCCGGATCCGCTCCGAGTCGCCGGCGTTCGACCTGCACCATCCGCGGTTCGCGGCGATCACCCCGCCCCAGACCCGCTCGGGCCAGGAGGACAGCCCACAGATCCGCTTCGGTCAGGAGCGCCCGTCGACCGGTCCCGAGCAGTACTGACCGTCCCGGCCGACGGGCTCCAGGGGCTCCCGCGCTCCTAGGAGTCTGCCGCGGTGACCGTCACCGCGAGGTCGTTGTCGGTCGTGTAGTACGGTCCGGCCGTCACCGCGCCCCGCTCCGTCTCCAGCGTGACCTTCGGGTAGACGAGAACGGACTGCTTGTCCACGATGTCGTCGAGCAGCCGTGCGATCCGCACCCGCGGCCCGTCCTCCCCCGCCGGGCGCAGCCACAGGTCCCGGTCCCCCTGGGGCAGCCCGGCCCAGACCACGGTGAAACGGAACTCCGCCCCGTCCCGGTGGACCCCGGCCCTGCGGGGCTCCTCCCCCGCGCGGCCGGCCAGCTCGGCGTACGCGTCCGGGGTGAGCGCGGCCCCGTACACCCGGCCCCGGACCTCCAGCGCCTCCTGTCCCGGGTGGAGTTCACCGGCCTCCGCGTGCGGGGCGCGCAGCCAGCTGCGGACGGAGAGGTTGCCGTGCTTGGTCGCGTACGGGATGCGGACGCCGATCCGGTCGTCCGCCCCGTCCGGCACCCGGTCGACGAGCGAGCGCAGGTCGTTGAGGCCGGACACCAGGCGCTCCGCCGTACCGCCGGCGCTCTGCGCGAAGGCGTCCCAGCAGCCCTCGGGCAGCTCCGCGCCGCCGGGCAGCACGGCACGCGGCCGGCCGTCGGCGGCCGGTGCGAGCGGCAGCCGGACCTCCTGGCCGCCGTCGCGGTGCCGCAGCACGAGGTGCGCGCCATCGGCGTCACCGAATCCGGTCAGGTCGAGGACGAGCCCGCCCGCGGGGTCCGCGACGCAGTCCGCGCGCGGGGGTACGACGGCACCCTCCCCGGCGGTCCGGTCCGCGGTCCGCGAAGTCACGGCCTGCGAAGTCACGGCCATCATGCGGAACGCTCCTTGCCGAGTGCGGACAGTCCGGCGCCCCGGACGGCGTACGCGCCGCCGAGCAGCGCCCCCCTGGTGCGGTGCAGCGGGCCGCGCATCCGGCCGGTCACCGAACCGCGGTTCCGGGTGACGAGACCGCTGAAGAGCGACTCGTAGCGCTCGGCGATCCGCGCCGGGTCGAACCGCTCGGACGCCTTGAGCGCCGCGTCCGCCATCTGCCGGCGCAGCGCGTCGTCGTTGATGAGTTCGAGCAGGCCGCCGGCGATGGCCCCGACGTCCCCGACCGGCACCAGCCGCCCGTCGACACCGTTGTCAATGATCTCCCCCGGGCCGTGCGGGCAGTCGGTGGAGACGACGGGCAGGCCGCAGCGCATGGCCTCGACGATGGTCATGCCGAAGGACTCCATGCTGGAGGTGACGGCGGCGACGGAGCCCTTGACCCACTCCGGCTCGATGGGGTGGGCCGGTCCCATCAGCAGCACGTGGTTGTAGAGGCCGAGGTCGTCGATCAGACGGCGCAGCTTGTCCTTCTGCTTCCCGCTGCCGTAGATCCGCAGGCGCCAGTCGGGCCGCTGGGCGCGTACCTGGTCGAAGGCCCTGATCAGGAGGCCGTACCGCTTGACCGGGGCGAGGCGGCCGGCCGCCACGACCCACTTCGCGGAACCGTCCGCGGGCGCCACGGCGGGCACGGGCACCGAGTTGGGCACGGCCTCCACCCGCACGCCGGGCAGCCGCATCTTCGCGCGGTACGCGCGGGCGTCCGCCTCCGTGGTCGTGGTGACCGCGTCGAGCCGGGGGTACGCGGCGCGCAGTTCCGCGCGCAGCCCGGCGGAGTGGCTGTCGAGCGTGAGGTGCTCCTGGCCGACGCGGACGGGGCCGCGCCGGGTCTGCCGGGCCAGGAGCACGTTCAGTCCGGGGCGGGTGCCCACCACGACGTCGGCGTCGACCGTCGAGAGGTGCCGCGCGATACGGCGGTCGGTCAGGGCGCTGTACTGGCCGTAGCGGATCTCCTCCTTCGGGAAGGTCCGGGCCGGCTCCCGGTACTCGGGACGGTCCCCCTCGTAGCCGGGACCGTCCTTGCGCAGGTCGACGAGGTGGCGCAGGCCCACCCGCGGGTCGCACGCGAAGACGGGCTCCTCGCGGTGGCGGAAGACGGAGACGATCTCGACGTCGTGCTGCTCGGCCAGGGTGTTCGCAAGGTTGTACGTCGTCCGGATCGTCCCGCCGATTCCGTAGGCGTTGTGTATCAGGAAGGAAATCTGCATGCGTCCCCGTATCTCCGGCTCGTCCAGCTACCGCAAGGTCAGACAGGGGAACCGGCGGGATGGTTGGGGGGCCTTACCACTCTGTTCCCCAAGAGTTGCACCATCGGTAACCCGGCGGGGGAACCTCTCGGCCCCTGTGCGCATCAGGGCTCGTAGGGCAGTTGCGGAACCTCCTGGCACTCGCGGTCCATGTCCCCCTGGCCGACCCATCCCCGGGCGTCCTGCCAGCGGGCCACCGACAGGCACGTCCTGCGCGTCCTGGGCGGCTCGGGCAGGTGCTCGAACCGGACCGGCAGCAGCAGGCCGTCGGCGGTGTAGGGCTTCCCCCCGGCCATGAACCGGTCGACGCACGCGCGCGTGACGCCCGCTCCGGCGCAGGACCGGGCCGCGTCCGTGAACCACATCGCGGCGGCCCAGCCCTCCAGCTGCCACTGGGAGCGGGTCCTCAGGTGCCGGGTGCCGTCCCGGAACTCCCGTACGGCGGCGTGGCCCGTGTCCTGGTGGTTGCGGCTCGCGCCCGTCGCCCACAGGGTGTTGCGGCAGCGCGGCGCGTCCTCGTAGTCCTCGCGGACGGTGGACGTCCAGTTCTGCACGTTGGTGACCTTGGCCAGGACCTCGGCGCCCACGTCGTCCATCGCCTCGCACAGCCGGGCGTTGCCGTGGGTGTCGATGGCGTCGAAGACCAGGTCGGCCCCCCGCTCCTTCAGGTCGGCCGCCACGGCGCGGAAGTTGGGCAGCGCGAAGTCGACCTGCTCGGTGACGACCTCGTACCCCTCGGCCTCCAGGCCCCGGACGACGAGCCGGGCGTACGCCGCCGACGCGGGCTGGTTGTACGAGACGACGGCCGCCGTACGGGCGCCGTGCTCCCGCTTGAACCAGCGGTAGACCTCGGTGCCGCCGTACAGCTTGCCGTCCCAGCCCGGCTTCCCGTTCCGCGGGGCGAGGCTGCCGTAGATCCCGTAGAGGTGCGGGTAGGTGTCGTAGGCCGCGCCGACGGGCTGTCCGCCGATGTCGGGCACGCGCGCGCGGGCCACGCGGGAGGCGCCCGCGTAGTCGAGGACGGTCGTGGCGACGAGGGCCACCACCTCGTCCTCGTCGACGAGCCGGTGCACGCACTCGTTGTTGCCGACGCCGCTGCCGCCGTCGTCGCACGTACGGACCTCGACCCTGCGCCCGGCGACGCCGCCGCGCGCGTTCAGGGCGTCGAAGTACGCCTTCGCGCCGTCCCGCGGGCCGGTGAAGGCGTCACCGCCGACCGGGCTCGTGGCACTCGTGACGATGCCCACCCGGATCGGCTCCGCCGTGGCGCGGGCCGGTGCCCGCTCCGGCCGGTCCCCGAAGTCGCTCTCCGGCAGGCGGCTGCCGCAGGCCGTGCCCGCCAGGAGCAGCAGGACCGCGGCAGCGGATTCAGCAACCCGGGCCCGGCGACGCATTGCCGCTCAGACCGACGAGGCCGCACAGCGTCTTGACGGACACCTTCCACGTGCCGTCCTGCTCGACGGCGGTCCCGGCGGCGTCCGGCATGACCGTGGCGCCCTTCAGGGTGAGCGTGTACGTGACGTCCGCCCCGGTCGGCGAGGTGAAGGCGACCTCGCCGACCTCCGCCTCCACCTGCCCGCCGCGCTCGTCGCCGCTGAAGCTCTCCAGGACCTGGCCCATCGCGTCGCCGTTCTCCAGGAGGGCCGGCTTGTCCCCCATCGGCACCGCGGGGTCGAAGAACTTCTTCCAGTTCTCCTCGATCTCCTTCTCGGCCGCCGCCGGGTCGTCCGGCGCGCTCGCGCTCGGAGCCGGCTCGGCCGTGGTCGGCCGTTCCGGGGAGGGCGGGGGCGGATCCGTCTCGTCACCGCCGCTGTCGTCGCCGCACGCCGTGAGGGCCGCGGCGAGGACGAGGACCGCCAGCCCCCGCCCCGCTCCCCGCCTGAGGTCGCTCCCGAGAACCATCTGGCTCACCACCGGGTGTCGGTCCGGACCGTGTGCGCCCGGAGCTTTCAGGGTCAGCTTCCAGAAGGCATAGTGCTGGTGCATCGGCGGACTTGGAAGACGGCCGGACCCATCATGTGGAGCCTCCATGCGGACTGCTCGACCGCGGAACGTGCGTCCCGTCCTGTGGGCCGGGTGGGCCGCGCTCGCCGCGGGCGCGGTGCTGTGCGTCCTCGGCTGGTACGGGATCTCCGGCGAACGGTACGCGGAGCGGCAGTTGCCGTACCTCGCGTCCTGCACGGTGCCGGGGGCGGCCCTGATCGTCGCCGGCACGGTCCTCCTCGCCCACGGCCGCGGCGCCCTCGCGGCGGCCCGCGTCGAGGAGCTGTACGGACTCCTGGTGGCGGCCGGCGCCGACGACGCGGACGGGGCCGGGCGGGCGGCGACCGAACCCGTGGCGGTCGCCGCGGACCTGCTGATGGTGCCCGGCGGCACCCTGTGGCACCGCGCGGACTGCCCGCTCGTCGCCGGGAAGCCCGAGGCCCTGCCGGTCGACCCCCGGGTCCTCGCGGGCGGCGGCCTCGGCCCCTGCCCGATCTGCGGACCGGACGCACCGGACGCACCGGACGACCCGCCGTCCGGTGCGGCCGGCTGATGGCCTCGCTGACGTACGACCTCACCCTCGCCGGGCTCTCCGTGGGCGGTGCCGCCGCGCTCACCGGGATCGGGCTGGTCGTCACCCACCGGGCGACCGGCGTGCTCAACTTCGCGCACGGCGCCGTCGCGATGGTCTGCGCCTGCCTGCTGCGCCAGCTCACCGTCGAGTGGGACTGGCCGCTCGCGCTCGCCGCGCCGTTCACCCTGCTCGTGGTCGCCCCGGCGATCGGCGTGGCGCTGGAACGGTACGTCTTCCGGCCCCTGTCCGTCCTCGGCGGCGATCCGGCGCAGACCCTCGTCGCGTCCGTCGGCGTCTTCGTCCTCCTCGTCGGCGGGGCGGTGCTCGTCTGGGGCCCCGGCGCGCGCCCGGACGCGCCGACGCTGCTCCCCGCGGAGCCCTGGGGCCGGTTGGCGGTGACGCTCCTCCTGGCCGCCGGCGTGGGCGCGGTGATCCGCCGGACCCGCTTCGGCCGCGAGCTGCGGGCGGTCGTCGACGACCGCCCGCTCGCCGTGCTGGCCGGCGTCGGCGCCGACCGGGTGGCCGCGGCGGGCTGGGCGTTCGGTTCGTTCACCGCGGGGCTGACGGGGGTGCTGCTCGCCCCGTACGTGCGCCTGGATCCGTACGGCATGCCGTTGCTGGTGATGGAGGTGGTGGCGGTCGCGGTGGCCGCCCGGATGCGCAGTCTGCCGGTGGCCGTGGTGGTGGCCCTGGGGATCGGGGTCGCCCAGAGCCAGCTGACCCGGCTGCACCCGGGGGGCCGGCTGGAACCGCTGCTCCAGGCGGTGGGCGCGAACCTCTTCGTGGTGGCCCTGCTGATCGCCGCCCTGGTGCTGCCGGGCATCGGCACCCGGGACGCCCTCCCGCGCACGGCGACGGCCCGGGTGGCGACCCCGCCGGGCGCGTGGATCGTCGCGGCGGTGCTGTTCCTGCTGCCCCTGGGCTTCGCGGGCCAGGACCTGCACACGTCCGTCCAGGTGCCGGCCCTGGGCGTCGTCCTGCTCTCCCTGGTCGTCGTGACGGGCCGCGGCGGCCAGATCTCGCTGGGCCAGGCCGCGTACGCGGGTCTGGGCGCCCTGTTCACCGCGCTGCTCGCGGCGGGCCGCTTCCCGCTCCTGCCCGAACTCCCGGAGNCTGCTCGCGGCGGGCCGCTTCCCGCTCCTGCCCGAACTCCCGGAGCTGGCCGCGCTCCTCGTCGCCGTGCTGCTGGTGGCCCCGCTGGGGCTGCTGACCGGCTGGCCCGCCATCCGCCGCCACGGCCTGGCCCTCGCCCTCGCGACCTTCGCGGTGGGCGTCGGCGTCAGCCGCTTCGTCCTCGCCCAGCCGTACGCGACGGCGGGCCTGGCCCTGGGGCGCCCGGCGGGATTCGAGGACGACCGCGCCTACTACGTGCTCGAACTGGTGCTCCTGGCGGGCGCGCTGGCGGCCGCCCACACGCTGCGCCGGGGCCGTACGGGCCGGGCGCTCGCCGCCCTGCGGGACCACGAGGCGGGCGCGTCGGCGGCGGGCGTGCGCGTCCCGGCGCTCAAGCTGACGGCCTTCGTGGCGGGTGCCGCCCTGGCCGCGCTGGGCGGCGGCATGCTCGGCATGGGCCTGCGCGCCTTCGACCCGGCGGCGTACGACCCGGTCCGCGGTCTGCTGTGGTTCGCCGCGGTCGTCGTGCTCGGCGCCGACAGCGTTCTGGGCGCGCTGCTCGCGGCGGCGCTCCTGGTCGGCCTGGACGCGGGCGCCCGGGGCGGGGCCGCGGCGGCGGTGATCGGCCTCCTCGCCGTCCTCGTCGGCCGCTTCCCCGGCGGCCCGTACGAGGTACTGCGCCGGGCCGCGGGACGCCTGCGGCCCGACGGGGAGGCGGCTTTGACCCCACTGGGCACCCGGGCGGGACGAAGGCTCCGGGCGGCGGCCCGGGCCCCGGGCGGGCGCCTGCCGACGGGGGCGGCGGGGCCGGCAGGCGCGGCGGGGTCGGCAGGTCCGGCGGGAGTCGGT
>NZ_JAHKJW010000101.1 GCF_019710745.1 Streptomyces beigongshangae
GGGCCGGGCCGGGCGGCCGGCTCACCGGCGGGCTTTCCCGCGGGTTCCCCGCCGGTGGCCGCGGCGACGGCGGGGGCGGCTACGGGGGCGGCCGCCGCGGGAGCCGTCCGGCCGCCCGGGAGGGCCGTCAGTCGGGTACGGGCAGGGGCGGGAGCGGGGGCAGAGGTGGGAGCGGGGGCGGGGGTGCGGGAGGCCGGGACCGCGAGGAGCGCGAGGCGTGTGCGCACGTCCTGCTCCGCGAGCGTGTGACAGCGGTCGAGGAGCGCAGCCGCGACGGGACTGCCGCGCAGGGCGCGCAGCGCGCTCAGGTCGTCGGGGACCGGCTGGTAGCCGGTGTCGAGGGCCTCCTCCAGGAGCGTCAGGAAGCCGGCCGCCGTTCCCGGCAGGGCGGCGCGGTAGCGGGCGAGATCGGCCAGCAGGAAGGCGCGCAGCCGGGCGCCCTCACGAGCGGCCTCGTCGACGGTCTCCACGAGGCGGAGGCAGTCCTGGACGTCCTGGGCCGAGGCGGGGCTGGGGTGCAGGGCGAGAGCGAGCACACGGCGGAGCACACGCAGCTCCTCCGCTCCGAACGCCATGCCACCGCGGGATCCGTAAGGCGTGGGCATGATCGCGACGATACGCGCTAATCAGACAAAACCCGCGGAACGAGCGGGCACGGCGTGCCGCCGTCGCCACCCGGGTGGCGGGGCTTGGCCCGGCCGGCCCTGACGGGCCCGGCCCGGTCAGGTCAGGGCCGGGGCCGGGGCCGGGGCCGGGGTCAGGTGCGGGAGATGTTGCGCTCGTACACCAGGCGCAGGCCGATGAGGGTGAGCCAGGGCTCGTGCTCGTCGATCACCGACGCCTCGCCCAGCACCATCGGGGCCAGCCCGCCCGTCGCGATGACCGTGACGTCGTCCGGGTCCTCGGCGAGTTCGCGGGCCATGCGGTGGACCACACCGTCGACCTGGCCCGCGAAGCCGTAGACGATGCCGGACTGCATGGCCTCGACGGTGTTCTTGCCGATGACGGTGCGCGGCCGGGCGATCTCGATCTTGCGGAGCTGGGCGCCGCGGACGCCCAGGGCCTCCACGGAGATCTCGATGCCGGGCGCGATGACGCCGCCGGCGTACTCCCCGCGCGCGGAGACCGCGTCGAAGGTCGTCGCCGTGCCGAAGTCGACGACGACGGCCGGCCCGCCGTAGAGCTCGACCGCCGCGACCGCGTTGATGATGCGGTCGGCGCCGACCTCCTTGGGGTTGTCCATCAGGATCGGCACGCCCGTCTTGATGCCCGGCTCGACGAGGACGGCGGGTACGTCGCCGTAGTAGCGGCGGGTCACCTCGCGCAGCTCGTGCAGGACCGAGGGGACGGTCGAGCAGATCGCGATGCCGTCGATGCCGTCGCCCAGCTCGTCGCCGAGGAGCGGGTGCATGCCCATCAGTCCCTGCAGGAGCACGGCCAGCTCGTCCGCGGTGCGGCGCGCGTCCGTGGAGATGCGCCAGTGCTCGACGATGTCCTCGCCGTCGAAGAGCCCGAGGACGGTGTGCGTGTTGCCGACGTCGATCGTGAGCAGCATGCCTACTCAGCCTCGCTCAGGAACACGTCGGGGACGTCTGCGACATCGGAGGCGTCGCGCAGGTCGAGGCCGATGTCCAGGATGGGCGAGGAGTGCGTGAGGGCGCCCACCGCGAGGAAGTCGACGCCCGTGCGCGCGTACGCCGCCGCGGTGTCCAGGGTGAGGCGGCCCGATGCCTCCAGGAGGGCCCGGCCGCCCACCAGGGCCACGGCCTCCTCGCACTCGCCGGGCGTGAAGTTGTCCAGCAGGATCAGGTCGGCGCCCGCGTCGACGACCTCGCGCAACTGGTCCAGGGTGTCGACCTCGACCTCGATCGGCACGTCGGGGAACGCCTCCCGTACGGCCTTGAACGCCCGGGCGACGCCGCCCGCGGCGACCACGTGGTTGTCCTTGACGAGCGCCGCGTCCGAGAGCGACATGCGGTGGTTGACACCGCCGCCCGTCCGGACGGCGAACTTCTCCAGGGAACGCAGGCCGGGTGTCGTCTTGCGGGTGTCCCGCACGCGCGCGCCGGTGCCCTCCAGGACGTCCGCCCACGCGCGCGTGGCCGTCGCGATGCCGGAGAGACGGCACAGCAGGTTCAGCGCGCTGCGCTCGGCCGTCAGCAGGTCGCGGGTGCGGGTCGTGACGCTCAGGAGCCGCTGTCCGGCCCGCACGCGGTCGCCGTCCTCCACATGCCGCTCGACCTCGAACTCGTCCGTGCAGACCACGGAGACGACCGCCTCGGCGATCCGCAGGCCCGCCACGACGCCGGCCTCGCGGGCGGTGAAGTCGGCGGTGGAGACGGCGTCCCCGGGGATGGTCGCGACCGTGGTCACGTCCACGCCGTGGTCGAGGTCCTCCTCCACGGCCAGGTGCGCGATGTCCTCGACCTCGACGGGATCGAGGCCCGCTTCGGAGAGGAGCTGCGCGAGGTCGGGGTCGAGCCCGCACTCGGCGTACTCGGCGTACTGCGCGTGCTCGTCGGGGCCGTACTCGCCGCAGCCGCAGCCGGCGCCGCAGCCACCGCCGTCGAGGAGGGGAAGGTCCGGAGTGCTCACTTCTGTCACTGCTCCTGAGGGCTGGGCGTGGGGGTCCCCGCGGCGCGGACGGCGTCGCGGGCCGGAGGGAGTGTCGGGGGGAAGTCTGAGGTGTCGGTGGTGTGTACCGCGAGCGTCCTGTCGGGACCGAGCCGTACGACGATGTGACGCCGCCAGGTCTCGTCGTCCCGTTCGCCCCGGTCCTCGCGCCAGTGGCAGCCGCGGGTCTCCTCGCGGAGGCGGGCGGCGGCGACGAGGACGCGGGCCACGCACAGGAGGTTGGTCGCCTCCCAGGTGTCGACGCCGGGCTCGGCCGTCTTGCCGTTCTCGTCGAGGGCGTCGAGGGCGTCCGCGTGCAGCCGTTCCAGGCGGTCGGCGGCGGTCTCCAGGGAGGCGGCCGACCGCAGGACTCCGGCACCGTCCGTCATGGCCCGCTGGATCGCGAACCGCGCCTCGGCGGCGAGCAGCGGGTGGGCGGGCTTCTGCGGCTGCTCGACGGGCGCAGGCACGGGCGCAGGCACGGACACGGGTACGGGCACACGCGCGTGGGTGTCGTTCTCCCCCCGCGCCCCCTGTTCTGCGTTCTCCCCCCGCTCCCGGTGGCGGTCCGCGATGTCCGCCGCGATGCGCTCGGCGTAGACGAGGCCCTCCAGGAGGGAGTTCGAGGCGAGCCGGTTGGCGCCGTGGACGCCCGTGCAGGCGACCTCCCCGCACGCGTACAGGCCGGGGACGGTGGTACGGCCGCGGGAGTCGGTGCGGACGCCGCCGGAGGCGTAGTGGGCGGCCGGGGCGACCGGCACGGGCTCGGTGACCGGGTCGATGCCGTGGGCACGGCAGGCGGCCAGGATCGTGGGGAAGCGGTGCTCCCACATACGGGCGCCGAAGTGCCGGGCGTCCAGGTACATGTGCTGGGCGCCCTGCTCCCGCATGCGCCGCATGATGCCCTTGGCGACGATGTCCCGGGGCGCCAGCTCGGCGAGCTCGTGCTGGCCGACCATGAAGCGCACACCCGCCGCGTCGACCAGGTGGGCGCCCTCGCCCCGCACCGCCTCGGACACCAGCGGCTGCTGGCCCTCGGCGTCCGGGCCTAGGAACAGCACGGTCGGGTGGAACTGCACGAACTCCAGGTCGCTGACCTCGGCCCCGGCCCGCAGGGCGAGGGCGACGCCGTCGCCGGTGGACACCGAGGGATTGGTCGTCGCCGAGAAGACCTGGCCCATGCCGCCGGTCGCCAGGACCACGGCGGGCGCGCGGACGGCTCCCACGCCGTCGTGCTGGCCCTCTCCCATGACGTGCAGGGTGACGCCGGCCGTACGCCCTTCGGCGTCCGTGAGGAGGTCCAGGACGAGCGCGTTCTCGACCGTGCGTATTCCCGCCCGCCGCCCACCACCGCCCTCGTCCGAGAGCGCTTCGCGCCCGTCCCGCCCGCTTGCGCGGACCGCCTCGACGAGGGCCCGGGAGATCTCGGCGCCGGTCGCGTCGCCGCCCGCGTGGGCGATCCGGCGGCGGTGGTGGCCGCCCTCGCGGGTCAGCTCCAGGCCGCCCTCCTCGGACTCGTCGAAGCGGGCACCGGTCCCGATGAGGCGGCGGACGGCGTCGGGACCCTCGGTGACGAGGATGCGGACGGCCTCCTCGTCGCAGAGGCCGGCACCCGCCACCAGGGTGTCGTCGAGGTGCTGCGCGGGGGTGTCGCCCTCCCCCAGGGCCGCGGCTATGCCGCCCTGGGCCCAGCGGGTCGAGCCGTCGTCGAGGCGCGCCTTGGTGACGACGACCGTCCGCAGGCCGGCCGCCTCGCAGCGCAGGGCGGCGGTGAGCCCGGCGACCCCGGAGCCGACGACCACGACGTCGGCCGTCAGGGACCAGCCGGGCGCGGGCGCGTGCAGGCGGGGGAGGGCGGCGCGGGGCGCTCCCGGTCGAGGGCGGCGGGCACCGGGCGGGCGTATGCCTGTGCTGGTCACGAGGCGGCTCCGAAGGTCAGCGGAATGTTGTCGATCAGCCGGGTCGTGCCGACCCGGGCGGCGACGGCGAGGACGGCCTCGCCGGTGTAGCCGTCCGGGACCTCGGTGAAGTCGGACGGATCGACCAGTGCCAAGTAGTCCAGGGCGAGCGGAGGGCTGAGGCGGGCCGCCTCGTCGAGGACCAGCCGGGCGGCGGCACGGACCGCGGCGGGACCTCCGGGGGCCGCCTTGGCGACGGCGTGCGTGTCGGCGGCCGCGCGGGACTCGCCGATGGCGCTGAGGGCCTCGGCACGCGCGTGCGTGGCGGGCACTTCGCGGGCCCGTGCGCGCAGGGCCTCCTGGGCGGCGTGCCGGTCGCCGCCCGCGAACAGGGCCCGGGAGAGCGCGAGCGCGGTGCGGCGCTCGCCGGCCGACAGGTAGCGGTTGCGGCTGGACAGGGCGAGGCCGTCCGCCTCGCGCACCGTGGGGACACCGACGATCTCCACGCCGAAGTTCAGGTCGCGCACCATGCGGCGGATCAGGGCGAGCTGCTGGGCGTCCTTCTGCCCGTACAGCGCCACGTCGGGCCTGGTGAGGTGCAGGAGCTTGGCGACGACGGTGAGCACGCCGTCGAAGTGCCCGGGGCGCGCCGAGCCCTCCAGGCGCTCCCCCATGGGTCCCGCGCTGACGCGCACCTGGGGTTCGCCGCCCGGGTAGACCTCGTCCACGGCGGGGGCGAACACGGCGTCCGCGCCCGCCTGCTCGGCGATCTTGATGTCGGCGTCCAGGGTGCGCGGGTAGCGGTCGAGGTCCTCGCCCGCGCCGAACTGGAGGGGGTTCACGAAGACGGTGACGACGACCTCGCCGTCGCCCGCGAGCTCCCGGGCGGTGCGGATCAGGGTGGCGTGCCCCTCGTGCAGGGCGCCCATCGTCATGACGACGGCCCGGCGGCCCGTGCGTACGCGCGCGTGGAGCTCGTCGGCGGTGCTCAGCAGGACGGTGGTCATCGGGCGTCTCCTTCGGTCCCGTCGGGGCTTTCGGAACCGGTGGGGTCTCCGGGACCGGCGAGGTCTCCGGGACCGGCAGGGTCTCCGGAATCAGTGGGTTCTCCGGAATCAGTGGGTTCTCCGGGACCGGTGGGGTTTTCGGAACCGCTGGAGTCTTGGGGACCGCTGGAGTCTTCGGGTCCAGTGGGGACTTCGGGACCGGTGGAGCCCGTCGGACAGGTGGGGCTCGTCGGACCGGTGGAGCCCGTCGGACCGCCGGGCCTGTTGGCGAGTACGTCCAGGAGGTCCTCGGCGAACTCCGGCTTGAGCAGGCCGTGGGCGAGGGCCCGGTCGGCGGTCGCGCGGGCCATCGCCAGATAGCCGGCGACGGTCTGCGGCGCGTGCTTGTGCAACTCGGCGACGTGCGCCGCGACCGTACCCGCGTCGCCGCGCGCGACCGGTCCGGTCAGCGCGGCGTCGCCCGACCTGAGGGCGTTGTCCAGGGCGGCGCCCAGCAGCGGGCCCAGCATCCGGTCCGGGGCGTCGACCCCCGCCGCGCGCAGCAGGTCCATGGACTGGGCGACCAGCGTGACCAGGTGGTTGGCACCGAGCGCGAGGGCCGCGTGGTAGAGCGGCCGGGCCTCCTCGGCGATCCACTCGGGTTCACCGCCCATCTCGATGACGAGGGCCTCGGCGGCCAGTCGCAGCTCCGCGGGGGCGGTGATCCCGAAGGAGCAGCCGGCGAGCCGCTGCACGTCCACGGGGGTGCCGCTGAACGTCATCGCGGGGTGCAGGGCGAGGGGCAGCGCCCCGGCGCGCAGGGCGGGGTCCAGAATTTTCGTCCCGTACCGGCCGGACGTGTGGACGAGCAGTTGCCCCGGACGGACGGAACCCGTGTCGGCGAGTCCCTCCACTAGCCCCGGCAGGGCGTCGTCGGGGACCGTGAGCAGTACTAGGTCGGCGCGGGCCAGGACCTGCTCGGGCGTCACCAGCGGCACGTCGGGCAGCAGTCGCTCGGCACGGCGCCTGGAGGCGTCGGAGACCCCGGACACGGCCACGGGGCGGTGCCCGGCGAGCTGGAGCGACGCGGCCAGGGCGGGGCCCACGCGCCCGGCGCCGACGACACCGACGGTGAGCCGCGCGGGGCGGTCCCTGGGGTCTGGCCTTGAATCTGGCTGGGGGAATGCACTCACTCGGCAGCGGCCTTCCGTTCCAGTCCGCTCGGGGTACCGGACGCTTTCTCGTCATGCTAACGCGATCGGTCCCTGCGCAGTTTTCCCGTCCACGGGCTGTGGGGAATCCGGGTGACCTCGGCGGCGGTGTCCTGGATGATCCGGAGCATGAGCGATGCGGCGGAACAGGAAGAACCAGGAAAAGGCGGGGAACCGGAAGAAACAGCCGACCAGCTGCGCGAGCGGCGCAGGGTCGCCTGGCGAGGAGCGCGCCGGGCACTGTGGCGGCCCGGTTTCCGCTCCACCGTCGGCGAACTGCTGGCCCGGCTGACGGAGGGCGCGCCGGACGTCTACGACCTCGATCTGCCGGTGGACATGTACGGCGACAGGATCGTCGAGACCCTGGAGGAGCGGGTCGCCGGCCTGCTCGGCACGGAGGCCGCAGCCTTCTTCCCCTCGGGCACCATGGCCCAGCAGGTCGCGCTGCGCTGCTGGGCGGGGCGTACGGGCAACGCGACGGTGGCGATGCACCCCCTGTCCCATCCGGAGATCCACGAACGGCACGCCCTGAGCACCCTCGGCGGCCTGCGGACCGTCCATCCGACGCGCGAGCCGCGGACGCCCTCCGCCGACGAGGTGCGCGACCTGGGCGAGCCCTTCGGGACGCTCTTCCTGGAACTGCCCCTGCGGGAGGCCGGTTTCACCCTGCCCACCTGGGAGGAACTGGTCGCCGTCACGGACGCGGCCCGCGAACGCGACGCCGTGGTGCACGTGGACGGCGCCCGCCTGTGGGAGTGCGCCACCCATTTCGGCCGCCCCCTGGACGAGATCGCGGCTCTCGCGGACAGCGTCTACATGTCCTTCTACAAGTCGCTGGGCGGCTTCGGGGGCGCCGCGCTCGCGGGCCCCGGGACGCTGGTCGACGAGGCGAAGGCATGGCGCCACCGGTACGGCGGGCAGGTGCTGCAGCAGTTCCCCACCGTCCTGTCCGCGCTGATCGGCCTGGAGAGGGAACTGCCCCGGCTCCCGGAGTACGTGGCCCACGCGCGCGTGGTCGCCGCGGCGCTGCGGGAGGGGCTCGCCGGGGCCGGGCTGCCCTGGGCGCGGGTCCACCCGGAGGAGCCGCACACGCACCAGTTCCAGGTGTGGCTGCCGTACGGGGACGGCGTCCTGAACGCGGCGGGGATGCGCCAGGCGGAGGAGACGGGCGTCTCCCTCTTCCCGCAGGTCTGGGTGCGGGGTGGGCCCGGCCTGGCGCACACGGAGGTCACGGTGGGCGCGCCGGGCCTGGAGTGGACGGCGGACGACGTACGGGCCGCCGCGGCGGGGTTCGCGGCGCGGCTGCCCCGCTGACCCGTCCGGCCGGACCGCGCCCCCTCGCCGCCTCTCCCCTCGCCTCCCCTTTCCTCCCCGACTCCCCGATTGACGGCGCTCGTCAATCGGCGGCCGCGTCGTCGGCGGCGGGGTGCACCATGAGGTCATGAGCGTGACCATCGACATCTCCGGGCTGCGCAGGGAGCGGGTGGCCGTCGTGCCCTCGCCCCTGGGTGAGTTGTGCATGGCACTGCACGCGCTGTCCGAGCCAGGCCACCACCCCGGCCTGCAGGGCTGGGCGGCCGGTGTGACCGCCCGGCTCGACCCGCGCCTGGCCGACCGGATGTGCGAGGCCGACTTCCTGTGGCGGACGACGTTCTCGGACGTGTTCCTCCCGTACCCGGGCGCGGCGGGCGGCATCGCGCTCCCCGGTGCCACCCTCGCGGAGGAGCTGGACCTGATCGACAAGCTGACCGACGAGCAGTTCGTGGACGCGGCGCTGGAGTTCACCTGCGCGCTCCCGTACGACGTGCGGGGCGCCGGCGCCCTCGCCGACGCCGGCTCCCGGAGACGGGCCCTGGAGCTCGCCGCCGCGCGCGGGCCCCGGCCGGCGGAGTTCACCGAGCGGCTGCTGGCCGATCCGCCGCGGATCCGGGCCTGGCTGCGGCAGTTCCTGGAGGACTGCGACGAGGCGTTCTTCGCCGAGACCTGGTCACGGCTGCGCCACCAGCTCACGGCGGACGCCCGCCGCAAGACGGACCTGCTCGGGCGCCGGGGCCTGGCCGAGGCGCTGGCGTCGGTGTCGCCCGCGGTGGCGCTCGACGAGGCCGGCGGCCGGATCGTCGTCGACAAGCTGGGCGAGGGCCGCACCGCGATCCGGGACGGCGGTCTGCTGCTGGTGCCGACGAGCCTCGGCTGGCCGCACCTCACGGTGCTGCACCGGTACGGCTGGCAACCCGTGATCCACTACCCGGTCGGCTCGCCCGAACTGTCGGTGCCGACCTCCGTCGAGCAGCTGACCCTGCGGATGACCGCCCTGGCACATCCGACGCGGATGCGACTGTGCCGGAGCCTTGCCCGCAGCGCGTTCACCACGGGCGAGCTGGCGCAGACGTACGGTATGACGGCTCCCGAGATATCCCGGCACCTGGGTGTGCTGAAGAAGGCGGGCCTGCTCACCACCCGCCGCCGCGGACGGTACGTCCTGCACCAGCTGGACGTCACGATGGTGGCCCGCCTGGGCAGCGACTTCCTGGAGGGAATCCTCCGCTGACCCGCACGCCCCGCGCTCCCCGACCGGTGCACCCCCGCCCGGCGCCCGGCCCTCCCCCTCAGCCGCCCTGCCCCCCGGCCCGTACCAGTCCCGTCTCGTACGCCAGGACCACGACCTGGACGCGGTCGCGCAGGCCCAGCTTGGTGAGGATGCGGCCCACGTGGGTCTTGACCGTCGCCTCGGAGAGGACGAGCCGGGCCGCGATCTCGCCGTTCGACAGCCCCTGCGCGACCAGGATCATGACCTCGCGCTCGCGGCCGGTGAGCCGCTCCAGCTCCTTGTGCTGGGGCTCCTTGCCCGCGGCGGGCAGCAGCGGCGCGAACCGGTCGAGCAGGCGCCTGGTCGTCGAGGGCGCGACCACCGCGTCCCCGCTGTGCACGGAGCGGATCGCGGCGAGGAGCTCGCCGGGCGGCACGTCCTTGAGCATGAAGCCGGAGGCGCCCGCCTTGAGCCCGGAGAAGGCGTACTCGTCGAGGTCGAAGGTGGTCAGGATCAGCACCTTCGGCGGGTTCGGGTCCGAGCAGACGCGGCGGGTCGTCTCGACGCCGTCCAGCTTGGGCATCCGGACGTCCATCAGGACCACGTCGACGGCCGCCCCGCGCAGTACCCGCAGGGCCTCCACGCCGTCGCCCGCCTCCGCCACGACCTCCATGTCCGGCTGGGCGTCCAGCACCATCCGGAAGCCGGTGCGCAGCAGCGCCTGGTCGTCGACGAGCATCACGCGGATCGGCATGGGGAGGTCCTCCGGTCGGGGTTCATGGGACGTGCACGTGTCAGCACATGCCAACACGTGTCAACGGGCGGGCTTCAGCGGGAGCAGCGCGCTGATGCGGAAGCCTCCGCCGGGACGCGGCCCGGCGTCCAGGGTGCCGCCGACCATGCCGATGCGCTCCCGCATACCGATCAGGCCGTGGCCCTGGCCGTCCACCCCGCCCTCCTCGTACAGCTCGTGCGGAGCGCCCTTGCCGTCGTCCTCGACGAGCAGGCCGAGCCCGTCGTCGAAGTAGACCAGGCGCACGCTCGCGCCCGCGTTGGGCCCCCCGTGCTTGCGGGTGTTGGTGAGGGCCTCCTGCACGATGCGGTACGCGGTCAGCTCGACGCCGCTGGGCAGCGGCCGCGGAGTGCCCTCGATCCTGAAGTCGACGGGGAGGCCGGAGGTCCGGCACTGCTCGATCAGGTCGTCGAGCTGTTCCACGTCGGGCTGCGGCACGTACTCGCCGGACTCCTGGTGCTCGCCGGTGCGCAGGACGCCCAGCAGGCGGCGCATCTCGGCGAGGGCCTGCCGGCCCGTCCCGGAGATGGTCTCCAGGGCCTTCTTCGCCTGGTCGGGCGCGGAGTCGAGGACGTACGCGGCCCCGTCGGCCTGCACCACCATCACCGAGACGTTGTGCGCGACCACGTCGTGCAGCTCGCGGGCGATCCGGGCGCGCTCGGCGGCGACCGCGACCTTGGCCTGTGCCTCGCGCTCCCTCTCCAGCCGGGCGGCCCGCTCCTCCAGCTGCGCGAAGTAGGCGCGGCGGGTCCGCAGGGAGTCGCCGAGGACCCAGGCGAGGGCGAAGGGCACCGTCTGGAAGATCACCACCGCGATCCGGCCGCCGACGCCGATGTGCTCCTCCGGCCAGCGCAGCTGCGCCAGCGGGGCCGCGCACAGGCCCGCCGTCAGGGCGAGCCGGGACGCCCACCGGGTGCCGTTCGAGGCGACCGTGAAGGTGATCACCAGCAGCGCGAAGTCGGCCGGCACGAGCGGCATGTCCAGCACCAGCTGCGCCGCGCCCAGGGAGACGGCGAGGACCAGCATCGTCTCGGGCATGCGCCTGCGCAGCGCGATCACCAGGCACAGCAGGAGGGTGATCGGGACGGTCACCACCGGGAGGTCGGTCCCGATGCCCTCCTGCCCGGCCGTTCCACTCACGACCGAGATCCCGAACAGGACGACGGCCCAGAAGCCGTCGACCAGGGTCGGGTGCCTGCGGAGAAAATCATAGAGGCGCTGCACGTGACCCAGCGTAGGGAAGCGTGTTGTGTGCAGGGGTCAACCGGAGGGTCGATCCGTGACCGGCGCGTGTACTCCCCAAGGTGGAGGCCGTCGTGCATCCGGCCTTTAGCCTGGCCCGATGACGACGACGGGAAGCGGGTGCGGGCGCGGTGCGGTGTGAGACAGCGGCCGGGGCGCGCGGGTGGCGCCGGGCGACCGAGGAGGCGCTGTACGGGCCCTCCGGTTTCTACCGCCGGCCGGAGGGGCCCGCCGGTCATTTCCGTACCTCGGTGCACGCGTCACCGCTCTTCGCGGGGGCCGTGGCCCGGCTGCTCGGGCTCGTCGACGAGGCGCTCGGCCGCCCCGCCGAACTCGCCTTCGTCGACATGGGCGCGGGACGCGGCGAGCTGGTGACCGCGGTCCTGCGGGCGCTCCCCGCCGATACGGGCTCCCGCGCGCGCGGGTACGCGGTCGAGCGCGCCGCCCGCCCCGCCGGTCTCGATCGCCGCGTCGAGTGGCTCCCGCAGCCGCCGCCGGGCGTCACGGGGCTGCTGTTCGCCAACGAGTGGCTCGACAACGTGCCGGTGGACGTGGTGGAGGTGGACGCCCACGGGGTGCCCCGGCTCGTCCTCGTGGACGCGGACGGGACGGAGGCCCTCGGAGAGCCGGTGGCGGGGGCGGACGCGCGGTGGCTGGCGCGGTGGTGGCCGCTCACGGCTCCCGGCGCCCCATCGGCTCCCGGCGCTCCATCGGCTTCTGGCTCCCCCTCGGCCCCCGGCTCCCCGTTGCAAGGGCTCCGGGCCGAGGTCGGCCGTCCGAGGGACGCCGCCTGGGCGGCCGCCGTGGCGGGGCTGGACCGCGGTCTCGCCGTCGCCGTCGACTACGGGCACAGCGCGGCGGCACGGCCGCCCTTCGGCACGCTGACGGGCTTCAGGGACGGCCGGGAGACGGCCCCCGTGCCGGACGGTTCCTGCGACCTCACCGCCCACGTGGCGCTGGACGCGTGCGCCCTGCCGGGCGGCCGGCTGCTGAGCCAGCGGGAGGCGCTGCGGGCGCTGGGCGTGAGCGGGGAGCGGCCGCCGTTGTCCCTGGCCGGTACGGACCCGGCGGCCTACGTACGGGCCCTGGCGGGCGCGGGCGAGGCCGCCGAGCTGACCGCCCGGGGCGGACTGGGCGACTTCGGCTGGCTGGTCCAGCCGGTGGGCATCCCGGACCCGCTGCCCGACGGCGACCGGCCCGCCGGGTAGCGGGCCGGTCGCCGGACAGCCGGCCGTCGGACAGCGGGCCGCCACCCGGCAGCCCGCCACCCGGCAGCCCGCCATCCGGCAGCCCACCGCCCTACTTGTCGATGTCCCCCACCACGAAGAACAGCGACCCCAGGATCGCCACCATGTCCGCGACCAGCGTCCCCGGCAGCAGCTCGGTGAGCGCCTGGATGTTGTTGTACGAGGCGGAGCGCAGCTTCAGCCGGTACGGCGTCTTCTCGCCCTTGCTGACGAGGTAGTAGCCGTTGATGCCGAGGGGGTTCTCGGTCCAGGCGTACGTGTGGCCCTCGGGGGCCTTCAGGACCTTGGGCAGCCGCTGGTTGACCGGGCCCGGCGGCAGCTCCGCGAGCCGGTCCAGGCAGGCGTCCGCGAGGTCGAGCGCGTTGTGGGTCTGCTCCAGGAGGCACTCGAAACGGGCCAGGCAGTCGCCCTCCCGCCGCGTGACGACCTTCAGGGTGTCCTGGAGTTCCCCGTACGCGAGGTAGGGCTCGTCCCGGCGCAGGTCGAAGTCGACACCGGAGGCACGGGCGATCGGCCCGCTCACCCCGTAGGCGTGCACCGCCTCCGGGGAGAGCACCCCGACCCCGCGGGTGCGCCCCCGGAAGATCTCGTTGCCGAGGACCAGTCCGTCGAACCGGTCCATCCGGGAACGCACCCCGGAGACGGCGGCGCGCACGCGCGCGGCCCAGCCGGCCGGCAGGTCCTCCTTCAGGCCCCCCACCCGGTTGAACATGTAGTGCATGCGCCCGCCGGAGACCTCCTCCATGACGTGCTGCAGCTCCTCGCGCTCGGTGAACGCGTAGAAGATCGGGGTGATCCCGCCCAGCTCCAGGGGGTACGACCCGAGGAACATCAGGTGGTTCAGGACGCGGTTCAGCTCGGCGAGGAGCGTACGGATCCACACCGCGCGCGGGGGCACCTCCATGCCGAGCATCCGCTCCACACCGAGGACCACGCCCAGCTCGTTCGAGAAGGCGGAGAGCCAGTCGTGGCGGTTGGCCAGCATGATGATCTGCCGGTAGTCGCGCGCCTCGAAGAGCTTCTCCGCGCCGCGGTGCATATAGCCGATCACCGGCTCCGCGTGCTGGATCCGTTCACCGTCGAGGACGAGCCTCAGTCGCAGCACACCATGGGTGGACGGATGCTGGGGCCCGATGTTGAGCACCATGTCGGTGCTTTCCGCGGCACCGCCGATACCGACCATGGTCTCCGTCGTAGGAGTCATGCGGACAGTGTGGCGTACGTACGCTTGCGGCATGGAGACGGGGACCTCGCGGAACGCGGGGCGGACGACGGGACAGCCGGCGGCACGGCCGACGGGGCGACCGACGGGGCACGCGGCGGACGAGCCGGTCTGGATCGGCCTGCCGCCGGGGCTGCTGAGGATGCGACGGCTGCTGCTGGTGGTGTGGCTGGGGTCGCTGACCATCGGCACGGCCCTGCTGTCCGGCCTGCTCGCCGGGCCCGGCTGGGCGGCCTTCGCCCTGCTGCCGCTCGCGGTGCTGCTGTGGGGCTGGCCGATGCTGGGCCGCAACTGGCGGTCCTGGCGCTACGCCGAGCGGGCGGACGACCTGCTGATCAGCCGGGGTGTCCTGTGGCGCAAGGAGACCGTCGTGCCGTACGGGCGCATGCAGCTGGTCGAGGTCACCTCCGGGCCCGTGGAGCGGCACTTCGGGCTGGCGAGCGTGCAGCTGCACACGGCGGCCGCGGCGACGGACGCCCGCATCACGGGGCTCGACCCGGCGGAGGCGGAACGTTTGCGCGACCGGCTGACCGAGCTGGGCGAGGCCCGATCGGCAGGGCTGTGACGACGCCGTCGGGCGGGGCGCGCGGGGCCGGGAAGGACGCGCCCGTGCTGCGCGAGCGGCGGCTGCACCCCGTGACGCCGCTGCGGCGGGCGTGGGCGCCGGTCGCCGTGATCGCCGGATGGGCGGTGCACGATCCCGACCAGGCCCAGCGGCAGCTGACCCGGCTCACGACGACCACGCTGCTGGCCGTCCTCGCCGCGGCCGTCCTGGGAGCCGCCCTCTACGGCTTTCTGAGCTGGTGGTCCACGCACTTCGCGGTGACCGACACGGAACTGCGCATCCGTACGGGCCTGGTGTTCCGGCGTACCGCGCACATCAGGCTCGAACGGCTCCAGGCGGTCGACGTCACCCAGCCGCTGCTGGCCCGCGTGGCCGGCGTCGCCAAGCTCAAGCTGGACGTCGTCGGGGCCGACAAGAAGGACGAGCTGGCGTACCTGGGCCAGGAGGAGGCCCGGGTGCTGCGGGCCGAACTGCTCGCCCGGGCCGCCGGTTTCGCGCCCGAGACCGCGCACGAGGTGGGCGAGGCGCCGGCCCGGCAGCTGCTGCACGTACCGGCCGGGGTGCTCGCCGTCTCGCTCCTCCTGACCGGGGCCACCTGGGCGACGCTGGCCGCCGCGCTGGTCGTACCGCCCGTGCTGTGGTTCGCCACCCACAGCGTGTGGACGGTGCTCGCGACGGCGCTGCCCCTGCTGGGCGCGGCCGGCGCGAGCAGTGTGGGGCGGTTCGTCAGCGAGTACGACTGGACCGTGGGGGAGTCGCCGGACGGGCTGCGCATCGACCACGGACTGCTCGACCGCACGCACGAGACGGTGCCGCCCGGACGCGTCCAGACCGTACGCGTCGTCGAGCCGCTCCTGTGGCGGCGGCGCGGCTGGGTCCGGGTCGAGCTGGACGTGGCGGGCTCCGCCAACTCCGTGCTCGTACCGGTCGCCCCGCGCGAGGTCGCCGAGTCGGTCGTCGCACGGGTGCTGCCCGGGGTGAACGTGCCGGCCGGTTTCGCGCCGTCACCGCGCCGGGCTGCCTGGTGCGTGCCGTTCTGGTGGCGGGGTTACGGGCTCGCCGTGACCGACACCGTCTTCGTGGCCCGGCGGGGGCTGCTGCGCCGCAGCGTCGCGCTCGTGCCGCACGCCAAGGTGCAGAGCGTGCGCCTGGAGCAGGGGCCGTGGCAGCACCGCAGGGGGCTCGCGGACGTCCATGTGGACACCGGGGCCGACAAGACGGTGACGGCCAGGCTGCGGGACGCCTCGGAGGCGGCGGAGCTGCTGTACGCGCAGGCCGACCGGTCGCTCACCGGCCGCCGGGAGGCCCGGCCGGACCGCTGGATGGCCTGAGGGCAGCGGCTGGCCGGGACCCGGGGGTCAAGAGACCGCGCTGCGCAGTCCCGTCACGTCGATCGGTTCCGTCTCGTCGTGCGCGGTCAGGTCGATGACCTGGCCGACACCGCGGTACTCCTCGTCCGCGGGCTTGAACCCGGCCTCGGACTCGGCCTTGTGCAGCGCGAGCGCCTCCTGCCCCACCACGTCGGCGAGGTCCTCGTTCTGCACGGCTTCCAGCGCCTCCGCGCCCTTCTGCGTACCGAAGAAGTCGAAGCCGCCCTCGGCCGCGGGACGCCGCACGGGCGTGGCCGGTGCGACCGCCACGGCCGTCGGCACGGTGAAGTGCCCGGTGGACCGCGGGGGCTGCGCGGGCTCCGGACCCTGCGCGGGAGCGTGCGCGGGTTCGGTGGCCGGCGCGGGTTCGGTGGCGGAGGCGTTGTCCGCCTGAGGCGTCGTGCGGGCCGCGGTGGACCGCGAGCGCGGTCGTACCGTCCCGTTCGGCTGTGCACGGGCCCGTACGGACTCGGCGGACCGTGGGGGCGCCGGTGCGGTCGCGGCGGCCGTGCGCTCGTGCCCGCCGGCCGCCTCGGGCTTCCCCGGCGTCCCGCCCTCCTGCCGGGTCTCGCTCCCGGACGGCGCACCCGTCATGGTGCCGCCCGCCGTGGAGGCGCCCTTCGGGGCACCACCGGGCCGGGGCGCCCCCCTGCCGGGGCCGCCCGGCGGGGGCGAGCCCTTCCGGGTGCCGCCGTTCGCCGGGATCCCCTTGCCGGGGCCGCCCGGACCGCCCCTGGAGGGAGTGGTCGGCGCGGGGTCGTCCGGATACGGGCCGCCGTCCGGAGTCGAGCCGTCCGCCGCCGGGCCGCCTGCTGTCGGGCCGCCTGCTGTCGGCTCGTCCGCGGGAGCGTCCGTCTGCGCGGCGCCGCTCTGCGGTGAACCGGCCTCGGCGAACACGGAGGCGGCCGTTCCGGAGGTGGCGGCGCCGGCTTTCACACCAGCGGCGGCAGCGGTGGTGGTAGCGGCGGCGGCTTCGGCGGAGCCGGAGGCCGGTGCGGGTTCACCACCCGCCGGCGGGCCGGCGGCAGGCCGGCCCGCCGCAGCCGTGTCCCCGCCCGCGTCGGCCCGGGGGGCCCTCGCGAGCCGGTCCAGTGCCGCGTTGGCCTTCACGTAGAGGACCGAGGCCGCCGAGGACGCCGCGAGGGCCGCCTGCACCGTCGCCGCCGTCGCCTCGGGCACCGCCGCCCCGGGCGCCGTGTCGGCGAGTGCCTCGGGGGCCGCCTGCCCGGCGACCGGC
>NZ_JAHKJW010000102.1 GCF_019710745.1 Streptomyces beigongshangae
GCGATGCGCAAGCGAACACCCGCGCTGCGCGCGGGTGTTGCGCTTCCGCTCCGCGGACGCGCTGGCGGGACGCTGCGCGTCCCGCTCAACCCGACTGCTGCGCAGTCGGGTTGCTGCTCCGTCCGCTGCGCTCCCGGAGCTTGCGGGACTTCGTCCCGCAGCCAGGCTTCCGCTTCGCTCCAGCCTGGTCAGGCGGAGCCGCTGCGCTCCCGCGCCTGACGGTCCTTCCGGCTGCGCCTCCAGGACTGAGCCCGCTATCGCGGGCTTGGCTGGCTACAAGGGGCTGGGTGGGGGCTCCGATGGTTGGGCCCACCCGAGTCTGGTGGTGCAGTCGAAGCAGTCCACCCGCCTGAGCGCCCCGACTCTCAGGCGGGTGTTCAGGACTGCGGATCGCCGCCCTCGTCAGGGAACGCCGCATACAGGGCCTCGGCATGCACCGCATCCCACTGACTGACCCGCAGACGCTCCACCCCACCACCGTGCCGGCGCAGCTCGATCTCCTGCCCCTTGTCGAACTCCACCCGCACCCGCGGATTCCTGCACACCGCCACGGCCTCGCCGCGCATCATCTCGAACCAGACGCCGCATATGGCGTACTGGAGGTCATTGCCCCGGTGGCGTAGTACTCGCATCCGACGATCGGTCAGCAGGAGCGAAGCACGCCGCGGGAGCAGGCCCCACAGTGTGCGCCCGTACGTCACCGCGCAACCGGCCGTCATCCGCTCACCCTCAGGAACCCACCGGGACAAGCGCTCACGATCCACCGACCACTTCGCCGCTTCCACCACCATCCCCCCTCGTCTCCCCGTACAAGAGCGTCACTGTCAGGGCTCATCTACCCGGAAGCAGCACAAGAACCGGTCTTCGGCCGACCTCGTTCTGATGCAGCATGTATCATTGGCGGAAACATGGGACACATCCCAACCGCCTGAAAAGGCTCCATCAATTCCGATATGAACGGCAGAAAATGACCGGCCACCATGAATCTACCGGACCGGATCCCGCGCTGCGCAGCGATTCTGTAGATCCGGTGAGTCTGCATCAGGCGGCGGGCGGCAATGCCCGGTTGAAGCTGTTCGCGCTTCTGGCCGCCCAGGGTGTGCCCGCGAGCGAGGCGGACGACCTGGAGGCCAGGGCGGTCGCCGGGGCGCAGAGCGAGGTCGTGAAGCTGGACGGGATGGCGCCGGCCTCTCGGGGCGCGCTGTTCGCGGAGAGCTGGGACCCGCGGTGAGCGAGGCCCTGGTGGGCATCGCTCACCGCGACTGGGCGCGGCGCGGCGGCCGGTCGGCTGGAGCTGCTGAGCTGGCCGTACATATCGCGGAGGTGCGGCAGAGCGACCTGGTGCGGCTGGAGGCGCTTGTCCGGGGGACAGTGCTGCCACGCACACACCCGAACACCACGGCGCGGCGGCGGGTGCTGGAGGCGCTGGGTGAGGCCGGCGGGCTGTGCACGGCGCGGACGGTGGAGATGTCCAGCGGTGACGTCATCCTCTGCACTCGCAAGGCCGGGCACTACGACCCGGACGACCTGCCGGGTTCAAGCGCGGGAGGGCGGACGGGACGCCCCGGCGGATGGCATCTCGCGGGCGGGGCCATCTGGAGTGATATAGGTGCGGCCGGCTATCCGCACACGGCCGTCTGAAAAACCGCAGGAATTTAGGAATCGGGGAGGCGCGGAAATGTCGGCGATTCAGCTCAAGGAACACCAGGTAGATCAGCGGTCGGCGTTTCGGAAGTGGGTGGGATTCCCTGCAAGGTCATCTGTGCCCTCGCAGGGTGCCCGGGGCACGATCGTGTCAGCGACCGGATCGGGCAAGACGATCACGGCCGCCGCGTGCGCGCTGGAGTGCTTCCGGGACGGTCGGATCCTGGTGACCGTGCCGACCCTGGACCTGCTCGTGCAGACCGCCCAGGCGTGGCGTCTGGTGGGCCACCGGGCTCCGATGGCGGCGGTGTGCTCGCTGGAGAATGACGCGGTGCTCAACTCGCTGGGGGTGCGCACGACCACGAACCCGATCCAGCTTGCCCTGTGGGCCGGGTCCGGGCCGGTCGTCGTGTTCGCCACGTACGCCTCTCTGGTGGACCGCGAGGACATCGACGCACCCGAGGGCCAGCGGAACGTTCGCGGGCCGCTGGAGGCCGCTCTGGCAGGCGGGGAGCGGCTGTACGGCCAGCAGATGGCAGCCTTCGACCTCGCGATCGTGGATGAGGCCCACGGAACTGCCGGTGATCTTGGTCGGCCGTGGGCGGCGATCCATGACAACACCCGCATCCCCGCGGACTTCCGGCTCTACCTCACCGCCACCCCGCGCATCCTCGCCGCACCTCGGCCGCAGAAAGGCGCGGACGGCCAGGAGTCGGAGCTCGCGACCATGGCCGACGACCCGGACGGCACCTACGGCGCATGGCTCGCCGAGCTCGGGCTCTCGGAGGCGATCGAGCGCGAGATCCTCGCCGGGTTCGAGATCGACGTGCTGGAGATCCGCGACCCCTCCCCCGTCCGTGGGGAGTCGGAGGAGGCGCAGCGGGGCCGGCGCCTGGCCCTGTGGCAGACCGCGCTCCTGGAGCACGCCGCCGCGTGGAATCTGCGCACCGTCATGACGTTCCATCAGAAGGTGGAGGAAGCCGCCGCGTTCGCGGAGAAGCTGCCCGAGACGGCAGCCGAGCTGTACATGAACGACGCCTCGGACGACGACCTGGCCGCCGCCGACAAACTGCCGAAGTCCTCGATCGACGCGGAGTTCTACGAACTCGAGGCCGGCCGCCACGTACCACCGGACCGGGTGTGGTCGGCGTGGCTGTGCGGCGACCACCTCGTCAGCGAGCGCCGCGAGGTCCTGCGCCAATTCGCAGGCGGCATCGACACGGGCGGCCGCCGGGTCCACCGCGCCTTCCTCGCCAGCGTTCGCGTTCTCGGGGAAGGCGTGGACATCACCGGCGAGCGGGGAGTCGAGGCCGTCTGCTTCGCCGACACCCGCGGCTCCCAGGTGGAGATCGTGCAGAACATCGGCCGCGCGCTGCGGCTCAACAAGGACGGCTCCGCGAAGGTAGCGCGGATCATCGTGCCGGTGTTCCTGGAACCGGGCGAAAAGTCGACGGACATGGTCGCCAGCGCCTCGTTCCGCCCCCTCGTAGCGGTCCTCCAAGGCCTGCGCAGTCAGGATGATCGACTCGTTGAGCAGCTCGCCTCCCGCGCTCTCACCAGTGGGAAGCGCAAGGTCCACGTCCGGCGGGATGAAGACGGCCAGGTCGTCGGGGCCGGCGGCGAGGAAGAGAGCGAGGACCAGGAGCAGGGCGACACCGACGCCGCTGCCGAGTCCGCGCTACTCCACTTCTCCTCACCCCGGGACGCGGCGACCATCGCGGCGTTCCTGCGCACCCGGGTCTACCGGCCCGAGTCGCTGGTGTGGCTGGAGGGTTACCAGGCCCTGCTCCGTTGGCGGAAGGAGAACGAGATCACCGGCCTCTACGCCGTGCCCTACGACGTCGAGGTCGAGGTCGGCGTCACCAAGGCGTTCCCTCTGGGGCGTTGGGTCCACCAGCAGCGGCGCACCTACCGCACCGGTGAACTCGACCAGCACCGCAAGGAACTCCTCGACGAAGCCGGAATGGTGTGGGAACCCGGCGACGAAGCCTGGGAGACCAAACTCGCCGTCCTGCGCTCCTACCGGCGGGCACACGGCCACCTCGCTCCCAGACGCGACGCCGTCTGGGGCAACGCCGACAGTGAACTGGTGCCGGTCGGGGAACACATGGCCAACCTCCGCCGCACACACGGCCTCGGCAAAAACCCCGAACGCGCCGCAGCCCGCGCGGCACAGCTGACCGCGACCGACCCCGACTGGAACTGCCCCTGGCCCCTCGATTGGCAACGCCACCACCGCGTACTCACCGACCTCGCCGCCGACGAACCCGACGGCATCCTGCCGGCCATCCAGCCCGGAGTGCTCTTCGAAGGCGACGACCTTGGACGATGGCTCCACCGACAGTCCCGCGACTGGTTCCAGCTCTCCGAGGAGCAGCAGCGGAGACTGGCGGCGCTGGGCGTCACACCCGCCGAACAGCCCGCAGCGGCCTCGGCGGTCAAGGGGGCCGGGAAGGCGTCAGCCTTCCAGCGCGGAGTGCAGGCCCTCGCCCAGTACATCGCCCGCGAAGGCAGAACCGTCGTTGGACGGACACACGTCGAAGAACTGCCGGACGGTTCGATGGTCAGGCTGGGTGTATTTCTGAGTAACCAGAAGGCCAGGCGCGACCGTCTGGATGCGGAGCAGCGAGCAGCTTTCGCTGAGCTGGGCTACGCCTGGGCCGTAGAGCAGTCCAGGCGCGGCTGACAGCAGGCGTGTGCCGTTGGCTTGTTATGCCCATTACCGGATGAGCCGATAAGGCGTTTGGTTCTTTGTGCGGAGCGCGGAATGGGATGCGGCAGGGGCCGGGCCGGCCGATGTCGGGGCTGTGGACGTACGGTTCCTGGCTGCGGGCGGGGCGACGGAGTGTTCGCCGTGGTCGGCGGCGGCTGCCGAAGTGGCCTTCGAGCGGTGTCCGCCTCTGAGGCCGTTTCCAGTCCGCAAGGGCAAGCGCACGGCGCCGGGATGGTGGTGGTCGGCGACCACCGGGGGGCTCGTGCACTACGGGTCTGGGGCGATGCGGCTGCATCTGATGCTCCTCGACCGTGATCCACGCGTCCAAGGCCTGTCCAGCCGGCCGCTGGAACTGCGGTGGCGTGCGTCGGAGGGCATGCGGACGCATGTCCCGCAGGTGATGCTCCGGCTCACCGACGGCCAGGGGGTCTTGGCGGACTGCACTGCCGTAGGGGTGCTTTCTGGGCGGCAGCGGGCCCTCGCGGCGGTGGTCGGTGAGGTGTGTGCGGCGGTGGGCTGGCGGTACTGGGTGCTGGGTCCGGTCGATCCGGTGTACCGGCGCAACGTGACCTGGCTGGCCGGGTACCGGCATCCGCGGTACCGCGCAGGACAGCAGCTGGCGGCGACGTTGCGGGAGTCGTTCGCACGCCGTACGCCGCTGTGGGAGGGCGTGCGCAGGACCGGAGATCCGATGGTGGTCCTCCCCGCACTGTTCCATGCTCTGTGGGCGGGGCAGCTGTCCGCCGATCTGGGCGCTCCGATGCATGAGCGGATGCCGGTGTGGGCGCAGACGGCGTGATGGGGGCACGGGGCCGGGTGTCCGGCGGGCCGGTGGTGGAGGTGGAGGCCCGGGTGCGGTTCGAGGGGCGGGTCTGGACGGTAGCGGCCCTCGCTGGCGGGCAGGTGCGGCTGATCGCCGAGAACGGCGAGATAGCGGCGCTGCTGCTGTCGCTGTTGTTCGCCGACGAGGGGTTCGAGGTTGTGGCCGCGCCGGCCGTCTGCCGGGTACCGCCGCTGGGCCTGCTGGAGTCGCTACCCGCACCGGTGCGGGAGCGGGCGCTTGCCTGGGAGCGGCACGTGCGGGAGGTGGAGACCGGGCACCCCGGCGGATCCGGTGCGGCCGGCCCTGCGCGGGCTGAGTACGACCCGGAGATGCGGACGCTGGCGCAGCGGGAGGAGTCGAAGGCTGCGGAGCTGTCGGCGGCGGGGATGACCACCAGCGCGGTGACGGTGCGGCGGATGCGGGCCCGCTATCGCGACGGCGGGGTGTGGGCACTGGTGGATCAGCGGGCTGTGCGGCCCCGGTCGGCACTGGGGCGTGCGGATGAGCGGGTGGTAATCGCTCTGCTCGAGGTGCTGGAGGCCGGGCAGGAACGCTCCGGCGGGACGCTGGGGCGGCTTCGGGTGTATACCGAGCGGCTGCTGGCCGAGCGGCACGGCCCCGGGGCGGTTCCGCTGCCGTCGACGGCGACGTTCAACCGGCTGGTGCACGCTCTGGCCGACGGGCGGGGGCTGCTGGGCAATGCGCGACAGCGCCGCTGGCGCTCGGCGCGTCCGGCTCCCCCGTTCGTCCCGACGACGGTGATGGCGCCGGGTGAGCTGGTGATGATGGACAGCACCGTGCTGGATGCCTTCGTGGTGCTCGACGACGGGGTGGTGGAGCGGCCCGAGCTGACCATCGCGCTGGATGTGGCGACCCGCAGTATCTGCGCGGCCGTGCTGCGGCCGAAGGGGACCCGCAGTGTGGACGCGGCGCAGTTGCTGGCGCAGATGATGGTGCCCGCGCCGATGCGGCCTGCCTGGCCCGGGGCGCTGGCGATGGAACGCTCAGTGATCCCGTACGAGCGGCTGCTAAGCGTGGATGACCGCTTGCAAGGGGCCGCGGCGCGGCCGGTCATCACCCCGCAGACCGTCGTGGTCGATCAGGGCAAGGTGTTCGTCTCGTCCTCGTTCGTCGCCGCCTGCGGATCGCTGGGCATTTCCCTGCAGCCAGCGCCGCCGGGCAACGGGCCGGCCAAAGGGCATGTGGAGCGCACGTTCTCCTCGATCAACACGCTGTTCGCCCAGCACGTGGCCGGCTACACGGGTTCCCACACGGGCGAGCGCGGCCGGAACGTGCAAGGCGAGGCGGTATGGACGCTCGCCCAGCTGGACGACCTGCTGCAGGAGTGGATCATCTGCGGGTGGCAGGAGCGCGAGCACGACGGCCTGCGGCACCCGATGATGCCCCGCCGCGCTCTGTCACCGAACGAGATGTGGGCGGCGCTGGTCGCCGTGTGCGGGTATGTGCCGGTGCCGCTGGGGCGCGAGGACTACATCGAGCTGATGCCCGTCAAACGGCAGAAGATCAACGACTACGGCATCCGCATCGACTACCGCACCTACGACCACCGGGCCCTCAACCCCTACCGTGGCGAAGCCTCGCCGGCGGCGGACGGCCTGTGGGAGATCCACTACAACCCGCACGCCCCCGACGAAGTATGGGTGCGCCTACCCAAACCCGGCCGGCCGCGGGGGTACGGGTGGGAGGCGGTGCCGTGGATCCACCGCACCCTGGTCACCGCCCCGTTCACCGACTTCACCTGGCAGCACGTCAGGAGCACCGTCGCCCAGCGCGGCAGCCGCGTGAGCCACGAACACGACCTGGCCCTCGCACTGCGCGAGCTGCTGGAACGCGTCGCCGCCGGACACGGCAGCCGCCGGGACAAGGTCGTCGCCGCCCGGGCCCGCGCCCACGCCGCCGCGAACGAGGACGGTGCGGTGTGGGGGATCCTGTACGGCCAGCCGCCGCAGACGGAAGCCGGCAGGCCCAGCGAGGACGACGCCTTCGGCCACGGTGAGGACCTCTTCGCCGAAGACGAAGAGGAGGAGGCAGCCGACGCAGCGGGTGAGCGCCAGCTCCTTGGGCCCGCTGGCACCCGGGGCCTTGCAGCGGCCGGGGCAGAGGGCGGACAAGCGCGGCCAGCGCGAGATTCCTCCGTCACGGTCTACGACCCCTTTGAGGAATCCCTGCGATGGTGAGTCCGCTCTCCAACGACGCCGCGGGGTTCGCTCCGCTGGCCCCTCCGACCCTGTGGCAGGGCTGGGACGCCTTCGTCCACCGGGCGCCGGCCCCCGCCCGGGACGCCGACGACGGCGCCTGGTCCCAGACGGAGCGCGAGGACTACCACTCCGAACTCGCCGTCATGCGCACCCCGGCCATGGACAGTGTCTTCACCACCGTGCGACGGCTGCTGCTGGTCAACCGCCGCCAGCAGGCGGGCGCCCGGCGCGGCCTGATCATCTCCGGTCCGGCCACGACCGGGAAGACCACCACGATGATGGCGCTCGGGCGTTCCTTCCAGCTGGCCGACCAGCGTCAGCATCCCGGCAACGGCGGCAGAAGACCAGTGCTGTTCATCAGCGTGCCGCCGGCCGCCACCCCAAAGATGCTCGTCAGCGAATTCGCCCGATTCCTCGGCATGCCCATCACCGACCGCCTCAACCAGACCCAGATCACCAGCGCCGTATGCGACCTGCTGTGCGAGCTGGGCACCCAGCTGGTCCTCCTCGACGACGTCCATCTCCTGGACACCCAGCGGCGCGCCGGCGCGGAAACCTCCGACCAGCTCAACTACCTCGGCGAACGCATCCCGGCCACCTTCGTCTACTCCGCGATCGACATCGAGACTTCCTCCCTGCTCACCGGAGTGCGCGGCGCGCAGATCGCCGGCCGCTTCAAAATCTTCCGCCACCGACCTCTGGCGTACGCGACCGAGCAGGACCGGGCCGTCTGGAACGACCTCGTGCAGGCCATGGAGAATCTGCTGCGGCTGCGCGCACACCGGCCCGGAACCCTGGTCAAGCACGCCGCCTACCTCCACGCCCGCACCGCAGGGCGGATCGGCAGCCTCTCCCACCTCATCCGCGAAGCCGCCCTGATCGCCCTCACCGAAGGCACCGCACGGATCACCAAGCAGTTGCTCGCGGAGGTCGAACTCGACGCGGCCGCCGAAACCCGGGCCCGGCCGGTCCGGCCCGCACGACGGAAGCAGTAGGGCATCCGGGGTGGCGCACCGGTCCAGCACGACGGCACACAGCCGCAAGCCCGGGAACGAGCGTGCGGGAGACAAGCCGGCGGCGTCCGGCGTCCTCGTCACAGCCCTGGCCGGCGGGGCGGCCGGACGCGTGGCACCGCTGCGCGGGGAGCTGACACTGTCGTTCCTGAACCGGCTCGCCGCCCGCTACCACCTCGGCCTGCGCGACCTGCTCGCCGCCATCACCGAGACCGACGGCAGGCAAAACGTCGCCGGGACGCTCCACCCGGACAGCGAAATCCACCTCAACGCCCAGGCACGCGCGCGAGTATGCGCCCTGAGCCATGTACAGGCAGCGGTGCTGGAAAGCGCTCTGCCGGCGTGGACACGCGCAGAACCGCACGCGCACTACCCAGGCGGCCCGGCCGGCCGCCTGACCCGCGGCGAGGAAGCCGTCGCCCCGTGGGGACCCGCCTGCCCCGCCTGCTGTACCGCCCGCGCCGGACGCCGCATGACCGCCCGGCGCTACCTGGCCCCCCAGGAGCGCGTCTGCGCACGCCACCGGTACTGGCTCATGTTCCTGCCTGGAACCAGCGGCCTGCCCGTGTCCCTCGGCCAGTGCCCGGAGGTGATCGAGGCCCAGCGGCGGCATGTCCGGCTGCTGCGCCGCTCCCCTACCGGGAGGCAGGCTTTTGAGGTCGCGCGCGCCGTCACCGGAGCCTGGTGGCACGGGCTCTGGACGGCCGACGAAGACATCTGGCCGGCCCGGCTTCAGGCCACCTGGCCCGCCGGCATCGAGCCTGGCTGGTGGAAGACGGCCGCCCGTGACCTGGTCACCTACCCCGAGACCGTTGCCCTGGCACGCCTGCTGGCCAGCCGCACCCTGCAGCAGCGCACCGTCACCGAGACACGCGGCCACCTCCCCCACCGGCTAGGCGAGTTACCCCAATTGCTGACCACACTCGCAGACCAGGTCGGGCGGCCGTGGCTCGCCCACCACCTGGCCACCGTCACCCACGGGCCGCTGTTCACCTGGGCCCACTCCTGCGTACGCGCCCACACCGCCCCAGACCCTGCCACACAGACGGCACTGTGGACCGTGCATTCGGCCCACCGGCCCCGCCCCCTGAGCGACCTCCTCCCCCATCCACCGGCCGCCGACGGCGCCCCGCCCGCGCCAGGGCCCGCCAAACGGTTGCGCGGTCACAGTCTCGAGGCCGAGCGCGCCTTCACCCAAGGACTCGCCCACGCCCGCGCCTATCACGAGGCACACGGGCACCTCGCCGTACCCAAAGAAGACACCCCCGCCGGCTACCCGCTGGGCCAGTGGTTGGCCAACACACGCGCACGCCACACCCGCATGCCCGCCCACCAAGCCGCCGCCCTCACCGCCCGGTACCGGTGGTGGAACGCGCCCTGGAGCACACTGTGGCAGCGCTTCTGGCACCAGGCCCGCACTCACCACCAGGTCAACGGGCCGCTCCAGCCGGCCCGCGGCTTCCCCACCACCCGCTACAACCTCGGCGAATGGCTCTACCTCCAGTGCACCCGCTACCCCGCCCTCCACCCCGAACAGCAGCGCCTGCTCACCGAGATCGGTATCGACCGCGAGGAGGCGGCCGCTGCCCGGCCCAGACGGCGCAGTTACGCAGAACGCTTCCAGACAGGGCTCGCGCATGCCCGCGCCTTCGCCGACGCCCACGGCAACCTCGCCGCCGTCGCCCGAGCAACCCTGCAAGACGGCTACCCGCTCGGGCAGTGGCTGGCCAACCAGCGCAACCACTGGCGCACCGACCGCCAGCCCCTGCCCGCCGCCCGAGCACAGGTCCTCCAGGACATCGACCCCTGGTGGAACCCGCCCTGGCACCTGACATGGCAGCGCCACTACCACCGCGCCCGCGACGCCGCAGCCGGCCATCCCCTGCACCCGGAGAACGGCTTCGACGGTCTCGACGACGCCACCGCGCGCTGGCTGCGCGCCCAGTGCCGCGTCCACGACCAGCTCCACCCCGACCAGCAGCACCTCCTCACACTGATCGGCATCACCACCGAGGCGGCCCGCACAGCCCAGCCCCCTCCCGCAACGGCCCAGCCCCGCAGGGGACCCGTCACGCCTCCCGCGCCCACGCCCACCACCCGCCCCCGCGCCGCCTCGGCAAAACCCCCGCGAACCCAACGGGCACGCCCAACGGCAAAAACACCGACAAGCCCCGCTGCACCGTCCTCACCCCTGCCTTCCCCGAAGCCACCCGCCGCACCGCGTAGCCGCCTCGGGCACCGCCCCGATCTGGTACCCGGATTCGAGAGAGCCCTCGCGCACGCCCACGCCTACGCAGCCGAACACGGTCACCTCGCCGCCCCCCGCGACACCAACCACAACGGATTCCGGCTCGGCTGGTGGCTGTTCAGCCAGCGCAACCGCGCCAAACAACGCGCCCGTGACCGCCTGCCGCCCTCACCCCACCTCCAACAGCTGGCCGCGATCGATCCGTGGTGGAACCCGCCATGGGACCTGCACTGGCAGCGCAACTATCACCGCGCCCGCGACCATGCCGAAACAGGCCGCCCCTTCGACCCGGCCGCGCTGATCCCCTCCCCCGCCATCGCTCTTGGCACCTGGATCAGCCGGGCCTGCCTGAACTACCACCGACTCCACCCCGACCAGCAGCACCTCCTCACACTGATCGGCATCACCACCGACGTCGCCCACGCACGCACCCGCCGCGCGCACCCCTGGCACACCGCGGTCGAACACGCCCAGACCTTCGCCGAGACCCACGGCCACCTCACCGTCCCCTGCGACACCAACCACAACGGATTTCCCCTGGGCCAATGGCTGAACAAACAGCGCTACCGCACGAGAAAGACAGGCCCCACCCCCGCAGCCCACGCCCTGACCCGCATCGACCCCTGGTGGAACCCGCCCTGGGGCATGGTCTGGCAACACGCCTACCAACGGGCCCGCACCCAGCCCCACACGCCCGCCACCCGCCGCTGGATCCACAAACAGCGACGCGCCTGGCCCCTGCTCCACCCCGATCAGCAACACCTCCTCACCACCACCGGCCTCGTCGTGAGCTGACCGTTGGGCCGGTACCGGCCCAACGGGTCGCTCGCCCGACCAGCTTCGGGCGAGAACTTCGGTATCGGTCTGGCCGACGGGCCCCAGACGGCGCTGCGATGACCGATACTGGTGAGCAGGTCTGGCGTGCCCGCAACAGGGTGCACGCGGCCATCGAGTAGAGAAAGGCGGTGCGGCAGAGGTCAGATGAATCGGCTCAGGGGCTTTATGAACATTCTTTTTGTTAGCTCACAGGTGTAGCGCACCCTGCCCAAAAAGCCGAAGAAAACCTCCCCCGCAAAACCCGCCGAAAAACCCCTCTAAACGACCCCACGGGAACAGCGAACCCACGCCCCAAGGGGCTAGCAGGCCTGCCGTAAAACAACCCCGGCCCGCCCTACGGCGGCGCCGGCCCTTGGCATGCCCTCACATAACGGCACACCTGTGCCGCCTCTCCCCGTCCCAGCCGTCCCCGCACGGCTCGTTCAGGCATGAGGCGGCCCAGCCGTCACGTGCTGGAAGGGCATCCACGCGATGAACTCGTCCTCCCTCGCCCCCATCACCGGCCTCCTCGCAGGCCTCCCAGCCGTACTCGCCGGCGCCCTGGGCGGCGCTCCCTGGTGGGCCGTCGGAGGAATCGTCATCACGGCATACCTCGCCGTACCCCTCCCCGGCCTCATCCTCGAACACTCACGGCAACGAAAAGGAACACTCGTCGACGAGAAATTCGCGGCCGCACTCGACCAGATAACAGACCCCGAGAAAAGAATCCAAGCAATCATCACATACCGGCAAGCCACAGCCCCCGCGGCCGTACCGCAGCCACCACCCGACCCACCACCAGGAGCACTACCGGGAGGCCTACCACCAGGGCCCCAACCCACCGGCACAGACAGCCCCGGCCAGTCACCAGCATCCGCATAGACGAACAGGCGGCCTGCCGTGGCGCCGAGATGTGTCGACGCCCTCGGGCCACCTCAGGGTTCGACGAAAGTCAGTGTCTGAGCGTCGAGGTCCAGCTCGAGGCGGCCGCCGCCATGCTTGCGTAGCTGTCGCCAAGCGGCGTAGCCGGTCATGATCGCTTTCTCCCAGTCGGCGGCGCGCAGCACGCTGACTTCGAGGTGGGCGGTCATGTGGTCGATCGTGATGAGCAGTTCGTGGTCGACGTGGTGAACGTTTTCGAAGTAGTGGTGGCGGCTGGCGTAAGAGAAGACCAGGGCGCTGATGCCCTCCTCGATGGCGATGGCGCGGCCGCCGTCTTCGGCTTCGTCGACGCCGGGGCGGCTGCGGCGTTTGCAGCCGAGGAGGAAGCGGCTGACGGGTGACCAGCCCAGGACGGCGGCGTGGGCGAGGTGGAAGGCGTCGTGGAAGCGGTAGTCGTCCTCGACGTGATTGGCGCTGGTGAGGGGGTCGCCGGCCGGAGTGCCGTCTTCGCGAGTGAGGGCGATGACGGTGCGGCCGTCGGGCCTTGTGGTGGGGGTGAAGGTGACGGCGGTCTGTCGGGGCAGCTGTTCGTGGGGAGGGTAGTCGGCGTCGAAGCGGGTGCGTTGGTCGTCGGGGGTGACACGCCAGCGGTCTTTGGTCTTTTCCAGGCTGGCGGCGGCGATGTCCTCAAGGTCGAGGTCGAGGAGGTGGGCGAGGGTGGCGGTGTACCACAGGACGTCGCCGAGTTCCTCGCGCAGTTGCTGTTTGGACGGGCCGGCGTCAGCGCCGTCGCGCAGGCGTTTTTTGTAGGCAGTGGCCACCGAGCCGGTCTCCCCGACGAGTCCGAGCAGCGGTATCAGGACCGGGTCGGTCCCGTCGGCGGCGGGCCGCAGGGTCTTGAGGGCTGCTTGCTGATAACGGGCCAGGTGCACGCACACTCCCATGAAGGATCTTCCAACAGATCTGTCGGATTTCCCGACATCGCTCTACAGTAGGTCAGGCCGGGCGCGCTGTCCCGGAGTTGAGCGAAAGGGCCAGAAGCGGAGCATGCCGTCGCGCAGCGTCCAAGAGATCGTGAACATCGTGATCGATTTCCTGGCTGAGCACCAGGACAGGCCAAGCCACGACGTGTACGAGGAACTGGCGGCCCGGGGAAAGGACTTGCCGGTCGACTCGGTGCTGATCATGGAGGCGCTGGCGCGCATCGAGCAGCACTTCGAGGTCTCCGTCCCGGCCGACGCCGAGGCCGGGCGCTCCCTGCGTTCGGTGTGGGCGTTCGCCGAGACCGTGTACGACACCATGCAGGCGAAGGAGCACATGCAATGAACGGCAAGGCGCCGTCCCCCATCGATACCGACACCGACCAGCGGACCCGGCTGGGCCAGCGACTGAAGGCCACGCGCGAATACCTGGGGCTGTCCCAGCAGCAGGTCGCCGAGCGAACCGGCATCGTCCGCTCAGCGGTCAGCGACATCGAGCGCGGCGTACGCAAGGTGGAGGTGATGGAGCTGCAGAAGCTCGCCCGTCTCTACCGGCTGCCGGCGTCCTACTTCCTCGACGAGGAGGAGGCAGCCGACGCCGGGGAACACGCGCTCGCCGGACTGCCGCGCACCGCACGGCCGTTGAGCGAGGGCGACCGCATCGAGGTGGCGAAGTTCATCCAGTACCTGCAGGCCCGCCGCCAGGCAGAGGAAGAGGAGGCGGGCGGTTTGCGGCCGCCTCACGGGCCGGAGGGCGGTGCGTGAGCTGGAACAGTGCTCACGGCGCCGCAATGATCGCGGCCGCGCAGGCCCACAAGGCGCTCGCCGTCGACGTCGACGACTACGTCGACGTGTTCGGCGCGCTACGCCGAGCAGGCGTGGAGGTCATGGGGCAGAAGCTGGGCGGCCTGCTGGGGCTGTACATCGACGGCAGCCAGGGAGTTCCGGGGTGCCTGGTCAACACCGGTCTGGAGGAGGTGAGCATGCGGCACACCGCCGCTCACGAACTGGGCCACCACCGCATGGGCCACGGGACCAGCATCGATCATCAGGAACAGTCACCGGGCCGGTGGGGCGAGGGGTGGCCGCAGCACGAGCGGGAGGCCGAGGCCTTCGCATCCTGGTTCCTGATGCCCCGCCCTGCCGCCCGCGCCGCTCTGGCCCGCTGCGGCCTCGCGCGCCCCGAGTCCCCGCTGGACGTGTACCGGATGGCCCGCTGGCTGGGCACCCCCTACGCCACCACCGTGCGCCACCTGGTGCGGCTGAAGATGATCGACCGATCCACCGAGACCGTGTGGCTGAAGCACTCCCCCGGCACCCTCAAAGCGGAACTCACCGACGGACTGCCGCTCGGACCGCAGGCGCACATCCACGTGCTCACCCCCGCCGCGCACGCCGCCACCGTGCACGTGACCGCCGGCGACTGCCTCCTGCTCGCCGTCCCCGGGGCGGGCTACGACCACCTGCCCGCAGGCTTGACCAGCACACCGCCGGACACGGCCGGCCAGCTCTCCTTCCTGGGCTCGGTACCCGCACCGGAACAGGGCCGCGCGGCGTGGGTGACACAGAAATTGGCCGCGGACAGCACCGTGACGGCCACCACCGACAGCGCGGAAGTGTTCCGCGTGACCTTGCGGCGCACTCCCGGCCGTGAAGGGGCCGACCGCTTCTGGGCCTGACGGCCCGCACCACCGCACGGCACCCACCGACCCTCCAATCAGGAGCGAGCCGATGCACACGTTCACCGTCGACGCCCCGGACCTCTCCCGTGCATGGCTGGAAGCCTGCACTCGCCTGTCCGAGATACCGGGCAAGAAGGCCTTCCACACCGTGGTGCGCATCGCCAATCCCCTGCGAGAAGATCCGCATCTGCGCGCCGAACTGGACCGGCTGCGCTCCGCACGCACCAAGACGCCGCTCTACCCCATCGACACGGTCGTCAACACCCTCTTCCCCGCCCAACTCGCCGCCACCTGCACCACCCACGACGAGCTCACCAACCGCTACCGCACGCTCTATCCGCGGCTGAGCAAGATCAGGCGCAACGCCCACGGCACCTACTTCGGACGGCTCGTCGCCTACCCGGGCACCTTCGAGAAGCCAGAACCGGTCGACCAACTCGCCCGCGTCATCCAGCGCTTGGACAAGCTGCGCACCTCAGCGAAATGGAGCGCCGTCTACGAGGTCGGCACCGCCCATGTCACGGACGACGACGAGGCATGGGAAGAGGAACCGCCGCAGAGCGCAGCGGGCACCGAGGCCGTCATCAGGGCTTCCGCCCTGGACACGCAGACGCTGGACTTCCCCTGCCTGAGCCACTGCTCCTTCCAGCTCGACAGCACCACCAACCCCGTGCACCTGGCCGCCTACTACCGCAGCCACTACATGTTCGACCGCGCCTACGGCAACTATCTCGCTCTGGGACACCTGTGCGCCTGGGTCGCCCGCCACGCCCAACTCACGCCGGGAACACTGACCGTCATGGCCGGATGCGCCCGCCTCGACTGCACCAAGTCCGAACTCGGCGCCCTCCAGCACTCCCTCACCACACCGCTCTTCGGCCTCGGCGCATGATCCTCGCCTGCAAGAGAGTGCGTGCAGAATCGACGTGCGGTGAATCGGACGAGGCCACAGCGGCGAGAGCCCGACCCTAGGTGTTCAGGCCCCACTTGGGCGGGAACCAGGCCCGCAGCGGCGCCGCGTCCTGCCGATATGTCTGTTTGATGCGGCTGCGGCCGCTGATGCCGGCGATGTCCGGGTGGGCCACCCGCGCGTACTTGTCGACCTCGCAGAACAGATTCTGGCAGTCGATCAGCTGCAGCGGTCGCCCCTTCAGCCCCGCGAAGGGCAGCTGCAGACGGGCGAAGTGCTCCTGCTGGGTGTCAGCCATGTAGCGGATGACATCGGCCTCGATGCCGTCGGCGGCAGGACCGAAGCACTTGCGGATGCCGTCACGCGCACCAGGGCCGGGCACGACGAAGTCCATCTCCGAAAAACCCAGCTGCGGCGCGTAGTTCAGATCGACGGTGAACTGGTAGGCAAGGAACGGGCCGAGCGCCGGGTAGCCGAGGAGCACCTCGTATGCCTCACGCATCACGGCTGCCCTCTGCACGCGATCCGGCGCGCCGGTGGTCATCATCATCTCCAGCAGCCGCAGGTGGTTGCGGTGCTTGCGCTCCTCACCCAGCTGCGGCGGAGGCACGATGTAGGCAGCCGAATACAACCGCTCCCCCCGGGCGAACGCCGCTGACAGCACCCGGTCGTAGACCCGGTAGTCGTACGTCTCCCAGCGCACCTCCCCCACCTCGCGGGAAAGCAGCTGCCAGGTGGACTCCTTATTGAAAATCTTGAACAGCAGCGTGCGGAAGAACACGTCCTCCCATTCCTGCGGGCCC
>NZ_JAHKJW010000103.1 GCF_019710745.1 Streptomyces beigongshangae
GAACGCCGGCCGGGGGCGCCTCGTCCTCGGCCGCCCGGGGGCGTGCCGGGAACATCTCCTCGGCCGCGGGAGCCGGTGCGACGGCCGGGGCCTCCGCGCCGCGGCGCGGACGCTCGGCGGCGACCGGCTCGCGCTGCTGGGCCACGACCTGGGGCGGCAGCAGGACGACGACGCCGGTGCCGCCGCGCGAGGAGGGACGGTAGTTGACGCTGATGCCGTGCTTGGCGGCGAGGCGTCCCACCACGCTCAGGCCGAGCCGGGTGCCCTGCAGCGAGGCGAGGTCGGTGACCCTGCCCGACACCGCCTCCTCCGCCCGGCGCATGGAGGCGTCGGACATCTTCAGGCCGCTGTCCTCGATGGTGACGACGAGACCGGCGCTGCGCTCCTCCACGTACACGTGGACCTCGTCGATGGGCGGCGAGAAGTTGGCGGCGTTGTCCATGAGTTCGGCCAGCAGGTGCATCACGCCCTCGGCCGCGAAGCCCGCGATGGCGGCCTTGCTGGAGTTGTGCAGCCGCACGCGCCGGTAGGCGGCGATCCGGCCGACGGAGCCGCGCAGGATGCTCTCCATCACGATCGGCTTGTTCCACACACGGCTGGAGCGACCGCCCATCAGCAGGGCGAGCCGGTCGGTCATGAGGCCCAGCTGCGAGGTGCTGTGGTCCAGGCGCAGCAGGTCGCCGAAGATCTCCCCGGCATGGCGGTCCTGCATGTCCCGGAGGTCGGCGAGCATGCTGACCGTCTTGGCCTGGACCCGGCTGAGCGCCTTCGCGGAGGCGGCCTGGGCGGCGGCGGAACGCCGCTCGCTGTGGGCCAGTTCGCGGATGAACGATTCCGCGACGGAGTGCAGCAACGGGTTGCTCGGCCATTCGAGCTTGGCGAGGACGGTCTCGGCGGAGCTGCCGTCGCGCAGCAGGGCCACCGCGGCCGGCAGGGTCTCACCGGTCAGGCGTTCGAGTTCCAGCTTCCCCTGGGCCAGTTCGCGCCGCATCGTGTCGAGGTCCGCCTGCGCGCCGGCGGTCCGGCGTGCCGCCTCGGCGACCTCGGTGGTGAAGACGTGCAGCATCCGGCGCAGGTACGGGTCGGACGGCACGGGGAGGGCGGACAGCACCTCCTCGCTGCCGGCGCCGTTCTTCAGCTGCCCGGCCACCGCCGGCAGGGTCACGTTGACCAGCTGGTCCGTCTCGGCGCCGTGCTGCGCCCAGTTGTTCTTGGTCATCTCCAGTTCGCCGGTCCGCGACACCGTCCGGTGGTGGGCCCGGCGCAGGCGTACGGAGGCGAGGCCGACGACCGCCGCGATGCAGCACCACGCGGCGACCGCGGTGCCCGCCACCCACGGGCGGGCTCCCTCGGGGGCGAGGCCGACGGCCGCTCCGGCGCCCGCGGCCGTGACGGCCAGGAGCGCGGGGAACACCGCCGAGGAAGGACCCGTCCGCTGCGCGGATCGGCGCTGGCGGGGGCGAGCAGGCACTGACATTCCGCGGTCCCTCGGTCCGTGTGAGCAGGAGTACGTCCACGACTGAAACTTCGCCGAGAACCTGGAGGACGACAGGGCGTCCTCCGGATCAAGCACGCCGCTCATGCTAGCCACGGCATCTGGCGGAGAGGCCCGCCGAGGGGCTCAGCACCTGCACGACTTCACTTCGTCGGGAAATGGCTACCACGACACAGCCGTATGGTAATCGCACTGTGGTGGCGGCAAGCACTGCGCCGACGGCAACCCGCGTACGCCGTACGGCCGCCGGAGCTTTCGGGCGCTTTGTCGTCCCTGGCCGTGTTCGGTGCTTCGGCGGGCGCGGTGCCGAGGGCGCTTTTCGGTCAACTGATCACTGGTGCGGTCGGCGGTCCGACAGCTCCGACGGCACGAGCGCCCAGCGTATTCGCGGAAACGGTGATGATCCGGTTCGCCCTTTGTGAGGGTCCCGCTGTCCTCGAACCGCCCGGTGCCACGCAGCACCGCTGCGCGTACCGGTCCGGCCCACGGAAGCCCCGCGCGATGTCGACGCCGTGGGCGTCGGGGAACGCGCCGGTCCGGCGCGGACCCGCGGTCCCACCGTCACCGGGACCCGTCGTGCGACCCCGGTCGTACTCCGGGGCGACCGGTGAGGAGGAGAGATGTCCATGGTCCGGCGGTTCCCGGTCACAGGTGCGTCCACGACCCGTTCCCGGGGACGGTTTTCACCCGACGGCTCCGGCTCCGGGGCCGTCGTCGCCGTACCGGCGGTGAAGGCGTGACCCCGGCGGTCCGCACGGAGGCGGCGCGGGCGCGGGTCCTCGCGGTGCGCAACGCCGCCCGCAGCGGGCCCGGGCGGCTGTCGTCCTGGCTCGCAGACGAGGGGGTCACCCTGGTGGCCGCCTTCGCCGCCGTGATCCGTGCGCGTGCGGGCGCCCTTGAGGGGGCGCCCTCCGACGGTGCCCCGGCCGGTTCAGCAGGGCTGCCTGCCGAGCGTGCGCGCGAGTTCCGCCGTGGCGTGCGCGATCTCGGTGTCGTCCTCCGACACCAGAGCGTCGAGCGCGTCCCGGTGGGCATGGACCGCCTCCCTCGCCGCACGCTCCCATGCGGCGGGGTTCTCCCGGTGGTTGAGCAGTTTCGGGTACGCGCCCGCGATGCTCTCCCACTGCCGGGTGTCGGCGATGTTCTTGAGCAGGTGCAGGATCTGCGCCCGGCAGGTCACCCGGGGCAGCCGTGCGAGCTCCCAGAGGAAGGGGACCGTGGCGGCGGTCGCCTGCTCCACGACGAAGCCGTACTGGCAGATCCGCTCCCGCAGGTCCTTGAGCGCGGCCGCCGCGGTCTCCGGGCTGCCCCAGGCGACGCTGTTGAGGAGCAGGGGGATGGCGGTGGCGGAGCCCGTGGAGTCCCGCAGCCCGCTCCAGTCGACGCGGGCCGCGCCCGTGAGCGGGGTGATCGTCGCCATCCCCGTCCGGGGCTGCTGCTGTCCCCGCTGCCCGGTCCTCGGCTGCTCCGGCGGAACGCTATGCATGGCGTGAGGCCTTTCCGGCACGTCGTATCGGTTGGCGGGAGGGGCCGGCGGGGCGGGCCGGACGGTCGTCCCCTCCCACGGGGCCCCTCCGGCACCAGCCCCCGGCCGGAGCGGGCGGGGAGATCCGGCGCCCGCCGGGTCCGTTCGGGGCGGGGACCGGGAAGCCGTACCGTCCGGGGTGTCGCCGGACGTCCTCGACCCTCCGGCCCGCCGTTCCCGGCCCGCTGTTCCGCGGAGCACGGGAAGTGGTCGTGCCGACAACCCCGTGAGCCTGCTCCACCCACCCGTCGCCGCGGCTCTCCCCCAGCGGCGGGGTCCCCGAACATGCAGGTGACACCACGTCATCCCCCTTGATGTGACGTCAGGACGCAATGCCCTCACCGGGGTTGTCGGCACTGCGGCTATTATTCACCCCGAGAGCGGCTTCATGCAATTGCACGGGAAATTGCGTGAAGTTTGGCCGAAGCGGGCGGGGTCGCGGTGTCGCGGCCCCGCGCCGCCGGGCCCTCGATCGGTGTACGGCATGCACGGGAACAGCAAGGAGACTGCGGTGCCACAGGTGGAGAACGGGATACGGGCGAGTTCGCTGGACGTCAGCTGGACCAGGAGCCGGCACAGCACCGCCGAGGGGAACTGCGTGGAGGTCGCCCGGATCGACGGGGGCATAGCCGTGCGCAACTCCCGCCACCCCGAAGGGCCCGCGCTGGTCTACACGTCGGCGGAACTGGCGGCGTTCCTGGCGGGCGCCAAGGACGGTGAGTTCGACCACCTGGTGTGACCCGCCCGGTGTGATCCCTCCGTCGGGATCCGCGGGCCGCGCATCGAGTGCTGTGTGTCGAGTGCTCCGTGTCGCGGCCCGTGGCCCGTGGGTCCTGTCCCGGCCTGCCGGCGGGGGATGCGCTGCCGTACCGTCCGGTGCGATACTGTTCGCGTCCTTGTGCCGGATCGCGGGGGAGTCGAAGATGGTCGCCGAGTCGCCTCGTGTCGCACGGCTCGAATCCTATCTGGAGCGCTCCGAGCCCGCTCCGACCCTGCTGAAGATGCTGGTCGGCGTCCAGCTCGCGGGGTTCCGCGAGGACGCGGGCCTCGCACAGGACCAGGCCGCCCGTTCGCTGGGGTTCAGCGCCGCCAAGCTCTCGCGCATCGAGTCGGGCAAGGGACGCAAACCCCCGACCGAGGCCGACGTCCGCGCCCTCCTCCAGTTGTACGGCACGGACCCCTACGAGGGTTCGGTGCTCCTCAGACTGCTGCACAGGGCGGGCGAACCCGGCTGGTGGCAGCGGTACGACAAGCGCCTCATGCCCGAGTGGTTCGAAAGGCTGGTCGGTCTCCAGGAGGCGGCCGCCACCATCCGGACCTTCGAGATCCAGTACGTCCCCGGACTGCTCCAGACGGCGGCGTACACCCGTGCCGTGGTGGAGCGGGGCCTGCCGAACGCACCGGCCACCGAAGTGCACCGGCGGATCGAACTGCGGATGCGGCGCGCCCGGTTGCTGGACCGGGCGGACGCCCCCCAGTTGTGGGCCATCATCGACGAGTCCGTCCTGCTGCGCGTGCTGGGCAGCCGGGAGACGATGCGCGAGCAGCTCGCCCACCTCGTCACCATGGCCCAGCGGCCCCACGTGGTCCTGCAGGTCGTGCCCCTGGACGTGACCAACGCCTCGGCGCCCGCGATACCCATCACCTATCTGCGCTTCGGCGGTCTCGACCTGCCCGACGTCGTCTACCTGGAGCACATCAGGAGCGCCCACTTCCTGGAGGACCGCGACGAGACCGAGGAGTACCGGCACACGCTCGACCGCCTGGCCGACGAGGCCCTGCGGCCGCGCGACTCCCTGCAGTTGCTGCGCGACACGATGGAGCAGCGTTACGGGGCGCAGCCGGACGAGGACGGCAAGACCTGAGACCCGGGGGGCAGGGCGCCGGGCCTAGGGCAGACGCCCCAGGCCGCCGAACTCGATCCACTCCTGCGAGAGCTGCCGGGGCTGGACCTCGCCGTCGGGCCGCCAGGTGGAGACCTCCACCAGCCCCGGCTCCAGGATCTCCATCCCGTCGAACAGCGCGGCGACGTCCTTCTCCTGCCGTACCCGCCCCCAGTGACCCTGGGTCGCCCGGTCCATGAAGCCGGTGACGAAGTCCCGCACTTCGGCGTCCTCGCTGACCAGCTGACAGATCACCATGAAGCTGCCGGGCGCGAGCCGTTCGGCCACGCGCCGGACGACGGCCTGCGGGCCGTCGGTGTCGCTGTCGGGAATGCAGTGGAAGACCGAGTTGAACAGCGCGGCGACCGGCTGCGAGAAGTCGATCAGGCGCCGGGTGTCGGGATGGGCCAAGATCTCATCGGTGTTCCGCAGGTCCGCGTGGATCACCGCGGTGCGGTCGTTCTGCTCCAGCAGCGCCCGGCCGTGCACGAGCACCATGGGGTCGTTGTCGGCGTAGACCACACGTGCGTCGGGAGCGACGGCCTGGGCGACCTGGTGCACGTTGTCCTGCGTGGGGAGGCCGGATCCGTGGTCCAGGAACTGCCGGATCCCGTACTCCGCGGCCAGTGTCCTGACCACGCGCCGCAGGAAGCGCCTGTTGTTGAGCGCCAGCCGGCGGGTGCTCGGGACGACCTTGTCCAGCTCCTCGCAGGCCGCGCGGTCCGCCGCGTAGTTGTCCTTGCCGCCCAGGTAGTGGTCGTACATGCGGGCGGCCGTCGGCACGGTGGCGTCGATCTTCTTGGAGAGCGGCTTGTCGGTGTTCATGATCCCCCCGGAACGGAACGGCGCCAACTGTGGACTTGGCAGGAAACACATCCTAGGGAGTCGGCGTTTGCGGCGGCCAGTCCACGGCGAAACCGGCCACTCGGAAAAAGGTGCGAGTCCCGGCCCGCGGGTTCAGGACACCGGGTTCCGCGCCCCCGGCACCGGCGCCGGCACACGGACCGACTCCATGACGAACCCGCTGCGCACACGGGCGGGCAGCCGGTTCAGCGGGATCCGCAGATCCTGCCCGGGCACGTCGTACTCCAGCCGGGCCAGCCGCGGCCCGAGAGCCCACAGCAGCGCGACCGTCATGTCCTCGCCGGGGCAGCGGTGACCGGCGGCCGGGTCGCCGCCACCCTGCGGGACCAGTTCGTCACGGTGCGGCGGCCGCTCCACGAAGCGCCGGGGGTCGAAGACGTACGGCTCGTCCCACAGCCGGGGGTCGTGGTTCTGGCCGAACAGGTCGAGCAGGACCAGGGTGCCGGCCGGGATCAGCTCCCCCCGCCACCGCAGGTCGGTGACGGCGTGGCCGCCGACGAAGGGCGCGAAGGGGTAGAAGCGCCGCAGCTCGTGCGCGAAGGCCGCGGCGTACGCGGGATCGCCCTCGCGCAGCCGTTCCCGGACCCCCGGCCTGTGGTGCAGTGCGTGGCCCGCGTACGTGACGAACCAGGAGACCGCGACGGTCGGCCGGACGACGTTGAGGAGTTCGACCGCCGCGGCGCGCGGGCCCAGGAACTCCCCGTCGAGGTCCCGGTGCAGGACGACGGCCTCCAGCGCGGAGCCGGCCGGTGCGGTCACGGTCCCCGCCCGGACGTCCTCGACCAGCTGTGCCAGCCATGTCTCGCAGCGGGTCCGGGCGCGGCGGGCCCGCCAGTGGCGCGGTCCGGGCGTGGCGAACCCGTCGACCAGGGCGACCAGGTCCCGGGCCACCTCCTCGTCGTCGACGAGGGGGATCCCCGCCCAGCGGCAGACGCCGCGGGTGAGGATCCGGCTCGTCTCGTCGAACAGGACGACCGAGGGACGGCCGGGCCAGGACGCCACGGTCTCGTCCCACACGGCGGTGACGCACTCCACCAGGCCCGCGACCGCCTGCGCGCCGGTGAGCAGGGACAGGAACATCTCCTTGCGCACCCGGTGGGCCGGCCCGTCCAGGGTGTGCACCGCGTCGTGGCCGAACAGCGTGCTCAGCACCGGTTCCGGAAGCGCCGACCGGCGCTCCACGTGCCGTTCGTCGTAGAAGAACCGCACCGCCTCGGGTCCCCGCAGGGCGACGGTGTGCTGTCCCATCAGACGGGCGCGCACGACGGGCCCGTCGGTCCGGCGCCAGCGGTCCGGCAGCCAGGTGTACCCCTTGGCGAGGAGAGCGGGCGAACTGTCGAGGACCGGGGGGCGCGAGCTGTCGTTCATGGGCGCCGAGTGCCCGTCGCCCCGGAACGGGAAACGCTTCCCGGCGCCGCCGCACCCCCTGTACGCCCTCCGCCGCACCCCCTGTACGCCCTCCGCCGCACCCCTTGTACGCCCTCCGGGGCCGCCGCGCATCTTCTGAGGTTGCCCGCTCCGGACAGGGTTGCCCGGCGGGGCGGGGGTACTCGCCGCGCACGGGCGCTCACCGATGCGCCCCCGACCGAAGGACCGAACGGCCATGACGACACACACGCGCAACGCGAACAGCTCCCGTACCCCGGTACAGCAGGCCGCGCTCGTGGTCGGGGCAGTGTTCCTGCTGGTGGGAATCCTGGGATTCATCCCGGGGGTCACCACGCACTACGACACGATGAAGTTCGCCTCTCACGACTCCGGCGCCGAGCTTCTCGGGATCTTCCAGGTCTCCGTCCTGCACAACCTCGTGCACCTGGCCTTCGGCGTGGCGGGCATCGCGCTGGCCCGCACCGCCTCCGGAGCCCGTACGTTCCTGCTGGCGGGCGGCGCCGTCTACCTGGTGCTGTGGCTGTACGGCCTGCTCGTCGGCCACGACAGCTCGGCCAACTTCGTGCCGCTGAACACGGCGGACGACTGGCTGCACTTCTTCCTCGGCATCGGCATGATCGCACTGGGCGCGCTGCTCACCAGGTCCCGCGCCACCGCCGGAAGGTGACCTCCGATGGTTTCCAGGAAAACGTTCTGGGCGACCGCCGCGGGGCTGGCCGGAGCGGTGGCCGTCGCGCGCAGGGCCCGGACGGACGAGCCGGCACCGGACCCCGTCAACAGGTGGCTCACGGTGACGGTCAACCGCGCACCCGGTGACGTGCAGGCCGACAAGCTGCCGGCACCGCTGCAGGAGTACGGCGAACGGATCGAGACACGGATCGTCCCGGCCCCCGGGGACCGCGGCACCGAACTCGCCGTCCGGTTCAGGGAGGCCCCGTCGGCCGCCGAGCAGTCGGTGACCGCGCGGATCACGGGCAACGACCCGCGCCAGGACCTGCGTGTCGCCCTGCGCGAGGCCAAGTCCCTGCTGGAGACCGGCGAGGTCATGCGCCCCGACGAGCCGACCGCGCACCCCACCACTCCCGGCGGGAAACTGGTCGGTCTGCTGAGCCGGCGCGCCGGCGGGGAAGGAGTGCTGTGAAGGCGCTGATCTGGGAAGGCGTCAACAAGCTCGCGGTCGAACAGGTGCCGGATCCGGTCCTGCGGAACGACCAGGACATCGTCGTACGGGTGATCGCCGGCACCACCTGCGGTTCCGACCTCCACCTCATCGGCGGCTACATCCCCTTCATGCAGTCCGGGGACGTCATCGGGCACGAGTTCCTCGGCGAGGTCGTGGAGACCGGTGCCGGCGTGCGCCGCCACGCCGTGGGGGACCGGGTGGTGGTCTGCTCGTTCGTCGGGTGCGGCCGCTGCTGGTACTGCGCCAACGACCTGTGGTCGCTGTGCGACAACACCAACACCAACCCCGGCATCGGACAGGCCCTCTTCGGCTACGACACCGGCGGGATCTTCGGCTACTCGCACGCCATGGGCGGACTGCGCGGCAGCCACGCCGAGTACGTGCGCGTGCCCTTCGCCGATTACGGCGCCTTCCCCGTCCCGGAGGGCATCGACGACACGAGCGCGCTGTTCGTGTCGGACTCGGTGCCGACGGGATGGATGGGCGCGGACCTGGCCGGGGTGAAGCCGGGCGACGTGGTCGCGGTGTGGGGGTGCGGGGCCGTCGGGCAGATGGCGGCGCGCGCCGCCATCCTCAAGGGCGCGGAACGCGTCATCTCCATCGACCGGTTCCCGGAGCGGCTGGCGATGACCGAGCGGTACGTCGGCAGCGAGGTCATCGACTACACGGCGACGGACGTCGGCGCCGAGCTGCGGGAACGCACCGGCGGCCGGGGCCCCGACGTGTGCATCGAGGCCGTGGGCATGGAGGCGCACAGCGACAGCCCGGTCCACGTCTACGACCAGGTGAAACAGCAGCTGCGGCTGCAGACGGACCGTCCCACCGCCGTCCGCCAGGCCATCCACGCCTGCCGCAAGGGCGGCACGGTCTTCGTCCTGGGCGTCTTCGCCGGTGCCGTGGACAAGTTCCCGCTGGGCGCGGTGGTCAACAAGGGCCTGACCGTGCGGGGCGCGCAGATGCACGGCCAGCGGTACATCCCGATGCTGCTCGACCGGATGGCGGCGGGGGAGCTGAGCACGTCCCACCTGGCCACCCACACCGTCTCCCTGGACGAGGCGCCGCGGGCCTACGACATGTTCAAGCAGAAGACCGACGGCTGCGTCCGCGCCGTCATCCGGCCGGACGCCTGAACCGCCCGGCGGCCGGCGCCCCGGCGCCGGCCGCCGGTCATGCCACGAGGGCCGCCCGCTCCCGGCGCGCGCGCCGGGCCCGGGCCCGCCCGGCGGAGGCGTACCAGCCCACCCCCAGGACCACGGCCAGGGCCACCTCCACCAGGTCGCCGCCGTAGTACATCCACCGGGCACCCGCCCGCAGGTCCGCCGTGCCGAAGGCGGTGCCGGGCGGCGGCACCGCGTACAGGCTCTTGGCCAGCACACCGTGCGCGGCACCGACGGCCAGCAGCGTGACGCCGCGCACGGCGAGGCCCCAGCGGCGGCGTACGGGGTCCAGCCGGCACACGGCGAAGGTGAACAGCAGCCCGGCCGCCAGCAGGTGGGCGTGGACCAGGGCGTGCGGCAGCGGCTGGTGCCGGACGGCCGCGAAGAGCCCGGTGCGGTAGAGCAGCCACATGCCTCCCACGTCCAGCAGTCCCGCCACGGGAGGGCAGACCAGCAGGCCGACCGGACGGGAGCGCGCCAGGGCGAGCAGGCCCCGGCGCACGGAGCCGGGGCCGAGGGCGCGCAGCGCCAGGGTGAGCGGACGGGCCAGGACGAGGAGCAGCGGCGCGGCCATGCCGACGACCAGGTGCTGGATCATGTGCCCGGTGAACGGCCCCCCGGGATGCCCTCCCAGCGCCGCCCACACCACGGCGGCACCGCCGGCCGCGAAGGACCCGTCCCGCCACCGGGGCCAGAGGTCCCCGCGGCGCCGCAGCCGGCGCGCGGCCAGCAGGTAGAGGACGGTCACCGACAGCGCCGCCCCGAGGGCCGGCCACCCGGCCGCCGAGGGATCGGCCCCGGGACCGGGATGGGCGTGCGCGAGCGTCACGACGCCGGTCCGGCCGCGGGGGAGCGGGCCGCGCGGACGGCCAGGGCCGCACCGGCCAGCAGCAGGAGCGCACCGGAGATGTTCCAGGCCCAGTCGTACGGGGTGACGTCCACGCCGTAGCGGATCTGGTGCACGCGCAGCAGCTTGTGGTCCACGATCCCGTCGAACAGCTGGAAGGCGCCCAGTCCCAGGAGGAAGCCCGCCCACGCGTGCGCGGGCGCCAGGGCGCGGCGGCGGCGCAGATCGGCGTGGGCGAAGAAGCCGGCGACGAGCATCAGCAGCTCGGCGGTGTGCAGCAGACCGTCGGACAGCAGGCCCGCGCCGGTCGTCGAACGGTCGTAGAAATGGTGCCAGTGCAGGATCTGGTGGAAGACGATCTCGTCGACCGCGGCCATCACCGCCACCCCGATCACCGCGCACACGGCCATCGACCTGCGCGGCTCGGCGCGGGTGCCGGGGGCGGCGGCCGGCCGGTCCGAAGAAGACCCCATGGATATCTGCCTCTCTGTCATGCCGGTCGTACCGGTCCTCTCTGCCGTAACTGCTGTGGCTGTCATGGCCAACGGCCGGACGGTCCCACCGCAGAGCGGTGGGACCGTCCGGTGGGAGCCGCCGAGGCGGGGACCGCGTGCCCGAAGTACCGGATGGGCACGGTCAGTCGCGGCCCGCGGCCTTGCGCACGGCGTCCCGGGTGCGGTCCACCAGTGCGGCGACCGGCCCGAGCGCCATGTTGGCCTTCGCGGACTCGACGCCCGGGTGCGGCCGGGTGGGTGCCATGGCCTCGGCCGCCTTGATGCCCTTGGCCAGTGAGGCGAGGCCCGCGGTGTCCGCGCTGCGCCGGATGTGGGTGAACTCGTAGCGTTCCTCCGCCCGGGCGTGCTCCTGGACGTCGGCCCGCAGCGCCAGCAGCTGCGACAGGAACTTCGGGTCGTTCGTGTCCATGTCGTCCAGTGCGCTCAGCGCCTCCTTGGCCGACCGTGCCTCGGCGAGGCGGTCCTCCACGATCCCGTCCCCGCCGACCACGTTCCGGCGCACGTACGGGTGCACCACCTCCTCCTTCGCCGTCTCGTGCACGGACAGGAGACGTACCAGGCGGCGGAAGGCCTCCTGCCGGGCGTCGCCCTCGCTCGTCTCGACCTCGTCGAAGAGGTTGCGGACGTCACCGTGCTGGCGCATCAGCAGCCCCACCACGTCGTTGTCCGGAGCGGCGTCGTCGCCGGCTTGCGGGGTGTGAAGCTCGGTCATGACCGGTCTCCTCACTTCTCGCGCAGGGCGGGGTCGGGGTGCTCGCCCTCGGTGGAGAGGCGGTACTCGCGCCCGAACATCTCGTCGTGCTGTGTCATCACGCGCTCGCTCGGCGGCTCCTCACCGCCGTGGATGTCCTCCTGCATCTTCTCGAACCGCTCGTGCGCCTCCCGGACGTACCCGGCACCGAGCGTCGTCAGGTCGATCTGCGTGTCCAGCAGCTCGCGCAGGTACGCCTTGTTCGGCTCGAAGGTCAGGACGTCGGGCAGCTGCGGCGCCAGGACCGACTCGGGGTCGCGCCCGTCGTGCCGGCGCATCAGGTCGCAGGCGATGTGCAGGTGCTCCAGCTCCATGTTCAGGTGCAGCTCCCAGATCGCCTTGATCCTGGGGTCGCTCTCCTGCTCCATGAAGGAGTGGTAGAGGTAGCACTCGTTGTACTCGTGGTTGACCAGCTGCTCCCACCACGTCTCACCCGGGTCCACGAGGGACTCGTAGTGGGTGACGTGCTCCTCCTCGATAAGCCCGATCTCCTGGTAGAGCTGGCGGGCGATCGGCTCCATGTAGGTGGGCCCGGTGTTCATGTAGAAGTTCATGGTCTGCTGCTCCGTCGACGTGATCGTCAGCGCGTGCAGCTTCGACAGCGGGTTGACCTCGTCCTTGTCGTACGGGTCACGGACGTTGTCCACCGGGTTGCGGTGGTGGTACTTCGTCGGCCGGCCCGGCATGACCTCGGTGAGGCCGTCGACGATCGCGTCCGCCTTGCGGTGCTCGATCATCTCGTACAGGTTCGCGTACCGGTACAAGTGGTCGAAGTCCTCCAGCACGCCGAACTGGTACGCCTGCTTCAGGTACGGGTCGGGCTCCATGCGGGCGACCCAGGCGGTGAGGTCCACGGCCACCTGCTCGTAGGCGATCGTGGTCTCCAGCACCGACGACACCCCGGGGAGCAGCCAGTTCACGACCCGCTGCTGCTGTGCCTCGATGTAGCGCGTACCGGCCAGCTGACGCTTCACCTCGACATCGGGGCTGCGACGGGCCATGTGGTGGCTGAACATGATCGCTTCGACCTCGATGCCGTTCATCGTGATGATGCGGCAGCGGGTGTAGGGGTCGCAGTGGTCGGGATCGATGGGGGCGACGTTCAGTTCGCGCCAGTTCCTGAGCTGGCGGTCCAGCGGGATTCCGCGTTGTTCCAGGGGGTTGAAGGTCATCCGTGCCTCCAGGGCGGTCGACGGTCAGTACGCAGTCCCCCCTGAAGCGGAGAACAGTCTCCGAAAGAACGAGGGAATGGGCGCACGTCATGTTTGTCCTCCCGGGGCCCGGACCGCGGCTCCCTCGCCGCACGGGCTCCACGCCGGTCACCCGGCCGGCGGCACCGCACGGAAACCGCATGCGGGCGGCCTTCTTCGTTTGCCGTACGCCCTGGTGGGGACCCGGCTGCTCATGAGCACAACGTTCCCCCGCCGCCGCGAGCGGCAGAACCGGATCCCGTGGCTGCTGGACCGCCTGGAGCGGGAGCCACGGGCGGACAAGGTCATCGACGCGCTCCGTACGGGCGTGCGCTCCCTGCCGCTGGGACGCGGCCGTGACGCGCTGCACGGCAGATGGCTGGGGCACCCGGTGCACCCGGTCGCGGTCCAGGTACCGGTGGGCAGCTGGTTCTCCGCGGCGGTCCTCGACCTGTGTCCCGGCCGCTCCCGCGAGGCGGGTCTCCTGATCGGGGTGGGGCTGGTCTCGGCCGCCCCCGCCGCGCTGACGGGCGCGACCGACTGGGCGGAACTGCGCCAGGAGCAGCAGCGCGTCGGCCTGGTGCACGCCGTGTCCAACACGGTGGCCTTCGGCCTGTACGCGGCCTCGCTCGCCTACCGGGCCAAGGGGCGCACGGCGGCGGGCCGGACCCTCGGGTTCCTCGGGCTGACCGCGGTCGGGGTCGGCGGCATGCTGGGCGGCCACCTGGCCTACCGCCAGGCCGCCGGCGCCAACCACGCGGAGGAGGTCCCGCACGTCGTGCGCGAGGGCTGGCACCGTGTCGGCGCCGTGGCCGACCTCCCGGCCGGCCGCCCCGTACGGCGCAGCGTGGACGACGTGCCGGTGCTGGTGGTGCGCGGGACGGGCGGGACGGTCCACGCGCTGGCCGACCGGTGCAGCCACCTCGCGGGGCCCCTGTCCGAGGGCACGGTCGCGGACGGGTGCGTCGAGTGCCCCTGGCACGGCAGCGTCTTCCGGCTCTCCGACGGATGGAACGTCCGCGGTCCCGCCACGGCGCCCCAGCCGGCCTTCGACACCCGCGTCGTCGAGGGCCACGTCGAGGTGCGGCTGCGCCGGGGCGACCACACGGAGCCGGCGGACGACGGCGCCGGAACGGACCGGCGGACGAACGGAACAGGAGTGGACACGACCCATGGCCTCGGCAGCTGAGAACCACCGCGCGGGACGCCTGCACGGATTCCTCGCAGGTCTGAAGCGGGACTACTCCGCGGGCGAGGAGCGGCCGCTCGGCGGCTACACGGCGGCCATGGCGGGATTCGGGGTGTACACCGCGGCCTGGGCGACGGCGGTACGGCTGAGCGGACGTCCCCTGCCCGAGCGGCCCGCGCCCGCCGACGTGGTCCTGACGTCGGTGGCCGTCTTCCGGCTGAGCCGGCTGCTGAGCAAGGCGGCGGTGACCAGCCCGCTGCGTGCCCCCTTCACCCGGTACGTCGGCCCGCAGGGCCCGGCCGAGCTGGAGGAGGAGGCGCGGGAGGGCGGTGGCAGGGACACCGTCGGCGAACTGCTCACCTGCCCGTTCTGCGTGAGCGTGTGGGTGGCGTCGACCCTGACCGCCGGCCAGCTGCTCTGGCCGCGCGCCACGCGCACCGCCATGGGCGCGCTCGCCGCCCTGGCCGGGGCGGACGCGCTGCAGCTGACCTACGCGGCGCTGGTGGACAAGGCCACCGGGTCCACCGAGGACTGACCCCCGCGCGCGCCGGGGAGCCGCCGTGGGTGGGAACGGTGGCGACGGGTACCCGCCGGGGCATGATGAAACGAGCACTGTGGCAGGGACTGGTGGCCGGGGCCGCCGGTGGGGTCGTGATGACCCTCGGCGAGAAGATCGAGCAGGCGGTCACCGGCCGGCCGGATTCGCATGTACCCGCCCGGGTCCTGCAGCGCCTGACCGGACTGCCCGAACGTCCGGGGACCCAGCCGCTGCTCGTGAACTGGGCCATGCACCACGGTCAGGCCGCCCTGCTGGGCGTACTGCGCTCGGTCATGGCCCAGGCCGGGCTGCGCGGACCGCTCGCGTCCGCCGAGTTCGCCGTCGTGCGCCTGACCAACGACCAGATCCTGGAGAACGCGACCGGCGTCGGCGCCCCGCCCTCCACCTGGCCCCGCAGGGAACTCGTCGTGGACGTCCTGCACAAGGCCGTGTACGCCTTCGCCACCGGGGTCGTCGCCGACGCCCTCGCCGCGCGGAACGGCCCCGGCCCCGGGCAGCGCCACGCCGCCGTCCGCCCCGGACGCCACGCCGACGTGGGCCCGCTGCCGCGCGAGGACGCCCACGGCCGGCGGAGCCGGCGGGACTGACCGGGTACGGCCACGCCGTGCGCGCGGAAGGCGCGCTCCCCCTTCGCGGACCGGGATCACCGGCTTGCGAAGGGGGAGCGCGCCTTTCTTCCGTGCCCGGTTTCCTGCCTACCGGTCGCTCTCGTGGCCCGGGGCGTCCAGGACGTCGCGCTTGCCGGTGTGCTCCCGCTCGTCCAGCTGCGCCAGTTGCGGGTGGTGGAGGTCGAAGGCGGGGGATTCGGAGCGGATCCTGGGCAGGGTGGTGAAGTTGTGGCGGGGCGGGGGGCAGGAGGTGGCCCATTCCAGGGAGCGGCCGTAGCCCCAGGGGTCGTCGACCTCGATCTTCTTGCCGTACTTGGCGGTCTTCCACACGTTGTAGAGGAAGGGCAGGGTGGACAGGCCCAGCAGGAAGGCGCCGATGGAGGAGACGGTGTTCAGGGCGGTGAAGCCGTCGGCGGCCAGGTAGTCGGAGTAGCGGCGGGGCATGCCTTCCGCGCCGAGCCAGTGCTGGATCAGGAAGGTGGCGTGGAAGCCCACGAACAGCGTCCAGAAGTGGATCTTCTCCAGGCGCGAGTCGAGCATCGTGCCCGTCATCTTGGGCCACCAGAAACTGAAGCCGCCGAACATCGCGAACACGATGGTCCCGAAAAGGACGTAGTGGAAGTGGGCGACGACGAAGTAGCTGTCATGGACGTGGAAGTCCAGCGGGGGTGAGGCGAGCAGGACGCCGGTGAGGCCGCCGAAGAGGAAGGTGACCAGGAAGCCGGCCGCCCAGAGCATGGGCGGTTCGAAGGAGATCGAGCCCTTCCACATGGTGCCGATCCAGTTGAAGAACTTCACGCCCGTCGGCACCGCGATGAGGTAGCTCATGAAGGCGAAGAACGGCAGCAGGACCGCCCCGGTGGCGAACATGTGGTGGGCCCACACGGTCACGGACAGACCGGTGATGGCGATGGTGGCGCCCACCAGGCCCATGTAGCCGAAGATGGGCTTCCGGGAGAAGACCGGGATGATCTCGGTGATCACGCCGAAGAAGGGCAGCGCGAGGATGTAGACCTCGGGGTGGCCGAAGAACCAGAACAG
>NZ_JAHKJW010000104.1 GCF_019710745.1 Streptomyces beigongshangae
GCCAGGTCACGGAAGGCGTACAGCGCGGTCAGGAACACCAGCGGCACCGACGCCGCCTCCTGCTGGGTCCAGCCCTCGGGCACGCGGGCGAGGTAGTGCTCGTCGGCGACGACGACGGGGCCGAAGCCGCCGGGCACGGTGCCGAGGACGCGGTCGCCGACCGCGAGACCGGTGACGGCCTCGCCGACGGCGGTGACCACGCCGGCGGCCTCGGTGCCCATCGGGCCGGACTCGCCCGGGTACATGCCGAGCGCGTTCAGGACGTCACGGAAGTTGAGGCCGGTGGCGTCCACGTCGATACGGACCTCGTGGGCGCCGAGCGGCTGCAGCACCTCGGGGCAGGGGGCGAGGACCAGGTTGTCCAGACTGCCCTTGCCGGTGGTGTCCAGCCGCCACGGCACCCCGGCCGGCGCGAGCAGGCCGGGCGCGGTGGCGAGCCGTTCGAGGCGGCCGACGAGCGGGGTGCCGCCGCGGACGGCGAACTGGGCGTCGCCGGTGGCGAGCAGTCCCGGCAGGTCGGGCAGCAGGGCACGCAGGGCGTCCGGGGCCTCCGGAGCGGCCGGGGCGTCCGGCGCGTCCAGGTCCAGCAGGACGAACCGGTCGGGGTTCTCGGACTGCGCGGAGCGCACCAGGCCCCAGGCGGCGCCGGCCGCGAGGTCGCGGACCGTCTCGGTGTCGTCGGCGGCGACCGCGCCGCGGGTGACGAACACCAGGCGCGCGTGGTCGAGGCCCCGTGCGTCCAGCCACTGCTGGACCAGGTCCAGGGTGCGGGTGGTCAGCGCGTGGACCGCGCCGGGCACGTCGCTCCCGGCGGCGTACAGGCTACCGGCGTCCGGAGCACCGGCACCGCCACCGGCGTCGCCGTACGTCCCGGTGAGCGGGACGAGGACGAAGTCGGGGGCGTCGGAGGGGTCGGTGTCGGGACCGGTCAGCTCGGCCAGGGACGTCAGGGTGCTGCCGGTGCCGAAGACGTCCTCGCCGAGGGCGGCGGCGGTCAGGCCCTCGGTGGGCTTGACGTCGGGGGCAGCCGTCCAGTCGAGGCGGAACACGGGCTCCTGGCCGCCGGTGGCCACGGGGGCGCGCGGCACGCTCGGGGCGCGCAGGACCAGGGACTGGGCGGAGAGCACCGGGGCGCCCTCGGCGTCGGCGGCGGTCAGCCGGACCGACTCGTCGCCGAGCCGGGTGATCCGTACCCGCAGGGTGGTGGCGCCGCCCGCGTGCAGGGAGACGCCGTTCCAGGCGAACGGCAGCAGCGGGTTGTCCGCGCTGCCGACGCCGAGGTACCCGTTGGCGTGCTGGACGGCGTCCAGGAGGGCGGGGTGCATCCCGAAGTACTGGGCGTCCCCGGCGACCTCCTCGGGCAGGGCGACCTCCACGAAGGCCTCCTCGCCGCGGAGCCAGACCTGGCGGAGGCCCTGGAAGGACGGCCCGTACTCGGTGCGGCTGTAGTCGCCGTCGAACTCCACGGACACGGCGTCGGCGGGGGGCCAGACGGGTGCCTCGAAGGGGTCGCTGTGCTCCTCGACGGCGAGGACGCCGTCGGCGTGCCGGGTCCAGGGGCCGTCGGTGACGTCGGAGGGCCTGGAGTAGAAGGTGATGGAGCGGGAGCCGTCCTCGCCGGGTGCGCCGATGACGACCTGGACCGCGGTGGGCACCTTCTCGTCGAGGACCATCGGGGCGGCGAGGACGAGTTCCTCGACGCGGGCGCAGCCGACCTGGTCGGCGGCGCGGACGGCCATCTCCAGGTAGCCGGTGCCGGGCATGATGACCGTGCCGCCCACCTTGTGGTCGAGCAGCCAGGGGTGGACCTGGAGGGATACCTGGCTGGTGAACAGGGCGCCCTCGGAGTCGGCGAGCGGGACGGCCGCGCCGAGCAGCGGGTGGTCGGCGGAGATCAGGCCGGCCGTGCTGATGTCGCCGGTGAGGGCGGCCGGGCGCGGCCAGTAGCGCTCGCGCTGGAAGGCGTACGTCGGCAGTTCGGTGCGGCGGGCACCGGTGCCGTCGAACCAGGCGGCCCAGTCGACGCGTACACCGGCGACGTGCAGTCCGGCGAGCGCGGTGAGCAGGGCGGTCTCCTCGTCCCGGTCCTTGCGCAGGGCCGGGACGCCGACGGCTTCGTCCCGTCCTTCGGCGTCGAGGACGCGCTGGGCGAGGGCGGTGAGGACGCCGCCGGGGCCGATCTCCAGGAAGGCGTTGGCACCGGCGCCGGCCAGGGCGCGCACCCCGTCGGCGAAGCGGACGGTCGCGCGGACGTGCTCGACCCAGTAGTCGGGGTCGGTCAGCCGTCCGGGTTCGGCGAGCGCTCCGGTGACGTTGGAGACGACCGGGAGGCGCGGCTCGGCGTACTCCAGGGCTTCGGCGACGCGGCGGAACTCCGCGAGCATCGGCTCCATCAACGCCGAGTGGAAGGCGTGACTGACCGACAGCCGCTGCGTCTTGCGGCCCTCGGCCGCGAACGCCGCCGCCAGCGCGTCGACTTCGCCCTCGTCACCGGACAGGACCACGGAGTCCGGGCCGTTGACGGCGGCCAGGGCGGTGCCGGGGGTGAGCCGCGGCGCGACCTCGGCCTCGGTGGCCTGCACGGCCACCATCGCGCCCCCGGCGGGCAGTTCCTGCATGAGGCGGGCGCGGGCGGCCACCAGCGTGCAGGCGTCCTCCAGCGAGAACACCCCCGCCACGTGCGCGGCCGCGATCTCTCCCACGGAGTGACCCGCCACCTGATCGGGCCGGACACCCCAGGACTCGACGAGCCGGTACAGCGCCACCTCGACCGCGAACAGGGCCGGCTGGGTGTACCCGGTGGTGTCCAGCAGGGCGGCGTCGTCGGTGCCCTCCGCGGCGAACAGCACTTCGCGCAGGGAGCGGTCGCGGCCGACGTCCAGCCGGGCCAGCACCGCGTCCAGCGCGTCGGCGAACACCGGGAAGCGGCCGTACAGTTCGCGGCCCATCGCGGCGCGCTGCGAGCCCTGGCCGGAGAACAGCACCGCGAGGGTGCGGTGGGCGGCCCGGCCGCGGGCGACCTCGGCCGGCGCGCCGCCGGGCGCGGCGAGCAGGACGGCACGGTGGTCGAAGAGGGCGCGGCCGGTGGCGAGGGAGAAGCCCACGTCGAGCGGGTCGGCGCCGGTGAGCGCGGTGACGCCCGCGGCCTGGGCGTCCAGGGCCTCGTCGGACTTCGCGGACACCGGCCACGGCACGACGGAGGGGGTGGCCCCCGGTTCGGCCGCGGTCACCGGCGCGTCGGCCTCGGGGGCCTGCTCGATGATGGTGTGCGCGTTGGTGCCGCTGATGCCGAAGGACGAGATGCCCGCGCGCCAGGGGCGCCCGGTCCCGGGCCAGGCGGACTCCTCGGTGAGCAGCCTGATCGCTCCGGCCTCCCAGTCGACGTGCGTCGACGGCCGGTCCACGTGGAGCGTGCGGGGCAGGACGCCGTGCCGCATCGCCATGACGGTCTTGATGATGCCGGCGACACCGGCGGCGGCCTGGGTGTGGCCGATGTTCGACTTGATCGAGCCGAGCAGCAGCGGCCGGTCCCCGGGCCGGTCCTGACCGTACGTCGCCAGCAGGGCCTGCGCCTCGATCGGGTCGCCGAGCGGGGTGCCGGTGCCGTGGCCCTCGACGGCGTCGATGTCGGCGGTCGTGAGGCCGGCGCTGGCCAGGGCCTGGCGGATGACGCGCTGCTGCGCGGGGCCGTTGGGTGCGGTCAGGCCGTTGCTCGCGCCGTCCTGGTTGATGGCGGAGCCGCGGACCACGGCCAGGACCTCGTGGCCGTTGCGGCGGGCGTCGGAGAGGCGCTCCACGACGATCAGACCGACGCCCTCGGACCAGCCGGTGCCGTCGGCGGCGTCCGCGTACGCCTTGCAGCGGCCGTCGGTCGCCAGGCCGTTCTGCAGGGTGAACCCGGAGAACGCGGACGGCGTGCTCATCATGGTGATGCCGCCCGCGACGGCCAGGTCGCACTCGCCGGCGCGCAGCGCCTGCATCGCCCAGTGCAGGGCGACCAGGGAGGAGGAGCAGGCGGTGTCGACGGTGACCGCCGGACCCTCCAGGCCGAAGGTGTAGGCCAGTCGGCCGGAGACGACGCTCGCGGCGAGACCGGTGCCGGCGTGGCCCTCCAGGTCCTCGCGGGAGTTCATGACGAGGGTGGAGTAGTCCTGGCCGTTGGTGCCGACGAACACGCCGGTGCGGCTGCCGCGCAGCCCGTCGGCGTCGATGCCGGAGCGTTCGAACGCCTCCCAGGTGGTCTCCAGGAGGAGGCGCTGCTGCGGGTCCATGGCGAGGGCCTCGCGCGGGGAGATCCCGAAGAAGGACGCGTCGAACTCGGCGGCCCCGTCGAGGAACCCGCCGCGCAGGGTGGCGCTGCGGCCGCGGCCGTCGGCGCCGCCGGACATCAGGGTGGCGAGGTCCCAGCCGCGGTCCTCGGGGAACGCCTGGATGCCGTCGCGGCCCTCGCTGAGCATCTCCCACAGGTCCTGCGGGGAGCGGACCCCGCCGGGCAGCCGGCAGGCCATGCCGACGATGACGACCGGGTCCTCGGCCAGGGCGGCGGCGGCCGGGCCGGCGCCGCGGGTGTCCTGCTCGCCCAGCAGCTCGGCGACGAGGTGCTCGGCGAGGGCCTGGGAGGTCGGGTAGTCGTACACCGTGGTGGCCGGCATCCGCAGTCCGGTGGCGAGGGCCAGCCGGTTGGGCAGCTCGATCGCGGTGAGCGAGTCGAAGCCGAGGTCGCGGAAGTTCCGGTCGGGGGCGACGGCCTCCGGGCCGGGGTGGCCGAGGACGGCCGCCGCGTGGGTGCGCACCAGGTCCGTGAGGAGCCCGGTCCGTTCGTCGGCGGGCAGGTCGCGCAGCCGTGCGGCCAGGCCGGACGCGGCGGTCCGGGTCCGGTCACGGGTGCTCTCCGCGTCGGCCAGGGCCTGCCGTGCCTGCGGCAGGTCGCGCAGCAGGGCGTTGCCGCGCATCCCGATCAGACCGTCCAGGACCTGCGGCTGGCGCGGGTCGAACAGGACGGGCGCGGCCTCGGGCCGGGTGACGGCCTGTCGCAGCGCGGCGAGCGCCAGGTCGGGGTGGACGGCCGGGTGGCCGGTGGCGCGCTGCGGCCACCGCCCCGCCGCGTTCTCCGTGGTCGCGGGGTTCTCGGGGTTTTCCGCGTTCGCGGGGTCCTCGGGCTCGTCGCCGATCCAGGCCCCCCAGGCCACCGAGGTGGCGGGCAGGCCCGCGCCGCGGCGGTGCCGGGCGAGCGCGTCGAGGACGGCGGTGGCCGCGGCGAGGTTGGCCCGGCCCGCCGTGCCGACGGTGCCGGCGACGGACGAGCAGAGGACGAACGCGTCCAGGTCCAGGCCGCGGGTCAGCTCGTCCAGGTGGACGGCGGGCGCGGTCCTGGCGTGGTGCAGGGCGGCGAACCGCTCGGGGGTGAGGTCGTCCAGGACGCCGTCGTCGACGACGGCGGCGGCGTGCACCACCGCGGTGAGCGGCGTGTCGTCCGGGATGTCCGCGAGGACCGCGGCGAGCGCGTCCCGGTCGGCCGCGTCGCAGGCGGCGAGGGTGACGTGGGCGCCGAGTCCCTCCAGTTCGGCACGGAGCGCACCGGCGCCGGGGGCGTCGGGGCCGCGCCGGCTCAGCAGCACCAGGCGCTCGGCGCCCGCACCCGCCAGCCAGCGTGCCACGTGGGCACCCCGGCCGCCGGTGCCGCCCGTGACGAGGACGGTGCCGCGCGGCTCCCAGCCCGCGTCGGGCGCCGTCTCCGGTGCCGGGACCAGCCGGCGGCCGAAGACCGCGGAAGCGCGTACGGCGACCTGGTCCTCGCCGTCGTGTCCGGCCAGGACGGCGGCGAACCTGCGGGCGGCGCGCTCGTCCAGCTCGGCGGGCAGGTCCACGAGACCGCCCCATGCGGCGGGGTGCTCCAGGGCGGCGACCCGGCCGAGGCCCCACACCGCCGCCTGGGCGGGAGCGGTGAGCGCCTCGGAGGCCGCCACGGTGACGGCGCCGCGGGTCACGCACCACAGAGGCGCGGTGACGCCCGCGTCCAGCAGCGCCTGGAACAGGACCGCGGACGGGGCGGCCGGACCACCGGACGCGTCGCCGTGGACGGCGGCCCGCGGGGAGTCGGCGAGCGCCAGCAGGGACACGACTCCCGCCAGGGCGGTGCCGTCGGCGGACAGTCCGCGCAGCCGGTCGGCGAGCACGTCCCGTTCGACGGCGCCCGCGGCGTCGGCGATGTCGAGGGTCAGGCGTACGACGTCGGTGCCGACGGCGTCGAGCACGGCCGACGTCCACGGGTCCTCGGCGAGCGCGGTGGGCACCACGGCCAGCCAGGTGCCCGCCGGGACGGGCGCGCCTGTGGGCAGGGACAGCGGCTTCCACGTCTCGTGGTGCCGGTTGGAGTCGACCATCGCCTGGTCGCGCCGCCTGCGCCGCCAGGTCGACAGGGCGGGCAGCACGGCTCCCAGCGCGTCGGTGTCCACGGCCAGGTCGGCGGCGAGGCTGGTCAGGTCCTCGCCCTCGACGGCCGTCCAGAACGCGCTGTCCAGCGGATCGGCCCCACCGCCGGCGGCCTGGGGCCGGGTGTCGGGCCAGTACCGGGCGCGCTGGAAGGCGTAGGTGGGCAGCTGGACGCGGCGGGCGCCGGTGCCGTCGAGGACGCGGGCCCAGTCGACCCGTGCTCCGCCGGTGTGCAGCCGCGCCAGCGCGGTGAGGAGTGCCGTCTCCTCGTCCCGGTCCTTGCGCAGGGCGGGTACGGCCACGGTCTCGGCGGCACCGTCGAGGCTCCGCTGCGCGAGGGCGGTCAGGACGCCGCCGGGACCGACCTCCAGGAAGGCGTTGACACCGGCGTCGGCCAGGGCGCGCACCCCGTCGGCGAAGCGGACGGTCGCGCGGACGTGCTCCACCCAGTAGTCGGGGCTGCTCAGCTGTCCGGGCTCCGCGACAGCACCCGTCACGTTGGAGACGACCGGGATGCGCGGCTCCGTGTACGCCAGGGTCCGCGCGACCTCGCGGAAGGCGTCGAGCATCGGCTCCATCAGCGCCGAGTGGAAGGCGTGGCTGACCGACAGCCGCTGCGTCTTGCGGCCCTCGGCCACGAACTCGGCCGCCAGTGCCGTCACCTCGGCCTCGGGACCCGCGACCACCACGGAATCCGGACCGTTGACCGCCGCGACGGACAGCCCCTCGGTGAGCCGGCCGGTGACCTCGGCCTCGGTGACCTGCACGGCCACCATCGCCCCACCTGCGGGCAGCTCCTGCATCAGCCGGGCGCGGGCGGCCACCAGCGTGCAGGCGTCCTCCAGCGAGAACACCCCCGCCACGTGCGCGGCCACGATCTCACCGACCGAATGACCGGCGACGAACTCGGGGCTCACCCCCCACGACTCGACCAGGCGGTACAGCGCCACCTCGACGGCGAACAGGGCCGGTTGCGTGTACCCGGTGGTGTCCAGCAGGGCGGCGTCCTCGCTGCCCTCCTCCGCGAACAGCACCTCACGCAACGGGCGGTCGAGCTGCGGGTCGAGCAGCGCCAGCACCTCGTCGAGGGCCGCCGCGAACACCGGGAAGCGCGCGTACAGCTCACGCCCCATCCCCGCCCGCTGCGACCCCTGACCGGAGAAGAGGAGGGCGGTCCGGCGCTCGACGGCACGGTCCCGCGCCACCTCCACCGGTTCGCCCTCGGCACCTGCCAGCAGGACGGCGCGGTACTCGAAGACCGAGCGGCCCGTGGCGAGCGACAGGCCCATGTCCAGCGGGTCGGCATCGGTGACGGAGGTGATCCGGGCGAGCTGCGCGTCCAGCGCCTCCGGGGACTTCGCGGACACCGGCCACGGCACGGCGGAGGGGGTGGCCTCCGGTTCGGCCGCGGTCACCGGCGCGTCGGCCTCGGGGGCCTGCTCGATGATGGTGTGCGCGTTGGTGCCGCTGATCCCGAAGGAGGACACGGCGGCGCGGCGCGGACGGCCGGTCTCCGGCCAGTCGGTCGTCTCGGTCAGCAGGCGTACGTCGCCCTCGGTCCAGTCGACGTGGGTGGACGGCCGGTCGATGTGCAGGGACTTGGGCAGGACACCGTGCCGGATCGCCATGACGGTCTTGATGACGCCGGCGACACCGGCGGCGGCCTGCGCGTGGCCGATGTTCGACTTGATCGAGCCGAGCAGCAGCGGCCGGTCCCCGGGCCGGTCCTGACCGTACGTCGCCAGCAGGGCCTGCGCCTCGATCGGGTCACCCAGGGTGGTGCCGGTGCCGTGCGCCTCGACGGCGTCGACGTCGGCGGTCGTGAGGCCGGCGCTCGCCAGGGCCTGGCGGATGACGCGCTGCTGGGAGGGCCCGTTGGGGGCGGTGAGGCCGTTGGAGGCACCGTCCTGGTTGACGGCCGAGCCGCGCAGCACCGCGAGGACGGGGTGACCGTTGCGGCGGGCGTCGGAGAGGCGCTCCACGACCAGCATGCCGACGCCCTCGGACCAGCCGGTGCCGTCGGCGGCGTCCGCGAACGCCTTGCAGCGGCCGTCGGGAGCGAGGCCGCCCTGACGGGTGAAGCCCGCGTAGCCCATGGCGGTGGACATCACGGTGACACCGCCGGCGAGGGCCAGGTCGGCCTCGCCGGAGCGCAGCGCGTGCGCCGCCCAGTGGAGGGCGACCAGGGAGGAGGAGCAGGCGGTGTCGACGGTGACCGCCGGGCCCTCCAGGCCGAAGGTGTAGGAGAGGCGCCCGGAGGTGACGCTGGTGGCGAGGCCGGTGGGGGCGTGGCCCTCGGCGTCCTCGCGGGAGTTCATGACGAGCGTGGTGTAGTCCTGGCCGCTGGTGCCGACGAAGACGCCGGTGCGGCTGCCGCGCAGGGTGGCGGGGTCGATGCCGGCGTGCTCGAACGCCTCCCAGGTGGTCTCCAGGAGCAGGCGCTGCTGCGGATCCATGGCGAGGGCCTCGCGCGGGGAGATCCCGAAGAAGGACGCGTCGAAGTCGGCCACGTCGTACAGGAAGCCGCCCTCGGAGGTGGCGCTGCGGCCGTGGCCGCCCTCGCCGCCCCGCTGGAGGGTCTCCAGGTCCCAGCCGCGGTCGGTCGGGAAGGCGGAGATGCCCTCACCGCCGTCGACGACGAGCTGCCACAGCTCCTCGGGGGAGCTGACGCCGCCGGGCATCCGGCAGGCCATGCCGACGATGACGACCGGGTCGTCGGCGAGCGCCGGGACGACGGCGGCCGGGGCGGCCGGGTCCGTGCCGCGCTGCTCGTCGAGGAGGGCGGCGACCAGGTGCTCGGCGAGCACGGTGGGCGTGGGGTAGTCGAAGACCAGGGTCGCCGGGAGCCGCAGGCCGGTGACCGCGGTGAGGCGGTTGCGCAGCTCGACCGCGGTGAGCGAGTCGAAGCCGAGGTCGTGGAAGTCGCGGTCGGCGTCGATGGCCTTGACCGAGGAGTGCCCGAGGACGGGGGCCGCCTCGGCGCGCACCAGGTTGACCGCGAAGCGCAGGCGCTCCTCCTCGCGCAGGTCGAGGAGTTGCCGGGTGACGGCCGCGGCGGTGCTCGCGCCACCGACGGCGGTCGCGGCGGCGCGGCGGGTGCCGCGCACCAGGTTCCGCAGCAGCGGCGGGACGGCGCCGGGCATCCGGCTGCTGCCGGAGGCGCCGATCGGTACGAGGTACGGCTCGTCGGAGACCGTGGCGGCGTCCCACAGGGCGAGTCCCTGCTCGACGGTGAGCGGCGGCGCGGCGGTGGCCGACATACGCCTCATCTCGGCCTCGGAGAGGGCGCCGGTCATACCGACCGACTGCTCCCAGGCGCCCCAGGCCAGTGACAGGCCCGGCAGCCCCCGGGACGCGCGGTGCTGGGCCAGGGCGTCCAGGAAGACGTTGGCCGCCGCGTAGTTGGCCTGCCCCGCACTGCCCATCACACCCGACACCGAGGAGAACATCACGAACGCCGCGAGATCGAGGTCACGGGTCAGCTCGTGCAGGTGCCAGGCCGCGTCCACCTTCGGACGCAGGACGGCCGCCAGCCGCTCCGGCGACAGCGACGTCACCACACCGTCGTCCAGCACACCCGCCGTGTGCACCACCGCGGTCAGCGGGTGCTCCGCCGGCACCGACGCCAGCAGATCCTCCACCGCCGAACGGTCCGTCACATCACAGGCCCGTACGTCCACCCGGGCGCCCAGGGCGGTCAGTTCCTCGCGGAAGGCGTCCACGCCCTCCGCCGCCGGACCGCTCCGGGACACGAGCAGCAGCCGGCGCACGCCGCGCGCCGTCACCAGGTGGCGGGCCAGTTCCCGGCCCAGTCCACCCGTGCCGCCCGTGACCAGCACCGTGCCGTCGGGGGACCAGCGGGCCGGCAGCCGCAGCACGATCTTGCCGATGTGCTTGGCCTGACTCATGAAGCGGAACGCCTCACGCGCCCGCCGCACGTCCCACACCCGCACCGGGAGCGGGTTCAGCGCGCCCCGCGCGAAGAGGTCCAGCAGCTCGGCCAGCAGTTCGGCGGTCCGGTCCGGCCCCGCCTCGCCGAGGTCGAAGGCGCGGTAACGGACATCGCCGACCGACTGCGGGTCGCGGATGTCGGTCTTGCCCATCTCCAGGAACCGCCCACCGGCAGCCGTGATCCGCAGCGAGGCGTCCACGAACTCACCCGCGAGGGCGTTCAGCACCACATCCATCCCACGGCCACCGGTGACCGCACGGAACTTCTCCTCGAAGCCCACATCACGCGACGAGGCGATGTGGTCCTCGTCCAGACCCAGCTCCCGCAGGGTCTCCCACTTGCCCTCGCTCGCCGTCGCGAACACCTCGGCACCCAGATGACGCGCCAGCTGGATCGCCGCCATGCCCACACCACCGGCACCGGCGTGGACCAGCACCCGCTCCCCCGCCGACAGGGCGGCGAGTTCGGTGAGTCCGTAGTGGGCGGTGAGGAACACCAGCGGCACCGAGGCCGCCGTCTCGTCGCTCCAGTCCGCGGGGACGCGGGCGAGGAAGCGTTCGTCGATCGGCGTGTCGGTGGCGAGGCCGCCGGGCACCATGCCCATCACCCGGTCGCCGACCGCGAGGCCGGTCACCTCCGGGCCGACGGCGGTGACCACACCGGCCGCCTCGGCACCGAGCAGCCCGGCCTCGCCGGGGTACATGCCGAGCGCGTTGAGCACGTCACGGAAGTTCAGGCCCGCGGCCCGCACCTCGATGCGGACCTGGCGGCCCTCCGGTGCCTCCAGCACCTCGGGGCAGGGGCGCAGGGTCAGCGCGTCCAGGCTGCCACGGGCGGTGCTGTCCAGGCGCCACGGGCCCTCGGCGGGCGGCAGCAGGCCGGGGCCGGCCACCGCGCGGTCGAGCCGGGCCACCAGCACCGCGCCGTCGCGTACGGCGAACTGGGCGTCGCCGTCCGCAAGCAGCGCGGGGAGCTGCGGCAGGACGTCCTCGGCGCGGGAGTCCTCGTCCAGGTCGAGCAGGGCGAACCGGGTCGGGTTCTCGGACTGCGCGGCCCGGACCAGGCCCCAGACGGCGGCGGCGGGCAGGTCCCGCACCTCGTCACCGGGTCCGGCCGGTACGGCGCGGCGGGTGACGAACACCAGCCGGGAGCCCGCGAACCGCTCCTGGTTCAGCCACTCCTGCGCCAGTCCGAGGACGCGTGCGGTGAGCGTGTGGGTGGCCGCGGGCACGTCGGTGCCCGCGGTGTCGCCGAGGACCGGTACGCAGACCAGTTCCTCCTCGCCGGTGAGCCCGGCCAGAAGGGTGGCGGCGTCGTTCCCGGCCGGGGCGGCGAGGGTGGTGTGCCGGACGTCCGGGTGGCCGTCCCCGGTCCCGGTCTCCGGAGCGGCCGTCCACTCCAGGCGGAGCAGCGAGTCCAGTTCCGTACGGCGGGCGGCGGGGGCCTGTGCCCCCGCGGGTACCCGGAGCACCAGCGACTCGGCCGACAGGACGGGCGCGCCCTCGACGTCGGCGGCGGCGATGGACACCGAGTCCTCGCCGGTGCGGGCCACCCGGAAACGGACCACGGAGGCGCCGCCCGCGTGCAGCGACACCCCTGCCCACAGGAACGGCAGCAGCTTGTGCTCGTCGTCCAGGCCCGCGAAGCCCACGGACTGGACGGCGGCGTCGAGCAGCGCCGGGTGCATGCCGTAGTAGCCGGCGTCGTCGGCCTGGGACGGCAGCGCCGCCTCGACGAACGCCTCCTCGCCGCGGGTCCAGACGGCGCGGATGGTGCGGAAGACGGGACCGTACTCGGTGCGGTCGTAGAAGCCCTCCAGGTCGGTGGCGACGGCGCCCTTGGGCGGCCAGACCGAGGTGTCGAAGGGAAGGGTGGCGGCACCGGTGGTCAGGACACCGGAGGCGTGCTCGGTCCAGGTCTCCTCGGGGGCGTCGGCCGGCCGGGAGTACAGGCTGACCGTGCGGGCGCCGCTCTCGTCGGGGGCGCCGGCCCACACCTGGACGACCACGGCGGCGTCCTGGGGCAGCAGCAGCGGCGTGGCGAGGGTGAACTCCTCGACCCGGTCGCAGCCGACCTCGTCACCGGCGCGTACGGCCAGTTCCAGGAAGCCGGTGGCGGGGAACAGCACCATGCCGCCGCCGACGGTGTGGTCGGCGAGCCAGGGGTGGGTGGTGAGGGAGAGGCGCCCGGTGAAGAGGACCCCCTCGGACGCGGCGAGCGCGGTGGCGGCGCCGAGCAGCGGGTGCTCGGCGGGCCGGAGTCCGGCGCCGGTGACGTCGCCGGTGTGGGCGGCCGGGCGCGGCCAGTAGCGCTCGTGGTGGAAGGCGTACGTCGGCAGCGCGATCCTGCGCGCACCGGTCCCCTGGAAGCAGGGGGCCCAGTCGACGCCGACACCGGCGACGTGCAGCTGCGCCAGCGCGGTGAGGAGTGCCGTCTCCTCGTCCCGGTCCTTGCGCAGGGCGGGTACGGCCACGGTCTCGGCGGCGCCGTCGAGGCTCCGCTGCGCGAGGGCGGTCAGGACGCCGCCTGGGCCGACCTCCAGGAAGGCGTTGGCACCGGCGTCGGCCAGGGCGCGCACGCCGTCGGCGAAGCGGACGGTGCCACGGACGTGGCCGACCCAGTACTCGGGGTCGCTCAGCTGTCCGGGCTCGGCGAGCGCGCCGGTGACGTTGGAGACGACCGGGATGCGCGGTTCCGTGTACGCCAGGGTCCGCGCGACCTCGCGGAAGGCGTCGAGCATCGGCTCCATCAGCGCCGAGTGGAAGGCGTGACTGACCGACAGCCGCTGCGTCTTGCGGCCCTCGGCCACGAACTCGGCCGCCAGCGCGTCGACTTCGCCCTCGTCACCGGACAGGACCACGGAGTCCGGGCCGTTGACGGCGGCCAGGGCGACACCGGAAGTGAGCCGCGGCGCGACCTCGGCCTCGGTCGCCTGCACGGCCACCATCGCGCCCCCGGCGGGCAGTTCCTGCATGAGGCGGGCGCGGGCGGCCACCAGCGTGCAGGCGTCCTCCAGCGAGAACACCCCCGCCACGTGCGCGGCCACGATCTCACCGACCGAGTGACCCGCCACGAACTCCGGCGTCACACCCCACGACTCCACGAGCCGGTACAGGGCGACCTCGATCGCGAACAGCGCGGGCTGCGTGTACCCGGTCGTGTCCAGCAGGGAGCTGTCCTGCGAGCCCTCCTCGGCGAACAGCACCTCCCGGAGCGGACGCTCCAGGCCCTCGTCCAGGTGCGCCAGCACCTCGTCCAGCGCCGCCGCGAACACCGGGAAGCGCGCGTACAGTTCGCGCCCCATCCCCGCCCGCTGCGACCCCTGGCCGGAGAACAGCACCGCCGGCGTCCGCTCGACGGCGCGTCCTCGCGCCACCTCCACCGGCCCGCCCTCCGGGCCGGCCAGCAGGACCGCGCGGTGCTCGAAGACGGAGCGGCCGGTGACGAGGGAGTAGCCCAGGTCCAGCGGCGGGGCGTCGAGCGCGGTGACGCGCTCCAGCTGCCCCGGCAGCGCTTCCTCGGTGCGGGCGGAGACGGGCCACGGCACGACGCCGGGGGTGACCTCCGGCTCCGCCACCGGCTCTTCCAGGGACTGCGGCTCGGGCTGCTCCAGGATGACGTGCGCGTTGGTACCGGACAGTCCGAAGGACGAGACACCGGCCCGCCACGGACGCGCGGTCTCGGGCCAGGCGGTCTCCTCGGTGAGCAGGCGGACCGCTCCGGCCTCCCAGTCGACGTGCGTCGACGGCTGGTCGATGTGGAGGGACTTGGGCAGGGCGCCGTGGCGCATGGCGAGCACCATCTTGATGACGCCCGCGACACCGGCGGCGGCCTGGGTGTGGCCGATGTTCGACTTGATCGAGCCGAGCAGCAGCGGCCGCTGCGGGTCCCGGTCCCTGCCGTAGGTGGCGAGGAGTGCCTGTGCCTCGATCGGGTCGCCCAGGGTGGTGCCGGTGCCGTGGGCCTCCACCGCGTCCACGTCGGACGGGCCGAGTCCGGCACTGGCCAGGGCCTGGCGGATGACGCGCTGCTGGGAGGGGCCGTTGGGGGCGGTGAGGCCGTTGGAGGCGCCGTCCTGGTTGATGGCGGAGCCGCGGACGACGGCCAGGACCTCGTGGCCGTTGCGGCGGGCGTCGGAGAGGCGCTCCAGGACGAGCATGCCGACGCCCTCGGACCAGCCGGTGCCGTCGGCGGCGTCCGCGAACGCCTTGCACAGGCCGTCGCCGGCGAGGCCGCCCTGCCGGGTGAACCCGGAGAAGTTCATCGGGGTCGACAGCACGGTGACGCCGCCCGCGAGGGCGAGGGAGCTCTCNCAGGCCGTCGCCGGCGAGGCCGCCCTGCCGGGTGAACCCGGAGAAGTTCATCGGGGTCGACAGCACGGTGACGCCGCCCGCGAGGGCGAGGGAGCTCTCCCCGCTGCGCAGCGACTGGGCGGCGAGGTGGAGCGCGACGAGGGAGGAGGAGCAGGCGGTGTCGACGGTGAGCGCCGGTCCCTCCAGGCCCAGGGCGTAGGAGACCCGGCCGGAGATGACACTGGTGGCCAGGCCGGTGCTGGCGTGCCCCTCCACGTCCTCGCGGGAGGTCATGACGAGGTTGGCGTAGTCCTGGCCGGTGGTGCCGACGAAGATTCCGGTGGCGCTGCCGCGCAGGCCCGCCGGGTCGATGCCGGCGCGCTCGAACGCCTCCCAGGAGGTCTCCAGGAGGAGGCGCTGCTGCGGGTCCATGGCGAGGGCCTCGCGCGGGGAGATCCCGAAGAAGGAGGCGTCGAAGCCGCCGACGTCGTGCAGGAAGCCGCCGCGGCGGGTGGCGCTGACGCCGCGGTTGTCGGGGCCGCCGCCGAACAGGGCGTCCAGGTCCCAGCCGCGGTCGGTCGGGAACCCGGTGATGCGGTCCTCGCCGTCGGCGAGCATCCGCCACAGGTCGTCCGGGGTGGCGACGCCGCCGGGCATCCGGCAGGCCATGCCGACGATGACGACCGGGTCGTCGGCGACATCGGCCGCCACGACGGGCGTGCCGGTCTCGCCGTGCTCGTCGAGGAGCTCGGCCACCAGGTACTCGGCGAGGCCGTGCGGGGTGGGGTAGTCGAAGACCAGGGTGGCGGTGAGCCGCAGGCCGGTGACGGTGGTCAGGCGGTTGCGCAGCTCGACCGCGGTGAGCGAGTCGAAGCCCAGCTCGCGGAACTCCCGGCCGGGTTCGACGGCCTTGGCCGAGGAGTGCCCGAGCACGGCGGCCGCTTCGGCACGGACCAGTTCGACGGCGTGGCGGACCCGGTCCTCCGGTGTGAGTTCCAGGAGGCGGCGGGCGAGGTCGGCCGCGGTGTTCGCGCCGCCGGTGGCGGTCGCGGCGGCGCGGCGGGTGCCGCGCACCAGGTTCCGCAGCAGCGGCGGGAC
>NZ_JAHKJW010000105.1 GCF_019710745.1 Streptomyces beigongshangae
CGCGCGGAGGCCGCGCCCGCCGCCCGCCGGGCACGGCCCCGCGCCCCGCGCGGGCACCGGCCGTGGCGCGGCCTCACCCCGTGGCTCTTCCTCGCCGCCCCGCTGCTCCTGCTGATCACGTTCACCTACGTGCCGGTCGCCAACATGGTCGCGTACAGCTTCACCGACTGGGACGGCATCAGCCCCGAACTGAGCTACACGGGCGCCGGGAACTACGCCGAGCTCTTCACCCGGCCCGAGCTGTTCGAGGTCTTCTTCGTCAGCGGCTACTACCTGGCCGCCTCGGCGGTCCAGATCGTCGTCGCGCTCTACTTCGCCACGGTCCTGAGCTTCGACGTGCGCTTCCGGAACTTCTTCAAGGGCGTGCTCTTCTTCCCGTACCTGATCAACGGGGTGGCGGTCGGCTTCGTCTTCCTCTACTTCTTCCAGGACGGCGGCACGCTCGACTCGGTGCTGGGCCTCTTCGGCGTCCACCCCGACCACGCCTGGCTGGGCACCCCGGTGTCCGCGAACACGTCGCTGGCCGGGGTCTCCGTCTGGCGCTACCTGGGCCTGAACTTCGTCCTGTTCCTCGGCGCGATCCAGTCCATCCCCGGCGAGCTGTACGAGGCGGCCGAGCTGGACGGCGCGAACCGCTGGCACCGGTTCCGGTACATCATCGCGCCCGGCATCAGGCCGGTGCTCAGCCTGACCGTCATCCTCTCCGTCTCCGGCTCGCTCTCCGCCTTCGAGGTGCCGTTCATCATGACCGGCGGCGCGACCGGCACGGAGACCTTCGTGATCCAGACGGTGAAGCTGGCCTTCCAGTTCAACAAGACGGGGCTCGCCTCGGCCGCCGCGGTCGTGCTGCTGCTGATCGTCCTGGCGGTGACCTGGGTGCAGCGGCGCCTCGTCCCGGACGACAGGGTGGACCTCGTATGACCCCGATCCCGCGCCGGGCGGTCGCCCGGACCCTCACCTACCTCTCGCTGGCCGCCGCGAGCGTGGTCGTCCTGCTCCCGCTCCTCGTCGTCCTGCTGACCTCCCTCAAGTCCGGCAGGGAGACGGCGGACGGCAGCGGGGCGCTCCGGCTCCCCGAGAACCCGCTGAACTTCGACAACTACGTGACGGCGTTCCAGGACGGCCGGATGCTCCAGGCGTTCGGGAACACCGCGTTCATCCTGCTGTTCTCCGTCACCGGCACGGTGATCATCGGATCGATGGCGGCGTACGCGATCGACCGCTACACCTTCCGCCTCAAGAAGCCGGTCGTCGTGCTGTTCCTCGTCGCCACGCTCGTCCCCGGTGTGACCACGCAGGTGGCGACCTTCCAGATCGTCGACAGCCTCGGCATGTTCGACACCCGGTGGGCGCCGATCGCGCTCCACATGGGCACGGACATCGTCTCGATCTACATCTTCCTGCAGTTCGTCCGGTCGATCCCCGTCTCGCTCGACGAGTCCGCCCGGCTGGACGGCGCGAACGCCTTCACGATCTACCGGAAGATCATCCTGCCGCTGCTGAAGCCCGCGATCGCGACGGTGGTCATCGTGAAGGGGATCACCGTCTACAACGACTTCTACATCCCGTTCCTCTACATGCCGTCCGAAGATCTTGGCGTGATCTCGACGTCCCTGTTCCGCTTCAAGGGCCCGTTCGGAGCGCACTGGGAGAACATCTCGGCAGGCGCGGTCCTGGTCATCCTCCCCACCCTCGCGGTCTTCCTCTTCCTCCAGCGCTACATCTACAACGGCTTCACGAGCGGCGCGACGAAGTGAACCTTCCCCACGCCCCGAAAGGGGCGCGGGGAACTGCGCGACCTGGGGGCACCTCCCGGCCGGGGGCTGGAGGACCACGGCGTACGGGCGGCCGCGACAGATCCGCTCCACGAACGGCGATCCGCTCCACGAACGGCGACAGGGCGACCCGGGCGGGCCGTCGGCTCACCCCTCGGGCGTGCCCGTCGCGGCCAGCGCGGCGACCAGCACGGGCGTGACCTGCTCGACCTGCCAGGCCCGGGCCCCGTGCCCCGCGAGGGCACCCGCGACGGACGCCGCGTCCGCAGCGGCCGGCGGCTCCCAGCAGACCCGCCGCACCGTGTCCGGGGTGATCAGGTTCTCCTGCGGCATGTTGAGCGTCTCCGCCAGCGCGGAGACCGCGGCCCGCGCCGCCGACAGCCGCGCCGCCGCGGCCGGATCCTTCTCGGCCCAGGCACGCGGCGGCGGGGGCCCGGTCACCGGCTGCCCCGGCTGCGGCAGCTCGGCGTCCGGCAGGGCCTTCGCCCGGTCCACGGCCGCCTGCCACTGCTCCAGCTGGCGCCGCCCCATGCGGTGCCCGAAGCCGTTCAGCGCGGCGAGCGCGTGCACGTTGGCCGGCACGGCCAGCGCCGCCTCGACGATCGCGCCGTCACCGAGGATCTTGCCCGGCGAGATGTCCCGGCGCTGCGCGACCCGGTCGCGGGTCTCCCACAGCTCCCGTACGACCGCCAGCTGCCTGCGGCGGCGCACCTTGTGCATGCCCGAGGTGCGCCGCCACGGGTCCTTGCGGGGCTCCGCCGGGGGTGCCGCGGCGATCGCGTCGAACTCCTGGCGGGCCCACTCCAGCTTGCCCTGCCGGTCCAGCTCCTTCTCCAGCGCGTTCCGCAGGTCGACGAGCAGCTCCACGTCGAGCGCGGCGTAGCGCAGCCAGGGCTCGGGCAGCGGACGGGTCGACCAGTCGACCGCCGAGTGCCCCTTCTCCAGGACGAAGCCGAGGACGCCCTCGACCATGGCGCCGAGCCCGACCCGCGGGAACCCGGCGAGCCGGCCGGCCAGCTCGGTGTCGAACAGCCGACCGGGGACCATACCTATCTCCCGCAGGCACGGCAGGTCCTGCGTGGCCGCGTGCAGCACCCACTCCACACCGGAGAGCGCCTCGCCGAGGCCCGACAGGTCGGGGCAGGCGACGGGGTCGACGAGCGCGGTGCCCGCCCCCTCACGGCGCAGCTGCACCAGGTACGCGCGCTGGCCGTAGCGGTAGCCGGACGCCCGCTCGGCGTCCACGGCGACGGGGCCGCTGCCGGCCGCGAACGCGGCGATCACCTCGGAGAGCGCGTCCGCGTCGGTGATCACCGGCGGAACGCCGTCGCGGGGCTCCAGCAACGGGATCGGCGCCGGTTCGACGTCGTCCGGAGGAGCGCCTCCGGTGGTTCGCAGTGAACTGTCTGCTGCGGTCTCTTGGGCGTCGGTCACCTGTCAAGGGTATCCGTGGATGGACGACACCCGTCGACGGAACGTTCCGTCGACGGGCGTCCGAGGGGCGTAAACCAGTCAGGCCGGTGCATCCCGCGTGGGCGGAGCGTCCTGGCCGCGCGCGGCGGCGCGCGGTCGTGCGCGGTGGCGGGCGATCCGGGCCGGCCGGATCGTCGGGCGGAGATCGTCGGGTGGATCGTCGGGCGGAGATCGTCGGGCGGGCGGGGGTCAGTGGATGATTCCCGTACGCAGGGCCACCGCCACCATGCCGGCGCGGTCGCCCGTGCCGAGCTTGCGGGCGATGCGGGCGAGGTGGCTCTTGACGGTCAGCGCGGACAGGCCCATCGAGACGCCGATGGCCTTGTTCGACTGGCCCTCGGCCACCAGCCGGAGCACCTCGACCTCACGGCCGGACAGCTCGCGGTAGCCACCCGGGTGGCTCGGGGAACCCGGGGGGCGGCGGTGCATACGGGCCGCGGCGGAACCGATCGGGGCGACGCCCGGCCGGGTGGGGAGCCCGACGTTCGTACGGGTGCCGGTGACGACGTAGCCCTTGACGCCGCCCGCGAGGGCGTTGCGCACGGCGCCGATGTCGTCGGCCGCGGACAGGGCCAGGCCGTTCGGCCAGCCCGCGGCTCTGGTTTCGGACAGGAGGGTGAGGCCGGAGCCGTCGGGGAGATGGACGTCCGCGACGCAGATGTCGCGGGGGTTGCCGATGCGGGGACGAGCCTCCGCGACGGACGAAGCCTCGATCACGTCGCGAACACCGAGCGCCCAGAGGTGGCGGGTGACGGTGGAGCGCACGCGGGGGTCGGCGACGACCACCATCGCGGTCGGCTTGTTCGGGCGGTAGGCGACCAGGCTTGCGGGCTGCTCGAGGAGAACGGACACCAGGCCTCCTGGGGTGCGGGACGGGGGGACCGGCTGTGGGGGATGGAGCCGGGACGAACCGTGCTTTCAAGGTCACAGAGGTCTTCGGCATCAAACCCGTCCGCCTTTAGAGAATGATCACGATTTGGTGAGTAATAATGCGCGCAATTCGGACGCACGATCGATCATCCGAAGATCGAAACGAGTCCGCTCCGCTTCGTTACGAGGCCGAAAGTGGTCGTATCGATAAAAGGCCAAACGTGTTTTCGTGCAGGCCGCAGCCGGTCTGGAGTACACGGAGCGGCCGGCGGAAGCCGGACACACGACCGGAGCCGCACCCCCACGGGGGTGCGGCTCCGGTCGTGTGTCCCGGGTGTCCGGGGGAGCGCTCAGCGGGTCTGCGGGCCCCGCCGTTGCGGGAGGGTGACGACCGAGGCGTCGCCGGGGGCCGCCGGGGGCAGGCCGGCGACCTGGGCGAGGAGGTCGCACCAGGAGGCCAGGTGGGCGGCCGTGTCGGGGACCCCGCCCAGGCCCTCGCGCGGGGTCCAGGAGGCGCGGATCTCGATCTGGGACGCCGCGGGGCGCTGCGCGAGACCGCCGAAGTAGTGCGAGGCGGCCCGGGTGACCGTGCCGCTGGGCTCGCCGCAGGAGAGACCGCGGGCCTGGAGCGCGCCCGTCAGCCACGACCAGCACACCTCGGGCAGCAGCGGGTCGGCGGCCATCTCCGGCTCCAGCTCCGCGCGGACCAGCGTCACCAGGCGGAACGAGCCCTGCCAGGCGTCGTGCCCGGCCGGGTCGTGCAGCAGGACGAGACGGCCGTCCGCCAGGTCCTCGTCGCCGTCGACGACCGTGGCCTCCAGCGCGTAGGCGAACGGCGCGAGCCGCCGCGGCGCCTTCGTCGGATCGATCTCGATCTGCGGCCGCAGCCGCGCGGCCCTCAGCGCGTCGACGGCGGCCCGAAAAGCCGGCGGAGCCGCCTCCGTCGCATCCTGCTCCCCCTCCTTCGGGTCGTCCATTCCGCCAGCGCCGTCCGACAGTCGTCCCTGAGCCGCAGCCATGCGGGGAAGATTAAGGGGAACGGAGCCCGGGCGCAGGGAGGGACACCCGTGCACCGGGCCACTGTCCGGATCGCGTTGCCCGAAAGCGCCCCTGTGCCCGCCCCTCCCCCCGCCGGTCCGCGAAGGGCGCGGAGCACCGGCGACCCCGCCCGGGACCCGGGCCCGGAGCGCCCCCGGTCCGTGCGAGACTTTTCGTCGTGAGCGCCATTGACCGGCCCGAGGGCCAGCAGCCGACCGCGACCTACGACTCCGCCTTCCTCAAGGCGTGCAGGCGTGAACCCGTGCCGCACACGCCCGTGTGGTTCATGCGGCAGGCCGGACGCTCGCTGCCCGAGTATCTGAAGGTGCGCGAGGGCATCCCCATGCTGGAGTCCTGCATGCGGCCCGAGCTGGTCACGGAGATCACCCTCCAGCCGGTCCGCCGGCACCGCGTGGACGCGGCGATCTACTTCAGCGACATCGTCGTACCCCTGAAGGCCATCGGCGTCGACCTGGACATCAAGCCCGGTGTGGGCCCCGTCGTCGAGCGGCCCGTCCGCACCCGCGCCGACCTCGACCGGCTGCGCGAGCTGACGCCCGACGACGTCCACTACGTCACCGAGGCCATCGGGATGCTCACCCGTGAACTCGGCCCGACGCCCCTCATCGGTTTCGCCGGCGCGCCCTTCACCCTCGCCAGCTACCTGGTGGAGGGCGGGCCCTCCCGCAACCACGAGCACACCAAGTCGCTCATGTACGGGGACCCGCAGCTCTGGGCCGACCTGCTCGACCGGCTCGCCGACATCACGGCCGCCTTCCTGAAGGTGCAGATCGAGGCGGGCGCCTCCGCCGTGCAGCTCTTCGACTCCTGGGTCGGCGCCCTCGCCCCCGCCGACTACCGGCGCTCCGTGCTGCCCGCCTCCGCGAAGGTCTTCCGGGCCGTCGAGGGGTACGGCGTCCCGCGCATCCACTTCGGTGTCGGTACGGGGGAGCTGCTCGGGCTCATGGGCGAGGCGGGGGCGGACGTCGTCGGCGTCGACTGGCGGGTGCCGCTCGACGAGGCGGCGCGGCGGGTCGGCCCCGGCCGGGCCCTCCAGGGGAACCTCGACCCCGCCGTGCTCTTCGCCCCCACCGGGGTCGTCGAGGAGAAGGCGCAGGAGGTGCTCGACGCGGCCGCGGGGCTCGAAGGGCACGTGTTCAACCTCGGGCACGGGGTGCTGCCGTCGATGGACCCGGACGCGCTGACCCGGCTCGTGGAGTACGTGCACGGGAGTTCGGCCCGGTAGGGCCGCTTTTCTTCGGGTGCGGGTGCGGGTGCGCCGCGGTCCCCCGGCCTCCGGGCGGGAGGCGCCCCCCCGGGTCGCGCGGTTCCCCCCGCCCCCGACGGGGCGCCTCCTTCCTCCGCGGGCGCGGGGCGGGTCATCGGTGGTGCTGGGCCCTCCTGCCCCACAGGAGACCCCGGGGCTCCGGTGGGGGCGGGGTGCCCCGGCGCAGGGGCCAGGCCAGGAGCATGCCCGCCAGGAAGCCGACCACATGGGCGACGTACGCGACCGTTCCGACCTGCGAGACGCCGGTGCCGGACGAGTACACCGCCTGCAGGCCGAACCAGAAGCCCAGCACGATCCAGGCGGGCAGCCGCAGCGGCAGGAAGATCAGGAACGGCACCAGGACCCAGACCCGGGCTCTCGGGTAGAGCACCAGATACGCGCCCAGCACTCCGGCGATCGCCCCCGACGCGCCGATCAGCGGCTCCCCCGAGTCGGCGTTGACCAGGGCGAAGCCGTACGCCGCCGCGTAGCCGCAGATCACGTAGAACAGCAGGTAGCGGACATGGCCGAGCCGGTCCTCGATGTTGTTGCCGAAGATCAGCAGGAACAGCATGTTGCCCAGCAGGTGTGCCCAGCCGCCGTGCAGGAACATCGCCGTGAGCACCGACAGCCGAGGTGACTTGTCGTAGCCCGGCGGGCCCACGACACAGCCGGGGCCGCCCGCGCCCACGCCCGTGTCCCCGGTGGGCACGGTCGTCGGGAGCTGCCCGTGGACCAGCTCCCGTGGCACCGCCGCCCAGCGGTCCAGGAACGCCTGGAGATGGCACAGCTGGGACAGACCGCTCTCGCCGGTGAGCGAACTCGCCACACCCGGGGTGAGGAGGAAGACCACGAGGTTCGCGGCGATCAGCGCGTACGTCACGTACGGCGTGCGGCGCGCCGGGTTCACGTCGTGCACGGGTATGACCACAAGGGAAGCGTGCCCCGGTTCGGGGACTCTGAACGGGGACGCGGCCGTACGCGTATGTCCCGGCAACCACCCGTGACGCCGGCGATACGTGAGGAACAGATCATGAACGACCGAGCCGCCCAGCAGCCGCAGCCACAACAGCAGCCGCAGTCGTTGATCGCCACACCGGACGGCGAGGCGGAGCTCGCCGTGGTGCTGCGGCTGTCCTGGGAGGACGTCGCCGTGCTCGGCCAGGAGGCCGGGCGGCTGGCCGCGAGCATGCAGCGGCCGGTGACGCTGGACGAGGCGGCGAGCCATCGGCTGCGGGGGCGGCGGACGGGGTCGCACGCGGGACCGGCGGCCTCCCCGCCCGCGGCCGTCGCGCCGGCCGTGGGCGGGCCCCAGGTGTCCGCGGTCTCCGCGCTGTCGCGGACGCCGGGGGAGCAGGCCCGACAGGCCATAGAGAAGATCAACGGGAACGCGCAGGGGGCTTGAACCGCCGTTCAGCCGCTCCGCCGTTCAGCTGCTCCGGCGTGCCGGCGCTCCGGCGTGCCGCCCGGCCGTCGGTGACGGCGCCGGGCGGCACGGCTCCCAGCGCCCTCAGGAAGCGCTCCTGCGGACCGCCGTCACCGCCTGGCGGGCCGCCACCAGGACGGGGTCCCAGACCGGGGAGAACGGCGGGGCGTAGCCGAGGTCCAGGGACGTCATCCGCTCCACCGTCATGCCCGCCGTGAGGGCCACCGCGGCGACGTCCACGCGCTTGCCCGCGCCCTCACGGCCGACGATCTGGACGCCCAGGAGGCGGCCGGTGCGCAGTTCGGCGAGCATCTTCACCGTCATGGGGTCCGCGCCCGGGTAGTAGCCCGCGCGGCTCGTCGCCTCGACGGTGACCGACGCGAACCGCAGTCCCGCCCGGTGCGCGTCCTTCTCGCGCAGCCCGGTACGGGCGATCTCCAGGTCGCAGACCTTGCTCACCGCCGTGCCGACGACACNGGTACGGGCGATCTCCAGGTCGCAGACCTTGCTCACCGCCGTGCCGACGACACCGGGGAAGGTGGCGTAGCCGCCGGCGACGTTCGAGCCGATGACCTGGCCGTGCTTGTTGGCGTGGGTGCCCAGCGCGATGTGGCGCTCGCGGCCCGAGACCAGGTCGAAGACCTCGACGCAGTCGCCGCCCGCCCAGATGTTCTCGTGGCCGCGCACCCGCATCGCCAGATCCGTCAGCAGCCCTCCGTGGTCGCCGAGCGGCAGTCCCGCCGCCGCGGCGAGCGAGGTCTCCGGCCGGACGCCGATACCGAGGACCACCACGTCGGCGGGGTACTCGGCGTCCTGCGTGGCGACCGCGCGGACCCGCCCGTCCCCGCCGGTGAGGATCTTGGTGACCTCGGCGTCGTTCACCATCGTGATGCCCAGGCCCTCCATGGCGTCGTGCACCAGGCGGCCCATGTCCGGGTCGAGGGTGGCCATGGGCTCCCGGCCGCGGTTGACGACCGTCACTTCGTACCCGCGGTTGATCAGCGCCTCGGCCATCTCCACACCGATGTAGCCCGCGCCGATCACGACGGCGCGGCGGCCCTCCGTACGGCTCAGCGTGTCGATCAGGGCCTGCCCGTCGTCGAGGGTCTGCACCCCGTGCACCCCGGGGGCGTCGATCCCGGGAAGCGGCGGCCGCACCGGACGCGCTCCCGTCCCGATCACCAGCTTGTCGTACGAGGTCCACGCCTCGGCCCCGGACTCCAGGTCGCGGGAGCGCACCCGGCCGCCCCCGACGTCGAGTTCCATGACCTCGGTGCGCATCCGCAGGTCGATCCCGCGCTCCCGGTGCTCCTCGGGCGACCGGGCGATCAACCGGTCCCGCTCCGGGACGTCGCCGCCCACCCAGTACGGGATGCCGCAGGCCGAGAACGAGCTGAAGTGCCCCCGCTCGAAGGCGATGATCTCCAGCTCGTCGGGGCCCTTCAGCCGGCGTGCCCGGGACGCGGCGGACATCCCCGCCGCGTCTCCTCCGACGACCACCAGACGCTCTCTCGTGCGCTTCCCGCGGCTCATGCTCATGCGAACACGCTACGGGGGCCCCGCATTTCAGTCCCGTCCGGGCTCGCCCGCGGTGGCCGGGTGGGCGGGGTGGGCCGGCGTCCGGCCCCGCGTCCGGCCCCGCAGGAAACGCAGCCAGAGGAACAGCGGCAGCGCCGCGCCCGCCAGGAAGGGCAGCGCCGCGCCCAGCGCCAGCGCGATCCAGTGGAACATGGTGACGAACGCGTCCCAGCCGCCTCCGAGGGCGTCGGCGATCCCCGGGCCGTCGTCCCCGTCGCCCGCCTCCTCCACCGGCGCTTCGGACAGCGACAACGTGATGGTGGCCAGGCTCGTACGGTCCTTCAGGGACGCCTGCCGGGCCAGCAGCGACTCCAGGTCGGCCTGACGGGAGCTCAGCTCGCCCTCCAGGGTCACCACGTCGCTCAGCCTGGAGGCCCGGTCCATCAGCTCCCGGATGCGCGCCACGCTGGCCCGCTGGGTCGTGATGCGGCTCTCCACGTCGACGACCTGCTCCGTGACGTCCTGCGCCTTCACCCTGCGGTCGACGAGCCTGCCCGCGCCCGCCAGCTCGTCGAGCACCTCCTCGTACTTGTCCGCGGGGACGCGCAGGACGACCCGGGAGCGCTCGCGGCCCCCGGAGTCGCGGTCGGTGGTCTCGTCGCCGACCGTGCCGCCCGCGTTCTCGGCCACCGCGCGCGCCCGGTCGAGGGACCCGGGCACGTCCTCGACCTGCACGGTCAGGGAGGCGGTGTGGACGATGTGGACGGCCGGCCCGGGCGGCGCCTCGCCCCGTTCACCGCTCTGCCCCTTCCCCTCGGCCGCGCCTCGGTGGCCCGCCGCGCCCGCTCCCGCGTCACGGGCCGCGGCCTTGTCGCCGGCGCCCGAGTCGGAAGCGCCGGTGCCGTCCGCGCCGCTGCACCCCGTCAGGGCGAGCGCGCCGGCGAACAGCAGCACCACGAGGAGACGGACGGGCCGCGGGGACCGGGACCAAGTCCCAGTCCCAGTCCCAGTCCCAGTCCCAGTCCAGGACCGGGACTGGGACCGGGACGGTGACGAGGGCGAGAATGAGGACCGGGACCGGGACCGGGACCGGGACGGTGACCGGTGCCCGGTCGTGTCGCTGCGGTGCGTCTGCATGGCTGCTTCCCCCGAAGGTGTCGTGACGACTGGCACTCCTTCGACGCCCGGACCCCGCGGGACGTTGGCCGGACCGGGTCCCGAAGAGGTCACGGTCCGGACTCGCCGGGGACACCCTCCCGGCCACCCGCACGGCCGACGGGGCCCGAGGGAGCGCGGACGGGGTCTGGGACAGTGGAGACATGCACGCAGACACACGTACGGGCACGGGTACGGCCACCGTCACGGGCGCGGGCCACGTCGCCGTCGTCGGGGGCGGCATCGCCGGTCTGGCCGCCGCCCACCGGCTGCTCGACGACGGCGCGCGGGTGACGGTCCTGGAGGCATCGGACCGGCTCGGCGGCAAGCTCCTGCCCGGAGAGGTCGCGGGCGCCCGGGTCGACCTCGGCGCCGAGTCGATGCTCGCGCGGCGGCCCGAGGCGGTGGCGCTGGCCCGTGAGGTGGGTCTCGCCGACCGGCTGCGGCCACCTGCCGCGGCGGGCGCCTCGATCTGGACGCGCGGGGCGCTCCGGCCCATGCCCAAGGGACACGTCATGGGGGTCCCCGCGGACGCGGCCGCCCTCTCCGGAGTCCTCTCCGACGAGGGCCTGCGCCGGATCGAACGGGACCGCGACCTGCCGCCCACGGAGATCGGCGACGACGTGGCGGTGGGCGCGTTCGTCGCGGAGCGCCTCGGCCGCGAGGTCGTCGACCGGCTGATCGAGCCCCTGCTCGGTGGCGTCTACGCGGGTGACGCGTACCGCATCTCGATGCGCTCGGCCGTTCCCCAGCTCTTCGAGGCGGCCCGCACGCACACCTCGCTGACGGAGGCCGTCCGTGAGATCCAGGCGAAGGCCGCACGGAACCGGCACACCGGCCCGGTCTTCATGGGCATCCGGGGCGGCATCGGCCGGCTGCCGCTCGCCGTCGCGGAATCGGTGCGCGCCCGGGGCGGCGAGATCGTCCTGAACGCGCCGGTGACGGAGTTGCGCCGCTTCGCGGACGACCCGGCGGACGCCGGACCCGGCGGAGGCTGGCGGATCGTCGCGGGGGGCCGGGTGCTGCGGGCCGACGCCGTCGTCGTGGCGGTGCCCGCCGGTGCCGCGGCCGCCCTGCTCGGCGCCGAGGTCCCGGCCGCCGCGGCCGAGCTGGCGGCCGTCGAGTACGCGTCCATGGCGCTGATCACCCTCGCCTACCGGCGCGCCGGGACCGCTCTGCCCGCGGGCAGCGGTTTCCTGGTGCCCCCCGTCGACGGGCGCACCATCAAGGCGTCGACGTTCGCGTCCCAGAAGTGGGGCTGGATCGCCGAGGAGAACCCGGACACGGTGGTCCTGCGGACGTCCGTCGGCCGGTACGGGGAGACGGAGATCCTCGGCCGGGAGGACGCCGACCTCGTCGAGGTGTCCCGGCGCGACCTGCGCGAGGCCACCGGCCTGACCGCGGAGCCCCTGGAGACCCGGGTGACCCGCTGGGACGACGGCCTGCCCCAGTACCCGGTCGGGCACCACGCGCGCGTGGCCCGCATCCGCGCACACGTCGCCCGGGTGCCGGGCCTCGCGGTGTGCGGAGCGGCCTACGACGGCGTGGGGATCCCGGCCTGCGTGGCGAGCGCGAACGCCGCGGTGGACGCGTTGCGGGGCGACGGCCGGCTGCTCGCCGCGCTGATCGCGAACCCGGTGCGGAGCCTGCACGGCGGAGCGGGAGAATAGCCCCATGAGTGACGACGCCCCCACCACCGGCCAGGCCAGGACCCCGAACGCGGGCAAGAAGGCCAAGGACCTCAACGAGGTCATCCGCTACACCCTCTGGTCCGTGTTCAAGCTGCGCGACGTACTTCCCGAGGACCGCGCCGGCTACGCGGACGAGGCCCAGGAGCTGTTCGACCAGCTCGTCGCCAAGGACGTCACGGTCCGCGGCACGTACGACGTCTCGGGCCTGCGCGCCGACGCCGACGTCATGATCTGGTGGCACGCCGAGACCGCCGACCTCCTCCAGGAGGCGTACAACCTCTTCCGCCGTACGAAGCTGGGCCGTGCGCTGGAGCCGGTCTGGTCGAACATGGCGCTGCACCGGCCGGCGGAGTTCAACCGTTCGCACGTCCCGGCGTTCCTCGCGGACGAGACGCCGCGCGACTACATCAGCGTGTACCCGTTCGTGCGCTCGTACGACTGGTACCTGCTGCCGGACGAGGACCGGCGCCGGATGCTCGCCGACCACGGCAAGATGGCGCGCGGATACCCGGACGTACGGGCGAACACGGTCGCCTCGTTCTCCCTCGGCGACTACGAGTGGATCCTCGCGTTCGAGGCGGACGAGCTGTACCGCATCGTGGACCTCATGCGGCACCTGCGGGCGTCCGAGGCGCGGATGCACGTCCGTGAGGAGGTCCCGTTCTACACGGGCCGTCGCAAGTCCCTGGCGGACCTGGTCGAGGGCCTCGCGTAGAACAGCGCCCCGTCAGGGGCGCGGGGAACTGCGCGACAAGCCCCCACCGGGCCGCAGCCGAAGCACGGCCTCCGGGGCCCGCCCCGGCGGGGGGTGCCTCACGTCACGTGGCGTCCGCGGGCCGGACGTGGCCGGTCGCGCGGTCCCCCGCGCCCCTAGCGGGGCGCACCCGGCGCCGGGACCGGTTCCGGATGGGGCGCGCAGGACGCGCCCCCCACCGGCGCCCGCCCCTCCAACAGGTACGCGTCGAGGTGGGCGTTGACGCACCCGTTGGCGCCGCCCCCGATCCCGTGCGTACCCGCCCCCCGCTCGGTGACCAGCACCGAGCCCGACAGCCGCCCGTGCATCTCCAGCGCGCCGGCGTACGGCGTCGCCGCGTCGCGCTCGGCCGCCAGGAGCAGGACGGGCGCCAGCTCGCCGGGTCCGGTGCGCACGTCGAGCGGCCGCTGCCGCGGCAGCGGCCAGTACGCGCACGGCAGGTTCATCCAGGTGTTGTCCCAGGTCTCGAAGGGCGCCATGACCGCGAGGCGCGTGCTGTCGCGGTCCCAGGTCCGCCAGGACCGCGGCCAGGGCGCGTCGTTGCACTCGACGGCCGTGTAGACGGCCCGGCCGTTCTCCTGTTCCTCGACCGCGTCCGGATGCGGCCCCGCCTGCCGCACCAGCGGCTCCGGGTCGCCCTTCAGGTACGCGGAGAGCGCCGACGCGCGCTGCGGCCAGTAGTCGTCGTAGTAGCCGGCCTGCAGGAACGCCCCCTGCAGCTGCCCCGGCCCGACCACCCCGCCGGCGGGCTCGGCCGCGAGCCGTGCCTTGACCCGCTCGTAACTGCGCCCCACCTGCGCCGCCGTACGGCCCAGCCCGTACGCCTCGTGGTGCTTGGCCGCCCAGGTGCGGAAGTCGGCCCAGCGGGTCTCGAAGGCGGCCGACTGGTCGAAGTTGTTCTGATACCAGACCTTCGACGGGTCGGGGTTCACGACCGAGTCGAGGACCATCCGGCGCACGTGCGAGGGGAACAACTCGGCGTACAGGGCGCCGAAGTACGTGCCGTAGGACGCCCCCATGAAGGTCAGCCTCCGCTCGCCCAGCGCGGCGCGCAGGACGTCCAGGTCGCGGGCGTTGTTGACCGAGGAGAAGTGCCTGATCGCCCGGCCCGAACGCCGGACACAGCCCTGCGCGTACGCCTTCGCCCGTGCGACGCGCTCCCTCTTGTAGTCCTCCGTGGGGTACGTCGGGGACTGCGAGGGTCCCTTGAGGAGGAGCTGCGGGTCCTGGCAGGACAGCGGCGCCGAGCGGCCCACCCCGCGCGGGGCGTACCCGACGAGGTCGTACGCCGACGCGATGCGCTTCCACTCCGGGACCATGCCGATCAGCGGGAAGTACATGCCGGAGGCGCCGGGGCCGCCCGGGTTGTACACGAGGGAGCCCTGCCGCGGCACGGACCGCCCGCCGTCCTTGCCGGTGGCCCTCACCCGGCTGACGGTCAGCCTGATCTGCCTGCCGCCGGGGTGCGCGTAGTCGAGCGGGACCGTCACCGTGCCGCACTGCAGGGTGCCCGGGCCGTCCTGGTCCTCGGAGCACCTTCCGAAGCGGATGCCCTCGTCCGCGGCGCGTGCGGCGGCGACCGCCGTGCCGTGCCGCTCCGCCCGGCCGGACGGGACCTGGGCGCTGTCGGCGGGCGCGGCGACGAGAGCGGTCAGGACCAGGGACCCGGCTGTTCCGTACAGGGCGGCAGCTCGCATCGCTTTCCCTTCGGTACACGGCCGCACCTCGGTACGCGGCGGCAACGAAAGGGATGTTTCGTGCGGTACCCGGCGAAGTAAAGCACCGGCCCGCGGATGTCGGCCCAATGACCCCGATGCGCGTCCGGCACGCGCCGGTGGCGCCCCCGGTCCGGGTCGTGTCCGCCGGCCGGTCCTCAGCGCCGCGGCAGGACCCGCCGTGCGGCGCGTGCCAGCCGGGCCGCCGGGTGCTGTGACAGGGGCGCGGGGCCCGACCGCTCCAGCCACCAGTCGCTCAGCCTCCGCCGTACGTCCGCGTCCTCCAGGCGGCCGTCGAACAGCAGGTACTCGGCGAAGTCCAGCGCGTCCCGCCGGTAGCCGTCGGTCATCGGACGGCCGTGCGCGTACGCCAGGAATGCCTTCCGGTAGAACCCGGGCCCTGCCCCTGCTCCTGCCCCCGCTCCCGTGAGGATCTCCGGCAGTTCGGGGGCGACCTTCGCCACCACGTCGGCCCGTTTGGCCGCCAGCGCCCGGGCCTGCACGGCCAGCCGGCCCCGGTCGAACCCCTCGGGCACGGGCGTCCCGGCGACGAGCGAGGACAGCAGGGCGGTCTGCGCCAGGGCGAGCCGCCGGCGGGCGGCACCGCCGGACGGCTCCCGCGCCGCCGGGCCGCCGGCGGCCACCGGAACCCCGTCGGTGCGGTCACCGGCGGCCGGG
>NZ_JAHKJW010000106.1 GCF_019710745.1 Streptomyces beigongshangae
GGTCGTCGACCCCGCGACCGGCCAGGCCACCACCACCGACCCGGACGGCACCGTCACCACCGAGAACCTCGGCAACCTGGGCGGCCTCAACGGCCAGAACAGCCTGAACGACCTGAACGACCTGAACGGCCTGGGCGATCTGAACGACCTGGGAGACATCGACCCGGACATCCGCACCGAGACGATCGGTGACCTGGGGGACCTCAACAGCGACGGGTCCGGCCTGGAGACCCCCACCGGCGGGAGCACCGAGCTCGACGGCAACGGCGACTTCACCACCACCTTCGCGGACGGCGGCAAGGCCGTGTTCGACCCGGACAACGGGATGCTCACCACCACCGACGCGGACGGCAACACCACGACCACCGACCTCACCCACGGTGCGAGGGTCGCGAACCCGGACGGCTCCTTCACCACTCTGGACAACGGCCAGCTGACCACCACCTTCCCGGACGGCAGCAAGCAGGTCATCGACCCGGACACCGGCATCGCCACCGTCACCGACCCGCAGGGCAACACCGAGACGGTGAATCTGCACGACCTCAACACGTCAGGCGGCAAAGACAGTTCGGACATCCTCAACGGTCTCGACGACCTGAACGGCATCGGTGACCTGAACGGCATCAGCGACCTGAACGGCGTCGGCGGTGGCGGCACCACTTCCCGGGACGTGCCGCTCTCCGAACTGGGTCTCGGCGGCGGGGCGGGCGTCGGCGTGAGCGGCGGGGCCCTGGGCGGCGGCCTGTCCGGGACCGGCCCCGTGTCCGCGGACGGTTTCGGCGGGACCGGGGTCGCGCCCCTCTCGGACAGTGCGGCCGGCGCGTTCACACCCGCCACCGCCGCCGCGGGCGGCACTCCGGGCGCCCCCGGTATGCCCGGCAGCCCCGGCATGCCGATGGGCGGAGGCGCGGGCGGTGCGGGCGGGGGCGCCGAGAAGGGCAACGGCGAGCGGGTGCGCGCCGTCCTGGTCGACGCGGCCGAGGAGAGCGAGCGCCGCAACCGCCGCCGGCGCAGCCCGTGGAACCGCCAGGAGGACAATGACACCTTCCTCGCCCCCTCCCGGGTCGACACCACGGGCGGCGGTGGCGATTCGGGCCAGGAGGAGACGGAGCCGGGCCGCAGGGTCACCAGCTCCGCCGACTACCTGGAGGAGGACGAGGACGTGTGGGGCACGGAGGAGGGCGGCACCCCGGCCGTCATCGGACGGTGACCGCGGTGCGTACCCGGCGTGAGCAGCGCGGAGAGACGAATCCCACCCGGTTCCGGCTTTCGCGACCGGGCCCTCACCAGGCAAGATCAGCAGAGCGGTTGCCCCGCTCGGGCAAGTGCGCGGACCTGTGGAGAAAGGAGGAGCGGACGTGACGGAACCACTGGAGAAGCGCCTGGAGAAGGCGATGGCCGAACTCCAGGCCGCCCAGGAGGGAATCGCGCGCACCGAGCGCGAGCTGCGCCAGGCGTCGTTCGCGGTGCTCTCCTCCGACCGCGCGGTCCGCGCCAGCGTGGGCCCGCAGGGTGAACTGACCGGGATCGAGTTCCTGGAGAACAAGTACCGCGACATGTCTCCCCAGGAGCTGGCCGCCAGCGTCCTGGAGGCGGCGAACGCGGCACGTGTGAAGATGAACCGGCACGTGATGAAGGCGATGGCACCCTTCGCCGAACCGAGCAGCAACGTGCCGGAGCTGAAGGGCTTCGAGCTGGACTGGGAACGGATCTTCGGTCCCGAGGTCCTGCGCGAGGACGACGAGGACACGGCGCACGGCGATCAGGCCGCCCCCGCCTGGCGGGACGCGCTCGGCGAGGACGGGGAGGACTGACCATGGGACAGCGCTACTACGTCGACCCGCAGCGCATCGAGGCCCTCGCGGGGCAGTTGGAGGAGATCGGCGCCCTGGCCAGGAGCATGACCGAGGAGTTCCTCGACGAACTGGCCCCCACCGTCAAGTGGCCCGGCACCAGTGGTGACTTCGCCGAGAAGGCCAAGCCGCAGGAGCAGAAGGAACGGCAGACCACCAAGGACACGATGATGTCCATCCGCGACGCACTGGTGGGCATCACGGACGCCACGGTCGGTCAGGTCCGGCTCATGAAGACGACGCGTGACGGCAACATCGAGGCGATCGAGCGGAACAACAGAGAGCTCGACACCCATGGTCTGGACGGCGACGGCTCAGGCGGGCATGGCCGCCGCTGACCCGCGCTCCGCAGGCCGCTCCCGCACCACGGCGGGAGCGGCCGCCCAGGCGTGCCCGGGTGACTTCGGGGGCGGCCTCCGATGAGCATGATGGCCTCGCCCGAGGTCAACGCGATGCTGTTCATCCTCACCGGTGAGAAGCTCATCGACGCCGACGAGGACCTCGCCTTCGAGAGCCGCCGGCCCTACTCCGGCCTGGGCCGCAAGCTCGACCGGATGTCGTCGCTGATCGAGAAGTCCGTCCACGACATCGCCGAGGTCATGCCCGACGACCTCTCCAGGTCGTACGCCAAGGCGATGGGCATGCTCATCGACGACGGCGGCAAGAACTACCTGCGCGACTTCGCCGAGCAGCTCGACAAGATCGCCGAGGGCCGGCGGAAGACCTCCATGGACATCATGGAGTCCAAGTGGCAGGTCATCGCCGAGGTCATCCGGCTGCTCATCGAGATCGCCATCTACCTGGCGATGTCCTTCTTCACCGGAGGCGCCTCGGCCAGCCAGATCATGATGGCCAAGCTGCGCAGCCGGTTCATGATCCTCACGACGCTCAGCCACCTGCTCCAGCGCCTGCACCTCGCGCCCTCGCTGACCGAGGCGTTCGCCGAGGCGTTCACCACCTTCGCGGTGCGGCTGGCGATGATGAACTTCGCCCCCGACGGCCGCCGTCCCGACGGCTTCGACTGGAACGACATCCTCAAGTCGGCCGCGTTCGGTGCCGCGGCAGGCTTCCTCACCAGCATCTTCGACGATCTCGCGAGGAACATCGTCAAGAGCTACGACAACAACTTCCTGAAGAACGGGTCCGACCTCGACTTCAAGAACCTCCCCGACCTCAAGAACCCGCCGAAGCTCGACCTCGGCCCCGACGGCCCGAGACCCCACCCGAAACCGGACCCCGACCCGACCCCGGGGGGCGACGGGCCGAAGGACCGCCCGGACCCCGACGCCAACCCGTACGGGAACGGCCCCGGCCCCGGGAACCACACACCGGTCACCTTCAGGAACGACCCGCTGTCCTTCCGGAACAACACCGAGCTGTGGCGCAACAGCCAGATCCTGCGCAACAACGCCGACCGGCCGGGCGCGCTGGCCGGGCACTACGGGCTCAAGGGGACGACCGACTTCCTGGCCGCCGGCGCCGGTGAGGCGCTCGCGGAGATCTTCATCAAGGGCGTCTTCGACGGCGACTGGTCCACCAGCTGGTCCACCTTCGTGGGTGCGGGACTCAGCAGCCAGGTCGAGGCCACGCTCAGCGACACCGCCGTCAACAGCGCCGCCGAACTGCGCCACGCCATCGACAAGTTGAGCATGCCGCCCACCGTCTCCAGCGGCGGCACCGACACCGGTGCCCGCGATTCGGACGACTCCCCGCGCCCCCGTGGTGACTCCGGCGGCGCCGGGGGACCCTCGGACACGGACACCCCGGGATCCCCGGGTTCCGCGAGTTTCCCGGATTCGTCGGGCTTCTCGGGTGGCGGCAACGGTTCCGCGCGCCCTTCGCCCTCGCCGGTGTCCCAGCAGGGCAACGGCACCGGGGACCTCACCGCGACCGACTCGCCCCCGCCCTACACGGGCGTGGACCCGCCGCCGTACACCGGCGTGGACCCGCCGGCGTACTCGCCCGGCCCGCTGCCCGTGACCGCCGCCGAGAACGAGCTGTGGCAGCAGATCCACAACGGCACCCCGGAGATCCGCGAGCAGGCCCTGCGCGACCTCGCCGCCCTGCGCGGCTCCCCGCCGCCCGGCAGCACCGAGCTGAGCGTCCGCGACGGCCTGCACGGCACCCTGTCGCAGGTGCCCGAGGTCCGGGTGGTACCGGCCGGGAACGGCCCCGCCGCCCAGATCGACACCGACGAGGTCCGCCGCGCCCTCGACGCCTTCGGTACGCCGGTCACGGTGGACGCCCCGATCACCACGGGCGGGTCCGGCGGCGGCTCCACGAACACCTCCGCCCCGGCTGTCGCGCCCGCCCCGTCCAACGGCCCGACCAACTCGGCGGCGGGCACGGGCACAGGTACGGGTACGGGCACAGGTACGGGCACAGGTTCGGGCACCGGTGCCCGGCCGGGTGGTGCCCCCGCCGCAGGAAGCAGCCAGGCCCCCTCCGGGGCGCAGTCCCAGGACACCCCTGATCCGGAGGTCACGAACCCGGCGGACGGTTCACAGCGCACGACGACGGATGACACCGCACGGACCACGACCGACGCCGATCCGCAGGTGACGACCGACGCCGGTCCGCAGGTCCCGCAGCCGCCGGAGACCGTCGCTTCTCCCGGGAACACATCCTCTCCGGAGGGCGTCGCCGTCGACCTGACCGACGGCGACGGAACCTCCGACCCCACCACCGCCCCGTCGAAGGTGAGCACCACCGGGTCGTACGCGGACACCGGCGACGTACGTGACACCGGCGGTGCCGGCGACGTACGTGACACCGGTGGTGCCGGTGATGTGAACTCCGGTCCGGCTCCCGCCACCACGAACTCCCCGGACAGCCGGCCGCAGGCACAGGCGCAGCCGTTGACGATCGTCGTCTCGGAGGTGCCGCCGCCGGGGGAGGGGGCGCCGGAGGCCGCCGAGCTGCTGGACGGGGCCGGGGTCGACCGGGCCGTCGTGCTCGGGCCCGCGGTCGCGCCGGACGGGGCGGGGCGTCCGGTACGCGCCGCCGTCGAGCTGACCCGCGAGGCTCCGGGCGCCCCGGTCCGGGTCCGCCCGCTCACCGGCCCGCCGACCGCCGTGCTCCCGGACGGCACTCCGGACACCCCGGACACCGTGTTCCCCGGCGCGGACGTGCTGCTGCCGCTCGCCGACGCCCTCGGCCCGGCCCCGGTCACGCCCTCGGTCACGACGTCCGGCCCCGCCACGCAGGGCGGCGTGACGACCGGCGGCGACCCCGTCCTCGACCCGGCCGCGCGCCCGAAGCTGGTCTCGGACGTGAAAACGGCCCTGGACAGCATCGGGACCGCCCCGAGCCCCACGGACACGGGCCCGCCCGCCACGTCCAAGCTCGCCACCCTGTCCCGGCCCTGGACCGAGACGGCCACCGACCTCCACCTGGAGTCGGGCGACGGTGAGGCGACCGGCGGGCAGAGCGACGGCTCCGGCGGCGGGCGCGGGCCCGGCAACGGCGGGACCCCGCCTCCGCCGCCCCCGGCCGATCCGGACGACGAGTCCGCGACACCGGTCCCGGCGACCCCCGCTCCGGCGACGCCCGCTCCGGTGACATCCCCCGCGGGGCTCCCGCCCACCGGACGGATCGTCGTGCGGCCGGCCGTCGGCGGAGACGGCACCGCCTCCGGCGACGGCACCGCACGGCCCGCGGCCGATCCGGTCGTCACCACCCTGGACGGCCACACCGTGCCTGTCGCACAGCTGCGGCGCCTGGTGCCGGACGCGATCGCGAAGCCCCGGCCGGGCCGCGCGGTACAGACGCTGACCGTCTCGCAGGGCGTGGCCGAGGACGGTACGGCACGCAGTGCGGGGCGGCGTGCGCTGCTGGGCCAGGACACCTTCCGCGGTGTGCGCACCACGTCCGCCGCCCCGGCGACGCGGAACACGGCGGCGGATCCGCCCGGCCGCCGCACGGTGTTCACCGGCCCGCCGGCCCCGCTGCCCGGTTCGGGCACCGAGCGGGGCGCCGACTACTTCGTGAGTCACGGCAATTCCCGTACCGTCACGCTCGGTACCGAGAACGCGGCGCTCCCCACCGTGAAGGTCAGCGGCGTACAGCTCGGTGACGTGCTCAACTCGTGGGCCCGGGACGGCGACGGCGACCGGGACCGGCCGCTGGTGCTGTTCTCCTGCAGGACCGGGCGCCAGCCGGAGGTGGCGGGGCTGCCGGTGGCCCAGCACGTGGCGAACCGGACCGGGCGGCAGGTGTACGCGCCGACCACCGAGGTGGGCACGGCCCTCGACCAGGACGGCGACGTCCGCGCGGTGCTCACCGGGGGACCGGACGGACCGGGCGGCTGGAGGCTCTTCACCCCGGAGCCCGGCGGCGGTGACCTGGACGCACTGGCGCGCGACGCGGGCCTGCACGCGGGTCCGGAACCGGCCGACGCCTTCGCCCGGGCCCGCACCCTCCAGCAGGTCCGCACGCTGCGGGACGTCCTCGGCACCGACGCCGAGCAGCGCCCGGAGAACCGCGAGCTGCTCGCCGGTCTCGCCCACGTGGACGGCCTGCGCTGGCTGAGCCCGGACACCGCGGCCCGCTACGGCGACGGCCGGATGACCGCGGACCTCCTGCGCCGGATGGTCGTCGACCACGGCCGTGCGACGGGCACCACGACCGGTGATCCCTCAGCCGGCCCCTCGGCCGGGCCCACCGTCGAGCAGTACACCGGCTTCCTGCGTGCCGCGGCCGGGCTGCGGGACACCGCGGGGCCCGACACCACGCTCGACGCCCTGCTGCCCCCGCCGCCCCCCGTGCTTCCGCCGACCACCATGGTCTCGCCCGAGGACGTGCGCGGTCTCGCCTACGCGCCCTCCGCGCAGATCACCTGGTCGCTCTCCGGCACTCCGCTGCCGCTGTCCGAGCTGGACCTCAGCCCGGAGGACACCGCCGAACTCGCCCGCCGCAGCCCTCACCTGGCGTCCGCGCCGGGTCGCCCGGAAAGTCCCGCCGAGGACGCCGAGGACCTGGACCTCCTCGGCGGGACCGCGCCCGGTACGGCGGACACCGTGCGCGCGGACGGACTCGCCCTCCGGCGGCTGGAGACCCCGGGCGGCGGGAACAGTCTCTTCCGGTCGCTGCTCGACAGCGCGCGCAGCCGGGACGTCCCACCGGCGTGGGCCGCGCGGAACGTCGCCGGGCTGCGCCGGCTGCTGCGCGACCGGATCACCGGGACCGAACTGGGCGACACCATCGCGGGGGCGCTCCCGGACCCGGTGTTCTCCGTGGTGGACGACCTGCGGATGCGTGCCGTCGCCGAGGTCCGGGACGCGGCCGAGCGGGACCGGACCGAGCAGCGATGGAACCGGATCGCGCAGGACGTCGTCACCGGCGCCGACGCCGGCGCGTGGCAGCGGATCCTCCGCGAGAGCGGTTATCCGGAGCTCGCCGCCGTCGCGCCCACCCCGGCCGACGCGCGGCGCCTCGGTGCCCGGGGGCTCGTCGCCGAGGCGGCCGAGCGCCCCGGGCTGTGGTCCTCCCCCTTCGCGGACCTGCTGCCGGAAGCGCTGGCCCACACCCTCGACCTCGACCTGCGGCTCGTCCAGCCCGACCCGCGGTCGCCGGGGGACACCTTCGTCAACACCCTCAACCCGGGTGGGCGGGGCGACGCCCTGCACCTGTCCTACAACGGCACCGACCACTTCGACGCGCTGGTCCCGGCCGCGGCGCCGCTCACCCCCGTACCGGACCCGGACACCGCTGAGGACCCGGCTCTCCAGGACCCTCCGGCCACCCGGGAACCGGACGGCGACGACGTCTTCGGGGAGTGGCTGCGCAGCATGGGCGGGGTCACCGACCTCGACGACGCCGGCACCGGGACCCCCGACCGGGGCGACCGGGTACCGCTGGAGACCCAGCTCGAACGGCACCGCCCCGCACGGTTGCTGACCGGCCAGGACGCCCGGCCGCCGGGCCCGGTACCGCAGACCGTCGTGTTCGACGACGGCAGCCGGCTGCCCACCGTCCTGATCAGCCCCGGCGCCGACCCGGACGGAGGTACCCCCGGCGGCCGGCCGGCCGGGACCGTGCACGGCCACCCGGCCGGGCTCCTCACCGGGATCGGCCGGACCACCCTGCGCTCGCCCGAGCAGGTCGCCGAGGAGATCCTGGGCAAGCTGCCGCGGAAGCTGCGCGCCCAGTTCGACGAGGCGGAGCTGCTGCGCCTGCTGACACAGCAGCCGGACGCCTTCACCGCCCCGCGCGGCGCGCGTCTCGTGGGCCGGGAGAAGTCCGGGGTCGGCCACGAGATGACGGTCGAGGCCATCCCGTACCACCGCTGGGAGCGTTTCTCCGACGTGGACGGCGGCACCGTCCGGCTCGACACCGTGCGGCGCGGCCAGGCGGGCACGGGCGGCGGGCGCAGCGTCGGTTTCGGGCGCCGGATCGCCGGCGGCCTCAGCATGGGCCCGCCGCTCAACTGGCTGCTCAAGATCGGCTTCTCGCTGGGCTGGACCCGCCGGACCGACTTCGCCCAGGGCACGCAGGCGTACAACCAGTCCGAGTACCGTGCCCACGAGGGCTCGCACCTGCACCTGGACGACGTCTACTACCGCGTCCGGGTGGACCGCGTCACGGAGGCCCCCAAGGGCACCGGCACGGACGGCCGGGCGGACGGCGGGACCGGCCCGCGCCCCACCACGACCGGCGGGTTCGCAGCGGCCCTGCCGAAGCCGGACTGGCAGCGCACCTCCGTGCACACCGCGGAGTTCGCGATGCGCGACGGGCTGAGCTGGCGGCTGCCGGACGACCTCACCGTGCCCTACCGGGGGCCCCGGCGGGCTCCGGAGACGCTCACCTTCCCGGACGGGCTCGAACCGCGGATGACCGACACCACCGGGCTGCACCTGACGGACCCCCCGGAGGACATGGCGATCGCCCTCTCCGGCGCCCGGCCCGGAAGTTCGGCGCACCGCACCCTGGTCTCGTACGTCCGGCCGGGCCGGCTGCTCGCGCTGTTCGGCCGGTTCTCCGGACCGGTCACCGGGCCCGAGCTGACCCGGGGCAGCGGGCAGCACCCGCTGGGACACCTGATCGTGGAGCGCTCGGTGCCGCACCGGGCCACCCTGGTCACCGAGTCGGTCAAGGCGGAGGTGCGCGACCTCACCCAGACCACGTACCAGAACGAGCGCGGACACGTCCGTGACACCCGCCTGGGCTTCCAGGTCACCGCGGGACCGAACTACACCCTCGCGGGCCCGGAGACCGACGTACGGCTCCAGGGCGGCCCGCTGGTCCGCGCGGACCTCTCCACCGGACGGGGCCACTACCTCGGCGTCGACGCGGCCCGCAAGACCACCGCCCGCGTACGCAACCACCCGGTCGCGCTCTACCGGGTGGAGCGGACCCTGATGGTGCGCAAGCCCGGCGAAGCACCGTCGGCGGCCCGCCCGGTCCGGGTGGTCAGCCTGGACTGGATCTCCACCCAGGACGCGCGCCGCCTCGCGGGCTGGGACAGCCGTACGCCCGGCCAGGCGGGCCCTCACCCGGACGCCGAGCCGCCGGTGCCGTGGTACCTGACCCGGGAGGACCCGGTCCACCTCAGCGGGCAGGTCAGGGCCGAGGGCTTCCGCCCCGTCGCCGCCCCGCAGACCCTGGCGCAGCCGCAGCCGCAGCCGCAGCCGCAGCCGTCCGACCAGAGCCAGCCCCAGCCCCAGCCCCAGAGCGGGAGTCAGCAGCCCCAGACGCGGCAGCCCGCCCCCCAGGACCCCCTGCGGGCCTTCACGGACGCGGTCCTGGACACGCTGCACCGCTCGTACCCGTCGCTGTTCGTCCCGCCGTTCATGCTGAGCCATCCGCGGCTGGCCAAGTTCTGGTACGGCGACGGGCGGATGCGGACCGCGCTGCACAACGACCGCCAGGTGCGCGAGGCGCTGAACCGGCCCAGCCTGGCGCAGAGCCTGGACGACCTGTCCACCACCGGTGTGCCCGTCACCCTCACCGAGGACGGCAAGGTGCGCCGCGGCCACCACACGGTCATCCTCAGGGCGCGCCTGACCGACCGGCGGTTCGAGACCACCATGAGCGAGCGCTCGCTGCGCAACGCGGTGATCGGCACCGAGGTCTCCGGCCAGGGCCAGCAGGCCACCCTGACCGTGTCCGGCGGCGTCGAGCTGGGCGTCTCGCCGCGCGACCACGACAAGGTGGCCGACGTCGGGGTGCCGCGCCAGGCGGGCAACGTGTCGGTCGGACTCCGGCACGCCAGGACCGACCAGAAGGCCACCAGGAACACGGTCGCGGCCGTCCACGACCACCTGATGTTCCAGACCGGCGCCGACCTCTACAGCTACCGGGTGGAACTGGGCGCCACCTTCGAGGGCCACCGCCGCCCGCGCGGCTGGGCCCGGCTCGCCACGGTCGGGCTGCTCGGCGCGGGCGTCTTCGTCAGCAAGGTCGAGGAACGGCCCCTGTTCACCCGGGGCGACGAGACCGTCGGCCGGGTGGAACTGGCCGTACCGGCCGCGCACGGCTCCGACCGCCACGCCCCCGCCGATCCGCCGCCCGGCGGGCCGGCCGCCGCCCCGGCGGCCGCGCCCGCCCCGCAGCAGCTCTCCGCCACCGAGGCGGACCAGCTCCTCGACGGTGTCCGCCCGCTGCCGCGCACGGACCCGTCCGACCGGCGGCTCACCCTGAAGCTGCTGAGCGCCCCGCACGTGGTGCTCAGCGTCGAGGGCGGCCCGCAGCGCCAGCAGCTCATGCAGGACACCGCCGACCGCGCCTCGGGCGCTTCCTGGCACGTCAGCGCGCCCGGCGCACCGGTGCGCACCGCGCTGCGGCGCGCGATGGCGAACCTCAGCGTGGCCGGACAACTCGGCCAGTACCTGGGCCCGTTCGGCTCCCGCGTCACCGGACTCAACGGGGCCGGACCGCTGCGGACCCACTACCTCAAGGGGGCCGTCCGCGGCGAACTGAGCAACTTCCAGGTCAGGAGCGACCCCAAGCCGGCCGGCTCCGAGACGACCGTCGGCAACGAGCACCGCGTCAACGGCAACGCGAGCACCGTCTCGCGCACCACCCTCGGCCTCCAGGGCGCCGACATGCCGCTGCAGCAGGTTCCGGGCCAGCCGGCGGTGGTCGGCTCCTACTCGGCCGCCCTGCAGTACGCCTGGGGCAAGGGCCGCAGTGTCTCGCAGACGCTCACCCGGGGGCGCAACACCACCGTCTCCTTCGCCGGGCGGATGTACCTGGTGGTCGCCGACACCGCCGAGACCGTCGCGGTACGGGACCGGTGGACGGCCGTGATGGGGGCGGTCGGCACCCGGGCCGGGGCCGGTCTCAGCTCCGCGGCCGGCCGGATCTCCGGCCGGCTCGGTGGCGGCCTCGCCCCGCGCCGGGCCGCCGCCGCGCTCCAGCACATCCGTGAAGCGGTCATGTTCCACCTGCCGATGCAGGACGTCATCGAGGCCGGACTCGCCCCGGACGGCCTGGGCGACACCACCCCGCGCAACCTCGGCGCCGGCTACCGGCTGCCCCCCTACCTGCGGTTCCGCCGCTTCCCCTCCCACCCCGGCGGGCAGCTCGACGCCAGTGCCGCGGCGCAGCGGCTGCTGGGGCAGCTGGAGCGGATCGGGGTCCCCTCGCACGACCGGGAGCAGGTCCTCCAGCGGCTCTCCCCGGACTTCCTCGCCGCCCACCTGCACGAGCTGACGACCGACGGGATGACCCTGCCGGTCCGCTACCGCACCTGGTCCAGGCCCTTCCACCTGCCGGTGGGCGGCAGCCCCGGACAGCTCCGGTTCACCCTGACCCCGGTCACCACCACCGTGGACAGGCTGCGCACCGGCTACGAGCTGGAGGACTACCGCACCACCGCCCGCGACGACGCCGGCGGCGTCTCCCAGGACCGCGGCGCCGACGTGACGCTCAGCGTCGGCCAGCGCGCGGCGGAGAACGGCATCCTCGTCGCCAACCCCTCCCTCCAGGGCACCGCGGCCAAGCAGCGGTCGAGCACCCGGACCCGGACCGACGGCACCACCGCGATGCCCAACATCGCCACCACCCAGGCCCACGCCGAGGTCGTCACCGGCTACGCCCTGACGGTCACCATGACGGACGTGATCGGCGACGCGCTCGCCCCCGGCGTCTCCGCCGTCCCCGTCGGCAGCCTCCACGAGATCCTCCCGGCCGGCCTGCTCACCCCGGACGGCGACGGCGCCGACGGCGCGCTCACCGAGCAGGACGTGCCGGAGCCCGAGCGCGCGGTACGGGTGCTGACCGCCGCCCAGGCCCGCCCGGAGGGCGTCGCCGCCTGGCGCACCTCCGCCCCCGGCGACCCCGGCGGCCGCCCCGACCCGGACGTCCTGCCCTTCGACGACCGGATCGGCTCCGGCATCCTCGCCGTGGACATCCGCGGCGCCGCCAACGTGCACGACGCCCTGACCATCGCCACCGCCCGCGCCGACGGCCTCGGCGACAGCGACCTCGGCAGCCGGCACACCGGCGACAGCCTCTTCAACCGCGTACGGATGGCCCGTCTCACCCCCCTCACGGGGCTCGGCACCGCGCCCGGCCAGGCCCAGCAGGAGGCCACCACGCAGGTCGGCCTGACCTCCGGCTTCCGCGAGGCGCTCGGCGCGAACGGCACCGCGCTGCCCACCCAGGCGTCGGCCCACCTCCTGGGCCAGTCGCACACCGCCGACTCCCGCCTCTACGCGAAGATGTACCGCCGCGGCGCCCGGCTGCTCGCCGTGGAGAACAAGCCCCGCATGGAGGCCATGCAGCGGGCGAAGACCTCCGACGCGCTGGAGGCGGGGATCACCGACAACGTCGAGGGCGCGGCGGGCACCGCGCCGCTGGCGGGCAACAGCAACGCCGGTGTCACCAACCCCGGCGCCACGGTCCCGATCGCCGGCACGAACGACAGCACCGCGCTCAAGGGCGCCGCGGACACCACCCTCGGTACCCACCTCAAGGTCGTCACCGACCGGAGCATGCTCTTCGCACTGCCGGTGAGCTGGCTGTCGGTGGCCGAAGTGGACCACCGGGTCACCGACAGCCGCCCGCTGCACGCGCTCGGCAAGGCCAGGCGCGGGCCGCGCGCCGCCGAGGCCGAGACCACCGCGCTGGTCTGGCTGCGCGAGGACATCGCCCGCGACCACGGGCTCCTGGACGACTCCACGTTCCCCGACGAGGTCCTCACGGCCTGGGACGACCAGGCCAGGGCCGCCGCCGACCTCGCCACGGCCGAGAGGAACTACTACGACGCCCGGGCGCGGGCCCGGGAGACGTGGCTCGACCTGGGCGAGGCGGACCGGGCCGCACTCGGCGACGACAACTCCGGCCCGGTGACCGACCTGCCGCCGGACGTGCTCTGGACCCCGGCCGTCGTCGCCTGGCAGGCCGCCCGCGAGGAGGTCCACCGCTGGGAGCGGCACACCGACGCCGCCGCCCGCGACCACCACCGGCTGCAGCTCGCCGCCTCCCGCCTGACCGCCCACCACCAGGGCTCGGCCACGGTCACCGTGCTGGACGCGCCGCAGGAGTACACCGAGCCGGACTGGCGCTCCGAGGCACCCGAGCCGTACACCGTCACCGACGCCGCCGGCAGCACCGGCTCCGCGCCGCGCACCATCGCCTCGCCGGACGGCGCCACCGTGCGCGAACTGCACGACGTGCCGCACGACGGCGCCTCGTTCTTCCACGCCCTGCTCGCCGCCGCCGGGGCACGGGGCCGCCTGCCGTACCTCCTCGGCGACGACCTCGCCGACCGGTTCACCCGGCACCCCGGCGACCCGGCGGTCACCGCGGAGGCCGTCGGCGCCGCCCGCGACCGGCTGGCCTGGGAACTGGGCGAGGACGGCAACGAGGACCTGCTCGACGCCCTCGCCCTGGACGCGGCGGACACCTTCACCCAGGACGAACTCGACGCGGCGGGCGTGGTGCTCACCCCCGCGCAGCAGGCCGAGTTCGACGCCCTCGGCCGGCTCCCGCAGACCTACTGGCCGACCCCGGCGCAGCGCACGGCGCTCGCCACCGTAGCCCTGTCCCGGCCGTTCGCGAGCGAACCCCGGCAGGACGGCACGGAGGTACCGGGACGTCCTGCGCCCGCGGACGGCGAACCGCCCGAGCGGCGGGCCGGCGACCACGGCGGGGCCGATCTGCTGCCCGCCCTCGCCGCCCGGGTCCTCGGCACCCCGCTCACGGTGGTCACCGGCGAGGGCCGCGACCAGTTGTTCCTGCCGCACGGCGTCGACGCGGCCTCCGTCGACCCGGCCGGCGATCCGGTCCTCTTCGCCCACGAGGGCTTCTTCCACGCCGCTCTTCCGGCCGGCACCCCGGCCCCGGTCACCACCGCGCTGCCGGCCCCGGCGACCGGGACCACGGCGACCGGGACCACGGACACCGACGGCACGCGCCCCGCCCCCACGCAGCCGCCCGCGCACCGCAGTCACAGCACCGCGCCCTGGCTGCCGCCCGCCGACAGCAGCGGCCCGCGTTACCGTCTGGACCGCGACGGTGTCCTCACGGCGCCCGACGGCGCCACGTACACCCAGGGCACGCCCACCGGCCGCGGCAACGGCTTCTTCGGCGCCCTCTCCACGGTGCTGCGCCAGGCCGCGGAGCAACCCGGACTCGACCGCCAGGAGGCGGCACGGCTGCGCACGCGCGCCGGGGTGACGCCGGCCCGGCTGATGCGTCTGAACGGACTGCCCGGCGACCGGGCGGAGCACGACACCCTCTTCTCGCCCCCGCCCCGGCTCGCCCGCCCCGGCGAGCCCGCGCCGAGCCAGGAGGACGGTGACGGCCGGCTGCGCCGCCACCTCGCCGGGGCCCCGTGGGGCCCCGCGGCCGACCGTGCGGTGGCCGAGTGGGCCGCCGCCGCGACCGGCACCACCGTCACCCTGGTCGAGGAGAACGGAACCGCCCACACCTACGCCGGCCCGGCCGGCGACGCCGGCCCGCACATCCGGCTGCGCCGCCGCGGCGGCGACTTCGT
>NZ_JAHKJW010000107.1 GCF_019710745.1 Streptomyces beigongshangae
GACGCCGGCCCGCACATCCGGCTGCGCCGCCGCGGCGGCGACTTCGTCCCGCTGACCCAGCTGGCCCCGGCGCCCGCGCCGGCCCCGGCCGCCGGCGGCACCCCGCTGCCCCCGCCGCCCGCCCAGGACACCGCCGTCACGACGCGGAGCCGGACGACGAACCCGGACCAGGCGAACCCGGACCAGATGGGCCCGGACCGGACGAACCCGGACCGGACGAACCCGGCCGCGCCGGTCCCCCCGCCGACCGGTGCGCTCGCCGACCTGGCGGCGCTGCTGCCCGGGATGACACCGGCCGAACGCGCGGCGGAACTGGCGCTGCTGCCTGCGGCCGACCGGGAACGGCTGGCCGCCGACCCCTCTCTGGTGACGGCGCTGCGTTCGGCCCTGGGCGACGGTGAGTTCGCCGCCACGGCGGCCCAGCTGATCGTGCAGGTGGCCCCCGGCGTGGACCAGCCGGTGTCGGCCGGGCGGGAGGCCCGGGCGCGGATCGCCGCCATGCTGCACGACCCCGCCGTGGCGGCGCGGCTGCTGGAGCGGGGCGCCCGGGTGCTGGTGGTGCCGAAGAACGAGGCGCTGACCGCGCTCAGCCCGTTCCGTGACCTCGCGGGCAGCCGGCTCTCCCCGGCGGACCCGCGCACCTGGGACACGGTGCGCGGCCTCGGGCAGCTCCACACGGGCATCACCGAGGAGAACCTCCTCGGCGAGACCACCGGTGTACCGGGCGCGCGCACCTACGCGGACGGGTACTCCACCACCACCCACGAGTTCGCGCACGCCATCCACCTGTACGGGCTCGGCGACGCCGATCGGCGGACCATCGAGGCCGCGTACCGCGCCAAGCTCGCCCCCCCGACCGGGCAGGACCCGGACCGGGTGGAGTGGCCGGACGGCCCGCGCCGCAGCGCACGCGACGGGCGGCCGGTCGACAACTACTCCTCCACCGACGAGTTCGAGTACTTCGCCCAGGCCGTCAACGCCTACCTCGGCACGAACACCGGACGCGACCCGTACACCAGACAGCCGCGCAACAACGGCGCGCACTGGGTGCGGGACAACGAACCCGATCTGCTGCCCATCCTGGAGCGGCTGTTCGGCACCGGTCCGCGGCAGGACGGCCTCGGCCCGGCCAACCCGGTGCAGGCCACCCGCGCCGAGAACGAGATGTACGAGGGCTTCCGTGCCCTGTGGGACCAGGCGGAGGGCGTCCACCTGGCCCAGCCGCACCCACCCGCGCCCACCGTCCCCGTACCGCCCGCTCCCGGCACGGAGGCGGCGGCGCGGACGGGGACGGACGGGGACGGACGGGCCGCGCTGCCCCCGCCGCCGCCCGACCGCCGCAGCGGCTGGGCGGAACCCCCGGCCGGACTGACCGAGATGCTGGACCGGCTCCGCGCCGGCGACCCCGAGGCGGAGGCGCTGTCCCGCTTCCGGTTCACCGAGGACGGCGACAGCGACGCCGCGAGCTCGGACGGCGACCCCGACGCGGTGCCGCAGGCGTGGACGGACCTGCTGTTCGGTCCCGCCGCCCGGTACGACCACTCGCCCGAGACCCTGCTCGACACCGCGCAGTCACTGTGGAACCTGGCCCGACAGGACGGGACGGCGGCGTCCGTGGCGACCGGTGTCCTCGACAGCCTGCAGGACCTGGCCCGGCGGGTGCTGGACCTCGCCCCCGGCGCCCCGGTGGGCCCGCGGGACCTGCTGCTCCTGGGGTCGCTGGCGCTCAGCGCCTCGCCGGAGGAGCTCGCCGACGAGGACGATCTCGCCGACTACCTCGTCCGCCAGGACACCGCCCTGACGGAGGGGACCGGGTTCGGGCCCGGGCAGGGCGCCGGACGGAACTGGACCGGCACGGGACAGGCGCCGCCCGCGGACTCCTACGCCGCGCAGGACGAGGACGGCCGGCTGGTCGTGTGGCCCGCCCCCTGGTCGGACGCGTACACGGTGCTGGCCCAGTCCTCGGACGGGACCGTGCAGCTGCACACCCCGCACGGGACGCTGCGGGTGGAGGACTCCGGGGAGCTGGCCCGGCTGGTGGCGCGCGACCCGGCCCGGCCCGACGGCGCCGACGTGGTGCTGGCGTTCCCGCACGAGGACATCGAGTCGGTCGCCCGGAACGTGGCGGACCTGACCGGCTCCCGGGTGTGGTACTCGGAGCTGGCCCCGCACCCGGGCACCGACTGGCGCAGCGGCGCCGACCACCTGGTGGTGGGCCCGGCACGGGACGGCGGCGCCCGGGCGTGGACGTCCGTGCGGCCGGGCCAGGACCCCGCCGTGCACGGGGGCGACCCGCCCGGCCCGGACACGGCGGAGCGCCGCGGGGACGGCTCCGGGGCCGCCGCGGCCGTCGAGGCGCGCCGGCCCAGGCCGCTGACCACCCGCGACTACGGCGTCGTGGACGACCGCGGCGACGGCGTCCTCCTCCGCAGGCCGGGTCCCACCCGTGGCCGGCTGAGGGCGCCGAGCGCCCTGGCGGGTGCCGAGGACGCTCCGGAACTCGCGCTGACCCACCAGGACTACCGGGAGATACCGACGACCGACCGTCCCCTGCTGCAGGTCTCCGCCGACCGCACGCTCGCCGTCGAGCACGGTGCGAACGGGCAGCAGGTCTTCGCCACGGCCGAGGCGATCAGCCGTTCGTCGGCGAAGCTGAGGCGCGCGGGCATCACCACGCGGCTGGAGACCGACCCGGACGTCGGCATCGTCCTGCCCACCCCCTCGGGCGGCAGCCGGCGGCTGTACCTGGTGAGGCCCGTGTTCGGGAGCTCCTCGGGCCGCTCCACCGAAGAGGTGTGCCGCGACTTCGCCGACTCGCTCGCCGACAACTCCCGCACCTCGCACCTCGTCTTCCGCACTCCCGGCGGCGGCCCCGCGGTCACCGCGCCGGCCAACGCCTCGGACGGGGCGGAGGTCACCGGCACCCATCACCTGGCCGAGGCCCTCGGCGACGTCGCGGACGGGACACTTCCCCCCGGCGCGACCGGCCCGGCATGGGCGGCGGAGCTGGTGCGTGCCGACGACCGCCCCAGCGGCGGCGACGGCACCGGGCCCCTGCCCGGCAAGGCGTACGGCAGCGCGCTGAACCTCGCGAAGGACGGGGACCCACGGCGTGAGGCCCTCTCCGCGGCGGCGGAACGCATCGGCGTCAACGAGCACGCGTGGGCCGACGTCGGCGAGGGCTACGTGTTCCAGTCCATCGCCGCGGCCGGCGAACAGGGCCAGCCGAGCCTGGAGCACAACTACGCGAAGCCGCAGGCCGGCTCGGCGGGCGCGCACTTCGGCTACCACTTCGCCACCGTCCTCCTGGCGAGCGAGGACGGGACGCACCAGATCTCGCTGGAGAACCACGCCCGGGTCTCCGTCCGCAACCACCGGCACGAACGGGCCATCCGGGCGAACGTGGACAACTTCAGCACGGAGGAACTGCGGGAGAACGCCGACCGGCTGCTCGCCGAGATCAGGAGCCGGGAGGAGGCCGGGACCACGGAGGACCTCACGGAGCTGCGGCACCACCTCGTCCTGACCCAGGCACTGGCCCACGCCAAGCAGGCGTACGCCGACCGGGCCGCGGCCCCCGAGGGATCCAGGCAGCGGGCCGAGGCCAACCAGCGGCTGCGGAACGCCGTCCAGACCGCGATGGCCCGCATCGGGCAGCTCGAACCCGTCATCCCGGGCAAGCACCTCTGGTACATGCGGATGTTCGCGCAGCGGCCGGGCGAGTGGCCGCACGACGCCAAGGCGGAGCTGACGAACGCCGAGCCCTCCTCCGAGGCCAATCCGCTCACCGCCGTCGTCCTGCGGGGCCAGCAGGCCCTGCCCGCGGCGGTCACCTTCCCCAAGGGCGTCGAACGGACGCCCGAGGGCGCCACCTTCGCCATCCGGCACCTGGCGAAGGTGGTGGCCCGCACGGCGCTGTGGAACGGCGACAACGGGCTGCCGACGCCGCGGGTCGACGTCGTCAGCCGGCGCGGTGCGGCCCTGGTGGGACGGGACCTCGGCAAGGTCCGGGCGGAAGCGGTCGCGGCCACGTTCCGGCAGGAGCTCGCGTCCGCGCTCGCGGACCTCCAGGACGGGGTCCCGGGGCCGCACCTGGGGGCGGACCGGATCACGGTCGTGCCCGGCACGGCGCGCGGTCGCCGGGTCTCCGTCGGGGAACAGGGCACCGACACCGTGGACATCACGGTCGACGACCGGCGCGGGGGAGTGCGGCGGACCGCCACGCGCGGACCCCGCGGCTCCCTGAGGGGAAGCCTGCGGGGCGGCTCGCCCGACGACGGCCTCGACCCGGTGGCCGAGCAGTGGCCGATCGGCCGCCCGGTCACCGTCATGCGCCCCCGCTTCGGCGACCGGGTGCCGCCCGGCGTGCTGCCCGCCGCCGAGGTGCCCGCCAAGACCGCCGCCTCCGGAAAGGGCAAGGACCCCGAGCCGCAGCCGCAGCGGTGGTTCCCCTACACCCGGTCCGCCGGGTCCCGCCCGGAGCCGTTCCGCTACGAGGTCGCCGACACCGGGCACCTGCGGCTGCCCGAAGGGCAGGAGATCCCGCCGACCGGCTGGACGCGGTTCGGCGACGACTTCGTGCACCCCGCGACCGGGGCACTCCTGCGGGGCGACAGCGGGTGGCTCGGCAAGGTCGCCAACATCGACACCCTCGCCCCGGCCCTCGCCGACCTCGACCCGGACGCCGCGCCGTACCGGATCACGGCCGACTCCTCGTCCCTCTACCTGGTCCCGGACGGCGAGGGTGAGGCCGCGTTCCGCATCCCGCTGCGCGAGGGCCCCGCGCCGCGCGCCCGCCTCGACGACCGGCCGCGCGTCGTGGTGCGCTCCTCCTTCGACGTACGCCGGATCGCCTTCGGCGGGGAGACCGTCACCGACCTGGAGGTCCGGCTCGCGCTCCGCCCCGGGGACGGGCAGGACGACCCCGAGGCCGTGCTGGCGCGGGTGCGCGAGGGCGTCGAGGAGTTCTACAACCGGCCGGGGCACCGCCTTCCCAACGGTGACCGGGCGCACGTCACCGTCACCCCGGTCGCGCCGGACGCCGGCCCGCACCTGACCGTCGACCTCGTCGGCCGGGACCGGCCGATGAACCAGCGGGCCTGGTGGGCCGACGCCGACCCGGTGGAGTTCGCGCACGAGCTGGCCCACCAGCTCTTCCTGCGGGACGAGACCCGCGGCGCGGACAACCCCGCCCGGCTGCACGCCCCCGGCAGCCTGCTCGGGCCGTTCCGCGAGCAGGCCCCCGCCGGTCTCGGGCGGAGCGGACTGCGCGACCGTCACCTCCAGGTGTGGGCCGCGGTCGCCGGTGACCTGCCCGTGCACGTCCCGGCGGACGGGGCGAGCTGGGACCAGGCGTGGACGGACGCGCCGGAACAGTCCCGGGAACGGGTGTGGGCCGACCCGGTGTCGCTGCCCGGACCCTCCCCGCAGACGGAACCGGACGGCTCGGTGCCGCCGCCGCTGCCCCCCGGTACCACCCCGGCCGCCGGGGAGTCCGACGCCGGGGAATCCGATTCCGGGACGGACTCCGACGACGACACGGACTCCGAGGACGAGGGGACGGTCGGGCCGCCGGTGTGGGCCTCCCCGGACTGGCTGGGCCCGGTCTTCGGACCGCAGTGGAGCAGGGCCCCGCGCGCCCGGCTCCAGGAGACCTCCCGGGCGCTGTACCGGCTGGTCCAGGAGACGGCCGCCGGCCGCGGTCCGCGCGAGGGGCTGGCCGACCTCACCCGCCGGGTCCTGCACATGCCGCGCCGGGCGCCGGTGACGGGCCAGGACGTGCTGGACCTCGGTTCGCTGGCGCTGGAGGCGTCCTCGGACGACCTCGCGAGCGCCGCGGACCTCGCGGTGTACTTCATCGACCGGCAGGTCGAGACCCGCCGGGACGCCCTGGCCGACGAGACCCTGCTGCACACCGCGGACGGCAGCCCGGCCGGACGCGACCTCACCGGCGACGACGAGCCGCCGCCGGAGCTGGACACCATCTTCACCGAGCGCTCCGGCCGGCACGTCCGGCAGCCCGCGCCGTGGCGCAGCCCGTACCTGTTCGTGGCCGAGGAGGCCGACGGCGGCGGCATCGAGATCGTCACGCCCTGGCGCACCTTCGTGGTCCGCGACGCCGTGGAGATGGCCCGGATCATCTCCTACGACACCCGGCGGCCGCCCGGCGCGGACATCGTCCTGGCGCTCCCCGCCGCGTACGCCGCGCGGGTGGCCGACCTGGTCGCCGGTACGACGGCCCGGCCCGTCTGGTACCCGCAGGGCCCGGTGGAGATCGCCACGCACCCCGACACCGGAGCCCGCCACCTGGTGCTGCACCAGGTGGCCGGCGACCCCGCGGCGGGCTGGACCACGCCCCCGCCGCCCCGGGAGGCCGGTCTGGCCGGGGCCCGCGACCTCAGCAGCGGCAGCGACACCGGCAGCGACTCCGACTCCGATTCCGACTCCGACGGTGACGCCGAGTTCGACCGGATGGTCGAGGAACTCGAACGGGAGCGCCGCACCGACGCCCTGCGCCCCCGGCCGCTGATCACCCGCGACTACCGGGTCGTCGACGAGAGCGGCGCCGGGGTGCTGTTCACCGAGGTGGGACCGCGGACCGCCGGTGACGTCCCGGCCGTGGAAGGCTCCGACGCGCCCGCCCTCGTCCTGCCCCGCCAGGACGAGGGCGGGATCCGCGCCGACGACCGGCCGCCGCTGCACATCTCCGCGGACCGGACGCTGGCGCTGCTCTCGGCCGGCGACGACACCACCGGCCGCAGCAGGCAGGTGTACGCCACCCGGGCCGCCGTCGAGCGCTCCTCGGCACTGCTGACCGCCGCCGGGGCCGGGGTGGAGCTGGTCGCCGACCCGTCGGTGAGCGTGCTGCTGACCCGGGAGGACGGCTCGACGGGCGAGCCGCTGTTCCGGGTGGAGCCGCGGTTCCTGACCCCCTCCGGCTCCTCCGAGCACGCCTTCACCCGTGACTTCGCCCGGACGGTCGCCGGGACCGACGCCGCGCCGCTCACCCACATCGCCTTCCGCGGCCCGGGCGGCTCCGTGGCCACGGCCCCGGTCAACGCCCTGCACGGCCGCGAGGTCACCGGCACCCACCACCTGGCGCAGGCGCTGACGCAGGTCGCCGACGGCACCCGCCCCGCCACCGACGTCACCCCCGGCTGGGCGGCCCGCGCGGCGGGCTCGGACCGGCGCTTCACCGGCGGCGTGGTGGGCGCGCCGACCCCCGGCCAGGAGTACGGCCGGGCCCTGAGCCACGCCCCGGACAACACGCGGCGCGGCCCGCTGACCGCCGCCGCGGCGCGCGCCGGCGTCAACGAGTTCGCCTGGGCGCAGGTCGGCGAGGGCTATCTGATCCAGTCGGTCAGCACCACGAACGACGGCGGCGCCCAGCTGTTCACGCACAACCACGCCAAGCCCGGCGACCCGGTCGGCCCGCACGCCCCGTACCACTTCGCCCAGGTGGTGCTGGCCAGCGAGGACGGCACCCACCAGATCACCCTGGAGAACGAGACCCACTCCCGTGCCGAGATCCCGGCGGACCGGCTCGACGACATCGTCGACGAGAACCTGGAGCGCTACGACGGGGACGAGCTGAAGCGGCTGGCGGACGAGGCGGGACGGCGCCTCGACGCGGCCCGGCGCGACGGCGCGCACGAGGCCGTCACCGGCCGGCTGGAGGGGTTCGCCCGGGTGGCGCGGGCGCTCGCCGAGGTCCACGAGGCGGAGCAGGTGCTGTGGTACTTCCCCGAGGACCGCCCCGAACACGCGCTGGCCCGGCGGGACCTGGAAGCGGCCCGCGGCCGCGCCCGGGACGCGGTCCGGTCCGCGGCCCCCGTGACGGACGACAAGGACCTGTGGTTCTTCCGGGCCTACAGCAGACGGCCCGGCGAATCGGCGCACGCGGTCAACGCGGCACTCCTCTCGGAACACGCGCCCGCCGTCGCCAACCCGCTGACCACGGTGGCCCTGCACGGCCACGCGCCGCGCTGGCACCAGCAGGCGATCGCCTTCGCACAGGAGGAGCACACCCCGTCCGCCGACGCGGACGGGACCCTGGACGCGCTGGCCCGGTCGCTGGCGCGCGCCGGCCTGTGGAACCGGGCCAACGGCCTGCCGCTGCCCAGGATCACCGTCACCGGCCACGGCAACCGCTCGCAGGCCAGCGGACGCAAGCGGGCCGAGGCCGTCAGGGACGCGCTCGGCACCCGGCTGGACCGGCTGCTGAAGGAGTTCCAGGCGGCCCTCCCCGGGCCGCACGTCACCCTGTCCGACTTCCCCGTGGCCCTGGACGCGAAGCGGGTGCGCCGCGCCACCGACCCGGCTCAGGGACGGACGGTGACGGTCGGCATCGACGACCGGCGCCACACCCCCGCCCCGCCGCCGGTCCCCGACACCACCGGGCAGCCGCCCGGGTCCGCGGTCCCCGCGCCGCTGCGGCCCACCTCCGACGGCCCCGCCCCGGCCACCGGACGCCGGTCCGACAGCACCGGACCGTCGGGTTCCGCCGGCCGGGACGGGTCCCGGACGCCCCGCCGCTCCGCGGCCCCCAGCCCGGACCGCGGCGCCCCCGTGCCCGCGTGGGTGCGGGCGCGGATCCGCTACGCCGAGGAGTCCGCCGCCTTCGACCGGCGACTGGCCGAACACCTCGCCGACAACCGGGCGGTGGCCGNCGGGCGCGGATCCGCTACGCCGAGGAGTCCGCCGCCTTCGACCGGCGACTGGCCGAACACCTCGCCGACAACCGGGCGGTGGCCGAGGAGTTCCGGAAGATGGCCCGCGCCGCGTGGGAGCGGGCACGGCTCCAGTACCCGAACGGCCTGGGCGCGTTCGGCAGCGCGAACCCGAGCCTGGCCGGTTCCGTGGGCACCGCCAGGCCCGCCCTCCAGCAGGTGCTGCGCAGCGGGAACCTGCGGGAACTGGTGACGTTCCTGTTCCAGGGAATCTCCAGCGACCTGGTGCCCGAGCTGCTCGGCGGCCCCGAGGAGCAGCACCCGGAGATCGCCGCCGAGCGGCCCAGCCGCCGCAAGGCGGAGGTCCGGGCCGAACTGGAACGCCGGGCCGAGGAGATCCAGCGGGACGACAGCCTCTCCCCGGAGGAGAAGCAGGCCGCGCTGGCGGAGGCCACCCGGCCGCTGCTGGTCCCGACCGACCCGGACGACGTACGCCCGCCGCTGAGCCGGGCGGAGCGCGGGCTCGGGGTCGCCGACGGAAGGCTGGCCTGGATGCCGGCCTCCTCGGCGTACGACATCGCGATGAGCTCCGCGATCCAGGGGCTGTCCGAGGACACCGGCGGCCTCGTCGCGACCGGCACCGCGGGGTCGACGTACCGCTTCCTGCTGCACGCCGCCCGGATGCGGGACCAGTGGGGGATCGACCTCGACCTCGGCCTGATCCGGGCCGGCATGATCGCCATCTCCCTGTCGGCCGGCCACCACTCGTTCCACGAGGTGATGCGCGGCGCCCAGCTGGCGCTCGACGACATCCCCGACCACGACCCGTCCCTGGACTACCAGGACAACTGGGGCCGGTACTGGAACGTCTACCCGCTCACCGAACAGGAACTGCGCGACCACGTCGCGCGGGACGGGCGCTTCCCCGACGAGCACGCCCAGGCCCTCCTCACCGGGCTGGACCCGTCGTCCGCGGCGGGGACCGGTGGCCCTTCGTCCACCACGGGGACCGGTGGTCCCTCGTCCACCACGGGGACCGGTGACCGCCGCGGCGGCTCCGGCTCCCACCGCGCGCTCCCGCACCGCCCCGTCCACACCCGGCCGGTCGCCACCCGGCCCAACCGCCCGGCCCCCACGCTCCCCAACCACCCGGGGGCCCCGGGCCCGGCCCCGGCCACCGCCACGGTCGCCCAGCCCGTCAACGTGGAGGAGGCGGAACGGCACCGCGAGGCGATCCTCGACGCGCTGTACGGTCTCGGCTCCCTGGACGGCCTCGACCGGGGGCGGGCCGCCGAGGGCCTGGCACGACTGGACCGGCTGCGCGAGGCCGACCCGGAGCTGCGGGGCGGCTTCCTCGACCTGGACGCGGTGGCGCGCCGGGTGCTGCTCATCGCCCCCACCACCCCGCTGAACGCGGCGGCCCGCGGCGCCCTGCTCCACCTGGTGGCCGACCCGGCGACCGCGGCGGCCGGCAGCCTGGACGCGCTCTCCGCCCACCACCTGGTCCGGCGCGGGGCGTTCCACCCCGACTTCCGGCTCACCGACGCCCGGGGCCGCGGCCGCGGCTGGAACTGGCTCGGCCGGCCGCTGCCCGGCGACTTCGACCCGGACCGCACCGGCCGCGTCTCGCACGCGCCCGACGGCACCACCGGTCACAGCGGCCCGGAGGCCGCACCGTGGCGCGCCGCACCCGGCCGTCCCGACCCCTACACGCTGCTGCTCACCGCGGACTCCGACGCCGTGGTGGTACGCGGACTCGGCGGGTTCACGCGTGCCGTACGGCCCGGCGTGTTCCGCGAACTGCTGGCCCTGGACGCGGAACTGGCCGCCCGCCCGGCCGACGCGACGGTGCTGCTGCACGTCGAACGGGGCGCCGCCGCCGACCTGGACCTGCCGCGCTCGATCGCCGACCGGACCGGCCGGGAGGTGTGGGCGACCGCGGGGCGGGCCGCCATCGGATCCCTCCCGAGCACTCCGGGCGCCTCGATGCTGCTCCTCCTCGACGAGGTGGACCGGGCCCCCCGGGCCCAGTGGCTCCTCAACCCGCCCGCCGCGCCGCTCGCGCCCCCGGCCGACCCGGCGGACGACCGGGTCAGCGCCGTCTCCATCGGCCACGGCGGGTCCCGGGCGACCGGCTACGTCTCCATGGACCCCGCGGACACGGCCGACGGCGGCTGGATCCGGACGCTGGCCCACAGCCGGCTGGGATCGGTCACGGCCTACGCCCACCAGCGCAACGCGTACACCTTCGGACGTCCCGCCTCCACCGTGGTGCCCTGGGTCGGACTCGACCTGCCGCAGCCGTACTTCGCCAACAACCACGGCCTGCCGGGCACCGTCGTGTGGCACACCCCGCAGGGCGGGCGCACGGACGACGGACCCCGGTTCGCCCGCACCCTCGCCCGCCGCCGCAGCCTGGCCTCGCTGGCCCCCGAACACCCCGTGGTGCTGCTCATCTGCTACGCGGCGACGGCCCCCGGCATCGGCGAGATGCACGGCCTGCACATCGACGGCCCCCTCCCGTTCGTGCCGGACCCGCTCGCGTCCGTCGCGGTCGCCCAGCACACCGCCAACGAGACGGGCCGCACGGTCTTCGCGTCCGTCCTGATGAACTCCCTGGAGCACCGCTCCACCGGCCCCGCCGGGATGCCCGTCAACCTCCAGACCGACGCGCGGGGCCGCGCCCACGACTGGGTGATGTTCCGGCCGGAGCCGGCCGGGGACGCCCTCGACCGGCGCGCCCGCGACGCCGGACTGCACTGGGGCCCGGGACCCGTCCCGCCGCAGACGCGGGAGCGGACCCTGCGGCTGGTGCGGGCGCTGCGCCGGCTCTTCGGCCCCACCGTCGACGACACCCCGCAGTACCCGGAGCTGCTGCGCGGCATGGGCGCGCTCGACCTGATGCACGAGGCGGACCCGCGGCTCAACCGGGACGGCGCGCGCCGGTTCACCATGGACCTGTACGAGCAGATCATGATCCGCCACTCCGGCGCGGCGCCGTCGGGACCGGTCCCGCGGTTCACGCCGGACGCCCACCGCCGTCTGCTGACCGAGGCCGCGCAGCGGTGGGCGGGGGGTCACCGCGGCCCGCTGACCGACTGGATCGGCCTGCCGCACCTGGCACACATGCTGGACGGCCTCGCCACCGCGCCGCGGCGCGAGGGTCTCGCCCGCGAGGTCCTGGGCCTGGACGCCGCCGATCCGGTCGGGGAGGCCGAGCTGTCCCGGCTGCTGTGGGCGTCGTACCGGGTCGCCGTCTTCACCGCCCAGGCGGACCGGGGCGCGTTCGCCTCCGTGGTGCTGCACCTGCCGGCCCCGGACGCGACCCGGTTCGACGAAGCGGTCCTGGTGGCGCGCCAGGCGGCGGCGGCCGGCCGCGACCTCTGGCAGGTCCAGGAGCTGACCGCCTTCCACCTGGAACGGCAGGGCGCGCTGGACGCCGAGCGGCTCCTGACGGACGACGACGGCACGGCCTGGGGGCGCGCCCTGGACGGCGTGGACCGCCCGGAGGGCACCTTCGACCCCGCGGTGATCACCCTGCTGGGACGCGCCCCCGACGGCTCGCTGGTGCCCGTCGGCACCGAACCCGCCCCGTGGGCGGCCGATCCGCACCGCCCCACGCCCTTCCTGTACGTCGCCGACGGGGACGCCGACGGGCTGCGCATGCCGGGACCGGTGCCGCCCCAGGAGTTCGGTGAACTGGTCTTCCGGGACCCGGAGCTGCTCTCCGAGGACGGCTACGCCGAGGTCGTCGCGGTGGTCCCGCACGGCTCCCCGGCCGGAGGGCGCCCGGTACGGGGCAGTGTCCCGGGCGAGGGCGCCCGGAACTCGGCCCGCAACTGGTGGAGCACCAGCGCCGCCGTCACCCTCCACCACGACCCGGCGACCGGGACGTACACCGTGGCGATGCTGCCCGGACCGGACGGACGGCCCGCGTCGGCGGCCTCCTGGAGCCGGACCGAGCCCGCCGACGGCGACCCCGCCGGCACCGTCCCCGGCCCCGGGCACACCCCGGTCCCGACGGCGGCCAACTCCGCCGCCCTCCGGACCGGCACCGCGCCCGACGCCCGCCTCACCGCCGCGTGGGACGCGCACGCGCGGGCGCTGACCGCGTTCGGCGCGGCCACCGCCGAGGCC
>NZ_JAHKJW010000108.1 GCF_019710745.1 Streptomyces beigongshangae
GGGGCGGCCGCGGCCTCAGCCGGGTCCGGCGCCGTGGGCGCGGCGGGGGCCGGCGCGGCTGGGGCGGGCGGACGGGCGGCGCCGGTCCCCTGGTGACCCGCCGCCACGGCGCTGTTGCCGAACATGTCCTGCACGGCGGACGGAGGCCGGCCGGGGAGCGGCGGTGAGGGAGCGGGCGCGGATCCGGGGCGGGGCACCAGACCGGCCGTCACCGCCGCGTTGGACGACGGCAGAGGGGCCAGGGGGGCGGTGGCGGGACCGGACGCCCGCGACCGGCTCTTCGTCGTCGTGAGCACCGTCGTCGACGCCGCCGGCCGCAGTCCGAGAGCCTTGGGCGCTGGTGCTGGCATCGGACGGGACCCCTCCCACGTCGGACGGTGGCGACAGGAACTCGGTGCCCGGGGACACCCCGACGCAGTGTGCCGACAGGGGCGTGACGGGGCCGTCACCCCCACATCTCCGGAACGTCCCCTACCGGAATCCCGAGCGGAATCCCGGTGGGACCAATCCTGCAGCGGAACAGCACCACCGCATCAGGTCGAAGGCGGGCCGGCAGGCTCGCCGTCGCCGCCGTCGGCGTCCTCGTGGGCGGCGGGGTCGCCGCGGCGGGCCCGGCCGGCGCGGACACCTTCTGCGGGGAAACGGGGGACGGAGGCTTCGGGTGCGTGATCGACCAGGGGGACGGGACGTTCAAGATGGTCAACAGCAACGGGGACATCTTCTACAACTGGTGATGCCGTACGGCTGACGCCTCACCTCCGGCGTCCGTCCCGGCTCGTCGCGGGCGCTCCCTCACCTGTGCGGGGGAGCGCCCACCGGCCGGGCATCACACGTCGTGTCCGTTCGGTTTCCGGAAGCGGTCGAGCCTCTTCCTGAGGGCGTCCAGCGGCGAGCCGGCCGTCCCGGCCGTCCGCGGCACGGGAGGCCGGAGCGCGCCGTCACCGTCGGCGAGCTCGGCGAGGGCGGCCTGCGCCGCTTCGGCCGCCTCCCGGTAGAGGTCGCTCGACTTCGTCATGGCCTCGAGCGCCTCGGCGTACTTGACGACCATGGCCTGGGCGTGGGCCAGCTCCTCCTCCGGGGTCAGCAGGTGCCAGTTCCGGCGCAGCTGCGTCAGGGCCTGCTCGGCGCCCTCGGGCAGCGGCCGCGGCAGTCCGGCGAACTCCCGGACGAGACCGAGGAGCTCCGTCGGTTCGGAGCCGTCCAGGAAGACACTGTGCACGGTGAAGTGCTGCGGGTCGTAGTCCGAGCTCAGCGGCCGCGGCTCGGTGGGCAGGACGACGGCGCCGCCACGCGGCAGCCGCACGTTCAGCTCCCGTTTCACCGCGAAGTCGGCGATCTGCGCCTGCTCCGGTGTGGCCCGGTGCTCGACCACGCGGTGCCGCAGGCTCGGCGGCAGGAACGCGGAGACCGGCTGCTGCCCCTTCGCGTCGGGCGTCATGGCCTCGTGCACCAGGATGTGGATGTACCACGTGCTGCGGGAGCAGTCCCGCAGGCGGTGGCGCAGTTCGCTCTCGTCCTTGGGCAGGTGGTTCACCGTCCGCAGGCGCACGCCGGGTACGGAGTCGTGGTCCCAGGGGATCCGGTCGCTGTCGGGCCAGAACATGGTGGCGGGCGAGGGCCACAGCGGGCTCCACGGCAGGTCCGCCTCGGCGGCCAGCACCCAGGTGACCCCCTCGCCCTTCGCGCGGCGGGACGTCTGGTCGTACGTGGTCAGTTGCGCCCGCACCATGACACCGTCCGCCGTGCGCCAGCGCGCCTCGAACAGCCGGCGGGCCGACGGTCCGGGACCGGCGGACTCCTCGCGCGGGTGCAGGACGGTGGAGCGCACCGCCTCCACGGGATCGAGGTCCAGGAAGTCGTCGAGGACCCCGGCCGCTCTGAGCGCGATCAGGTTGCGCCGCACGTCCCGCTCGGGTTCGGGCCCCGGATGGCGCCCGCGCGCCAGCCACGCGGTGCCGGGGAGGGTCATCGGAGTGCTGCTGTTCTTGGGCATGGAACCGTTCTGTAGGGAGCAGGGCCCGACCAGTATGGTCCCAGCCGCCGTACGGGACGTACCGCGCCCCCGCCATGGGGCGCGGGCGGACGTCCCGGCACACCGGCCGGGTGAACCGGTGTCCTCCGGATGCCGGAGTGCCCCGTGTGAGCCGGAGGGCGACGGGGCATCACCCTGCATGCGCATCGTGGTCACCGGGGCGACCGGGAACATCGGTTCCGTCGTCGTGCAGCACCTGCGTGCCGAGGGCACGCACGATCTCGTGGGTCTGGCCCGGCGGCTGCCGGAGGGTCCCGACAGCCGTGGTGTCGACTGGCGTCCGGCGGACCTCAGCACCGACGCCTGCCACGACACGCTCGTGGCGGCGTTCACCGGCGCGGACGCGGTCGTCCACCTGGCATGGGGCTTCCAGCCGTCCCACGACCTCGCCTACCTCGCCCGGCTGGGCGTCGGCGGCACCCGCCGCGTGCTCCGGGCCGTCACCGGGGCCGGTGTCCCGCACCTGGTCCACATGTCCTCGGTCGGCGCCTACTCACCGAAGCGGGACGACCGTCCGGTCGACGAGTCCTGGCCCACGGGAGGCGTGCGCACCTCGCGGTACAGCCGGCACAAGTCGGCGGCCGAACGCCTCCTCGACCGGCACGAGGCATCCGGCGCCGGTACGCTCGTCACCCGCCTGCGCCCGGGGATCGTCGGGCAGCGCGCCGCCGGCAGCGCCCTCCTGCGCTACGGAGTACCCGCCCTCGTGCCCTCGAAGGCGCTCGGCCTGCTGCCGGTCCTGCCGATGGACCGGGGGCTGACCATCCCGATGGTCCACACCGACGACGTCGCCCGGGCGGTCGTCGCGGTGCTGCACCGGCGTGCGGGCGGCCCGTTCAACCTCGCCGCCGGTACGCCCGTGACCGCGGCGGTCCTCGCGGACACGCTGGGCGCCAGGCTGGTCCACACGCCCTCCGCGGTGGTCCGCGCCGTCATGTCGGCCACCTGGCACGCGCACCTGCAGCAGGTCGACACCGGGTGGCTCGACATGGGCTTCGCGCTCCCCGTGCTGGACACGGCCCGCGCACGCGGGGAACTCGACTGGGTCCCGGCCAAGGACGGCCCGCAGGTGCTCGCCGAGGTGATCGAGGGCATGAGGGAGGCCGCGTCGGGGCGGACACCCGTACTGCGTCCGCGCACCGTCCTCGGCGCGCTCGGCGACGCGATCCGGCACGGGCCGGTCGCCGTGCGGCGGCGTCCGTGACCGCCGGCACGGCCCCCACGCGCTCCGGGCCGCCACCCGTGCCCGCGCTGCTCACCGCCGCCCACGGCGGCCCGGCCCTGGCGGTCGGCGTCATCACGGGCCTGCTCGCGCTCCGCGGCGGCCTGCGCCCCCTCGACACCGCCGTCGTCACCGCCGCGGTGCTCACCGGCCATCTCACGATCGGCTGGGGCAACGACCTGCGCGACCTCTCCCGCGACCGCGCCGCCGGCCGCACCGACAAGCCGCTGGCCACCGGAGCCCTCCCGGCCCCCTGGGCGCTGCGCGCCCTGGTCGCGGCCGGGATCGCCTGCCTCGTGCTGTCCGCCCTCATCGGCTGGCGCGGCGCGCTGGTCAACGTCGTCCTCGGCGCCGGCGCGGGCCACGCCTACAACCTGGGGCTCAAGGCGACCCGGTGGTCGTGGGTGCCGTACGCCAGTGCCTTCGGGACGCTGCCCTCGGTCGTCACCCTCGCCGGCCCCGCTCCGGCCTGGGCGCCGCTGTGGACGACCGGCGCCGGTGCCGCGCTCGGTGTCGGGGCGCACCTGCTCAACACGCTGCCCGACCTCGCCGACGACGAACGCACCGGCGTCCGCGGCCTGCCGCACCGGATCGGCGAACGTCCCTCGCGCGCCCTGGCGGCCGTGCTGCTGTCCGCCGCCTCGCTGCTGGTCGTGCTCGGGCCCGCCGGGTCCCCGCCGGCCCGGCAGTGGGCGGCCCTCGTGCCGGTGGCGGTCCTCGCGGCCCTCGCGGTGCTCGCGCCGGCCACCCGGGGGCGTGTCCCCTTCCGGGCCGCACTGGCCGTCGCCCTGCTCGACGTCGTGCTGCTCGTGACGGCCGGCTGACGGTGTCCGCACCCACCCACTGGGACCTCGCGGTGGTCGGCGCCGGACCGGCCGGTGCCGCCACCGCCCTGGGCGCGCTGTGCGCCGGCCCGGAGCTGCGCGTCGTCCTCCTGGACCGGGCGGACTTCCCGCGGGACAAGACCTGCGGCGACGGGGTGGCCCCGCACGTCCTCGACCTCCTCGCCGAGGTCGGCGTCACCGGTCTCCTGGACGACCGGGTCCCGGTCGACCGCCTCCGCCTCGGCCGCGGCGGCCTGGTCGCCGAGCGGCGGACGGCCCGCCCGGCGTGGGTGGTACCGCGCCGGATCCTCGACGCCCGGCTGGTCGACGCGGCCGTCGCCGCCGGCGCCCGGCTCCTGCGGCACCGCGTCCGTGATCTGCGGCAGCACACCGACGCGGTGGTCCTGGACGGGGAGATCTCCGCCGCGGTCGTGGTCGGCGCCGACGGCGCCCACTCGGCCGTCCGGCGCGTGCTCGGCCGGTCCCGCGGTCCGACGGCCCTGGCGCTGCGCGGTTACGCCCCGGTCGGCCCCGGGCGGCGCGGCACGCAGGTCATCGAGTTCGGCACCCGGCACCAGCCGTCGTACGCCTGGTCCTTCGACCTCGGCGACGGCCTCGCGAACGTCGGGTACGGCGAACTGCTCCACGAGGACCGCCCGGCGCCGACCCGCGCCCAGCTGCTGGAGCGGCTGGAGGCGCTCCTGCCCGGCGCCACCGGCGGCGGACGGCACTGGGCCGGGCACCACCTGCCGCTCTCGACGGCGCGCCGGCGCCCGCCGGCCGGTCGCGTACTGCTCGTGGGCGACGCCGCCTGCCTGGTGAACCCGCTGACCGGGGAGGGCATCCACTCCGCCGTGGCCACCGGCGTCACGGCCGGCCGCGCCGCCGCCGCGGCCCTGCGGGACGGCCGGCCCGAGGAGGCGGGGGAGCGCCACGCCCGCGCCGTCCGCCGGGTCCTGCTGCCCCACCTGCGGCACACCGCCCTGGCCGCCCGGCTCGCCCGCAGCACGCACGTCGTCGAGGCCGGGCTGCGGGCCTCGGCCGCCGATCAGCGCGTCTTCGACGACCTCGTGGAACTCGGCCTCGCCCGGGGCCGTCTCACCCCCGCCGTCGCGCTCGGCCTCGGCCGGGCCTTCCTCACAGCGGTCCGTCCGTCCGGCGGGCCTCAGGAGGCAGTATGAGCATGCGCGTCCTCAGCGTCCGCGGCGTCCTGCCCGAGCACCGCTACCGGCAGGAGGAGATCACCGGGTCCTTCACGGACACGCTGGCCCGGGGCACGCTCGACCGCGCCGTCGTCGAGCGGTTCCACCGCAACGTGTGCGTCGAGACCCGGCACGTCGTGCTCCCGCTGGAGGAGTACGCCCGGCTCGGGGACTTCGGCCGGTCCAACGACGCCTTCATCCGGGCGGGCGTCGAACTCGGCGGCCGCGCGGTCGTCGACGCCCTCAAGGACGCCGGTCTCACCCCGGCCGACGTCGACTACATCGTGTCGTGCACGGTGACGGGTCTGGCCGTCCCCCCGATCGAGGCCCGCGTCGCGGAACGGATCGGGCTCCGCCCCGACGTGGTGCGCCTGCCCCTCGTCGGTCTCGGCTGCGTCGCCGGCGCGGCCGGCGTCGCGCGCCTGCACGACCTGCTGCGCGGTCGCCCGGACGCGGTCGCGGTGCTGATGTCGGTCGAGCTGTGCTCGCTCACGCTCCAGCGCGAGGACACCTCGGTCGCCAACCTCGTGGCGAGCGGCCTGTTCGGGGACGGCGCCGCGGCGGTGGTCGCCGTCGGCCCCGACCATCCGCTCGCGCGGTCCGAGGACTGCGCGAGCCCCCAGGGCCGCGTCCGTCCCGAGGTGCTCGCCTCGCGCAGCCGCCTCTACCCCGACTCCGAGCGCGCGATGGGCTGGGACGTCGGACCCGGCGGGTTCCGGGTCGTGCTCGACTCCTCGATCCCCGACCTGGTGCGCCGGTACGTGGGCGGCGACGTCCGCGGCTTCCTCGCCGGCCACGGGCTGACCGACGCCGACCTCGGCTGGTACGTCGTGCACCCCGGCGGCCCCAGAGTCCTCGAAGCCCTGCAGGAGACGCTCGGGATCGGGCGGGACGCCCTGGCCGTGACCTGGGACTCGCTGCGCCGGATCGGCAACCTGTCCTCCGCCTCGGTGCTGCACGTCCTGGCGGACACGCTCGCCCACCGCCCGCCCCGGCCCGGCTCCCACGGGCTCATGCTCGCCATGGGCCCGGGCTTCTGCTCCGAACTCGTCCTCCTGCGCGCCCCGGGGGAGGAGGGATGAACGGGCCCCCGCCCGCCACCCGCGTCCGCACCGGGGACGCCGTCCCGGCGCGGCCGGGCCGGGGGACGTCCATGGACCTGCTCGTCGTGGGCGGCGGACCCGCGGGCCTCGCCACGGCCCTGCACGCGGCCCGGGCGGGTCTCGGGACGACCGTCTGGGAGCAGCGTGCCGGCACCATCGACAAGGCGTGCGGCGAAGGACTGATGCCGGGCGCCGTCGCCGGTCTGGCGGCGCTCGGCGTCCACCCGCCGGGCTACGACCTGAGGGGCATCCGGTACGTGGCCGGCGGACGCCGGGCCGAGGCCGGCTTCCGGGCGGGCCCGGGCCGCGGGGTGCGCCGCACCGTGCTGCACGCGGCGCTGCGCGAGGCGGTGCTGGCCGCGGGTGTGCGGATCGAGCAGCGCGCCGTGCGCCGGGTCGAGCAGGACGAGGACGGTGTGACCGCCGACGGCACCAGGGCCCGCCACCTCGTCGCGGCCGACGGCCTGCACTCGCCGATCCGCCGGGCCCTGGGTCTGCACCGGCCGTGCCGGACCCACCGGCGGTACGGACTGCGGCGCCACTACGCGCTCACCCCCTGGAGCGACCTCGTCGAGGTGCACTGGGCCCGCGCGGCGGAGGCATATGTGACCCCGGTGTCGGACGGCCTCGTGGGCGTCGCGGTGCTGGCCGCCGACCGGCGGCCGTACGACCACCACCTGGCGGCCTTCCCCGAGCTGCGGGAGCGGCTGGCCGAGGCCGGGACCGCCGGCCCGGCGCGCGGGGCGGGCCCGCTCCGCCAGGACGCGAGCGCGCGCACCGCCGGCCGGGTGCTGCTCGTCGGTGACGCGGCCGGTTACGTCGACGCGCTGACCGGTGAGGGCATCGCGATGGCGCTCGCGCAGGCGTCGGCGGCGGTGCGGGCGGTCGTCGGCGGCGACCTGGCGGTCTACGAACGGGAGTGGCGCGGACTCACCCGGCACTACCGCTGGCTGACCCACGCGTTGCTCGGCGCGACGAGGGTGCCCCCGCTCCGCGCGGCGCTGGTGCCCGCGGCGCAGCGGCTGCCGTGGTTGTTCTCCGCGACCGTCGACGCGCTGGCGCGTCCGGCGGGGAGGTGAGGGCGGCAGCGCTGCCCGGCAAGGCTCCCGAGGGCTCAGAGCATCAGCAGGAGCCGGGTGTTCGGCACGAGCTTGCGGTTCACGCTGGTGCTCTGCACGAAGATCGTGAAGTCGTCGTTGTGGTCCGGCTTGATGCGGACCTCCACGTCCGGCAGGCCGAGCAGGGCCCGGGCCTCGGGCCCGGTGTACACCCGGTCCGTCTTCTTCTCCAGCACCGATATCTGCTTCCGCGCCTGGACCTTCTCCGACTTGCTCAGCTGGTAGAACGCCCCACCGGTACGGTAGGTGTGCCCGCATTCGACGACCCAGTCCCGGATCGCCGCGTCCCGGGCCACCGAGATCAGCTGGTACTTCGACGGATCCACCGGGGTGAGACCGGCCGCCTCGATGGTGTCCTTGTTGACCGTCTCCGCGCCCGTCGAGAACACCGCCCGCGAGCCCCGGATGCCCTTCGTACGGCCCACCATGAACTTCTCGGTGGCCTGCTGGATGACCTGCCCGGCCTCCTGCAGACCCTGTGTGCTCGTGGCGTCCCAGATGGCGATGTTGTCCTTCGGGAACCCGCACTGCATGGCCTCGCGCTTGCCCATCTGGTCCGGCACGAGGACGGCCAGCGTCCAGTTGTCCTGCTGTGTCTCGATCATCTCGGCCACCGCCCGGACCAGTTCACGCGGATCCCTGGACGGGGCGTCCGGGCAGCGGTGGCTCGCGTTCTCCTGCCCGTCGGTGAGGACGAACGTCAGGAAGCTGTGGTCCCCGTACAGCTGGGCCGTCTGCGCAAGCTCCCACTGCGACTTCAGCGCGGCCGCCAGCAGGGCCGTCATCCCGCTGGCCCGGTACAGCTGCTTCAGGGACGGCATCCGCAGCACGTCCTTGTCGTAGATGACGCACTTCACCTCGTCCGCGAAGACGTACACGGTGACGCGGGTCTCCTGGTCCAGCTCCCTCGACCGGCGGGCCAGGTAGGCGATCTGCTGGTCGGCGACCTCCACGACCTTGCGGCTCAGGTGCGACATGGACGAACTGGCGTCCAGCACAAGGGCGACGTGATTGATGTAGTTCTGGTTCCCGGACATGACGGTTCCCCCTCTTTCCTTCCGACCTGCCGACTCGATGCTCCTACGGTCTCACCCGCCACTGACAACGGCCGGTGGGATCCCGGGCCGGAGGCACCGGCGCGCGGCCGGAGGCGTGTGGTCCACGGCGCCGGGACGGACGAAACCCCCGTGCGTGCGCCCGCACGCCTCTGCGATCATCGCGGGATGGCGCACGATCTGGACGCACTGGTCATCCGGCACACCCACCGCATTCCCTCCCCCAAGGGGGCCGCCGGTCAAGGGGCCACCGCCGCGCGGCAGTTCGACGCCGCGCTGGCGTCCGCGGGTTTCAAGCTGTCGGCCCGGCTGCTGGAGCGCCTGTCGGGGCTGTCCGGGGCCGCGGTCGTGCACACCGCCCGGCGGACGCTGCGTACCGTGGGCGGGATGGTGGGCGACCACGTCCGCCACAACACGTACTTCATCGACTTCCCGGCGAACGTGCCGGACACCGAGGAGTTCTGGATGCGGTGCGTGGCGCAGGCGCTCGCCGACGACGCGTCGCGCGACAACGTGTCGGCGCAACTGGCGCACGGGGCGCCGGACCTGCTCGACCTCCCCGCGTACGGCCGCTACCAGCACACCTACGAGGAGATGCTCGCCGCGCAGGACGAACTGATCGCCTCGGCGGGGGACCGGGTGACCGTCCTGCACCTCGGGCGGGACCTGGACGACGAACTCACCTCCCTCTACCTGGCCCTGGCGGGCAGCGCCACGCCCCTGGGCGAAGAGCACCTGCGCGACCTCGGGATCCTCGCCGAGCGGTGCGCGCCGGGCCCTCAGCCCGAGTCGATCCCGGTCCGGGAGAACCGGGCGGTCGTCAACGCGGCCCGTCTCGCGGCCGGCGCGGACCTCCTGCTGGACACCGTCACCGATGTGCTGCGGCTGGCCTGCGCACTGTCGGGCGGTGATGTGACACTGCGGGAGCCGACCCGGTTCCGGTCCCTCGGGCGGCCGGCGCGCCGCGCGCTGCTCGCGGGCCTCGACGCCGTGGTCGCGGCGAACCCCGCCAAGCTGGCCGACGTGCACGCGCACCGCGAGCCGTTCAAGCGGCTCGGCGAGCGTCTGCACCCGCACGAGTACCCGCGTCGGCCGCACGCCGCCGACGTGTTCGCCGTGGCGCGGGGCGAGAAGGAGGCGCGGTCCTTCGACAGCCGTGTCGAGGAGCGGCTCGACGAGTCCGACGTACCCGGCGCGGTGCGGCTGCTGCGCCCCGCCCCCGGCAAGCTGTTCCGCACCCTCGACCTGCTGCTGCGCACCGCCGCGGACCAGGAGGAGCGGGACGCGGTGGTGGCCGCCGCGGTACGGGCCGCCCCCGAGGTCTCCGGCCGGGTCCTGCTCGGTGTCCGTGAGCACCTGCACAACCGGGAGCGGGAGACCGGCGGACCCCGCGTCTTCGTCAACCGGCGGGGCCGCGGCCGGGTCGCCCCTGACGTCCGGCCGCCCCTCCCCGCCGCCGACCGCGACCGGCTGGTCGCCGCCCTCGACGCCGAGACGCGCCGCAGGCTCCCCGCACCGGCCCGGCTGCTGCTCGACCCCGACGTCCTCGACGTGGCGCTCCCGCTCAGCGGCAGGGCGGCCCCGGCCGGGCTCGGCGTACTGCCACGGGGCTCGGTGTCGGCGGTCGACGGCGAACGGCTGCGCTTCTTCGTGTACTGGAAGGAGACCGGGAGACGGACCGACTACGACCTCTCGGCGCTGCTTCTGCGCAGCGACTACAGCACCGACTCCTGGCTCTCCTACACCTCGCTCACCGCTGTCGGGGGCGAGCACTCGGGCGATGTCACCGAGGCGCCCGGAGGAGCCTCGGAATTCATCGACCTGTCCCTGGACCGGATACGGGGCACGTTCATCGTTCCCCAGGTCAACATCTACGCCGGCGAGGGCTTCGAGGAGACCGCCGAGTCGTTCTTCGGCTTCATGCTGCGCGACGGCGAGCAGAAGGGCCGGCCGTTCGAGCCGCGCACGGTGCGGATGAAGTCGGAACTCCGCGGGACGGGCCGGGTGGCGCTGCCCCTGGTGTTCCGCCGGGAGGACGACGGCCGGTGGCGCGCGAAGTGGCTGCACCTCTACCTGAAGGGCGTCTCGTCGGCCAACCGGGTCGAGGAGAACCGCATCTCGGTGTCCAAGGTGGTGCGTGCCGTCGTGGAGCGCGAACAGCTGACGGTGCGCCACCTGGCCGGCCTGATGGCCGGCGGCACCACGGTGGTGGACCTGTGGGACGGCGGGCCGGTCCCGGACGGGCCCGTGACGTACATCGGTCTCGAACGTCCCGAGGGCCTGCACCCGGACTCCACGGTCATCACCCTCGAAAACCTGCGCGACGTGATCCCGCGCTGAGTGCTAGCGTTGACCGCGGCGAGGCCATGAAAGGGCTTCCTTCTCAACTCCTCTTTGAAACCAGTTCTTTCGCTCTCCTCGCCGCCGACGTCGCTCCGGGCGGATTCCCGGGCCGGAGGCAGTCCGCGCGGCGTCATCCGGTCAGGTAGCCGCCGGAGACGTCGACGTCCGTCCCGACCAGGGGAGCCGCGTCGGCCGAGCCGAGCCACATCATCACCCGTGCCATCTCCCCGGCCGGGACGATGCGCCCGATCGGGTAGTCCCGGGCGATCTGTTCGTACGTCATGCCGAATGCCTCCGCGGCCCGCCGCAGCATGGGGGTGTCCACGGCCCCCGGGGCGAACGCGCTCACGCGGACGCCCTCGGCGGCGTACTCCAGCGCGGCCACCTTCGTCAGCGAGGCCACCGCGTGCTTGCTGGCGTTGTACGGGGCGATGGTGGCGAACCCGACCTCCGCGGAGATCGACGCGGTGTTGACGATGACGCCGCCGCCCCGGGCGAGCATCCGCGGGATCTCGTACTTCATCCCGAGGAAGACGCCCGCGGTGTTGGTCCGCCACACGTCCGTCAGGTCGCGCAGCGACTGCTCGTGCAGGCGCACCGCGCGGGGGCTCTCCACCCCCGCGTTGTTGTACGCGATGTCCACCCGCCCGTACCGCTCGACGCAGGCCGCCACCAGGTTCTCGACGTCGGCCTCCTCGCGGACGTCGGCGCGCCGGTACGTGGCCTCTCCGCCGGACGCGCGGATACGGGCCTCGACACGGCGGCCGAGGTGGGCCCGGCGGCCGCAGAAGAAGACGCGGGCCCCCTCGGCCGCCATGAGTCGGGCCGCCGCCTCGCCGATGCCGGAGGTGGCGCCGGTGATGAGCACCACCTTGTCCGCGAGGCGCCCGGCGGGCCGGGGCGCCGCCTCGTCCTCCTGGTCCTCCTGCCCGCCCCGGGCCGCGGCGGGGTGCGGCACCGCCCCGGCGGCCACCCCCGCCGCCACCCCCGTCGCCCCGAGGAGCCGGCGCCGCGACATCCGCGCGGATCCTACGGGTGCGGGTGCGGGTGCGGGTGCGGGTGCGGGCGTGGGCGTGGGCGTGGGTACGGGTGCGGGGCTGCGAGGGGTGGGTCCGTCAGTGGTGGGTCCGCCGGGCGTGCGCATCGCGGTCAGCTCCGTCCGGCGAGACGGCCCGGCAGCGGGGCGAGCGGACAGACGCGCCAGAAGAACGCGTCCGCCGCGTGCTGGTCCCCCGGGAAGTTGACCGCCTCGGCGATGCGCCGGCCGCGGATCCGGAAGGCCAGCGCCCAGGTGATGTCCAGCCCGGCCGGTGCCGTGCTCCAGCCGCGGTGCAGGTCGACGACCCGGTCACCGTCCGCGGCGAGGAACAGGGTCTCCGCGCGGAACCCGGCGCGGCCCAGTTCGCGGAAGAAGGCCAGCACCTCCTCGACGCCCTCCTTGGTGCCCGCCAGCGGGTGGTGGCCCGGGACGGTCCACCGGATGTCCGGCGTGAAGAACGGCCGGAGGGCTTCGAGGTCGCCCGAGCCGTACGCCTCGTAGTACCGCCGGATCAGCCGTACGTGGGGATGCCCGGCCGCGTCCGGCGCCGCGTGCGCGGCCCGCCCGCCCGCGAGCGAGGCGGCGGCCAGCCCGGCCGCGCCGAGGCCCGC
>NZ_JAHKJW010000109.1 GCF_019710745.1 Streptomyces beigongshangae
AGCCGCGCCCCGAGCCCGCCGCCCCCGAGCGCCAGGGCTCCACCCGGCAGACGGCGGGCGAGCGCCCGGCCACGCCGCCCGCCGCCCGTCCCGCGGCCGGTCAGCCCGCGCGCTCCGGGGGTTCCTCCAACCGCGTACGCGCCCGGCTCGCGCGTCTCGGCGTCCAGCGGTCCAACCCGTACAACCCGGTCCTGGAGCCGCTGCTGCGGATAGTGCGCAGCAACGACCCGAAGATCGAGACGTCCACACTCCGCCAGGTCGAGCGCGCCTACCAGGTCGCCGAGCGCTGGCACCGCGGCCAGAAGCGCAAGAGCGGCGACCCGTACATCACGCACCCGCTCGCCGTCACGACCATCCTCGCCGAGCTGGGCATGGACCCGGCCACGCTGATGGCGGGACTCCTGCACGACACGGTCGAGGACACCGAGTACGGCCTCGACACCCTCCGCAAGGACTTCGGCGACCAGGTCGCCCTCCTCGTCGACGGCGTCACCAAGCTCGACAAGGTCAAGTTCGGTGAGGCCGCCCAGGCGGAGACCGTGCGCAAGATGGTCGTCGCGATGGCGAAGGACCCGCGCGTCCTGGTCATCAAGCTCGCCGACCGCCTGCACAACATGCGCACCATGCGCTACCTCAAGCGCGAGAAGCAGGAGAAGAAGGCGCGCGAGACCCTGGAGATCTACGCGCCGCTCGCCCACCGCCTGGGCATGAACACCATCAAGTGGGAGCTGGAGGACCTCGCCTTCGCGATCCTCTACCCCAAGATGTACGACGAGATCGTGCGCCTGGTCGCCGAGCGCGCCCCCAAGCGCGACGAGTACCTCGCCATAGTGACCGACGAGGTCCAGTCCGACCTGCGCGCGGCCCGCATCAAGGCGACCGTCACGGGGCGTCCGAAGCACTACTACTCCGTCTACCAGAAGATGATCGTCCGCGGCCGGGACTTCGCGGAGATCTACGACCTGGTGGGCATCCGCGTCCTGGTCGACACCGTCCGCGACTGCTACGCCGCCCTCGGCACCGTGCACGCGCGATGGAACCCGGTCCCCGGCCGGTTCAAGGACTACATCGCGATGCCCAAGTTCAACATGTACCAGTCGCTGCACACGACGGTCATCGGGCCCAACGGCAAACCGGTCGAACTGCAGATCCGCACGTTCGACATGCACCGCCGCGCCGAGTACGGCATCGCCGCCCACTGGAAGTACAAGCAGGAGGCCGTCGCCGGCGCCTCCAAGGTGCGCTCCGACGCGCCCCGCGCCACCGGCAAGGACGACCACCTCAACGACATGGCGTGGCTGCGCCAGCTCCTCGACTGGCAGAAGGAGACCGAGGACCCCGGCGAGTTCCTGGAGTCCCTGCGCTTCGACCTGTCGCGCAACGAGGTCTTCGTCTTCACGCCCAAGGGCGACGTGATAGCGCTGCCGGCCGGCGCCACCCCCGTCGACTTCTCCTACGCGGTGCACACCGAGGTGGGCCACCGCACCATAGGGGCACGCGTCAACGGACGCCTCGTACCGCTGGAGTCGACCCTCGACAACGGCGACCTGGTGGAGGTCTTCACCTCCAAGGCGGCCGGCGCCGGACCGTCCCGGGACTGGCTGGGCTTCGTCAAGTCGCCCCGCGCCCGCAACAAGATCCGCGCCTGGTTCTCCAAGGAGCGCCGCGACGAGGCCATCGAGCAGGGCAAGGACGCCATCGCGCGCGCCATGCGCAAGCAGAACCTGCCGATCCAGCGCATCCTCACCGGCGACTCGCTCGTCACGCTCGCGCACGAGATGCGCTACCCCGACATCTCGTCCCTGTACGCGGCGATCGGCGAGGGCCACGTGGCCGCGCAGGGCGTCGTGCAGAAGCTCGTACAGGCGCTCGGCGGCGAGGAGGCCGCCTCCGAGGAGATCGACGAGAGCGTCCCGACCGCGCGCGGCCGGGGCCGCAAGCGCCGTTCGAACGCCGACCCGGGGGTCGTCGTCAAGGGCGTCGACGACGTGTGGGTCAAACTGGCCCGCTGCTGCACGCCCGTCCCCGGCGACCCCATCATCGGCTTCGTGACGCGCGGCAGCGGGGTGTCGGTCCACCGCAGCGACTGCGTCAACGTCGACTCGCTGTCCCGCGAGCCCGAGCGCATCCTCGACGTCGAGTGGGCCCCCACCCAGTCCTCGGTCTTCCTGGTCGCCATACAGGTCGAGGCCCTGGACCGCTCACGGCTCCTGTCGGACGTCACGAGGATCCTGTCCGACCAGCACGTCAACATCCTGTCGGCGGCCGTCCAGACGTCCCGTGACCGGGTGGCCACGTCCCGCTTCACCTTCGAGATGGGCGACCCCAAGCACCTGGGCCACGTCCTGAAGGCGGTCAGGGGCGTGGAGGGCGTGTACGACGTGTACCGCGTGACATCGGCCCGCAGACCCTCGGACGCCTGACAGCGAACAGGAGGGGCTCCCGTACGGACCGTACGGGAGCCCCTCCTGTTTCCTTGCCGGCCCGGGTCGCGCCCCGCCCCTCAGGGGCGCGGGGAACTGCGCGCCCGGCCCTCACCCGCCCGCAGGCGAGAACCGGGCGTGCGGCGGAGCGTCACCCCCCGAACTCCTGCAACCCCTTCAGCGCCTGGTCCAGCAGCGCCCGGCGACCGTCCAGCTCCCGCTGGAGCTTGTCGGCCCTGGCGTTGTTGCCCGCCGAGCGCGCCGCCTCGATCTGGCCCTCCAGCTTGTCCACGGCGGCCTGCAGCTGACCGGTCAGACCCTCGGCACGCGCGCGTGCCTCCGGGTTCGTGCGGCGCCACTCGGTCTCCTCGGACTCCTGCAGAGCCCGCTCCACCGCCTGCATCCGGCCCTCGACCTTCGGGCGGGCGTCCCGCGGCACATGGCCGATGGCCTCCCAGCGCTCGTTGATCGAACGGAAGGCCGCCCTGGCCGCCTTCAGGTCCTGCACCGGGACGAGCTTCTCGGCCTCCTCGGCCAGCTCCTCCTTGAGCTTCAGGTTCTCCGTCTGCTCCGCGTCCCGCTCGGCGAAGACCGAGCTGCGCGCCGCGAAGAACACGTCCTGGGCGCCGCGGAAGCGGTTCCACAGGTCGTCCTCGTGCTCGCGCTGGGCGCGGCCCGCGGCCTTCCAGTCCGCCATCAGCTCGCGGTAACGGGCCGCCGTCGGACCCCAGTCGGTCGAACCGGAGAGCGACTCGGCCTCCGCGACCAGCTTCTCCTTGGTCTTGCGGGCGTCCTCGCGCTGCGCGTCCAGCGACGCGAAGTGCGCCTTGCGGCGTTTGGAGAACGCCGAGCGCGCGTGCGAGAAGCGGTGCCACAGCTCGTCGTCGGACTTCCGGTCGAGCCGCGGCAGGCCCTTCCAGGTGTCCACCAGCGCGCGCAGCCGCTCACCGGCGGCCCGCCACTGGTCGGACCGGGCCAGCTCCTCCGCCTCGACGACCAGCGCCTCCTTGGACTGCCGGGCCTCGTCGGACTGCTTGGCCCGCTGCGCCCTGCGCTCCTCACGGCGCGCGTCGACCGTCTCGACGAGCTTGTCCAGCCGCTTGCGCAGCGCGTCCAGGTCCCCGACCGCGTGGTGGGCGTCCACCTGCTCGCGGATGTGGTCGATGGCGACCTGGGCGTCCTTCGAGGACAGGTCGGTGGTCTTCACCCGTCGTTCGAGGAGGCCGATCTCCACGACCAGGCCCTCGTACTTGCGCTCGAAGTAGGCCAGTGCCTCGTCGGGGGACCCGGCCTGCCAGGAACCGACGACCTGCTCGCCCTCGGCCGTACGCACGTACACGGTCCCCGTCTCGTCGACGCGGCCCCACGGGTCGCTGCTCACAGCGCCTCCTCCACATGATGCCTGCGTGGGGCGGCTCCGCCCCCGGGCATCGTCCACAGTTTCGTCACGGCCAACATAGGCGACCGGCAGGGCGGCTGTCCGCATCCCGCGCGACCGAAATTCCGCTGCTGGAGGTCAGGATTTCGTCACGGTCGCCTTGTCGATCACGACGGTCGCGTTGGGCGCGCCGTCGCCCTGGCCGGTGCTCTCGCCGGCGGCCGCGATTTTCTTCAGCACCTTCATGCCCGATTCGGAAATCGTGCCGAACGGTGTGTAGTTGGCGGGCAACTGACTGTCCTGGTAGACGAGGAAGAACTGGCTGCCGCCGGAGTCGCGGCCCTCCTTCGTCTGCGCGTTGTACTGGTTGGCCATCGCGACCGTGCCCGCCGGGTACACGTTGCCCTTGAGGCGCTTGTCCTTGAGGTTCTCGTCCGGAATGGTGTAGCCGGGGCCGCCCATGCCGGTGCCCTGCGGGTCGCCGCACTGGAGCACGTAGATGCCGTTCGTCGTCAGGCGGTGGCACTTGGTGTGGTCCAGGTAGCCCTTGCCCACCAGGAAGTTGAACGAGTTGACCGTGTGCGGGGCCTTCGAGGCCGGCATGACGATGTCTATCGCACCGCAGGTCGTCTGCAGCTTCATCGTGTAGTCCGCCGACTTGTCGACGGACATCGCCGGCTCCTTCTTGTAGCTCAGCGACTTCACCTTGCCCGCCGCGGCCTTGTCGCAGGGGTCCGGGGCCTTGCTGGGCGCGGAGGGACTCGGGGTCGCCGCCGCCGCGTCGGACTTGTCGGACTTGTCGTCGTCCTGCTTGAAGACCCCGGTCGCGTACGACACCACGCTGCCCACGACGACCACGCCGAGGACCGACGCGATCACCGCGTTACGAGCGCGGGCCTTGCGACGGGCGGACGTACGCCGCTGCTGTTGCCGCAAGAACTTCTCCCGGGCGAGCTGGCGCCGCCGCTGTTCCTGGGTGACCACCGGGTTATCTCCTCATGCGTCTCGTACGTCAGGTGGGACGCGTGCGTCTTGTGAGCCGACCGCCTGCGTGTGCCCCGTACCGTATATGGGTTCGCTGTGGTTCCGGCAGCGCCGGTAGGCTCTGGACCGCGGCGACGCCGTTCCCGCGTACGACATATCCCCGTACGGCACACCGTCCGTACGGCATACCGAAGGACGAACGTGCTCATTGCCGGGTTCCCCGCCGGGGCCTGGGGCACCAACTGCTATCTGGTCGCCCCCGCCGCCGGTGAGGAGTGCGTGATCATCGACCCCGGCCACCAGGCCGCCCCGGGAGTCGGGGAAGCGCTCGCCAAGCATCGGCTCAAGCCCGTCGCGGTCATCCTCACGCACGGCCACATCGACCATGTCGCCTCGGTGGTCCCGGTCTGCGGCGCGCACGACGTACCCGCCTGGATCCACCCCGCGGACCGCTACATGATGAGCGACCCCGAGCGGGCGCTCGGCCGCTCGATCGGCATGCCGCTGATGGGCGAGCTCACGGTCGGCGAACCGGACGACGTGAAGGAGCTGACGGACGGCGCCGCGCTGACCCTCGCCGGCCTCGACCTCACGGTCGCGCACGCACCGGGCCATACGAAGGGGTCGGTGACGTTCCGGATGCCCGGGGACACGGAGATCCCGCCCGTGTTCTTCTCCGGGGACCTGCTCTTCGCCGGCTCCGTCGGACGCACCGACCTGCCCGGCGGCGACATGGACGAGATGCTCGGCTCGCTGGCCCGGGTGTGCCTGCCGCTCGACGACTCGACCGTGGTGCTGTCCGGCCACGGCCCCCAGACGACCATCGGCCGGGAGCGCGCCACCAACCCGTATCTGCGGCAGGTGGCGGCGTCCGGCCCGGGAGCGGACCCGGCCTCCGCCCCCCGACGAGGAATGTGACGAGAGAACTCCGTTGAGCACCTTCAAGGCCCCCAAGGGCACGTACGACCTGATTCCGCCGGACAGCGCGACGTACCTCGCGGTGCGCGAGGCGATCGCCGCCCCGCTGCGCGGTTCCGGTTACGGATACATCGAGACGCCCGGGTTCGAGAGCGTCGACCTCTTCGCGCGCGGGGTCGGCGAGTCCACCGACATCGTGACCAAGGAGATGTACGCCTTCGAGACCAGGGGCGGCGACCGGCTGGCGCTGCGCCCCGAGGGCACGGCCTCCGTGCTGCGGGCCGCCCTGGAGGCCAACCTCCACAAGCTCGGCAACCTGCCGGTCAAGCTCTGGTACTCGGGCTCCTACTACCGCTACGAGCGCCCGCAGAAGGGCCGGTACCGGCACTTCTCCCAGGTCGGCGCCGAGGCGATCGGGGCCGAGGACCCGGCCCTGGACGCCGAGCTGATCATCCTGGCCGACCAGGCGTACCGCTCGCTCGGACTGCGCGACTTCCGGCTCCTGCTCAACTCGCTGGGCGACAAGGAGTGCCGTCCCGTCTACCGGGCCGCCCTCCAGGACTTCCTGCGCGGGCTCGACCTGGACGAGGAGACCCTGCGCCGCGCGGACATCAACCCGCTGCGCGTCCTCGACGACAAGCGGGACGACGTCCAGAAGCAGCTCGTCGGCGCCCCGCTCCTGCGGGACTACCTCTGCGACGCGTGCAAGGCGTACCACGAGGAGGTGCGCGAGCTGATCACGGCGGCGGGCGTCCCCTTCGAGGACGACGCGAAACTGGTCCGCGGCCTCGACTACTACACCCGGACCACCTTCGAGTTCGTGCACGACGGCCTGGGAGCGCAGTCCGCGGTCGGCGGCGGCGGACGCTACGACGGCCTGTCCGAGATGATCGGCGGCCCCGCGCTGCCGTCCGTCGGCTGGGCGCTGGGCGTCGACCGTACGGTCCTGGCGCTGGAGGCGGAAGGGGTGTCGCTCCAGCTCCCCGCCGCCACCAGCGTGTTCGCGGTACCGCTGGGGGACGAGGCGCGGCGTGTGCTCTTCGGCGTGGTGAACGAGCTGCGGCGCAACGGGATCGCGGCGGACTTCTCCTACGGGGGGAAGGGGCTGAAGGGGGCGATGAAGAACGCGAACCGCAGCGGGGCGCGGTACACCGTGGTCGCCGGCGAGCGGGACCTCGCCGAGGGGGTCGTCCAGCTGAAGGACATGGAGTCGGGCGAGCAGGCAGCGGTGGGAGTGAACGAGATCGTGGCGGAACTGGAGTCCCGCCTGAGCTGACCCGTCACCGTCCCCGGGGCGCAGCGCGATTGCGGGGGAGCCGTCGCGGGCCGGCCGCGCCCCGGGCGCCGACACCGTCAACCCCGCGACCGCCGACCCCCCTCCCGGGGGATTTCCGGCCGCCGGACGCGAAGGGGGGCGGCCCCTTATGCCCATCGAACGGTGGACACAGGCGCCTGTGCGGCACAATGACCGTACCCGGAAGGTCCTCTCGAGCTACGGAAACGGCGTGATGAGCAAGACGACAGTCAGGGAAGGCACCTCCACCGCCCAGGAAACCGCCCACGCCCCGCGGGCCGTGGGCGGCAGCCGCGCCCTCGCTCTCCTGCTGGTGCTCACCGGCGCGGCCGGCGTGCTGGCCTCCTGGGTCATCACCATCGACAAGTTCAAGCTGCTGGAGGACCCGAACTTCACGCCAGGCTGCAGCCTGAACCCGGTCGTCTCCTGCGGCAACATCATGAAGAGCGACCAGGCATCCGTCTTCGGGTTCCCCAACCCGATGCTCGGCCTCGTCGCCTACGGCATGGTGATCTGCGTCGGCATGAGCCTGCTCGGCCGCGCCTCGTTCCCGCGCTGGTACTGGCTGACCCTGAACGCGGGCATGCTGTTCGGCGTCGGCTTCGTGACCTGGCTCCAGTACCAGTCGCTGTACAACATCAACTCGCTGTGCCTGTGGTGCTGCCTCGCCTGGGCCGCGACCATCATCATGTTCTGGGCCGTCACCGCGCACAACGTCCGCCACGGCCACCTGCCCGCACCGGGCTGGCTGAAGGGCTTCCTGGCGGAGTTCGCCTGGGTGCTGCCGGTCATGCACATCGGGATCATCGGCATGCTGGTCCTGACGCGCTGGTGGGACTTCTGGACCGGCTGACACCGGAGAGCCCGCCCGCTCCGCGCTGTCGGTGGCGTGACATAGGGTTTCGGACGTGGAGCCCGACCTGTTCACCGCCGCAGCCGAAGAACGCCAGGAGAAGGACCCCTCCGGCAGCCCCCTGGCCGTACGGATGCGCCCGCGCACCCTCGACGAGGTCGTGGGGCAGCAGCACCTGCTGAAGCCGGGCTCGCCCCTGCGCAGACTCGTCGGCGAGAGCGGCGGGGGTCCGGCCGGACCCTCCTCGGTGATCCTCTGGGGCCCGCCGGGCACCGGCAAGACGACCCTGGCGTACGTGGTCTCCAAGGCGACGGACAAGCGCTTCGTGGAGCTCTCCGCGATCACCGCGGGCGTCAAGGAGGTGCGCGCGGTCATCGAGGGCGCCCGCCGCGCCACCGGAGGCTTCGGCAAGGAGACCGTCCTCTTCCTCGACGAGATCCACCGCTTCAGCAAGGCCCAGCAGGACTCCCTGCTGCCCGCCGTGGAGAACCGCTGGGTGACGCTGATCGCGGCGACCACGGAGAACCCGTACTTCTCGGTGATCTCCCCCCTGCTGTCCCGCTCGCTCCTGCTCACCCTCGAACCGCTCACCGACGACGACCTGCGCGGACTGCTCCGCCGGGCGCTCGGCGACGAGCGCGGCCTCAAGGGGGCCGTCGCCCTCCCCGAGGAAACCGAGGGGCACCTCCTGCGGATCGCCGGGGGCGACGCCCGTCGCGCCCTGACGGCCCTGGAGGCCGCGGCCGGTTCGGCGCTCGACAAGGGCGAGCCGGAGATCACCCTCCAGACCCTGGAGGAGACCGTCGACCGGGCGGCGGTGAAGTACGACCGCGACGGCGACCAGCACTACGACGTGGCCAGCGCCCTGATCAAGTCCATCCGGGGCTCGGACGTCGACGCGGCCCTGCACTACCTGGCCCGGATGATCGAGGCCGGCGAGGACCCACGGTTCATCGCCCGCCGGCTGATGATCTCGGCCAGCGAGGACATCGGCCTCGCCGATCCGACGGCCCTGCCCACGGCCGTCGCGGCCGCCCAGGCCGTCGCCATGATCGGCTTCCCCGAGGCGGCGCTCACCCTCAGCCACGCCACCATCGCGCTCGCCCTGGCCCCGAAGTCGAACGCCGCGACGACGGCGATCGGCGCCGCCATGGAGGACGTGCGCAAGGGCCACGCCGGCCCCGTGCCCACGCACCTGCGCGACGGGCACTACAAGGGCGCGGCCAAGCTCGGCCACGCGCAGGGGTACGTGTACCCGCACGACCTGCCCGAGGGCATCGCCGCCCAGCAGTACGCGCCCGAGGAGCTCAAGGACCGCGAGTACTACACACCGACCCGGCACGGCGCCGAGGCCCGCTACGCGGACGCGGTCGAGTGGACCAGGAAGCACCTGGGTCGAGGACGGTCCTGAGAACCCTGTAGACTCCCTCGCAGTGCTGCGTCCCGTGTCCGGCCCCGGTCGGCGCCTCAGGCGGGACATCCAGCCGGATCCTTCGATCCAGGAGCGTCGCGCACCGGTTGTAGGTGTCGCGGGCAGCCCACCACCACCCGGAGTTCCGGGACCGGTCGGTGGGCCGTTCGTGTGCTGCACGTATGTGCCCAGCCAGGGGAGCGGCTGCCCGGCATGTCCCCCGCGGACCTGACGGGAATCCCCGGTTGCGGATGCGACCTCCCGTAACCCTGAGGCAGCCGAAGAGAAGAAGGAAAAAAGTGGCGAACCAGTCCCGCCCCAAGGTCAAGAAGTCGCGTGCCCTCGGCATCGCGCTGACCCCGAAGGCCGTCAAGTACTTCGAGGCCCGCCCCTACCCGCCGGGCGAGCACGGCCGCGGCCGCAAGCAGAACTCGGACTACAAGGTCCGTCTGCTGGAGAAGCAGCGTCTGCGCGCGCAGTACGACGTGTCCGAGCGCCAGCTCGTCCGCGCCTACGAGCGTGCCGCCAAGACCCAGGGCAAGACCGGTGAGGCCCTGGTCATCGAGCTGGAGCGCCGTCTCGACGCGCTGGTCCTGCGTTCGGGCATCGCCCGCACGATCTACCAGGCCCGCCAGATGGTCGTGCACGGCCACATCGAGGTCAACGGCCAGAAGGTCGACAAGCCGTCCTTCCGCGTCCGCCCCGACGACGTCGTGATGGTCCGCGAGCGCAGCCGCAGCAAGACGCTGTTCGAGGTCGCCCGTGCCGGTGGCTTCGCCCCCGACGGCGAGACCCCGCGCTACCTCCAGGTGAACCTCGGCGCCCTGGCGTTCCGCCTGGACCGCGAGCCGAACCGCAAGGAGATCCCGGTGATCTGCGACGAGCAGCTCGTCGTCGAGTACTACGCCCGCTGACCGGACGCAGTCCTCGGTACCGGCTCCGCGCCCGCTCCGGCCCGTCGCCCCACCGCCCTCCGGGGCGGGCGGGGCGGCGGGCCGTCGCACGTCCGGCGGCCCGTTCGCGCGACTCCGCTCCCGGCGGGCGGTAATCCGGTACGGAGCGGCGGCCGTGGCGCGATAGGGTCGGAGGACGGCTTTTCGACGGTGAGGCACGACTTCAGGGAGCGGGTGCGCGGTGTCCGGTGGAGAGGTGGCCGGGATTCTGGTGGCCGTCTTCTGGGCGATCCTGGTCTCCTTCCTCGCGGTGGCACTCGCGAGGCTGGCCCAGACGCTCAGGGCGACCACCAAACTCGTCGAGGACGTGACCGAGCAGACGGTCCCGCTCCTCGCGGACGCCTCCGCGGCCGTGCGCTCCGCGCAGACCCAGATCGAGCGGGTCGACGCCATCGCGTCGGACGTCCAGGAGGTCACGTCGAACGCCTCGGCGCTCTCCACGACCGTCGCGTCCACCTTCGGCGGCCCGCTCGTGAAGGTGGCGGCGTTCGGCTACGGCGTGCGCCGGGCCATGGGCGGCCGCCGCGAGGACGTGCCCGCCGGGCCCGCGCGACGCACCGTGGTCGTGGGCCGCACCCTCCCGTCGGCGCGACGGGGAAAGCGGAAGAAGGACTGACGCAGCGATGTTCCGTCGTACGTTCTGGTTCACCGCGGGCGCAGCCGCCGGTGTGTGGGCCACCACCAAGGTCAACCGCAAGATCAAGCAGCTGACGCCCGAGAGCCTCGCGGCGCAGGCCGCGAACAAGGCACTCGAAGCGGGCCACCGCATCAAGGACTTCGCCCTCGACGTCCGTGACGGAATGGCCCAGCGCGAGGCGGAGCTCGGCGAGGCGCTCGGACTGAACGCCGGTGCCGAACTGCCGCCCGCCCGCCGCGCCGCGGCCATCGGGCAGGGCGACGACCCGGACCACCGCAAGAAGCCGCGGTACAGCGAGAACCCGCGGTACAGCGAGAACCCGAAGTACGTCGAGGGGTCGGCGTACTCGCACAACCGGAATGAGGACCACTGATGGAGTCGGCCGAGATTCGCCGCCGCTGGTTGAGCTTCTTCGAGGAGCGCGGGCACACCGTCGTGCCTTCGGCGTCGCTCATCGCGGACGATCCGACCCTCCTCCTGGTCCCGGCCGGCATGGTGCCCTTCAAGCCCTACTTCCTCGGCGAGGTCAAGCCGCCCTTCGACCGCGCCACCAGCGTCCAGAAGTGCGTCCGCACGCCGGACATCGAAGAGGTCGGCAAGACCACCCGGCACGGCACGTTCTTCCAGATGTGCGGCAACTTCTCCTTCGGCGACTACTTCAAGGAAGGCGCCATCAAGTACGCCTGGGAGCTGCTCACCAGCCCTCAGGACAAGGGCGGTTACGGCCTGGAGCCGGAGAAGCTCTGGATCACCGTGTACCTGGAGGACGACGAGGCCGAGCGCATCTGGCACGAGGTCGTCGGCGTCCCCAAGGAGCGCATCCAGCGTCTGGGCAAGAAGGACAACTACTGGTCCATGGGCGTCCCGGGCCCCTGCGGCCCGTGTTCCGAGATCAACTACGACCGCGGGCCCGAGTTCGGCGCCGAGGGCGGCCCCGCCGTCAACGACGAGCGGTACGTGGAGATCTGGAACCTCGTCTTCATGCAGTACGAGCGCGGCGAGGGCACCTCGAAGGAGGACTTCGAGATCCTCGGCGACCTGCCGAGCAGGAACATCGACACGGGTCTCGGCCTGGAACGCCTCGCCATGATCCTCCAGGACGTGCAGAACCTGTACGAGATCGACACCTCGATGGCCGTGATCAAGAAGGCCACCGAGCTGACCGGTGTCGAGTACGGCGCGGGCCAGGACTCCGACGTCTCCCTGCGCGTGGTCACCGACCACATGCGCACCTCCGTGATGCTCATCGGCGACGGCGTCACCCCGGGCAACGAGGGCCGCGGCTACGTGCTGCGCCGCATCATGCGCCGTGCCATCCGCAACATGCGTCTCCTCGGCGCCACCG
>NZ_JAHKJW010000011.1 GCF_019710745.1 Streptomyces beigongshangae
GCACCCACGCACGGGCGCGGCACGCCGGGCCGGAGCGCGGTCCGGGCAATCGGGCGACCGGAGGGCCGGCCGGCTGGGCAGCCGGGCGGTCGGAGGGCCAGGCGGGGCAGCCGGGCGGTCAGGCGGGCCCTTCCTCCAGGTCCCCGGCACCGGGGCCCGCCGGGCCGGCGTGGCCCGACAGGGCGAGCGTGAGGTCGAGTTCGGCGAGCAGGCAGCGGATGACGTGCTCGACGCCCGCCTGGCCGTCGAGGCCGAGCCCATAGGCGTACGGACGTCCGACGAGCACCGCCTCGGCGCCCAGGGCCAGCGCCTTGAAGATGTCGTCCCCCGTGCGGATACCGCTGTCGAAGAGGACGGTCAGCCGGTCCCCGGCGGCCCCGGCCACCCTGGGCAGCGCGTCGGCGGCGGCGACGGAGCCCGCCACCTGACGGCCGCCGTGGTTGGAGACGACGACGCCGTCCATCCCGGCGTCGACGGCCCGCCGGGCGTCGTCCGGGTGGAGGACGCCCTTCAGGACGATCGGACCGTCCCAGTTCTCCCGCAGGAACTCCAGGTCGGGCCACGTCTTGGCGGGATCCGCGAACATCCCGACGAAGTGCATGACGGCCGCGTTCGGGTCCTCGTGCACCGGCTTGGCCAGACCTGCCCGGAACGCCGGGTCGGAGAAGTAGTTGGCGGTGCCGACACCGTGCAGGAACGGCAGGTATGCCTGGTCGAGGTCGCGCGGCCGCCAGGCCAGCAGGGGCGTGTCCAGCGTGACGAACAGCGCGCTGAACCCGGCCGCCTTCGCCCGGTCCAGGAAACTCCTGGTGACCTCGCGGTCCTTGGCCCAGTACAGCTGGAACCAGCGCTCACCGTCGCCCATCGCCTCCGCGACCTGTTCCATCGGCGTGCTGGACGCGGACGACAGGACGAACGGCACGCCCTGCGCGGCGGCGGCCCGGGCGGCGGCCGGCTCGGCGTCCGGGTGCATGATCGACAGGACGCCGACCGGTGCGAGCGCGAGGGGCGCGGGGAGCCGGCGCCCCAGCACCTCGACGGACAGGTCGCGTTCGTGGACGTCGCGCAGCATGCGCGGCACGATCCGGCGACGGTCCAGCGCGGCCCGGTTCGCGCGTGCCGTGCTGCCGTTGCCCGCGCTGCCCGCCACATAGCCCACCGGGCCGGGTCCCAGCCGCCGCTCGGTCAGCTCCTCCAGCCGGGTCAGGTCGGTGGGGAGCCGGGGCACGGCGCCGGTCATCCCGTTGAGATAGATCTCGTACTGGAAGTCCGCCCAGTGCTTCGTCATCCGTACGCCCGCCTTCCGCCCTGGATCCTGTTCCCTGGATCCTGTTCGCCGGGACTGTGCCCGCCCCGCGACGATCCTGACGAGCGGGACAAGATCCGTCCAGCACGGGGGCGTACCTGACGCAGCCGACGCAGCCGACGTACCCGGGGACCTGTCCGGCGTGACGCCGGAGCACCGGCGGCCGGGCCGGAGGTCCGGGTCAGTCCGGGAACGACACGCGTACGGCGACCGGCCGGCCCGTCGGGTCGAGTTCCGCGGAGACCGGTAACCGGCCGTCACCCCGGCCGGTCATCGTGCACAGCACGCGCGCGCCGCCGACCTCCACGGTGCCTGCCTCCAGAGGGGAGGCACGGACCTCGCGCATGATCTGCCAGTGGTGGGAGTGCGGGCGGAAGTCCACCGTCAGCCGCCGCCGGGGGGCGGCGTCCTTCCAGTCGAAGAGCGCCCCGGCGAGGCGCATCGCCTCCGGCATCGGCAGGCCCGTCCAGCCCTTCACCCCGTCCTCGCCGGGCCCGCCCAGGTCGGGTGCGGAGAACCGGGCGGCGGCCGCCTCCTCGGCGGCGCCCCAGAACGCGACGTCGGCCAGGCCGTCGACCGGTTCGTCGTGCCGCCAGGCGCCCAGCGCGTCGGCGTCCCCGAAGAGCAGGCGGGCCCAGTCGACGCGTACCTCTCCCAGTTCCACGGACTTGGTGGCGGGGGAGGGAGCCAGGTCCGAGACGTCGGCCGGGGCGATGCCGGTGAGGGAGAGGTCCACGGAGGAGAGGTCCACGGGGGAGGGGCCGACATCGGACGGGGCGAAGGAGCGCGAGGTGAAGGGTGACGGGGCGAAGGGCGACGGGGCGAAGGGTGACGGGGCGAAGGGCGACGGGGCGAAGGGGACCACGATGCCGGTGTCCGTCGCCAGCACCGGAAGGGGCCGGTCCCGCGGCACCCCGCCGAGCGCCACGACCGGTACGCCGTGCATCAGGAAGCAGCCCCCGCCCCGCTCCGTGCACTGCCGCACCCGCTCCCGGTGCGGCACCCGTTCGGCGCACGCCTCCAGCCCGGCGTCCAGGCCGTGCTCCCGGCAGTGCGCGTCGAACAGCTCGGTCAGCCGCGCCACCGCGGACGCCGGGACGTCGTGGAGCGTCCGGCCGGGCTGCCGGCCGAAGGAGTGGGCGACGGTGCCGGCGTCGGGGCCGGTGATCACGAAATCGGTCGCGGCGGCCACGTCGGCGGCGACCGCCGGCTCCTGGACGCCGAACGACCCGGGGTCCACCAGTGCCGGTGAACCCTCGCCGCTCCACATGCCCAGGTGACCGCCGTCGACGATCACCAGTTCACCGGACGGACAGGTGATCTCGCCCAGCCCGTAGATCTCTCCCATGGCGGGGCAGTCTACGAAGACCACGATCCCCGGCAGCCCTTGCGGCGGGAGCTGTCCGGTTTTCGCCGTCGAAGGGCGTGGACGCCCGCTGCGCCCCCTCGCGGACCCCCGCGGTCCGCGGGCCCGGACGGAAGCGGAATGTTTCAGGCCGATTGCTGAGCAGGGGTTATCCGGCCAGCAGGTCTGCACGGCGACTCGGGGGCCGCTCAGTTCCAAGGGCGGCATGGTCGAACTCTGTCACTTCACGCCACTGATTCAATACGCAATGTTACTGAAACGCATGGGGTCGACGTGTGTTTCCGGCGCGGACTCGGCAGACTCGCGCTCGCCGCACCGGCACCACCCGTCCGGAGCGGCGATCCACCGAGCGGAAGGATGCACACAATGCCGAACACCGCGCGCTGGGCGGCGACGGTCACCCTGGCGGCCACCGCCGTCTGCGGCCCCCTCACCGGGACCGCCCTCGCCGGCCCTTCGCCGACCGCGCTCTACGCCCCCTCGTCCCTGGTGCTCACCGTGGGGCACGGCGAGATCGCGGCCGCCGCCGCGCCCGAACGCGCGGTCACCCTGAGCTGCGCGCCGACGGCCTCGGGAACCCATCCGGCCCCGGCGTCGGCCTGCGCCGAACTGCGGGCCTCCGGCGGGGATCCCGGTGCGCTGTCCGCCAGGTCCGACGTCCTGTGCACCCGCGAGTACGACCCCGTCGTCGTCACCGTCGAAGGCGTCTGGCAGGGCGAGCGGGTCGCCTACGAGCGGACCTTCTCCAACGAGTGCGTGAAGAACTCCCACGGGAGGACCTTCTTCACGTTCTGAGGGACCGGGGTCGCGTGGTTCTCCGGGTGCGTCGACGGAGACCCGCGAAGCGGATGGGGAGCGCGGATCCCGTCGCGGAGCGCCACGCGATCCCGCAACAGGGGCCGGCGGAGACGGAGTGGGGCCGTCTCCGCCGGCCCTGGCGTCGTCCCCGCCGCCCCCGGCGTCCTCCCCGCCGGTCCCGGCGTCGCCCCAGCCGGTCCCGGCGTCGTCGCGGGGCGCACGTCACCTCCGGACGGTCCCGGGCGGCCGGCCCTGCGGAGGTCGCGCGGAGGGGATCTCCGGCAGGGGAGGGAAGCGGGAGAGGAGTCCGCAGGCGCGCAGCAGGTGGTGGACGCGGGGCTGGTCGGAGACCAGGCGGAGGGCACCGCCGCGCTCCCTGGCCCGGCGCTCCGCCCGGCACAGCACCCGCAGCCCGGAGCAGTCGAAGAAGTCGACCGCGCGGAGGTCCACCACGACCTGGGGCGCCCCGTCCGCGGTGAGGGCGTCCAGCTGTTCGCCCAGCGCGCCGGCCGTCGCCATGTCGATCTCGCCCAGCACCTCGACGACCGTGAACCCGTCGCCGTGGCGAACGCGGGCGTGCGGGTGTGCCGGAGGCGGCGGGGGCTCTCCCGCGTCGTCCTCGGACGGTCCGGTGGTGTGGTTCCGGCATTTCGGTGGCATGCGCTCCACCTCCGCAAGAGCGGACATATTCGGTCTCGGTTGTTACCCCTGCCGTGCCGGAACCATCCATACCGCACCCATTGCGCAATCCGGTTCACTCGGGTCGGTGAATTTCGGCTTTAACTGTTGACTTTTGGTCTTTGTGTTTGCGCCACATGCCCTGTTCAGTCGGGTGGTGTGGACGTACAGTCGCCGTGCTGCCCCGGACCCCGGCCGCACCACTCGTTCGTACGACTGCCCGGCGACTGTCCGGCGGCTGTCCGGTCAAGGAGGATTGGCGGTGGGAACGCCAGTGCACGCGCCCTCGGAGGGCCCCGCGCTGCTCACCGAGCACGGGCTGATGGAGCCCGTCCGGGAGATGGAGTTCACGGCCCGCTTCGCCCGCGCGGACGGGGAGTTCGCGGCCCAGGCGGCCGCGGTGGCGGTGACGCGGGCGATCGACGCCCCCCTGTCGTTCGTCTCCCCGGTCCTCGACGCGGGCCGCTCCGCGAGCAGGTGCCTGCTGGCGCGCAGCGCCGCCGACGCCTGCCGGATCGTCCTCACCGCCGACCCCTCGGGCATCACGGTCTCGGCCACCGACGACGTCGCGGTCCCGCTGGACGCGGACGGCCGGACCGGGGCCAGGAACCTGCCGCTGCTGGCCGTCGTCGACGGGATGAACGTGCACCACGGCCCCGACGGCCACATGTGGGTCGTGTGGAAGGGCGCATGGCGGCGGACCGGTCCGGTCCCGCGGGAGCACGGGACGGCCTGACCCCGCCCGGACCCGCACAGCCTTGCTGCATATGATGCGCAAGTGCGCGATTACTGCATAAGAACGGCGACCCCCGACGACCTCGACGGCGCCCGGTCCGTGATGCTCGACACCGTGTACCGGGACTTCGGTACCGGGTACGTGCCGCGCTGGCACCGGGACGTCATCGACCTCCACGGCGCCTACCTCGCACCCGCCCGGCACACCCTGCTGGTCGCGGTCGGCCGGCGGGACGGCAGGGTGGCCGCGACCGCCGCGCTCGACTCCCGCGGCCCCGTCCACCCGCCGAACCCGCGCCACATCGCCGAGCGCTACCCCTCCGGGGAGACCGCCCAGCTGCGCCGGGTGTACGTCCGTCCCGAGGACCGCAGACAGGGTCTGGCCCGGCGGCTCGTCGGCGGGCTGCTCGACTTCGCGGTGGCCGACGGCGGCTACCGCTCCGCCTATCTGCACACCGATCCGGCGGTGCCCGGTGCCGAGGCGTTCTGGCGCTCCCTGGGCAAGGCGGTCCACGACGAACGCGAGGAGGCGGGCGGCGGCCAGGGCATCGTGCACTTCGAAGTCCCCCTGCCCTGACGACGCGCCGCGCCCTTCCGTACGCCACGCGCCCTTCCGCGCACAGCACAGAGCGCGCACGCACGCACGCATGAACGCATGAACGCATGAACGCATGAACGCATGAACGAACGAAAGAGACCATGTTCTTCTCGCCGCGCCGTCGCCGGTTCGCCGCCGGACTGCTGCTCGCCCCCCTGCTCACCGGCTGCTTCGCCTCCGGCGGCGGCGACACGTCCTCCGACGGCCCGGAGGGCTCCCGGCTGAGGGTCGCGCTGGCCTTCCCGCCCGCCGAGAACTTCTCCCCGTACGGAGCCGACGCCACCCTCCTCAGCCGGCTCGGCGTCACCGAGGGCCTGACCCGCCTCGACGCCAACGGGGCCGCCGCCCCCGCCCTCGCCGACTCGTGGAGCCGGGAGAACGACCGCAGCTGGCTGTTCACCCTGCGGGACGCCACCTTCCAGGACGGCACCGAGGTCACTCCGAAGGCCGTTGCCGCGGCCCTCACCCGCGCGGCCGGCGCCGAGCCCGTGACCGCCGCCCTGTCCGGCGTCGAGCTGACCGCCGAGCCCGCGGACGGGAACCGCGTACGGGTGACCACCGCCGGGCCCGACCCCGTCCTGCCGCTGCGCCTGTCCAGCCCCGGCCTGGTGATCCTGTCGGCGAAGGCGTACGCGAAGAAGGACTCCGTCAGTCCCGTCGGCACCGCCACCGGACCCTTCGAACTCACCGAGGTCACCGGCACCACCGCGGCCACCCTCGACCGCTTCGACGACTACTGGGGCGGCCGCGCCCAGGCCGCCGGCGTCGACGCGCGGTTCATCGCCGACGGCACCGCCCGCACCAACGCGCTGCGCACCGGCGAGACCGACATCGCCGAGGCCGTCCCTGTCTCGCAGGCGGCCTCCCTGGACCGGGCGGCCCGCCGCGAGACCGCCACCACCCGCACCACCAGCCTGCTGCTCAACACCAGGTCGGGGGCGTTCAAGGACGCGAGGACACGGGCCGCCGCCCGCGCGGCGCTCGACACCTCCGCCCTCGCCGAGGACGTCTACGAGGGCCACGCCGACCCCGGGGCCGGCATCTACGGGCCCGCCCTGACCTGGGCCGCCGGCAAGCGCGTGAAGCCGGCCGGCCGGGCCCCGGCGGGCGCCGCCGGCGGGAAGACGCTCACCGTGGCCACGTACGACAACCGGCCCGAGCTGCCCGAGGTCGCCCAGGTGCTGAAGCAGCAGCTGGAGAAGGCCGGGTTCGGGGTGAAGCTGGAGGTGCGGGAGTACTCGCGGCTGGAGAGCGACGCGCTGGGAGGGAAGTTCGACGCGTTCGTGTCCGCCCGCAACACCATGCTCGACACCGGCGACCCCGTCTCCGTCCTCGCCAGCGACTACACCTGCGAGGGCAGCTACAACCTGGCGCTGCTGTGCGACGAGAAGGTCGACCGGGCCGTCTCCGGCGCCGAGTCGGTCACCGACACCGCGAAGCGGCAGGACGCGGCCATGAGGGCCGAGGCGGCGGTCCTCGGCACGGACGCCGTCGTGCCGCTGGTCCACCAGCGGATCATCACCGGCGTCGGCGCCCGGGTCAGCGGCGTCCTCCTCGACCCGTACGAGCGCAGCCTCGTCGGCGTCGGCACCCGGCGCTGACGGGCGGCCGTCCCGTGCCGAAGGCCGTCGTACGGGGCGGGGCGCCCGTGCTGCTCTGGCGCGCCGTCCTCGCCGCCGCCCTGCTGTGCGGCGTCGGGCTGCTGCCGTGGCTCTCGCACACGGACCCCGCGCTCACCGTGCTCAGGGCGCGGTCCGCCGAACGCACCGCGACCCCCGAGGTGCTGGATGCGATCCGCGACGGGCTCGGCCTGGACGCCGGTCCCGCGCACCTGCTGGGTGACTGGCTCGGCGGGCTGCTGCACGGTGACGCGGGCCGCTCCTGGATCTCCGGCGCCGAGGTCACCCCGTCCGTCCTGGAGGCACTCGGTGTCTCACTGCTGCTGATGGGCGCGGCCCTGGCCGTCGCCGCGGTCACGGCGGTCGCCGTGTGCGCGCGGACCCTGCGGCTCGGGGCCCTGCGCCGACTCGACGGGCGGCGCTCCGCGGGCACCGGGTCGGCGGTCCTGGCCACCCTGCCCGACTTCCTGACCGCCTCGGTGCTCGCCACCGTCGTCGGCGTGCAGCTCGGCTGGCTGCCCGCCCTCGGCTGGTACGGCCCGCAGTGGACGGTGCTGCCCGCGCTGTCGCTCGGCCTGCCCGCCGGCGCGCTGCTCGGGCGGATGCTCGACGACCTGCTGCCGGGCGCGTTCGCCGAACCGTGGGCGCTGGCCGCCGCCGCGCGCGGAGTGCGCGGCCGGGCCGTCGCACGGCAGGCGCTGCGCCGCTGCGTACCGGGACTGCTGCCCAACGCGGGCCTGTTCGTCGTCGGCCTGACCGGCGGCGCGGTCGCCGTGGAGCAGGTCTTCGACATCCCGGGGCTCGGACGGCTCTCCCTCCAGGCCGCGGTGGCCCAGGACCTGCCCGTCCTCCAGGCCGGCACCCTGGCCCTCGTCGTGCTGGCGGCGGCCGTCGGAGGACTCGCCCGGCTCGCCGCGCGCCTCCTGATCGGCCCGGCCCTGCGCGACGGCGCGCTGCCCTCCCTGCACCGCCCGGCACCGTCACGCTCCACGACACCCCCGCTGCTGTACGGCGGACTGCTGCTCGCCGTCGTCGCGTTCGGCCTCACCCGTGACCCGCTGGAACTGGACACCGCGGCCCGGCTGCGGCCCCCGTCCCCGGCGCACCCGTTCGGCACCGACGCGCTGGGACGCGACCTCCTGGCCCGGGTCGGCCACGGGGCGCTGGACACCCTCGTCCTGGCCGGCGCCGTCAGCGCGGCGGCGCTGCTCCTGGGCGTCCTGCTGGGGCTGCTGCCGCGGTTCTCCGGGCCGCTGGTCGACACGGTCAACGCCGTACCGCCGGTCCTCGCGGCCCTCCTGGTCACCGCGGTCGCGGGCAGCGGGGCGGCCACTCCGGCGCTCGCGGTGGCCGCCGTCGCCTGGGCGCCGCTCGCCGCCCACACCTCGGCGCTGCTCCGGCAGGAGCGGGCCACCACCCACCTGGCGGCGACCAGAGGGCTCGGCGCGAGCCCGCTCCAGCTGCTGCGCCACGAACTGCTCCCGGCCGTCGTGCCCCCGGTGCTGCGGCACGCCCTGCTCCGGCTGCCGGGAGTGGCGCTGTCCCTCGCGGCCCTGGGCTTCCTCGGCCTCGGCGCGCAGCCGCCGTCCCCGGAGTGGGGCCTGCTGCTGGCCGAGAACCAGCCGTACGCGGAGCGGGCGCCGTGGGCGTCCCTGGCGCCCGCGGCGGCGCTGGCCCTGCTGGGGGCCGTGTCGGTAACGGCCGGGGGAGGAGGGGTGCGCCGGCCGCGGGTCCCGCGCCCGTGGAGGAGGCGGAGGAACGATGCCTGAACCGCGAACGACGACGGCCCGCCCCGGGAGGAGACCGCTCCCCTCGCTCCGGTCCTTCCGCCCTTTCCGGTCCTTCCATCCTTTCCGGTCCTTCCGGTCCTTCTCGCCGCTGCTGCGCCTGCTCGTGCTCACCCAGCTCGCCTTCAACATCGGCTTCTTCGCCGTCCTGCCCTTCCTCGCCGGGCACCTGGGCACGGCGATCGGCATGGCGGGCTGGCTGGTCGGCCTGGTGCTGGGGCTGCGGACCTTCAGCCAGCAGGGACTGTTCGTGGTGGGCGGCGCACTGGCCGACCGGTACGGGGTGCGCCCGGTGGTGCTCGCGGGGTGCGTCCTGCGGATCGCGGGCTTCGCCTGGCTCGGGTACGCGCGGGCCACCTGGGCGGTCGTCGGGGCGGTCCTCCTCGTCGGCTTCGCCGCCGCGCTCTTCTCACCCGCGGTCGAGTCGGAGGTGGCCCGGCAGGCGGTGTGCCGGGAGGAGGCGGGGGAGGGCCCGCGCACCCATGTGCTGGCCCTGTTCACCGTGGCCGGTCAGGCCGGTGCCTTCCTCGGCCCGTTCCTCGGCGCGCTGCTGCTGGCCGTGGACTTCCGCACGGTCTGCCTGGCCGGTGCCGGGGTCTTCGGGCTCGTCCTGGCGGGCCACACGTGGCTGCTGCCGCAGCGCATCCCCGGCCGGGTCCGCGCCGGTGGCCGCGGCGGACTCCGGCGGCTGGTGCGCAACCGGGGGTTCCTGGCCCTGTGCTGCGCGTACGGGGCGTACCTGCTGGCGTACAACCAGCTCTACCAGCTGCTGCCCGTCGAGGTGGAGCGCGCGGCGGGCTCGCAGGCGCCGCTGGCCTGGCTGTTCGCGCTCTCGTCGCTGCTGGTGGTGACGGCCCAGCTGCCGGTGACGCGCTGGGCGGGCGACCGGCTCGACCTGCGACCGTCCATGGCGGCCGGGCTGCTCCTCATCTCGGCGGGGTCCGCGGTGGTGGCCGCGGCCCGGCCCGCCGGGTGGACGGGAACCGCGGGGCTCCTGCCCGTCGCCGGTTACGTCGTCCTGCTGACCCTGGGCCAGATGCTGGTCGCGCCCGCCGCCCGGGCCTGGGTGCCCGATCTCGCCGAGGACGGCAGGCTCGGCCTCTACACGGGCGCACTCTCCTCGGTCTCCGGCCTCGTCGTCCTCGCCGGCAGCGCGGCCACGGGCTCCCTGCTCGACACCGACCTGCCCCCGGCCGTGCCGTGGCTGGTGCTCGCGGCGCTCCCGATGGCCGCGGTCGCGCTGCTGCCCCGGAGGGAGGGGCGGCCGGCTCGCTGACGGTGGGCGGACGGGCGGACGGACGGCGAACCGACGGACGGCGGGCGGGGCGGACGCGCTGCGGCGCTGCCGACTCGCGCTTCCGCCGACTCGTGCTTCCGCAAAGGAAGTTCGGGAGAACGCATTGAACACCCCACGCACCGCTTGCGTATCAACAGCCATCCAGGCGCCCGCAGTCAGCTGCCGTCCGGCGGCTCGGACCCCCCAGTCCCCAGGAGGTCAAGAAGTTGAGTCACAAGCGGATACCCAAGCGCAAGGCCGTCATCGCAGCGGGAAGCGTGGTCGCGCTCGGAGCGGCGGCCCTCGTCCTGCCCAGCGCCATGGCGTCCCAGACCGACGCGACGGAAGGTGCCGCCCCGAGAACGCTGAAGGCCGCCGACGCGTCGGACCTCGCCTCGCAACTGGCCGGACAGCTCGGAGAAGCCTTTGCCGGTGCGTACTACGACGCCGGTGAGCGGCAGCTCGTCGTCAACGTCGTGGGTGACGACAACGACATCGTCCTGGCGGAGAAGGCGGGTGCGGTCGCCCGGCAGGTCGACAACAGCACCGCCGAACTCACGTCGGCCTCGCGGACGCTGAAGGCCGAGGCGACCATCCCCGGCACCTCCTGGGCCGTGGACCCGCGGACGAACAAGATCCGGGTCACCGCCGACAGCACCGTCACCGGTGCCGGGTGGGACCGGCTGGAGTCGGCAGTCGAGGCGCTCGGCCCGGGCATGGCGACCATCAGGAAGTCCGCCGGTGAGTTCAAGACGTTCGCCGAGGGCGGCGACGCCATCTTCGGCGGCGGGTCGCGCTGCTCCCTCGGCTTCAACGTCGTCGCCGACGACGGCGCCCCGGCGTTCCTGACCGCCGGGCACTGCGGTGTCGCGGCCGCCGAGTGGTCGGACGCCCAGGACGGCGCGCCGATCGGCACGGTCGAGACCGCCACGTTCCCCGGTGCGGGCGACTTCGCCCTCGTCCGGTACGACGACCCGGCGACCGAGGCGCCCAGCACGGTGAACACCGGCCGGCAGAGCGTGGAGATCACACAGGCCGCGGAGGCGGCGGTCGGGCAGACGGTCATCCGGATGGGCAGCACGACCGGTCTCAGCGACGGCCAGGTCACGGGGCTGAACGCCACGGTGAACTATCCCGAGGGCACGGTCTCCGGCCTCGTCCAGACCGATGTCTGCGCCGAGCCGGGGGACAGCGGCGGCTCCCTGTTCACCGCGGACGGCAGCGCGATCGGGCTCACGTCGGGCGGCAGCGGCGACTGCACGGTCGGCGGCGAGACCTTCTTCCAGCCGGTGACCACCGCGTTGGCGGCGGTGGGGGCGACGCTCGGTGCGACGGGGGCCGGGGCGGATGATCCCGGTGCCGGTGCCGGTGCCGGTGCCGGTGCCGGTGCCGATGCTGGTGCTGGTGCTGGTGCCGATGCCGGTGAGGAGGCCGGGGCCGGGGGTGACGCCGTCGGTGGTGAGGAGGCCGGGCGTGAGGAGCAGGGTGCCGGTGCGCACGATCAGTGAGGTGGCCTGACCGTGTGACAGCGGTGCGGTGCGGAGCGGCCCGGTCCCCGGCGGGGACCGGGCCGCTCCGCGCGCACGGACGGGATCGTGTGCCGGCTGCGGGCCGGTGGGGGCCGGTCGCACAGTTCCCCGCGCCCCTTCGGGGGCGCACGTTTCCCGTGTTCTTCAGGTGGAGCGGGAGCGGAGGAGGAGCAGGGCCACGTCGTCCACGCGCTGTTCCGCCGTGCCGCTGTGTTCCACCAGGGTGTCGGCCACCTCGTCCAGGGGGCGGTCGCCGATCCCGGCCAGGCGGTTCGCCAGGCCGGTCAGGGCGTCCTCGATGTCGACGCCGGGCGACTCGATCAGCCCGTCGGTGCACAGGACGAGCAGCGCCCCGGGTGCCAGGGTCACCTCGGTCGTCGGGTAGGCGGCGTCCGCGTCGATGCCGAGCAGGGGGCCGCCCGCCAGGTCCAGCACCCGGACCTCGCCGTCCGGCTCCCGCAGCAGCGGCGGCAGGTGTCCCGCCCGGGCCAGTACGACCTGCCCGCGCCCCGGGTCCATCCGCAGGTAGAGGCAGCTCGCGAAGAGTTCGCTGCCCAGGTCGATCAGCAGCCGGTTGGTGCTGCTCATGACCTCCCCGGGCGGCTGGCCGACGGTCGTGTACGCGCGTACCGCGGTACGGATCTGTCCCATCAGGCCCGCCGCGGTCACGTTGTGCCCCTGCACGTCCCCGATCACCGCCGCGGCCTCCCCCGCCAGCGGGACCAGGTCGTAGAAGTCCCCGCCGATCTCCATGCCCCGGGTGGCGGGCAGATAGCGGGCCGCCGCCTCGACGCCGGGCAGCGGGGGCAGGGAGGGGGGCAGCAGGGCGGCCTGCAGACCGTGTGCGAGCCGGTGCTTGGCGTCGTAGAGGCGGGCCCGGTCCAGCGCCTGCGCGACGAGCCCGCTGAGACTGATGAGCACGGCCCGCTCGTCGGCGGGGAAGGGGTGCGGCTCGGCGTACGAGAGGACCCAGGTGCCCACCGGCCGCCCGGACGCGATGAGCGGCAGGTACGCCCATGCCTGCATGGAGCCGTCCACCGGAGCCAGGTCCGGGTACTCGCCCCGCAGCTCCTGGCGGGACGCGAAGAAACCCGGCACACCGCACCGCAGGGCGTGCGTGCCCGGTGACCGCTCGGTGAGGTACATCCCGTCGAACCGCTCCACCGTGTGCGGATCCGGGTAGCCGCGGTGCCCCAGGACGTGCAGCCGGCCCGCCCCGGAGCCGAGCACCACGAGCCCCTGGCTGCCGACGGCGGGAACGATCTCGTCGGCGACGAGCTGCACCACGTCCTGCACGCCCACCGCCTCGGTGAGCGCCCCGGCCAGGCTCAGTACCTGGGAGATGCTGACCAGGCGGGTACCGGTCTCCCCGTGCTGGAAGACCGCGCGGCCCTCCCGCGCCACCGCCCGGGCCCGGGTGATGCGCAGGCTCAGCCCGTTCGTACCGGGATACAGCCGGAACGACAGCCAGTCGGAGGGCGGCCGCTGCGCCACGAACGACGTCGCGTGCTGGCCGAGCAGCGCGGCACGGTAGCGGTCCTCGTAGACCGGGTCGTTCAGCCACTCCACCGCCGCCCACAGCTGGGTGCCCAGCAGGGCGCTGACCGGCACCCCCAGCAGCTCGGCCGCCGCCGAGTTGGCGAAGGTGATCCGCCCCTGCAGATCCAGCGCGCACAGCCCGTACGGCAGGCGGGCCACCATCCGCGCGGCCTCGACCGTGCCGAGCGTCCCCGCCACGCCCGCCATCGGCGCCGGGGCGAGCAGGTCGGGCTCGGGCCGGACCGGGTGGCCCCTCTCGTAGGCGCGCTCCAGCCGTGTCGCGAGCCGGGCGCAGGCGGCCGTGAGGTGCTCCCGCTCCCAGTCGGACAGGTCGGGGGAGCGTACGCCGGGCCACGTCACGAAGAGGGACCCGTACGTGGCGCGGTCGGTCGCCACCGGCAGCGCGGCCAGTGCGAACGGGTACGGCAGGACCATCGAGATCCGCGGGAAGCGGCGGGCCATGTCCTCCTCGCCGGCCACCCACACGAGCCGCCGGTCACGCGCCGCCTCCGCCACCGGGACCGCCGCGCTCAGGGCCATCCGCTCCCAGGGAGCCGCGAACACCCTGGGCAGCCCGGCCATCACGGCCATCTCCAGCACCGGTTCGCCTGGGGCCAGCAGGTACACCGCGCCCGAGAGCGCGCGCACGTCGTCCATGAGCGCGGCCAGGGTGAGCGAGAGCAGCGGCCGCCCGACCGGGGCGGGAGAGGCCCGGGACGGCTGCCCGGACGTCTGTCGGTCGGTCACACCGACCACCTCCTCCCGCGGTCCGCGAAGGAGCCCGGAAGGTCAAGACTCCCCCGTGCGGACGTTTCCCGCGCGGCGAGGAGCCCGGAAAGCACGCGCGCCCGCGCACGCGCCCCCCCCGGCACACGCAGCGTGACCCCCGTCGGTGGTGCCGGAGTGCCCGGGGGACGGCATGGCGCGTGGCCCGCCGACGCGTCCTCGTGCTTCGGAAGGGTCACAGGGGCTGCGTCCGCGGTCCGGAAGCGTTCTAATGACGGACGTGGTCAGTGAGGGCGGCACGGGGCGCGGAACGAGAACACTGCGTGCCGAGCTCGCCCTGGAGGCGCTGCCCACGGACCTCCGTCCTCCGGAACGACTGCGGAGCGTGCTCGAACAGGTACTCGTGTACGGCGGCGCGGCCCTCGCCCTCGTGTACGTCCCGGAGGAGCACGGCGACCGGCTGTGCCTGACCGGGTCGGCCGGTGTGCCCCGGGCGCTGTACGGACTGCCCGACGGCTACCCCCTCTCCGGCGGTTCGCCGGCGGCCGACGCCTACCGGACCGGCCGGTCCCGGTGGCCGGGCCCGGCGGAACCCGCCGTGCTGCCCGGCGCCCGGCACCCCCGGGCGGACGGCCCCTGGCTGGCGGCCCTGCCGCTGCCGCCCGGCCCGCACGGCGGCGGCTGCCTGGTGGCCGTGAGCGAGAACCCGGGCGGTTTCGGCGCCGAGGACCGCGCGTGCCTGGAGCTGTTCGCCGGGGCGGTCTCCTTCGCGCCGCCCCCCGAACCCGACGGCGCCGAGGCGCCGCCCAGCTCGTTCAGCCTGGCCATGGACTCGGGGCGGGTCGAGGTCGACGACGAGATGCTGCGGCTGTTCGGGCTCGGTCCCGAGGAGTTCGACGGCAAGATCGAGACCCTGCTGGGCATGACCGTGCCGGAGGACCTGCCCACGCTGATGTCCGTGGTCGAGGCCGACCACATGTCCATCGGCGAGCGCGAACTGGAGTTCCGCATCCTCCAGCCCTCCGGTGAGCAGCGCTGGCTCAGGCTGCGCGCCCGCCTGCTGACCGCCGCCGACGGGCGTCCCTCCCGGCTGGCGGGCACCGTCGCCGACGCCTCGGAAATGCGCTCCGGCGGCAACGAGGTGGCCCGTGTCCAACGCCTCGCCGCCGCGCTCGCCACCGCGGGCACCGTCCGCGACGTCGGCCAGGCGGTCGTCACCGCCCTGCGCCGGCCCCTGGCGGCGGACCGCATCGCCCTGGCCGAACTGGAGGGCGACCGGCTCGTCGTCACCGTCCTGGACCCGCCGGAGCCGGAGTTCTGGCCCGAGGTGTGGCGCACCGAGTGGCGCTCGGAGTGGCCCGACGCCCCCGTGCGCAGCATGCCGACCCTGGAGGCGGCCCTGCGCGAGGGCCGGGCGGCGATCTGGCCCGCCGGGACACCGCTGGAACCCGCGCTCGCCGAGGTCGGCCCCGGCGGCCTCGCCGTGCTGCCGCTGCCCGCCGGCGGCCGTATGGCCGGTGCCTGCCTCATCGGCTGGGACACCCCGCACGACTTCGGCCCCGACGAACGCGCCCTGCTGACCGCCTCCGCGGGCCTCGCGGGCCAGGCCCTGATGCGGGCCCACGCCTTCGACGCCGAGCACGAACTCGTCGGCATGCTCCAGCGCACCCTCCTTCCGCGCAGACTGCCGCCCCTGCCCGGCGCCGAGGCCGTCGCCCGCTACCTGCCCACCACGGCGGGCCTGGAGGTCGGCGGCGACTGGTACGACGTGATCCCGCTGCCCGACCACCACGTCGCCCTCGTCATCGGCGACGTCCAGGGACACAACGCCCAGGCCGCCACCCTCATGGGTCAGATGCGTACCGCACTGCGCGCGTACGCCGTCGAGGGCCATCCCCCCGACGTGGTCGTCTCGCACGCCAACCGCCTGCTCACGGGCATGGAGAGCGACCTCTTCGCCACCTGCTGCTATGTCGACGTGGACATGGCGGAGGGCACCGCCTGGTGCGTACGGGCCGGGCACCTGCCACCGGTGCTGCGCCACCCGGACGGCACCACCGACGTCGTCGTCACGGCGGGCGGTCCGCCCCTCGGCGTCATCACCCAGGCCGACTTCCCGATGAGCCCCCTGCCGCTGCGGCCCGGCACCCTGCTGGCCCTCACCACGGACGGCCTGGTCGAGTCCGCCGAACTCGACATGGAGGACGGCCTGGCCCGGCTGGCCGGCCGGCTGGCCGCGGCCGACCCCGCCCACCTCGGGCCCGTCGCGGACGCCCTGCTCGCGGGCGCCAACCGCAGCGACGACGTGGCCCTGCTCCTGATGCGCTACGACGGTCTGGCCCTGCGGCCCCTGCGGGAGAGCTGGACGGTGTGGCGCGTCCCCGAGGCCGTCCGGCACGCCCGCCGCTTCACCCGGCGCGTCCTGCGCGCCTGGGAGGTCGGGGACGAACCCGACGCCGTCCTCCTCGTCGTCTCCGAGCTCGTCACCAACGCCCTCGTGCACACCGACGGCCAGGTCCGCCTCGACCTCACCCTCGTCGAGGGCCGCCTGCGCGTCGCCGTCGCCGACATCTCGCCGCGTACGCCCGTCAGGCCCACGAGCATCGGCTGGGAGGCCACCGGGGGCCGCGGCATCCTGCTGGTCGAGGCCCTCTCCGTCACCTGGGGAACGGTCCCGGTCAGCGGCGGCAAACAGGTGTGGGCCGAACTCCCGCTGACCGGGCCCCCGCCGGACGGTCCCGCCGAGGGCTGAGCGGGGAGACTGGTCCGCATGCGCCTCCTGCTGATGTCCGACACGCACCTCCCCAAGCGCGCCGGGGAACTCCCCGGGCCGCTCCTCGCCGAGCTCCCGCGCGCCGATGTCGTGATCCACGCCGGCGACTGGGTGGACACCGCGACCCTCGACCTCCTGGAGAGCCGCTCGAAGCGGCTCGTCGCCGTGTACGGCAACAACGACGGTTCCGGTCTGCGGGCCCGCCTCCCCGAGGTCGCCCGCGCCGAACTCGGCGGCCTGCGCCTTGGTGTCGTCCACGAGACCGGCGCGGCCCAGGGCCGCGAACGCCGCTGCGCCGACCGCTTCCCCGACCTCGACGTCCTGGTCTTCGGCCACAGCCACATCCCCTGGGACACCACCGCCGCCACCGGGCTGCGCCTCCTCAACCCGGGTTCGCCCACCGACCGCCGGCGCCAGCCGCACTGCACGTACATGACCGCGACCGTGACGGACGGCGGCCTCGACGACGTCCGGCTGCACCGCCTGCCGCCGCGCGTCCCGCGTGATCCGCGCGACCGCACCTGACGCACCGCTCCGGTCCACCGCCGCGCACTACCGGCGCGGGTGGATCTCCCCGGCCGTCGCCGTCAGCGGGACGCCGCTGCCGCCCCGGCGCAGCGCGACGATCTCGGCGGCGACGGACACGGCCACCTCCTCCGGCGTACGCGCCCCCAGGTCGAGGCCGACCGGCGAGCGCAACCGGGCGAGGACGGCCTCGTCGAGCCCGCCCTCCCGCAGCCGCTCCATGCGCTCGTCGTGCGTACGGCGGCTGCCCATCGCCCCGATGTACGCGGCCGGGCGGCGCAGCGCCTCCACCAGGAGCGGCACGTCGAACTTGGGGTCGTGGGTGAGGACGCAGACCACCGTGCGGTCGTCGGTGTCCGTCCTCTCCAGGAAGCGGTGCGGCCACTCGACGACGACCTCGGCGTCCGCCGGGAAGCGTTCCGGGGTGGCGAAGACGGGCCGCGCGTCGCACACGGTGACCCGGTAGCCGAGGAAGGCGCCGATGCGGGCCACCGCCGCCGCGTGGTCGATCGCCCCGAAGACCAGCATGCGCGGCGGGGGAGCGAAGGAGTGCAGGAACACCGTCACCGCGTCCTCACACCGTTCGCCCCGCGGCCCGTAGCGCCGCAGACCGGTCGCGCCCGGGGCCGGTTCGCCCCGCGCGTCGGCCGTGACGGCCACGTCCAGACCACTCGTGCCGAGCGTTCCGGACACCTCGTCCGCCCGGACGGCGAGGGTCGCGCCGCGCGGTGCGGGGCCGTCGGTCACCGTCGCCACGGTCACCGGGCACCCCGCGGCCACCGACCCGGCGACCGCGCCGAAGGACGGATCGAGCGCGGCCGTCACGGGACGCACGAGCACGGTGATCTCCCCGCCGCAGGTCAGCCCGGCAGCGAACGCGTCCTCGTCGCCGTACCCGAAGGTCTCCAGCCGTGCCTCACCCGTCGCGACCACCTCCCGGGCCAGCTCGTAGACCGCGGCCTCGACGCAGCCGCCGGACACGCTGCCCACGACCTCGCCGCCCGGTCCGACGGCCATGGCGGCGCCGGGGTCCCGCGGCGCGCTCCGGCTGACGGCGACGACGGTGGCGAGACCGAAGGGGGCGCCCTCCGCGTACCACCGGCCGAGCGCCGGCAGGATCTCACGCATCGTCCGCTCCTCTCACCACCACCACCGCCGTCGGACCGGCCGCCGGCGGTGCGTGACCGGGCGGGCCCCGCGCGGACCGGCCCGGGTCATCCGGGGCGCCGCCCGGTGCAAGCGTCGCATCCGGGCCCCGGGCGGTCCGGGACCTCGCCTCCCGTGTCCGGCGGGCAGGCCGCCAGGCCGAGCCGGCGGTCCCTTCCCGGGGCCCGGGAAGGGGCCGGGATCCGTCGTACGGAATGCGGGTGCCGGGCGTGCTCGACGGCGCGGTCCTGGTGATCCCGGCCGTGGAGGGCGTCCAGGCGCAGACACGGGCGCCGATACCGACAGCCGTGGGATGAAAGTGACTTACTCTCAAGTCAGGAGTATTGACGGGGCGGAGACGCGCACGGAAATGTTGTGGACATGTCGAAGTTGCGTGCGCATCTGCTCGGCGTCCTCGTCCTCCTGACCGGTCTCCTGTCGACCGCGGGAACCCCGTCCGCCGCCGCCCTCCCGGACGACCTGTGGTTCGATCCGGCGGCCGCCGCGACCCTCACGGTGCAGAACGGCCGGTTCACCGACGGCCTCGGCCGCGAGGTCGTGCTGCGCGGCTACAACGTCTCCGGCGAGACGAAGCTGGACGAGAACCACGGCCTGCCGTTCGCCTCGGTCGCCGACGCCAGGAAGTCGGCGACCGCCCTGCGGGCCCTCGGCGGCGGCAACTCCGTCCGCTTCCTGCTCTCCTGGGCGTACGCCGAGCCGGTGCGCGGCCGGGTCGACACGGCCTACCTGGCCGCGGCCACCGACCAGATGCGTGCCTTCCTGGACGCCGGGATCCGGATCTACCCCGACTTCCACCAGGACCTCTACTCGCGCCACCTCTTCGACCCCGATAGCTGGTACACCGGCGACGGGGCCCCCGAGTGGGCCGTGGACACCGGGGACTACCCGGACGAGTACTGCGGCATCTGCCCCTTCTGGGGCCAGAACATCACCTCGAACGCCGCGGTGACGGAGGCGTCGTACGACTTCTGGCACAACGCGTACGGACTCCAGGACGCCTTCCTCGCCACCGCGCAGACCACCATGGCCTACATCGAACAGCACCTGAGCGAAGCCCAGTTCGCCGGGATCGTCGGTTTCGACCCGTACAACGAGCCGCACGCCGGCAGCTACGACCCGGGCCAGACGAGCCGCGCGTGGGAGAAGGACGTGCTCTGGCCGTTCTACGTGAGGTTCCGGGCGCGGATGGACGCGGCGGGCTGGCAGGACAAGCCCGCCTTCGTGGAGCCGAACCTCTTCTGGAACGCCAACATCGACTTCCAGCGGCAGGAGGGCGGCCTCCTCGACGCGGGCACGCTCGGCCCGCGCTACGTCTTCAACACCCACTTCTACGACCAGAAGGCGATCTCGGGCGTCTTCATGTGGGGCAAGGCCAAGGACGGGCAGTACACGGGCGACTTCGGGACCGTGCGCGACCGGGCCGCCGCCACCGGTACGGCCGCGGTCGTCAGCGAGTTCGGCCATCCGCTCGCGGGCACCGTCTCCGACAAGGCGCCGACCGTCCTCAAGGCCGTGTACCAGGCCCTCGACTCCCGGGTGCCGGGCGCCGGCTGGTGGACCGCCCCCGCCCGGTCGGGTCCCGTCCTGTCCGGCTCGCAGTGGCAGTGGGACATCTACAACGGCCGGCACCGCGAACTGATGAACGGCAACCCCGGCAAGGTGCTCACCGCCGGTGACGCCTGGAACGACGAGGACCTGTCCGCCGTACGTCTCGACGACTCCGGGACGGCCGTGCTGCGCCAGGACGCCCGGCTCCTCGACCGCGTCTACCCGAGCGCGACGGCGGGCCGGACGGTCGCCTTCACCTACGAGGACCGCTCGCGCGACGGCTCCACCACCCTGACCTGGAACCCGGTCCCGGACTCCCTGCCGCGGGTGGCCGAGCTGGTCGGCCCGGGCCAGTACGCGCTCCAGGTGTGGCGCTCCGACGGCAGCGCGGAACCCACCGAACTGCACCTGCCCGCGTCCTTCCCCACCACCTCCACGACGGTGGTCTCGGACCTCGGTACGACGGCCGCGCCCCCCGCCTACACCAGGACCACACCGGTCGCGGTCGCACGCGAACCGGGCGGCACGGGCAGCCGCCGCCTCCTGCTGACCGCCCCGGACCAGGGCACCCTGCACTACGCCCTGGTCACCAACGGCGCGACGGCCCCCTCCGCGGCGCTGCTGAGCGCCGCCCGCGCGGAGCTGGCCGACTGGGCGGCGACGCGACTGGGGTGACGCCGGTGACGCCGGTGACGGTGGGGGCGGTGGGCGTCAGGGGCAACACCGGTGCGACGCACGGACATTGACAGCCGGACCGACCGCGACTACGAGAGGCGTACGGCCTTCGCGTGGTCTGATTCCATGGATCCTCCGTGTCCGGCAAAGAGGGGTCCGTCCCCTGAAGGGGGTGCCTGATGCGTCACACGCTCAGCCCCGTACGACCCGCCCACGACTGCACCGCCGCGTGTCCCGTACCGCTGTCGCCGCAGGCCCTGGCACAGCTGTACGCCCGCTACCTGGAACTGGGCAGGGAACGCCGCCTGCCCAGGAACACCACCTTCGAGGAGTACTACACCGTGTGGCGGGCGGGCCGGCGCGGCGAGAACCTCGTCGGCCTCGACGACGGGGCGCTCGACCCGGGTCCCAGCTCCGACAAGCAGCTGCTCGCCCGCCCGGCGACCCGACTGCGGGGAACGGTGCGCACGCTGGTGCTGCTCGTCGACTTCCCGGACCGGCCGCACGACGCCGACCACGGGCCCGGTCACTACGACAGCATGCTCTTCGGCCTGGACGAGTTCCCGACCGGCAGCATGCGCTCCTTCTACCGGCAGGTCAGCGCCTTCGACACCTCGCCCAGCACCGGCATCGACATCCAGGGCGCGGTGCACGGCTGGTTCCGCATGCCGCAGCCGCTGTCCTTCTACGCGGACGGCAACTCCGGGATGAACGCCAACTTCCCGCGCAACTCGCAGGGACTGGCGCGGGACGCCGTCCTGGCGGCCCGGGACGCGGGGGTCGACTTCAGCTCCTTCGACGCGCTCGGCGAGGGCGCCGTCACGGCCCTGTTCATCATCCACGCCGGACGCGGCGCCGAGCAGACGACCCAGCGCGGCGACCTGTGGAGCCTCAAGTGGACGGTCCCCGACGGCGTCGAGGTCGCGCCCGGCCTGTCCGTGCGCACCTTCCTGACCGTGCCCGAGGACTGCGCCGTCGGAGTGTGCGCGCACGAGTGGGGCCACCTCGCGGCGCGCTGGGCCGACTACTACGACACCGGCCGGCAGCAGCTGACCCGGTCGGCCGGGCTCGGCAACTACTGCCTCATGGCGGGCGGTTCCTGGGGCAACGGCGGTCTGACCCCGGTGTTCCCGACGGCCATGCTGCGGATGTTCCACGGCTGGATCGAACCCCAGGTGGTGAACAAGACCACCCGGGACATCAGACTGCGGCCCGCCGCGGAGGACGGCGACGCGGTGTTCGTGCAGAACCCGGAGACGATGTCCGACCACCAGTACATCCTGGTGGAGTACCGCCGCAGGCGCGGGCAGGACGCCTTCCTGCCCGACGAGGGGGTCGCCGTGTACGTCGTCGACGAGTCGGTCGACAACGTCAACGACGAGGAGAACCTCGCCATCGAGCTCCTCCAGGCCGACGGCCGGGGCGACCTCTCCCGCATGTTCGGCCGGGGCAACCGGGGCGACAGCGACGACCTGTACCCGTTCGGCGACAGGAACACGGTGGGCGAGAAGACGCAGCCGGCGCTGAACCTGCCCGGCGGCAGGTGGACGGGGGTCACCGTCGAGGTCGTCGGCACCCCGGGCGCCGACGAGATGACGGTGCACATCACCGTGGCCTGACCCCGGCCCGCTCCCGGCCCGCTCCCGGCCCGGCGCCGGGCTCAGCGTCCGGCCAGCCGGTCCACGGCGGCGAGGACGGGACCCACCCCGTCCTCGCCGCGGAGCCGGCCGGCCACCTCCCGCGCCCGCCGCGCGTGGGCGGGATCCGTCACCGCGCGCCGTACGGCGGCGCCGAGCGCGTCGGCGGTGAGCCCGCGCAGCGGGACCGCCGCCGGGGCCACCCCCAGCGCGACGAGCCGCTGGGCCCAGAACGCCCCGTCGAACTGGACCGGCACGGGTACCGTCGGCACTCCGGCGCGCAGCGCCGCCGCGGTCGTGCCCGCGCCCGCGTGGTGCACCACCGCGGCCGTCCGCGGGAAGAGGACCGGGTGCGGGATCTCGTCCACGGTGAACATGTCGTCGCCGGTGGCGGACAGCCCGGCCCAGCCCCGCTGCACGACACCCCGCAGCCCGGCCGCGCGCAGCGCCCGGACGACCTCCGCGCCGAGCCGCCCGGCGTCGGGCACGGTGGCGCTGCCCAGGCCGAAGAAGACCGGCGGCGGCCCGGCGTCCAGGAAGTCCCGCAGCCCGTCCGGCAGCCGCGGGTCCCGGTCGTACGGCCACCAGTAACCGGCCACGTCCAGTCCGGGCCGCCAGTCGCGGGGCCGGGGCACCACCAGGGGACTGAAGCCGTGGTGGATCTGCCAGCCACGCCGCTCCCGGGCCCGGCGCGCGGCGCGCGGACCGAGCGGCGCGAGCCCGAACCGGGCCCGCAGCGCCCGCGTCGTGTCGGCGAAGATCTGCTCCACGGCCGCGTCGACGGCATGCCCCGCGAGCCGGTTCCCCACCGCGCCCAGCGAACGGGTGCCGATCACCGACGGGGCGAACTCCCGCGTGGCGGCGAGCGGTTGCAGATACACGCCCATGCTCGGCAGCCCGTGCCCCTCGGCGACGGCGTGACCGAGGGGTCCGAGCGAACTCGACAGCAGCAGTACGTCGGCCGTTCCGGCGGCGTCCACCAGGCCGTCCGCCATCCGCCCCACCAGCGACCGCGTCATCCCGACCAGCCGGGCCAGCTTGCCGATGCCGGTGGCGCTGCGGTGCAGGGCCCGTCCGCGGGCGGACTCCAGTTCCGCCCGCGGATCCACCGGCAGGGGGTGGAACCCCAGGCCGGCGGCGGTCACCAGGGGTTCGAAGCGGGCGTGCGTCACCACCGTGACCTCGTGCCCGCCCCGCGCCAGCCCGTGTCCGAGCCCCGTGTACGGAGCGGCGTCACCCCGTGAACCCGCCGTCATGATCGCTACTCGCACGAGCGCCAGTATGACGCCGGAACCCGGCGGAACACCCCGGCCGGACCGATGTGCCTCCCGGACGGGATGCGCCTCCCGGGTGAGGAGCCGGGCGGGGCCGTGTCCGCGGGCGCCCCGCCACCGTTGCTCACGGCATGATCCCCACACGACGTATCGTCGCCGCCGTCGGCCTCGCCCTCAGTGTCACGGGCATCGCCGTACCGGCGGCGAGTGCCGCCACGGTCCCCCAGGCGGGAAAGCTGGACCTGATCGGGAATCTCGACTCGATCGCCGTGAGCGACCTCCCCGCCGAGCACCGGGACGAGGTCCCGAAGATCCGCGACGGGGTGAAGGGCCTCGGCCAGCTGAAGGGCGGTCTGCGCCAGCTGGAGCAGCTGCACCAGGTGACCGGCCTCGCCGCCCCCGTCACCGGACTCCTCCCGGCCGTCCAGGCCTGAGCCGCGTACCGGACGAACCGCCCCGCCCGCGGGTGCCTCCTCCCGGCCGGGAGGAGGCACCCGCGGGCGCACGTCAGCAGATGCTCTGCGAGCTGTTGACGAGGGTGTTGTTGCGGAAGGTCGTGTTGTCACCGCACGGACTCTCCCTGATCGCGGAGTTGGTCACCGTCAGGTTCTGGACGGTGATGTCCGCGTTGTTGGGGAACTCCGAGCGTGCGGCCAGCCGGATCTCGCCGCCGCCCGTGACGCTCCCGCTCTGCGCGGCGAGGTTCACGTTGTAGCAGTTCTCGATCAGGATCGCGTTGTTGCCGGTGTTCGAGAGGGTGATCCGGTCGATGGTCGCGCCACCGCTCTCCGATACGCAGAACACGCCCCGGCCGCCCCCGCGCGCGACGACCTCGCCGACCCGTACGTTGGTCGGGTAACCGCTGCCGATCCGGCCGTTGCGGTTGGCCATCCGGAAGGCCGCGTAACCGGTGCCGGTGCCCGCGCCGTCCGCGTCCACCTTCGTGACGGTGGCGTTGACCGTCTGGTTCAGCAGCAGGCCCGACTCGCCCACGTTGCGCGCGGTGACCGTGCCGATGGTGATGCCGTCGACCCCGTACGTCTCCACGGCATGGCTGCTCGCCCCGGACACGTACACGCTGTCGATGCGGACGTTGCGGGTCCACTGGCTGGTGTCGCCGCGGTTGTCGATGCGCACGCCGAGACCGGCCGACAGGCGCATGTCGATCTGGCCCAGCACCACGTTGGTGACGTTGCGCATGAAGATGCCGTACAGCGGGGCGCCGGTGACGTTGAGGTGCTGGACCTCGATGTCCCGTACGCCGCGTGCGTAGACCGGTGCCTGGTCGCCCGAGCCCGAACCGGTGACGTTGATGGTCCCGCACACGTCGAGCACGGTGTAGCTCGGCAGGGAGACCCGCGACCCGGCGCCGATGCTGCCCGAGCCGCGTACGACGACCCGCTCCTTCGAGGTACGGCCCGCCGTGAGGCTGCCGACGGCCGCCTGCATCGCGGCCCGCATGTCGGTACCGGTGTACACGACGGAGCTGCCGCGCCGGGCGGTCCACGTGCTGCCGCTCAGGGTCGCCTCGGCGTGGTAGGAGCCCTCGCCGCAGGCCGCCGCCGTCTGCGGCGGGGCCGCGTCCGCCGGGGCTCCGCCCGCCGGGGCCGCGCTCGCCGGGGCCGCGCTCGCGGGAGCGGTGAGCAGGGCCGCCGCCGTGACCAGGGTCGTGGCACAGGTCGCCAGGACACCGGCCCGCCGTCCGGGGGCCCGTGGGGTGGAGCGAGTGAGGTGAGGTGCGGCTCCGCGTCCCATCTCGTCTTCCTCCTGTGTGGGGGTTGGTGTGGAGTTCATGCGGGGGTTCGTACGAAGGTCCGCCGCTTGCCCGGCAGACGGCCGCAGCAAGCGTTTTCTACGGCGGGCCGTGAGTGTGGCAAGGGCTTTCTACGCCGTCAAGGGGGTGGTGGGACACAGGAGCCGGTCACCTCTCGCGGCGCATGAGGGGAACGAACAGCGCGCGCAGGTCAACGGAGGCGCGGGCGGCGCGGTAGCCCGTCCTCCGGGCCCGGTCCGCGTCGCCCACCCGCCCGGGCCGCCGGTGCGCCTCCGCGACCGCGAGCCCGGAGTCACGGGTCACCGGCGCCGCCGCGCCACCCCGTTGTGGATCAGGACCAGGACGGCGACGGCGAGGTCGCCTCCGGGATGTGCATCACCTCAGCGGCCGGTCGGCAGACCTCGTGCGAAGGCGGCCTGGCCCACGTGCTGCAGGTCGTCGGAGAGCACGCTGACCAGGCGGGCGCCCAGGGTGACGGCCGGGGTCCAGTTCTCGTCGACGATGCGGTCCAGGTCGTCGCCGCTCAGGCCGTGCAGGGCCCGCAGGGTCTGCTCGTGCACGGCGTCGTGGTAGCCGGTCAGGAGGTCGCCCGCGTCCACCCGCACCTTTGCGACCTGCTCCGAAGTGTGGCCGTAGCCCGTGTCGTCCTGGGGGAGCGCCAGTGCGAGGCGGTCCGCCCAGCCGCCTTCCGTCCAGACCTGCTTCAGGCCGAAAGCGTCGGCGACGTGGTCGTCCTGGACGCGGGTGAGGTGCCAGACCAGCCAGCTGATCGAGTTGGCGCGGCCATCGGGGCGGGCGTTGAGGTCGCCGGGGGAGAGGCCGTCGACGACGGCGTGCACCTCGTCCTTGATGCGGCCGTATGCCTCGACCAGAAGGTCCTTGGCTTCCATGGGTTCCTCCGCGCTCCTCGTGGACACCTGTCCCGGCCAGTGTCCACCGCGGCACCGGGGGGCGCCCCGGTGCCGGGCGGAGTGCGGCGCGGGGGGCGGCTCCTCGCAGGCCGGAACGCCGCCGCCGCCAGGGACCCCCGCGCCGGCGGCTTCGGGTTCGCCGGGCCTGGCGCGGGTGGGGGTGGACGGCACTCGGTGTGCTCCCGCCGGGGAGTCGGGTGCCCCGGATGGCGTGGATGGTGCGGATGGCGTGGATGGTGCGGGCGGTCGCGTGCCGGACCGGCCCGGTCAGTGGCCCTGGCGTGCGTGGTGGCTCTCCACGAGGGCCTGGGTGATCACGCGGACGCCCCGGGCGATGTGGTTCAGCTGCGTGAGTTCGGCCGCGTACAGCTTGATCGTGTGCTCGATGACGGACTCGGGCATCCCCAGGGCGGGCAGTTCGGCGCGTGCGCTGTGCATCGCGGTGCGCACGACCCGGATCTCCTGCTGGAGCTGGATCTGCGCGTGCCGGGCGAGCAGGACGGGCTGCCGGATCAGCAGGGGATAGCTGCCGTAACGGCCCGGCACCAGCTCGCGCAGCCACTTGGCGGCCGACCTCTCCCAGTCGCGGTTGCCGGGCGTCTTGACCTGACAGGGCCAGTCCGTGCTGATGGGCGAGTACGTCAGGGACATGGGCATCGCTTCCGAGGTGGCCGGCGGGCGGTTCTGGGCGTTCTTGGCGGCCCCGGCCCAGGGGAGTGACCGGGGCCGCCACGGGCGTGCGCGAGCGGTGCCCGTCCTGCGCCCGGGGCGGTGCGAGGCGGGTGCGCCGTTCCGGGCCGGCCGGGACCCCACCGGATCCCGATCAGCGAGAAGTATTCATATATACCGTCCGGTAAGCAAGGGTATGTAAAAATTCATGTCCGGATGGGACTGGATTTCGTCTTGCGGAACGACGTCATCGCAGACCGTCGGCACCACGCCTCGTCGGCACCGCGCCTCCTCATCACCGCGGTCCGTCGCCCCCGGGGCGAGACGGGCGGGGAGTCAGTCCTTGAGGAAGAAGGCGTGCTCGTCCGCGACCTGTTCGTAGTCCTCCAGGCGGGCCTGCGTACGCTCGGGATCGGCGTCCGTCATGGCCTGGAGCAGGGCCGCGGACAGCACGGCCGGCGCGGCGTAGGAGTCGAAGACGAGCCGGGAGCCCGTGCCGGTGGCGAAGACGACGTCGGCCTCGTCGGCCAGCGGCCCGAGCCCCAGGTCGGTGACCAGGGCCACGCGCAGACCGGCCCGCCGGGCGACGCGCACGGCCGTCAGCGTCTCGTACGCGTGCCGGGGCATGGTGAAGGCCAGCACCCAGGTGCCGCCCGCCTCGCGCGACTGGAGCAGGGCGTCGTAGGCGACGCTGCCGCCCCGCGTCACCAGCCGGACGTCGGGGTGGATGCGCCGGGCGGCGTAGGCGAAGTACTCGGCCAGCGAACCGGAGATCCGCAGCCCGAGGACGGTGAGCGGGGCCGACCGGGACAGGGCGCGGCCGGTCTCGAGGACCCGCGCCGGGTCGGCGAAGTCGCGGCGCAGGTTCTCCAGGTTGTCGATCTCGGCGTCGACGGCGGCTTGGAGTTCGTTGGGCCTGGTCTCCTCGGCGGCGTCGGGTGTGCCGGCGAGCTTGCTGAGCGCGATCGACTGGAGGTGCTCCCGGAGGGCGGGGTAACCGCTGAAGCCCACCGCGGACGCGAAGCGGGTCACGGAGGGCTGGCTGACGCCGACGCGGTCCGCCAGATCCGTGATCGACAGGAAGGCGGCCTCGGCGATGTGCTCGACGAGGTACTGCGCGATGCGCCGCTGCCCGGGGGACAGCCGGGGCCCGTCGAACAGGGCCCGCAGCCGTGTCGTGGGAGCCGCCTCCGCCTCCGCGGCCGGCTTCCCGGGACTGATCGCGGACGCCTGCGCCCGGGCCTGCTGCGGCGATGGCACCGATGCGCCTCCTTCACGTCCCACGGTGCTTCAACATAGCCCACGGACCACAACCGGCGACCCGCCCCCGGGGCGCCGGACCCGCCCCCCTCCCCGGCGGGCGTTCCTGGCATGATCTGCCCATGGCTGAACGCGTGATCGCCGCATGTGACGGGGCGTCGAAGGGAAACCCGGGCCCCGCAGGCTGGGCCTGGGTCGTCGGGGACGGATCGGGTACCCCCACCGAATGGGAGGCGGGCCCCCTCGGCACCGCGACCAACAACGTCGCCGAACTGACGGCGCTGGAGCGGCTGCTGACGGCCGTCGCCCCGCACGTGCCGCTGGAGATCCGGATGGACTCGCAGTACGCGATGAAGGCGGTCACCACCTGGCTCCCCGGCTGGAAGCGCAAGGGCTGGAAGACGGCGGCGGGCAAGCCCGTGGCCAACCGGGAACTCGTCGTCCGGATCGACGAACTGCTCGACGGCCGCTCGGTGGAGTTCCGCTACGTGCCCGCGCACCAGGTCGACGGCGACCCCCTCAACGACTTCGCGGACCGGGCGGCGAGCCAGGCCGCGTTCGTCCAGCAGCCCGCGGGCAGCGGGCAGGGCTCCCCGGAACCGCCGAAGTCCCCGGCGGCCAGGAAGGCGGTGCCCGCGAAGAAGCGCGTGTCGTCCCCGGGGTCCTCCTCGGCCTCTTCCTCCTCGGCGTCCTCCTCCGCGCGGACCTCCGCCGGCTCCTCGCGCACGCTCAAGGCCAAGTTCCCGGGCCGGTGCCGCTGCGGCCGCCCGTACACGGCGGGCGAGACCATCGCGAAGAACCCCGACGGCTGGGGCCACCCGGAGTGCCGTACGGAGGCGTAGGAACGCGGCTCCCGAAGGGTGCCCGTCCTTCCGGTCCGCGGCTCCGGGCCCGTCCTCCGGGATGCGGAACCCGCCGCCCGCGGTGACCCTGGAAGCAGCGGGGCGAACCGATCAGGAGGACGACCCATGTCCGTCATGAACAAGCTCAAGGACATGCTGAAGGGCCACCCGGACCGGACGGGCAAAGGCATCGACAAGGCCGGTGACGCCGTCGACGACCGGACACGGGGAAAGTACAGCGGGCACGTCGACACCGCGCAGGACAAGCTGCGGGACCAGTTCGGCGGTGACGGCCGGGACGACCGGCCGCCGCGGACCTGAACACCGTGGCGCGCGGCCGGGCCGGTCCCCTCCACGGGGCCGGCCCGCCGTTCGCCTGCTCCGGGGTCAGTGTCCGCGGTTCTCCGGGGAGCGGCAGGTGACCGTGGGGCCGGCCAGCATGCCGCCGGTGTAGAGGCTCTGGCCCCGCGGCATCCAGTACCCGAGCTTCGAGACGATGCTCGTGCAGGCGTCCGCCACCCTGGCGCGGACGATCACCGTGGAGGGCCGGCCCGGCTGGAGGTCGGTGAGGGCGCAGTCCAGGGCGTACATGCTGCGGGCCGTCGACGGATGGCGACCGGTGAGCGGATTCACACAGCGGGCGTCGGACGTCGTCAGCTCCACCCCCGAGGACTCCTCCCCGATGAGTCCGAAGCGGGCGCTGCCGTCGCCCGCGTCGCTGTCGCGCGAGACGGTGTACCGCAGCGTGGTCGACGCGTGCGGCCGCAGCGTCCGCCGGTCGACCTCGATGCGGTGCGTGGGTACCGGCTTGGGGTCGGTGAGCGTCAGTTCGGCGCGGACCGTGCCCCGCAGGTCGACACCGGCGGGCGAGGAGCGGACGTGCACCGTGCCGGTGACCTCGTACGTACCGGGGCCGGGGTTCTCCCTGCCGCCGGGCAGCGGTCCCGTGGCGACGGTCCGGCCCTCCCGGCGCAGTGTCCAGGTGCCCGAGGTCAGACAGGCGTACCGGACGGACGCGCCGGCGCGCCGGCAGGTGGCCGGGGCCGACAGCGACGTCCCCGCACCCCCGCCGTTCGCGCAGAGGCTGACGGAGGCCCGCTGCCCGCCGGGACCCCTCAGGGTGCCCGCGGGGGCGCAGACGGTCGACGCGGCGGGCGGCTCCGGCGCCCGGTGCCGGGGGGCCTCCCCGGCCGGCTGTCCCACCGTGGTCCAGCCCGCGGCGGCCAGCACGGCCGCCGCGGTCAGCAGCAGGGACGTTCCGCGCGGGGGCGTTCTGCGCGCGGGCGTTCCGCGGGGTGTGGGGCGTACCGGCACGGGGTTCCTCCTCGTCGCGGCGGCGAACGGCCGGCTGCCGGTCGCGTTCGCTCGTGATCTGTTCGCGTCCGGTCGTGTCCGGTCGCGTGCGTCGAGGAGAGGATGCGGGAACGCCCGGCGGCCCGGCCGCTCCCACGCCGGGCGGGCCGCGCCGGGGCGGGCGGTGTCGCCCGTACGGGCCAGGCCGCGCCCGGCCGGTCAGGTCGCGTCCGGCCGGTCAGGCCGCGTCGACGCCGTTGGTGCAGGCGGCCCCCGGCTCGGGGGTCTGCGGGCCCTGCACGTACTTCGTGAGGAACTGCCGGACCCGCGGGTCGGACGCCTTCTCCACGGTCAGCTGCTTGCCCCAGGCCGACAGCATGAGAGCGCCGGCCTGGTCCTCCACCGGGCTCATCAGCGTGTACGGCGTCCTGCCGACCTTGTCGGCAAGGGTCTTCACGTCGGCGTCCGCCGCCTTGTCGTTGTACGTGATCCAGACCGCGCCGTGCTCCAGCGAGTGCACCGCGTTCTCGTTCGGTATCGCCTTCGTGTAGACCGAGCCGTCACACGTCATCCACGCCTGGTGGTGGTCGCCGCCGACCGGTGGGTTCATCGGGTACGACACGGACTTCGTGACGTGGTTCTGGGACAGCTTCTTCGCGTCCCAGGTCTTCTCGCCCCGGACGGGCTTCTTCGCGGCCGCCTGCTGCCGCGCGTCCTTCTCGTTCGCGTCGTTGATGTAGTACGCGCCGAAACCGACGAGCCCGGCGACGATGGCCGTGCTGACCGTGATGGTCAGGATGCGGTTCCTGCGTTCGCGGGCCTTCTCGGCACGGCGCATCTCCTCGATGCGGGCCTTGCGGGCCGTCGCGGCCGACTTCTTGCTGGTCCTGCTCATGGGAAGGCGTTCCTTGTCCCCGCCGCGCCGGGTCTCCGGGCGGCGGTGGGTGAGGGTCGGACGGACGTCGTGGTGCGGGACGCCGGTCTAGATCCGCTGCACCTGCAGGACATGGAGGTCGGGGGCCCTGTGAGTGGGCGGCCGTACGGGAAGGTACGGCACGGCGGCCGGCCGGGCCGCGTACGGCATCCGGGGTGCCACCGCGGGCAGGGGGTGGGCCCCCGCCGGCAGTACGGCGCGCGCCTCGCGGGTGGGCAGACCGCAGCACCGGTCGTGCTCCGCGGGGGAGCCGAGCCGGTCATGGGCGACGGAGACGGCGGCCACCGGCACGGGAGCGGGGTCCGGAGCCGTCCGGTCGTGCGCGGACACGTACACCGGACACGCCACCAGTACCGCCACCAGCACCGCGAGCAGCACGGCCGGCGCGGAGCACGGCGCCGCGTCCCGTGCGACGCGGCGCGCTCCGTGGGGCGTCCGGCTGCTCATCAGGGTGATGGTATGCGGTGCCCGCGCCGCCGCCGCCGCGGGCCCAAGGAACGACGGGGCACGGCCCCGCCCCCCCCGCCCGCGGAGCGCGGCGAACGGTCAGGTCCTGACCTGGACGAGGGCGTGCGTCCCGCTCGTGCGCCAGGCCCCGGCGTCCGCGTCCAGCCGTGCCAGGACGGCCGGTGCCAGTCCGGTCACGACGTCGCACTTGAGCGTGCGCAGCGCCGCCACCGGGCCGGGAAAGTACGCGGTCGCCCCGGCGAACGGCGTGGTGGCCGGCCAGTGCCGGTCGCCGACCAGACGGCGGTAGTTGAGGTCGCCCTTCATCACGGTGAGCGTGGCGGACGCGAAGTCCTCCCGCAGGTCGGCGGGCATCCGGTCGTAGGAGTGGGGTGCGCAGGAGAACGGGTGGGCGCGCAGGACCAGCCGTCCGTCGCCCACGGCCCGCCGCAGCCGCGCGCCGGTCGCCGACGCGTGGCCGGAGGCCCCGGCCAGACGGTCGAGGCAAGCGAGCGCGTCGGCGGTGGTGGCGTCGGAGACGTAGTACGGATACGGCTTGAGGTGCAGGACCACGCGGGCGGCCCGCCCGGTGGTCAGCAGGTGATCGGCGAGGACCAGGTCGGGGAGCAGTTCCGGGCCGGCGTTGTCGGCGACGAGACAGACCTTCCCGGGCCGGCCGGCCGCGAGGACGTCCCACAGCACGGGCGAGTCGTCGACGACGAGCCCCGGCACCCTGTCGCCCGGTCCCGCCTCACCCGTGTCCAGCCGGAAGCCGAGGTCGGCGCGGTTGCCCCAGAGGGAGGAGAGCAGGAGCGTGCGGTCCCGCTCCGGCGGCGTGAGACCGGCGAGGCGGTCGAGGGCGGAGAGCTCTTCGTCCACCCCGGCGCCCGCCAGTTCGGCGTTCTTGAACGGGGCGAAGGGGTCGATGCCCCGCCACGGGCCCGGCGTGAAGTACCGCAGCGCGGCCAGGAGCCTGCGGTAGAAGAAGCTCTCCGCCCACAGGAACGGCACCTCCGCCCACTGCCGCCCGTAGTGGGGCGCGTCCCGCCACCACGCGGCATCCGGTTCGCCGTCGTCCAGCCGTCCGACCGTCCCCTGCGTGATCTCCTGGAGGAGGACGTCCAGCGCCCGCTGGAGCTCCGGCGGGTACGGGGTGGCCCGCCGTACCCGCTCGACGACGGCCGGGTGCCGTTCGTCCAGCACGCCGCGGGCGAAGGAGCCCGGGGTGCCGACGACGACGGGAGCCCGGTGGTCGGAGGCTCGGTGGTCGGATACCCGGTGGTCGGAGGCTTGGTGGTCGGGGGCCTGGTGGAGGTCGTCACGGGGGCGTGTCATGGTCCCAGTAAACGCCCCGGTCAGCCCCAACTCTGCGAGTACTGGCTGCGGTAGCGCCTGCGGCCCCGCTCCGAACGGATGCGCAGCGCCACCAGCGCGAGCAGGCTCCCCGCGACGACGAACAGCCCGGGACCGAGGTTCCGGTAGTCCCCCAGCCGCTCCAGCGCCGAGGACGCACGGTCGGTCCGGCCCTCGGGCACCGTGTCCGCCGGGCCCATGGCCCCCGGCGGGACCGCGCCGCCGGGGGCGGTCGCGGAGGTGCCGGGCGGTACCGCGGCGCCGTCGTCGGTGCCGTCGGTGCCGTCGGACGGGGGCGCGGCCCGGCCGGCCGCCGCGGGGTCGCTCGCCAGCTTCACACCGAGCGAGTCGAGCGCCCGGGTCACCGGCTGGAAGAACGTCGTACCGCCGCTGGTGCAGTCCCCGCTGCCGCCCGAGGTGACGCCCAGGGCCAGGCCGTCGGCGAACATCGGGCCGCCGCTGTCGCCCGGTTCCGCGCACACCGTGGTCTCGATGAGGCCGGTGACCGTGCCCTGCGGGTAGTTGACCGTGGCGTTCAGCCCCGTCACCCGGCCGGACCGCAGACCGGTCGTGCTGCCGCTGCGGAAGACCTGCTGGCCGACGGCCGGGTCGGCCGCCCCCGTGATCCGTACGCCCCGGCCGCCGCCGACGGCCACGACGTCGGCGCCGCTGAGGGCGGTGCCGGGGCCGTACCGCACGAGCGAGAAGTCGCCGCCGGGGAACGAGCCGGAGACGGTGTCCCCGACCTGACGGTTCCCCTGCTGGTCCGAGAACCACGTCGTGCCGACGGGACCGCAGTGGCCGGCGGTGAGGATGAAGTTCTCCCGGCCGTTCGTCACGTTGAAGCCGGCCGAACAGCGTCCCGAGCCGGCGAAGAGCGCGTCGGCGCCGTTCAGCCGCGGGGTGAACGTGCCCTTCGTGCGCTCCATGCGCACCGACGCGCCGATGCCCTCGGCCACCTCGGTCAGCCGCGCCCACTCGGCCGCGGAGACGGTGCTGTCGGCGCGCACCACCACCTGGTTGGCCGCGTAGTCCAGCGCCCAGGAGGTGCCGGCCACCCTGGGCGCGGCCTTCAGCACCCCGGTGGCCGACCTGAGGTCGCGCATGGTGTGCCGGACGACCTTGGCGACGGCGCCGGCGTCGCGTACGTCGGCCGCGGCCCTCTCGTCGGTCACCGCGACGACCGGACGCCCTTCGGCGTCGATCCAGCTGCCCGCCGTACGGGAGGTGCCCAGTTCGGCGACCAGTTCCTGGCCCGTCCGCGCGGCCCGGGTCTCGGCGCCCGCGGTCCGCGGACCGTCCGGCGTCCCACTCGCCACGGCATGCGAGACCATCAGCCCTCCGCAGGCCAGTCCGCCGATGGCGGCGAACCGTGCGATCCGCTGAACATTCCGTCGTGCATGCCTCATCCACGGCTCCCGTGCGACTGTCCTGACGCGACTGTCCTGACACAGCGTCACTTCCGTGGGCCTCCCGCGAGGTGGACGCCCTCCTTCAGTACGTGCCGCCGCGCAGTCCGGTTCACCGGGCCGCGCGGGCGTTCGGAGTCGGCGGGAACCCGCCCTTCCCCGGCCGGTTCTGCCGGAACGGCAACGTCCTTCCTTCCGGTGCGGACGCCCCGATGACCGGGAGCAGTGGAATCCGTTCGAGGAGGGCACATGCCGCAGGACACCGGCCCGTTCACCCCGGCGGGCGCCACGCACCGGCTGGTCGACGTTCCGGGTGGCCGGATCCACCTGGTCGAGCAGGGCACCGGACCGCTGGCCCTGCTGGTGCACGGCTTCCCCGAGCTCCGGCACTCCCGGCGCCACCGGCTCCCGGCGCTCGCCGCGGCGGGCTACCGCGCGGTGGCCCTCGGCGTACGCGGCTACGGGCGCTCCTCGGCCCCCGACGACGCCGGGGCGTACCGGATCGGAGCCCACGTCGAGGACAACGTGGCGGTCGTCCGCGCGCTCGGCGAGGAGAACGCGGTGGTCGTCGGCCACGACCGGGGCTCCACCATCGCCGCCGGCTCCGCTGCTCAGGCCCGACGTGTTCACCGCCGTCGGGACGTCCGGTGTGCCGTACGCGCCCCGGGGCGGCATGCGGCCGTCCGACGCCTTCGCCATGATCGGCGGGAAAGAGGAGTTCTACGTCCGCTACTTCCAGGAGCCGGGCCGGGGGAGGCGGAGATCGAGCAGGACGTGCGCGGGTGGCCGGCCGGCTTCTACGCCACGCTGTCCGCCGGCACGGGGCCGGCGCCGGGGGAGGGCCCGGTCTTCTTCGTCCCGGAGGGCGGCAGGCTCCGCGACCGGTTCGTACCGGCCCGCCCGTCCTGGCTGACGGACGGGGAACTCGAGTTCTGCGCGGCCGAGTTCGAGCGGACCGGCCTCACGGGGGCGCTCAACCGCTACCGGAACATGGACCGCGACCGGGAGGACCTCGCCGCTTTCGACGGCGCACCTCTCACCCAGCCGTCGCTCTTCGTCGCCGGTGCACTGGACGCCCCCCTGAGCCGGCTGGCCGACGCGGTCGAGGCGTTCCCCGTCACCCCGCCCGGCCCGGTCTCCTCCCACCCCGTCGAGGACTGCGGCCACTGGGTCCAGCAGGAACGCCCCGACGAGGTCAACCGGATCCTGACCGACTGGCCGGCGTCCCTCCACGCCCCGACACCACCAGCGATCGCCCCGCCCGGAGCCGGCACCTCCGGGCGGCCGGCGAACTCGCCGATGAGACGGCGGGTCACGCTCGGTGCGAGCAGCCCGTCCCCGGCGGCGACGACCCGGATCGCGTCGATGATGTCCTCCAGGGCCATGTCCTTGACGAGGAACCCGGCGGCACCCGCCCGCAGCGCCCCGTAGAGACAGCCGGCACCGTCGACGGCCACCGCTTCCGGGACCGGCCGCGCGGACTGCGGTGCGTCGGCGCGCTGCTCGACGTGCACGGCGGCCGCAGCTCCTCGCACCGCTGCCCGCGCTCACCGGCCCGGCCCCCGGCACCGTCCTGCGGCACAGCGCGACCACTGGGCGACGGCGACGTCGGAGACCCGCCCGGGAGCGGCCGGGGCCGTCGCGCTAGGTGGTGTGCGCGGGGCCGTAGGTCTTCGTCAGGTGGGCGAAGACGACGACGTTGCTCCGGTAGCCGGTCTTCCGGTCGTACGTGCCGCCGCAGGTGATCAGCCGCAGCTCCGGCCGGTTCCTGGTCCCGTACACCTCCTGACTGGGGAAGCGCGCCTTCTCGTACATGCGGACGGCGTCCACCGTGTACACGGCGGTGCGGCCGTCGGAGCGTCGGGCCTCGACGATCCGGCCGGGTGTCAGCGTGCTCAGGCCGGCGAAGACCGCGGGGCCGGAGCGGTTGTCCAGGTGGCCGACCATCACCGAGGTGCCCGCCTCGCCGGGAGTGGGCCCGCCCACGTACCAGCCGGCCAGCTCGGGCCGGTCGAGCGGCGGGGCGGTGAGCTGCCCCCGCCCGTCCAGCCGCAGCCCGACGAGCGGGGCGTCCAGGCCGAGGGACGGGATGCTCACGAACCTGGGCTCGGACCGCGGCAGCGGCTGCGGTGTCCGGGACGGTGGTGCCGAGGGGTCCGGCGGGGCCGGAGGGCGGACGGGAGGTTGTTCGGGAGCGGGGGTGCGCCAGGGCTCCGGTGTCGTGGAGGCGGGCGGACCCGGGGACGCCTTCGCGTCCCCGGGGTCCACCGCCGAGGCGGCGGCCGGCTCGGCGGGCCGGCCGTCGTCCTCGACCCACCAGATGCCGCCCATCACCAGGGAGAACGTCAGGATCGCCGTTCTCGTCAGGCGGTAGGCACGCGTGCGGTACCAGGGCCTGGGCGCGTGATTATGCGGCACCGTCGGTCCGGCGACGCAGCTGCCGGAAGTAGACGAAGCCGGACACGCCGACCAGGCCCACCGCGCCGGCTGCCGCGACCGCCGACACGGTCGGCGCCTCGGCGAGACCGCCGCCGCCCGCGGGCACGGCGCCGCTGGGCGTCTGCGCCTTGGCGTCGGGCTTGGCTTCCGCCTTCGCTTCGGCCTTGGCGTCGGCCTTGGCGTCGGGCTTCGCGTCCGTCCCGGTCGCGGCGGCGGGGTTGCAGTCGACCGTGAACGTCTTCTCCTTGCTCGCCCCCGCCGCACCCGTCGGCTTGAAGGTGAGCTTGTACTCGCCGTCGGGGAGCGCGAGCGTGTCCGTGTAGCCGGTGCCGATGGGGAGGGCGAGGGTGCCGGTGAGCGTGCCGCTGGCCGAGGCCGTCGGCTGCGGCTCGATGGTCCAGGTGATCCCCGGCACGCCTTCGAAGTTGAAGGCGGACAGGTAGAACTTGCAGACCTTCGACTCGGTGCGCTGGTCGGTGGGGGACGTCGTTTCGGCATGAACCTTGACGTCACCCTTGTCGCCGGGGGAGGGGGCGGCCTGGGCGGCCGGTGCCCCCAGGAGAGCGGTGCCGGCGAGAGCGGCGGTGGTGAGGGCTGCGGCGCCGGTACGGATGCCGGCGGAACGGGAGAGCGGTGAGGCGGGCATACGAGGTCCTCCGAGCGAAACGATTGTCGTACAAATCGGTTGTGCACCTGACTCTCTTTCACGTTCACCGACGGGAAACGCGACGCATCGCTGATACGACGTCAGAGATCCCTCGTCCGGCGCAACGTCCGGGGGGTCCGGGTCGTTTCGCCGTCCGCGGCAGGCGGCACGGCGCATGGCGTGGTGGATGGCGTGGCGGGCGGCACGGTGTGCGGCGCCGCGGGCGGCACGGTCGGCGGCGCGCCGCCGACCCGGCTCCGCCGTGTCCCGCGGCGCCGGACAGGACCCCGACGCTCCGGCCGAGTTCCTCCGATCACGTACGTCCCCCTGCCCACGTCCCCCTGCCCATGTCCCTCAGGAGACGTGCCGCAGCCAGACGTAGTCGACCGGCTGGCCGGCGTTCCACTCCCGGGCCGATGCGGCGGCGACCGTCTCGAACCCCGCTCCGCGGTAGCAGCGCAGCGCCACCGCGTTGCCCGGGTGGACCCGTACGAACACGTCCGACAGGCCCGAGAGCCGGGCCTCCGCGACCAGGGCCCGCACCAGTTCGCGTCCCAGTCCCTTCCCGCGGGCCCCGGGCGCCACGACGATCCGGGCCAGTTCGACCTCGTCCCCCTCGGCGTCGAACCACAACTCCCCGTACCCCAGCACCCGTCCACCGTCCGACAGGACACGGGCCGCCACGTCCGGCGCGTGCTGCCAGGCCGCGACGGTCTCCTCGGCGACGGGGAACTCCCGCAGCCCGCACCACATCACCGCCTCCGCCGCGGAGACGGGCCAACCCGCCACCGTCGCGGCGTGGTCGGTACCGAAGGGAAGCAACTGCATGACACGGGTCCGTTCTCGTCGTGGGACGCGGTCGGTGTCCTCCGTACCAGGATCCGCCGTCGCCGAAGCGTCGCCGCCGTGTTGAACCGGCGGGCGGGGACACGCGTATCCCTTCCCAGGAGCACCCGGAGGGAGAGCAGGTTGTCGACACCGTTCGACCCCGAAGAGCCGACGCGTCGCGCGCCCCTGGAGCCGACCCACGTCCTGCGCCGTCAGCAGCAGAGTTCCCTGTCGGAGCTGCTGCGGCAGGTGCGGGAGAGGGAACGCGACCCGGACGAGGGCTACGAGGTCGTCGCCGTCCCGGTGGCCGAGGACACCACATCGGCCACGGTCACGGTCACGGTCACGGAGGACGACACCGGGGAACCGCCGCCGGTTGCCGCGGACGACGACCGGCCCGTACGACGGCCGGTGCGGCGCGAACGCCGGACCGCGCACGCGCCCGCGCACGGCCGAAGCTCCTCGCTGCGGCGTACGACGCTCGCCGTCACCGCGGTGACGGCCGCGGTGGCGGGGTTCGGCGCGGCCCTGCTGCTCACCCGGGACGGGGACACCGCCGGTACCGCGCAGGCGCTGCCCCCTGCCGCCTCGTCCGCGCCACCGGCGTCGGCCGCCGTTCCGCAGGGCGCCGACCCGGACGGACCCGGCACCCTGCGCGAGGGCGACAGCGGCCCGGCGGTGAGCGACCTGCAGGAACGGCTGCTGCGCATCCCGAACGTGTACGACCGGGGCACGCTCAGCGGCGTGTACGACGCCACGCTGACGGCGGCGGTGGCCCGCTTCCAGCTCTGGTACGGCATCCGGGGGGACGAGACGGGCGTGTACGGCGACGACACCCGCAACGACCTCGAAGCCCGCACGGCCTCCTGACCCGCGCACCGCCGAGCGCCCCGGTCCCGGCACGTGCACCTCGGCGGCCGACCACGCGGCCGACGCCTTTCCGCGGACCGTGCGGACCGGCGTACGGGCCCGGTCCACGCCCGTGCGCCGCGGGCGTCAGGGCTTGCGGGCGACTCCCCCGTACACGTCCGTCGGCTGCGGGTCGGTGCCCGGCTCGGGACGCCACAGCGGACAGGAGACGATGCCGGGGTCCAGCAGTTCGAGGCCGTCGTAGTACGCGGCGATCTGCCGGGGGCTGCGCAGCACGTACGGGACGGCGCCGGTGTCGTCGTACCCCTCCTGCGCCCGCTTCAGCTCCGCGTCGGTGTCGGTGCTGTCGTAGTGGACGAAGTAACTGCCCGGCGGCAGGGCGGCCTGGAGTCGGCGCACGATCGACCTGGCCTCCTCGTAGTCCTGGATGTGACCCAGGATGCCCATCAGCATCAGTGCGAGGGGCTTGTCGAAATCGAGTATTTCGCCTGCCGCCTCGATGATCCGCCCGGGATTGCGCAGATCGGAGTCGATGTAGTCGGTGACCCCTTCGGGTGTGCTGGTGAGCAGCGCCTGGGCGTGCCGCAGCACCAGGGGGTCGTTGTCCACGTAGACGATCCGGGACTCCGGCGCCATGCGCTGGGCGACCTGGTGGGTGTTGTCGTAGGTGGGCAGTCCGGTGCCGATGTCCAGGAACTGGCGGATGCCCAGCTCGCCGGCGACGAACGTCACGGTACGGATCAGGTATTCCCGGGAGGCGCGGGCCATCGTCTCGATGTTGGGCGCGATCCGGCGGTAGGCGTCGCCCGCCTCCCGGTCGACCTCGTAGTTGTCCTTCCCGCCCATCCAGTAGTTCCAGATGCGGGCCGAATGCGGCACCGTGGTGTCGATCCGGGAGAGGGCGTCCTGGTCGGGAGCGGTCTGGCCGTCTGCCATGGGGGTCTCCTGCCGTGCGTCACGCGGTCCCTCACCAACCTACCGTCAACTTCCTTTTACGGCGGGCAAGTTGCAGGGGCGGCAGGTCTGTGGCGCGGACGGCGGGAGTGGGGCGCCCGATGTCGACGGGGACCACGGGGACGTGCTGGCCGAGGGTGCGGAACGCACGGGCGTAGGCATCGGCCGCCTCGGCGCCCTCGGGGTCCGCGACGCGCCCGGAGTCCGGCCCGGAGTCCGTCAGATGGAGGAGCGCGCCGTCCCGTTCGGCGACGGCCTCCGCGAAGTCGAGCGCCTGGATCCAGGTCACCCGCGACTGCCCGCGGCGCAGCGGCCCGTAGACGAGTTCGTGGACGACGCCGCCGTCCACGGCCAGCAGGCCGGGGGCGGCGAGGATTTCACGGTAGGGGCGGGTCGGGTCCAGGTGGTGCAGCTGTCCCCGGAAGCGCCGGACCAGGAAGCCGCCGCGGGCCAGCTCGGCGAGGACCGGGTCCCGGCAGATGCCGTCGGGGCCCTCGACGACCAGCGTCCGGCACCGGGTGACGGCCTCGTGGAGTGTGTGCATGACACTCCCTCCGGGGCGGCCGACTTCTCAGTGTGACCGGACGACCCGCACGGCGGGAGTGTGCGTGCGGGTTGTCCGGTTGTGCGGTCGTAGTGATGGACGTCTGTACGACCGCGGTGGCGCCACGAGGCGGGTCAGGCGACGAGGAAGTCGGCCTGGCCGGACTTCGCGCCCGCCAGGAACGCGACCATCTCGTCCCTGCTGTAGACCAGCGCGGGCCCGTCCGGGTCCTTGGACTGGCGGAAGGCGACGCTTCCGTCGGGCAGCCGCTTGGCCTCGACGCAGCTGCCGCCGTTGGTGCCGCTCCAGGGCTTCTCCCAGCCCTCGGTTCCCAGCTCGACGGCGGACACGCCGCCGGGGAAGGGGTTCGTGGAGGTCATGGCTCACAACTCCTTACGCAGTTCACCCAGGATGGTCCTGGTCCGGTCGACCGGTTCCGCCTGCACGGACATCCGGTCCAGCACTTCGAGGTACGTCACGACGTCGGCGGGCTGGTCGACGTAGACCGAGCCGGCGAGGCTCTCGGTGTAGACGACGTCGGGGAGTTCGGAGAAACCGAAGCGGAAGTAGTGGAACGGGCCGAACGCGCCGGGATGCGCGCCCACCGAGAAGCGCAGCACCTGGATCCGGACCTTCGGCATGTCCAGGGACTCGGCCAGGCGGTCGATCTGGGCCCGCATCACCTCGGCCCCGCCCACCGGCCGCCGCAGCACCGTCTCGTCCAGGATGGCCCAGACGGCCGGCGCGTCGGGTTTGGCGAGCAGGTCCTGGCGCCTGAGGCGCAGGTCGACGCGGCGGTCGATCTCCTCCTTGGTCTCGTTGGGGAAACCGGTGCGCAGCAGCGCGGCCGCGTAGTCGTGCGTCTGCAGCAGGCCCGGCACGTAGTGGGGTTCGTAGAGCCGGATGACGCCGGCCTCGCTCTCCAGGCTCACGTACGCCCTGAACCACTCCGGGAGCACGTCGCGGTAGGAGTACCACCAGCCGGGCCGGTTGGCCTCCCTGGCCATCGAGAGGAAGTCGTCCACCTCCGGGGAGGGGACCCCGTAGGCGCGCAGCAGCTCCTTCACGTAGGGGATGCGGAGGCCGACCTCGGCCTTCTCCATCCGGCGGACCGTCAGAGGCGTCACCTCTATGGTCCGCGCGGCCTCCTCGAAAGAGATTCCGGCCCGCTCCCGCAGATGGCGCAGCCGCTTCCCGAGAACCATCCGCAGGACGGTCGGCGCGCTGCCGCCCGAGCGGTTGTCGCTCACGTCCTACCTCCCGACAGCGGCCGTCACAGCGAGCAGTGTGCCACGGGGTCGCCGACACAGACAGGGCCGTGCGGATCGTTCTGAAATTATCAGAATGCTTGTTGCGGGTTGAGTGCGTACGCAATCATAGGGACCGAGTGATCTGGCGCACAGCCCGGTGGCTTCGGCGCAACGGCGCCGGACGGCAGCGGGACTGACGTCGCGCCAGGTCGGGCGAGCCCGCACGGCACCACGAGCGAGACCTGGATGGCCACCGTGAGCGACGGACGACCGAGGAACCCGGGTAAGGCTCCCGCCGGGGCCAACAAGGCACTGGCGGCCGCGCTCGGGGAAGCCGGCTGCTCCTACGCCTCGCTCGCCCTGCGCGTCAACGAACTGGGGCGCCGGCAGGGCACGGAGTCCAACTACGACAAGGCGTCGGTCACCCGCTGGCTGAACGGACAGCAACCACGGGGCAGTACACCGGAGCTGATCGCCGCCGTCCTGTCCGAGCGGCTCGGTCTGCCCGTCTCGCCCACGGACCTGGGCTTCCTGCCCGAGCAGCAGCGTCCGGTGGTGGGCAGGGCACTCGCCTACCGCGAGGACCTGGCGGACACCCTGCACATCCTGGCCGAGCTCGGCTCCACGGACATCGCGCGCCGTACGCTCCTCGGTACGGTCCCCTTCGTCGCGGGCGCCCTGCTGAACCCCCAGCGGGAGTGGCTGCTCTGGCTGGTCGAGAGCCCCGAGGCGGTCCGCCTCGACCCGGTGACCGACGGGGGACCGGTCGAGCAGGTGCACGCCATGATCGGCATGTTCGACCAGATGGACAACCACTTCGGCGGCGGAGGGGTGCGCACCAGCATCGTGCACTACCTGTGCACCGAGGTCGTCCCCATGCTGCAGCGCCGCGGCACGCCCCCGTACCAGCAGCGCCTGCTGTTCGCCGCGGCGGCCCGCCTCGCCGCGATGGCCGGCTGGAGCTCGTACGACGCGGGGGAGTACGGACTGGCGCAGCGCTACATGATCCAGGCGCTGCGGCTCTGCGCGGAGGGCCGGGACCGGGTGCTGGGCGGGCAGATCCTGGCCGGTCTCTCCCACCTGGCCACCGGGCTCGGCAGCCCGGACGAGGGGGTGGCGCTGGCCCGGGCGGGCATCGCCACCGCAAAGGACTCGGGCAGCCCGCTCGGCCTGATGCGGCTGTACGCGATGGCGGCGCGCGGCCACGCGGCGCGCAACCGCGTCGAGGAGACGACCGAGGCCCTCCGGCAGGCGGAGCGGCACCTGGACGCGAGCCGGGGGGCGGCGCAGGAGTCCGTCTGGGTCCGCTACCTGGACCACCACTACCTCCAGGCCGAATCCGCCCTCTGCTTCCGGGACCTCGGCCTGGCCGCGCAGGCGGAGCGCACGGCCGGGGAGTCCGTCGTCGCCAACGCGGACCGGCGCAGGCGCCAGGCCATCAGCCGCTCCGTGCTGGCGACCGCGCACCTGCAGCAGAACCGGCTCGACGAGGCCATCGGCACGGCGACCGAGGCGCTGAACGCCCTGAGCACGGTGCACAGCGAGCGTTCCGTCCAGGCCCTGCGCGACTTCCGCACCCGGCTGGCCCCCAGCCGCCACGAGCCGCTGGTCCAGGAGTTCGAACGCAGGTCCCGTCCCGTGCTGGGCGCCGTGGCATGAGGCCCGGCCCGGGGACGGCCCGCTCGCACGACGGCTCAGTAGCCGTCGGGGGAGGGCGCGTTCTGGGCCCGGTCGACGGGCAGGTTGGCCCCCGAGATCCCGCTCGACGCGTCGGACAGCAGGAACGCCACCACGCGCGCCACCTCCTGCGGCGCGACCGGTCCGCCGCCCGGCAGCTCCGTCCGGACGAAGGCGGCGAAGGCCTCGGGCTCCCGCGTCCGCATCCGGTCCCAGCGGCGGCCCGGGACGAGCATCGATCCCGGCGAGACGGCGTTCACCCGGATCCCGTCGGGGCCGAGTTCACGGGCCAGCGAGGCGGCCAGGTGGATCTGGGCGGCCTTCGCGCTCCCGTACTGGGCGTCCGGACCCGGCTTCCAGCCGGAGATGGAGGAGACGACCACGACCGAGCCGCCGCCCGCCGTCCGCAGCGGGGGGACCGCGGCCCGCACCAGACGCGCGGTGTGTCCGACGTTCAGCTCCCAGGTCGCGGCCCAGTCCGCGGCGTCCGTCCGCTCCAGACCCCGCCCGCGGGAACCGCCCGCGGACGCCACCACCCCGTCCAGGCCGCCGAAACGCCGTGCCGCGGCGGCGACGAAGCCCTCCAGCCGCTCGGGCGCGGTGACGTCCAGCGCCCGGGTGAACAACTGCCCGGAGCCCGGGGAGGCCAGCGACTTCCGCAGCACGTCGAGGTCCTCCGCCGTGCGGGCGCAGGTCGCCACCCGGGCGCCCTCGGCCGCCAGCAGCCGCACGATCTGCTCGCCGAGTCCGCGTGTACCGCCGGTGACCAGCACACGTCTGCCGCTCAGCCCGAACAGACCGCGGGCGGAACGCCCGCGGTCCACGGCCCGGCCGCCACCCGCATCGCTCACGCGATCGAACATACATGTCACACCACTACGCGGCTGCAACCGGACAACCTCCGCACCCCCTGGCCGTCCCACCCGTCCGCGGGGTTGGCTGCACGAGCAGCTGCCCAGACCCCGCCCACCCGTGCTGCACACGAAGGAGGCACGATGACGGCATTCCGTGCGGACCGCCGCCCGCCGTCACCCTCACTGGCGGACGCCACGGATCCCGACGCGCCCTCCGTTCCCGTCTGGACCGCCGAGAGCGCCCGGACGGTGGCCGTCACCCCCGCGGCCCCGGCCCCTCCCGCCCCGGCGAACGGCCCCAGGGTCTTCCGCGCCGTGGTGCCCGCCCAGCCTTCACGTGCCTCCGGCGTGCGCCGCATGGTCGCCGGACAGCTCGCGCACTGCCCGCTGTCCGAGGAACTGCTCGACAACGCGGTCCTGGCGACCGACGAGCTGTTCGCCAACGCCGTCAGGCACGGCAGCCGGGGCCCCGCCGACACGGTCACGATCAGTGTCGAGTACACCGGTCACGGGGTGCGCGTCACGATCGCCGACCGCTCCACCGAACTGCCGCGCCACTGCACGGCGGGCACGGCGGAGGAGTCCGGACGCGGACTCGCCATAGTGGCCGTGCTGACCGACGACTGGGGTGTCCTACCGCCCGAGCCCGGAGAGAGGGGCAAACGGGTGTGGTTCTCGCTGGACGTACGGGCGGAGCCGTGACCGGTCCGGGCGACACGGCCCGCCTCGCGCGCACCGGCGCGCGGGGGGACGCACGCACGGGGTCCCCCCGCCGGGCCGACGAGGGACGGGCCGGCCCGGAGCGCGCCGAGCGGGGCCGCACGGAGCAGGACCGCGCAGAGCGGGACCGTACGGGACAGGACCGGGCGGGAGGGGGCCGGGCGGGAGGGGGCCGGGCGGAACGGTCCTGTACGGGGCCTGCGCACGGCGTGGCCCCGGAGGGCCGCCCGGCCGTGCTGCCGGCGCTCGCGTCCGCCCTCGCCCGTGAGCTGGTCCGCCGCGTGGAGGAGGACCACCGGGCGACCGCGGAAGCGTACGGCAGTCCCACACCGGCCGCGCGGAACCGCATCGCGCGGTGCCGCGAGGACAACGCCGAGGCGCTGCGGACGATCGTCGGGCGCCATTCCTGGCCGGCCGCCGACCTGGTCGGGACGCCCGCCTCCACGGCGGCCCTGATGATCCTGCTGCACGCGCCCGACCTCGACTTCCAGCTCGCCTGTCGCGACCTGATCGCGCAGGCCGTGGCCGACGGGCGCTGCCCGGCGCCGCACCACGCGTACATCGCCGACCACTGCGCCGTGGAGCAGGGCCGGCCGCAGTTCTACGGGACCCGCGTCGACCCCGCGACCCTCCGCCCGTACCCGGTCCGCCGGCCCGGGACGCTGGACGAGCGCCGCCGCGACGTCGGGCTGGCCCCCCTCGACGTCCAGATGCGGGCCCTGCGCCCCGGCGGATGAGGCCGTTGGGCCCGACGGATGAGGCCGTTGGGCTCGACGGGTGAGGCACCGCCCCGGAGCGGGACGGTGCCTCACCCGCCGGAAGGACGACAGGACCTAGGGCTCCAGGTGCAGCTCCCGCTCCTGTTCCTGGTCACCCGGGGCCGTACCGCCCTCCTTGACGTTGAAGGCCGCCGAGAGCGTCTCGTCGGCCCGGCGCACGGCCTCCGGGCTGCCCTGCAGGGTGACGGTGACGGACGAGGAGAGCGTGGAGCCGGCGGAGGTCTGCCCGTCGCCGGCCGACGCGTCGCCGTCGAAGGACACCGTGTAGACCGTGGCGCCGTCGTCGCCGGGCAGGGTGTCCGCCGATCCGAAGACGGGTTCGAGCGTGTGGACGACGGCCCGCGCGTCGGCGGCCGTGCCGCCGGTGAGAGTGAGCGTCAGATCGAGATGCGTGCCGGACATCATGAACAGCCACCTTTGCTTGGACGAATGCGCGCCATCCGCTCGTGTAACCGGTTGCCCCTGCCACAAACGGTGGCGCGGCCCTGCGTGAGCCTGTCTCCATGACACCGCCATCCCGCGGACCCCGCAGCCGCGGCGGTACGCCCGACCGGGTGGCGGCCGACCCGGAACGGAGGGTTCCGCCGCGGCCGGCGGCCGGCGGACCCGGTCAGCGCAGGGTCCGCGCCCAGTCCGCCGGCACCCGTCCCGCCGGTCCCGGCGAGGGCTGGTCCGCCGGGCGGCTGAGCGGCGGGGCGAGGTCGGGCCCCGACCCGTACAGCTCGGACGTCCCGAAGTTCCAGAACCAGGTCTCGCCCGGCTCGAAGCTGCGGATCAGGGGGTGACCCGTGCTCCGGTGGTGGGTCGTGGCGTGCCGGGAGGGGGAGTCGTCGCAGCAGCCGACGTGACCGCACAGGGCGCAGCGCCGCAGATGGAACCACCAGCCGCCCGCCGCCTCGCACTCGACGCATCCCGTGCCGCTCGGCGGCACGTGCGGGTCGATGCCGTCCGGTCCGTCCGGTCCGTCCGGAAGGGAAGAGGTCATGACGTCTCCTGAGGGGTGTCGGATCGGAGGGCGTCGGGTCCGGTGCCGGCCTCCGCCGCGGTGAGCGGCAGGAAGACCTGGAAACGGGTGTCGCCGGGTACGGAGTGCACCTGAAGATGCCCGTGGTGCTTGTTCACGACGATGCGCCAGGAGATGTCCAGGCCGAGCCCGGTGCCCTCGCCCACGGGCTTCGTGGTGAAGAACGGATCGAAGATCCGGCCGCGGATCTCCTCCGGCACGCCGGGCCCCGTGTCGCGGAACTCGACGAGCAGCTGCTCCCGTTCGAGTGCGGTGCGCACGGTCAGGGTGCCCTCGCCGCCCATCGCCGAGGCGGCGTTGTCGACGAGGTTCGTCCACACCTGGTTCAGCTCGCCCGGATAGGCGGGGATCCGGGGCAGCGACCGGTCGTAGTCCTTGACGACCCTGACACCGGGACCGATCTTCCCGGAGAGCATCATCAGCGTGCTGTCCAGCAGTTCGTGCACATCGGCGACCTGGTAGGGCGCCCGGTCGAGCTGCGAGTACTGCCTGGCCGCGTTCACGAGGTTCGAGACCCGGGTCGTGGAGTCCTCGATCTCGTTCATCAGCAGCTCGGTCTCCACCGTGTAGTTGAGCCATCTGACGGCGCCTTCGAGCGTCCCCTCGTCCACGGTCGCCGCCACCCGGTCCAGCCAGTCGGTGTCCAGCCCGGCCTGCACGAACGTCGGCGCGAGCTCCCAGCCGCCCGCGATGCCGTGGTCGTCGAACCAGTCGCCCAGGGCGTCCTCGCGGTCGGCGGCCTCCAGCGGGGACAGCGGCGTCGCCTTGGCGACCTGCTCCGCGGTGCGTTCCTGGATCCCGACGAGGGTCTCCAGGGCGTCGCGCGCGTACGGGCCTGCCGCGATCATGCCGAGCTTGTGCCGCATCCCGGCCACCCGGTCCCGCAGCGCGGACGTGGCGCGGACCGCCGCGGCCGCCGGGTTGTTGAGCTCGTGCGTCAGCCCGGCGGACAGCGAGCCGAGCGCCAGGAGCCGCTCCCGCTGCCCGACGGTCCGCTGGGTGTTCTGACTACCGAAGAACAGCCCCTCCAGCAGGTGCACGGCCATGGGGAACCACTCCCGCAGGACCGCCGAGAACGTCTCGGCGGGCAGGACGAAGAACCGCGAGGGCTCGGTGACCCGCATCGAGCTCTTGTAGAGCGCCTCCTCCGGGGTGTCCAGGTAGGCCTGCATGGCGCCCGCGTACACCCCGCGCTGGGACGTACGGCTGATCTCCACGTCGTCGCCGCCGACCCGGCGTGACATCACGACCGTGCCCTCCAGGAGCACGAAGAAGCAGGTGGCGGGCTCCCCTTCCGCGTACACGGGGCCGGGCTCGAACAGCTCCACCCGGCCCTCGGCGCACAGCCGCCCGAGCTGCGCGTCGTCCAGCTCCTCGAACAGGAACAGCGTGCTCAGCTCCGTGACGTCGCACGGCATCGGCCGGCCGCTCACGACTGCTCCAGGTACCGGTGGACGAGCATCACGGCCATGGCTCCCTCTCCGACGGCGGAGGCGACGCGCTTGGCGGACTCGGCGCGCGCGTCCCCCGCCACGAACACCCCGGGCACACTGGTCTCCAGGTGGTACGGCGGCCGGTCCAGCTCCCAGCCGGGCGGCGGCTGCCCGCCGGCGGCCAGGTCGGGCCCGGCGACGATGAACCCGCGCTCGTCCCGCAGGACCGTGCCGTCCAGCCAGTCGGTGAGCGGCGCCGCGCCGATGAACACGAACATCCACTGCGCGTCGACGAGTTCGGTGCGGCCGCTCGCCAGGTCGCGCAGGGTGAGCTGCTCCAGGTGGCCGGAGCCGTGCACCGAGTCCACCACCGTCCCGGTGCGCACCGAGATGTTCGGCGCGTCCGCGATCTGCTCGATCAGGTAGTGGGACATCGACGAGGACAGGGAGGAACCGCGCACCAGCAGGGTGACCGACTTCGCGCCCCTGGCGAGGTACATCGCGGCCTGCCCCGCGGAGTTCGCCCCGCCCACGATGTACACGTCGTGCCCCTGGCACGCGGGAGCCTCGGTCAGGGCCGACCCGTAGAAGACCCCGCACCCGGTCAGGTCCTGTGCCCCGGGCGCCGCCAGCTGCCGGTACGACACACCCGTCGCCAGGATCACGCAGTGCGCGGCGATCGCCGAACCGTCGGAGAACCGCACGGTGCGCGAGGCGCCCGTCACCTCTAGGCCGGTCACCTCGCGTGCGGTCAGGATCTCGGCGCCGAACTTCGCCGCCTGGCGGCGCGCCCGGTCGGTGAGCTGCCCGCCGGAGACACCGTCGGGGAAGCCCAGGTAGTTCTCGATGCGTGAGCTCTGGCCCGCCTGCCCGCCGGTCGCCGAGCGCTCCACCAGGACCGTCCGCAGACCCTCCGAGGCGCCGTACACCGCCGCGCCGAGACCGGCCGGCCCGCCGCCGACGACCACGAGGTCGTAGAACCCGGCGGTCGGCGTCGTGGCCAGCCCCACCCGGGCGGCCAGCTGCGGATCGTCCGGCTCGACCAGTACCGCCCCGTCCGCGGTGACCACCAGCGGCAGCCGCTCGCCGTCCGCCCCCGCGCAGGCCAGCAGCCGCCGGCCCTCCGGCTCGTCCGAGGAGTACCAGCGGTAGGGCACCTGGTTGCGGGCCAGGAACTCCCGTACGCCGGAGGAGCGGGCCGACCAGCGGTGACCGACGACCTTCGTGACCGCGACGGCCCGGTGGTCGGACGTCCGCCAGGCGGCCAGCAGGTCGTCCAGGACGGGGTAGAGCTTCTCCTCGGGCGGGTCCCAGGGCTTGAGGAGGTAGTGGTCCAGGTCGACCACGTTGATCGCGTCGATCGCCGCGTTCGTGTCGGCGTACGCGGTCAGCAGCACCCGCCGGGCCCCCGGGTACACGTCCAGGGCCTGCTCCAGGAACTCGATGCCGTTCATCTGCGGCATGCGGTAGTCCGCCAGGATCACCGCGACGAGGTCACCGCGCAGCTTCAGCTCGCGCAGGGCTTCGAGGGCGCTCTCCCCGGACTCGGCCCGCACGATCCGGTACGTCTCGCCGTAGCGGCGCCGCAGGTCACGGGCCACGGCACGCGAGACTCCCGGGTCGTCGTCCACGGTCAGGATGACGGTCCGTGCTGCGTCGGTGCCCTGTGCCATGCGTCTCCCACCCCGAGCGGTCACTGTCCCGGCGCGGCTGTGCGCGTCGCCGCCCCGGATGCCCGCCCATCGTATGTTCGATCGCTCCGCCATGCTCCGAAGAAGTGACGTACCGCCTGGTCAAAAGGTACGTACCGGTCGACCGCGGCCGTTGGGTGTCGTACGGGTGAGCCGGGGCATCCGCCAGACGGGAGGCAATGATGAACGCAAGCTCGTTGACGCGAGGCAGTCGGGTGGGGAAGAACAAGGCGGCGCCGGCCATCGAGGGCGCGGCCCGGGCCGGTTTCACCGCGCGCGGTGTCATCTACGTGCTGGTGGGTCTGCTGGCGTTGCAGATCGCCTTCGGCGGCAGCGGGAAGCAGGCCGATCAGGGGGGCGCGCTCCAGGAGGTCGCCGGGAAGCCCTTCGGGGCGTTCGTGCTCTGGGCCCTGGGCATCGGCCTGGTCGGCATGACGCTGTGGCGGCTGTCCGAGGCGCTCTTCGGTGCGGCGGGACCTGACGGCGACAAGGCGACGAAACGGCTGGCCTCGGCGGGGCGCGCCGTCTTCTACGGCTTCGTCGCCTACTCCGTGCTCTCCTTCGCCGCGGGTTCCGGCGACAGCGGTTCGAGCGACGGCCAGTCGCGGGACGTGACGGCCAAGGTCATGGACCTGCCCGCCGGGCAGTGGCTCGTGGGCATCGCGGGAGTGGTGATCCTGTGCGCCGGCCTCTGGATGGCGGTGCAGGCGATCCGCCGCAAGTACCACAAGAAGATGCGGCTCGGTGAGATGCCGCGCCGGGTGCGCCAGACGGTCGACGTGACGGGCGTCGGCGGCGGTGTGGCCCGCGGCCTGGTGTTCGCCGTCGCCGGTGGCTTCGCGGTCCGGGCGGCCATGGACTACGAACCGGACAAGGTCAAGGGCATGGACGACACCCTGCGCTCGTTCGCCGACACCCCGATGGGCCCGTGGCTGCTGGCGCTCATAGCCGTCGGCCTGATGCTGTTCGGCGTGTTCTCCTTCGCGATGGCCCGGTACCGCAGGGTCTGAGCGGGCGGGGCCACCGCCGCACCGTGCCGGTGCCGTACACCGGCACGCGCGGACGGGTAAGGGCCCCGCCGCCGGGAGGCGGCGGGGCCCTTCCGGTGCCGGTGCGGAGCGTCAGGCCGTGTGCAGCGTGAGCCCGTACCGGTTGAGGATCTCGTTGATCGGCTGGTACCAGGTCTCGCCGCCGGTGGAGCAGTTGCCCCAGCCGCCCGACGTGACGCCCTGCGCCTGGTCACCGCTGATGAAGGAGCCGCCCGAGTCGCCCGGCTCCGCGCAGACGCTGGTCTTGGTCATCTGACGCACGGCGCCCTGGCTGTAGTTGACGGTCTCGTTCTTGGCCAGCACGGAACCGCAGTGCCAGCGGGTGGTCGAACCCGACCGGCAGATGGAGGCGCCGACCGGCGCCTCGTTGGAGCCGCGCACGAGCTGGTCGGAGACGGTGCCCCAGCCGAGCACGACCGGCACGGTCCACCAGCCGCTGCCGACGTTGACCCAGGCGTAGTCGTTCTCCGGGAACGAGGACCCCTGGATGTTGCCTATGTACGAGCGGTCCCAGCCGCTGACACCCTGCCCCGCCCCGCCGCAGTGCCCCGCGGTGACGAAGCCGCCGTGCACCGAGAAGCCGATGGAACAGCGGACGTTGCCGGTGTAGAAGGGGTCGCCGCCGACCGTTCCGGCGGCGAAGGTCTCCGGTGCCTTCGAGGTTTCCTTCACGGTGACGGGACCCGCGGCCCGGGCCCGGGCGAGGAACGACCGGACATCGTTGTCAGCGCGCTGGCCGGCCACGACGCCCACGACGACCGAGCTCGCCTCGGCGTCGACGTACCAGTTGCTGACCCCCTCCGGCGCGTCCAGCGCGTCGATGCGGGCCTTGGCCGCGTCGAGCTGCTTCGCGCTGTACTTGACGGTCCGGACGGCCGCCCCGGTCTCCCGTACGGATTCCAGGGCGGCGGCGGACGCGCCGGACGTGACGGCGACGGTCAGCTTTCCGCTGTCGGCGTCGAACCAGGAGCCCCCGTACGCGGCGCCCGCCGCGCTCCGGGCCTTCGGTTCGGCGGCCGTCGCCTTCTTCTCGGCGGCGAGACGTGCCTCGGCTCCGGCGCGCGTCAGGCCGAAGTCCCGCTGCATGGCGTCGAGGAGGGCGGCCGAGGCGGGAGCCTTCGCGGCGGTGGGGGTGGGGTCGGGGGCGGCCGAGGCGGGACCGGCGGCGACGGTCGCCGAGGCGCCGATCAGGAGGAGGGAGGCCAGGCCGGTGCTCAGGGTCGTGGTGCGTCTCAAGGCGGTAGCCCTTCTTGTTCCAGCGAGGTGGGGGAGGAACAGCTGAACTGTGAGAGCGCTCTCATGCGATGCGGGGCAGAGCTTAGCGGCAGACCGTGGTCAGGTACATACCAAAAACATCCCCGGTGGGAAACGCCGGGTCGGAGGATCGGCGGGTCAGTGAGTCGGCGGGTCGGTGAGTCGGCGGGTCGGTGGGGCAGCGGGTCGGTGAGTCAGCGGTTCAGGGGGATGCCGTACGCGCGCTCCACGCGCAGCCGCAGGACGAGGCGGCTGTCGCGGACCATGGCGGCCCGGTAGTCGTCCCAGTCCGGATGCTCGCCCCGCACGTCCCGGTAGAGCCTGATCAGCTCCTCCACGGTCGCGTCACCGGCGTCGCGGGCCACGGGCGAGAGGTCGGCGGTCCCCTCGGCGACGGTGTAGGCCCGGCGGTCCGCGCTGGTCACGTGGTACGAGACCCGCGGGTCGCGGCGCAGGTTGCGCGTCTTGGCGCGGTCGTCGGTGAGCGACACGCGCACGATCCGCTCGTCCGGGTAGTACGCGTGGTTGACGTTCGAGAGCTGCGGGCGTCCGTCGCGCTTGAGCGTCGTCAGCACTCCGCCGTCGTACTCGGAGAGGAGTGCGAGCAGTGTGTCCTGGCCGGTGTCGTTCGTCATGTGCTCTCAACACCCGCCGGAGCGCCGGACATTCCGACCGTCCGGACGGTTTTGTGCGTAGCCCCCGCCCGCGGGGGTACTCCGGAACCGGACGTGGCGCGGCGACCGGAACCGCCGCGCCACGCTCTTTGCGGCAACGGAGTCGCGGACAACGGAGTCGCGCTGTCGCGTGGTGCTGCGGGTACCAGGACCCGTGGTCCTGCCCTCAGGAGGGGTCCGGCATCCCGGGCGCCGCGGGCGGCACCGTGGACCCATGGACACCACCCGGCAGCCGCAGGCCAGGATCCGGGTGACGCCGCTGCGTCGTCTCGGCGGAGGAACGTACGTACCGCGCGGCGGTCGGCCGGCGACCGCACCGGCCGATGACGGCCGGTGCGCCCGCAGCAGAGGGAGCCGGGAGAACCAGGAGAGCCGGGAGAGCCGGGAGAACCGGGAACGGCCCGCGCGGACGAGCGGCGGGAACACCGCACACGACTGAGCCGGAGGGTACGGGCGCGTCCGGCGCCCGGCTCCGCGGGCGCCGGACATGACGGTGGCGGTCCCCTCCCCGCGGGGAGGGGACCGCCACCGTCATGTCCCTGTGCGGCCACCGGGTTCCCGCGCCCGGCCACCCGGCCGGGGCCGGGCCCCGGGCCGCCGGGGAGGGTCAGTCCGCCGTCCGGTCCGAGCCGGCCAGCTGCCGTACGTCGGGCCGCTGACGAGGTCTCGTCGAGGCCAGGAGCGCGACCAGCGCGGTCAGGGACGCCAGCGCGGCGAGCACGGCCGCGGGACCGGCGAGCCACGGCGGCGCGAGGGTCAGCTCCAGGGCGCGGGACAGGCCGGGCGAGGTGACGCGTCCTTCGAGGAGCTGGGCCGCGGCGAGCACCGCCGGCACCACGATCCCCAGGACGAGCACCGGCACCCTGCTCCGGCGGAGCAGCGCCAGACCCGTCAGGACACACAGGGCACCGGTGCCGACGGCGAAGCCGTAGGCGTTGACGGACGCCCCGTCCCGGTGCGGCGGGACGTGCGCCAGACCGCACAGCACCAGCAGCACGACCGCCGTCCAGCGCGGCCAGGCGGGCGAGTCATCGGTCCTCGGCGTCCGGACGCGGCGGGTGCGGCCCTTACGGCCGAGGGCGACGGTGCCGCCCTCGGCGACGAGCCGGTCCGCGACGGGGTAGCCGTCCATGGGCGGGGCCGCGCGCGTTCCGGCGCCGCCCGGCGCGGTCCCGTCCCGCGCCGGCGACTCGGCCTGCTGCCGCTTCTCGCGCAGGCCCTGCGCGTGGGCCATGCGGCCGATGAGCTCCACGAGTTCCTCGACCGGCCGGCTCGTGGCCGCCGCCCGCACCGCGGCCTCGCCGCAGTGGGGTTCCAGCGGGGTCCGGTGCAGCAGGGCCATCAGCCGGGTGACCTCCTCCACCGGCCGGCTCTCGGCCGCCGCACGGATCGCCTCGTCGGCGCTGTCCGCGTTCCTCGGCGGCCGGGTCAGCAGGGCCACCAGCCGGCTCACGTCCTCCACGGACCGGTCCGTGCCGGCCGCCCGCAGCGCGTCGACCGTGGCCCGCGCGTACTCCGGTGACTGCTCCAGCAGTTCGATGAGCTGGATCACCTCGGCCAGCGGCCGGTCGGCCACGGCGGCGTGCACCAGGCCGTCGACCGGGTTGATGTACGCGGGGTCGGGATCCTCGGCAGGGTCGGGACAGACGGCCTCGGCCTGGGTGCCCTGGGCGCTCTGTGCGGTCTGTGCAGCCTCAGTGGTCTGCACGGTCTGCACGGTCTGCACGGCCTGTGCGGCCTGTGCGGCCTGTGCGACTTTCCCGGCTTCCCCGCCCTCCATGGCCTCCCCGCCCTCCATGGCCTCCCCGGTCTCCCTGGCTTCTTCGGCCTCTTCACTCCTGCGGACCGGTGCGGGGTAGGCGGGGTCGTCCTCGCGAGCCGGGTCGGGACGGCGCGGATCGATCTCGTCGGCGGGACCGGCGTGGCGCTGCTCCGCGCGGTCGTCCCTGTGGTCCCTGTCGTCCCGGTCGCCCCCGTCGTCCTGGCTGTCCCGGTCGTACCGATCCGTGCGGTCGGGGTACCGGCGGCCGAACTCCTCGACGGGATCGCCGTACCGCTGGTCGAGCTCGTCGGCCGGGTCGGCGTACCGGTGTCCGGCCCTGCGCGTCGCCCTCTCCGGCGCCTCCTCCGGCGGTGTGTGCCAGGGGGCGGAGGCGGGTGGCGGCGGCACGGGGGCCTCGACCGCGCGCTCGGGAGATATGCCGGGTCGATCGGGGTCGAAAGGCGAACGGGTTGTCATACTCGGCTCCCTACGAAGGGTGCAGTCGCTGTCGTGGCCCGGACGTGCGGCCCGAGACGTGCTGTGCGACCTTTCTAGGCGCCCGCACCGGATGCCGCCATCGGGATGAGGCACACGTGTGACGCGGGACGGAGCCGGACCTGTCGCGTGTCAGTCGCCGGGGGTGCCGTACAGCCACAGCCGCAGCAGCCGGCTGAGCCCCGGCATGACCAGGTACGTGAGCAGCGGCAGCAGCACGATCGGGAAGATGCCGGCGCGCAGCGGCAGGGGCCAGGAGGCGGCGACGGGCGCCACCAGCCACTGGATGAGGAAGGTCAGCGGATAGGCGCCCAGGAACGTCGTCAGGACCATCTTCCAGCGCGGCGGGGCCTGCACGGTGGTGCCGGGCAGCCGGAACCAGCTCTCCATTCCGGTGGTCGACTGGCGCTCGTCGCGGACCTCCGTGGCGATGCCCTCGATACGCGCGTGCCACCGGGCCCGTTCGGGTGAGGTCAGCCAGTCGGTGAGCCGCTGCGGATCGGAGAAGCGCAGCACCGCATGGAAGCGGTGCCCGGGTTCCGGACGCAGCCAGGACACCCCCTGGCTGCCGCGGAACCCGGAGACGCAGTCGGTGACGCCCCGCGTCCACTCCTCGAAGTCGGCCTCATGGCCGGGGCGTACCTGCCAGGTGAAGACCGTGGTGACGGGTTCGGTGTGGGGGGCCCGTGTGGTGCTCATGACCACAGCGGGTTCCATGCACCGCGCGGGTCATGCGTCGTCCGCTTCATGCGCGCCCGGTGTCACTATCTCGTCCAGTGCCTTGCGCACCGCCTCGTAGGTGTGTCCGCGCGACTCGGCGTCGCGTGCGCCGTCCGGGTCGCCGTTCCTGAGTTCCTCGCTCCGTGCCTTCCACGCGCGCTCCTCCCGGCCGGCCCAGGAACGGGCCCGCTGGATACGGCGCAGGAGTTCGTCGGAGTCCACGACATCAGCCATGAGATACGGGTACCCGCGTGATTCCCTCCGACGAGTCGGAAATCGTGTCGCGTCTGTGAACGAGGTGCGGACGGAGTGCGCGGAGGGCTGCAGCCCACCCGCGGGGAACGGCCGACAGCCCCGGCCCGCCCCCGTTCCCGAGGCCCGGGTCCGCGACGGCGTCGCGCACCGCGTCAGTTCGCCGCCCGGCCCTCGGACAGCAGGCCGAGCAGACCGAGCAGGGACCCCAGCACGTCCGGCACCGCACTGATCACTCCGCCCAGGTCCAGCACGAGCAGCGAGGAGATCAGGCCGTTGAGCGACGACCCCAGACTGGCTCCCGCGTCCTTCACGGGTGCGGCCGCGTCCGATCCCGGCCAGGGTGTGGAGCCGGTGCCCGATCCCACCCACGGCGTGGAGCCGGTGCCCCATTCCGGCCACAGCGCGAAGTCGTCCGCCGTGTCCTCGGGCGGCGAGGGATCGGCTGCCGCCGTTCCCGCCGCCGGCGCGGAGAGATCCAGACCCCGTACCCGCTGCTGGAAGGAGGCGGCGGCCTCCCGCACGGCCCGTACGTGCCCGACGGCCTCGGCCTCGTCGAGAGGGCCGTCCCCCTCCCGCGGCAGGCCGGTCAGCACGGCCAGGAGGGGGGCGAGGGCATCGGCGTGCTCCGCCCCGGCCGCCCTGCGCAGCTGTTCCGGCGTCACGTCCGCCGCGGGGAGCCGCAGGCCCGTGACGCGACTGTCCGGCGAACCGGGACGTGCGTCGGTGGCGGCCGCGGCGGCCCCCACCGGAACGAGGACGAGCGCGGCGCAGACGAGGGGCGGGAGGAGCAGCCCGCGGGATACCAGGGCACGCATACAGGTTCCTTTCCGGAGCGGCCGTCTTCAGCGGCTGTCTTTGCGCCCACGGTGGGAAACCCCCGGGCGCGCCGCAACCGGTCGAGCCCCGGCAGTGGAGTCACGGAACAGGACTGTCAAGCCATCGACCAGGGCTTTCCCGCTCGGACCCGTTCGCTCGGGGTACCCCCGCGGCGTACGGCCGTCGGGGGACGGGAGTGCGCGCAGAGGCCCTGCCGGCCGCGGCCGGGCACCCGTTCAGGACTCCAGCAGGTCCAGCAGGTCCAGCAGGTCCGCGAGCGGCAGGGGCTTGGCGAGATGGGCGTCGAATCCGGCCTCGCGGGACAGCGATGGTGTCGGTGCGGGCCGTGCTGACCACCGCCTCCAGCGACCGGCGCAGGTTCGCGACGCCGTCCGCCGCGGGGTCCTCCGGGTCGTCGGGGAACACGTCGAAGACGAGCCGCCCGATGATGCTCCGGTCCCGGCCCGTGGCCTCGCGGTAGGCGTGGTTGGCCTCGACGATGGTGAAGTCGGGGTCCAGGACGAGCAGCGGGGACAGCGCGCATTCGAACAGCTGCCGGAAGTCCGGGCCGGAGGTGCCGGCGGCGGTGGTCGTGGACCGGTGGCTCTCAGGGGTCGGGTCGGTACCCGTAGCCGCGCACCGTGGGGATCCGCGGTGCGGGCGAGGGGAGTCGGGCGAGTTCTCCGCGCAGCCGGTACACGCACTCCTCACCACCCGGCTGGACTGCCGTCCGCTCGTCGTGTCGCTGGTGAGCGGGCGTCGGTGCCCCGGCCATGTGGCGAAGGCAGAACAGGAGGCACCCGCGGTTCGAGGGGGAGCGGACACGGGGGAGTTCCGGCACGGATCCGTGCGGCGCGGGGAGCGGACACCGCCGTACGGGCCCGGGCCGGAGCGGGGCCCGTCACCCCGGAGGGGGCGGGCCCCGGCCGCACGACGGGGGTGGTCCGGGCGTCGCCGGCCGGGACGGCGGCCCCGTCCCGGCCCGCGGGCCGGCTACGCGTCCGGCCGCATCCGGCGGTCGCCCCGGGCGCGTCCGCGTACGTCTTCGGCTCGGGTGCCGTACTCCCCGAGGACCGGCCGGGCCGATCAGTTGCCGCTGTCCTCGGCGAGGGTGTGGGCGACGAGTGCGTTCGCGTGCCCGTGACCGATGCCGTGCTCGGTCTTGAGCCAGGAGACGAGTTCCATGTGCCGGGTGAGGGGCGAGGACCGGATGAGGTCCTTCCACTCGGCGACGGGGCGGCCGTACTTCTTCTCGATCGAGGGGAAGTAGCTCGCGGGCCCCTTTGCGGTCCGGCTCATGTCCGTGTCACATCCTTGGGTGTACCGGTGCTGTCGTGTCCTGGACCGGCACGGCCGCCGGATGTCATCGCCCGTGCGGAGTGACCTGCGCCACCCGTTCGACGGCCGGGCCCGGCCCACCCATCGCCCACCCGTGTACGGGCAGGTCAACAGGGGTGTACGGGACGGTTCTCGGCCACCCCTGGGTTAAGCTCGTGCTCTTGTGCGACAGCGGCACGACAGCCGTACGGGAGTCACGGACAGGGGAGGACCCATGGCGGTGGAGGTGAGCGACGCGCCCGGAGCGCGTCGCTACGAGGCCCGTCTCGACGGAGCGTCCACGGTGGCCGGTTACGCGGACTACATCCGCACGACGGAGCTCATCGCGTTCGTGCACACCGAGGTGAGTCCGGAGTGCGAGGGCAAGGGGGTCGGCTCCGCGCTGGTCCGGGTCTCCCTCGACGAGGCGCGCGCGGCCGGTCTGCGGGTGCTGGCCACCTGCCCCTTCTACGCCGGCTGGATCGCCCGCCACCCCGAGTACGGCGACCTGCTGTACCAGGCCCGCAGCAGCGTCAGCGACTGAGTCCCCCGGCGGGCTGTCCCCGCCGGGCCGACGGCTGCCAGCCCAGCGCCGGGCCCAGCCCGGTCGCGATGTCGGTGAGGATCTGGACGTAGTCCGCGTGCTCGAAGGTGAAGGGCAGCGCGAACGCGACCTCGTCGATCTCCCGGAACGCGGCGTGGGCGTACAGCCGTTCGGCGATCTCGGCGGAGGTCCCGACGAGGTCGGGCGCGAACATCAGGCGCGCCGGACCCTGGGGCACGGCGGTGCGCGGGGTCCGCTGCTCGGCGTACGCCTCGTACTTCGCCCGCTGTTCCGGGGTGGCGCTGTCGGTGGGGACGACGACGAGCCCCTGGGAGACGCGGGCCCGGTCGCCGTCGGGGTGGTGGGCCCGGAAGGCGCGTACGTGGGACAGCTGGATCTCGGCGAAGTCCTCGGACTCCTCCGCCTTGACGACGCTGCTGGTCAGGAAGTTCATCCCGTGCTCACCCGCCCACCGGGCCGACCGCAGGCTGCCGCCGCCGTACCAGAGGCGCCGGCCGAGACCCGCGGAGTGCGGCTGGACGCGGTCCGAGAAGACCTCGAAGCCCTCGACCCCGCTGAAATCGGTGGCGGGCTCGCCGCGGACGAAGCCCAGCAGCCGCGCCACCCGGTCGTGGCCGAAGTCCTCGGCGTCGGCGGTGTCGGGGTACAGCGCGTCCTTGACCTGGTCGTAGCGCATCGGCGGCCCCGCACTGACGCCCGGGTTGAGGCGGCCCCCGGACAGGATGTCGACCGTGGCCAGGTCCTCGGCCAGCCGCAGCGGGTTCTCCCAGCCGAGGGGGATGACCGCCGTCCCGAGCTCGATCCGGGTGGTGCGCTGCGAGGCCGCCGCCAGGACGGCCACCGGGGAGGAGATGCCGTACTGGAGATGGCGGTGACGCAGCCACGCGCTGTCGAAGCCCAGCCGTTCACCGAGCTCGATGATCTCCAGCGTCGACTCGTGGCCCGTGCGGGGATCGGCCTCGTCGAACAGGCCGATGGTCAAGAAGCCCAGCTTCCGCAACGGTTGTGAGGGCAGTGGCACAGGACTCCTCCGTCGTCGGGGCATCGTCGGGGCGCACTTTCCCGAACGCACGCACGCACTGATCCCATCCTCGCAGGCGATCACCGGGACCGGCGCGGGTGGTGGGCCCCGTGGGAGGTGCCGCGGTGGGCCCCGCGGGGGTGCGGCCGGCCGCGGACGCCCCGGCGGTGGCGGTCGGTGTCAGTCGAGGATGTGCCGGAGGTAGGCCCGCGGGTCGGCGAGGTAGCGGCGCCAGTGGTCGACCAGGTCGAGCTCCGGCCAGGTCACCCGCCGCATGCCGTGGTCGCCCACCTCGATGATGTCCGCGCCCGGCAGCGCGGTCAGCAGGGGGGAGTGCGTGGCGCAGACGACCTGCCCGCCCGCCTTCACCAACCGGTCGAGGTGGCCCAGCAGTTCGAGGCACGAGCCGAACGAGAGCGCGGCCTCCGGCTCGTCCAGCACATACAGCCCGGCCTGGTGGAACTTGCCCCGGAACGCCGCGAGGAACCCCTCGCCGTGACTGACCGAGTCCGGCGCGAACCCCTCCCGGTCCAGTGCGTCCATGGCGGTCTCGGCCCGGAGGAAGAACCCCTTGCGGGCCGACCAGCTGCCGAGCATCCGCCGCCCGCGCGTCCCGGCGTCGAAACGGATCCGCTCGCCCAGCACCGACTTGGACCGCCGGCTCGCGTAGCGCCAGTCGTGCGAGCCGCCGTACGGATCGAGCCCGAAACCCTCCGCCAGCGCCTCGACCAGCGTCGACTTGCCCGAACCGTTCTCACCCACGACGAAGGTGACCGGCGCGGTGAACCGCATCCCGTCCGCCAGCAGCCCGCGTACACAGGGCACCGACCAGGGCCACGCCTCCTCGTCGTGCGAAGCCACATGCGCGTACGCGCGTTCGATGATCACGCGTCGAGTGTTCCACAGAGCCGTTCCGCGGAGCCGTTCCGCACAGCCGTTCCGCAGGGTGCTAGCGCTCGGCCTTCTTGTCCTCGATGCGGGCCGCTTCCCTGCGGACCTCGGCCTGCGTGGCACGCTCCCTCTCCAGCCACTCCGGGGAGTCCCGCTTCAGTGCCTCGATCTGCTCCGTGGTGAGGGCCTGCGTCACTCCGCCGCGGGCGAGACCCGAGATGGAGACGCCGAGCTTCGCCGCGACCACCGGCCGGGGGTGCGGACCGTCGCGCCGCAGTTCCCGCAGCCACTCGGGCGGATCGGTCTGGAGCGCGGTGAGCTCGGAGCGCGAGATGACACCTTCCTGGAACTCGGTGGGTGTGGCCTCGAGGTACACACCCAGTTTCTTCGCCGCGGTCGCGGGCTTCATCGTCTGGGTGTTCTGGTGCGACGTCATGCCGTCAAGGGTATCGAGCAGGTGAACCACCGCCGACCACGCCGGGTAACCTGGCCAGGTGACAGGCTCGGAAGAACCCCGCTCGTTCCGGCTCGCGTACGTCCCGGGGGTGACCCCAGGCAAGTGGGTGCGGATCTGGGACGAACGGCGGCCCGACGTTCCCCTGACCCTCCTCGCGGTGTCCGCCGCCGAAGCCCCCGGCGTGCTGCGCGGCGGTGACGCCGACGCGGGGTTCGTCCGCCTGCCGGTCGACGGCACGGACCTCAGCGCGATCCCCCTCTACGCCGAGACCACCGTGGTCGTCGTCCCCAGGGACCACGTGGTGACCGCGGTGGACGAGGTGACCGCCGGGGACCTGGCGGACGACATCGTGCTGCACCCCCTCGACGACCCCTTCGACTGGGAGCACCCGCCGGGCCGTCCCGCGCTGGAGCGCCCCGCCACGACCGCCGACGCCGTCGAGCTGGTGGCGGCGGGCGTGGGTCTCCTCGTCGTTCCGCAGTCGATCGCCCGCCTCCACCATCGCAAGGACCTCACGTACCGGCCGGTCACGGACGCCCCCGGGTCCCGGGTGGCCCTGTCGTGGCCGGAGGACCGGACCACGGACCTGGTGGAGGACTTCATCGGGGTCGTCCGGGGCCGGACGGTCAACAGCTCCCGGGGCCGCCCGCAGTCGAAGGCCGAACCCTCCGGTAAGCCCTCCGGCAGGAGCGCCCGGACGGGCTCCGGTACCCCCGCGAAGGGAGCCGGGGGAGGCAGGGGAGCCAAAGGTGCTCAGGGAGCCAAGGGAGCCAAAGGGGACAAGGGAGCCCGCGGGGCGAAGGGCGGCAGGCCCCGCCGCCGCTCGTAGCCCCGCCGTCTCGTAACCCCGCCGTTGATCGACGGCACGCCTGACACGGTCGGGTCCGGGATGGTAGAAGCGGGACATGACCATGTGTTCCACCGGCGCGTGCACCAGCGCGGTCGCCGTGTTCCCCGGCCCCTCGTCCTCGGAGGTCGCACGATGACCGCGGGCATCGACACCCCGGACCGCAGGGGCCGTACCGGACTCGACCGGGTCGGCCTGGACCTGAGCGGGAATCCCCGGGTCAAGGTGCGGGACGTGAAACTGCTGTCCTGCCACTGGTACGTGGAGCGCACCACGACCTTCGACCTCCGGCTCGCCGACGGCACCTGGTCCACCCAGGAGCGCGAGACGCACGACCGCGGCAACGGCGCCACGATCCTGCTCTACGACACGGAACGCGGGACGGTGCTGCTCACACGGCAGTTCCGCTATCCCGTGTACGTCAACGGCCACCCCGACGGCATGCTCGTCGAGACACCGGGCGGCCTGCTGGACGAGGACGACGAGCACCCCGAGGTCGCCGTGCGCCGCGAAGTGGTCGAGGAGACCGGGCACACGGTGGGTGAGGTCCAGCGGCTCTTCGAGGTCTACATGAGCCCGGGGTCGGTCACCGAGCGCGTGACCTTCTACGCCGCCCCCTACGGACCGGCCACCCGCACCCACCGGGGCGGCGGGCTGGCGGAGGAGGGGGAGGACATCGAGACCGTCGAACTGCCCTTCCAGCAGGCCCTCGGCATGATCCGCACCGGCGGGATCGCCGACGCGAAGACCATCATGTTGTTGCAGTGGGCGGCACTGGAAGGGCCGTTCAGCAAGGTGCACCCCACCGCCGGCTAGACCGTCCCCGCCCGGTGCCCGGTGCCCGGCGCCGGTGCCGGTGCCCGGCACTCAGCGGAGCAGCAGCTGGACGAGGGCGACCGTGCCGACCACCACGATGAGGGTCCGCAGGACCACGGGGCTGAAGCGGCGGCCGACCGAGGCGCCGATCTGCCCGCCGAGCGCGGAGCCGACGGCGATCAGCGCGACGGCCGTCCAGTCGAAGTCCGCGACGAAGAGGAAGAAGGTGGCGGCGACGGTGTTGACGACGGCTACGAGGACGTTCTTGACGGCGGTGAGGCGCTGCATCGTCTCGTCCAGGAGCACCCCCATCAGCGACATGTAGATGATGCCCTGCGCCGCCGCGAAGTAGCCGCCGTAGACGCTGGCGAGTGCCAGGCCGACGAACAGCAGCGGTCCGCCGTCACGACGGGAGGGGGCCCGGTCCGGAGCACCGACGGGGGCGCCGGAGGTGGCGCCGGTGGACGTGCCGTCGGTGACACCGGTGGATGTGGCGCCGGCCGGTGTGTCGCCGGTGGCGCCGGCGGACACGTCGTCGGCGGCCTTCGCCCGGCGGCGGCGCAGGGACCTGGTGATCAGCGGCTGGAACGCGACCAGGAGGAGGGCCAGGCCCACCACGACGGGCACGATCTTCTCGAACGCCGTCGCGGGCAGGGCCAGCAGGAGCACCGCTCCCGTGAAGCCGCCCAGCAGGGCCCCGACGCTCAGCCTGAGGATGCGCCGGCGCTGGCCGCGCAGTTCCCGCCGGTAGCCGAAGGCTCCGCTGACGGCGCCGGGGACCAGCCCGAGCGCGTTGGAGACCGTCGCGGTGACGGGTGACAGACCGGTGGCCAGCAGGACGGGAAAGGTGATCAGGGTTCCGGAACCGACGACGGTGTTGACGCCGCCCGCCGCCACGCCCGCGACGAACACGGCGACGGCCTCCACCGGCGTCATGAGACACCTCGGCGGGCACTGCCCCGGCGGCCGGCGAGCGGCGGGGCGGTGCGGCGCGGACGGCGGCTCACTCGAACCGTGAGGTGTCGCCGGCTCCCTTGCGCACGATCTCGGCCTCTCCGCTGGAGAAGTCGATGACCGTCGTCGGTTCGGTGCCGCAGCCGCCGGAGTCGAGCACCGCGTCGACGGAGTGCTCCAGCCGTTCCTTGATCTCCCAGCCCTGGGTCATCGGCTCGTCCTCGTCGGGCAGGAGGAGCGTGCTGGACAGGAGCGGCTCCCCCAGCTCGGCGAGCAGCGCCTGGGCGACCGTGTGGTCGGGGATGCGGACGCCGACCGTCTTCTTCTTCGGGTGGAGCAGCTTGCGCGGGACCTCCCTGGTCGCGGGCAGGATGAAGGTGTAACTGCCGGGCGTGGACGCCTTGACGGCACGGAACACGTCGTTGTCGACCTGCACGAACTGACCGAGCTGCGCGAAGTTCTGGCACACCAGCGTGAAGTGGTGGCGGTCGTCGAGCCGGCGGATGGAGCGGATCCGGTCGATGCCGTCACGGCTGCCCAGCTGGCATCCCAGCGCGAAGCAGGAGTCCGTGGGGTACACGACGAGCGCGCCGGCCCGGATGGAGTCGGCGACCTGGGTGATGGTGCGCTGCTGGGGATTGTCGGGATGAACATCGAAGTACTTGGCCACGCGTCGAGCTTATGCGCTCGGCCGCGGCCGCCGACGCAGGCCCGCTGCCGACGGCCGTGCGCCGGCGGGAGCGGGACTCCCGCCGGCGCCGCGGTCCGGGTGTCCGGCGGGTCCGGTCAGTCCCTGAGCCGGTCGATCTGGCGGATCTTGTTGGTGGCGTCCAGCGCGGCGACCTTGTAGGACTCCGCGAGCGTCGGGTAGTTGAAGACGGCGTCGACCAGGTAGTCGACCGTACCGCCGCAGCCCATCACCGACTGCCCGATGTGGATCAGCTCGGTGGCGCCCGTGCCGAAGCAGTGCACGCCGAGCAGTTTGCGGTCGTCGGGGGAGACGAGCAGCTTGAGCATGCCGTGCGAGTCGCCGATGATCTGACCCCGGGCCAGTTCGCGGTAGCGGGACATGCCGACCTCGAACGGCACGCGGTCCTCGGTGAGCTGGTCCTCGGTCCGCCCGATGAAGCTGATCTCCGGAATGGTGTAGATGCCGATGGGCTGGAGGTCGTGCATCCGGTTCACCGGCTCGCCGCACGCGTGGTAAGCGGCCGTACGGCCCTGCTCCATCGAGGTCGCCGCCAGCGCCGGGAAGCCGATGACGTCGCCGACCGCGTAGATGTGCGGCACCTCGGTGCGGTAGTGCTCGTCGACCTTGATCCGGCCGCGCCGGTCGGCGGACAGGCCGGCCTTGTCCAGGCCGAGGTCGTCGGTGAGGCCCTGCCGGCCCGCGGAGTACATCACGGCGTCCGCCGGGATCTTCTTGCCGCTCTCCAGGATGGTGAGCGTGCCCCGCGCGTGGCGCTCGACCGCGGCGACCGTCTCGCCGAAGCGGAAGGTGACGGCGAGGTCCCTGAGGTGGTACTTGAGCGACTCGATCACCTCGACGTCGCAGAAGTCGAGCATCCCGGGCCGCTGTTCGACCACGGTGATCTTGCTGCCGAGGGCGGCGAACATGGAGGCGTACTCCATGCCGATCACACCGGCCCCGACGATGACCATGGAACGGGGCACCTGCTGCAGGTTGAGAACGTTGTCGGAGTCCAGGACCGTCAGCTCGTCGAACTCGACGGTCGCGGGCCTGGCCGGCCTGGTCCCGGTCGCGATGACGACGGTGTCCGCGCTCAGCAGCCGCTCGTTGCCGGTCACCTCGCGCAGCGCGATGGTGTGGTCGTCCACGAAGCGGCCGGTGCCCGCGAACAGGGAGACGTGGTTGCGGGCGAGCTGGCTGCGGATGACGTCGACCTCGCGCCCGACCACGTGCTGGGTGCGCGCGGTCAGGTCGGCGACGGTGATGTCCTCCTTCAGCCGGTAGCTCTGGCCGTAGAGGTCCCGCTGGGTGAGACCGGTGAGGTAGAGGACCGCCTCGCGCAGGGTCTTGGAGGGGATGGTCCCGGTGTGGATGGAGACCCCTCCGACCATGTCGGGGCGGTCGACGACGGCGACCCGGCGGCCGAGCTTGGCCGCGGCGATGGCGGCTTTCTGGCCGCCCGGGCCGGATCCGATGACAAGCAAGTCGAAGTCGCGCACCACGGAAGTCTGTCAGGCGGAAGTGCCGCCCGAAAGGGTGAACCGGTGACGGGTGCCCTGCGGGCGGCCCGGGCCTCGCCGCCGCTGCGGGCCGGTGGGGGCTCGCCGCGCGGTTCCCCGCGCCCCTGAGGCGGGGCTGCGCCCCTGAAGTGGGGCCGCGCCCCTGCTTCCGTCTTTCAGGGGCGCGGGGAACCGCGCGATCGGCCCCCACCGGGCCACGGGGCATACGGCCGTACGACCCCGCGGCCCGCAGGCCGCGTCACCGCGGTACGGAACGCGCGACGCGGAACCCCACGTCGTCGACCTGGTGACTCGGATGGCTGCGGCGCCGCGCGGAGGCCCGGCAGCTCCAGTGCTCGTCGAACCAGCCGCCCCCGCGCAGCACCCGGTAGGTGCCGTACGCCTCGGGGTCGTAGAGGTCCCAGCACCAGTCCCAGACGTTGCCCAGCATGTCGTGCAGGCCCCACGGGTCGGGCCGTTTGCCTCCCATGTCGTGGACGCGCTCCCGCGAGTCGTCGCGGTACCAGGCGATCTCGTCGAGCGGCGCGTAGCGCGGCCCCGGTGTGCCGGCACGGCAGCCGTGTTCCCACTCCGCCTCGGTCGGCAGCCGGTAGCCGTCGGCGCCCGTGTCCCACTCGATGCCCTCCCCGCCGGCCCGCGGGAGGTAGGCGGGGGTGAGGCCCTCGTGCCGCGACAGGGCGTTGCAGAACCGGACCGCGTCCCACCACGAGACACCTTCCACGGGCAGCTCGTCCCCGTCGGCGGTGCTCGGCCGTTCGCCCGTGACCCGTGCGTACAGCGCCTGTGTGACGGGGGAGGACCCGAGCAGGTAGGGCGAGAGTTCGACCGACCAGCTGCGCCGCGTCCGCCGGTCCGACAGCGTCACCCGCCCAGACGGAACAGTAATCATCTCGTACACCACGCGTGTGTCCATGAGCAGGCAATCCTACTGACCATCTCGTAGGCGCGGAGCCCGTCAAGGCACGTACCGCCCGGCTATGCCAGGATCATTCGGCTGGACTCACCCAGGTGCCCTGCTCGGCGGAACGGACCATGGCGTCCAGGGCGGCCGCACTGCGCACGGCGTCCTCCAATGTGGCCCCGTACGGGGTGCCCTCGGCGATGGAGCGCAGGAAGTGGTACGCCTCGACGACCTTGAGGTCGTCGTAGCCCATGCTGTTGGCCGAGCCCGGCTGGAAGGCGGCGTACTCGCCGTGCCCCGGACCGACGTACAGGGTGCTGACCGGCTGGTCCTGGAACGACGTACCGCGGCTGACGCCCAATTCACCCATACGGCGGAAATCCCAGAGGACCGCGCCCTCGGTGCCGTGGATCTCGAAGCCGTAGTTGTTCTGCTCGCCGACCGAGACCCGGCAGGCCTCCAGGACACCCCGGGCGCCGGACGCGAAGCGCAGCAGACAGGACACGTAGTCCTCGTTCTCCACCGGGCCCGACTCGCCGCCGGTGGCGCGGGTGTGGCCCGCGGTGGCGCCGGTGGGCCGGGCCCGCTCGGGGACGAAGACGGCCGTGTCCGCGGTCAGCGACGCGATCTCGCCCAGCAGGAAACGGGCCAGGTCCACACCGTGCGAGGCGAGGTCGCCCAGTACTCCGCTGCCGCCGCGCTCCCGCTCGTACCGCCAGGTCAGGGCACCCTCGGGATGAGCCGCGTAATCGCTGAAGAGGCGGATGCGGACATGGGTGACGGTGCCGATCTCCCCGGCGGCGATCAGCTCCCGTGCGGCCACGACGGCAGGCGCGTTGCGGTAGTTGAAGCCGACCGTGCCCTGGACGCCGGCCCCGGCGACGGCGCCCGCGACCGCCCGTGCGTCCTGGGCGGTGAGGCCGACCGGCTTCTCGATCCAGAGGTGCTTGCCCGCCTCGGCCATGGCGACGCCGATCTCGCGGTGCAGGAAGTTCGGGGCGGCGACGCTCACGGCGTGGACCCGGGGATCGGCGGCGACCTCCCGCCAGTTCCCGGCCGCCGTCGCGAACCCGTACCGTGCGGCGGCCTCCTCGGCCCGGCCGGGCACCTCGTCGGCGACGGCGATCAGTTCGGGCCGTACGGACAGCTGCGGGAAGTGGTGCGCCACGCGTACGTACGCCTGGGTGTGCACCCGCCCCATCCAGCCGAACCCCACGACGGCGACGCCGAGCGTACTCCCCATGACTGTTCCTCTTCGGATCGCTTGGATGTTTTGGATCGGTCCACGATGATTCCGGCTCACACTGGGGTTCGTCACAGCAGGTGTCAACCCCTTTGACTTCGCGCCGAGCACTGTGGAACGGTCCAACCCATGAGACCCCCGACGATCCGCGATGTCGCCGAACGGGCCGGAGTGTCGAAATCCCTGGTCTCGCTCGTACTGCGCGGCTCCGACCGGGTGCGCCCGGAGAAGCGGCAGGCCGTCCTCGCCGCCGCCGAGGAGCTCGGCTACCGGCCCAACGCCGCCGCCCGCAGCCTCGGCGAGCGCCGCACCCCCGAGGCGCTCGACCACGCCCGGTCGGGGGGCAGACCGCTGGTCGGTGTGCTCCTGAACGACATGCGCAACCCGTGGTTCGTGGAACTGCTGGACGGCCTCAACTCCCTCCTGGACGCCCGCGGTCTGCACATGCTGCTGGCCGACGGCCATCTGAACCGGCGCCTCGGCGAGGACCTCACCCGCATGTTCACGGACCTGCGCGTCGACGGCCTCGTCGCGGTCGGCACGCTCCCCGCCCCCGAGATGCTCCGCACGGCGGCCGAACGGCTGCCCACCGTCGTCGCGGGCGCCCGCGAACCGGTGCCGTCCCGGGCGGACGTCGTCGCGGGCGACGACGCGTACGGCGCCCGCCTCGCCACCGAGCACCTCATCGCGCTGGGCCACCGGCACATCGCCCACATCGCGGGCCGGGGCACGGTCGGCGAACTGCGCCGCCGCAGCTTCGAGACCGTCATGCGCGAACACGGTCTGAGCGGCACGGCCGTCGTGGAACAGGGCGACCTCACCGAGGAGGGCGGTTACCGGGCCACGGTCCGGCTGCTCAGCGGCTCCCGGCGGCCCACCGCCGTGTTCGCCTTCAACGACATGGCCTGCGTCGGCGCGCTGTCCGCAGCCGGGGAACTCGGGCTGCGGGTCCCGCTGGACCTCTCCCTGGTCGGCTACGACAACACCTACCTCGCCCGGCTGCGCCACCTGTGGCTCACCACCGTGGACAACGCGGGCCACGACGTCGGCCGCCGCGCCGCGCAGTGCCTGCTCGACCGCATCGCCGACCCCGCGCGCCCCGCCCGGCTCGTCCTCGGCACACCGGCCCTGGAGGTGCGGGGCACGACGGCGCCGCCCGCGGAGGAGGGCGCGGGACACCGTCCCGTAGGGTGAGGGGCATGGCATGCCGCATCAGCGAACTGGTCGTCGACGCCGTGGACCCCGAGCGGCTGGCGGCGTTCTGGGGCGACGTCCTCGGATACGTCGAACTCGGCCGGGAGGAGGACGGGAGCATCGAGATCGGCCCGCCCGGCGCCGGGTTCGGCGGCCCGCAGCCCACCCTCGTCTTCGGTCCGACGAGTGACGCCCGGCCGAAGAAGCTCCGGCTGCACATCGACGTCAACGCCACCGACCGCGACCAGGACGCCGAGCTGGAACGGCTGCTCGCCCTCGGCGCGCGGCCCGCCGACGTCGGCCAGACCGGCACCGAGAGCTGGCACGTCCTGCTCGACCCGGAGGGCAACGAGTTCTGCCTCCTGCGCCGGCGCCTCCAGCCCCTGTGAGCTGACCGGCCGGCACCCGGCGCGGCCTGTCAGCCGGTCGGCGGAGCGCACTCCATGCCGGGCGGGCAGAACCAGAGCAGCGCCGTGTCCAGGAGTTCCCGCTCGTCGTCCGGCCCGTCGCCGTCCGAGCCGTACGCGACCAGCGCGTACCGCCGGCCGTCGGCGGCCTCGAAGCGGCGGTCGATCACGTGCCGGGGGCCGCCGCCCCGCTCGCCCGAGATCTCGTCGGCCCGGTACTCGTGCTCGGCGGCCGCTCCCGTCCTGCCGGTGACCTGGGCGAGGGAGACGGTCTCGTACCCTTCGAGCTTCCTGGCCTCCGCCTGCGCGGCCTTCAGCGACTCGTACGGGGACGTCTCCATCACCTGGAACACCTGGAGCCGCCGGCTGCCGTCCGTGCTGCGGTAGTCGACCACGTCGATGCCGTACTGCGACGACCGGCTGTCGCGCTTCCAGCCCCGCGGCAGCGCCACCCGGTACCCCTCCGGGTCCTGCTGCGACACGTAGCCGCCGGGCAGGGGCCGCGGCGACGTCCCGGGCGAGATCCCGCCGGAGGGGGACGACGGGGCCCGCGGTACGCCGTCGCCGGTCCCGCCCGTCGCCCCCTCCACGGTGTCCTGCTGGGTGACGGCGGGCTCGCGGTAGGGTTCCGGCTCGTCCTTCCAGGCCAGGGCCCAGACGCCGAAGGTGAGGCCGGCGACCGCGAGGACGATCGCGGCGTTCTGCCGAACGGCCTTCTGCCGTGCCACGTCGAGGTACTGGTCGGGGTGGAAGAGGCGTTCGCGCCGGGACCCGGCCCAGTCCTGCCGCTCCGTGTCGAACACCCTCATGGCCGTCCCCTTCCTGTCGTGCGGGTCATCCGAGGAGTTGGGCGATGCCCTGGACGACGGCGGTGGCCGAGGCGACGGCCCCGGCGGCCGGAGCCTGCGATCCCAGCCAGCCGCGTACGCCCACCAGCAGCCGGGTGAGACGCTCCGGCGGCGCGGTTCCGGTGCGGAGGATCTCGTGCTCCGCGTCGGCCAGTTCGCCGTCGAGGCTCATGTCCTCGGCGGTGCGTTCCCGGGCGGGCAGGGCCTCGCGCAGGGCGCGGACGGATGCGAGCAGCTCCGCGTGGAGCCCGGTGGGCCCGGCCGTGGTGTGGTTGACGGAGTTCGCGTGTCCATGGCTGCCGGTGGCGATCGAACCGCCGCTCATGGAGCCGATGTTCACGCCGCCGGAACCGCCGTCCGGTGCGGGCCCGCCGGGGGTGTGGTGCCCTGTGTCGTTCATGTACTGGTTCCTCGGGGTCGCCGGAGTCCGGTGTGCGGGTCCCTACGCGGTGGTGCGCGGCGTACCGTGCGCCGGCGCGGGGGTGGTGTGCGCGGTCGCGCTGCTCTGGCTGCCCGTGGCGACCGCGCCGCCGGACATGTCCTGGATGAAGACGCTTCCGCCGCTGAGCTGGTAGACGTGCTGCTCGAACTGGTCGGTCTGGTAGCCGTGGGACCGCAGGGCCTGGCGCATGCCGTTCACGACGCGCTCCTGGACCGTCTTGATGTACCGGGCGGTGTCCATCTCCTGGTAGGGCGACAGCTGGGCCGTGCTCGCCAGCTGACGCAGCGAGACGCGGGGGACGTCGGGGGCGGGGTCGCGGTCGGACCAGCCGGCGGCGATCTCCCGGGCGAGGGTGCTGAGGGCGCCGAGACCGGTGCTCACGCTGGTCGCGGGTCCGCTGCCGAGGGCGCGCAGGGCGCCGTGCATCCAGGTCTCCGGCAGCCGGTCCACGAGGGTGTCGACCTTCCCGAAGTCCTTGCGGACGGGGCCGAGCACGTACGGGACGACCTCCAGCACGACCATGCCGCCCTGGGTGTGCACACGGATCAGGACGGTCACCACGACCTGCTCGTGCCAGGAGCCGATGCGGACGCGGAGGAAGACGCGCCGCCCCTCGCCCCCTTCGTCGACGGCCTCCGCCAGATGGGCGGCGACCTGGGCGGGGTCGTAGACCGGCAGGCCGTCCAGGTCGGGCCGGTCGTCCGCCCGTACGGCCTGCGCGTCGGCGGTCCCGCCCAGGTGCAGTTCCTCGTCGCGGCCGACACCGCCGGGCAGATGGACGAAGCGGTCGACCTCCATCTCGCGCAGCCGGTCCTTGCCGGTGAGCGCGGCGGACTCGCGCAGCTGGAGCAACTGCGGCTCGATCATGGCGAGGGCGCGCTCGGCGGTGAGCGGGGCCTGGCCCCGGCCGGGCACCGGGGAGCCGTCGGGGGCGGACTCGGCGTCCGGGGCACCGGGGCCGCCGGGCGGACCGGGGCGCTTGCGCAGTTCCATCGCGAAGGACCAGGCCGAGCGGCGCGCGCCCATCCCCACGAAGGGACTGTCCGGCTCGTAGAGGGTCAGCGCGGCCCTCTGCTCGCGGTCGACGGACGCGACCAGGTCCTCGTACAACGGGCCCGCGGGCAGGTCCGGCTGCGTCGTTCCCGGGAACGTCCAGCGGGACAGCCAGCGGCACAGGGCCCTGCGCCGCGCGGTCTGGTGCCACCAGGCGATCAGGGCGATGAGCAGCGGGAACAGCAGCGGATAGGGCGTCTGTACGTCGCCGTCCAGCACCCCGGCCACGTACCAGCACCAGTAGAAGAAGGCGAACAGCGCGGCGGCCGGCGTCAGCGCGCGGCCGAGAACGCCCGCCGCCCCGGCCGCCGGTCCTGGCAGGCCCGTTCGGCCGTCCCTGGCGCTTCGCGCGCGCATGGCGTGGGCGGACCAGAGCCCCAGTGCGACGAGCGCGTAGAACTGCGACCAGGGCAGGGGCATCCCGGCGGTCAGCCTGTCGTCGCCCGCGTAGAACGCGGTGAACACGTCACCGAAGCCGACCTCGGCCCCGTCGCCCCACCGGTCGGCGACGCTGTCCCAGAACATCACCACGTCGGACAGCAGGAACCCGAGCCAGGCCGCCAGCATCAGCGCCGCGGTACGCAGCTCCTGCCGGCCGGCCCGCAGGGCGTGGGTCAGCACGGGCAGCACGTCGACCCCCAGCGGAGGGGCCACGGGACGCTCCTGGTGGAACACCAGTTCGTCGACGACCCGCCGGCGGAAGACGCCGTCCTGGTACGTGCCGGCGCACAGCAGCCGGGTCGCCTCCGTGCGGCTGTACGGATGTTCCGGGAGGCTCACTCCGGCCACGTCGCTCCTCTGTTCCTGGTGTGCAGGAGAAGGAAGCTAGTGGACGCGGGGTCCTATTTGTCCGGTCGACCCGCGGGTGACCTTCGTTAGAGTGAAAGGCCGCCTTTCCGCTGGACAGAACGTTTTTTGCCGCGTCCGTGCCCCGCGGGCGCGGCCGACCGCCGTACGGGCCCCGGGTTCACGGCCCCCGGGCCCACCGGTCCCACGGTCGCCCCTCCCGGTGCCGGCGGGGATGCGGACAACTCGGCGGCAGCCGCGGACAGCCGCTGCCGCAGGGGCTCGGGGAGCGGCTCGCCCCGCACGGCGGCCACCGTGGACCCGGCGAGGTGATGCAACTCGACGTTGGAGTTCTGGGAGACCGTGACGAGGACGCTCCAGGCGTCCTCGGGGCTCAGTCCGAAGGTCGCCATCAGGACCCCGCGGGCCAGGTCGATGACCGGCCGCGTCCGCATGGCGCGCTTCGACTGGGCGACTTCGGCGCGCAGATCCCGCTCGTCGTCGGCGACGTCATCGGACAGGGGGCTCTCCTCCGTGGTGCTGTGCGCCGCGCCGGGGCGCGGGTCGTGCAGGTCGTGCGGACGGTGCGGGTCGTGCGGGTGACGAGCGGCGCCGGGGCCGGTGTCCTGCGCGGGCGAGAAGAGCGACGAGGTCCCGGTGAGGGTGAGCAGCCGCTCGACGGCGGGGCTCGCCGACCGCAGGACGACCGTCCTGCCGTCCGCGGCCGCGTGCCGCTGGACGAGCATCAGGACGTTGAGCCCGGAGCAGTCGCAGAAGCCGACCCCGCTCAGGTCGAGGTCGATGCCGCGGGCCGACACGGAAAGGGCCTCGTGCAGCGACCGCCGCAGCCCGGGGGAGGTCGCCAGGTCGATCTCGCCGACCGCCACGACGGTCGTCCGCCCGCCGGCCGGACGCGCCTCGATCCTCAAGGGCGCAGGCGGGCGTCCCCCTGCCGCGCCGGACGAAGTCGCGCTGGACGAAGTCGTGCCGGACGAAGCCGCGCGGGGGGTGACGTGCCGGCCGGCGGGTCGGGCGGAAAGCACGGGTTCCGACATGGCAACCGCTCCCTGTGCGTGCGCCGTCACTGTTCCTTCCAGGTTCGGATCCGGATCTTCACACGTCAAGAGATACACGAAAATTATTTCACCCTTTGGTTTACGTGAATCTGGAGACGTATGCTGTGGCCATGGGTGGAGTACCTGAGACGCATTCCGGCTGGACGTTCCTCACCAACCACGCCCGGGTGCTGGCCTCGATCGCCGACAACCAGAACATCCGCATCCGGGACATCGCGGCGCGCTGCCGGCTGACCGAGCGCGCCGTGCAGAAGATCATTTCCGACCTGGAACAGGACGGCTACCTCACCCACACCCGGCAGGGGCGCACCAATGAGTACCGCATCCAGCCGGGCACGATCCTGCGGCATCCGGCCGACGCGGGCCTGACGGTCTCGGACCTGCTGTCGGTGCTGGCCCAGCACGACGCCGAGCGCGACACGACCCCCCGCTGACCACGGAACGCCTCCGTCCGCGAGCGGACCGCCCCGGCCCGCCGGTGACGCCGGTGGGACCCCATGTCCATGTGTGGTTCCACCCGTACGGGGGACTGGCAGGGATGGCGGAGACACCACCGGAGCGCGACGGGACACCATTCCCCCGTGCCCGGCCCGCCGGGACCGCAGGACGCGCGTACGCACCCCGCGGTGCCCCGGCCGCCCGCCAGGCAGCCAGTGCCGCGCCGGCGACGGCCTCCGTCCGGCGGGCGGCACCCTTCCGAAGAGTCAGAAGAGTCAGAAAGGCGTCACCCATGAAGGACTCCGAACAGCGGAATCCCGTCGACCAGCACCCTCAGCCGGACTTTCCGCAGCAGGAACAGCAGCACCCCGGGTGGACCGGCCCGATGGACCCGCCGCCGGACCACGGCGAGGAGTCCTACGAGGGGAGCGGCCAGCTCACCGACCGCAAGACGGTCCTGACCGGCGGGGACTCCGGAATCGGCCGGGCCGTGGCGATCGCCTTCGCACGGGAGGGCGCGGACGTCCTGTTCACGTACCTCCCGGAGGAGGCCGACGAGGCCCGCGAGACCGCCCGGCTCGTCGAGGAGGCGGGCCGCAAGGCCGTCGCGGTGCCCTGCGACATCCGCGACGAGGAGCAGTGCCGCCGGCTCGTCGACCGCGCGGTCGACGAGTTCGGGCGCGTCGACGTCCTCGTCAACAACGCCGCGTACCAGATGTCGCAGCCCGACGGCATCGGCTCCATCACCACGGAGCAGTTCGACCGGGTGATGCGCACGAACCTCTACGGGATGTTCTGGCTTAGCAAGATGGCCCTGGAGCACATGCCCGCGGGCGGCTCGATCATCAACACCACCTCCGTGCAGGCGTACCAGCCGAGCCCGCACCTGCTCGACTACGCCATGACCAAGGGCGCCATCGTGACGTTCACGCACGGCCTGGCGCAGATGGTCGCCGGGGACGGCATCCGGGTCAACGCGGTCGCCCCCGGGCCCGTCTGGACGCCGCTGATCCCCGCGACGATGCCCGACACCTCCGAGTTCGGCAAGCAGTCGCCGATGGGCCGGCCCGCCCAGCCCGCCGAGATGGCGCCCGCCTACGTGTTCCTCGCCTCCCAGCGGGCGAGCTTCATCACCGGGGAGATCGTGAACGCCACGGGCGGCACGCCCCTGCCGTAGGCGCCCCCGCGGGCGGTCCGCAGGCGCCCCCACGGGCGGCCCCCACGGGCGGTGGCCGGCCCCGGGTCCGCGGGCTTCACCCGGCGCGCAGGGGGAACCCGGCGGTCCATGACTGGTAACGCAGGCGATCAGACGTCGTACTGGATCGAGACAGCCCCTCCGGGAGACCTCCACGCCCCCCTGGCCACCGACATCACGGTGGACGTCGCCGTGATCGGCGCGGGTATCGCCGGGCTCAGCACCGCCCGGGAACTGGCCCGCGCCGGTCGCAGCGTGGCCGTTCTGGAGGCCGACCGGATCGCCACCGGGGTCACCGGGCACACCACCGCCAAACTGAGCGCCCAGCACAGCCTCGTCTACGAACAGCTGCGCCGCACCCGGGACATCGAGGCCGCGAAGCTGTACGCGCGCTCCCAGTCCGAGGCGATCCGGCACGCCGCCGCGCTCGTGGACGAACTGGGCATCGACTGCGACTGGGAGGACACCGAGGCGTTCACCTACGCCCAGGACCCCGGGCGGACCGGGGAGCTGAAGGCCGAGGCGGAGGCCGCCCGCGCGGCCGGACTGCCCGCCGAGTACGTGACGGAGACGGACCTGCCGTTCCCGGTCGCGGGCGCCGTCCGGGTGGCGGGGCAGGCCCAGTTCCACCCGCGGAAGTACCTGGCGGCCGTCACCGGCGACCTGCTCCGGCACGGCGCCCGGATGTACGAGCACACCAGGGTCGTCGGCCTGGCGGAGGGCGAGCCGTGCCGCCTCACCACCGAGGCCGGACCCACGGTGACCGCCACGGACGTCGTGATCGCCACGCACTACCCGGTCTTCGACCGGGCGCTCCTGTTCACCCGGCTCTCCCCGCACCGCGAACTCGTGCTGACCGCACCCGTGCCGGCCGGCTCCGCCCCGCGGGGCATGTACATCACCCCGGAGCAGAACACCCGGTCGGTGCGCACCGCCCCGTACACGGACGGACAGCGGCTGCTCATCGTCACCGGGGAGAGCTTCACCCCGGGGACGGCCGACACTGAGGAGCGCTTCGGGCGGCTCACCGCCTGGGTCACCGAACACTTCGGACCGGTCGACTTCGCCCACCGCTGGGCGACGCAGGACAACAGTTCCACCGACTCCGTGCCCCTGGTGGGCCCGTTCCACGCGGGCAGCCGGCACACCTACGTCGCGACCGGGTTCGGCGGATGGGGGATGAGCGGCGGCATCATGGCCGGCCGCCTCCTGTCGGACCTGATCACCGGTCAGGGCTCCCCGTGGAGCGAGCTGTACGACCCCCGGCGGGTGCGCACCGCCGTGCGGGAGGCGCCCGCCTTCCTCAAGAACCAGGCCAAGGTCGCCCGGCACTTCGTCGGCGACCGGCTGCCGCCCACCTCGGGCTCGGTGGACGACCTCGCTCCCGGCGAGGGCGCGCTCGTGCGCATCGACGGCCACCGCTGCGCCGCCTACCGCGACGACACCGGGGAGGTCCACGCCGTCTCGGCCCGCTGTACGCACCTGGGCTGCCTGGTCGCCTTCAACCGCGCGGAGCGGGCCTGGGAGTGCCCCTGCCACGGCTCCCGGTTCGGCACCGACGGCCGGATCCTGCAGGGCCCGGCGACCCGGCCGCTCGAAAAGCTTCCCGTGCCCGGTCCGGACACACCGGAGGACACGTCCACGCAGGGCTCCTGAAGGCCGGGGCCGGGGCCGGGGGAGCGGAACGTGCGTGCGGCGGGGTTTCCCGCCGTCGCCGCCGGGGACCCGGCAGCGGTGACCGAAGACGGCCGCGACACGACGCAGGCCCGGTCCCGCGCGGGACCGGGCGCGGAAGGATGTGAGGAGCCGTGACCCCTTACGGCAGTACCCAGGACACCGCCCACCGGCCCGAGACGGGCTGGGCGCAGGCCCGCCGCGGACGCAGGGGCGGCGTGCGCATCTGCCTCCCGGCGACGGTCGACAGGGAGGCGCGCCGCACCTCCGCGGACCCGGAGGGCAACATCGTCAGGGGCGAGGACTGAGAGCGGGCGCGAGGACCGGGACCCGGGCACCGGGAACAGTCCTCACCACCTCACCACCTCGCGGCCGGATCCGGACGGATTCGGCCGGAACCGTACGGATCCGGCCGGAACCGGGCCGGGCCGTACGGGTCAGGGAAGCGGCTGTTCGGCCCAGATGACCTTGCCCGCGGGCGTGTAGCGGGTACCCCAGCGCTCGGTGAGCTGCGCGACCAGGAACAGACCGCGCCCGCCCTCGTCCGTCGTCGCCGCGTACCGCAGGTGCGGTGAGGTGCTGCTGCCGTCGAAGACCTCGCACACCAGAGCGCGGTCGAGCAGCATACGGACCTTGACGGGGCCCTGGCCGTACCGGATCGCGTTGGTCACCAGCTCACTGAGGATCAGCTCCGTGGTGAACGCCAGCTCGTCCAGGTCCCACCGCGTCAGCTGCCGGGTGACCAGGGCGCGTACCTCCCCGACCGACGCCGGGTCGGACGGCACCTGCCACTCGGCGACGCGGTCGCCGCCGAGCGCCCGGGTGCCCGCCACGATCAGGGCGATGTCGTCGCCGGGCTTGACCGGGAGCAGGGCGTCGAGCACGGCCCGGCAGGTGTCCTCCGGCGACCGCCCGGCTCCGGTGAGGGCGGTCCGCAGCAGTTCGAGGCCCACGTCGATGTCCCGTTCCCGGTCCTCGACGAGCCCGTCCGTGTAGAGGACCAGCCTGCTGCCCTCCTCCAGCGTGAGCTCGGCCGTCTCGAACGGGAGACCGCCGAGACCGAGCGGCGGCCCGGCGGGCACCTCGGGGAACACGACACCGCCGTCCGGGTGGACCACCGCGGGCGGCGGATGACCGGCCCGGGCGACGGTGCACTGCCGGGAGGTCGGGTCGTAGACGGCGTACAGGCAGGTGGCGCCGGTGACGGCGGCGCTGCCGTCCTCCGTCGTCTCGTCCTGGTCGATACGGCCGACCAGTTCGTCGAGGAGCCCCAGCAGTTCGTCGGGCGGCAGGTCCAGCGCGGAGAAGTTGTGGACCGCGGTCCGCAGCCGCCCCATGGTGGCCGCCGCATGCAGCCCGTGCCCCACGACGTCGCCCACGACCAGGGCGACCCGGGCGCCGGACAGCGGCAGCACGTCGAACCAGTCGCCGCCCACCCCCGCCTGGGCGGGCAGATAGCGGTAGGCGATGTCCAGGGCGCCCTGCTCGGGCAGGTTGCGGGGCAGCAGACTGCGCTGAAGGGTCACCGCCATGGTGTGCTCGCGCGTGTAGCGCCGGGCGTTGTCGATGGAGACCGCGGCACGGGCGACCAGCTCCTCGGCGAGGGCCAGCTCCTCCGTGTCGAACGGCTCGGGCTTCCGTGAGCGCCAGAAGTTCGCCACGCCCATGACGAGGTGCCCGGCCCGCAGGGGGACCGTGATCAGCGAGTGGATCCCGTACTCCACGATCTGCGCGGTGCGTTCCAGGTCCTGGGCCCGCCAGCCGTGCGCCTCCCTGAGGTCGGGTGCCACCACGGCCTCACCGGTGCCGATGCTGTGTGCCTGCGGGGTGGAGGCTATGAACCCGATCCGCTCGCCCACCGGATACAGCGGGGAGTCCTTCCGGATGCCGCTGGACGCCGTACGGCGCAGCGAGGTGCCCGCGTCCGGCTCCTCCCCGTTCAGCACGGCCTCGGCCAGATCCACGGTGGCGTAGTCGGCGAACCGGGGGACGGCCACCTCCGCCAGTTCCTGGGCGGTACGGGTCACGTCCAGCGTCGTACCGATGCCCACCCCGGCGTCGTACAGGAGCTTGAGGTGCTCACGGGCCACCTCGGCCCTGCCGGACAGCGCCCGCAGCTCGGTCGAGTCGCGGAGCGTCGCGACACTGCCGGCCGGGCCGCCCTTGAGGTCCGTGGGCCGTTGGTTGATCGCCAGCAGCCGGTCGCCCACCAGGCGCACCTCGTCCGTGGCAACCCGCCCGGAGGCCAGCAGGGCGCCGGTGTCCGTGTCCAGGCCGAGGGCGAGGACGTGGCGTCCCTCGGCGTTCTCCGGAAGGTCCAGCAGACGGTACGCCTCGTCGTTGGCGAGCAGCAGTCGGCCCTCGCCGCCGACGATGAGCACCCCCTCCCGCACGGCGTGCAGCACCGCGTCGTGGTGCTCGTACATCCGGGTCATCTCGAACGGGCCGAGGCCGTGGGTCTGGCGCAGCAGCCGTCTGCTCACCAGTGCCGTTCCCCCCAGGGCCAGGACCAGGGCGGCGGCCGCGGCCGTCAGGAGGAGGGGGAGCTGGCGGTCCCCGACACCTCCCACGTTCTCGGTCGTGATGCCCGCCGACACCAGGCCGACGACCGAGCCGTCGTCCGTCTCGACGGGCACCACGGCCTGGACCAGCGGTCCGATGGTCCCGGTGATCTCCTCGGTGAAGGACCTGCCGGCCAGCGCGGGCCCGAGGGTCCCGACGAACGTCCTGCCGATCCGGTCCGGCTTGGGGTGGGTGTAGCGAACGCCGCGGGTGTTCATCACCACCACGAAGTCCACCTCGGACCGCACCCGGGCCGCTTCTGCGCGGGGCTGCAGCACGGCCGTGGGATCGGGCGCCGTGAGCGCCTCGCGGACGCCCGGGGCGTTGGCGAACGTCTCGGCCACCGCCAGCGAGCGGTTCCGCGCCTCCCGCGTGCTGTCGTAACGCACCTGCAGGACCAGTGCGACGGCCGCGGCCACGACCAGCAGCAGCACGATCGCCACCTGCAGGACGAAGACCTGGCCCGCGACACTGCGCCCGCCCAGCGCCGACCGCACCGCGGCTCCGCGCCGGGGCCCGCGTCCGCGCCGTGCACGCGGACCGCTGGGGCGGAAGGTCGACCGCGCCCAGGATCGACCCGAGAGTCGGACCATGCACCCATGTCTACACTGCCGGGGGCCGGGAGGCGAGGGGCACCGGTGGTGCGGCGGGCGAAGGTCCCCGGACGCGCCGCGTACGCACTGCGGACGCGCAGGTGACGCATCGGTGACGGGAGCGGACCGTCGCATGCGGTGTTCCGAGGTGGTCTGCGGCCGGGTACGGCCGGCCGGTGCGTGGTGGCGTCGGCCGGGCCGGGCGTGCTCCGGCCGGCAGATCCTGCGGGCCGGGGAACGCGGCCGCATCATGGAAGAGGACGCGTCCGCCCGGTCTGCGACCGGCATGTGCACGGAGGCCGTCATGCGAATCCCGGACCGCTACCGGCTGACCTTCACCCACGGTCCCTCGGGCACCGGCGCCGACACGGACGAGGTGGTCGTCGAACGGACCAGCTCGCTCGGGCCGGGCGGCCATCCGGTCTACTGCGACCCCACCGGCATCCTGCGCGCCGAGATCAGCGGGGCGGGCGAGGTCCGGATGCTGGCCAGCGGCGGCTACCAGTCACCCCGGCCGCCCTCCGCCGAGCCGCTTCCCTGAGCGCCGGGGGCACAGGTCGGGGATGTGCCGGTTCCGTCGCCCGCGGAGTGCACCGGACCGCCCTTCCCCGGTCAGACCGCAGGAAAACGTGATTGCCCGGACACGGGTCCCGTAAACGTCTGGTTCATGAGAGGTTTCCATGAATCCGGGATGCGCCTGAACACTCGGAGCTTCATCTCCGTATGAAGCGGGGGATTGCCATGCCGGTCGGCAACGAAGCGTAGGAGTAGATCCTTGGGACGCAACACGCGCAGACGCCCAACAGGCGCACGACGCGCGACCATCGGAGCGGTCGCACTGATGCTGGGAGGAGGCGGGCTGGTAGCGGCGAACGTCTACGCCACGGCCTCCGAGAGCACTTCGGAGCAGGCCGGCCAGGTCCTCGCGTCGGGTGCCGCCACGATCGACTGCCCTGATGTGGGCAGTGAGCTGGCGGCGGTGCCGGACGAGGCCAGGACGAAGGTCGACAGGGAACTCGCCCTCCTGGACAAGCAGATCGCCGAGGCGTACCAGCGGCTGCAGAGCTCCGCCGACGCGATCAGGCAGGACGGCGGCTTCGCCGAGAACTCGATCATGAACCCGCTCAAGGACAAGCGGGCGGCGACGATCGAGCGCATCGTGGCGGCCGTCGACGCCGCCGGTGACCGCCCGGAAGGGCTGGACGCCTTCGCGCCCTGCATTCTCCGCGCCTCCGGCAACCAGGCCGAACAGGGCGAGGGGCAGGGCGGCGAACAGAACGGCGACGGCCAGGGCGACGAGGGCCAGGGCGACGAGGGGCAGGGCGGCAACGGGAACGAAGGCGGGAACCAGGAGAGCCAGGAGCCGGGCGCGGGCGAGGGCCAGGACCAGGGCGGCGACGGGGGCGGTGACGAGGGGCAGGGCGGCAACGGCGGCCAGGCCGGGAACGGCCCCGTGGCAGCCGACTTCGTGGACATATCCACGGTCCAGCCCAACGTGCAGAAGCCGAGCGCCCAGGGCAACGCCTCCAAGGGCTCCTTCACCACCAGCTGCGGGGTGAACGCCAACGGGCTGTTCAACTCCGACAACGTGATCGTGGCTCCCGGTGTCACCAACGGCGCCCACCACTTCCACGACTACGTCGGCAACCAGTCCAACGACGCCTTCGCGAGCGACGAGGACCTGGCGAACGCCGAGACGACCTGCGAGAACAAGGGCGACAAGTCCTCGTACTTCTGGCCCGTGGTGCGGCTGCAGAACGGCACCGAGGAGAAGGACGCCGCCTCTCCCGGCGGTGGCATCGAGGGCAACGCGGGTGAGATCGTCACGCCCAAGCAGGTCACGATGTCGTTCGAGGGCAGCCCGCGCGGCGAGGTCACGGCCATGCCGAAGCTGCTGCGCATCATCACCGGCGACGCCAAGGCGTTCGTCAACGGCCCCGCCAACGCCAACGCGTCGTGGAGCTGCACCGGCTTCGAGGACCGGCAGCTGAAGGACAAGTACCCCCTCTGCCCCCAGGGCAGTGACGTGGTCCGCACCTTCAAGTTCCAGAGCTGCTGGGACGGCCGGAACATCGACAGCGCCAACCACCGCACCCACGTGGCGTTCGCCGGTGCCGACGGTGCCTGTGCGAACGACTTCAAGGCCATCCCGCAGCTGGTGCAGCGCATCGTCTACGACATCGACGCACCCAGTGTGGCCGACGGCGGCAGGACGAAGCCGCTGTTCGCGGTCGACTCCTTCCCCGAGCAGCTGCACAAGCCGGTCACCGACCACGGCGACTTCATCAACGTCTTCGACGAGGCGCTGATGGCGGAGATGGTGGAGTGCATCAACGAGGGCCGTGAGTGCGACGCCGCGGACATCGGCGGCGGTGACGGCGGTGGCGGCGACGGCGGCAACGGCGGTGACGAGGGCGGCAACGGCGGCGGCAACGGCAACGGTGGCGGTGCGGAGCCGACCGACCCGCCGGCGCCCACTCCGGACCCGACGGACGGCAACGAGCAGCCCGGCAACGAGCAGCCCGGCGGCGACGAGCCCGGCAACGAGCAGCCCGGCGACGACGGTCAGACCGAGGAGCCCGCGGGCGACGGCGACGAGAGCACGGCGGAGCCGTCCGCGGACAGCCCCGAGGAGACCGAGCCGGCGGGCGAAGCGGGCAAGGGTGATGCGGGCAAGGGTGACGCGGGCAAGGACGAGGGCGGCGAGGACAACACGCAGCCCAAGGCCGCCACGTCCCCGTCGGCGGTCCAGAGCGACGCGGCCGGCTCGACAGGTGGCTCGCCGGACGGCTCGGACTCCGGCAACGCCGTGCCCGGTCCCGAACCCGCGGAGGCGGGCGGGGTGACCGAGCCCCAGGCCGTCTCCGGCGGACTCGCGGACACCGGCACGCAACTGTGGCCCGCCGCGGCCGGAGCACTGCTGGTACTGGCCGGCTTCGTCCTCCTGCGCCGGATGGCCAACAGGTCGCGGTAGTACTGTCCGACGTATCGCACGAGGGGCGGCCGGACCTGCGCAGGCAGGTCCGGCCGCCCCTTCGCTCAGTTGTGGAAGCGGATGTAGCCGTTGCCGTCGGAGTCGGAGCCGTTCTTCGTGTAGGCGTGCACGTCGGAACGGCTGCGGGAGGGCTTGTAGAGGTAGATCGTGTCGCCGGGGTTGTTCCACAGGAAGTTGCAGTTGTCGCGGTGGACGACGTTCCGGCTGTCGGAGTCGTTGCCGTGGCCGCCGCGCAGTTTCACGTAGTCGCCCGGCTGGAGATAGTGGTTCGCCGTGAAGCGGAAGCTGTTGCCGGTGGCGTCCTTCACCAGGTAGTTCTTGAGGTTGACGGTCGCCGAGGACGAGTAGTTCTTGATCGTCAGGTACTCCTCGTCGGTGTTGCCGGTGGCGCAGCTGTTGGAATCGCGGCCGGGTGCGTCGTACTGCACGCCGCGGATCTTCAGCGCCGACTGGTACTCGGCGGCCTGAGCCGGTGCGGCGACGGCCGCCAGCGCGCCGACGGTGACGCATGTGACGGCCATGGCTATGACTGGGCGCTTGCGCATGGAAAGAATCCCCCTCCGGAATACGTACAAGGCACCGGAGTTTAACCATGCGGTGAAACGCGCATGGCGATCACGTGGAAAACACGTCCTTCCTGGTGAAAGCATGATAAAGAGCAGCGCGAGTCAACGGGCGGTCCACCGCTCCGTGTTCGCGCCTCGGCGGACGGCACACGAGAAGAACGGAAAAGTGCCGCCCCCGGCTTGTGGGAGCGCTCCCATACGCGTCAGGATGCTTGTCATGCGTCCGCAGCCGAGAATCCGCCCCTACCGACCGGCCGACCGTGCCGCGGTCGCCGCCGTCTGCGTGCTGACCGCGGACCTCGGCGGCGACTCGCGTCAGCTCTACCCCGACGAGGAGCTGATGCCCACCCTCTTCGCCGCACCCTACTGCCACCTGGAACCGGACCTGGCCTTCGTGCTGGACGACGGATCCGGTGAAGCGGTCGGCTATGTGGTCGGCACGGCGGACACGGAACAGTTCGTGAAGAACTTCCGCGAGACCTGGATACCGCGGGTCGCCGGGCGCTACCCCGAACCCACCGGGGCACCCCGCACCCCCAGCGAGGAGATGATTCACCTCCTGCACGCCCCCGAGCGGATGATCCTGCCCGAACTGGCGGCGTACCCCGCCCACTTGCATATCGACCTCCTGCCGGACTACCAGCGGCGGGGCTTCGGACGGCAGTTGATGGCAACGCTCCTGACCGCCCTGGACGACCGCGGTGTCCCGGCGGTCCATCTGGGCATGGTCAGTGCCAACACCGCGGCGCGGGCGTTCTACGACCGCCTCGGTTTCCATGTGGTCCCCGTGCCGGACCCCGGTCCGCTCACCTACCTCGGCAGGTCGACGGCCGGGCTCCGCGGGGACGCCTCGTAGGGCCCCGGCCCCCCGGCCCCCGGCCCTCGACCCCCGGAACGGCCGTCAGCCGTCGGCCGTCAGCCGGTACCGGGGAGCCGAGTGCCGCGCGGTCGGGGCGACCGTCTCGTCCGCGGACCGCGGTGCCGGGGACGAGGACGGGTCGGGCGGGAGCCCTCGAAGGTGCAAGGGGCGGCACGGGAGGAGGGCGCAGGAGGGGGCGCGGAGCGCGGACCGGTTCCCCCGCGGGGTGGCCTGTGGAGGTCAATCGTCGAACAACCCCGTCGAACTGGCGGAACACGGGGCGAGGCGTGTGTGATGCCTTGACGTGCCCCTGGCAAGAGTGACTGTATGGGAGCGCTCCCACTTTCCCGAAACTCACGTTTCTTGGCACTCACTCCCTGGAGTCGCAGTGAGCAGAACAAGAAGCACGACACGAAAGACCCCCGCCGGCGGCCCCCTTGGTCCTGTCGGCGCCCTGCTGGCTGGGTTGGCCGCCTTCCTGGGGCTCGTCGTCCTCGGCGCCCTCGTCCCGGCTGCCGCCCACGCCCAGTCGCCCGGGGCGCTGGCGACCGGCCTCCACATCGACGACGGCCGTCTCGTGGAAGGCAACGGCAACGACTTCGTCATGCGGGGCGTCAACCACGCCCACACCTGGTACCCGGGTGAGACGCAGTCGCTGGCCGACATCAAGGCGCTCGGCGCCAACACCGTCCGGGTCGTCCTGTCCGACGGTCACCGCTGGACCGAGAACAGCCCCGCGGACGTGGCCGCCGTCGTGGCCCAGTGCAAGGCCAACCGCCTCATCTGCGTACTGGAGGTGCACGACACCACCGGCTACGGAGAGGAGGCCGCGGCCGGCACGCTCGACCACGCGGCCGACTACTGGATCGGCCTCAGGAGCGTCCTCACCGGCGAAGAGGACTACGTCATCATCAACATCGGCAACGAGCCCTGGGGCAACACCGACCCCGCGGGCTGGACCGATCCCACGGTCGCCGCCGTCAAGAAGCTGCGCGGCGCCGGGTTCGAGCACACCATCATGGTGGACGCGCCGAACTGGGGCCAGGACTGGCAGGGTGTCATGCGCGCCAACGCCCGGACCGTGTACGACGCCGACACCACCGGCAACCTGATCTTCTCGATCCACATGTACAGCGTCTACGACACCGCGCAGGAGATCACGGACTACCTGAACGCCTTCGTGAACGCCGGACTCCCCATCGTCATCGGTGAGTTCGGGGGTCCGGCCGACCAGTGGGGCGACCCGGACGAGGACACCATGATGGCCGCGGCGCAGCAACTGCGGCTCGGCTACCTGGCCTGGTCCTGGAGCGGCAACACCGACCCGGTCCTCGACCTGGCGATCGGCTTCGACCCCAGCCGGCTCAGTTCCTGGGGCCAGCGCATCTTCAACGGCGCCAACGGCATCGCCCAGACCTCACGGGAGGCCACCGTCTACGGCGGGGGGAACCCGGGCGACACCCAGGCCCCGACCGCGCCGGGCACCCCCAGGGCCTCCGCCGTGGCCGCCACGTCCGTGACCCTCACCTGGGCCGCCGCGACCGACAACGTCGGTGTCACCGGCTACGACGTGGTCCGGGTCGGCGGCGGCTCCGAGACCGTGGTGGCCGCGTCCACCGCCACCACGGCCACCGTGACCGGCCTCACCGCGGACACCGCGTACACCTTCGCCGTCTACGCACGTGACGCGGCCGGCAACCGCTCGACCCGCTCGGCCGCGGTGAACGTCACCACGGACGACGACGGCGGCACCCCCGGCGCGGGCTGCTCCGTCGGCTACCGCGTCGTCAACGAGTGGTCCGGGGGCTTCCAGGGCGAGATCACCATCCGTAACACGGGCACCGCCGCCATCAGCGGCTGGCGGCTGGTCTTCGCCTTCGCCAACGGTCAGACCGTGTCCAACATGTGGGGCGGGACACCGACCCAGAGCGGTGCCACGGTGAGCGTCGCCGCGGCCTCGTACACCGCCGCCATCCCCGTGAGCGGTTCGGTCACCGTCGGCTTCACCGCCACCAAGGGCGCGGCCAACACCGCCCCGGGCACGTTCACGCTCAACGACACCACCTGCGCCACCGCCTGACCCGGCAGCACCGGCCGACGGGGACACCGGGCCCCGTCGGCCGTCCGGTGGCGGTCAGACGGTTTCCGGTGCCTGCTCGGTGGCCGCGTCCGCCGCGGCGCCGGTGGGAGCGGTGGTGCTCCCGGACGTGGTGTAGAAGACGGACGACCCCTGCTTGGTGCGCTGGACCTGTCCCTTGGCGACGAGTCCCTCCACCGTGGTGCGTACGACCTTGGGCTTGATCTCGCGCTCGGGGTGGGCCTCGGCCAGCGCGGTGGCGATCTCCGCGGACGAGCGCGGCTCGGACTGCCGGCCGAGGTGCTCGCGGATGAGCTCGACCAGGGTGGGCTTGACGGCGGCGGACTTCGCGGCGGCGGACCCGGCCGCGGCGGGCTTCGGGGCGGCTGCCCCGGCATCGGCGGAATCGGTGGGAATGGCGGAAGCGGTGGGAACGGCAGAACCGGCAGAACCGGCGGACTTCGAAGCAGTGGACTCGGCGGCCGGCTTCGTGGTGGCCGGCTTGGCCGCGGTCGACTTCGTGGCGGTCCTGGCGGCCGCGGACTTCGCCGCCGGCTTCGTGGCGGCCGTCTTCGTAGGGGCCGTCTTCGTGGCGGCAGCCCTCGTGGTGGCCGGCTTCTTCCGCTTCTTCGCCGTCGTCGCGGCCGAAGCCTGGCGCGGTACCGAGGGCTTGGGCGCGGCGCTCTTCGCCGTGTCCTCCTTGCCCTTCTCGTCCTTCTCGTCCTTCTCCGTGTCCGCGCCGGCCTGCGCGGAACCGTCGCCACCCAGTGCCCGCCGCAGTTCCGCCAGCAGGGTCTGGTCGTGCCGCAGGGCACGCAACTGCTCCTCCAGCGCCGCCACTTCGGCGCCGATACGTTCCTGCTCCCTGATGTTCCGTTCGAGGTCCCCGGCCACCTGGGCGGCGTACTGGGTCTTGAGCTCCGTGGCGGCCGATTCGACTTCGGACATGGTGGTCACCTTTCCTCGTCTTTCCTCGTCATCGTGTGGTGCTGGGGCCGGATGCTACTCGCATCATCCAGCCATGATCCCGGACAGGTCGGAACCGTTCCGGTGCATCCGCGGTCCGCATCATGGCGTCGGGGGCCGCGCAGGCGCAGGCGGGACCGCTTGCCGGGGACGCCGTACCTCCCGTGCCGAGTCATGTCTCCTGTGCAAAGCGATGTCTCGTTTTCAACCTTCAAGGTGACAGTGCGGGTGCCCCGACCTGTTTTGCCGGTGCTTCGGTCTTCTTTTGCCGGGACCGACGCTCTTGACAGTCTGCGTGCTGTTTCGCCAGGTTTGAGCATCGTCGCACGCGGAGCCCGAGGAAGGACGGTCGATCCGAGGTGGAGATCAGCATCCACAGACCTCAGTCGCTGAGTGACACGCTGCGCGGGGCCTGGCACCGCGCGGCGGACGAGTCACCCGACTACGCCAACCCCTTCCTCTCACCGGAGTTCGCGGCGGGTGTCGGCCGGTACCGCGGCGGGGCGCGGGTGGCGGTGCTGCACGAGGGCGCGGAGGCCGTCGGCTTCTTCCCGTACGAGCGCAACTCGTTCGGTGTGGGGCGGGCCATCGGCCTCGGTCTGTCCGACTGCCAGGCCCTCGTGCACCGGCCCGGAGTCACCTGGGACACCGGACAACTGCTGCGGGCGTGCGGGCTGTCGGTCTTCGAGTTCGACCACCTGGTCCAGGAGCAGCGGCAGTTCAGCCGCTTCGTCACGGGAACGTTCGCGTCACCGGTGGTCGACCTGGAGCCGGGCGGGGGAAGTTACGCGGAATGGCTGCGGGGCGCGTACCCGGGACTGGCCAAGACGACGCTGAAGAAGGAACGCCGACTGGGACGCAACCTGGGCGAGATGCGCTTCGTCTTCGACGAGCGCGACCCCGCGATGCTGCACAGGCTCATGGAGTGGAAGTCCGCCCAGTACCGCAGGACGTCACGGATGGACCGGTTCGCGCGGCCCTGGATCGTGAACGTCGTGGACCACCTGTTCCAGGTGCGCGAGGAGCACTTCACCGGCGTGCTCTCGGTGGTCTACGCCGGGGACCGGCCGGTGGCCGCCCACTTCGGACCGAGGTCGCGTACGGTCCTCGCGGCCTGGTTCACCGCGTACGACCCCGAACTGCGCTACTACTCACCCGGGTTGATCATGCACCTCCGGATGGCGCACGCCGCGGGCCGTGAGGGGGTGCGGCTCATGGACCTGGGACGTGGTGACAAGGAGTACAAGGACTGGCTCAAGACCCGGGAACTGCGTGTGGGGGAGGGCTTCGCGAGCCGCCCCCATCCGGTGGCCACGGCGCACCGGATGTGGCGCAGACCGGTACGGGGGCTGCGGAACACGGTCCTGGCCCATCCCCGGCTGAGGGAGCCCGCCGACCGCCTGCTGAAGACGGTCGGCGCACTGCGCACCTCCGCCGGTACGGGCTCCGGGCGCACGGCCTCCGGCCGGGTGGCGAGGTCCTGACTGCGGCTCCCGGCAGCGGGACCCCGTGGCGGGTCCCGCTGCCGGGAGCCGGCGGCGAGTCCCCGCGGCGGGTCAGCGGTGGTCGTCCCCGCTCGCCCCCAGGGAGCTGTCGGGTTTGCCCAAGGACCATCCGGAGATGTCCGCGAGCCGCCCCCGCCACAGGGGCATGACGACGGGCCCGCCCGGCCCGGCCACACTGGTGGCGTCGCGCAGATGGATCCACTGGGGCAGGCGCTGCGGGGCCGGACGGCCCTGCTTCTCGGCGACCGCCTGGTCCACCTGCTCGGGGAAGCGTTCCAGCAGCTGGGCGCCGGCTCCGTCGACGCCGCGCAGACTGTGCGCCCAGTCGGTCTTCCACGCCTTGTGCGAGATCAGGTCGCCGTAGAGGAGACCGCCCCCGATGACCAGGGTGATGGGAAGGGCGGCCTGCGGGTCCTGGCCGACCAGCCGTACCAGCATCTGCAACTGCAGATCCGGCACGGATTCGCTCAGGATCGGCGCTGCGGCCTCACGGAGCGGGTCCTGCTCTTCACTCACGGCCTTGCTCGTCCTTTCGGTCCGCGCCGGAAGCCGTCGCTTCGCCGGCGTTCACGGAGGAGATCACGGGTACCGCCTTACCATGGAGAACGAAGTACGTCTCTCCTGCCCGGCCCGCCCGCATGCATGTGCGCGCGGTCCGATCGATCACAGCTGTCACGTTCGTCTCCCTCCGCTTCGGATGCCCGGGAAGCCGGAGTACAGTCTGCTGGCCGCGCCCGTGCCGGACCGGGCAGCGTGCGCCTTCCTGTCCCCTTTTCTGTGCCGGCCGGGTGATGCCATGACCAGTACGCAGGAACAGCCGGAGACGACGTCCCGCACGTCCGGGACCCATGCCTCGCCGGTGTACGCGGAACGCGCGGAGCGGATACGCCGACGGCTGGAGAGACTCATAGGCATCGCGGCGACCGAGGGAAACTCCCTCACGCCGCTGCGCAACGGCGACCAGATCTTCGCCGCGATGCTCGCGGCCATCCGGTCCGCGGAGCACACGGTGGACATGATGACCTTCGTCTACTGGAAGGGCGACATCGCCGTGGAGTTCGCGGAGGCGCTCGCCGAGCGCGCCCGCGCCGGCGTGCGGGTGCGACTGCTGCTGGACGGCTTCGGCAGCAGGCTGATCGAGAAGAACCTGCTGCGGGCCATGGAGCAGGCCGGGGTGCAGGTGGCGTGGTTCCGCAGGCCGCTCGCGCTCTCGCCGCTCAAGCAGAACCACCGCTGCCACCGCAAGGTTCTCGTCGTCGACGAGCGGCGGGCCTTCACCGGCGGGGTGGGGATCGCGGAGGAGTGGTGCGGCGACGCGCGCAACGAACACGAGTGGCGGGACACCCACGTCGAGGTCCGCGGGCCCGCCGTGGACGGCGTCGCCGCCGCGTTCGCGCAGAACTGGGCCGAGTGCCACGACGACCTCTTCGACACCCGCGACCGGTTCGTCGCACACGAACCGCAGGGCGGGGCCGTGGTGCAGGTGGTGCGCGGCTCGGCCAGCTTCGGCTGGCAGGACATGCAGACCCTGCTGCGGGTGATGCTGGAGTCGGCCGAGGAGCGCTTCCGGCTGGCCACCGCCTACTTCTCGCCGGACGCGTTCTTCGTCGAGCTGCTGTGCGCGGCGGCCCGCCGGGGGGTGGAGGTGGAGATCCTGCTGCCGGGTCCGCACACGGACAAACGGGTCTGCCAGCTCGCCGGCCAGAACTACTACGAGGACCTCACCGCCTGCGGCGTGAAGATCTACCAGTACCAGCCCACGATGATGCACGCCAAGGTCATCACCGTGGACCGGGTCGCCGCGCTGGTCGGTTCGACCAACTTCAACCGCCGCTCGCTGGACCACGACGAGGAGATCATGCTCGCCGTGCTCGACGAGGAGTTCACGGCCACGCTCGACGGCCACTTCGACGAGGACGTCGCGGACAGCATCCTGATAGAGGAAGGCCGCTGGAAGCGGCGCTCGGTCGTCCAGCGGGCCCGGGAGGTGGCGGTCATCCCCATCCGCCGCTTCCTGTAGAGCCGCCCCTGCGGGGCCGTCCCCGGCCCCGCCGCCCCGCCGCCCGGCCGGTCAGCCGGGCTTCTCGCCCGTGCGGCAGATCTGGCGGGCGATCTCGCGCAGCTTGACGTTGCGGTCCTGCGAGGTCTTCTTGAGCACCTTGAACGCCGTGTCCTCGCTCAGGCCGTAGCGCCCCATGAGGATGCCCATGGCCTCGCCGATCTCGTGCCGGGTCTCCAGGGCGTGGCCGAGCTGCTGATGCGTACGGGCCGCCGAGAAGGCCACGGCCGCGTGCGAGGCGAGGATCCAGCCGGCCTGCTGGGCGGCCCTGTCGAAGGTGCCCGGGATGCGCGAGTACAGGTTCAGGGCGCCGAGGTTGTCGTCCTCGGTGAAGAGGAGCAGGCCCATCATGCTTCCCATGCCGAGCTTCCTCAGCGCGGGGGTGAAACGGGGCCACCGCTCGTTCGGCTGCCGCATGTCCTGGATGCCGTAGATCTGCTGACGATCGGTCACCGCGTCGAAACACGGGCCCTCCCGCAGTTCCTGCTGCACCCTGTCCGCGCGGCGCACCAGGTCGCTCGTCGCGGACAGGGCGTGCACCTCACCGTGACGCACGGTGAGAATGCCCGCTTCGTCGCACCCGTTGATCAAAACTTTCGCGTGTTCCACGACACGGTCCAGGGTGTCCTGGGCGGAGTCCTGCGCCAGTAGGTCCCGCGCCATCCCCGCCACGGCGATCGCGAACTGCTCCCAGACCTCGCCCGGCTGCTGCGACATGTATCACCTGCTCTTTTGGTGAAGCGTTCCGGATGTCACCCCGTGACGGCCCATCTTGCCACCCGGGTTCCCGCGCCGTGCCGGAGCGCGGTTCTTCGCGGCCGGCCGGCCCCGGCCCGTCCGTGCTCGGCGGCGGCGCGGACCGTTCGAGTGGCGTTGTCCCACGAGACTTCTTGTTTCACCTGTGCGGTCATGGGTGACCCGGGGGGAGACCCAATCCCGTGAACGACACCCCTGAGACCGAAGGAGGCCCCCATGGAGGGCTGGCGCGAGAACGCGGAATGCCGCACGGTCGACCCCGACCTCTTCTTCCCGATCGGCAACACGGGCCCGGCGCTCGCGCAGATCGAGGACGCGAAGAGCGTCTGCCGACGCTGTCCCGTGCAGCAGGAGTGCCTGGACTGGGCGCTCGACACGGGCCAGAGCATCGGCGTGTGGGGCGGCAGGAGCGAGAACGAACGGCGTGCCCTGCGCCGCCGTACCCGCCGCAGCTCCAGCGCGTGACCGCGGGAGCGCACCGGGCGATGTTCGTCGAGTGGAGCGTTCGCGGACCTCACCGTCCGCGGCTCCTCCCGGCGGAATGACATAACGGTTCGTCAGTGCCGACAGGTGTCGGCCCTCGCGACGTGGGCAGGCGGAATTGCTGAAGGAAGCATTCGGCGCCGTACCCGAGCGAGGTGGAGCAGTGAGCCTGGAGGAGGACCGAGCGTCCGGTCTCGACGAGACGTACGACGACACGTACGACGAGACGTATGACGGGGCGGCGGAGCCGTCCGGGGACGAACGTGACGCCTGGGCGCGGGTACGGCGCTCGGCCACGGGAATGTGCCACCACGAGGCGAAGGAAGCGCTGGAGGACGCCCGCAGGGCGGCGGCCGGCGACGAGGCGCTCACCGGCCGGGACACACTGATCGCGCAGGCGGAGATCGAGGAGTGGGAGCGCATCACCGAGGCGCTCTCCGGCCACGCCGGGGCGTACGACAGCGCCGACGACCCCTTCGTCCGGGGCGAGCTGGAGGGCCGCGCCCATCACGCCCCGACACCGTCCCACCGCCGGTGAAGGCGATTCCGGGGAAGGGCCCGCAGCGGCTCCGGCCGCGTTGTCAGTGCCCTCCGGAAGAATGCCGTGCAGTGAGAACGCCCTCGCTCCCGGTGACACGCGATCGAACCCGTCCGTCGAAAGGCCGCCCGCACATGACGCCCACTCCCCGCCGCCGTGCCGTGCCGCGAGCTTCGAACGGAGAGCGCTGATCATGCTGCGAGCTCTTCCGCGCAAGTCCGTGCCGCTCGGCCCCACCGGTGCCGAGGTCCTGCGTCTCATCACGGTGCAGCGCGTCCCCGTCTGCCTGACCGTCCACGCCAACGGCCGCCGCAGATACGGCTACTGGCAGACCGCCGGGACCGGTTCCGGATTCGGCGGCTGCTACGTGGCGCTGCCCACGGACGAGTGCGACGCGCTGCACGCGGCGGGCCGGATCGTACTGGGGGACCCGGTGACAGATCCGGCGAAGACCACGTACCCGGTGCGTCCTGTCGCGCGGGTCCCGGCTTCCTCGGCGGGTGCATCCCGGCCCTCCCCGGCGGGTGCATCCCGGCCTTCCTCCGCGGGTCTGCCGCGGCGGGCCCTCACGGCGTGACGTCTCGTCACGCCGTGCGCGGCCGCGCCTTCTCCGGCGTTCCGCACGGGCTCTTTTCCTCCGCGATTACGGGGGTAGTCGGGTGCGAGTACCGAACCCCCACCGAGGAAGGCACGCCGCACCATGCCCGAGACACGAGATGTCGTCGAACTCATCCTTGATGACCACCGGAGGATGGAGGAACTCTTCCGGCAGATGCGCAGTGTCGAGGCCGACCGGCAGGCCGCGCTGAAAGAGTTCGCCGACCTCCTGACAGCCCACGCACTCGCGGAGGAGTCCAAGGTCTACCCCGCGCTCAAGCGGTACAGGGACATCGACAACGAGGAGGTCGAGCACGGCGAGGAGGAGCACGAGGAGGGCAACAAGGCGCTGCTCGCCCTCCTGGAGGTCGACGAGGTCGGCTCCGACGAATGGGACGAGAAGCTGGAGGAGCTCGTGGAGGCGATCACGCACCACGCCGACGAGGAGGAGCGCACCATCCTCAACGGAGCGCGGGAGAACGTCGCCATGGAGCGCCGCGAGGAACTCGGCGCGGCCTTCCTGGAGGAGCGGGCGCACCAGCTGAAGTCCGGCTGCGGCTCGATCGACAACATCCGCAGCATCGTCAAGAGCTGATCCCCGGGGCCGGCCGCCCGGGTCCGACGGGGCCGGCCCGCAGCAGTGCGGTCGTACGCCTTGGGCGATGCGGTCGTAGGTCCGGTGACCGGGCGCACCCGCGGGTGCGCCCGGTTCGGCGTGTGCGCCGGTGGCACGACCGGGCGGGGGTGCGGGCGCGGGCGGGCGCGCGGACGAGACGGAGACGGTGGAGAAGGCGGAGAACCGGCCGGGCGCAGGACCGACCGGAGTGTGCCGGGAGCCGAAGCCGGAAGACCAGGACCGATCCGCGGCGGCCCTCAGCGACGGGTGAACGGCACCACGGCCGTGATGCGCTTTCCTCCGGTCCGCAGTTCCGAGATCGTGATGTCGCGGGCGAGGCGGCAGACGATGGGCCAGCCATGGCCGCCGGGGCGCATGAAGCCCCGTTCGCCGGTGTGTTGTTTCGGTGCGGGGAATTCCTGGCTGCGGTCGTACACCGACAGGCGTACGTCCTCGTCGTCGAAGGTCACCTCGAACCCGGTGACCCCGCCGCCGTGCAGCATCGCGTTGGTGGTGAGTTCCGAGGCGACGAGCAGGGCGTCGCCGATGATCTCGTCGCCGCCCAGGGCGTTGTGCCGTCGGGATCGGCGCGCCTCCGCGAGGGCGTTCCGCACCTCCTCGCGCACCTCGGCCGGAGTGCACGGCCGGGACCGGGTGAGCCGAGACGGCGTGGGGGCCGTCCCGACGGGAGGCGTCCGGTGCTCCACGAGCATGTTCTCGCTCCTTCGCCTTAAAAGAAGCGGGCCCGCCGCAAGAGCGTGCGACGGGCCCTGCGCATTAGGTGATCCTCAATGCCGGAATGTGTCCTTGGCCTTTTCCTTGGCCTGGCGCGCATCGCCCTTGGACTGGTCAGCCTTGCCTTCGGCGGTCAGACGCTCGTTTCCGACAGTCTTGCCGACGGTCTCCTTGACCTTGCCCTTGGTCTGCTCGGTCTTGGCCTTGGCCTTCTCGTTCTCAGCCACTGCGGATCACATCCTCACTTGAAGCTCGTCCGTGCGATCTACTGTTACGGCTGACCTGAGAGAGCCGGTCCAAACACGGCTTTTCGAGAATGCGGCGGACTTCCCCCGAACGGCCGGATCAATCCGCGGAGGACAGGAAAAAGGGTGTCGGATTGTGACGGGTAATGCAGGGGGGCAAAACAATGATCTTCGGCGCAGCTGTCCTGCCGCACCGGCCGTTCTGCCGCACGGGCTGTCCGGTCGTACGGTCCGTCCGGTCGTACGGTCCGTCCCGCCGTGATCGCGGATGCCCCGCGCCGGCCGCGCGCGAGCGGCCGGCAGTCGGCCTCCCGCGTCCGGAGTGCTGACAGCGTGAAGCCGGGTCGGTAGATTCCTGCCGTCACGAGAATGCACACCATCGGTCGAACCCCGGAACCGCCCCGTGGAACCGACCTGCCGTGTCGTATCGCGTCACGCCGAGCCGGCGCCCCGGGCACCCGTGCTTTCCGTCAGGAGGAGCCCATGCAGAGGCGCGTTCCGGGATGTGCGGCCGTACTGGCCGTGATCGTCGCGACGGCCGGATGCGGTTCGTCGGACCCGGGGGACGGCGGTTCGCCGCCCTCGGGCGGGGACGGGACGACACGGGTCAAGGTCGGCGTCATTCCGATCGTCGACGTGGCCCCGCTCTACCTGGGACAGAAGAAGGGTTTCTTCGGCAGCCGGGGCATCGAGCTGGAGACGGTGAGTGCCCAGGGCGGTGCGGCGATCATCCCCGGTGTGGTCAGCGGTCAGTTCCAGTTCGGTTTCAGCAACACCACGTCGCTGATGATCGCGCAGGTCAAAGGAGTCCCGGTCAAGTCCGTGGTGAACGGCGCGGCCTCGAACGGCAGGGTCGGGGGCGACGTCACCGGTGTGGGCGTCAGGAAGGACAGCCCGGTCAAGTCGGCCGGGGACCTCGCCGGGCGCACGGTGGCGGTGAACGCCCTGCGGAACATCGGGGACACGACGGTGCGCGAGTCGGTGCGTGCGGCCGGCGGGGACCCGTCGGAGGTCGAGTTCGTGGAGATACCGTTCGACCGGATGCCCGCCGCCCTGGACGACGGGCGGGTGGACGCCGCGTGGATGGGCGAGCCCTCGATGACGATCGCCAAGGCGCGGGGTGCCCGTGTCGTGGCCTCACCGTTCGCCGAGACGGACCCGGAGCTCACGGTGGCGACGTACTTCACCTCGACCCGGCTGGCGGAGCGGGAGCCCGGCCTGGTGGAGAAGTTCGCCGAGGCCATGGCCGAGTCGCTGCGTTACGCCTCGGACCATCCCGACGAGGCACGCCGCACCCTCGCCACGTACACGGAGATCAGTGGTGACGTGCTGGAGGAGCTCGCGCTGCCCGCCTGGCCGGCGGAGGTCGACAGGGCCTCCCTGGAGAAGCTGGCCTCGCTCGGCGAGCGCGACGGACTCTTCGGTGACGGGGAGCCCGACCTGGACGCCCTGTTCCCCTGACGACCCGGCGATACAACGTATCGTACGATGACACGCATGCCCCGGCACTCCCCGTCCCTGGACCGCGCGACCCCCGACCGCATCGCCAGGACCGCCCTCCGCCTCGTCGACGAGGCGGGCCCCGAAGCGCTGACCTTCCGCGCGCTGGCCGCCCGGCTCGGTATCTCCCTCGCCTCCCTCCAGCGCCGCTGCACCGACCTCGCCGGACTGCTGGACCTGTGCACCGACCACCTGGCCGCCCGGCTGCCCGACATCGGGCCCGGCACCGACTGGTCCACGGCCACCGAGGCGCGGTTCACGGCTCTGTACCGCCTGCTGTCCGCCCACCCGGGGCTGCTCACGCTCCGGGGCGCCCGTCCCTGGCTCGGCCCGAATCTGCTGGCCCGCCTCGTCGAGCCGCAGCTCGCCGACAGCCTGGCGGCCGGGATGACCCCCGAGGAGGCGATCACCGCCTACCGGCGGATCTACCTGCTCACCCTCGGCAGCGCGAGCTTCGTGGACCACCGCGATCCCAGGGGCACCCGGGCGCTCGCCCGTACCGCCCTGGCCTCGCTCGACCCGGAGGACCACCCGGTGCTGACCGGCAACATGGCGGCGATCCTGCCCGCCCTGACCGACCACGAGGTCTATTACGGCGCGCTGCGGCAGCTGATCCTGGCCGCCGACCCGGCGCGGACGGCGACCGACGCCGGCCCGCCGTGACCGCCGTCCCCGCCCCGGACGGCTCGACCGTCCGACCCTTCGCCCGACCGCCCGACCGCCCGACCGTCAACGTGAAGTCAGGACCCCCCGGCATGAGCAACAGCACCACCCCCACCGCCCGTACGTTCAGCAGTGACAACGCGGCCGGTGCCTCCCCGGAGATCGTCGAGGCGGTCGTCCGGGCCGCCGCGGGACAGGCCCCGCCGTACGGGTCGGACGACGTGACGGCCGGTGTCCGCCGCCGGCTGTCCGAGATCTTCGAACGTGACGTCGACCTCCTGGTCGTCTCCACGGGGTCCGCCGCCAACGCCCTGAGCCTGGCCGCCCTGACCCCGCCCTGGGGCAGTGTGCTGTGCCACCGGGACAGCCACATCAACAACGACGAGTGCGGGGCCCCCGAGTTCTACACCGCGGGGGCGAAGCTGGTGGGGCTCGGCGGTGACGACGCCAAGATCGACGCGGACGAGCTCCGTGCGGCCGTACGGCACAAGGCCGGTGACGTGCACAGTGTGGAGCCCTCTGTGGTGAGTCTCACCCAGGCCACCGAGACCGGCGCCGTCTACTCCGTCGAGGAGGTCCGCGCCCTCGGCGCCGTGACCGAGGAGGCGGGCCTGCGGCTCCACATGGACGGAGCCCGGTTCGCGGGAGCCGTCGCCGCCCTCGGGACGGCCCCCGCCGAGCTGACCTGGCGGGCCGGTGTCGACCTGCTGTCGTTCGGCGCCACCAAGAACGGCACGATGACCGCCGAGGCGATCGTCGTCTTCGACCGTTCCCTCACCGCCGAACTCTCCTTCCGCGCCAAGAGGGCCGGCCAGCTCGCCTCCAAGACGCGCTTCCACGCCGCCCAGCTCGACGCCTACCTGACCGACGGCCTCTGGCTGCGCAACGCGACCCACGCCAACGCCATGGCCGCCCGCCTCCAGGACGGTCTCAAGGCCATACCCGGGGTCGGCCTCCTCGGTACCGCGGAGGCCAACATCCTCTTCTGCAGGCTGCCGCACCACGTCACCGAAGCCCTGCTGGCGGAGGGGTACGTCTTCTACCACGACCGCTGGGAGCCCGGTGTCGTCCGCTTCGTCGCCTCCTTCGCGACGACGCCGCAGGACATCGACGGCCTGCTCGACGCCGTCCGCCGCCACGCCGCCTGAGCCCTGTCGCGCCCGTGCCGGTCGCGCTGCACCGGCCGTCCGGCGTACCGGTCGCGCCGAGCCGGGGAGTCGTCCGGCCTGCCGGTCCGCGAGCGCCGGGTCGTACCCGTGATCCGGCCGGGCCCGGCCCCATGATGCCCCATGATGACGGGACGCACCGGAAGCCGGCCGGGCCCGTCCGGCCCGGCCCGCACGCGACCGGACGCATGTGCGATCATCTCCCGCCCGCGACGGCTGATTTCCCCACCACCGGCAAGACGGGAACAAGACGGCAAGGGGAGTCGGCCGGCGGTGCGCGGCCGGGAGGCCGGACGAACGACACGAGGAGACATACGCGATGGGTACCGCCGTGCACGTCCCGCAGACACGGGACATGATCGGGGAGGAACTCTCCGGTGACGAGGCGCTCACCGCGCTGCGGCACTACGGTGGCCGTCGTCTGCTGGTGGACGCGTTCACCCGCTTCCGCTACGCCGACGGTTTCACCAACGCCCGCTCCCTGGCCTTCCAGGTGGTCGTGGGCATGGTCCCCTTCACCATCGCGCTGGTGGGGGTGGCCACGACCGTCCACACGGAGAGCCTCGGACGGATCATCGAGCTCACCCTCGCCCGGATCGTGCCCGGCGCCAGCGCCGATCTGGTCGAGGACGCCCTGGGCAAGACGGCGCGCAGTGCCGGCTCCGGCGTCTGGGGCGCCCTGGCGATGTGGTTCGGCCTGGGCTTCGCCGTACTCAACCTGGCCTCGGCGATGAGCCAGATCGAGAGGGGCGCCAACCGTATCTACGGCATCGAGCGCGACCGCCCGTTCCTGAGCAAGTACGCCCGCTCCCTGTTCCTCGCCCTCGCCGCGGGCATGCCCATGGTGCTGGGGTTCCTCGTCCTCGTCGCCGGTGACGCGGTGGGGGACTCGGTGGTCCAGGCCCTCGGCTGGTCCGGGGACGGCCTGGACCGGTGGCGGCCGCTGCAGGTGCCGCTGGGCGTGGCACTGGCGTGGGTCGCCTCCGCGGTGATCTTCCGCTGGGCCCCGCGCAGGGTCCAGCCGGGCTACACCTGGCTCGCCTTCGGTTCGGCCGTCCACCTGGTGCTCTGGGTCGCGGCCACCTGGCTGCTGGCGCTCTACGTCGCCGAGAGCGGGTCGTTCGGCGCCGTCTACGGCCCGCTGACCGCGTTCGTCGCCCTGCTCCTGTGGGCCAACCTCACCGGTGTCGCGCTCTTCCTCGGCGTGGCGTTCGCCGCCCAGTTGGAGGCAGCCCGGGCCGGCATCACCGAGGCGGTCGAACCGGACCCCGGCTCCGGCCCCTGAACCCGCGGGGACCTCCCGGCTCCGGCCCTCCGGCCCTCCGGCCCCCGGGGCCCACGGGGGTCAGCCCCGGGGGCGTACGCGCCCCGGACCGTCAAGTCGTCACCGCCGGCCCGCCGGTGTCTCGGTGCGGTGGTCGTAGTACGCCCACAGCGTGACCGCCACGGCAGCGGTGCCCGCGACCGCCGCCGCCCGCAGCGCGCCCGACGTGGCCAGGGCGACCAGGACGGTCGCGCCGCCACCGACCAGCATGATCACGCGGCTCACGAGGCGCTGTCCGGGCGCCTGCGGCTCCTCGCGGTCCTTGAGGTCGTGCAGGGCGTCGTGGGCCGGGTGCCTCGACCCGCGCCGGGTACGGGCCCGGTACGCCAGCCCGTAACTGATCAGCGCGTACAGGGCGAGGGCTCCCAGGGCCCAGAACCAGCCGTCGGCGTCCCCGCCGCTCCCACGTGCCAGATACATGACATCTCCTCCCGCCGTGGTTCCCGGTTGCCCCTCGACCAGCGAAGCACGCGGGCCTGCCGCGGCACGGCGGGATGCCCCACCCGCCCCTGACGGAGCGTCATGCGGGGGAAGGGTCGGGCCGGTGGAAAAGAACGCCGCAGAACCCTAGGGACCGACTGGACGGTATGTCATTCTACGGGGCAGGACGGGACAGGTGCGGATCAGCGCGGGATCCACGGCCGGCGGACGGCCGCGCGGGGACCGCGGTGCGCGCACCGCCACGGAGCCGACGCCCCGGGAGAACGCGATGCATCAGGCAGTACGGTCCCGATCCGGGCTCGGCCGCGGGCCGTCGTCCCGAGCGCTGTCGCGTGCCCCGAAGGCCCGTTCGCTGATCGACGCCGACGCCCTGCGCGTCCTGCACCGGTCGGCCCGGGTGCTGCTGAACAGCCTTCCCGAGCTGACCGACCGGCTCGTGGCGGCGCTGCGGGAACGCGAACCCGCCTACCGGAGCACCCTGGAGAGCGACCCCGTGGGGACGTGGCAGGAGGCGCACCGGTCGCTGCGGCACAGCGTCGGCTCCCTGCTCGACCCGCGCGGCGCCCGGGAGGCGGCACTGCGCTGCTCGTGGCGGATCGGCGCCGCGCGCGCCGAGGAGGGGCTGCCGCTGGACGCGCTCCTGCACGCCTTCCGGCTCGGCGGCTCCCTGATCTGGCAGGCGCTGGTCGAGGAGACCTCCCGGACCGCCCCCGAGGACGTCCGTCTGCTCGTCCATGTGGCGGCCGACGTGTGGAACTTCGTCGACGAGCACTGCACCCTGGTGGCGGACGTCTACCGCAAGGTCGAACGGCAGCACGCGTGGCGCCAGGAGCACCGGGTGCGTCTGCTGACCGCGGCCCTGCTCGACGGGACGAGCCGGATCGCCGACGTCGCCGAGACGGCCGAGGTCCTGGGCCTGCCGGAACAGGGCCGGTACGCGGTGGTCGCCGTCGCGGGCGGGCGCCAGGCCGGCCGCGCCGGGCCGCCCGCGGCGGTCCTGCCGGCCGGCACGCGCGTGCACTGGCACAAGGGGGTGGACGTCGACCACGGAATCGTCCTGGTCGACGACGGGGACCCGTCCGGCCCCGCGGTGACGCCGGCCGCCCCCGCGGGTGCGCGGATCGGTGTCGGACCCGTCGTGGCGGGGCTCGCCGCGGTGGGTGACGCCCGCAGGCTGGCGGACATGGCTCTGGGCATGTGCGCGGACGACGGAGGCACCGTACGGCTGACCGAGCGGTTGCCCGCGGCCCTCGTCCTGTCCTGTCCCGAACTGGGCGGCGCGCTGGCCCGGGAGGTCCTCGGGCCGCTGCTGCGCCTCGAACCGTCCGACCGCGACATCCTGCTGGACACACTGGCGGCGTGGCTGGAGTGCGACGGCTCGGCGCAGCGGGCGAGCGTCCGCCTGTACTGCCACCGCAACACCGTCCTGAACCGGCTCAAGAGGTGCGAACAGCTGACCGGGCGCTCGCTCGCCCGCCCGGCGGACATGGTGGAGTTCAGTCTCGCGCTGACCGCCCACCGGCTGCTGGGCGACTGAGCACCGCGGGTACGTGATGTCCACTATGTGATCGTTTGAAAGTTACCTCAAGGTATGGCGTGACTTCTCACGGGTCTCCTACTAGAACCCGTTTCACTCTACGGAGAGTGAGGAGCCACGCATGTATGACGATTCCCCACGTGGGGCCCGCCCTGGAGGTGTGTCCCGTAGAAGATTCATCGCTGGAACCGGTTCTGTTCTCGGCTCGGCCGCGCTGGCCGGTCAGGCGCCCCCGGCCCTCGCCGCCACCGCCCCCGAGGCCACCGCCCCCGAGGCCGCGGCCGCCGTGATCGAGCCGGGGGCACATGTCCCCGCCCTCGTGATCGGCACCGGGTACGGCGGTTCCGTGGCCGCCCTGCGCCTGGCCCAGGCGGGCGTCGACGTGCACATGGCCGAGATGGGCATGGCGTGGGACACCCCCGGGCCGGACGGCAGGATCTTCGCCAACACGACGAGCCCCGACTACCGTTCCTACTGGCTGCGGACCCGGACGAAGCAGCCGCTCAGCAACTTCCTCGGCTTCCCCATCGACCGGGACGTCCCGCGCCACACCGGCATCCTGGACGCCGAGGAGATGGGCGGCATCATCGTCTACCAGGGCCGCGGCGTCGGCGGCGGCTCGCTGGTCAACGGCGGCATGGCGGTCACCCCCAGGCGGGAGAACTTCGGCGCCGTCCTGCCGTCGGTCGCGCCCGACGAGATGTACTCCGTCTACTACCCCCGCGCCAACCAGGGCCTCGGCGTCGGCACGGTCGACCCGGACTGGTTCGAGACCGCCGACTGCTACCAGTACGCGCGGGTCGGCCGTAAGCACGCCCAGCGGTCGGGATTCCCGTTCGTCTTCGTACCCGATGTGTACGACTGGGACTACATGGAGCAGGAGGCCGCCGGGACCGTGCCGAGGTCCGCGCTGGCGGGCGAGATCCTCTACGGCAACAACCACGGCAAGAAATCCCTGCAGAAGACCTACCTCGCCCGGGCGAAGGCCACCGGACGGGTCGTCGTCTCGGCCCTGCACAAGGTCACTTCGGTCACCCCGGCGGCCGGCTCCCGCTACACGGTCGTCATCGACCAGCTCGACACCACCGGCGCCACCACGGCCACCAAGACCGTCACCGCCGACCGGGTGTTCTTCGCGGCCGGCAGCGTCGGTACGAGCAAGCTCCTGGTCCGGCTGAAGGCCACCGGTGCGCTGCCGGGTCTCAACGCCGAGGTGGGCAGGGGCTGGGGTGACAACGGCAATGTGATGTGCGGCCGCGCCAACCACCTGTGGGACCCCACCGGCGCCCTGCAGTCGGCCATCCCGTGCTGCGGCATCGACAACTGGGCCGCGGGCGGCGCGTTCGCCGAGGTGGCCCCCCTGCCCACCGGTATCGAGACCTACGCCTCGTTCTACCTGTCGATCACCAGGAATCCCCACCGCGCCCGGTTCTCGTGGAACGCCGCCGCGGGGAAGGTCGACCTCGACTGGCAGACCGCCTGGAAGCAGCCGTCCGTCGACATGGCCAGGACGATCTTCGACGAGATCAACGCCAAGGAGGGGACGATCTACCGGACCGACCTCTTCGGCACCTACAAGATCTGGGGCGACCATCTCACGTACCACCCCCTGGGCGGCGCGGTGCTGAACAGGGCGACGGACAACCACGGCCGCCTGCACGGGTATCCGGGGCTGTACGTCATCGACGGCGCACTCATCCCGGGCAACACCACCGTCAACCCGTTCGTCACCATCACGGCGCTCGCCGAACGCAACATCGAGGCGATCATCGCCGCGGACCTGTAGCCCCGCGGCGGAAGGGAAGGAAGGGAAGGAAGGGAAGGGTACGCAGCCGGGGCCGCCCGGACCGGACGGTCCCGGTCCCGGAACCGGACCCGCTCAGTGCCCCGGAAGGACGCACCGGGCGTCCAGTCCCAGCACACGGTTCAGCCGCCCGAACGCCAGCCACGAGCCCAGGCACATGGTCAGCTCCACGACCTCGCGCTGGCTGTAGTGCGCGGTCATCCGCTCCCAGAACTCCTCGTCGAGGCCGTGGTGGTCGAGGGCGTACCGCTCCGCGTACTCGGCGGCCAGCCGGGTGCGCTCGTCGAAGGCGCCGGTCCTGCGCCACTGGGCGACCGCCTCCGCGAACCCCTCCTCGACCTCGGCCCCGTCCCGCTCGGTCCGCCAGTCGAGGCAGAAGAGGCAGCCGTTGATCTGCGCGATCCGAAGGCGCGCGGCCTCGAACTCGCGCAGTCCCAGGGTCGTGTGCGCGTAGACGGCGAGCGACAGGGCCGCGGCGGCGGGTCCGATGCCGGGGACCATCTCGCCCCACACGTACTCGATGGGGTTCTTGCCGTCGGGGACGTCGACGTCCATCCGGAACTCCTTCCGTGCCCGGTGCTTCCGTGCCCGGTGACGTCCCGGAGGCGATGTCACCCCCGGGACGGTGTCACTTCCTGCCGAGCCGTCCGGCCGCCGGCCGCAGCGGGACGTCGAGCGCGTCGTACAGGCCGGGCTCCGCGTCCACCAGCCAGTCGACGGCGCCGACCAGCCGGCCGACCGCCGTGGCGTTCCCGCCCGCGGACCGGTTCCCGTCCTCGTCGGTCGCCGCCACGGTGATCTCGATGCGCGGGCGGCCCTCGACGATCACGCGGTGCGCCCCGTCGCCGTCCGGCGGCATCGGCCAGTCCGGTGCGCAGGACGGGTGGATCCGGGTGATGTGCTCGATGACGATGCGGGGCTCGCCGTCGACGAAGCCCTGCACCTCGAAGCGCACCGCCCCCTGGGTGCCCGCCTCGAACACCCCCATCGTCCGGGTGCTCACGGTGGTGTCCAGCGCGCGGCGCCGCAGGGTCTCGCGGATCTCGTCCAGCCCGACGCCGAGCGCCCGGGCCATCAGCCGTAGCTGCCCGCCCCACACCATCGTCGGTACCGACGGGGCGAGCATCGGCGGCTCGTAATCCATCGGCTGCCCCATCCCCACCAGGGAGCGCACCGACTCCTCCTGCCCGTACGTGGAGTAGTCGAAGATCTCCTGGCAGCGGATGCCGTCGACGACCGTGCCGAGACCGCTCATCAGCAGCGGCAGCACGTCGTTGGCCCAGCCCGGATCGACCCCGGAGACGAACAGCGAGCCGCCGCCGTGCGCGACGGCGGCGAGCACGGGCTCACGGAACCCGGGCGGGGCGTCGTGCCGGTCGTAGAGCGGGTACAGCGACGGGGTGACGACCACGGCACCGTTCCGGATCGCCCTGACGACGTCGGCCAGTGCCTCGTCGGGCCGGAGGTCGCCCGACGCCGCGTACACGACGGCACGGGGGCCGGCGGTCAGCACGGCGTCGACGTCGTCGGTCGCCGCGACACCCAGCCCCCGGCCCAGACCGCAGAGGTCGCCCGCGTCGCGGCCCGCCTTCCCGGGGCTGTGGACCAGCACGGACGCGAGGTCGAGCATCGGATGCGCCTCGACCGCGCGGATCGCCGCGCGGCCCACGTTCCCGGTTCCCCAGACCACCGTGGAAATCATGCGCGGAGGGTAACCTGACGCATCGTCATTTTCCATAGTCCCGCACCCGCGGTGCGGCCGTGCCGTTGCCGGACGGGCCCTGCGTGCTAGTCTTGATCCAGTTGCAGTTGTAGTTCCCGAACACTTCAAGTGCCGCAGGCGAATTCGTATTCGTCGGGCACTTTTGTATTTCCGGCATTTCATTCCGGACGGGGTCAATTGCGGCGACACAGGGGTCCACACAGTGCGGGCCCCCGGGTACTGCCCCGAAAGGGATATGACATGGCTACTGGAACCGTGAAGTGGTTCAACTCGGAAAAGGGCTTCGGCTTCATCGAGCAGGACGGCGGCGGACCGGACGTCTTCGCCCACTACTCGAACATCGCCGCCCAGGGCTTCCGTGAGCTCCAGGAGGGCCAGAAGGTGACCTTCGACGTCACGCAGGGCCAGAAGGGCCCGCAGGCGGAGAACATCACTCCTGCCTGACGCTGTAGCGCACAAGGCGGCTGGGGTCCCACTCGGTGGGGCCCCAGCCTGCTGCTTTCCCCAGGGCTCCGGGGAACCGACCCCGGCCCGCCGGTGCCGCCCCCTCCAGGGCGCCGCGTCGGCCCGGTCGAATGTATTTCGACTCACATCCGGCTCGTTCTTGCAATTCATTCGGCTGCTGTCCGCCGGGAATTCCTCGATACGTGCCACATCGAGGAAGGTTCTCCATGAACCGATCGGCTCGCACGAACGATCGCTATAAGGACAATCGCCAGGGCGGTTCCACCGGTTCCGGCCGCGGCGGCCGGCCCCGCCCGCAGGGCCAGGGCAGGCCCGTCACCCGTTCGGGCGCAAACGGACGGCGCCCCTCGGCGGTGCAGGGGGAATTCGCCCCGCCGGCCACGCACACCCCCGCCCTCCCCGCGGTGACGGCCTTCGAGGAACTGGATCTGCCCGCGCCCCTGCTGGAGACCCTCACCGGCCTCGACGTGCGGGAGCCGTTCCCGATCCAGGCCGCCACGCTGCCGAACTCGCTCGCGGGCCGCGACGTGCTGGGGCGCGGCCGCACCGGTTCGGGCAAGACCCTCGCCTTCGGTCTCGCCCTCCTCGCCCGCACCGCCGGACGGCGTGCCGAACCGAAGAAGCCGCTGGCCCTGGTCCTCGTCCCCACGCGCGAACTGGCCCAGCAGGTCACCGACGCGCTCACGCCGTACGCGCGGTCGCTGAAGCTGCGGCCGGCCACCGTGGTCGGCGGGATGTCGATCGGCCGGCAGGCCGGTGCGCTGCGGACCGGCGCCGAGGTCGTCGTCGCGACCCCCGGGCGCCTCATGGACCTCGTCGAGCGCGGGGACTGCCGTCTGGACCGGGTCGGCATCACGGTCCTGGACGAGGCGGACCAGATGGCCGACATGGGCTTCATGCCCCAGGTCACCGCGCTGCTCGACCTGGTCGAACCCGGCGGCCAGCGCATGCTGTTCTCGGCGACGCTGGACCGCAACATCGACCTCCTGGTCCGCCGCTACCTCCACGACCCGGTGGTCCACTCGGTGGACCCGTCGGCCGGCGCCGTCACCACGATGGAGCACCACGTGCTGTACGTGCACGGCGCCGACAAGTACGCCACCGCCACGGAGATCGCCGCCCGCGACGGACGCGTGCTGATGTTCCTCGACACCAAGCACTCCGTCGACCAGTTCACCAGGCACCTCCTCGGCAGCGGTGTGCGCGCCGCCGCCCTGCACGGCGGCAAGTCGCAGCCGCAGCGCAACCGCACCCTGGCGCAGTTCAGGAGCGGCGCGGTCACGGTGCTGGTGGCCACCAACGTCGCGGCCCGTGGCATCCACGTCGACGACCTCGACCTCGTCGTCAACGTCGACCCGCCCGGCGACCACAAGGACTACCTGCACCGCGGGGGGCGTACGGCCCGGGCGGGCGAGTCGGGCAGCGTCGTCACGCTGGTCATGCCGAACCAGCGCCGCGACATGACCCGGCTGATGTCCGACGCCCGCATCCGGCCGCAGGTCACCCAGGTCCGCTCCGGCGAGGCCGAGCTGAGCCGTATCACCGGCGCGCAGGCGCCCTCCGGCGTCCCCGTCGCCGGAAGCGCCCCGGCCGCGGAACGCCCGCAGCGCGGCGGCGCCCCGTTCCGGGGCCTGGGCACCCGCCCGGGCCGGACCGGCGGCGAGTCCCGGCGGACGGCCGAGGCCCGCCGGACGGCGGAGGCCCGCAAGGCCGCCCGGATCCGTCGCGGCGCGTAGGCGCGGCACCGGCGGGACCGGGGACCGGGGACCGGCGCGGCCGACGGCGATCGGGCGGTGCCGATCGGGTGGTGCCGGGTGACGGCGGGTGCCCGGATCCACCCTTGTGGACGCAGATGCGATCACATCGCCCGCATCGGGGAAGTCGAGTCCCATGACCGAATCCGAGTTCCCGCCCGAAGGCCGGCCCGTCGACCTCTACCTCGACCTGCTGCGCGTCCGTATGACCCCGTCGGACTACGCGCTGCTGCTCCGCATGGTCGAGCCCGTGCTCGAAGCCATGCAGGAGCAACGGGCGGGACCGATCGAGCTGCATCTGGAGGGCGCGGAGGGGGCGGAGGGCGCGGGTGTCCCGCAGGAGATCCGCGACGAGGCGTCCCTCGTCGTGGCGGCCGCCGTCACGGGGCGCATGGACAACCAGATCGTCGAGATCGAGACGGCGGAGGGCGGATCCGTCCGGGTCGTGACGGACTCGGGTACCGCGGCCGATCCCGTCCGGTGCCGGGAGATCGCCGACTTCATCGGCGAACGCCACCGGCAGGACGAGGAACTGCGCGGCATCGCCGAGGTGAGCGGTCTGCCCACCGACGTCTGACGCGTCACACGGCACGGGATCCCGCCCCGCCCGGGGCCCGCTCCTGCGATGCTGGCGCCCGTGTCGATCACCTCGTCCGCGCCGGAGCCGATCACGCCCGACGCCCCGGCGGTACTCCACCGTCCGCTGCTCACCCAGGAGTGGCTGGACCTCACCTTCGTGCACTGGGCCGTGGACCCGGCGGACGTGGCGGGACTGCTGCCGGCGGGCACCGTGCCCGACACGCTGGACGGCGCCACCTTCGTCGGCCTGGTCGCCTTCCGGATGCACCGGGTGGGCTGGTGGCGGATGCCGGGCGTGCCCTACTTCGGTTCGTTCCCCGAGACCAACGTGCGGCTGTACTCCGTGGACGGGTACGGGCGGCGCGGGGTCGTCTTCCGCTCCATGGACGCCTCCCGGCTCGTACCGGTGCTGATGGGACGCCTGGGTTTCCGCCTGCCGTACGTCTGGTCCCGCATGTCCGTACGGACCGGCGGCGACACGGTGGGTTACCGCAGCGTACGGCGCCTGCCGGGCCCCCGCGGCGCGTACAGCCGTCTCGTCGTCCGGCCGGGGGAGCGCATGGCGGAGCCGACCGGCCTCGAACACTTCCTGACCGCCCGGTGGGGGATGCACAACCCGGTCTCCGGCGGTGCCGGTTTCCTGCCGAACGACCATCCGCGCTGGCCGCTGCACCGCGCGACGCTGGTCGAGTGCGAGGAGAACCTCGTCCGGTCGGCCGGTCTGCCGGCCCCGGCGGAAGAGCCGGTGAGCGTGCTGTACTCGCCGGGCGTCGCGGTACGTCTCGGCCGTGCGGCGAAGGGCCCGCCGCGCGGATGACGGCGGGAGACCCTCGCCGCAGCCGTACGCTCCCGTCTCAGCCGTTCGGCCGGGGCTCCGCGCGGCGCGTGGCGAGCAGCAGCGCTATGTCGTCGGGGCGGTCGGCGACGTGGCGGGCCCTGGCGGTGAGCCGGTCGGCGATCCCCGCGAGCGACCTGCCCCCGGGGCGGCCGACGGGGGTGCCGGCCCGGGCGAGGGCGACGCGCAGCGCGGTGATGCCCTCGTCGATGTCGACGCCGGGCCGCTCGACCAGCCCGTCCGTGTAGAGCGCGAGGACGGCTCCGGGGTCCAGCCGCACCTCCGTCACGGGGTAGTCCGCCCGCGGATCCACCCCGAGGACGACGCCACCGGGGATGTCCAGCACACGGGTACGGCCGTCGGGACGGCGCAGGACCGGCGGCGGGTGCCCCGCCCGGGCCACCCGGGCCGCACCGGTGAGCGGGTCCAGGCGGATGTAGCAGCAGCTGGCGAACAGCCCCGGGTCGAGGTCGATCAGCAGGTGGTTGGTGCCGCTCATGACCTCGTCGGGCGGCCGGTCGCCGAGCGCGAAGGCCCGTACGGCGCTGCGCAGCTGGCCCATCGTGGCGGCCGCCTGGACGCCGTGCCCCTGGACGTCGCCGATGACCAGCGCGAGACCGTCGCCCGACTCCACCACGTCGTACCAGTCGCCCCCCACGTCCATCCCCTGCGTGCCCGGCAGATAGCGGCCGACGGTCTCCACCCGGGGATGCGCGGACAGGCGCCGGGGGAGGAGCGCCTGCTGCAGGCCGCGGGCGAGGGCGGCCTCGGTGTCGTAGCGCTGCGCCTTCTCCAGCGCGTGCGCGATCAGACCGGCGAGAGCCGTCAGCACCGTACGTTCCTCGGTGCTGAAGCTGCGGGGGCCGTCGAAGCCGAGGATGCAGGAGCCGACCGGGCGCCCGGAGGCGATCAGGGGCAGGAAGGCCCGGGAGCCCTCCGTCGCGTCGAGGGGCATGCCCGGGTAGGCGGCCGCGAGCTGCTGCATCGACTCGAAGAACATGGGGCGGCCACTGGTGAGGGTCTCGACGCCGGGCAGCCGGGCGTCGAGGCCGACCCCCTCGAACGGCGCCAGGAACCCCTGCGGGAAGCCCGTCTCCCAGGCCAGGTAGAGGTGCCGCTCCTGCAGCAGGTAGATGGCCAGCCGGCGGCCGCCGAAGGCCGGCAGCAGCTCCTGCATCACGACGGCGGACACCTGGCGCGCGGTGACCGCCTCGGTCAGCGCGATCGCCAGGACGATCGGCCGGTACAGGGGGGCCATGGAGGTGACGCCGGCGTCCGGCCCGTCCGGCCCGGGCGCACCGGCCGCCGAAGCCCCGTCGTGCAGGGACCCGTCGCGCGGTGCCCCGTCGTGCGGGGGCGCGGGGTCGGGTGCCGGGTCGGTCACCCGGTTCGCGGGTACGACGGTGCAGGTGAGGATGTCGGGCCCGGGATAGACGGAGACCGCCAGCCAGTCACCGCCTCCGTGCGCCCCGCGGGACTCCCGGGGCCGCTCCCGGCCGTCCCGGGGTGGCCGCACGACGTGGAAGTGCGCCGGTTCCGAGGAGAGCAGGGCCTCGCGGAGGTGGTCCTCGTAGGCGGACCGCTCCAGCCACGGCACCTCCTCGCCCAGGGGCCTGCCCAGGAGCCGGGTCCGCGGCCGCCCCAGCAGGCGGGCGGCCCGCTCGTTCGCGTAGACGATCAGCCCCAGCCGGTCGAGGCAGAACACGCCCTCGGGAAGCAGGTCGGCCGCTCCGTCACCCGCCGAACCGATGTCCGGATCGAGGACGAGACCCCGGACGGTACGGGGCCGCGACGCCGGGGCCGGCTCCTCTTCCGGGGTCCAGAGCTCCAGCAGCCGCAGACCGCCGTCGGCCGCGTGCACCGGCAGCGGAAGCGGCGGGGGGCGTCCCACGGAGGTCGCGCGCAGGGCGGCCAGGATCTCCTGGGCGTCGGCCTCCGCCATGGCGTCCGCGAGCGCCTGCGGGGTGTCCGTGTCCCTGCCCGGCGGTACGCCGAGCAGGGCGTGCAGCCGGCTGTCCGCGGTGACCACGCCGGATGCCGGATCCCAGGTGAAGCGCCCGATGCGCCCGGCGGGAGGGTGGGTGACCGGCGGCCGTACGCAGAGCGGTTCACCGTCCCAGGCGACGCCCGGCCCGCCGTCCGCCTCCAGGTCCCACAGCGCCCGCCCCAGCTCCTCCGCCAGCCGCGCCATGCGGTCACGGTCGGGCAGCACCTCGGTGGTGTCCGACACCGAGGAGCGCAGCAGCGTCAGTACGCCGTAGGTCGTCGACCCCCCGACGACGGGCACGTACAGGGAGCCGAACTGGAACGGCAGCCCCGCCGCGAACTGGGGATAGCGGCGCATCGTCTCCGTGGCGTCCGGGAGCACCACCTGGACGCCCAGCCGGTAGGCGTCGGACACGGGGAACCGGCGGTCCACGTGCAGGCGCCACCAGGGGCGGAACAGCGGTCCGGGCAGCCCCGACAGGACGGCCAGCCGGAGCAGTCCCGGCGTCGTGGAGCGCAGGTACACGCCTCCCGCGAAACCGCCGGCAGCGCCGATCGCCTCCGCCGTGATCCCGGTGAGCAGCGAGTCCAGGCGTCCGGGGCTCCGGATCTCGTGCTCGGCTCTCCCAGTCATCGCCCCACCTCGTCCGTGCGCCGCCCGGGTGGCCGACACAGCAAGAATGCGCCACGACGCCCTCCGCATGCACCCGGGAGGACCGAGTGAGCCTGTGGAACCGATGAGGCCACCGGGGTGTGAGCGAAGTGGGGCCGCCCGGTGACGACCGCGTTTCCCCACCTCGCGCGCGTGCGCTGCCCGGGCCACCGAGGGCTTGTCCGAAGCCGCTGGTCAGGCGCTTCCGCCCGTCCCTTCGGGGGAGGGCCCGCATTTCCGCGCGCAGGGAGGGAAGGTGACACACGGATCACCTGCAGGCCGGGAGAGGCCGTCACCGGCCGGGTCGCAGCCGGGAGGAGCGCACCACGTGGGATCAGGACGACACGGGTCGCCGCCGTGCGCGCCACCGGACCCGCGGGGCGGGCCCGGTGCCCGTGCGCCCCGCGGCGCCCGACGGCCCGGCCCGGCGCGTCCTCGTTCGTAAGGAGTTCTCATGACCACGTACGTCATCACCGTCCCCGGCACGTTCGTCAACGGCGTCGAGGACACCGCGCGCTCCGACGTCGAGCGCAGGCTCCGCCCGCGGGACCCGAAGAACACGGACCTGGGCGAGAGCGAGGAGCTGAGCCTGCTGACGGTCGAGGAGGGCGGCATGTTCTCCGCCCGGATCGAGGTCGAGGCGGCGGACCAGGCCGGTGCCGAGAGCGAGGCGGTCCGGCTGGTCGCCCGGGCGCTGCGTGACAGCGGGTTCGAGGAGGACGAGGCCCCGCTGGGCCCGGCGTTCGTGACCGGCATCGACAGCGAGTTCTAGGGCCGCCGTCCCCGGTCCGGTGACCGCGGGACACCTGGGCGTGCGTCACCCCTAGGCTCGGAGCGACATGCACTCCGGGGCTTCGGCCGTGGAGGGAATCCGGCCCAGGGCGCGGGACGGGCCGTCGCGACGGGATGCCGGCAGGCGTCCCGTCGGGCCGCCTGCCCGCCGGCCGTTACACGCGCAGGAGAAGCGGATGGACTACTACGACCTCGGCTCCCACGGCCGCGCCGTGACGACGTCGTCCCCGCGGGCCCAGCTGTGGTTCGACCGCGGACTGGTCTGGTCGTACGCCTTCCACCACGAGGAGGCCGTCGCCTGCTTCGAGACGGCCGCGGCGGCGGACCCCGACTGCGCCATGGCCCACTGGGGCATCGCCTACGCCCTCGGCCCGAACTACAACAAGCCCTGGGAGTCCTTCGACGGCGAGGAGCTGGCCCGTACCGTCGGCCGTGCGCACGCCGCCGTGGAACTGGCGCGGGAGAAGGCGGCCGGTGCCACCCCCGTCGAGCGGGCCCTGATCGGAGCGCTGCGGGCCCGCCACCCGCAGGCGGAGGCCGCCGAGGACTGCGCGAGGTGGAACGAGCCGTACGCGGACGCCATGCGCGCGGTGCACGAACTCGCCCCGGACGACCCGGACGTCGCCGCGCTCTACGCCGACGCGCTGATGAACCTCACCCCCTGGCGGCTGTGGGACCGGCGTACGGGCGAGCCGGCCGAGGGCTCCCGCACACAGGCGGCCAGGGAGGTGCTGGAGCGGGCGATCGCCACGGCGGCCGGGGAGCGGCATCCGGGGCTGCTGCACCTGTACATCCACCTGATGGAGATGTCCCCGGCCCCCGAGACCGCGCTGCCCGTCGCCGACCGGCTGCGCGGCCTGGTGCCGGACGCGGGGCACCTCCAGCACATGCCCACGCACCTGGACGTGCTCTGTGGCGACTACCGGCGCGTCGTGGCCGACAACGGCACGGCGATCGCCGCCGACGAGAAGTTCCTCGCGCGGTCCGGGGCGATGAACTTCCACACGCTGTACCGGGCGCACAACTACCACTTCAGGATCTACGGCGCGATGTTCCTGGGCCGTTCCGGGACCGCCCTGGAGACCGCGGCCCGCCTCGAAGCCGCCCTCCCGGAGGAACTGCTGCGCGTGCAGAGCCCGCCCATGGCGGACTGGCTGGAGGGTTTCCTCGCGATGCGGGTGCACGTCCTGATCCGCTTCGGCCGCTGGGCCGACATCCTGCGCCTGCCGCCGCCCGCCGACCCGCGGCTGTACTGCGTGACGACCGCGATGCTCCACTACGCCCGCGGCGTCGCCCACTCGGCCGGCGGCCGGACCGGGGCGGCCGAGACCGAGCGCGCCCTGTTCAGGGAGGCGGTGACGCGGGTCCCGCGGACGCGGATGCTCTTCAACAACACCTGCGCCGACATCCTCGCGGTCGCGTCGGCGATGCTCGACGGCGAGCTGGAGTACCGCAGGGGCCGCCACGAGGCCGCCTTCGCCGCGCTGGAGCGGTCGGTCGAACTGGACGACGGCCTCCCCTACGACGAGCCCTGGGGGTGGATGCAGCCCACCCGGCACGCCTACGGGGCCCTGCTCCTGGAACAGGGGCGCGTCGCCGAGGCGGAAGCGGTCTACCGCGCCGACCTGGGGCTCGACGACACGCTTCCGCGCGCCTCGCACCACCCCGGCAACGTCTGGGCCCTGCACGGGTTCCACGAGTGCCTCGTCCGGCTGGGCAGGACGGGGGAGGCACGGATCGTGGCCCAGCAGCTGAAGATCGCCGCGGCGGTGGCGGACGTACCGGTCGAGGCGTCGTGCTTCTGCCGGCTGCGGACCGGGACGGCTCCCGGGGCCGCCGACGCCGCCGCCGACGCCGGGGCGGACGGGCCCGGCTGCTGCTGAGACCCGGCGCGGACCGGATGCTGTGGTCGGTTCGGACGCGCGTTCCACCGTCCCCTTGCACAGTTCACGCCCTGTTGCCCAGGGCGGGGCGGTGACGGCCCTTGTGCCCCCGGAATCGCTGACCGTACGCTGACAAGTCATAGAACTTCGGGCGTGGACGACTGGGGGAGCCGTCATGTCCTGGGACCAGAACGACCCGCGCGGCGCATTCGCCGTACCGCCCATGCCCACCACGCCGCCGCCCGCTCCGGCGGACGGCCGGCGAGCGGCCGCGGTGGCGCTGCTGAACCTCTGCGGACTCGGACTCGGCTACGTGCTGGTGCGCCGCTGGTGGCCGGCGGCGGCCTGCTGGGCCGCGACGGCGGTCCTGCTCCTGGTCGCCCTGCCCGCGGAACCGGACGGCGTCCCCGCCGCGGCCGTCGTGACGTACCTCGTCCTCCTCGGGCTCGCGGCCGTCCACGGCGCGGTCGTGGGGCTGCGCACCCGGCTGACGTGGCCGTCGGCGGCCTGGGTCGCCGTCGTGCTCGGGATCGTGCTCCTGGCCGTGCCCGCCGGAGGCGTCGCCCTGTACGGCGGCGCGCGCGACGAAGCCACCGAGCAGATGCTCCTGGACCGGCTGGAGCGGGCGGACGAGTTGGTCCGGAAGGCCGGCGGGCAGCCCTTCCCGACAGCCCGGTCCGACTACCGCCGGGCCCTGACCGTCTACCGGGATCTGCGCGGGGACCACCCCGGTTCGCGGGCGGCCGACCGGGTCCCCGACCGGCTCAGGACCTACTACACCACGGTGGGTTCGGCCTACGCGGAGCAGAGGTACTGCGACGCCGTGGACCCGCTGAAGTACCTCCGCACGGTCCCGCGCACCATGGGCGCCGAGGAACTCGGGCGGCTCGCGACATGGCCCGACGACCGGCTGGCCACCTCGCTCTACGAGTGCGGGGCGCAGTCGCTGTCCGGCCGGGTCGCGACATGGACCACGCACTTCGGCGACCTCCTGATGACCTTCCCGCGGTCCGGGCAGAGCGCGAAGGTGGCACCCGCGGTCGGGACGGCGGTCGACAGGGCGGTGAAGGAGGTGGGCGGCGACGACCCCTGCGCGGCCGTCGAGCGCCTCGGCACCCTGCACACCCAGGTCGTGGGACTGCCGGGAGAGCGGGCGGGGCTGGGCGGAGCACTGCGCGAGGACGCCGGGCGGGCGGAGCGGAACGCGAACTCGGGCACGTACGCCTGCGGGGTGGACCAGTACCGGGAGAAGAGCTTCGCCGAAGCCGTCACCACGATGAACGAATTCGTCAGGAACAACGAGCGGCACAAGAACCTGGCCCGGGCCAAGAAGATCGCCATCGCCGCCGAGGTCGCCCAGACCGTGCCGGCCGCGGGCGGGCGCCTGCCGACCACGGCGTCCGGCGGCGGCATCTCCGTCACCGTCAAGAACGACAGCCCCGACGACATCAGGGTGCTGTACACGGGACCGGTGACCGGCAGCTTCACGCTCGAAGCCTGCGGGAACTGCACCTCCTACTCCCTCGCGAGCACGGCGGTGCCGGGCTTCGAGCCGTGCGGCGACAGCGGCAAGAACTATCCGCAGCGCACCGTTCGGCTGCCCGCCGGTACGACGTACTTCGTGCACAAATCCAAGGGCGGGTCCGGAAAGTCGCCGGCATCGGACACGGCGAAACTGTCGGCCGGTTACGTCTACACCGAGTGCGCCTACACGACGAGCTTCGGTTACTGACGATCTCCGGCCCCCGCAAGGGGCACCCAGTGCCTTCTGAGGGGCTGGTGACGGGTGTGAGGATTCTGTGACCCATGGGGCCGGTAAGGACAGGGACCGGGCATCGTGTATCGCTGCGGGTAAGGTCCTGGATCTTGGTTCGGCTTGCGGAAACATCTATGGCGCAATAACTAGGTGAGTCATGAATCTTTTCAGTCGTGGTGCTTCTCCCCGCCGCTCGGACACGCTGGTGGAACCGAAGGGGCACACCGGGCGGGGCGCTTCCCCCCAGGGTGGCCGGACGGAACCCGGCCTGACGGCCCTGACCGGGAACTGGGTCGTCGATCCCGCGCACAGCAGGATCGGCTTCTCCGTGCGGCACGCCATGGTCACGACCGTGCGCGGCGCCTTCACGGAGTACCACAGCCGGCTCTTCTTCGACGGCCGCGACCCCTCCCGCTCGGGAGCCGAGATCGTGCTGTCCACGGCGAGCGTCGACACGGGTGTGGACCAGCGCGACAGCCATCTGACCGGCCGTGACTTCCTGGACTCCGCCACCTATCCGCACATGCGCTTCCTCAGTACCGCCGTGCGGCTCGCGGGCCCCGACGTCTACCGGATGACCGGCGACCTCACCATCAAGGACACGACGCGTCCCGTCGTCCTGGAGCTCACCTACATAGGCCATGTCACCGACCCGTTCGGCTACGAGCGCGTCGGCTTCGACGGCACCACCACGATCGACCGCTCCGAGTGGGGCCTGACCTACAACAGCAGACTGGCGGAGGGCGGCGCGATGGTGAGCGAGAAGGTCCGCCTCCAGCTCGACATAGCCGCCATCCGCAGCACCTCGCCCACCGGCTGACCACCTGCCCGGTCCGACCGGCCGGGGGACGGGATGCCTGGGTGCGCGACTGCCGGGTACCCGGTTCATCGACCACGACGTACGGACAGCAGGAACAGGAACGGGAGTGGGCCGTGGGGGTCAAGGCGATGGGCTGGGCGCATTCGTTTCCCGTGTCGGGCGGGGTGCGCGCCGGGCGGGAGTGGACGCGGGAACATCTGGAGTCCCTGCCGTGGACGGCGGCCGAACCGGAGACCGCGGATGCCGTCGTGCTGGCCGTGTCCGAGCTGCTCACCAATGCCCACGTGCATGCGAACAGCGACGCGCAGATGGTGCTCACCTGGGACGGCGACTGCCTCCACGTGAGCGTCCACGACGAGGACCCGACGCTGCCGCGGCAGCGGGACCCGGAGGTCGGTGAACCGTCCGGCCGTGGGGTCGGCATCGTGCGGATGCTGGCCGACGACTGGGAGACGCGGTGCCAGCGGCACGGCAAGGTGGTGACGGCCTGTTTCCGCCCGGCCCTGGCCGATCCGGGGACCGGTGATCCGGAGACCGCCGGCTCCTGACCGGCGGTGCGTGACCGGTCCGGCGGACGGCGGCCCCCGCGCGGTCCCGGAAGGCCGTGGTCACTCGCCGGGCCAGTTCCGCAGGAGGGCGTCGAGGGCGTCCAGGATCCGGGTCCAGGTCTCCTGGGAGTCGGGGGCGCTGTGACTGAACCCTCCGCCCAGCTCCAGGCTGACGTAGCCGTGGAAGACGCTGCCCAGCAGCCGGACCGCGTGGGTCTGGTCCGGCTCCGTCAGGTCGTAGCCGCGCAGGACGGCCCGCGTCATCCGGGCGTGCCTGCTCCCTGCGCTGTTCGCTGCCGCCTCCGGGGACAGCCTGAGCTGGGCGGCGGCGTAGCGGCCGGGATGCTCGGCGGCGTAGTCGCGGTAGACGTTCGCCAGGGCCGTGAGGGCGTCCTTGCCGGCCCGTCCGGCCAGCGCGGTCGCGCCCCGGTCGGCCAGCTCCTCCAGTGCGAGCAGCGCGATGCCGGTCCTGAGGTCCTGGGAGTTCCTCAGGTGCGAGTACAGGCTCGCGACCTTGACGTCGAAACGCCTGGCGAGCGCGGACACGGTCACCTGGTCGAAGCCGACCTCGTCGGCCAGCTCGGCACCCGCCCGGACCAGGCGCTCCGTCGTCAGTCCCACACGACCCACGGGACTCCTCCCTCTCGGCGGGCTCGATTGCTCATGTGCCTAAACCTTCTAGGCAAATGAGCCTACCTTGAGGGAGACGGGCCGGATCCGCTGCGGCGATCCATGGCGCCGTCCCGCGGCGGCGGGCCCGGTCCGTCAGTGGTCGATGGCGTCGATCAGGTCGCGGGCTCCCTGGCGCAGCAGGGCGACGGCCACGGAGGTGCCGAGGGTGGCGGGGTCGAGGCGGCCGGCCCATTCGTGCGCGTTCAGCCGGGTCTTGCCGTCCGGAGTGAACACGCAGGCCCGCAGGGACAGCTCGCCGTCCAGGCCGGCCCTGGCGTAACCGGCGATCGGTGAGTTGCAGTGGCCCTGGAGGACGTGCAGGAACATGCGTTCCGCGGTGGCCTCGCGATGGGTGGCGGGATGGCCGAGCGCGCTGACGGCGTCGATGACCGTCGTGTCGTCCTCGCGGCACTGGAGCGCGAGGATGCCCGCGCCGATCGGCGGCATCATCGTCTCGGGGGAGAGGACCTCGGTGATCACATCGGTGCGCCCGATGCGCTCCAGGCCCGAGACGGCGAGCAGCAGCGCGTCCGCCTCCCCGGCCGCGAGCTTCTCCAGACGCCGGTTCGCGTTGCCGCGGAACGGCACGCACGTGAGGTGCGGCCGGGAGGCGGCGAGCTGTGCGGCACGGCGTACGGAGGAGGTCCCGATCCTGGTGCCGGGCGGCAGCTCGTCCAGGGAGAGCCCGCCCGGGTGGACGAGGGCGTCACGGATGTCGTCCCGTTCGAGGAACGCGGCGAACACGGTGCCCGCGGGNGCTCGTCCAGGGAGAGCCCGCCCGGGTGGACGAGGGCGTCACGGATGTCGTCCCGTTCGAGGAACGCGGCGAACACGGTGCCCGCGGGCAGCGGCCGGTCGGCGGGCACGTCCTTGACGCAGTGCACCGCCAGGTCGGCCTCACCGGCCAGCAGCGCGGCGTCGACCTCCTTGGTGAACGCCCCCTTGCCCTCGACCCGGGCGAGGTCGCCCATCCACTTGTCACCGGTCGTCCTCACCGGGACGACCTCGGTCCGTGTGCCGGGGTGGAGCACGGCCAGCCCGGCCCGTACGCGTGCCACCTGGGCCAGGGCCATGGGCGAGTCGCGGGAGACGATGCGGATCAGCTCGGGAGCGGGCATGCGGCTCACGATAGACCCTGAACCCCGGGCGCACCCCCAATCCCCGTCACCCGGGCGGGAATCGGACCGGCGGGCCCTCTCGGCGGCCCGGGCGGTCCGGGTGGTCCGGGGCGTCCGGGTCGTCCTCGGCCGTCGGCAGGACGTCCGGGTCCTCCGCCCGGAAACCCCTCCTGCGCCCGTTCCTGCGCCCGTTCCTGCGTCATGGTGGTGTTTCGTCCGGTGGATCGTGTCAACCGGTAATACATGGTCCAGTCGATGCGAGAGACAGAACGAAAGTACGAAGCCCCTTCGTCCGCGGACACCTCCTGGCTGCCCGCGCTGAACCGTGTGGACGGCGTCGCGGCGGTCGTCGACCGAAGTCCCGAGGAGCTGGACGCGGTCTACTACGACACCGACGACCTCCGCCTGGCCGGCTCCTCGGCCGTGCTGCGCCGCAGGACCGGGGGCGCCGACGCCGGGTGGCACCTCAAACTGCCGCTGGCGGGCGACAGCCGCGAGGAGATCAGGTCCGCCCTGACCGACACCGTCCCGAAGGACCTGCTCGACCTCACCGTGTCCCGCACCCGCGGAGCCGCGCTGACGCCGGTGGTCCGCATCCGCTCGACGCGCGAGGTGCGGCACCTGGTCGACGACGACGGCGCCCTGCGCGCCGAGCTGTGCGTCGACACGGTCCGCGCGCAGTCGCTGCGCGCGGACGGCGGGAGTGCCGAGTGGCGCGAGATCGAGGTGGAACTGGCGGAGGACGCCGACCCCGCCCTCCTGGACGCCGTGGAGAAGAAGTTCCGCAAGAAGGGGATCGCCCGCGCGCAGTCCCCGTCCAAACTGGCCCGGGCACTCGACGAGACCGGGACCGCCCCGTCGGCCGGTGCCGGTGCGTCCGGCGCGTCCGCCGGTCCCGGCCCCGGTCGGGCCGGGACGCACGTCCTCGCGTACGTGGGGGAGCAGGTCCGTGCACTGACCGCTCTCGATCCGGCGGTGCGACGGAACCGGCCCGACGCGGTGCACCAGATGCGTGTCGCCTGCCGTCGTCTGCGCAGCTGCCTGCGCACCTACCGGTCCGTGTTCGGCCGCGGGGCCACCGACACGGTCCGGGGTGAGCTGAAGTGGCTGGCCGGCGAGCTGGGCGCCGAACGCGACCAGGAAGTGCTGATGGAGCGCCTCAGCGGGGAGATCGGGGCCCTGCCGGAGGAACTGGTGCTCGGCCCCGTCGCCGCACGGCTGCGGGTGTGGGACGTCGTCGACAGCACGGCCTCCCACCAGCGCAGCCTCGACGCGCTCGACTCGCCGCGCTACCTCGCCCTGCTCGACGCCCTCACCGCACTGGTGGAGCGGCCGCCGACGCGCGCCAAGGCCGGCAAGGACGCCGGCAAGGTCATGGCCGAGGCCGTGCTGAAGGAGTACGACCGCCTGGCCGACCGTATGACGGAGGCCCTGGAGCTGGGGCCCGGACCCGAGCGCGACGTGGCGCTGCACGAGGCGCGCAAGGCGGCCAAGAAGGTCCGGTACGCGACGGAGGTGGCCCGTCCGGCCCTCGGCAAACCGGTCAAGGAGCTGGGCAAGCAGGTCAAGGCGGTGCAGCAGGTGCTCGGTGACCACCAGGACAGCGTGGTGGCCCGGGGCACCCTCAGGGACCTGGCCGTGGCGGCCCAGACCGCGGGCGAGGCCGGCTTCACCTGGGGTCTGCTGTACGGCAGCGAGCAGGCCCGCGCGCAGGCCAGGGAGCAGGAGCTGCCGTCCGTCTGGGAGCTCGTCTCGGCCTCCGGGGCCCGTGAGCGGCTCGGCGGCGACCGCTGAGCCCCTGGAGGACCGGGGGCGCGTGACCTCTCCGGGCGGCGTCCCTGCGCGTCGTCGTCCCTACGAGTCGTCGTCCTCGGAGAGGAGCGCGTCCAGGTCCGCCGCGAACATGTCCGCCATGTCCGCGTCGAGGAACGCCAGGTCCTCGGCACCGGACGTCCGGCCGGTTCCGCCGGCCGGTCCCGTCCGGTCGCCGGGGCCGCGCAGGCACTGCTCGGTCCAGATGCACTTGCCCGTCTGCGTGTAGCGCACCCCCCAGCGCGCGGAGAGCGCCGTGACGAGCTGCAGTCCGCGGCCGCCCTCGTCGCTCTCCGTCGCGCGGCGGATGCGGGGCATCGTCAGACTGCCGTCGAAGACCTCGCAGATCAGCTCGGCGCCGTACAGCAGGCGGAGCCGGACCGGACCCCTGGCATGGCGTACGACATTGCCCACCAACTCGCTGACCAGGAGTTCCGTGGTGGGTACGAGGTCGTCCAGGCCCCAGTCGGCCAGCTGCCCCCGGACGTGGCGGCGGGCCTCGCCGGCCGCCTTGGGGGCCTTGGGGAGGGGCCAGACGGCCATCCTGTCCCGGGGCAGGGCGTGCAGCCGGGCGACGAGGAACGCGGCGTCGTCGGCCGACTGCTGCTCGGTGGGGAGCAGCCCCGCCGTCAGGGCGTCGCAGAGGCGCTCCAGATCCGCGCTGGTGCCGTCCTCGTGCGTGGTCCGCAGGAGCCGGGCCAGGTCCGCCATGCCCGTGTCGATGTCCCGCTTCGCCGACTCGACCAGACCGTCGGTGTAGAGCACGATCAGACTTCCCTCGGGCACCGGCATCTCGACCGTCTCGAACGGCGGTTTGGCCGCGCCCAGCGGCGGATCGGCGGCCGGCTCGGGGAAGTGGACGCTGCCGTCGGGGTGTACCAGGGCCGGCGGGGGGTGCCCGGCACGGGCGATGGAGCAGGTCCGGGTGGTGGAGTCGTAGAGCGCGTACAGACAGGTGGCGTACGACTCCTCGTTCAGGCCGCCGACGATGTCGTTGAGGTGGCTCATGATCTCGTCGGGAGGCAGTTCGAGGTCGGCCAGGGTGTGCACCGCGGTGCGCAGGCGGCCCATGGTGGCCGCCTCGGGCAGACCGTGACCCATGACGTCGCCGACGACGAGGGCGACCTGGCCGCCGGACAGCGGGATGATGTCGTACCAGTCGCCGCCGACGTCCATGCCCTGGCCGGCCGGGAGGTAGCGGGCGGCGGCCGTGCACGCGGCGAGTTCGGGCAGGCCCTGGGGGAGCAGGCTGCGCTGGAGCTCGCGGGACCGGGCGTGCTCGGCGTCGTAGAGCCTGGCCCGCTCCAGGGCCTGCGCGACGAGGGCGCTGATCGTGGACAGCAGGGTGCGCTCCTCGTCGGTCAGGACCCGCGGCCGGTCGAACGACACGACACAGACCCCGAAGGTGTGCCCGGACGCGGCCATCGGCAGGAACGCCCACGCCTGCTTGCCGGACGCCGCGAGCATGTCGGCCAGGGCCGGCGAGTGCGCGACGAACTCCTCCGGGGACGACAGGAACAGCGGTGCGCCGGACGCGATCGGTTCCCAGGCCGGGTCGCCGACGCTGCGGGTACGGCTCTCGCGCAGGTGCAGGAACTCCTCCGAGAAGCCGACGGCACCGACCCGGTGCAGCCGGTCGCCCTCCACGACCTGCACCAGCAGCCCGGTGGCGGCGAACGGCGGAAGCACCCGCCGGGCCACGGCGTCCACCACGTCCTGCGTGGTCGTCGCCCCGGCCAGCTCCGTGGTCAGCTCGGCCATCCGGGCCGCCCGTTCGGCCGTGGCCCGCTCGGCCGACTCCTGCTCCTCGTCCAGGCGCCGCTTGTCGGTCACGTCGGTGAAGTAGATCGTGCGGCCGTCGGGTCCGGGGACCAGCCGCAGGTGGTAGAGACGTCCGGTCCGCGGCGAGCGCACGTCGAAGCCGACGGGCTTCTCCTGCGCGGCCGCCTCCCGGCAGCGCTCCTCCAGGCCGGGGACCCGCCGCGCGGAGGGGAAGTCCCAGAGCAGGCGCCCGAGCAGTTCCTCCTCGGGGAACCCGAGGGCACGCTCCGCCTCCAGGTTGGCGAAGGTGATCCGCCACCGTTCGTCCACGGCCAGGAAACCGTCGCTCATGTGGCGCAGCACCCGGCCGAGGGCGGCACGGGCGGAGCGGGACCCGCCGCTCTCCCAGCCCACGCCGATCATCCGCAGGGCCTCGCCCCGGTCGTCGTACGTGGCCCGGCCGCGGGCCTGCGTCCAGCCGTACGAGCCGTCCGGGTGCCGCACGCGGTACTCGGCCTCGTACACGGCGCGCTCCTGGATCGCCCGCTGCGCCGCCGCCAGGGTCGGTGCCAGGTCGTCCGGGTGGATGACCCTCAGCCAGTCCTCGATCCTCCCGGTGAACTCGGCGGGCCCGGTGCCGTAGAGCTCCAGCGCCGCCTCGTCCCAGACCAGGGCACCGGTACGGATGTCCCAGTCCCACGACCCGACCCTGACCTCCTCCAGCGCCTGCCGCAGGTGCTCGCCGGGCCCGGTGCGGTCGGGCCGGGACGGCGGGGGCGCCTGGAGGAGGCGTTCCTCGGCCCAGGTGACGACGGCCCGCAGGAAGTCCCACTGCTGCGGCGTGGGCTCGCCCCGTTCGCCCGTCAGGACGGTGAGCGTGCCGATGCGGCGGCCGCCGCCGGACACCGGCAGCGCGGCGAGACCGGAGCCGGGCCAGACGGTGCCTTCCGGTTCCGGTTCCGGCTCCCGCCCGCGCCACACACCGCCGCCCCGGCGAAGCGCGAGGGCCGGAGCCGACGGCCCCTCCTGGTCGACGATCTCCCACGAGCGGGTGAGTGCGGAAGGGAGGCCGGCGGAGGACACCAGACGCAGGGCGGACATGGGGCCGCGCAGATGGACGCCGCCGCCGAGGGCACCCAGCTCCGTCACCGCGTGCTGCAGCGCCAGCCGGAAGACCTCGCTCTCCGCGGCACCGGGGGCCACCGTGCCGAGAAGATCCAGCCGTGCGTTCATATCGGGAACCCTATCGCTCCCACCTCGGAGGACCTCGTTTTTCGCAGGACCCTCACCGCTCTTTCGGACTGCTCCGCACGGGCTCCGGAGATCCGGCTCCTGCCGGGGCGGCGGGGGAATACCACCGGGGCGGACCCGGTTGTACCGCATGTGAATGACATGGCCCCATCAATCCAGGTGGGTGTCCGGGGGGGTGAGGAAGGAGAAGTCCATGGCTGCCAGAGGTGCGCGTCCGGTGGTGACGCTGAAGTCCACGGCCGGAACGGGTGCGACCTACGTGACGCGGAAGAACCGGCTGAACGACCCCGACCGGCTGGTCCTGCGCAAGTACGACCGGGTGGCCGGGGAGCACGTCCTCTTCCGCGAGGAGCGGTGAACGGGGCCGTCGCCGCCCGGCGTACGGCTGTCGGACGACGGCAGGCCGGTGACGGGGCCCGGTCCGGCGGAAGGGGAGCACGGTCATGAAGGTGCGCAAGTCGTTGCGCCTGCTGAAGGCCAGGCCCGGCGCGCAGGTGGTGCGCCGGCGGGGCAGGGTCTTCGTGATCAACAAGAGGGACCCGCGCTTCAAGGCCCGTCAGGGCTGACGTACCGCGGACCCGTGGGCGGGCCCGGTTCCCCGGAAGGGGGCCGGGCCCGCGTCCGTGCCGGGGCCGCCGCCACCCCGGGCACTGTCCCGCGCTGCCGTTCCGGGTCCGCGCGGACGCACGGCCGGGACGTGCGGCCGAATTGACGGATTGGCGTCCGCCTCCGGTGGGCAGGGAGCCAGGCGTGTCATGTCATGAGCACGACTGCCTTTCCCCCACAAGGAGGTCGACCATGCACGTCCGCAAGCTGACAAGTGGATTCGCCGCCGTCCTGGCGGTGTCCTTCTCCCTGATCGGCGGTCAGGCCGTGGCCGCCCCGGCCCCGGCCGCGGAGACCGCCGCCGCACGGGTCGTCACGTACGACGCGAGCGGTTCCGCGGAGTTCAGGACCGCGGTCGACCGGGGCGCCGCGATCTGGAACGAGAGCGTCGACGCGGTCGAACTGCGGCCCGTCGCGTCCGGACAGCGCGCCAACGTACGGGTCCTCGCGGACAACGGCTGGCCCCGCGCGGTGACCACCTCGCTGGGCAACGGAACCGTCTACATCGGACGGCAGGCGGTCGACCAGGGGTACAACACGGTCCGCATCTCGTCCCACGAACTGGGGCACATACTCGGTCTGCCGGACCGTAAGCCCGGCCCGTGTTCGAGCCTGATGTCCGGCTCCAGCGCGGGGACCGCATGCACCAACCCGTACCCGAACGCCGCGGAGAAGGCCGAGGTCGAGGGCAACTTCGGAGGCGAGCTCACGGGGACGGGCGGGGCGGTACCGGTCGGCGTCACGATCGTGGACTGACGCGCCGACGCACACCGGTACACCGGGCTCCGGCACGACCCGCACGGCCCGCACGAGCCGGGCGGGCCGGCTCGGACGCGGGAGACCGGACGGGAACAGCCGTACGCCCCGGAGCGGATGCCGCGTTCCGGGGCGTACGGGCGGTGGGCCGGGCGAGTGGTGGGCCGGACCGGGCACCAGGCCCGGTCCGCGCGGCGGAGGTCAGAAGGGCATACGGCTCCGGGTGCGACGGCCGGCCGAGCCGCTGCGGCCCACCGCACGGGAGCCGCTGCTGAAGGGCTTCTGGAGCAGCTTGCCCAGGAAGCCGGGCGCCTTGCCGCCGGCCCGCGCACCGGCGCCGAGCGGACGCTGCGTGCCGCGCTGGGCGTGGTGGGAGAGACGGGGGACCAGGAAGGCCAGGACGGCCAACAGCACACATACGCCAATGACGGCGGCAATAACCACGAGTCGACTCCCTACGATCGGTGCGATGTATGACGGGTGCCCCGGTGTGCGGCGCGTACGCCCGCCGGGCGGAGAAAGCCGGGAGGGGACGCGGGCCGGGAGGGAACGCGAGCCGGCCCGGTGGCGCACGGGCCCGGCGGGCGGCGTACGCCGAAGCCGAAGGCGGCGCGGACCGGGCCGCCGACGGCCCCGGACTGCCCACAGTGCCCGGCGCACCTGGGTACCGGCACGCACCGGGCGTATCGCCCGGTGGCGGAGGCCGGGGTGTCAGTGGGTGTCGAGACCGGGATCCGTGAGCAGGGCGATCCGGACGGTGATCTGTTTGCCGACCGGCTGCCGCTGGACCTCGAAGCCCTCGCAGACGGCCATGACGATCTCCAGACCGTGCTGGCCCACCCGTCCGGGATCCGACGCCCTGGCCATCGGCAGGACCGGGTCGCTGTCCCAGACGGCCACCTCGAGCATCCCGCCCACGATCCGCAGATCGAGCAGGACCGGCCCCGGCGCGTACTTCAGGGCGTTGGTGACCAGCTCGCTCACCACCAGCTGGGTCAGGTCCATCGCACGGGCCGTCACCGGCAGGCCGTGCTCCGCCTGGGCCCGCGAAAGGAAGTCGACCGCGAGGTGGCGCGCCTCGGCGATGCAGTACGTATCGCCTTCCAGGGCAACCGTGGTCTCTATACGGTCACGCTGCGGTGCCATACGGCCCCCGCCCTTGATCATTCGGTCCATGCAGTCCGCCCTCACCCTCTGCTCGCCCGCATGTACCCGCTCTTCCGTCGCATACGCACCTGCGGCCCGCCGGAGTTCATCCGATCGAAAAGAACGGTGGAGTAAAGCCGGAGAGCGGGGGTACTGGCGCCATGTCACAGGAAAGCGGGACGTGGAGCCTGGGGAGGTCGCGCGTCCCGCTTTCCCGTTTCCCCCTCCTCCCCCTCCCCCCGTTCCTCCCGTTCCCGCCTTCCTGTCTTCCCGCCCGCGGCATCCGGCGACAGTGGTTGCGGATCCGTTGAACGCGGGGCATGGCTCACCGCGTACTCCTGGTCACTGAAAGCAAAGCTTCGGTGAGGGATGAGCATGGGCAACACGGATGCCGCCGCGAATGAGCCGATCGCCGGCAGATACCGGCTGCAAGAGGTCGTCCACCGTGAAGTGAACAGCGTGTGCTGGTACGGCGAGGACACCGCGTACGCGCGTCCGCGCCTGCTGACGCGGACGCGCCTGCCGCCCGGTGGCCCGGCCGGGGCCCACCGGGCGGGGACGGCCGTCGCGCGGATCACGCACGCGTCGGAGGTCATGGGGGAGCGGTGTCCGGGCGCGGTCGCGCGTGTCATCGATGTCGTCGTCGACGACGCCGAGGAGCCCGGCGGTCTCTGGACGGTCGTCGAGTGGATCGACGGGATGCCGCTGGGGGAGTTCCTCGACCGGCACGGCGTACTCGATCCCGTACAGGCCGCCCGCCTCGGGCTGGACATCCTCGACGTGCTGGAGTCCGCGCACGACGCGGGCCTCGTCCACGGTGAGCTGAGCCTCGGCCAGGTGTTCGTGCGCGACCACGGGGGCGTGGTCGTGTCCGGTTACGGTCTGGCGGGCGCCGGACCGGTGGCACGGATCGGCGCACCGGCGTACGCGTCACCGGAGCAGGCCCGCGGCGAACCGTACGGTGCGCCCGCGGACCTGTGGGCACTGGGCGCACTGCTCCACACCATGACCGAGGGACGCCCGCCCTTCCGTGACCGCGGCCGGCCGGAGGCGACCTGCAAGGCGATCGTGCGGCTGCCCCCGCGGAGTCCGCGGCGCGCCGGCCCGCTCACCGAGCTCGTGCACGGACTGCTCAGCAAGGATCCGTACGGGCGGTGGACCGGCCCGGAGGCACGGGAAGTACTCGGCCGTGTCCTCGGTGAGCCCGGTGATCCCGACGGCCTCGGAGGCGCCGGTGCGTTCGGCGCGGATCCCACGACTGCACCGGTGGAGGTTCCGCGGCCGGAGACCTCCCCCGCCTTCGTGAGCGTGGCCGCGAACGCAGAGGGCGGCGGAAGACGGCGGAGCCCCGTCCGCGCGGCGCCCGTCGGGGCCGCGGTCGTCGCCGCCGTGGCCGTGGCCGTCACCGTTCTCGCCGTGACCGGTGATGATTCCGGCAGCGGTTCGCCGGCGCCGGACGCGGCGGCCACTCGTACCGCCCCCGTGCTCCCGACCGGCGACGGGATCGCGCCCGGTGCGTCGTCCGTGCCGTCCGTGCCCGGTGCGACGGCCCCCACCGGATCCCCTTCCCGGACGGCCTCCCCGTCCCAGCCCGTCCCCTCGCCCTCCCCGTCGGCACCCGGTGCCGGTGCCGGTGCCCTGCCGGCCGGTTTCCGTGTGTTCACGGCGCCGGAAGGGTTCGCGGTCGCCCTCCCCGCGGGCTGGGAGCGCATCGACACCGGCCGCGCGCGGGACGGCTCCTACCGGGTCGTCCTCGGCGCGGACGGCGACCCGCGCAACCTCGCCGTCACCTACAGCACGCGCGTCGGCTCCGACCCGGTCGCGGTGTGGCGGGACACGGTGGAGCCCACGCTCCGGCAGGGGGCGGGATACGACAGGCTGGGCGCGATCCGTGCGACGACCTATCAGGGCCGTGCGGCCGCGGACATGGAGTGGGTGGACGAGGCCGAGGGCACGCGCGTGCGCACCTTCGGCCGGGGATTCCTCCTCGGGGGCGGTGAGGGGTTCTCCCTCCGCTGGACCACCCCGGACGCCGAGTGGGACGAGGCGGGCAACCAGCGGGCGCTGAAGACCTTCCTGGCCACCTTCCGCGGCTCGGCGGACTGACCCGGGGGAGGGGGGCCGGCTCACCCCGCCCCGGCGGGGCCCGTGGCGTCCCCGACGCGCACGCGCTCCGCGCCCCCGGCCTCGTCCCCGGCCTCCCACCGCAGCAGGTCCCCCGGCTGGCACTCCAGCGCTTCGCAGAGCGCGGAGAGGGTGGCGAAGCGTACGGCCTTGGCACGGCCGTTCTTGAGGACCGCGAGGTTGGCCGGCGTGATCCCGACCCGCTCCGCGAGCTCGCCCACGGACATCTTCCGCCTGGCCAGCAGCACGTCGATGTCGACGACGATCGGCATCAGATGACCTCGGCCAGTTCGGCCCGCAGTTGCGTCGCCTCGACGTCCCGGGCGACGGCCTGGGCGAGCAGCATCCGCAGCACGAGCACGATGAGCGCGACCCCCAGGACCGCCACGACGACCCCGCAGATCAGCAGGACCACGCCGGGGGCGACGGCTTCGCCCGGCGCCAGGACGACGGCGAGCGCGAACACCACCAGGGCGGCTGCCACGAGGGCGCCGATCACGATGTGCACGTACCGGAAGGCGGCGGGGGAGAACACGGTTCCGCGCCGCACCATCGTCACCAGCCGCCACACACAGACGAGGACGACCTGGACGGTCACGACACCCAGGACGACGATCGCGAGGACAGGAACACGCAGGTACGCGTACTCGCTGTCGAGCCCTTCCAGGTCGGCGGCCAGCAACGGCACCATCACGGCCTGGACGAACACGGACCCGACGGCCAACGCCACCAGTACGGCCCGCAGCGCCAGCACTGTCAGTTTCCCCATCACCCCTCCAATAATCGACTTACGATGGAAATCTATCGAAAGTCGATAGGTCAGGCAAGGGGCCCCGCTTGCCGGCCTCGGCCCGTGGTCCGGTTACCTGGACTCGATCTTTCCGAGCGGGGCGGCGGCCGACGCCAGGGCGTCACGTGCCGTCTGCCAGGCCGGGTCCCCGGTGCTCAGTTCGCTGCGGAGGTAGGCGGTCGTGAAGTGCTGGACCGCGGCCACCCGTTCGGGGTTCTCGTCGGTGGTCTCGGCGACGTCGTAGCCGGAGATGCCGCCGAGTCCGTGCTCCGCGTCGAACAGGGTGAGCAGGGACTTGGGGCCGGGGGAGAGGGTGTACGGGTCGGTGTGCCAGTCCGGGCCCATGACCGTCAGGTGGGCGGAGGCGTCCTTGTCGCCCGCCACGACGAGCGTGGGTGTCGCCATTCCCGAGAAGTCCGTGGTCGAGAAGAACGGCAGGTTCTCGGCGACGGACTCGGTGAGGGCGTCGCCTCCCCTGCCCGGCGCCGCGAGCAGCACACCCGCCTTGATCCGGGGGTCGCTCAGGTCCACCACCGTTCCGTCGTCCGGATCGGTCAGTCGCGCGCCCAGCAGCAGGCTCGCGGTGTGCCCGCCCATCGAGTGCCCGGCCACGGCGACCTTGCTCCGGTCCAGTCGCCCCCGCAGCTGCGGCACCTCGTCCTCGATCGCGTCGAGCCGGTCGAGGACGAGGTGCATGTCCTCCGCCCGCGAGCGCCAGTGCAGGGGTGCCCCGGGGGTGTCCGGAGGCAGGGTCAGGGTCCTGGAGCTCAGATGCGTCGGCTGGATCACGACGAAGCCGTGCGCGGCCCAGTGGTTGACGAGGGGCGCGTAGCCGTTCAGCGAGGAGAGGTGGTTCGAGTAGCCCTGCCCGTGCGAGAGGAGGACGACCGGCAGGTCGCTTCCGGAGACCGGTGCGGAGATCCGCAGCTCCAGGTCCACGGCCCGGCCGGGCGCCGGCAGCACCACCGGGGCGACCGACAGGACGGGGGTGGGGGTGGGGGTGGTGAAGGCGTTGGCGGGCTCGGTCATCGGATCGCTCATGTTCCGCATGTCCATTCAGAAGGGTTCCGGCGCCGACCCGAAGCGGATCGTCGTTCCGTTTAATATATGGAACCCTGTTCCGCTTTGTCAACGGCAGGCCGACCGGCCGCTCGTACCAGGCGAGGGCCGCCGTGGGACCGGTGACCGGGCGTCCGCCCGCACGCCGTGTGCGCGCGGAACCGTGGTCTGATGACGGGGTGAGCCGCGCCGCAGAAGAGACCAACCGCCGCATGCTGCGGGCGCGGGACGCCATGGACCGCGCCTACGCGCAGTCGCTGGACGTCCCGGCCCTGGCCCGTGTCGCCCATGTGTCCCCGGCGCACTTCGCCCGTACCTTCCGTGCCACGTTCGGTGAGACCCCGCACCGTTATCTGCAACGCCGCCGGGTCGAGCGTGCGATGTTCCTGCTGCGGGAGACCGACCACAGCGTGACGGACATCTGCTTCGAGGTCGGCTTCGGCAGTCCCGGCACCTTCAGCCGGACGTTCCACGACATCGTCGGCCGGTCGCCGCGGACCTACCGGAAGGAAGCAAAGGGGTCAGCGGGGGCGGGGGGAGCGGGGCGCGCGGCGGACGCGGTGGCGGCGGGAGCCGTGGGCGTACCCACGTGCTTCGTCATGGCGTGGACACGGCCGCGCGCCTGAGCGGAGTCCCCTTGAGTGGAGTCCCCTGAGCGGAGTCCTCTGGGCGGAGTCCGGAGTTTTGGGCGCAGGTTCCGGGACGGAGCAGTTCTGGATAAGTTTTCGCCCCGCCCCCTCGGTAGCGTGACGGCCATGTTCACCGCCATCACGCACTCGCAGATATACGTACTCGACCAGGACGAGGCCCTCGACTTCTACGTAGGCAAGCTCGGCCTCGAAGTCAACGCGGATGTCGACCTCGGCTTCATGCGCTGGCTGACCGTGAGCGTCCCCGGTCACCCGGAGCGCCAGATCCTGCTGGAGAGGCCGGGGCCCCCGGCGATGTCGGAGGAGACGGCGGGGCAGGTCCGCGAACTGGTGACCAAGGGAGTCATGGGCGGGCATCTCGTCTTCGCCACGGAGGACTGCCGCAAGACCTACGAGGCGTTGCTGGGCCTGGGGGTCGAGTTCACCGAGGAGCCCACCGAGCGCCCGTACGGGATCGACTGCGGCCTCCGCGACCCCTTCGGCAACAGCATCCGCTTCACCCAGCCGCCGAAGGCCTGACGGGCGAGTCGTCGGGGTGTTCGCCGGGGCCGTCGGTGCGGGACGTCAGCGGCGTGGGGGAGAGGTCCGTCGGTTCCTCGCCGCTCTCCAGCAGGGTGTTGGCCGCGCCGATGATCCGCGGGTCGGCCGTGCCGACGGCCTCCTCGTCCTTCAACTCGTAGTCGCAGAGCAGGAGCAGATGGCGCATGGCCTCCAGGCGGCCCCGGCGCTTGTCGTTGCTCTTCACCACGGTCCACGGCGCGTGCGGCGTGTCCGTCGCCCGGAACATGTCGACCTTCGCCTCGGTGTAGGCGTCCCACAGGTCGAGGGAGGCCAGGTCGGTGGGTGACAGTTTCCACTGCCGGACCGGGTCGACCTGGCGGATGGCGAACCGGGTGCGCTGCTCGGCGCGCGACACCGAGAACCAGAACTTGACCAGCACGATGCCGTCGTCGGCGAGCATCTTCTCGAAGGCGGGCGCCTGGGTGAGGAAGAGCCGGTACTCGTCCGGGGTGCAGAAGTCCATGACGCGTTCGACGCCGGCCCGGTTGTACCAGGACCGGTCGAAGAAGACGATCTCGCCGGCCGTCGGCAGGTGGGGGACGTAGCGCTGGAAGTACCATTGCCCGGCTTCCTTCTCGGTGGGCTTGTCCAGTGCCACCACATGCGCGCCGCGCGGGTTCAGGCGTTCGGTGAAGCGCTTTATGGTGCCGCCCTTGCCGGCCGCGTCGCGTCCCTCGCACACCACGACGATCCGCTGGCCGGTGTCCCGCACCCACTTCTGCAGCTTGAGCAGTTCTATCTGGAGGATCCGCTTCTGCCGCTCGTAGTCCCGCCGGCGGAGCTTCGTCTCGTACGGGTAGTTCTCGCGCCAGGTGTCGAGGGGCTTGCCGTCGCCGTCCAGCAGGATGGGCTGCTCGGGCCGCTCCTCGTCCACCAGCAGTCCGGCGAGCAGTTGCGCCTCGACGGAGGGGTCCTCTTCGCTGTTGGAGGCTGTCGCCTTCCGAGGATCAACCACAGGTGGTCCCTTCATAGCCCGGGCGGCCGCTCCCGCCGGCGGATCGGCGTTCGGGCCTCGTCCCCGTTGGTGTCGCGTGCCCAAGTACCCCGATGTCGTGAACAATCACGGCGGTGGTCGCCGCCGTGATCGCGGCGGCGACCACCGCCGTGCCGTCACCTCGTCACCTCGCCGTCCCAGCACCTCGTCATCCCGCCGTGTCGGTGTCCTCGGCGGGGTGCGGGTCGCCGTGCCAGTCCAGGATCATGACCGTGGCGTCGTCGGCGAGCCTGCCCCGGCACGCTTCCCACACCTTGGCCGTCAGGGTCCGGACGGCCTCCCTGGGGTGCAGTTCCCGGGTCTCGTGGATGAGTCCGGCCAGGTCGACGGCCGCGGCGTCCCGGTCCTGCATCCCGTCGGTGAGCAGTACCAGCCTGTCACCGGGGCGCAGGCGCAGTTCCTGTTCGCGGTAGGGGGTGGGTGCAGGAACGCCGAACGGCAGGTTGACGCCGAGCCTGACCTCCTCGACGGTGCCGTCGCGCAGACGCATCGGCCACGGGTGCCCGGCGTTGACCAGATGGCAGACGCCCGTGTCCAGGCGCACGCACAGCAACTGCCCGGTGGCCAGACCGCGGTTGTGCTTCAGCAGCGCCTGATGGGCGCGCTCCGCCTGTCTGAGCGGATCGCAGCCACTGCGGCGGGCCCCGCGCAGCGCGCCGATGAGCAGGGTGGCCAGCAGGGCGGAGTCGGTGTCATGGCCCATGGCGTCCGTGATCGACAGGTGCAGGGTGTCGCGGTCCAGGGTGTAGTCGTAGGTGTCCCCGCCGATGTCGTCGGCCGGGATCAGCCCCGCGGCCAGGGTGAACTGGGCCGCCTCGCAGCTGGACGCGGTCGGGAGCAGCTGGTGCTGGATCTCCGCGGCCAGGCTGGCGCTGGTGGTGCGCCGGGTCAGGTGGTACAGGTCGGTGAAGCGGCGGTCCGTGACGATGATGTAGGCCAGCGCGTGGGCCGCTTCCCTGACCTGCCTGAGCACGGTGTCGTCGGCGCGTTGCAGGGTCACTTCGAGCACGCCGATGCAGTCCCCGCGGTTGCTGACGGGCGTGATGACGCGCTGTCCGCCCAGGCCGTCCGGCTCGACGTGCTGGCGCTGGCTCTGCAGTACCGCGTCGTAGACGCTCCCGTGCAGGTCGACGGGTTCCGTCTCCTGTGCGGCCTCACCCTCCGTGACCGCGGTGAGCCGCACCAGCTGCTGCCCGATGAGGTCCAGGAACAGGAAGGAGACGCGCTCCGCACCGAACCGCTTCTGCAGGTTGTGTGCGACCACGTCGACGGACTCACCGGGGGGCGCGGCCTCCGCGGAGGCCAGCAGGGCACCCAGTTCCAGATCTCCACCGTCCACGACAACCTCCTATCGGATGGCGATTCTTCTGCCCCGACTTTCCCGGACCTCACGTGGTGTGCGACTACTCACGGGGGTGTTGCCGTACACCTGTGCGAGAACCGGGGGGTGCTTTCCGTGAGGTTCCGCTCCAGGCGGTCATCACTGTGTGTTGCGCGTCGCGGGGCGGCCGTCGTCCGCCGGGGACCGGCCCGCCGGGCAACCTCCGGACATCTCGCGAGTCCTCCTTGCGGGGGTGTCACGGGAGCGGAAGAACGGATCGCCCGTTTCCTGCGGGAGCCGGCCGGCCCGGCGACGCCGCGGCGCTGGTGCGGCTGCTCGGCGATCCGGGTGAAACGGTGTGGGGACACGCCCGGAACCCGGTGCGCATGTCCCTCCGCAACCCGGCCGTCCGGGCCGAGCTGATCCTTACGGCCTGCGAAGGCGGGAGCGCCGCCCGTGCGAGGGCCCTGGACATGCCGTCGCCCGAACACACCGGGCCGCTGCTCGATCCACTGCTCGCCGGACTGGCCGATCCGTCCCCCGTGGTGCGGGACGCCGGGGCGGGGCGGCTGCTGAGCTGGGAACCGCCCTCGGTGAGGGACGTCCTGGTCGCGGCCCTGCGGGCGGAGCGGGACCCGGAGGTGGCGGGGACGCTGCTGAGCGGGTTCGGGTGGCGCGGGGAGCACCGGGTGGCGGACCTCGCGGTGCGGTGGCCGCGCGACCCCGTGGCCGGGCGGCGGACGGCGCGCTGCCCCCGGTCGGCGACGCGGTCCGCGACCGGCTCACCGCGTTCACCACCGACGTCCCTCCCGCCCTGCGCCGCGCCGCCACCGAACTTCTCGACGCGTTGGCCGCGAGCCGTGCGGAACGACGCCGGACCCGATCGCAGCCCCGGCTGAGCAGCCGCAGTCGCTAGCTGAAGCCGAAGCCGGGCCGTCCGGTCAGACCCGCGCCCGTCGGCGGATGGTGACCACGCGCAGCCCCAGGGCGACGGCCAGCAGGACCCAGGCCACGGCGGAATAGACCCAGTCGGTCGTCCCGTTCGTGGCGCCGACGACGCTCCACACCGCCCACAGGGCCAGCACGGTGCACAGCGCGGTCCACGCGATGTCCATGAGGCGGACCCGCAGTTGCCCGCGCTGCCTGGTGCCGCGCTCCAGGGTGCCCAGCTCGGACACCTCGGTCGTCTCCGGTACTCCGCCTCGCGCTGTCATGACGCGCCTCCCTTTCCGCTCGTGTCCCGCTCGCCCGTACGTCCGCGTGTGTTCGCGTGTGTTCGCGCGGTGCCGCCGTGCTCCTACGGTGTTTGCGCCTACCCCCGGCCACGGCCCACAACCTGCCAAGACTTCTCCGGCAAACGGAAGTTCGCAGTCCGGGCGCGCGGCGCCACCGGGTGGCGCCGCGGAACGACCCCGCACGTCCGCCGCGCGGAGGCTCACCGGGCCCCGCGCCTGCCGGATTTGTGAGCTTTATCTGTTTAGCATGCAGTGATCCACACGCCGCGGTCCCCGCCGCACGCAGTCCGTGGGTCCGCTGTGCCGTCAACCGCGAAAGGAGGCCTCTATGGCCCCGGCAGGCCGTCGCAGAGCGCTGACGCAGGACACCTCGTCACGACACGACCCCGAATTGCGTGCCGCCGCCCGGCATTTCGGACGACGCCGCTTCTTCTCGGTCACCGCCGCGGCCGCCGCCCTCGCCTTCGCCGCCGACCTGCCCGCCCGGGGCGTGGCCGCGGGCACCGAGCTCGACGCGGCCAGGATCCCCGACGACCCGTTCACGCTCGGCATCGCCTCCGGAGACCCCCTGCCCGGCTCCGTGGTGCTGTGGAGCCGGCTCGCGCCCGACCCGTACGAGCCGGACGGCGGCCTGCCCGGGCAGTACGTGCCCGTCCAGTGGGAGCTGGCCGCCGACGAGCGCTTCGCCACGATCGTCCGCAGGGGCCTGGCCATTGCCTATCCGGAGTACAACCACAGCCTGCACGTCGAGGTCGAAGGTCTGGAGCCCGGCCGCGTCTACTACTACCGGTTCAGGGCCGGCAGCTGGATCAGCGGCACCGGCCGCACCCGCACGGCACCCGCCACCACGGCCGCCGCCGCGGAACTCACGTACGCGGCCGTGGCCTGCCAGGCCTACCACGACGGGTACTTCACGGTGCACCGTCATCTGGCCCAGGACGACGTCGACGTGGTCTTCCACCTCGGCGACTACCTGTACGAGTACGCCGTGAACTCCGCGGGCGGCGCACGCGAGTACACCGACCGGAAACTGCCCGACCTCTTCAACCGCGAGGCCAGGACCCTCGACGACTACCGGCTGCGCTACGCCCTCTACAAGAGCGATCCGGACCTCCGGGCGGCGCACGCGGCGCACCCGTTCGTCGTCACCTGGGACGACCACGAGACCGAGAACAACTACGCGGGCGCGATCAGCGAGAACAACGACCCGCCGCAGGAGTTCCTGCTGCGGCGCGCGGCCGCCTACCGTGCCTACTGGGAGAACCAGCCCCTGCGCGGCGCGCAGCAGCCCAGCGGCCCGGACATGCAGCTCTACCGCCGGCTCCGGTGGGGCACGCTCGCGCAGTTCGACGTCCTGGACACCCGGCAGTACCGCTCCGACCAGGCGTACGGGGACACCCTGCACCCGCCCGGCCCCGAGTCGGACGACCCGGCGCGCACGATCACGGGGGCGACGCAGGAGAGGTGGCTGATCGACGGCTGGCGCGACTCGGGCGCCCTGTGGAACGTCATGACGCAGCAGGTCTGCTTCTCGCAGCGCAGGTTCGACGTCGGCGACGGGGCGAGGACGTCCATGGACGCCTGGGACGGCTACCGGGCCTCGCGGCGGCGGGTCCTCGACGGCGCGAAGTCGGCCGGGGTCGACAACCTGGTGGTCATGACGGGGGACGTGCACGTCGGGTACGCCTTCGACATCAAGGAGGACTTCGACGACCCGGCGTCCACGACGCTGGGCTCGGAGATCGTCGCCACCTCGGTGGCGAGCGGCAAGGACGGCGCGGAGAAGCCGGGCAACTGGGACACGTACATGAAGGCCAACCCGCATCTGAAGTTCTACAACGGCCGGCGCGGCTACGTACGGGTCACCGTGGACCGGCAGCAGGCGCGGGCCGACTACCGGACGGTCCCGGCCGTGACGACGCCGGGCGCGCCGGTCACGACCGCCGCGTCCTTCGTGACCGAGGCGGGCAGACCGGGCCTCGAACCCGTCTGACGGGGGGCGCCCCACTCGCCGGGGTTCTCCCGGAAGGGCCCGCCGGACGTCAGTACCCGGTGGGCCGGTCCCCCGGCATCCGGTACTCCGGCCTCCGGTACTCCGCCGGGCGGGTTCTTCGTGTGGTCCCGAAGCGTCGAACCGGGGACGAACGGACATGTTCCGGAACCGTGTCGGCAAGGTCTAGGTTCCCGTCGCCCTTCCGCCGCCGAGTCCCGGGCCCCCTGGCCCCCGAGCCCCGAGCCCTTGAGCCCCGAGCCCCCGAGCCCCGAGAACGAGGAGTCACCCGATGGCCCACCGACACGTCCGCGCGACCGCCCGGACCGCCGCCCTGACCACGTTCGGCGCACTCGTGCTCACGGGACTGCCGGCGGTCGCGGCCGACGAGCCGCCCGCGCCGGCGATCTCCTCCGCCGCGCAGACGCTCGGCGCCGACAAGCCGTCGCCGGCCCTCCTGCGCGCGCTCCGGCGCGACCTGGGGCTGACGGACGCCCAGGCGAAGGCGCGGCTGGTGAACGAGGCGGAGGCGGGGACGCGCGCCGGCCGGATCCAGAACGCGCTGGGCAAGCGCTTCGCGGGCGCCTGGGTGCACGGCACGACCTCCGCCGGCCTGACCGTCGCGACCACCGACGCCGCGGGTGTCGCCGCCATCGAGGCCGACGGGGCGCAGGCGAAGGTCGTCGAGAACGCCCTTGAGGACCTGTCGACCGCCAGGGCGAAACTGGACTCAGCCGCCGCCGCGGTGGCGGGCAGGGGCCTCGACACACCGGTCCGGTACGTCGACGTACGGACCAACCGGGTGACGGTGCAGGCGACGAGCGCCGCGGCCGCCGACCGGCTCGTCGCCGCCGCCAGGATCGACCGGCGGCTCGTGGACATCAAGGTGTCGGCGGACCGGCCGCGCGCCCTGTACGACGTCCGGGGCGGCGACGCGTACCACATCGACGAGAAGGCCCGCTGCTCGGTCGGGTTCTCCGTGACCAAGGAGGAGCGACAGGGGTTCGCCAGCGCAGGCCACTGCGGGAAGCCGGGTGCCAGGACCACCGGCTTCAACAAGGTCGCGCAGGGCACCTTCGAGGCATCGGTCTTCCCCGGCAAGGACATGTCCTGGGTGAGCGTCAACAGCGAGTGGACCGCCACCCCCACCGTCAAGGGCGAGGGGGATACGGACGTCCAGGTCACCGGCTCGGTGGAGGGGCTCGTGGGCGCGGCGATCTGCCGGTCCGGCTCCACCAGCGGCTGGCACTGCGGACAGATCGAGCAGCACAACACCAGCGTGAGCTACGCGGAGGGCGACATCAACGGGGTGACGCGCACGTCGGTGTGCGCGGAGCCCGGCGACTCCGGAGGGCCTTACCTCTCCGGCACCCAGGCCCAGGGCGTCACGTCCGGCGGATCCGGTGACTGCAAGAACGGCGGCACCACCTTCCACCAGCCCGTCAACCCGCTGCTGACGGAGTTCGGGCTCACGCTGAAGACCGCCGGCGGCGAGGGTACGCCCGGAGCCCAGGACGGCCCCCCGGACAGCTGGAGCGCGGGCAGGGTCTACGGGACCGGCGTACGGGTGACCTACGACGGCGTGACCTACGCGTGCCTGCAGCCGCACCAGGCGCAGGGCGGCTGGCGGCCCGCTCTGACGCCGGCCCTGTGGCAGCGGGTCTGACCCGCACCGCATTGCCGCGGGGAGGGGCCCGGGTCGGTGGACCCGGGCCCCTCCCCGCTCCGCGGCCGTGGTCGCGGTCGTGGTCCGGCCCGCGGCTCACTCCGCCAGCAGCGCGTACGCCGTCGCCACGAACGTCTCCCCGGAACGGAAGCGGCGGTTGCACACGGCGGCCAGCGCCGTTCCGGTGTCGGGCCGGAACCCCAGGAACGCCTGCTGGCCGAGGGTGGCCCCGCAGTGGAAGTACAGGGGACCGTGCTCGGTGACGTGCTGGAACCAGCCCACCGTGTGCAGGTGCCGGTGTCCCCGGCCGCGCCGCAGGACCGGGCGGCGCACCGCCCGCAGCGCCCCGGCCAGGGGCCGGCCCGACGGCTCCAGATGGGCTTCGAGGAACGTCAGCAGGTCGTGGGGGGTGGTTCGGACGGCGCCCGCCGACCGGAAGCCGCCGACGGCCAGCGGGGGCGTGGGCGTCACGCCGTCCTCGCGGTGCCCGGTCGCGTCGGTGTCCGCACCGCCGGCCCGCAGGGCGGTGCCGCCCAGCCCCAGCGGCCGCAGCACCCGGCCGGTGAGCAGGTCGTCCCAGGGGGTCGCGGTGGCGGCGGCCAGCGCGTGGCCGAGCACGGCGACACCGAAGTTGGAGTAGTGCCAGCGGGTGCCGGGCCGGCGGCGCTGCCGGCGGCGCAGGAAGGCGTCGACCACCCGCTGGTCCGGATAGCCGGCGTAGGGGTTGGCGCGGTGCCCGGGCAGGACCCGCGGGAAGAAGTCGACGGGCAGGGCGGGCAGTCCGGACGTGTGGGTGACCAGGTGGGCGAGGGTGACGGGGTTCCTGCCGACGCGGCGGCCCCGGTCGAGACAGGCGGCGGCGGGCTCACCCGCGGACAGGACGCCCGACTCGGTCAGCTGGGCCAGGAGCAGTCCGGTGAACGTCTTGGAGGCCGAGCCGATCTCGTAGCGCAGCCGGTCGCGGGGCACGGGCGGGGGCGGCCCGGTGCCGCCGCAGCGCACGGTCCGCCGGCCGTCCTGGGAGAGGGCGAGGACGACGTCGGGCGCGCCCACGGTGCTGATGGCGTCGTCGAGCCGCCGCCGCACGGCCCCGTCGTCAGGCCGTGTCCGTGGCGACGGGCGCCGGGGCGGGAGTACGCCGGTGACGTGGAACGGATCGCCGGGCCAGGGCCGGGACGTCATGCCGGCGCGTGGGTCAGCCGCGTCAGGGCGCGGGAGGTGGCCAGCGTGGAGGCGAAGGCGGCGACCAGCGTCGGATGATAGACGAGGTCGAACAGCTCGTCGGGGTCCTCGTCGTCGGGCATGGTGCGCACGGCCGGCACCGCGCCGTCGGGTTGCTGGGCGGCGGCGAGCCCCTCCCAGGCGCGCTCGTCCAGGGTGGGGCGCGGCAGGCACGCGTCGACGGCGAGCAGTTCGCCTAGCAGGTCCCAGCGCCGCAGGTCGAGCCAGTCGTCCAGCCAGGCCGGCAGCCAGGTGGCCAGATAGTCGGCGAGGGGTGTCGGCAGGCCGCCGGGCTCCTCCCCCCAGTCGGTGAGGTGGAAGACCGTGTGCGTGATGTCGTAGGCGAGGTGGCCTTCCACGGTCCAGGGTTCGGGTGTGCGCCCCAGCCAGGTCCTGCCGACGACCTCGGACTCCGGCGGCTGGGGAGGCAGTCCGAAACGGCGCTGGAAGGCGGACAGCCCGAGGCGGCGCACCGGCGACAACTCGTGGGCGGCGTAGCTCTCCAGACGATGGTTGAACCGGAAGGTCTGCTCGATCCCCGGGTGGCTGTAGCCCAGCTCCTTGAAGGGAAGGTAGACCTCGAAGGGGACGGGGGAGAAGGGTTCGAGGCGCTGGCCGTGGACCAGCATCCGGCCGCCGTCCAGCGTGTGGGCCCAGGCGTGGTCGAGCAACTGCCGTGCCAGCTGTGTCTGACGGGACCCGGCTACCCCTTCGCGGAACAGCACTTTGCAGATGACGGCCAGTTCCCCGACCGGCTTGAACCGCTCCAGGAAGCCGACCTCCGGGTCGACGTCCTCCTCCAGGCGGAACCCGGCGCGGTGGGCGTGCAGCCACTCCAGGGCGCCGGTCCCGACGGTGTGGATGAGACGGGTGTCGGTCATCTCGTCCTTCCTCGCCCCGCCCGCCCCGGACGCGCCGCGTGTCCGGAGGCGTGCGGTTCCCGTGCCGCACCGGGGTTCCCGGTGCTCCCGGTGCTCTCGTCCAGATGGCGGGCGGTGAGCACGGCGGCGTAGGCCGTCATCAGGGTCGAGTGGTAGCAGCCGCTGAAATCCCGCGCGACCGGACGGCCCTCCCGTCCGGCGCCCTCCTCCGGGACGGCCCCGGCCGTGTCCTGCGCCCGCGCGAGTTTCGTCCAGGACTCCCGCAGCATCGCCCGGTCCGGGGGACCGGGCAGGATGCCGGCCACGGCCAGCAGCTCGCAGCTCAGATCCCACCGCTCATGCTCCAGACAGGTGTCCAGCCAGGGCGGGAGCCACTGCCGGAGGTAGTCGGCGATGCGCGGGGGAACGCCCTGCGGAGCGAGGCCCCAGTCGCTGAGATGGAAGATCACGTGGGTGAGCGTGTAGCCGGCGTCCCGTTCGAACGTCCATGGCTCCGGCAGCCCGCTCAGCCAGGTGTGCCGCAGTGCCTGTGACACCTCGCCGTGCTGGGGGATGCCGCTGCGGCGCTCGGAGTTGAGGACGCCGAGGCGGCGGTTGGGCTGCTGCTCCGTCACCTGCCAGCTGCGGGTGCTGGCCACCGTCGCGGTGGCCCTCTCGTAACCGGGGTGACGCAGCCCGGCGGACGCGAACGCCGCGTAGATCTCCAGGGGATACGTCGCGAAGGGTTCCAGACGTTGCAGCTCGGCGAAGAGGTCGCCGTTCCTGACCTGCTGCCATGCGAAGGCCAGCAGGTCACAGGCGGTCTCGTGGAGCGGGCCGCCCGGTTCTGTGTGCCTGCGGATACTGACACACACCTGCGTCAGTTCGCCCAGGGGCTTCCAGGTGGAGTTCACGCTGCCGTGCTCGGCGAGCGCGTCCTCGCCGAGCACGAACGCGTCGCGGTGGGCGGACAGCCAGGACATCGCGGCCTCGCCCAGACCCCGGACGTCGCGCGCCCTCACACCAGCACCCCGGCCCGCATCAGCCGCGCCGCCTCCACCTGCAGGGCCACGCGTGGATCGTCCCCGCCCATCTGCGCCACGAACTCGAGTCCGGTCAGCAGGCCGAGCGTTTCCGGGACGCCGTCGAGGAGGACCAGCCAGCGTCCCGCTCCCGCTGCCTGCAGCCAGTCCCGGCGACGGACCGCGCGGACGAACCCCCGGGCGACGTCGACCGGGCGGCCGCGGGCGACGCGGGCCACCGCGCAGTCCGCACCGGGAGTCGCGAGGGGGGCCAGCACGGCGAGTTGATGCGTCAGCGACTGCCACGGGGCGTCGTCGAGCCAGGTCGCCCGGGGTTCCGCCTCGTGACGGGAGGTGCCGTCGAAGGACGCACCCAGTCGAAGGAGTGTCCGCTGCATGGCCCAGTGGCTCCACACCGAAGCGGGAGAGGCGTTCTCGGCGGGCGGGTACGCGTGCACGGCCCGGCTGAACACGGCGAGGTCGTCGGGATCGGGAGACGTACGGCGCAGGACGCTCGGCAGGACGGCGTCGGCCCCCACCACCCGTACGGCGGCGAGGCCCGGGCCGTCGGTCGTGTCGGGGCCGTCGGCCCCCGTGACACTGCCGGCCAAGCGGAAGGGGCCCCCGCTCCGAAGAGCGGAGACCAATTCCAGGGTGAGGCCCTGCACCGCGTCCGCCAAAGGGGTCGAAGTGCCTGATCGCTCCATATGACTGTCCCGTCAGCCCTTCTTCGGACGAGGGGTCGGAGGTGACAGCAGCAGCTGCGTCTTGGCGTCCAGCAGGGCGAGTGCGGCGCACTGGCGGCTGTCACGGTAGGAGCCGTCGGCCTCGATCGGGTCGAGAGCTGCCTCGACCTCCTGGATGTCGATGGACTGGTCGGTCAGGAACTCGGTGGAGTACATACCACCATCTCCTTTACGAGGGACGTGTTCTTCTCCGGTATGAGTGACCCCTTTCTGGTGACTTATTCATAATAATTCGATTTGTCCTTTTAGTATGGTGTTCAATCTTCTGCTGCCGGACTGCTGCCGGACTGCTGCCGGACTGCTGCCGGACTGCTGTCGGGCCGCTGCCGGACCGTCGCCGACCGGCCCGGCGGCCCGGTGACTCGACCGGGTGAGAGCGCGGTAATCCGGGTGCGGCGGGGTAAAGGGGGGTCGATCAGCCCCATTGAGAAGGAGCCGAGGATGACTGACGACGCCTATCTGTTCCTGCTTGACGACGCGTCCGTGCGGCTCGGCGTGTCGCCGGCCGCCGTCGGTGACCTCGCCTGCATGGAGACGACCGCGGTACGCGCGTGGCTGGAGGCCCAGGGCAGCACGCCCACCGCACCGGAACTGCGCCTGCTGCCGCCGGAGGAGACGGGAGCCCTTCCCGAGGGCGCGGAGCGGCTGCCCGTGCCGCTGAGCGACGAGGAGCTGAGCCGCGTACGCCAGCAGTCCGGTCCGGAGGTGCTGGCCCGGGTCGAGCAGGAGCTGCTGTCCTACCGCGACTGCGCGGACGGCCGGGACGGCCTGATCGGGCGGGCGCTGGCCGCGGGCGTGCCGCCGCACCGCATCGTGGAACTGACCGGGGAGGACCCGGCGACGGTGACGGCGGCGGCCGCAGGCTGACGACGGGACGAAGGGGCGAAGGTCCGGAGACGCCCCGGGGGGCGTGCGCGTGCGGGAACGAGCGGCGGGCCGCAGCCTGGATACGTAGGTCGCGTGGTCCCGAGTGCCGTCGGAAGGTCATGGACAGTATGGGCAGCCGAAATGACAGCGCGGGTGCGGACGACGGGGCGGGCCGCCCCGGGAACGGGCGCGGCGCCGCGCCCGGGGAGCCACCGGACCCGGCCGGCGGTACCGGCCCGGCCGGGCGCTCCGCGGCGCGGCACGGCACCTCCCGGCCCCCCGGCCGCCACCACTCCGAGGTGACGCTGCGGGTGAACGGCACACCGCGCACCCTCACCGTCGACCACCGCTCCGTCCTGCTGGACGTGCTGCGCGAACGGCTGGACCTCGTCGGGGCCAAGAAGGGCTGCGACCACGGCCAGTGCGGTTCCTGCACGGTCCTGGTGGACGGCCGCCGGGTGAACAGCTGTCTGCTGCCCGCCGTGGCCCTGGACGGCTGCGACATCACGACGGTGGAAGGACTCGCCGACGGCGGGGCACCGCACCCGCTCCAGCAGGCATTCCTGGACCGCGACGCCTTCCAGTGCGGCTACTGCACACCGGGCCAGCTCTGCAGCGCCGTCGGCGCGGTGGCCGAGGCCGAGGCCGGCCACCCCTCCCTCGTGACCGACCCCGGCGCGCCGTCCGGCCGGCCCGTCCCGCTCGGCCCGGACGAGATCCGCGAGCGGCTCAGCGGCAACCTCTGCCGCTGCGGCGCCTACCCGAACATCGTGCGGGCCGTCGAGGACGTGATCCGGTGAAACCCTTCGCCTACGCGCGTGCCGCGACCGTCGAGGAGGCCGCCGGGCTGTACGCGGCGCACCCCGGCGCCCGCTACCTCGGCGGCGGCACCAACCTCGTCGACCTGATGAAGCTCGGCGTGGAGGAACCGGCCGCCCTCGTCGACGTCAGCCGGCTGCCCCTCGACACGGTGGACGAGCTGCCCGACGGATCGGTACGGGTCGGCGCCACGGTCCGCAACAGCGACCTCGCCGCCCACCCCACCGTGCGCGACCGCTATCCGGCACTCTCGCAGGCGCTGCTGGCCGGGGCCTCCGGACAGCTCCGCAACGCGGCCACCACCGGCGGCAACCTCCTCCAGCGCACCCGCTGCCCGTACTTCCAGGACACGGACAAGCCCTGCAACAAGCGCGTTCCCGGTTCCGGCTGTGCCGCCCGGGACGGCGCGCACCGCGACCACGCGGTGCTCGGGCACTCCCCGCAGTGCATCGCCACGCACCCGTCGGACCTGGCTGTGGCGCTGGCCGCGCTGGACGCGCGGGTCGAGCTGTACGGGGCCGGCGGGGCGCGGACCGTGCCCGCCGCCGAGTTCCACCGGCTGCCCGGGGACCGTCCCGAACAGGACACGGAGATCCGCCCCGGCGAGCTGATCACCGGGGTGGTCCTGCCGGCGGCCCCGGCCGGGCTGCCCTCGCTCTACCGCAAGGCGCGCGACCGGGCCTCGTACGCCTTCGCCCTCGCCTCCGTCGCCGCGGTGCTCGGCGTCGAGGGCGGCGTCGTCCGGCACGTCGGGATCGCCTTCGGGGCCCTCGCGCACCGCCCCTGGCGGGCCCGGCGGGCGGAACGGGCGCTGCTGGGCGCCGCTCCCACGACGGCGGCGTTCGAGCGGGCCGCGGATCTCGAACTCGCCGCCGCCGAACCGTTGCGGGACAACGCCTACAAGGTGCGACTGGCCCGCAACCTCGCGGTCGACGCCCTGGAACGGCTCGCGCACGGCTCACCGCGCACCGGGAACTGAACGCGCGCCCCACCGGACGCGGTACGCGGTACACAGAACACGGACGCAGGACGCAGGACGCAGGACGTGAAGGCACACCACAGGAGGACCAGCATGGCCGACACCGGTACCGCGCTGGGCGCGCCCGCCGAGCGCCGGGAGGGCCGGGACAAGGTCACCGGCAGCGCCCGTTACGCCGCCGAGCAGAACATCCCCGGCCGCGTCCACGCCTGGCCGGTGGCCGCCGGGATCACCCGCGGGACGATCCGCGCGATCGACACCGGGACCGCCCTGGCCCTGCCCGGTGTCCTCGCGGTCCTCACCCACGACGACGCGCCCCGGCTGGCTCCCGCGGACGACCCCACGCTCGCCGTCCTGCAGGACCGCCGCGTGCCGCACCACGGCTGGTTCGTCGCCCTCGTGGTCGCCGAGACGCTGGAGGAGGCCCGGGCCGGCGCCGCCGCGGTCCGCGTCGAGTACGACGTCGAGGAACACGACGTGACCCTGACCGAGGACCACCCGGGCGCCTACACACCCGAGCAGGCCAACGGCGGGAACCCCGCGCACCGCGAACAGGGCCATCCCGAGGAGGCGTTCGCGACCGCGGACGTGCGCGTCGACGCCCGCTACCGGATCCCCCCGCTGCACAACCACCCCATGGAACCGCACGCGGCCACCGCCCACCGGAGCGGCGGCAGGCTCCTCGTGCACGACTCCAGTCAGGGCGCCACGACCGTCCGCGCCACCCTCGCGTCGCTGTTCCGGCTCCCCGAGGACGACATCACCGTCGTCAGCGAGCACGTCGGCGGCGGGTTCGGGTCCAAGGGAACCCCGCGCCCCCACGTGGTGCTCGCCGTGATGGCGGCACTGCGGACCGGCCGTCCCGTCACGGTCGCACTGCCCCGGCGCCTCCTGCCCGACGCCGTCGGCCACCGGGCGCCCACCCTGCACCGGTTCCGCCTGGGCGCCGCCGCGGACGGGACCCTCGTCTCGTCCCTGCACGAGGTCACCACCCACACCTCGCGCATCAAGGAGTTCGTCGAGCAGGCCGCCGTACCGAGCCGGATCATGTACGCGGCGCCCCACCGGCTCACCACCCACCGCGTGGTGCCCCTGGACGTGCCCAGCCCGTCCTGGATGCGCGCGCCGGGCGAGGCACCGGGCATGTACGCCCTGGAGTCGGCCATGGACGAACTCGCCGTCGCGACGGGCCTGGACCCGGTGGAACTGCGCATCGTCAACGAACCGGACACCGACCCCGACAGCGGAAAGCCGTTCAGCAGCCGCCACCTGATCGAATGCCTGCGCGAGGGCGCCCGGCGCTTCGGCTGGGCACAGCGGGACCCCCGCCCCCGGTCCCGCACCGAGGGCCCCCTCCTCGTCGGCACGGGCGTGGCCTCCGCCACCTATCCGGTGATGGTCAGCCCGGCCCGGGCTTCGGCCCACGCCCTGCCCGACGGCCGTTTCGCCGTCCGGATCAACGCCACGGACATCGGCACCGGCGCCCGCACCGTCCTCGCCCAGATCGCCGCCGACGCCCTCGGCGTACCCCTGGACCGGGTACGCGCCGAAGTGGGCAGCAGCGACCTGCCCCCGGCCCCGCTGGCCGGCGGGTCGTCCGGTACGGCGTCCTGGGGCTGGGCCGTCCACGAGGCGTGCACGCGACTGGCCGCGCTGCTGGCCGCGCACACCGGGCCGCTCCCGGACGGCGGGCTGCGGGCCCACGCCGACACGGCGGGCAGCGCGGACGCCGGGAGCGACTGGGCCCGGCACGCCTTCGGCGCCCACTTCGCCGAGGTCACGGTCGACACGGTGAGCGGGGAGGTCCGGGTACGCCGCCTGCTGGGCGTGTACGCCGCCGGACGCATCCTCAACGCCCGTACCGCCCGCTCCCAGTTCATCGGCGCCATGACCATGGGCCTGGGCATGGCGCTGACCGAGGGGAGCACCATGGACGCCGCGTCCGGCGACTTCGTGGAGTCCGACCTGGCCTCCTACCACGTCCCGGTCCACGCCGACGTGCCCGACATCGAGGCGCACTGGATCGACGAGGACGATCCCCACCTCAACCCGATGGGCAGCAAGGGCATCGGCGAGATCGGCATCGTCGGCACGGCGGCCGCCATCGGCAACGCCGTCCACCACGCCGCGGGCGTCCGGTACCGCGAACTGCCCCTGACCCCGGACCGGGTACTGGAGGGCCTGGCAGGCCCGCTCTGACGGTACCGGCCCGCTCCGACCGTACCGGCCCGCGGGGTCGCCGCCCGCGGCGGCATGATGGCACCCATGCGCATCCGTATCGACGCCGTCGACCTGCCCGGCCGCACCCGCCCGGCCCCCGACGGCGGCAACGCCCCGGACCACGGCGACCTGTACGTCGCCGTGCAACGCCGTGACCGTCCGGGCGAACTGCTCGAACCCCACCCGGGCGACGCCGGGTCGGCCACCTGGACCCTGGAGTGCACCGCGACGCCGACACCGGCCGGCACCGAGGTCGAAGGCCCCTACGTGCAGGACCGGCTGGGCCGGCGGTTCGTCTACCTGTCCTGGGGCACGGTCGACGGGGCGGGTGTCTTCACGATGTTCCGGCGCGCCAAGCTCATGCTCGACATGGTCCCCGCCGAGGTGCTCGCCGCGGCCGCGCGGGAGGGCGTCCTGGTGGCACGCCTCGGGCTGACCGACGCCCGGGGCGGCCCGCTGTGCGGCCGGATCGTCCCGCCGCACGTCACATGGACCGCCGGGCACGGCGCCTGAGCGCACGGGACCCGCCCCTGCCGGCCCTCGGCCCCGGGTGTCCCGAAGCCCGGCGTCGCCCCGGAGGACGTCCGGCCACGGGTCGTGGTGCCGCCGGTGATCCACCGGTGCGTGGGGCGCTCGCCGTAGTGGCCGGACAACCTGTCCGATCCCCGGTTCCCGCCCCCCGGTTCCCGACCCCGGTTCAGGACCAGTTCGTTCCCGCCGCCGCCTCGCGGGCGTCTTCCTGCCGTCCGCCTCCGGTGGGCGAAGAGAGTTCCCCGCCGCCCTGTTGCCCGCCCGAATGCGGGGAACACGCACGCATACGGGTGCCGCGTCCTACGGCATCCGTGGCACCGGAGGGAGGTGTGATGTCCACGCACACCCACCGCCTGACCATCACCGAGACGACCGACTGCGACGACTGCGCGGTGCTGCGGATCAGCGGTGAGCTCGACCAGAGCTGCGAGGAGTACTTCCTCGGCACCCTCGCCGCCATCGTCGACGCGGGACGACGGCACCTCGTCCTCGACGTGACAGCGCTCGTCTTCTGCGACTCACGGGGTCTGAACTGTCTGCTCGCGATCCGGTGGCTGCTGAAGCGCCTGGACGGCAAGCTCATTCTGGCCGGAGCGGGGCGGCGGCTCTCGGAGCTGCTCGTACAGACGGGCAGCACCGAACTGCTGCCCGTACGGCGCACGGTCGGGCTCGCCCTGCTGGACCTGCCCGCGGCCGAACGCCCTGCCTGGCCGCCCGCTCCGGACCGCGAAGGGGACGAGGACGCCGGACCCGCCACTACGGGGGGAAGTGACGGGCCCGGCTGAGGTACAACCTGCCACACCCACGCGCAAAAAACGTGCTTCTTCGCCCGTTCGGCGAGAAAAGAATGGTGACGTCCGCCCGTGCGGCGAGCGGAGAGGGCCGTTCCGCACGAACTGCCGGGATCTGTCCCCCGGGAGACGCGCGGCTGCGTCAGCCGAGGTCGAAGAGGTTCGGCAGGCCGAGGCGGTGGCGGGTGCGGTCGTGGCGTTTCAGCAGCTCGAACTCGGGGGCCCGGTACAGCGGGGTGACGGTGCACCGCCCGGCCGTCGAACCGACCTGTTCCAGCAGGGCGTTGACGGCCTGCCGGGCGGAGGTGTTGGCGCCCTCCATGGTGGCCAGGTCGATGGGCACGGCCACGTAGTCGCCGGCGAGGAAGAGGTTGGGGATCCTCGTGGCCGACCGCGGACGGTGGTGGAAGGTCCCGGTGGGGTGGACGAGCAGCTGTTCGTCGTTCGTCGGGGCCGGGGTGCCCAGACCGTCGACGGCCGGGTCGAGGAACCAGGAGTGCAGCGCGGAGTCCTTGAGGACCGTACGGCCGGTGTCGTTGAGCGACGCCTTCAGCTGGGCCCACACCTCGCGGGCGACCTCGGCCCGGGTGCACTGCTTGGCCGTCCGGCCGTACAGGATGCCCGGCCGGTCCCACTCGGAGACGTCCACCGACAGGCAGTCCACGACGGTGCCGTCGCCGAAGTCGGCGGGGAAGTCGTGGCCGGGCCAGTGCCGGGCCTGGGCGATGGCGGTCAGCGACCAGGGGGAGTCGATGAGGTTGAGGTGGCCGTGCACGATCGGTGTGGACTCGGTCAGATAGAACTGGATGCCGGTCATCCAGTCCGTCTGCAGCAGGTCGCACTCCGCCAACTGCGGATCGGCGGCGCGCACGGCGGGGTTCCAGGTGCGGCGGGCGTGTTCGACCGGCATGGCGCAGATGTAGTGGTCGGCGGTGACGGTCCGGCGCGTTCCGGCCCGGTCCTCCATGACGGCGCCGGCGATCCGGCCCGCCTCCAGCGGCAGGTCCAGCACGGTCCAGCCGACCTCGAACCCGACCCCGAGCGACTTCAGGTACGTCACCCAGGGGTCGATCCACGCCTCGTTGGTCGGCGCGTTCAGGATCCGGTCCACCGGTCCGTCCGCGCCCCGCCCGAGGGCGTTGAAGAGGAATGCCTCCAGCAGGGTGCCCACCGTACGGGTGCTGGCCTCCTCCGCCTTGGTGGCCACGATGTTGCGGGTGATGCCGACGGCGAGGATGCGCTGGTAGTCGTACGACATCCGTCCCGCGCGTACGAACTCCCACCAGGGAGTCCGCTCCCAGATCTCGTCACGGCGTTCGTCGCAGCTGGTCAGAAGGACGAGGACGCGGTTGGCGAAGTAGAGGGCCTCGTGCGGCGGAAGGCGGAAGGCGGTGTCCAGGAACGCGGTGAGGGCACGGCGGATCTCGTCCGGGGTGAGTTCGGCGGGGGTCTCGCCGGGCCATGGGACGGGGACCCGGATGTCCTCGCGGCCGCCCGAGCGGGCGAACAGCATCTCCTTGGGGGCGACGAGGTTGTCGTGCACGCCGTGGGGGTTGCCGGGGAAGGGGATGCGCCGCATGGTGTCGGGCAGGTTGTGGTAGATGCCCGGAATGAAGCGGAAGCCGTGCTCCCCGGGCAGCGGGGCGCGGCCGCCCGTGCCGCTGTCCGGCACGTCCATGCTGCGGGCCTTGCCGCCCAGTGCCTTGCGCTCGTGGACGGTGACCCGGAAGCCGCGTTCGGCGAGTTCGTGCGCGGCCGTGAGTCCGGCGACGCCCCCGCCCAGTACGGCCACGCTCTGCGGGACGGCGCCGTCCCGCGCCGCGGCCCGCCGAGGGGCCCCGAGGACGGCCCCGCCACCGCCGGCCGCGACCGCGGCCGACCCCAGGAAACCTCTGCGCGTGGTGCTGCTCATCGTTGCCCCCTGCCGCCGGTGATCGGTGGCGCATGAGGATATGAGCGATGCATGGGTCCTGGAAGGCGGCCGACGGAACTCGTACCCCTTTGGCCTAATGGGCATCGGCTGCGCGGTTCCTGTACGACGTTCCGTCAGTCTTGTGACTTGTCGGCCCTGTCGGCCCTGTCGGCCGTGTCGGCGTAGCGGCGTGCCAACCGCCGGAACGCGTCGATGAGTCCGGCCGGGCCGACGACCTCGATGTCCGCGTCGAACCTGCCGATGTCCGCGGCCAGTCCTGCCCACGACCAGGAGCCCAGGGTGAGCCGGCAGCGGTCCCGGCCGAGCTCCTCGACCACCCCGCCGTGCGCGAAACGCGCCACGGCGGAGGCGGGCAGGTCCAGGATCACCTCACCGACGCAGGGCCAGCCGGCGCTGCCGCCGGAACCGTCGTGGCCCCGGAACCGGGCGGTCACGAAAGCGGCCACGTCGCCCCCGGGCAGTTCGCGCGGGGTGAAGCGGGGGCCCGTGGGGACGCGCGTGGTGATCCGGTCGGCCCGGAAGATCCGCCAGTCCCCGCGGTCCAGGTCCCAGGCGACGAGGTACCAGCGCCCGCCCCGGGCGACGAGATGATGCGGCTGGACCCTGCGCGGCGGTGTCGCGAACGGGTCCTCGTCGCCGCTCCCGGACGCGTACGCCGGGGCGTAGTCGAAGCGCAGCTCCGTACGGGCGTGGACGGCCGCACTGAGTGTCAGGAGCACCTCGCTGCCGAGCCGGTCCTCCGGCCGGGACGAGGGCCGCTCGAGGGCGGTGACCCGCAGGGTGTCGATGCGGTGACGCAGCCGCGCGGGCATGACCTGCCGCACGGTGGTCAGCGCGCGCGCCGCGGCCTCCTCGATGCCGGCACCGGTGGTGGTGGCGAGCCGCAGCGCGACGGCGAGGGCGACCGCCTGTTCGTCGTCGAACAGCAGCGGCGGCAGCTCCGTACCGGCGTCGAGGCGGTACCCGCCGTCGGGCCCCTTGAAGGCCACGACGGGATAACCGAGTTCACGCAGACGGTCCACGTCACGGCGCACGGTGCGCGCGCTGACGTCCAGCCGCTCGGCCAGCAGCGCACCGGGCCAGTCCCGGCGGGCCTGGAGCAGCGAGAGCAGCGACAGCAGTCGTGCGGATGTCTTCGGCATGACCTCATGGTCCCGCGAGTGGCGGACACTTTCTGACCGCTACTCCTGCGACCGTCGTCCCGTGCCCGAAAGCAGCGACAACCACGAGGACCACGGCGACCACAAGAACCACGGCCGCCACGACCACCACGAAGACCACGACCACCACGAAGACCGGAAGAAGCTGATCACCGTGACCGGGACGACCCCGCCCCGCCCAGCCCTCGACGACGAGCGGACCGACCTGCTCGCCGCGCTCGCGGCGGCCCGCGCCTCCCTGACCGCCACGACGCGAGGGCTCACCGACGAGCAGGCCGGCACGGCCCCGACGGTCAGCACACTGAGCCCGGGCGGGCTGGTCAAGCACGTCGCGTCCATCGAGGAGGGCTGGCTGCGCTTCGTGGCGGAGGGCCCGTCGGCGATGAACTACGACCTGCCCGACGGTGTCACCTGGGCGGACTTCGCGGCCGGCACCGCCCGCGAGCTCCCGCGGTGGGCGATCGACCACCGGGACAACTTCCGCATGCTGCCCGGCGAGACACTGGCCGGGATCCTGAAGCGCTACGAGGAGGTCGCCGCCCGGAGCGAGGAGATCATCGCCACGCTGCCGGACCTGTCGGTGACGCACCCGCTCCCGCGGGCGCCCTGGCACGAGCCGGGGGAGCGGCGCAGCGCCCGCCGGGTGCTGACGCACGTCATCGCCGAGACCGCCCAGCACGCCGGGCACGCGGACATCCTGCGCGAGTCGCTCGACGGCCGGAAGTCGACGTGAAGGGGGTGAACACCCCGGCCGTTCTCGGCGCACGGGCGCTCAACCGCGCCACGCTGGCCCGGCAGCTGCTGCTCGACCGCGCCGGTCCGCCGGTGCTCGACGCCGTCTCCCACCTCGGCGGACTGCAGGCACAGGAACCGCAGGAGCCGTTCGTCGGGCTCTGGTCCCGGCTGCGCGGGTTCGACCCGTCCGGGCTGTCGGACCTGCTGACCGGGCGACGGGTGGTGCGGACCCACCTCATGCGCCGCACCGTCCACCTCGTCACCGCCGACGACGCGCTGGCGTGGCGGGGCCGGCACACCGCCATGCTGCGGCAGCGGGTCCTCGGGACCTACCGCCGCGAACTCGCCGGGGTCGACCTGGACGAGCTCGCGGCGGCGGCCCGGGAGGTGATGGCCGACGGCGAGCCCCGCTCGATGGCCGAACTCGCGCGGGCGCTCGCCGGGCACTGGCCGGAGCCGGGGCCACGGGCACTCGGTGAGATGGTGGTCGCCGCGCTCGTCCCGATGGCGCAGCTCCCCCCGCGCGGACTCTGGCGCACGAAAGCGGGAGTACGCAACGTCATGCTCTCCGCCTGGCTGGGGCGCGACATCGACCCGCCGGACCCGGACGGATCCGACCCGGTGGGCCGGGCGCTGGTGCGGCGCTACCTGGCCGCGTTCGGTCCCGCCGCCTCGGCCGACCTGCGGGCCTGGTGCGGCCTCGCGGGGCTGCCCGCCGCGGTCGCCGCGCTGCGGGAGGAACTCGTCGTCTTCCGGGACGAACGGGGCCGCAAGCTGCTGGACCTGCCCGACGCGCCGCGCCCCGACCCCGGCACGCCCGCCCCGGTCCGGTTCCTGCCGGCGTTCGACAACGCGATCCTCGGCTACCACGACCGCGGCCGGATCGTCGACGACGCCCACCGCGGCCTGTCGGTGGCCGGTGAGCGCGTCGTCCTGGTGGACGGCCGGGTCGCCGCGACCTGGACCCGGACCGAGGAGGACGCCACCGTGACGGTCACCCCGCTGCGAGGTCTCTCCCGGACCGAACGCGCCGCCGTGACCGGGGAGGGGCAGGCGCTGGCCTCGTTCCTCTCCGGCGGCGGGAGCGACCGCATCCGGATCACCGGGGCCGCGGGCTGAGCGGCCGGCCCCATGGAACGGCCCCATGGAACGGCCGGCCCCATGGAACGGGCGGGTGGGTCCGGCGTCGACATCGCCGGACCCACCCGCCCGCCCGCGCACACTTCCGCGACCGGTCAGTCCGTGCCGAACTCCATCGCGGCACGGTCCAGCAGCTCGTCGTCCTCGGACACCTCGCCACGGGAGGCGATGGCCTCGGCGCCGCCCTGCGGCATCTCCGGCATGGTGCCGATCAGCCCGGTCGAGGCCGCCTGGGCGGCACCGACCGAAGGGCTGCCGGTGCCGATCAGGCCCAGTCCGGCGTACTGCTCCAGCTTGGCGCGCGAGTCGGCGATGTCGAGGTTGCGCATGGTGAGCTGGCCGATCCGGTCCACCGGGCCGAACGCCGAGTCCTCGGTGCGCTCCATGGACAGCTTGTCCGGGTGGTAGCTGAACGCGGGGCCGCGGGTGTCGAGGATCGAGTAGTCCTCGCCCCGGCGCAGCCGCAGCGTCACCTCGCCGGTGACGGCCGCGCCGACCCAGCGCTGCAGCGACTCGCGCACCATCAGGGCCTGCGGGTCCAGCCACCGGCCCTCGTACATCAGCCGGCCCAGGCGCCGTCCCTCGTTGTAGTACTGGGCGAGGGTGTCCTCGTTGTGGATCGCGTTGACCAGACGCTCGTACGCGGCGTGCAGCAGCGCCATGCCGGGCGCCTCGTAGATGCCGCGGCTCTTGGCCTCGATGATGCGGTTCTCGATCTGGTCGGACATGCCCATGCCGTGGCGGCCGCCGATGGCGTTGGCCTCCGTCACCAGGTCGACGGGGGAGGCGAACTCCTTGCCGTCGATCGTGACCGGACGGCCCTGGTCGAAGCCGATCGTCACGTCCTCGGTGACGATCTCGACCTCGGGGTCCCAGAACCGGACGCCCATGATCGGCTCCACGGTCTCCACGCCCGTGTCCAGGTGCTCCAGGGTCTTGGCCTCGTGAGTGGCGCCCCAGATGTTGGCGTCGGTGGAATACGCCTTCTCGGTGCTGTCGCGGTAGGGCAGGTCGTGGGCGACCAGCCACTCCGACATCTCCTTGCGGCCGCCGAGCTCGGTCACGAAGTCGGCGTCGAGCCACGGCTTGTAGATCCGCAGGTGGGGATTTGCCAGCAGGCCGTAGCGGTAGAACCGCTCGATGTCGTTGCCCTTGAAGGTCGAGCCGTCGCCCCAGATCTGGACGTCGTCCTCCAGCATCGCCCGGACCAGCAGGGTGCCGGTGACGGCGCGGCCGAGGGGCGTCGTGTTGAAGTAGGCGCGCCCGCCCGAGCGGATGTGGAACGCCCCGCAGGTGAGCGCGGCCAGGCCCTCCTCGACCAGCGCCGCACGGCAGTCCACCAGGCGCGCCAGCTCGGCACCGTAGGCCTTCGCGCGGCCGGGCACCGAGGCGATGTCGGGCTCGTCGTACTGGCCGATGTCGGCGGTGTAGGTGCACGGGACGGCACCCTTGTCGCGCATCCACGCGACCGCGACCGAGGTGTCGAGTCCGCCGGAGAAGGCGATACCGACGCGCTCGCCGGCGGGAAGGGAGGTGAGGACCTTAGACATAGGAAGATTATGCACGACATCGCATGATCATGCAAAGACCGTCGCACGGGAAAGCTCCGGTCGTCGCCCCGCCACCGCGCGGGACGGACGCGGGCACGGGCGCGTACAGGGGTGCGGATACGGGTGCGGACACAGGCGCGGGCGCGATTCAGGTGCCGGGGTCGAGCCACGGCAGCGGATCGGTGTAGTGACCGTCGAGCACCACCTCGAAGTGCAGGTGAGGGCCGGTGGACAGACCGGTGGAGCCGACCAGCCCGACAGGCGTCCCGACGTCGACCGACTGGCCGGCGGAGACCTGCAGGGACAGCAGATGGCTGTACGTCGTCTCCAGCCGCCTGCCGTCGATGGTGCCGTGGTCGACGACCACGCGGTTGCCGTAGGCCGCGGTCGTCGCCGCGAAGACGACCCGGCCCTTCGACGCGGCGGAGACCTGGGACCCCTGGGGCGAGGCGAAGTCGATCCCGGTGTGCAGTTTGGTCACCCCGGTCAGCGGGTGCCGGCGCGACCCGAAGGGCGAGGTGACGGTGAGAGTGCCCGCGGGCGCGGCCAGCACGGCGCCCGGCACCTGGTTCACCGCGCCGCCGGAACTCTCCCGGTCGACCGGACGGTAGCGCTCGGACAGCGACCTGATCTCGCTGACGTACGCCTCCGCCGCGCCGGGGACGCGGCCGGCCCCGACCACGGCGTCCACGCCCGACGCGTACGCGGCGAGGGTGAGGTCCACGAGGTCCCCGGTGACGATCCCCTCGGTCCTGAGATCGGTCACCTTCTCGGCGAGGGAGCAGTTCTGACGGCCCAGTGCCATCATGGCGTCCGCCGGATCGCGCGGGGAGGAACGCCCGTTGCCGTCGTCGTCCTTGCCCCAGGTCCGCCATCGGGCGTCCGTGAAGGCGGCGATGCCCTTCTCGCCCGACAGCGTTCCGGCGTCGTTGCTCCAGCCGGAGAGCCGCTCGATCTGGGCCGCGAGCACGGACGGCTCGACGACTGGGCAGTCCGACACGGCCTTGCGCAGCCACGGTACGTAGGAGGCGTCGACGCGGGTCGTCGCGGCCGGGGCGGGCTCGGACCCCTGGGGCCAGGCGGAGGACAGGCCGCCCGTCGCGGCCAGGAACCCGGCCACCCCCATCAGGGCCAGCAGCCCCGGCAGGACGAGCAGGGTGAAGGGGCCGGGGCGGCGGCGCACGCGCCGCGCCTCCGGCCCGGGCGCCGACGACGGTTCCGGTCCTCCGGTGTCCGGGCCGCCGTCGGCGGCTGCCCGCGGTCCGGCAGCGGGGACGCCGGTCGCCGGTGCGGTGCTGTCGCCCGGCGGATGTGCCGTCGCGCCGTTCCCTCCGGACCGCGTGTCCGTCTCGTCCGGCCCGGACCGCGTGTCCGTGTCCGTCTCGTCCGGCCGGTCGTCGATCACCGGCGGACTTCCCGGAGGCCGGCACGGCTCATGGTGCTCACGCCCCCGACGCTAGCGTGACGCCTCGGGCGTATCACCAGGCGCAGAGGCACACCGGCGTGCCCGAACGGGCAGATCGTGTGCGGTCAGTGCGCGACCGGACCGGCCAGGGCGTCCAGCTCCGACGCGAAGAGCAGCGCCGGGTCGAACCCCATCCCGGTGAAGTGGCCCGCGAGTTCCAGGGACAGGACGCCGTGCAGCCGGGTCCAGAGGACCACCGCCCGGTGCAGGGCCGCGGGTGCCGCGGGGTGGTCCCCCGCCCACTGCCGGTGCTCGGCGAGATGGCTGTCGAACGGTGTCCCGGAGCCGGCCGGGGAGGGCGCCGGGACGTTCGGGGGCAGTGCGGCACAGGCGTCGAGCAGGGTCGCCATGATCTCGCGTGCGAGCGAGGTGATGTCGTCGGGCGCGTGGTAGCCGGGGACGGGCGTGCCGTAGACGAGGAAGTAGCGGTGGGGGTCCCGCAGGGCCCAGTCGCGCAGGGCGTGGGCCAGGGCGGGCAGCCCGGGCTCGGCGGCGGCGGTCTCGCGGAGCGTGTCGGCGAGGCTTCGGTACGCGTCCCGGACGAGCTCGGTGATCAGTTCGTCCCGGCCGGCGAAGTAGCGGTAGAGGGCGGGTCCGCTCATGCCCATGCGCTTGGCGATCGCGTTGAGGGAGAGCGCGGAGGCGCCCGCCGCGGCGAGCTGCTCCCAGGCGTGTCGCTTCACCTCCGCGCGTACCTGGGCGCGGTAGCGCTCACGCGGGGTCCCGGTGTCCGTGTCCGCCATGGCCTGCCGCCCTTCCGTCCCTGTGCGCCTGTGGTGCCACGATTCGGTTAGAGGCTATCACGCACGCTATTGACTCCCTCTTCCGTGATGAGTTACAACTTATAACGAACGCGAGAGCACGTAAGCAGCACGCCGCGTTCCAGCGCGGCGGCGCGACGCGATGGAGGTCGTCATGAACACCGAAGCGCTCGTCGAGGTCGTACTGCCGGGCAAGGTGGAGCCGGAAGACCTCCAGCTCCGGCACGGTGTGGTCCCCGCGGCGGGCCCGGGCCAGGTCCTGGTCCGGATGGAGGCGACCGGGGTCTCCTTCGCCGAGCAGCAGATGCGCCGGGGCCGCTACTACGACCAGCCGGCGTTCCCCTTCGTGCCGGGTTACGACCTGGTCGGGACGGTGCTGGCGGTCGGCGAGGGCGTCGGGCCGGACCTGGTGGGCACCCGGGTGGCGGCCCTGCTCAAGGTCGGCGGCTGGGCCAGTCATGTCCTCGTCGAGGCGGCGGACGCGGTGCCGGTGCCCGACGGGATCGGCGCGGCGGAGGCGGAGACCCTGGTCGTCAACGGCGTCACCGCCTGGCAGATGCTGCACCGCAGGGCCCGTGTCCGCGCCGGGCAGACCGTCCTGGTGCACGGCGCCAACGGCGGTGTCGGTTCGGTGCTGGTCCAGCTCGCCCGGGCCGCGGGCGCGAACGTGATCGGCACGGCGTCCGCGCGCCACCACGGGGCATTGCGCGACAAGGGCGTCGTCCCCGTCGACCGCCGCGACGAGGACATCGCCGCGCGGGTGCGCGAACTCGCTCCCGGCGGGGTCGACGCCGTCTTCGACCATGTCGGCGGCCGGAGCGTCGTCGACTCCTGGCACCTCCTCGCGCCCGGCGGCACGCTCGTCTCCTACGGCACCGCCGCCACCCGGGACGGCGAGGGATCCAAGCAGTGGCCCGTGCTCAAACTGCTCGGCCGGGTCTGGCTGTGGAACGCGCTGCCCAACCGCCGCAGGGCCTTCTTCTACAACGTCTGGGCCGGCCGCGCCCTGGCCAGGAACCGCTTCCGGGCACGGCTGCGCGGCGACCTCACCCAGGTCTTCGGGGCGCTGCGGCGGGGGGACGTCACGGCCCAGATCGCCGCGCAACTCCCGCTCGCGCGCGCCGCCGAAGCCCTGCGCCTGGCCGAATCGGGCACGGTCGCGGGGAAGGTCGTCCTGAATCCGTGACGACGGACGACGGACGACAGGCGACGGGTGACGGACGGCGGACGGCGGGCAGGGGGCGGGACCGACGGGGCCGGCGTGCCTCAAGTCCCCCTGCGCCGCCGCCAGTTCACATGTGGAAGGCTGACCCCGTGACCATCGATCATCTGACGTCCCTGCACGGTCTGCCCATCCACGACTTCCCGGCCGAGGACGAGGGGAGCGGGCCGCTCCCTCCGGCGGGCGACGTCGCCTGGAGGCTGTCCCGCAACCAGCTGCTCACGGGCGAGGAGTCCTTCGAGACCTGCTGGAACCGCTTCCTCGACACCGTGGACCCCGCGAAGGTGCGCGCCCTGGTCCTGGGCGCGGGCGCCTACGGCTCCGAGGCGGACGGCGACGATCCCACCGAGACGGTCGGCCGTCTCGTCGCCGCCGCCGGCCGTCTCACCGGACTCGAAGCGCTCTACCTCGCCGACCTCAACTTCGAGGAGTGCGAGCTGTCCTGGATCGTGCAGGGCGACGTGACACCGGTCCTGACCGCATACCCCCGCCTGCTGGAGCTGGGCGTACGCGGCTCGGGTGACGGCTTCGGCGAGGGACCGGGACTCCGGCTCACACCCCTGCGCCACGAACACCTGCGCACCCTCCGCCTGGAGAACGGCGGCCTGCCCGGCGAGGTGGCGCGCGCCGTCGCCGCCTGCGACCTCCCCGCCCTGCGCCGGCTGGACCTGTGGCTGGGCGAGGAGTACTACGGCTGCACCACCACCCTCGCCGACCTGGCCCCCCTGCTCGACGGCGACCGCCTGCCCGCCTTGCGCCGCCTCGGGCTGCGGAACAGCGAGATGCAGGACGAGATCGCCGCCGCCGTGGCCGGTGCGCCCGTGGTCGCCCGGCTCACCTCCCTGGACCTGAGCCTCGGCACCCTGGGCGACACCGGTGCCGAAGCCCTCCTCGGCGGTCAGCCGCTCACCCACCTCCGGGAACTGGACCTCCATCACCACTTCCTGTCGGAGCCGATGATGCAGCGCCTGCGTGACGCCCTGGAGCCGTCCGGGGTGAAGGTCGACCTCGGCGGACGGGAACAGGCAGAGGAGGACGAGGGCCGGTACGTGGCGGCGGGCGAGTGACCCGGCGCCACGACAGGACTCAGGACGACAGGACTCAGGACGACAGGACTCAGGACGGCAGGAACCCGGGCGACGGGGCCAGGGCCGGCAGGACCTAGGAGGGAACGGCCGCGTCCGCCTGCGGCTCGCCTGCGCCGGTGCCCGGCTCCCGCGGCGGCTCGGTGAGCTGCTCGCGCAGGTAGTTCCAGAACACCGACACCAGTGCGGCGACGGGCACGGCGAGCAGGCTGCCCACGATGCCCGCCAGACTGCCGCCGAGCGTCACCGCCAGCAGGACCACGGCCGCGTGCAGCCCGAGCCCGCGGCTCTGGATCATGGGCTGGAAGACGTTGCCCTCCAGTTGCTGCACGACGATGATGATCGCCAGCACGATCAGCGCGTCCGTCGGGCCGTTCGACACCAGCGCGATGAGCACCGCGACGAAACCGGCGAACAGCGCGCCCACGATCGGCACGAAGGCGGAGACGAAGGTCAGCACGGCCAGCGGGAGCACCAGGGGGACGTCCACGATCCACAGCCCGATGCCGATGAGGACGGCGTCGAGCAGACCGACGGCCGCCTGCGAGCGCACGAACGAACCCAGGGTGTCCCAGCTGCGCGCGGCGATGACCGGGACATCGGTGGCAAGGCGCCCCGGCAGCTGGCGTTCGAGCCACGGCAGGAAGCGCGGGCCGTCCTTGAGGAAGAAGAACATCAGGAAGAGCGCCAGGACGGCCGTGACCACACCGTTGACCACGGTGCTCACACCCGTGACGACCGTGGTGGTGATGCTGCCGGCGCTCTTCTGGATGCGCTCGACCGCACTGTCCAGGCCATCCGAGATCTCGGCGTCGTCGATGTTCAGCGGGGGTCCGGCAGCCCAGTCACGGACCTCGTGCATGCCGTTCACCACCCCGTCGGTCAGCTCCCCGGACTGGGAGGCCACCGGTACGGCGATCAGCGCCACGACGGCCGAGGCGACCAGCAGGAACAGCACGGTCACGACGGAGGCCGCCAGGGCGGGGCGCCACCCGTGCCGGCGCAGGAAGCGGGCCACCGGCCAGGTCAGCGTGGTCAGGAGCAGACCCATTATGAGCGGCCAGACCACGGACCACATCCGGCCGAGGAGCCAGAGAGCCACCGCGGCCGTCACCAGGACCAGCAGCAACTCGACGGAAATGCGCGCCGATGCGCGCAGCGCGGCGCGGGATCTGGCGGAACTCAACGAGCTAGACATGCGATCACCTTAGGGGCACCCGGCACCGGCACCCGACATCGGCACCCGGCACCGGAGTCCGGCACGGCACCCGGCCGCGGTCCCGTCGTACCCCTGCCAACCCGGCGGCGCCCGCACCCCGTTGGACGCCGCCGGGCGACGGCCGGAAACCCTCGCCGTGCCCCGTGCCCCGTACCGCGTGCGTCGTGTCCTACGTGGTGAAGCGGTGCGTGCCCGAGCCGACCCGGTACACCGCGCAGCCGTCCTCGGCGCGCAGGAACACCGCGCCGGTGTGGGTGACCGCGTCCGGGGAGTCCGCGGGGATCCACACCTCGGCGGCCGTGTTGGGAGGTACGGAGCAGGTGAGGGCGAACCCGTCGGGCCGCTGCCGCCACCGGGTGGAGACGGGGCCGTGGACCGAGGAGAACGTGGCGCGCGCGGAGGTGACGCCCCCGCCCGGGCGCGGCCGGACGACGATCTCGCGGTAGCCGGGCCGGCCCGGCGCGATCCCGGCGATGTTCGCGTACATCCACTCGCCCACCGAGCCGTAGGCGTAGTGGTTGAAGGAGTTCATGTCCGGGGTCTGGAAACCGCCGTCGGGCCGGACGGAGTCCCAGCGCTCCCACATCGTGGTGGCGCCCCTGTCGATCTGGTACCCCCAGCTGGGGAAGGACCGCTGTGCGAGCAGACGGTGGGCGACGTCGGTGTGTCCCGTGTCGGTGAGGACGGGCAGCAGCCGGGGCGTACCGAGGAACCCCGTCGACAGGTGCCAGTCCCTGGCCTCGATCAGGGCGACGAGACGGTCGGCGGCCGGCTCGCGCAGCCCGTCCGGCAGCAGGTCCATCGACAGGGCGAGGACGTACGCGGTCTGCGTGTCGCCCTTCACCCTGCCGTCGGCGCCGACGTAGGCGTTCCGGAACGCCGCGCGTACCCGTGCGAAGAGGTCGGCGAAGGGGGCCGGGTCCTCGCCGATCTCCCCGGCGATGCGGGCGGCGAGGTCGGCGCTGTGCGCGAAGTACGCGGTGGCGATGACGTCCTTCGGTGTCTCGTCGGAGACGTTCAGCCAGTCCCCGTAACCGCTCGCCGGCCGCAGCAGACCGCTGCTGTTCCGCTCCAGGTACTCAAGCCAGGCCAGGACGGACGGCCACGCGTCCCGGAGCACCTGCCGGTCGCCGTACGCCCGGTACAGGGACCAGGGGACGGTGACGCCCGCGTCGCCCCAGCCCGCCACGCCGCTGCCGACGGTGCCGACCATGGGCGCCACGTCGGTGAAGGCGCCCTCCGCGGTCTGCGCGTCGCGCAGGTCCACCAGCCACTTGGTGAGGAAGCGGGCGGACTCCATCGTGTACGCGGCGGTGGGCGCGAAGACGTTGATGTCCCCCGTCCAGCCGAGGCGTTCGTCGCGTGCCGGGGTGTCCGTGGGGACGGAGAGGAAGTTGCCGCGCTGGCCCCAGGTGATGTTGCGGTGCAGGGTGTCGAGCATCGGGACGTCGGTCTCGAAATCGAGTGTGAGGGGGGCGGAGGTGTGCATCACACGGCCGGTCAGGGACCGGGCCGACGGGGTGCCGGGGAAGCCGGTGACCTCGACGTAGCGGAAACCGTGGAAGGTGAAGCGCGGCTCGTACGTCTCCTCGCCACCGCCCTTGAGGACGTACGTGTCGGTGGCCGCGGCGGTCCGCAGGTTCGCCGTGTACAGGGTGCCGTCCGGTTCGAGGACCTCGGCGTGCCGCAGGCGCACGACCGTGCCGGCCGCTCCCGAGACGCGCAGCCGTACCGAACCCACCATGTTCTGCCCCAGGTCGAGGACGAAGACACCCGGCCGGGGCTGGGTCACCTCCTTGACCGGTAGCTCCTCGACGACCCGGACCGGGCCGTCGACCTGCGCCTCGACGCGCGGGGGCGCGGCGCCGTCCGCGGCGCGCACCACGTCGGGCCAGGCCCGGTCGTCGAAGCCGGGGGCGGTCCAGCCGGGGGTCTCCCTGCGCGCGTCGTACGTCTCGCCGTTCAGCAGGTCGGCGGAGACGATCGGTCCCGGGGCGGCCCGCCAGTGCGGCCCCGAGACGACGCGCTCGCTCGTCCCGTCGGTGTAGTCGACCTCCAACTGGGCCAGCAGCGCCGGGTGTTCGCCGTACTGATGGGGGCCGAACATGCCGACGTTGCCCGCGTACCAGCCCGGCGCCAGGTACGCGCCGATCGCGTTGGCGCCCGGCCGCACGAGCGTGGTGACGTCGTGGGTCCGGTACTGGACGCGCTCGCGGTAGTCGGTCCAGCCGGGGGCGAGCTGGTCGCGGCCCACGCGGCGGCCGTTGAGGTGTGCCTCGTACAGGCCCAGTGCCGTGGCGTACAGGCGGGCGCGTGCCACCTTCTTGCGCGGGAGCTCGAACTCGTGCCGTAACTGGTGGGCGGCGTACGACACGGGGACCACCCTGCCCCAGGGCCCGGCTCCCCACGCGGCGGCCTCCTTCGCCCCGGGCCAGCCGCTGTCGTCGAAGCCGGGTTCGCGCCAGCCGGCGGCGGGTTCCTCGTCCGTCGCCCTCCAGGAGCCGTCGGTGACGGTCCGCCGTTCGCCGGCGGCCGTACGGAGGGTGAGGGAGGCGACCAGGCCGGCGGGTCCCTCGGACGCGTTGGCGGCCTCGACCGCGAGGACGTTCCTGCCCGTGCGCAGCTGGGCGAGGACCTCGACGACGGCGGGACGGCGCCAGCCCTCGCGGTCCGTCTCCAGGTCGGTGCGCGCCACCTCGGTGCCGTTCACGGAGACGGCGTACACGTTGTCGGCGCTGATGGCGAGGACCGCCGCCGTGACCGTGTCCGGGAGGTCGAGGGTGCGGCGGAACCAGCGGGTGCCCGCCGGGGCGCCGGTGGCCGGCTCGCCCTCGGGGAACCAGATCCAGGCGCTGCCTTCGAGCGAGGGTACGTCGGTGAGGGCCGGGGGAGCGCAGACCCACTGCGCGGACCACCGGTCGGTGTCCATCAGCCCGGTCTCCCACCACGACGGCTCGCTCCAGTCGCTGAGGCCGCCGTCCGCGTCCCACACGCGGACGGACCAGAAGTAGCGGGTGCGCGGCTTGAGCGGCGGCCCCGCGTACGGGACGAGGACGGACTCCTCGGAGGTGACCTTCCCGCTGTCCCAGACGTCCGGCCGCGCGAGGAGCGCGGCGCCGGTGGCGACGCGGAGCTGATAGGCGCTCTGGCGCGAGCCGGGCTCGTCCGAGGCCATCGGCCAGCTCAGCCGGGGGTGCCGGGCGTCGATGCCCAGGGGGTTCCGGACGTACTCGACGGTCGGCGCGGTGACGCGCAGGGCGCTGTGGCGCGAGCCCGCCCGGGCCGGCCCGGGCGCCGGTGCGGCCCCTGCGGACCCGGCGCCGGCGGTGGTGGCCGTGACGGCCGCCGCCGCCGTACCCGCCAGAATGTTCCTCCTGCTGATCACTGCGGCTCCTCAGGTAGGAAGTGTGAATCGATTCACTCCAGTGACGGTAGGGGCGTGGGAGGTGGGGGTCAATGAGTGTGCGGGACAGGGTGCGGCGCAGGGCCGCGGCGGGCCGTGCCGCCGACTGCGGACGGCCGTCGGCAGCGGTGGACCGCGGGTCCGGAGCACTCCGTCCACCGCGCCCTTTCGTTCTCCCGGCGCCGATAGGATCTAATGGGCAGTCGCGCGCGAGGCACGCAGGTACCGAGCATGATCGGTCGACCGCTCCGCCTTTGATCCGCGCGACTCCCGACTCCGGATGGTTTTGGATGCCTGCCTCTTCGCATCGCGACCCTGCACGTCCCGTGCAGGACACGGCGCCCTCATCGGCCGCGCCGCAGCACCACGGTCTGTTCCTCCAGCCGCACTACACGGTGGAGCTGCCGCCCCTGGACGAGGAGGAGGACACCTTCTCGCCGCCCCCGCCCCCTCCGGCGCAGCGGCGACGGGGGGCACCCCGCACCCGCTGACCGGGACCGCCGACCGGGACCGCTGACCGCTCCCGCCGGGACCACGGCCCTCCCGCCGGGAGGGCCGTCGGCCGGGCCCCTCAGACCGGGTACGCGTGCGTCTGCGTCGCCTTCACCGCGGCCCAGACCGTGGCACCCGGGTGCAGGTCGAGTTCCGCGGCGGCGACTGCGGTCAGGTCCGCCACCAGGGGCAGTTCCCCGCCCAGGTCGGCGCGGATCTGGTCGCCGTGGGTCTCCAGGCCCGCGACCTCGCAGCGCCACAGGTTGCGGGCGCTGGCCCCGGTGGGGCGGTCGCGGTGGAGTGTGACCGCACTCGGCGGGAACGCCACGAACACCGGACCGGACAGGTCCTCCGCGGTGGTGATGCCCGCACCGGCGCCCAGGCGGACGGTGTGGCCCCGCGCCTCCCCCCGGTAGAGGTTCAGGCCGACGAGCTGGGCGATGTAGTCCGTACGGGGATGCCGGGCGATGTCGGAGGGGGTGCCCTCCTGGACGACCCGGCCGTCCTCGACGACGACCAGCCGGTCGGCCAGCACCATGGCGTCCAGCGGATCGTGCGTGACCAGCACGGCGACCGCCTCGAACTCCGCCAGATGACGCCGCAGCTGGGCACGTACCTCCAGACGGGTCCGCGCGTCCAGCGCGGCGAGCGGCTCGTCGAGCAGGAGCAGCCGGGGGCGGGTGGCGAGCGCGCGGGCCAGCGCGACACGCTGGGCCTGTCCGCCCGAGAGGCGGCGGGGCTTGGCGCCCGCGTGCTCCGCGAGCCCCAGGCGCCCGAGCCACTCGGCGGCCCGCGCCCGTCCCTCCGCCCTTGTCGCGCCCTGGCAGCGCGGTCCGAAGGCCACGTTGTCCAGGGCGGTCAGGTGGGGGAAGAGCAGGTAGTCCTGGAAGACGACACCGACCGGGCGGGACTCCGGCGGCGTACGTTCCAGCGCCGTGCCGTCCAGCCGCAGACGGCCGCCGGTGAGCGGTGTCAGGCCGGCCAGGGCGCGCAGCGCCGTGGTCTTCCCGGCGCCGTTCGGGCCGAGCAGGGCGACCACCTCGCCGGGCGCCACGCTCAGCGCCACATCGAGGCGGAAGGAGCCGCGCTCGACGACGAGACGGGCGTCCAGGCCCTCCGCGGAGCCGTTCTCCGGGGTGCGGGCGTCGGCGTCGTGTGCTCCGGCGGTCATCGTGCTGTCATCCAGCGGTCGCGCAGCCCGGCCAGCACCGCGACGGACACGGCCAGCAGCACCAGGCTGAGGGCGATGGCGGCCTCCGGGTCGCTCTGCAGGGCCAGGTACACGGCCAGCGGCATGGTCTGGGTGCGGTCCGGGAAGTTGCCCGCGAAGGTGATCGTCGCCCCGAACTCGCCGAGCGCCCGCGCCCAGGCCAGTACCGCGCCGGCCGCGACCCCCGGCGCGATCAGTGGGAGCGTGACCCGGCGGAACGCGGTGAAGCGCGAGGCGCCGAGCGTGGCGGCGGCCTCCTCGTAGCGCGGGTCGGCGGCGCGCAGGGTGCCCTCGACGCTGATGACGAGGAACGGCATGGCGACGAACGCCTCGGCGACGACGACCCCGGCGGTGGTGAAGGGGAGGGTGACCCCGAACCAGGAGTCCAGCCACGTCCCGACGATGCCGTTGCGGCCGAGTGCCATCAGCAGCGCCACACCGCCGACGACCGGCGGCAGCACGAGCGGCAGGGTGACGAGGGCGCGCACGAGTCCGCGTCCGGGGAACTCGACGCGGGCCAGCAGCCAGGCCAGCGGTACGCCGATGACCAAGCTCACCGCGGTCGCCGCCGTGGCGCAGACCAGGGACAGCCGGAGCGCCTGCCACACCTCGGCGCTCGTCAGCAGCTCGGGCAGGCTGCGCCACGGGGCCCGTACGAGCAGGGCGGCCAGCGGCACGATCAGGAACGCCAGACCGATCAGCGCGGGGACCAGCAGGGGCAGGGGCACCCCGCGCCCGCCCGGGCGGGCGGTGCCGCCACCGCCACCCGCCCGGTTCCGCCGGCGCCGCGGCCCTCTCCGTAGGGTGCCGGTCGCGGCGTCGGACCCGTCGCCCGGGAACGTCACGGCTTGAGGAATCCCGCCCGGGTCAGGACCTCCTGGCCCGCGGCGGACCGCACCAGCGCGATGAACGCCTCGGCGGCCCCGGCGTTCGGCGCGTCCTTGAGCCGGACGATCGGGTAGTCGTTGACGGCGTCGGCGGCCTCGGGGAACTCCACGCCCTCCACCTTGTCACCCGCCGCGCGTACATCGGTCCGGTAGACGACCGCGGCGTCGGCCTCCTTCAGCCGGACCTTCGTCACAGCCGCCTTCACGTCCTGCTCGTACGAGACGGGGGTGAGCTTCACCCGGCCGGCGTCGAGGGCCTTCCGGGCGGCGGCGCCGCAGGGCACCTCCTTGTCGCACAGCACGACCTTCAGGCCCGGCGCGGTGAGGTCCTGGAGGGAGGAGATGCCCTCGGGGTTGCCCGGCAGGGTGGCGATCTCCAGTTCGTTGCGGACGAAGGTGGCGGGCGTGCCCGCCGCGTCCGCGGCGTCCGTCACGATCTTCATCGTCCTGGGGCTGGCCGAGGCGAACACGTCCGCCGGGGCGCCCCCGGTGATGCTCGCGGCCAGCGAGTCGCTGCCGCCGAAGCTGAAGGTGACCTCCGTGCCCGGGTGCTGCTTCTCGAAGTCCTCGCCGAGCGCCGTGAAGCTCTCCTTGAGGGAGGCGGCGGCGAACACGGTCACCGTGCCGGACACGCCGTCCGGCGAGGAGCCGCCGGAACGGCCGGAACCATCGGGACCGCCGGAGGGGGAGCAGGCGCTCAGCGCCAGCAGGGCGGCCCCCAGGCCCGCCGCCCACGGGGTCCGGCGGGGCGTGCGTGTGCTGCGGGCGGTACGGGTCGTCACGGATCCACTTCCCCAGGTGTGCACACGTCGATCATACTGCCGCAGATGCAAGGGGAAAGACCTTTGATGCTTCGCGTGATCCGCACTTGTCCTTCCGGTGCCTCGCATCTGCGTTTGCTCGGATGCGGAGCTGGGTGGAAACGGAGCCATGCGGGTGCGCAAACGCTTCACGGGCAGTTTTCGGCGTGCTCGGACGTCGTCGGTGCGTTGCACGCCCCGGCGGCCCCCGCGGCCCGGGCGCCGCCGGCGACGCCCGGGCCTTCCCGGTCTCAGCCCCGGTCGATGTGTACGTTCGTCGACTTCACCCGGGCGACGGCCTCGACCCCCACCTCCAGTCCCAGCTCCTCCACGGCCTCCCGTGTCAACAGGGACACCAGCCGGTGCGGGCCGGCCTGGATCTCCACCTGGGCGGCGACGTCACCGAGCTTCACGGCCGTGACGATGCCGGGGAAGGCGTTGCGGACGGAGGTGTACGACGGGTCCTCCTCCCCGCCGGCGCCCTTGGCCAGTTCGACGGAGAAGGCGGCCAGGTCCTTCCCGTCGATGAGGCGCCGTCCGCCCTCGTCCCGGTGCGTGACCATCCGGCCCGCGTCGGCCCACCGGCGTGCGGTGTCCGGGCTCACTCCGAGCAGGCGCGCCGCCTGGCCGATCGTGTATGACTGCATACGCGCCAAGATAGGCGATCACCGCCGGGCCCCACCCGGACGGACGGACGGGCGGGCGGACACCGGACGGCCGACCGGCCGGACGGCCGGGACGGGGCCCGGCGGTTCAGTGACCGACGCGGAACGTCGCGTCCTGCCGTTCCGTGGACGTGGAGACCGGATCGATGCGCAGTACGTGGTTGGAGTGGCGGATGTAGCGGGTGGGGTTGTTGTACGACCGGAACGACGCCCACGAGGAGTCGGCGAGGCCCGCCGTGCGGTGGAAGGTCGCGTCACCGGCGAACACCGCCGTGCCGTCGTTGACGTCGAGCCGGAGCGCGTAGTCGTAGTGCCGCAGGTAGCGGGTCGGGTGGTTCACCGACTGGAAGGAGACCCCGGAACCGTCGGCCAGGCCCGGGACGAGTTTCCACTGGGCGTCGGTGTAGAGGTCGAAGGGGTAGGTGTCGACGCGGGCGATGTAGTTGGCGTGCCGGACGTAGCGGTCCGGGTAGTTGTACGACTTGAGCCGGTTCCAGGCCGGGGCGCCCCACCGGGCGAGCAGGCCGGTGTACTCGGCCGCGGTGATCGTCGCTATGCCGCAGTGCTTGGAGTTGACCGGCTGGGTGTAGGTCCTCTGGTCCAGCGCGGTCCAGGTGCCCGAGGCCAGGTCGGTGGACCGCCAGGCGTAGAAGACGCCGTTCGGTGTGTAGGTGTCTGCCCACAGGTACCAGGTGTTCGAGGTGAGCGACCTGAACACGGTCGGGGCCTCGGTGCCGCCGTGCGAGACACCGGCGCCGAACTCGGTGAAACTGCCCGGGTCGAGGGAGGTCGACCGGGCGGCCGCGATGGTCTGGTTCTTCTTGAAGAACAGGTAGTTGACGCCGTTGACGCCGACGGCCATGTTGCCGTCGATCACGTCGTAGCCGGGGTCGAAGAGGACCTGCGGGGCCGACGCGGTGACGAAGTCGCTGGTGTGGTTCACCATGATCACGTTGTGGCCGCTGGAGTCGACCGAGGAGTAGATGACGGCGTACTGCCCCCGGCCCGCGTCCCAGAACGCCTCGGGTGCCCAGCTGTGGGTGGCCATGTCGTGCAGCTTGAGGCGGCGGTACCCGGTGAAGGTGCGCAGGTCGGCGGAGTCCCAGACGTGGATGTACTGGCTGTTGTAGCTCCAGTCGGTGCCCTTGAGGTCCGTGGCGATGACGACGAAGGAGCCGTTCTGCTTGCGCAGGAGGAACGGGTCGCGCAGGCCGAGGGCGCCCGCCGTGGGGGTGACCAGGGGGTTGTTCTGGTTGAGGGGCGTCCAGTTGAGGGCGTCGGTGCTGACGGCGAGGTGGAGCCCGTAGTCGGTGCCGGCCCCGAGGCTGGTCGACTCGGTGAAATAGCACATCGCATAGGCCGAGTCCGCGGCGTGGGCGGTGCCCGCGCCGAGACCCAGTGAGCCGGTCATGGCCAGGGGAGTGGCGGCGGCCATGCCGAGGAAGAGGCGTCGGGACGGCTGGGGTCTTGAGCTCATCTCGGTCTCCAGACGGGGTGCCGGGCAGATGGCGTGCAGACGTCGGACAGGCAGCGGACAGACAAAGCGGCCGATATTTCGAACCTGGTTCGGAAGGTCGGTCAGAAAGTAGGGTCCCGCACGGTGCGCGTCAATCGTTCCGACGAGGCCGGGGTGTTTCTCCGGGCCTGGTGTGTTCTGTGCGTCCGACGGGCCGGACGGGGCCGCCGGAGCGGGAGCGGACCGCCGCGGTGTCGCACCGGGTCGATCCGTGGTCCGATGAAAACGGACCGTCCACTTCCGCATCCGGGTCCGGCCGTCCCGGGGAAGAACCGCACACCGACTCGAAAATTCCGTCGCACGTCGCACATCGCACATCGCACGTCGCACGTCGCACATCGCACATCGCACGTCGGCCGAGCGTGGTTCGGACACCGGACCGTGCGCGGTCGGAGCCAGGCAGGAAGGAAGACCCGTGGGACACGATCCGCTGCGAGGCCGCACGGTGGTGGTGACGGGGGCCGCCCGGGGAGTGGGCGCCGCCCTGGCGCGCGATCTCTCCGGCCGCGGCGCCCGGCTGGCGCTTCTGGGCCACGAGAAACCGGCTCTGGAGGCGCTGGCCGCCGAACTGCCCACCCGGGCGGCCGCCTGGGAGGTCGACGTCACCGACGACGCGGGCATGGCGGCTGCCGCCCGTGAGGTGCGCGAAATTCTCGGAAAGCCGTCCGTGGTGGTCGCCAACGCGGGCGTCGCCGAGGGCGGCCCCTTCGCCGAGACGGACGCCGCGTCCTGGCGCCGGGTGATCGACGTCAACCTGACCGGGAGCGCCGTCACCGCGCGCACCTTCCTGCCCGACCTGACCGACACGGCGGGCTACTACCTGCAGATAGCCTCCCTGGCGTCGATCGGCGCGGCACCGATGATGAGCGCCTACTGCGCGTCCAAGGCGGGCGTGGAGGCATTCGCCCACTCGCTCCGCGCCGAGGTGGCCCACCAGCGGATCGCGGTGGGCATCGCCTACCTCAACTGGGTCGACACCGACATGATCCGCGACGCCGACCGGCACGCCGTGCTGCGGGAGCTGCGGAGCCACATGCCGCCGCCCGCCCGCCGCGTCCACCCCGTGGAGAAGGTGGCCGCCCGGCTGGCGCGGGCCGTCGAACGGCGGCGCGCCTCGGTGTACGTACCGGGCTGGCTCCTCGCCGCCCAGCTGGGCCGTGCCACGCTGCCGCCGGTCGTGACGCACCTGTCCCGCTGGAGCCTGCCCCGGCTGGCGGCCCGCGAGCCCTTCCGCCCCACCGGGCTGCTCGGCGCCGGCGGGCGCGCCGATCACGTCGGGAGCGGCTCCCCGGGAGGCGGCTCTCCCGGGGGCGGCTCCTCCCGGACGTAGGGCGAGCGCGTCCGACCCGGCCGCGTCCGCCTGGTTGAAGCGCCGATGCCGGGGGACTCGGAGTCGGTCACTCCTTACCGGCGGGTGCGAAACGAGGGAGACAGACGTGGCCGTACGCCATCGACTGATCAAGAAGAGTCCACGTGAGGTGTGGGCCGTCCTGGCCGACGGCACCCGGTACGCGGACTGGGTCGTAGGGACGGCGTCCTCGTACCCCGTGCGCGGCCAGTGGCCGCAGACGCACTCGGCCATCGGCTACGAGGTGCGGGTCGGGCCGCTCAGCTTCACCAACCAGACGGTCGTCCGCGCGTGCGACGAGGGACACGAGCTGGAGCTGGAGGCGATCGCGGGCCCGCTCGGCACGGCGCGGATCGCCATCGAGCTGCGCCCCTGGGGCGACCACACCCTGGTGATCATCGACGAGCACCCGCTGCGGGGTGTCGGCGGGTTCCTGCACAACGCGGGTGTGGAGGGGCTCATCCAGCTGAGGCACCGGGCCATGCTCAAGCGGCTGGCCGACGTGTGCGAGAACGGCGGCAGCCGCGCGGAGCCCGCCCACGCACAGCCGGAGCCGGCATGAGGCGCGGCACCACCGGTACGGACGTACGACAGGCCGCGTGACGGCCCGTACGACACGCCGGGTGACGGCCCGTACGGGGGGCCGCACGAGCCGTACGAGCGGCCACGCGGCCGGAATCCCACGGCGACCACAGCGTCGACGGCGATGACAGCGTCGACGGCGATGACAACGGTGCAACGAGACGGGAGGCGTCCATGCCGGACGCGGTAGTGATCGGGGCTGGCCCCAACGGGCTCGTCGCCGCCAATGTGCTGGCGGACGAGGGCTGGAGCGTCGAGGTCCTGGAGGAGCAGGACGAGCCGGGGGGCGCGGTCCGGCACGACAACAAGGTCGACCCGGACTTCACGAACGACCTGTTCAGCTCGTTCTACCCGCTGGCCGCCGCCTCGCCGGTGCTCGCCGGACTGCACCTGGAGCGGTACGGACTGCGCTGGAGCCACGCCCCCCGGGTGCTGGCCCACCCGCTGTCCGACGGCCGGTGCGCCGTGCTCGGACGCGATCTCGACGACACCGCCGCCTCGCTGGACGTCTTCGCCGACGGCGACGGCGATTCCTGGCGCGAACTGCACCGCGTCTGGGAGAAGTTGCGCCCCGACCTCCTGGAGGCGCTCTTCACGCCGTTCCCGCCGGTGCGGTCCGGTGCCCGGCTGGCCATGCGCCTGCGGACCGCCGGGGGACTGCGCATGGCGCGCTCCATGATCACGCCGGTACGGCGCCTGGGCGAGGAGGAGTTCCGGGGCGAGGGCGGCAGGCTGCTGCTCGCGGGCAACGCGCTGCACGCCGACCTGGCCCCCGAGGCCGCGGGCAGCGGCGGCTTCGGCTGGCTGATGTCGATGCTGGGCCAGACGTACGGCTTCCCCGTGCCCGTCGGGGGTGCGGGCGCCCTCATCGAGGCGCTGGCGCGGCGGCTGCGGGAGCGCGGCGGTGTCCTGCGGTGCGGCGAACGGGTGAGCCGCGTCGTCGTCCGGCAGGGCAGGGCCGTCGGGGTGCGCACGGCCGCGGGCGAGGCGGTGTCCGCCCGCCGGGCCGTGCTCGCGAACGTGTCCGCCCCCGCCCTGTACGGCCAGTTGGTCGACAGCGCCGACCTGCCCCCGCAGGTGCTGGCCGATCTGCGGCGCTTCCAGTGGGACTTCGCCACCTTCAAGGTGGACTGGGCCCTCGACGGCCGGGTGCCGTGGCAGGCACCGGAGGCCGCGGGCGCCGGTACCGTGCACCTGGCCGACGGCGTCGACGAGCTGACCCGGTTCGCGGCCCAGGTCGCCATGGGGCAGGTCCCGGACCGGCCGTTCGCGCTGTTCGGGCAGATGACGACCTCCGACGCCACCCGCTCGCCCGAGGGCACCGAGTCGGCATGGGCGTACACCCACGTCCCGCACCGCATCAAGGGCGACGCGGGCGACGAGGGACTGACCGGGAGCTGGGACGCCAAGGAGCAGGAACTGATGGCCGACCGGGTGGAGCGGCAGGTCGAGCGCTTCGCGCCGGGTTTCCGTTCCCTGATCAGGGCCCGGCGCGTGCTGGCCCCGCCCACGCTCCAGGCCATGAACGCCAACCTGTACGGAGGTGCCATCAACGGTGGCACCACGGCCCTGCACCAGCAGCTCTTCTTCCGTCCCGTCCCCGGCACGGGACGCCCGGAGACGGCGGTGAAGAACCTCTACCTGGCGTCGGCCTCCGCGCACCCCGGCGGGGGTGTGCACGGAGCCCCGGGCTCGAACGCGGCCCGTGCCGCGCTGCGCAGGAACTCCTCCGGCCTGACCCGCGCCCAGCGCCTGCTGGCCCGCCGCGACCGCGAGGGGGACCGCAACCGCGGCACCGGCGGCTGACCTGTGGCGGGGCGCTCGCCGAGCGGCAAGCGCCCCACCGCAGGCCAGCCGCCGGTCAGCCCTGTTCGACCGCAGTTCTGCCGTGTCCGGCCGCGGGTCCGTCGTGGCCGGGCGCGCAGTTCACCGCGCCCCTTCGGGGCGCTCCCGTCCCGGCTCCCTCCGTGTCCTGCTCCTCCACGGGCGGCATGAACGTCCGCAGCCAGCGCTCCGTCTGGGCGACATGGGCCTCGGCCGCCCCGGCGGCGGCACCCGGGTCGCGGTCGGCGATCGCGGTGGCCAGGACGCGGTGGTCCGCGTCGCTCCTGCGCCGCAGCTCAGGACCCTCGGGCAGGGTGAAGACCTGGTACTTGCGGGAGCGGGCGCGGAAGACCGCCAGCAGCGAGGCGAGGGTGGGGTTCTCCGCGGCGCGCGCGATCTCGGCGTGGAAGCGGTGGTCGAGCTCCGACGCCTCGGTGGGGTCGTCGGTGGCCTCCATGGCCTCCATGAGGGAGAAGAGCGACTTCACCGTCTCGGGGCTCCGGCGCGCGGCGGCCTTGGCCGCGACATGCGCCTCCAGCACCCGCCGGATCTCGTAGACCTCCAACAGGCCCGGCAGCGGCAGGAGTTCGAGCGTCAGCGAAAGACTCCCGATGACGTCCTCCGGCCGGAGCTGGGACACGTAGGTACCCGAGCCGTGCCGCGGCTCGACCACGCCCAGGGCCGCGAGCATCCGTACGGCCTCGCGCAGCGGACCCCGTGAGACACCCAGCTCCTCGCCGAGCTCGGCCTCGGGCGGGATGCGCTCCCCCGGACCGATCCGCCCCGTCGCGATCATGTGGCGCAGACCGTGGAACGCCTTGTCGACTGCGGACATCCGACTCCTCCCCTGACGGGCCGGCGGCAGCACCGAAAACCCTCGGGCACTCTAGCGAGTCGTCAGATGTCCCGGATGTATCGACCGAAAGTCATCTGATGACTACCGCCGCATAACCCTTGCGTGGCGCAAAAATGCCGTGCAGGATGCCGAGTCATCATACGTGTGCCGCTGGAGAGCAGATGTCCGGCGGACATTCGGGTTCGGCAGATCTGGAGTGATGTGAGCGAGACCGAGGTCACCACCGCCCCGCGCCCCCTGCTGCTGGCGGACGGCCGGCCCGCCGCCCGGGCGTGGTCGCTCGACCCCGTCATGAAGCACCTCAACCACGGCTCGTTCGGGGCCGTCCCACTGGTGGCGCAGGAGCGGCAGAACGAGTTCCGCGCCGAGATGGACGGTTCCCCGGTGGTGTGGTTCCCCGCGCTGCCGCAGCGCATCGCCGCCACCCGGGTCGACCTCGCGGCCTTCCTGCGGGTCGCCCCCGACGACGTCGCCCTGGTGCCGAACGCGAGCGCCGGCATCAGTGTCGTGTTCGCCTCGCTCCGGCGGCGCCGCGGCGGCGGGATCGTCGTCACCGACCACGGCTACGGCGCGGTGACCATGGGCGCCGAACGCCTCGCCCGGCGCTGGGGCGGCGAGGTGCGCACCGCCCGGGTGCCGCTGGAGGCGAACGAGGACGAGGCGTACGAGGCCGTGATCGCCGCGGTCGACGACGACACGGACCTGATCGTCCTCGACCAGATCACCTCCGCCACCGCACGCCGTCTGCCGGTGGAGCGGGTCGGTGCGGAGGCCCGGCGGCGCGGCATCCCGCTCCTCGTGGACGCCGCGCACGCCCCCGGCCTGATCGCCGCCCCGCTGGAGGGCCTGACGTGCGACTTCTGGGTCGGCAACCTGCACAAGTGGGGCTGCGCGCCACGCGGTACGGCCGCGCTGGTCGCACGCGGCGAACTGCGCGAGGAGCTCTACCCCCTGATCGACTCGTGGGGCGCCGCCGATCCGTACCCCGACCGCTTCGACCAGCAGGGCACGGTGGACGCCACCGGCTATCTCGCGGCCCCCACGGCCCTGGACTTCGTCGGGAGCACCTGGGGCTGGGACACGGCCCGCCGCTACATGGACGACCTGGCGGGCTACGCCGAGCGGGTCATCGGCGACGCCTTCGCCCGGCTGACGGGGACCGCCGGCCCCGTCGACGTGGGCATGCCGGTCCCCGGCATGCGGCTGGTACGGCTGCCGGACGGTCTGGCCGGCAGCCGGATCGAGGCCGACGCGCTGCGCGACCGGGCCGCCCGCGAACTGGGGGTGGAGGCCGCCTTCACCAGCTTCGGCGGAGTCGGCTACATGCGGCTGTCCGCGCACGTCTACAACACCGCCGCCGACTACGAGTACTTCGCCGAGGACTGCGTCCCCCTCCTCGGCCGGTGGGCCCGCACGGCCCGTGAACACCCCGGGGCCTCGTAGCCCACCCTTCCTCCCTCCCCTCCCGCACGTCCCCGCGACGCCCCGCCAGAAGCCGCAGCCGTAGTCGCAGTCGCAGTAGCAGCAGGCGCGGTCGCACCACAGGCCCTGTCACAGGCCGAAGCAAAGAAAGAGGTCGGCACGATGAGAAGAAGGACGGCAGCCCTCGCCCTCGGCACCGCCGCCGCGATGGTCCTGACCGGCTGCTCCAGCATGAGCGGCTCGGCGGCCGACGGCACGGTCACCCTCAACATGGTCGAGAGCCTGACGAACCCCGCCCGCACGGACCTGCTGAAGAGCCTCATAGCGGACTTCCAGAAGCAGAACCCCAAGATCAAGGTCAACCTGATCTCGCCGCCCACCGAGCAGGCCGACCAGAAGATCCAGCAGATGCTCCAGTCCGGCAGCGGGGTCGACACCCTCGAAGTGCGGGACACCACCGTCGGACCCTGGTCGAACAACGGCTGGATCCACGACATGAAGGCGGACCTCAAGACCTGGAAGGGCTGGGACGCCATGACGGAGAACGCCGTCAAGGCATCCCGGGACGCCGACGGCAAGACGTACTTCGTCCCGTACGGCTTCTACGGCCTGAGCGTCTTCTACCGCACCGACCTGATCAAGGAGGCGGGCTTCGACAAGCCGCCCGCCAGCTGGGACGAGCTCCTCGAACAGGCATCCGCGATCCACGATCCCGGCAAGCGCCGCTACGGGTACGCCTTCCGCGGCGGGGCCAACGCCCAGGGCAACGCCACCGCCGTCATCGAGGCGTACGTAGCCGACGAGATCGACCCCGCCGACGGCTTCAAGCTGAAGGACGGCAAGACGATCTTCTCCGCGCCCGAGGCGCAGGACGCCATGGAGACCTACCTCGAGCTCTTCAAGAAGGCGTCCCCGAAGTCGTCCGTCTCCTGGGGCTATCCCGAGATGGTCGAGGGCTTCTCCAACGGTTCCACGGCCTTCCTGCTCCAGGACCCCGAGGTGATCGCCACCGTCTCGGAGTCCAAGTCCATCAAGAAGGACCAGTGGAGCACCGCCCCGCTGGTGGCCGGCCCCAGCGGCAAGACCGTACAGCCGCTGGCGACCGCCGGATGGGGCGTCGCGAAGGGCAGCAAGCACAAGAAGGAGGCGGTCAAGCTGGTCGAGTTCCTCTCCGAGGGCGAGGCGTCGACGAGCTTCACCAAGAAGAACAGCCTGGTGCCGATCCTCAAGTCGGCCGCCGAGGACCCGTTCTACAAGACCGGCCCCTGGTCCAGCTACGTCACCATGACGGAGAACCCGGACACCTACCTCAACGTCAGCCAGCCCCGCGGGGTCGCCTGGTGGGCCGAGTGGCAGCAGAAGGCCGACGCCGACATCCAGAAGATGGTGCTGGGCAAGACGACGCCCAAGGAAGTGCTGGCCGGCTGGGACACGTACTGGACCGAGAAGCGGCAGCAGGAGAACTAGCCATGCCCACCGCGTCCGAGACGACGGAACCGACGGGAACGAAGAGGACGGCAGCGGCGGGAGCCTCCGGCAACGGGGGCGCCCGGCCCGTCCGCAAGGTGCAGCAGGGCCGCCGCAAACCGGAGTTCACCGCCCGGCGGGGCTTCATGATCGCCCTGTTCATGACTCCGGCCGCGGTCTTCGTGGCGGTCTTCACGTACTACCCGATGATCGCCGGCAGCCAGATGGCCTTCCGCAACTGGAAGCTGACGGACCTGACCGACACCTCCTGGGTGGGCCTGAAGAACTTCCAGGACGTCTTCGCCGACCCCGCCTGGGGCACCGTGCTGAGCAACACCGGCATCTGGGTGGCCGGCTCGATCGTGCCCCAGCTGGTGATCGGCTTCGCCCTGGCCCTGTGGCTGCGCCGCAGGTTCCGCTTCCGGGGCCTCTACCAGGCGCTGATCTTCTTCCCCTGGGCGATCTCCGGGTTCCTCATCGGCATCCTGTTCCGCTGGATGTTCAACAGCGAGTTCGGCGTCGTCAACGACCTGCTCCAGAAGGCCGGCCTGATCGACGAGCCGGTGGCCTGGCTGGCCGACCCGAAGACGGCGATGTTCGCGGTCGTGGTCGCCAACATCTGGTACGGGGTCACCTTCTTCACGATCATGATCCTGGCCGCGCTGCAGTCCATCCCCGAGGAGCTGTACGAGGCATCGGCGCTCGACGGCGCCGGCAAGGTGCGCACGCTGTTCCAGATCACCATCCCGTACATCAGGGTCACGCTCGTGCTGACCGTGCTGCTGCGCGTCATCTGGATCTTCAACTTCCCCGACCTGATCTTCGGGATGACCGGCGGCGGACCGAACAACGAGACGCACATCGTGACCACGTGGATGATCAAGATCACGCAGCAGGGCGACTACGGCAGGGCGTCCGCGCTCGGCCTGATCGTCGTCGCCACCCTGCTGGTGTTCGCGACCTTCTTCCTCCTGGCCACGCGCGAGAAGCGAGAGGTGAAGCCGTGATCGGCAAGGAGTCCACGGCGGGCCGTGCCACCAAGTTCACCTTCCTGGGACTGTGGCTGGTCTTCACCGTCTTCCCCCTCTACTGGATCACCATCACGTCGCTCAAGGCCCCCGGCGACATCTTCTCCTTCCCGATCGCCTACTGGCCCGAGCACTTCTCGCTGGAGAACTACCGGGGGCTGTTCGGCAAGGCCGACTTCGGGGTGTACCTCACCAACAGCCTCGTCATCGCCACCGTCGCGGCCGCGATCGCCACCGTCATCTCGATGCTGTCGGCGTACGTGCTGGCCCGCTTCGAGTTCCGCACCAAGTCCGCGCTGCTGATGGCGGCCCTGGTGACCCAGATGATCCCCACGTTCATCGCGCTGGGGCCGCTGTACCTGCTGATGACCGACCTCGAGATGGTCGACAACCGGTTCGGGCTGATCCTCGTCTACATCGCCGTCTGCATCCCGTTCTGCACGGTGATGCTGCGCGGCTTCTTCGAGAACATCCCGGACGCGCTGGAGGAGGCCGCCATGATCGACGGCCTGTCCCGGTTCGGGGCGCTGTTCCGGGTGCTGCTGCCGGTGATGCGGCCCGGGATCGTGGCGGCGTTCATCTTCAACTTCGTCAACTGCTGGAACGAGCTGTTCCTGTCGGTGACGCTGATGAACAGCGACACCAACAAGACCGTCCCCACGGCCCTGAACGGGTTCATCTCCAGCTTCAACATCGACTGGGGTTCGATGTCCGCGGCGGCGGTGCTCACCATCCTCCCCACGATGGTCCTGTTCGCCTTCGCCAGCCGCCACATAGTCCAGGGCCTCACAGCGGGAGCGGTGAAGGGCTGACAGCACCGGCGGGGGCCCCTCCAGGGGCGCGGGCACCTGCGTGCCCAGCCACGACGGACCCGCACCCGGCGACGAACCGGATCACCCCTCGGGGGGCGTTGCCGGGCACCAGCCCATCAGTGCCCCCCACTCAACTCCCCACTCCCCACCCAACCCCCCGCTCAACTTCTCGTGGATCCGCGCGCTCGGCCGCGACGGCGTACCCGGCCGCGACGGCGTACCCGGCCGTGACGGCGCACCGGCTTCCGGCGGCGCACTCGCCCTCGACGAGCGCGAGGCCCTGCTGAACCGCTGAATCGCTGAACCGCGCACGCGCGTACGAACAGGCCGCCGCCGAGCAGGTCGACAGGCTGCGGGGCCGGCTCGCCCGCGCCGGGGGCCTCGCGGCCACCCTCGGCGCCCGCCTGCGACGGAGCGCCTCCGCCGGCCGCTCCTGACCGCACGGCACGGCCGCGGCCGGACCGGCGCGGGATCGCGCGGCGAGGAACCGGCCGGCCGGTCACGAGGTGGATGGACTACCGCTCGGCCCGGCATGCTTCTACTCTCGAAGCAGGTGGCATCGGGCGCTCTCGCCCGCACCGCGGGCTCCCGGACCCCTGAGCCGTGCACGACTGCCGAGGCCGGCTGGAGCCGCATCGCCGACAACGCGGCTCCAGCCGCTGCCCTCCGGGCGCGCCCAGCGGGGCGACGCCCGCAGCCCCGCATCGCCGGGAGGGCACCTCGCGCGAGGACCGGCCGGGGGGAGCCCCGGTCCCTCGCGCTCCCTGGCCGCCGCCGCACCCGCTGCGGCGGCGGCCGGAACCACCAGCGTCCCACCGGGGGTGCGGGATGTCCGCACATCGAACCGGCCCAGTCTCCTGCCGTCGCTCCCACGACGACATCGTTACAAAAGTCCCGTCACGCGACAGCGCAGGCGCAGCAGCAGTTGACAGCGGGTGCAGGGCGATCGCGACGTCGATCGCCCGGTCCCCGGGAAGAAACGTGCTCCCGCACCGTGGTGGTGAAGATGCCATGGACGCGGTGGGGCAGGGCCACAATGCTGGGGAGTGCTGGTGCACGTTCGGCACCGGCACGTCAGGCATAGGGAAGACCATGATGGCGGAGAATACGCTGACGAAGTTGGTCAGGGAGTTGCAGCCGGGCGGGTCGGGGCCATCCCACCAGTGGTGCGGAAGCCTGGCCGCGCTGCTGGTGGTGGACGGCACCGCGGTCACCTTCCGCATGGACGGTTCGGAGCTGCTGTGGTCGAGCGACGAGACCGGTACCTGTCTGGACGACGTGCAGTACACACTCGGCCAGGGCCCGGCCCTGGACGCGGCGCGCGACGGCGGTCTGTACCTGGTGCCCGACCTGGAGCGCGCCTCCACGACGCGCTGGCCCCTGTTCACCGCGGAGGCCCTGGCACTGGGGGTGCGGGCGGTCTTCGCCCTCCCCCTGCGGCTGGGCGCCGCTCGGATCGGAGCCCTGGTCTGTCACCGCTGCGAGGCGGGGTCGCTGTCACAGCGGTCGCTCGACGACGCCCTGGCGGTGAGCGACGCCCTGGCGGTCTTCCTGCTGGCGGGGGCCCGGAGGAACGGGGAGGCGTTCGGCCCCGCGATCGAGACGATGGATCTGCACCGTGCCGAGGTGCACCAGGCCACCGGCATGCTCAGCGCCCAGCTCCACGTCTCCCTGCCCACCGCGCTGGCCAGGCTGCGTGGTCATGCCTACGCAAGCGGCCGGCCGATCACCGATGTCGCCCGCGACGTACTGGACAGACGGCTGCGTCTGCCCGACAGCTGACCGCGTGGCCCGCTCCGGCAGCCCTCCGGCTCTCGTCACACCCGCTGCTTCTTCAGCCGCGTAAAGGAACCGAAAACATGGACCGAGAACGCCTGGTCACGGAGACCTTCATCGAACTGGCCGACACCCTCGTCGACGACTTCGACGTCGTCGCCTTCCTCCAGCAACTGTGTACCCGCTGTGCGGAACTGCTGGACGTCCGCTCCGCCGCCGTGCTCCTGGCCCTGCCGGACGAACCCCCGCACCCGGTCGCCCCCTGCGACCCCGGCGCGGCCCTGTCCCGGCTGCTGACCATCGCGCAACGCGAGGGGCCGGCCCTGGAGTGCCACCGCAGCGGCACCGCGCTCAATCCGGTCGACCTGGGGGACGGTGCCGACCGGTGGCCCGTGTTCACCGCAGGCGCGCGCCGCGCCGGATACCGCTCCGCGAGCGTTCTGCCGCTGCGGCTGCGCCAGCAGACCCTGGGATCCCTGCTGTTGCTGCGCACGGTCGCCGTGCCGGTCCCCGCGGCCGACGTACGGCTGGCCCAGGCGCTGGCGGACGCCGCCGCCATCGGCCTGGTCAACGCCCAGACACTCGCCGAACACCGGACCGTCAACGCGCAGTTGCGCACGGCCCTGCACAGCCGTGTGATCATCGAACAGGCCAAAGGTGTCCTCATGCACCGGCTGGACGCCAGTGCGGACCAGGCGTTCGAGACCATGCGCCGCTACGCGCGCCACCACCGGCTGCGTCTGACCGCCGTGGCACAGACGGTCATCGACCAGGACCTGCTGCCCGTCGTGCCCGACCATCAGCGCCCGTCCGCCCGGACGAACGACGGGCAGGCCGGACGGCACCCGGGCGAAGTCCCGCAGCCGGGGCCGCCGGTGGACGGAACCACGCGGTCGGTGAACGGAACCGCACAGTCCGCGGACGGGGGCGTGCGTCCCGGGGGCGAGGACGCCGCGCCCTGACCGCGACGCGCGCCGCCCGGGAGACGGCGGCGCACAGCGGACCGGTCACCGGTCAGGACACATCGGGGTCGGGATCGCCTTCGAGGTGCAGACGGCCGTCCAGGACCTGCTGGGCCACATCGAGCAGGGGCTGGTCGTGGCGGTAGGCGTGGGCGCGCAGGCGGACCAGGGCCGTGTCGGTGCTCATGTCCTGCTGGACGGCGAGGGCCCCGGCGGCCTGGTGGACGGTCGGCGGGAATCCGGGCGGGCCGGGTACGGGCGGGACGCCGGTCCCCATGAGGTAGGGGTGCGCGTCCAGGATCAGGACGGCCAGGATGCGGGCGTATGCCTCCAGCCGGGCCCGCGCGGTGGGACCCAGGGAGGTGGGGGAGGTGTGGTAGAGATCTATGGCACCGATCCGCACCGCCCCGACCTCCAGGGGGATGGCGGTCACGGAGCGGATGCCCAGTGCCTGGGCGACCTCGGCGAAGACCGGCCAGCGCTCCGGGTTCCGACGCAGATCGGGCACCTGGACCAGCTCGGCGCCCGTGTACGCCTCCGTGCACGGGCCCTCGCCGCTGACCAGCTGGGTGTTCTCCAGGCGGGCGCTGCGCTCGTCGGTGGCCAGGGCGACGGTCCGGACCCGCCCGGTGGTGATGACGACGATGCCGAGGCTGTCGGCCCCCAGGTCCCCGGCGCAGGCGTGGCCGGCGGTGGCGAGGGACACGTCCGAACGGTCCTGGCGGGCCGACGCGGCGATGCGGGCCCAGGCCGCACTCTGCTGTGCTGCGTCCACCGTGGAGCTCCTCGCTGCCGATCACGGACGCCGGTGCCCGGCGTCCGGCCCTCTGCGACGAGCGTATCCCCGCCGCGGTCCGCGAGGGAGGCGGCCGCGGGACAGCGGCGGCCGTGGGACAGCGGTGGCCGTGGGGCCCGGTCCGCACGATGACCGCATCCTGGGTCACAGCGGAGCGTGAAGAGCGGTAGTGTGAGCGTGAACTCCGTGGATGCTTACACCGGCAGCAGGACGCGGGTGCCGGTATTCGGATGGGTCAGTGCGAGGAGGATGGAGCACCGGAGCCCATGACGGGGAGGTACCGGGGCCCTGTGCGGTCGTCCGCCACCAGTAGCACCAGGACGTCACCATGCTGAACTTCCGCACCATCAACAAGCCGCCGCCACCCCTGCGCCCGGCCGACGCCGGCGCACCGTCGCCCTCCGGGAGCCGGGGGGCGCGCGAATGACCGAGCATTCACTTTCCTCCCCCGAGCACGAGGAGACGGCGGTGGCAGCCGCGTTCAGCGAGCTGACCCGGACCCTGGTGGGCGACTACGACGTCATCCACTACCTGCACACCCTCGCCGATCTGTGTGTGCGGGTCTGCGACGTCAGCGCGGCCGGGATCCTGCTGACCAACGGGGCGGACCGCAGCGTCGAGGCGGCCGCCTCCGACGAACGCACCCAGTCCCTCGAACTGGTCGGCGTCGAATGGAACGAGGGCCCCTGCCACGACTGCGTCCATCAGGGCTCCGCCATCAACGAGGTCCTCCTGGACACCGCCGAGGCCCGCACGCGCTGGCCCCACTTCACCGAGCGGGCCCTGGAGATCGGGTTCAGGTCCGTCGTCGCGGCTCCGCTGCGCCTGGGCGGCCAGGTCATGGGCGCCCTGAACCTCTTCCGCGAGACGGACGAACCACTGGAGCCGGGCCCGTTGCGGCTGGCCCAGGCCCTGGCCGACACCGCCACCCTGGGGATCGTCCAGCAGCGCACCGTGCACCAGCAGCTGACGGTCAACGTGCAGCTGCAGCGCGTGCTCGAATGCCGGATCCTGGTCGAGCAGGCCAAGGGATTCCTCGCCCACCGTCACGATGTCACGCCCGACGACGCCTTCACGCTGCTGCGTGACCACGCCGACCGCCACCGGCTCCTGCTGACCGACGTCGCCCGCTCCGTCCTCGACGGGACCGCCACGGAAGAGCTGCTCAATCAGCCACCTGCTCACTGACCGGGGCACCGAGGTCGTCCCGCACGACCACCAGAACAGGGGGTGGGCCAGTGCCTTCCGAGGTGACCGGTGAGATGGCCGCCTGCCTGCGGACCATCACCGCGCGGGGCGGGGGCGGTCCCGCGCGGGCGCTGCCCCTGCGGGCGTGCGCGCAGGCCCTGAAACTGGACGGCCTGGCCCTGGTGCTGGCCCCCGGCGGTCACAGCCCCGAGCTGTGGCAGAGTTTCGGCCCCTGCGCCGAGGCCGTCGAGGACCTGCAACTGGTCCAGGGGCACGGTCCCACCTGGGACGCCGCCCGCACCGGTCACCCGGTCCTGATCCCGGACCTGGGCGACGAGAGCGACGACCGCTGGCCGGGCCTGGCCCCGGCCCTGCTCACCACCGGCATCACCGCCCTGTTCACCCTGCCCCTGCGCGTCACCGAGCCGCTGACCCTCGGTGCCCTGGCCGGTTACCGCACCACCCCCGGCCCGCTCACCCCTGCCCAGCTGACCGACGCCCGCCATCTCACCGGCACTCTTGCCCACCTCATCGCGGAGACCGCCCCCGCCCTCCTCGCCGACGGCCTGCGTTTCGCCGAGGTCCACCAGGCCGCCGGCATGGCGGCCTCCCAGCTCAGGATTCCCCCCAGCCACGCCCTGCTTCTCCTGCGCGCCCACGCCTTCAGCCACAACACCTCGCTGCTGGAGGTCGCCCGCGAGGTCCTCGCCCGGCGGCTGCACCTGGACGGCGGCCTGGGCGCCGACCCGTCGTGACCGGACCCGCGGGACGGCGGCACGGACGGCGGCCACGGGAACATTTCCGCCGCGCCACGGAGTGGGAACGACAGGGAGCCAGCCTGATGATCACATACTCTACTTCGACGTCACGGTAGCGATCGACGTCGGCCGCCCGTGGCCCGGGCGGCGGACCCAGACGAGACAGACGAGGCAGGGCGCCCGAATGAGCAGCGAGCACATGCAGATCAGCGAGGTCGGCGCGCGGACGGAGCTGGCACTGCGCACCATCCGGTATTACGAGATGACCGGCCTGGTCACCCCTTCCGCCCGTTCCAAGGGAGGGTTCCGCCTCTACACGCGGGAGGACGTCGCCCGGCTGAAGGCCATCCGCCGTATGCAGCCGCTCGACTTCACCCTGGACCAGGTGCGCGAACTGCTGGACATCACCGAACGTCTCGACTCCGGCGAGGAGATGACGCCGTACGTACGGCAGGCCCTGCTCCGGCGCGTGCGCGAGTACGAGCAGGAGGCCGCCCGGCAGGTGGACGAGCTCCGCACCCGCCTGGCGGAGGCCGAGGAGTTCGCCCAGGCACTGGACAGACGCCTGAACCGGGAGCGGGAACGGGACAGGGACAGGCACGCCGACCGGGACAGGGACCGGGAGCGTGCCGTCACGGTGTGAGGGGTGTCCGCCAGGCTTACTCGAACGGACATCCGGGGTTCGGGGTGTCCTCGGAGAACGGCGCGCCGTGCGGAAGCACGTAGAGCACGCTGAGCACCAGCGGTGTGCTGCCCAGGTTGCGGCCGATGTGGATGTTGCCGGGGCCGGCCGGCTCCTGGAGGGTGCTGCCCCGCGGATACACGCCGTCCGAGGCGCAGGTGGCGTCGAAGTGGCTGAGCGTGCCCCGCTTCACGTACGCGTACAGCGGGCCGTCGTGGTAGTGCCAGCCGGTGGCCTGACCGGGCGGGACAGTGATCTCCCTGAGTGCGTAGTCGGTGGCGCCGACCGTTTGCCGAGCGATCAGCGTGCCGGTGACCCCGGGCCCGGGAGGGGTCGCGAACGCGGTTCCCCCGGCCGGCACGATGACTGCCGTGACCGCGCCGACCACCGTGGCACGGAGCGAGGTGCGCATGGACGGGGCCTCCGGTTCGTCGGGCTGCGCGACGGGCGTGTTCCTGTGAACGCAGGTGCGGCCGGGGCCCGTTGGGGCGGCCGCCCGCGCATCGGCCGCTCGTGCGTCGGTCGCCCGCGTATCAGCCGCCCGCGTGTCGGTCACCCGTGCACCGGTTCAACGCCGTGCGTGGCGGATCCTCAGCCGGCCCATCCCCATGACCCCCGCGATCCGGATCCTCGGTCCACCGCCGGGCCGGGAGCGCCGCGGAGTCCGGTAACGCAGGTCCTTCCACGTGGTGCGCACCCCTTCGACGTCGACGACCGCGTCACGGGGGACCGTGATCGTCGCCCGTCCGGTGCCCAGTCGCAGCTCGATGTCGACCACCGGATGCTCGAAGACCGCCCGGGACAGGTCCAGGCGGACCCGTCCCATCGCCGACTCCACCGTGAGGAACCGCGGGACCCGCCACGTGCCGCGCCGCGTGATCCGCCCGGCGGCGGCGCCGATCGTGGCCGTGGTGCCCGGGTCCTCCGCCGGCAGCGGAGCCAGGGCCGACGCCAGCTCGTCGTGCGTCCTGGCGGTGAGCACCCGGTGGAGCAGCGCGTCCATCTCCTCGTGCGGGACGTGCCCTTGGGCGTACGCGTCCTGGAGGCGCCGCACGGCCGTGTCGCGCTCGTCCTCGCCGACCAGCGGCCGTGCGTCCTTCGGCAGAGAGGTCACCGTGTCACTCTAGTGCCGCACCGGCCGGTCGTCAGCCGTCCAACGGACCGGAACGGGGCGGGAGTTCGCGCCTGGTGCCGCGCTCAGTGCACCGAGAAGCCGCCGTCGACGTGGAGCGACTGCCCGGTGACGTACGCCGAGGCGGCGCTCGCCAGGAAGACCGCCGCGCCCGCGAAGTCCTGCGCCAGCCCGTTGCGCCCGACCATCGTGCGGGCCGCCAGCGCGGCCACCTTCCCGGGGTCGGAGGACAGGCGCCGGTTCAGCGGCGTCATCACGAAGCCCGGGACCAGCGTGTTGACGGTGACGCCGTACGGCGACCATGCCTCCGCCTGGGAGCGGGCCAGCGATTCCAGGGCGCCCTTGGAGACGCCGTAGGCACCGCTGCGGACGAAGGCGCGGTGGGCCTGCTGCGAGGTGATGTGGATGATCCGGCCGAAGCCCCGCTCCGCCATGACCGGGCCGAACCGCTGCCCCAGCAGGAAGGGCGCGTCCAGGTTCAGCGCCATCGTGCTGTCCCAGACCTCCTCGCTCAGCTCGCTCATCGGCGGCCGCAGGTTGATCCCGGCGCAGTTGACGAGGATGTCGGGCTCGCCGAAGACCGCGGCCGCCCCCTCGGCGGCCTCGGCCACCCCCGCCCGGGTGCCCAGATCCGCTCGGACCCAGGCCGCCCTGGCGCCCAGGGCGGTCAACTCGTCCACGGTCGCGGCCAGTTCCGTCTCACCGCGTGCCACGATCACGACACTCGCCCCGGCGCGGGCCAGGGCCTCGCAGATGCCGCGGCCGATGCCGGAGCTGCCACCGGTCACCAGGGCGACCCGGTCCCGGAGGGAGAACAGTTCCGCGAGGTAGTGCTGGGAGTCCATGCCCGGCACCCTAGAAGGGCCGCCCCGCCGGCGGAACGGCGGGGCGCGCCTCAGCCGAGGACGAGCGGGAGCCGTGCGGCCAGGCCGCCCAGCGCGGCCCTCTCCGCCCCGGTGGGGGCCCGGCGTCCGGTGCCGACCAGCAGCGCGTCCCGGTCCGTGAACGCGGCGGGGAACGGCGCCCCGGCGATCCTCTCCAGCGCCCCGCGCGCCGCCGCGAGGGTCTCGGCGGGCGGTCCGGCCGCCGACGGCAGACGCGCGATCAGGTCGAGGTGGTGCAGGGTCCATTCGAGCACGTACGCGGACAGGTAGTCGCCGACGGTCAGCACCTCGCCGCGGGTGCCGACGCGGGCGGCGGGGTCGGCGAGCACGGCGGCGCGGCCCGCGGCGGAACCCACGTCGTCGAGGTGGAACGCCAGCAGCCCCGGATCGCCGTACGCCGCGGCCAGCCGGGGGATCAGCGCGTCGAGCGGATCCTCGCCGGTCGCGGGCCCGACGAGCCGCCAGTAGGTGACCGCGTCCACGGTCGGCGCCGTGTCGGCGGGCGTGGCCAGGGTGATCAGCACGTCCTGGGCGTCGATGACCAGGTGGCACACCAGGTCCCGGACGAGCCAGCCGGCACAGCCGGACGGCCGCTCGAAGTCCTCGGCCGCCAGCCCGGCGACCGCCGCGCGCAGCGCTGTCCAGGAGCGCGAGAAGAGATCCACCGCCGCACGGTAGTGCCGGACGCCGGCGGCGGACAAGGGCACCGGGCCGGGTCACGCCCCTTCGTTCGGGGTGTCGCCCCCGGTGGCGCCGGGCCGGCCGGAGCGGTGCCGGGCGCCGGGGAGGAACTCCTGCACCTTGGCCCTGACCCCCTGCGCGATCATCGAACCGCGGTCGCTGTCGCCGTGCAGGACCGCCGAGGCCGCGGCCTCGATCTGGTCCAGGGTGGCGTGCGGCGGGATCGGCGGGACGGCCGGGTCGCAGCGGAAGTCGATGACGAAGGGGCGGTCCGCCGCGAGCGCCCGGTCCCACGCCGCCTCGACCTGTTCGGGCTTCTCCACCCGCACCCCGTCCAGGCCCATGTGCCGGGCGATCTCCGCGTAGGGCAGGTCGGGCAGGTCCTGCGACTCCAGGAACTGCGGGGCGCCGGACATGGCGCGCATCTCCCAGGTGACCTGGTTGAGGTCACCGTTGTTCAGCACGGCGACGACCAGCCGCGGATCGGACCACTCGTGGCGGTACTTGGCGGCCGTCACCAGCTCCATCATGCCGTTCATCTGCATGGCCCCGTCACCGACCAGGGCGATGGCGGGACGGTCGGGATGGGCGAACTTCGCGCCGATGGCGTACGGCACACCGGGCCCCATCGTCGCCAGCGTCCCGGACAGCGAGCCGCGCATCCGGCCGCGCAGCCGCAGGTGGCGGGCGTACCAGTTGGCGGCCGAGCCGGAGTCGGCGGCGATGATCGCGTCCTCGGGCAGCCTGGCGTCCAGGGCGTGCACGACGTACTCGGGGTTGACCGGGTCGGCGGCCACGGCGGCCCGCCGCTGCATGACCTCCCACCAGCGGGAGACGTTCTTCTCGATCTTCTCCCGCCAGGCCCGGTCCTCCTTGCGCCGCAGGTGCGGCAGCAGCCGCCGCAGTGTCTCGCCGGAGTCGCCCACGAGGTTCACCTCGAAGGGGTAGCGCAGACCGATCATGTGCGGGTCGACGTCGATCTGCACGGCCCGCGCCTGGTCCAGCTCCGGCAGGAACTGGGTGTACGGGAAGCTGGAGCCGATCACCAGCAGGGTGTCGCAGTCCCGCATCATCTCGTAGGACGGACGGGTGCCGAGCAGCCCGATCGAACCGGTCACGTAGGGCAGGTCGTCCGGCAGGGCGTCCTTGCCCAGCAGGGCCTTGGCCACCCCGGCGCCGAGCACGTCCGCCAGCTGCTCGACCTCGGCACGCGCGCCCCGGGCGCCCTGGCCGATCAGGACGGCGACCTTCTCCCCGGCGTTCAGCACCTCCGCGGCCCGCCGGACGTCGTCGTCGGCCGGCACCGGCGCGTACCGCCCCAGCCCCAGGCTCGACGGCACCATCTTGAAGGCGTGCGTCGGCGGGCTGTAGTCGAGCTCCTGCACGTCGGCGGGGAGGATGACCGCGGTGACGGTGCGCCTGGCGTACGCGGTGCGCATCGCCCGGTCGATGAGGTTCGGCAGCTGCTCGGGCACCGTCGCCGTCTCGCAGAAGTCCGAGGCGACGTCCTTGTACAGGCTCTGCAGATCGACCTCCTGCTGGTACGAGCCGCCCATGGCGCTGCGGTTCGTCTGCCCGACCAGTGCCACGACCGGGACGTGGTCGAGCTTCGCGTCGTACAGGCCGTTCAGGAGGTGGATCGCGCCCGGTCCGGAGGTGGCCGCGCACACGCCCACCCTGCCGGAGAACTTGGCGTAGCCCACCGCCTGGAACGCGGACATCTCCTCGTGGCGCGACTGGACGAACTTCGGTTCGTTGTCGGCACGGCCCCAGGCCGCCAGCAGTCCGTTGATCCCGTCACCGGCGTAGGCGAAGACGTGTTCCACGTCCCACTCACGCAGTCGCTGCAGGATGTAGTCGGACACCTTCATGCCGGCCATGGCCACTCCGTTTCGGCTTCCGCGGCTTCCCGGCCCCCGTCCGCGGGTCCACCCGGGCAGGCGGACACGCGGACGGGGACGGGCACGTCAGTGCCTGGGTAACCGTGCGGGACCGATGGAAACGTCGTCGGTCCGGCCGATGGAAGCGCCGCCCTGCCGACCCGCCGACCCCCCGGCCCGTCAGTCCGTCAGGACGACGAGCCGCTGGGTCGCGCGGGTCATCGCGACATAGCGGTCGACCGCTTCCTCGACGCCCTCGACGCTCTCGACGCCCTCGCCGGACCCCGCCGGGCCGACGAGGACGACCAGGTCGAACTCCAGTCCCTTCGCCAGCTCCGGTGTCAGCGACCGGACGCGCGGCGTCGCCCGGAACGAGGGGTCGCCGATGACGCAGGCGATCCCCTCGGCATGCGCGGCGAGCCACTCCTCCAGGACCGCGTCCCGGTCCGCGACGCGGCCGTGCGTGACCGGCACGCCGTTGCTGCGGATCGAGGTCGGCACGTTGGCGTCCGGGAGCACGGCCCGGATGACCGGCTCGGCCTCCGCCATGACCTCCCGGGGTGTCCGGTAGTTGATGCTCAGGGAGGCCACGTCGATCCGGTCGAGTCCGACCCGCTCCAGCCGTTCCCGCCACGACTCGGTGAAGCCGTGCCTGGCCTGGGCGCGGTCCCCGACGACGGTGAAGCTCCGGGACGGGCAGCGCAGCAGCAGCATCTGCCACTGCGCGTCGGTCAGCTCCTGGGCCTCGTCCACGACGACGTGCGCGAACGGGCCGGCGAGCAGGTCCGGGTCGGCGGCGGCCAGTTCGGACTCGTCGACCAGGCTGACCCCGGCGTCCTGGCCGCGCAACATCCTCACCAGCCCCTCGCCCTCGTCGCCGTCGGCCCCGGAGGCGGACGCCGCCTCGATCAGGTTGTCGACCACCTGCGTCATCCGTTCGCGCTGGGCGGCCAGGACGGCCTCGTGCCGGCGCCTGCGCCGGGCCGCCCCCGGATCGCCGAGCCGCTGCCGCGCCGCGTCCAGGATCGGCAGGTCGGACACCGTCCAGACCCGCGGGTCGGCGCGCCGCAGCTTCCGTACGTCGTCGGGACCGAGCCACGGGGCGCACATCCGCAGATAGGCGGGCACCGACCACAGGTCCCCCACCAGGTCGGCCGCTTCGAGCAGCGGCCACGCGGCGTGGAGGGCCCCGGTCAGCTCCTCGTCGTGCAGCAGCGACCGGTGGAACACCTCGGGCGGGACCTCCTCGTCCAGCTTGTCCAGCAGGATCGCGCACAGGGCCTCCCACACCTGCTCGCGTGCCTCGTTGTGCGGAGCGCCGGGCCCCGGCGCCGCGAACGCCTCGGCCCAGTCGCCGGGGCTCAGCCGGAGGTCGGCCCAGGGGGTCGAGACCGTCATGCCCCCGGTGGGCGGCGTCTCGTAGAACCCGACGGCCTTCTCGACCGCCCTCACCATGTCCGCGGAGGACTTCAGGGCCGCCACGGCCGGGTCGGTCTCGTCCACCGCCGCGGCCCCCTCGGCCACGAGGTCCCGCAGGGTGCAGGTCCGCACACCCTCCTCCCCGAGGCTGGGCAGGACGTCGGCGACGTAGGCCAGGTAGGGCTGGTGCGGGCCGACGAACAGCACGCCGCCCCTGCGGCGGCCCAGCCGCGGGTCGGAGTAGAGGAGGTAGGCGGAGCGGTGCAGGGCGACGACGGTCTTGCCCGTGCCCGGGCCGCCGTCGACCACCAGGGTGCCGCGGGATCCCGCGCGGATGACGGCGTCCTGGTCGGCCTGGATGGTGGTGAGCACGTCCCGCATCCGGGGCGACCGGGTGCTGCCGAGGCTCGCGACGAAGGCGGAGTGGTCGTCGAGCGCCGCGTGCCCTTCGAGCCCGTCGGGCGTGAACACCTCGTCCCAGTAGTCACTGATCCGGCCGCGGGTCCAGCGGTACCTGCGGCGGCTCACCAGCCCCATCGGGGCGGCGTGGGTCGCCGCGAAGAACGGCTCCGCCGCGGGGGAGCGCCAGTCGACCAGCAGACGGCGCCCGTCGCCGTCGGTGAGGCCGAGCCGCCCGATGTACAGGGGCTCGGGGTCGTCCGCGCCGACGATGTGCCCGAGGCAGAGGTCGAGACCGAAGCGGCGCAGGGTCCGCAGCCGGCCGGTCAGCCGGTGGATCTCCGCGTCCCGCTCCATCGCCTCCCGACCGGTGCCGCCGGGCGCCCTGCGCTCGGCGTCGAGGCGCCCGGACACTTCGGCGACCGCCCGTTCGAGGCTCTCCGCGACGGCCGCGAAGTGCCGTTCGTCGCCACCGATCAGACGCGGGTCGGCCTTCGCGGCGAGGTGGTCCGGCAGGTCGAACGCGCCGGCCCTCAGGAAATCCGTGCCGGACGCGAACCCCGCCTCCGCTCGGACGTCATCGTGTGAATCATGAACCGATCCCGGCGCAGACACTTCGTGGCACTCCCGTTTCCGCAGGTGATGGCTTCAGGGGAGCGATTGTGAGGCACCACGGGGGCCTTGCCGCAAGCCCCCCGGTGCGCTATAAGTTGAGAGTGGAAAGGAGTGGGTCCTCCTCCTCGTCCACCCCACCGAGGCCGCCGACACCACCGGGGCGAGCGGCCCGGCCCTCGTCCTCTCCGTGACCGGGGCGCACCCGTCTCGGTCGCGGCGCCGACGAACTCGATCACCGTGGAAGTGAGTGCCGTACGGGCGGCCCATGCCGGCGTCCCGCCCCGGGCGGGACGCCGGCAGTCTCAGGACGCGGCGTTCATCAGGTCGAGCGCGCTCTGCTGGCGTGCGGCGTCCGTCCTGTCGAGGGGCCCGTACCAGCGCAGGCCGTACTGGTCGAGGGCGTTGCGGTCGGCGGCGTGGGCCTGGGCGGCCTGCCGGTTGAGGTAGGCCGTGTAGGGGCGGTCGGGGAGAACCGCGTTGAGCTTCGCCAGGCCGCGTACGTCGGCGCCCTTGAAGGAGGGGCCGTCGGCGCCGCAGTCGCCGTTCTCACAGGGGTCCCGGAGGATTCCGGCCGCGGTGTTGAGCTTGCCGGAGACGGTGTTGGCGTCGGCGATCCGGCGGGCGGCGGCGAGCACCGAGGAGTCCCCCGTGGCCTGGTGCAACTCGGTCAGTCCGGCGACGAGCCGGCCCTGGTTGTAGGACCAGACCGTGCTGTCGCCGATCTTGCAGGTGCTCACGTCGAGGCCGTCGCTCACCGTCCGGTCGGCGTTGATCATGCCGGTGCCCTGGAACCAGCTCCAGCCCGCCCGCGCGCGCTGGAGGTAGGCGGTGTCGCCCGGGATGCGGTTGTGCAGCGCGGCGTTGAGCTCGATGTAGAGGGAGTTGGGGATGGCGTTCTTCACCGTCCTCGCGGTGGTCCACCACACCCCGCCGCCGCAGGTGCTGTCCCAGTAGGAGGCCATGTGGTCCGCGTCGGCCCGTGCCGTGGCCAGGTAGCGGGGGTCGCCGGTGAGGTCGTAGGCCGCGATCCAGGTCAGGCCCCACCACCCGGTGTCGTCGATGTACTCGTTGCGGAACTGCCCGGCGGCGGAGTTCACCTGCCGGTCGTAGGTGCGGGCGATGGCGTACCGGTAGCTCTGCATGCCGGTGACCCGGATGTTCTCGATGACGGCGTGCAGCGCGTTGGCGGAGTTCCACCAGCCGGTGGTGTCGAACAGGCCGGTGCCGTAGTTGTAGAACTGCATCTGCGCGGTGGCCGCCGCGGTGCGCCGGTCACCGGCGTTCCAGGTGGACCGGGCCCAGGGCGTGCAGACGATGTCGGGGCGGTCGGCGGCCTTGCCGCAGGCGCGCAGGGCGCCGACACCGTGGTTCGCCCAGTCGTCGACGTTGTACATCTGGGTGCGCCAGCCGGTCCGGCCGGCGGGGACCTTCGTGGCGCCGAGCCGGCTGTTCGAGGACCAGGTGCGGCCACCGTCGAAGGAGCGGTCCAGCCACACCTCGTCCCCCGGACTGCCGTTGTCCACGGACGCCCAGCCCATGGCGTCGGCGTCGTCGAAGTGCAGGACGAACGTGCGCGAGAAGAGCGAGGCGCTGACCGGCTTGCGGTCCTGGCCGCTGAGGGCCGGGTCCCGGGCGTCGCAGTACTTGTTGCACACCGTCGCCGCGGTCGTCGGAGGGGCTGCCGCGGCGGGCGGGGCGGTGTGCAGGAGGAGGGTTGACATCGTTGTCAGAGAGAGTGCGAGTGCGGCGAGTGACGATCTCATGGCACGCATGGGGAACTCCCGAGGCTGGCCGAACGCTGCGGTGGGGGGCACAGGGGCTCTGATCCTTGGAAAGGCTGGGCGTGGACGTTAGTCCCGCGTCGGGGGCACGTCAATGGTCTGGACGAATGTGCCGTTGGCCGGTCGGCGGGCGCACCTGGGCCTTCGGTCGGCGCCCGCCGGTACGGCATGTCGATGTCGGCGCCACCGGCATCGGCATCGGGGTCGGCGGCGTCGACGGCCCTCACCCGCTGCACCGCGCCAACGGCACGTACGCCGTCCGCGACGAGGGCGAGGGCGGTGGCGACCCGATGGCCACCGAGGTGGGCGACGACTTCGGCAGGCGCACCCGTCCCGGTGTCTTCTGCGCCTGGGTGTCCGCCGGGCCGGAGGGCGGCCGCGCCGCCCCGTCGTCCGGCGCCGGTGGTGTGCCCCGCACGACCTGCGGGGCGGGGCGCCGTCTCGCGGGCTCCGTCGCGACGGCCCGCGGCCGACGGGTCGAGCCGCCGCGCT
>NZ_JAHKJW010000110.1 GCF_019710745.1 Streptomyces beigongshangae
GCTCTTGTCCTCGGCGAAGTCCAGCGCGGAGCCGGTGAACCGCCAGCTCTCCCGGGCGACGACGGTGGAGTCGATGGTGATCCGGGGCGAGTGGTCGCCGTCCGGGCGCAGCGTGAAGCGGTCCATCACGCGGTCGGTGAGCGCGTGGCAGAACACGTCCAGCAGGTCGAAGACCGAGCCGTCGGGCAGCACGGCGGAGAGCCGGCCCTCCCGCTCCTCCACCCGCACCTCGCCGGAACGCACGGTACGCGGACGGTGCGGGTCGGCGCTGTGGTCGGTGAGGGCCACGTAGTGGTCCTGCGGCCGCTCCAGGGACTGCCTGCTGCGCGCGGACCACTTGAGCGGGAGCTCCTTGGGCAGCATGGGCAGCAGCCGCGGGCCGGGGAAGTCACGGGTGGTCTCGTCGATCAGCTGCCCGCGGTCGGGGTGCTGGTGGACGAAGAGCGACTGGGCCAGGGTGTTCATGGCGACGTGCAGCTCACCGATGACGAGCTGGAACTCGCCGCGTTCGACGGCGTCCAGGTCCTCCGCGACGAGCATCAGGTCGGGGCTGACGTACCGGCTGAGCGACCAGCCGCGCCCGTCCTCCGGGAACGCCTCGCGCACCTGCCCGGCGATGGCGTCGCTGGACAGCGAGACCCGCCGGGCGCCGGGCGGGGCGGCGATGATCCGCCCCCAGCGCTCGCGCAGCTCGGCCTGGATGCGCTCGATCTCGGCGAAGGACTCCGGGTGCGGAGCCGGCAGGCAGGCGAACCAGAGCGAGCCGAGATCGACCTGCCCGTGCCGTTCGCGCAACGCGCGGTAGACCTCGTGGATGCGTGCGCCGACGGCCTCCGCGTACCGGTTGGTCATCCAGCGGGCGGCGGTCAGGCACAGCTCCAGCGGGGCGAGCTGCGCCAGGACGGCGCTGCCCACCGTCGCCGTGGCGGACCGGCGGCAGTCGGCGTACACCAGAGCACGGTTGGGCGCGGTGCGGGCCCCCTTCTCGCGGACCGCCGAGACCTCGGTGATCTCGGCGAAGCTCGCCTCCAGGGCGGCGAGCGCGGCGGTCAGCTCCCCGGGGTCGGTACCGGCCCGCTCGACCCGGTCGCGGCCGGTCTCCAGCACCGCGAGCCTGGCCAGGGCGGGCTCGCGCACCGCCGGGTCGCCGATGCGCTCCAGCAGGGTGCGCAGCTCCCGCTCGGGGTAGGTGCCCGCGGGCACCTCCAGCCGCCAGGCGACCAGCCGGCGCGACACCAGCCACTCGAGGGCCTCGGTCACCTCCCCGGCGGTCAGTTCCCGGTCCAGTTCCCCGGCGGCCAGGGCGGTGATCTCGGCCGGCGTCCGGCGCCCGTCGCACAGCCGCAGCACGGTGAGCGCGGGCTCGGGGGCCGTCTGCGGCGGACGGCCGGGCACGCGCACCGTGCCGTCGGCCACCCGCACGAACGGCACCGGGCGCGGCGCAGTCCAGTCGCGCACCCGCGGGTCGCGGTCGACGGCCTTCGCGAGGGCGTCCATCGACCAGCTGGAGAAGTAGACCCGGGACTCGGCGACCAGCCCGGTGCCGGGGTGCACCTCGACGCCGGGCCGGGAGGTGTCGAAGGTGCCCCAGCCGACCGGTCCGAAGAACCCGATGGTGTCGTTCTTGACGCAGAACCGCTGCCAGTAGTGCGCGACCAGCTCCTCACGCTGGCGGGGCATGCTGGTGCGGCCCTCGGCGGACGGCGTCCAGTCGAGGAACGGCTTGATGCCCGTGCGCAGCACCGCACGGTTCTGCCAGGCGACCGCCGCCCGGAACGGTGCCGAGGCGGCGATCTCCTGGAGTTCGTGCGCGGTGCGCACCGCCGCCGCCGAGAATGCCTCCTGGAACGCCTCCCAGTCCGCCCCCGCCGGTACCTCCCCGGGGGCGAACTTGTCCGCGGCCCGGGCCAGGCCCTCCGGGGCCAGCCGGAGTACCCCCGCGGCGGGGAAGCCGGGCCCGCGGAGCGCGAAGTGCGTCCACAGGCGCCACCCGCCGCCGGGCATGCTGATGGTGTCGGACATTGCTGAGCTACCTCCCTGGGAAGAATGCGCCGGACCGCTGGCCGGCCGGATCGCCGGACCGGACCGTCAGGCCGGCTCCGCCGGGATGCCGCCGAGGCACCACTCCAGAACGGCGCGGGCGCTGTGGTACTTGTTCTCGGCCTGCCGGAACGCGATGCTCGCGGGACCGTCCAGCACCTCGCCGGTCACCTCGTCACCGCGGTGCGCGGGCAGGTCGTGCATGAAGACGGCGCCGGGACAGGCCGCCAGCACGGCGGTGTCCACCCGGAAGGGGGCGAAGACGCGCCGCCAGTCGGGGTCGGGCTTGGTCGTGCCGGTCGTCTCCCAGCGGGTGGTGTAGACGATGTCGGCCGCGGGCAGGTCGGCCATGTGGTGCCGCTCCTCGACCAGTGCGCCGGACACCTCGGCGTGGGCGCGGGCCCGGTCGAGGAAGACCGGGTCGAGTCCGTAGCCGGGCGGGGTCCGCAGGTGCAGTTCGGTGCCGGGGAACCGGCTGAGGGCCAGGGCGAGCGCCGAGGCGGTGTTGTTGCCCTCACCGGCGTACAGCACCCGCAGGCCCTCGATCCGCCCGAAGCGGCCGAGCATCGTGGTGAGGTCGGTGAGGGCCTGGGTGGGGTGCTCGGCGGCGCTCATCGCGTTGATCACGGCCATCCGCTTCTGGGCGGCGTAGGCGCGCAGTTCCCCGGTGCTGCCCGCGGTGCGCGCCACCAGCACGTCGAGCATGCGGGAGAGCACGTCGCCGGTGTCCTCGGAGGACTCCCCGGTGTTCTCCTGGAGGTCACCGGGACCGTAGGTGATCAGCTGTCCGCCGAGCCGGAGCGCGCCGGCCGAGAACGCGGTCCTGGTGCGGGTGGACGTCTTGCGGAACAGCACACCGACGACGGCGCCGGCGAGCGGCCGGGCGTCCTCGAGCTCGCCGGCGGCGTACTGGGCGCCGCGGCGCACGAGCAGGCGCAGCTCCCGGTCGGTCAGGTCGTCCACGGAGATCAGGTGGTGGCGGTCGGGACGGGGCATGGCGGGTTCCTCCTCGGGCGGCCGGCGGTCAGCCCGCACGCAGGGCGTCGAGCAGGATGCCGAGCCCTTCGTCGAGCGGACCGGGGTCGATGGTCAGTGGCGGCATCACCTTCAGGACCTCGTCGTGGCGGCCGCAGCGCTCGACGATGAGGCCGTGCTCGAAGGCGTGGCGCTGCACCCGCCCGGCCCGCTCCGCGCCGCCGGCCCGGGCGGTGTCGACGCCGAGCACCATGCCCCGGCCGCGCAGCACGAGATCGGGATCCAGGCCGCCGGCGTCGGCCCGGAAGCGGGTGAGGCGCTCCGTGTTGCGCCGCAGGCCGGCCAGGAAGCCGTCCCGCTGCCACAGCTCGCACGCCGCGGTGGCCGCGACGAAGGCGAGCTGGTTGCCGCGGAACGTGCCGGTGTGCTCGCCGGGCTGCCACAGGTCCAGCTCGCGGCGGAACAGGGTGAGCGACAGCGGCAGTCCGTAGCCGCTGAGGGACTTGGAGACGGTGACGACGTCCGGCACGATCCCGGACTCCTCGAAGCCGAAGAACGCCCCGGTGCGGCCGCAGCCGGTCTGGATCTCGTCCAGGATCAGCAGCACCCCGTGGCGTTCGGTGACCTCGCGCAGCCGGCGCAGCCACTGCGGGCTCGCCGGGTATACCCCGCCCTCCATCTGCACCGCCTCGACCACGACGGCCGCGGGCGGCTCGGTGCCGGACGACGGGTCGCTCCACAGCCGCTCGATCAGCCCGATCGAGTCGAAGGGGCCGAGCGGGCCGTCCTCGAAGGGGACGAAGGTCACGTCCCCGCCGGCGACCGTGCCCGCGCGGCGGGCGCGGCGGCTGCCGGTGACCTCCAGCGCACCGCGCGACATCCCGTGGTAGGCGCCGGTGAAGGCCGTCAGGCCGGTGCGGCCGGTCGCCCGGCGGGCCAGCTTGAGGGCCGCCTCCACCGCGTCGGTCCCGGTCGGGCCGGTGAACTGCACCTTGAAGTCCAGGCCGCGCGGCTGGAGCACGACCTCGGTGAAGCGGGTGAGGAAGTCGCGCTTGGCGACGGTGTGCAGGTCCAGACCGTGCATCAGGCCGTCGTCGGCGAGGTAGTCGACGATCCTGCGCTTGAGGGCGTCGTGGTTGTGCCCGTAGTTCAGGCTGCCGGCGCCGCAGAAGAAGTCGATGAAGGCCCGGCCGTCGTCGGTGTGCAGCAGCGCGCCCTTGGCGCGTTCGAACACCACGGGGAAGGTACGGCAGTACATCCGCACCTCGGACTCGATCTTCTCGAAGACGGAGGTGTCGGAGGGGCCGGTGAGGTTGGCGGGGGCGGTAGGGCTGGTGGGGCCGGTGGTCGCAACGGTGGTCATGGCGGTCCTTGGGCGAGGGGGCGGGTTCGGTCAGCGGCCGGCGGGCGTGCGCCCGCCGCGCGGGCGCGCGGTCAGCCGCGGCAGGGGCCCGTCGGCGGCCAGGAGCGGGTAGCCGTCCAGGGCCGTGGCGAGGGCGGCGACGGTGGGGTGGTCGAACAGCGCCCGGACGGGGACGTCCACCCCGAGGGCGGCGCGCAGGCGCACGGACACCCGGGTGGCGAGCAGCGAGTGTCCGCCGAGCAGGAAGAAGTCGTCGTGCGCACCGATCCCGGTGGCGCCCAGGACCTCCTCCCAGACCCCGGCCACGGACTTCTCCCGCGGGGTGCGGGGAGCGGCGGCCGGGCCGGCCGCCCGCGGCGCCGGTACGGGCAGCGCATGACGGTCGACCTTCCCGCTGACCGCGGTCGGGAGGGCGTCCAGCAGGACGAACGCGGCCGGGACCAGATGGTGCGGCAGGGAGTCGAGCAGCCGGGCGTGCAGGGTGTCGGGCGCGGGCGGGTTCCCGGCGTCCTCCGCGACCAGGTAGGCGGTGAGCTGCCGGCCGCCGTCGGCGTCCGGCGTCGGGTGCACCACGGCGGCGCGGACGCCGTCGAGGGCGAGCAGCGCGGCCTCGATCTCGCCCGGTTCGATCCGGTGGCCGCGGATCTTCACCTGGTGGTCGCTGCGGCCGAGGATCTCCAGCGAGCCGTCCGGGCGCAGCCGGCCGAGGTCGCCGGTGAAGTAGAGCCGGCCGCCGGGCGCGGTGGCGTGCGGGTCGGGGAGGAAGACGTCGGCGGTCCGGGCGGGCCGCCCCCGGTAGCCCCAGGCGAGGCCGTCGCCGCCGACGCAGACGTGCCCGACGGCGCCCTCGGCCACCGGCTCCAGCCGGTCGTCGAGCACCCGGACGCTGGTGTTGTCCACCGCGGCCCACTCCCGTACGCCGCCGTCGGCGCCGTGCCGGGCCACGCTGGTCCAGATCGTGGCCTCGGTCGGCCCGTAGAGGTCCAGGACCCGGGCGCCGCCCGCGGCGAGCGCCGCGGCCAGGCCGGTGTGCAGCTTCTCGCCGCCGGACAGCACGGTGAGGCCGGGACCGGGCACCCAGCCCGTGTCCACCAGTACCCGCAGCATCGACGGGGTGGCCTGGACCAGATCCGGGCGGGCCTCGTCGATCAGGCGGACCAGCCGCTCGGGATCGCGGGCCTGCTCGGTGTCGGCCAGCACCAGGCGGGCGCCGGTCAGCATCGGCAGGCACAGCTCCAGCATCGAGGGGTCGAAGGAGGCGGTGGTCACACCGAGGACGGTGGTCCCCGGCCCCGGTTCCAGCCGGGCCGCCATCGAGTGCAGGAAGTTGGTCAGGGCGCTGTGCGGGATCTGCACGCCCTTGGGGGTGCCGGTCGAACCGGAGGTGTGGAAGACGTACGCGAGGTCGTGCGGGCCGGCGGTCCGCACGACCCGGCGCCCCGGGACGGCCACCGCCCCGGCGTCGTCGAGCAGCAGGGTCCTCGCGCCCGTGCCGGCCACCCGGCCGGCCAGCGGGCCGGTGGTGACGACCACGGCGGCGCCGGTGTCCTCCACCAGCCGGCCCAGACGCCGCGCGGGGTGCAGGGGGTCGAGCGGGACGTAGGCGGCGTCCGCCTTGAGGACGCCCAGCAGGGCGACGAGGAGCCCGGTGCCGCGCTCCAGCAGCACACCCACCCGGGCGCCGCGGCCGACACCGAGGCCGCGCAGCCGGTGCGCCAGCCCGTCGGCCCGCCGGTCCAGGGCGGCGTAGTCCAGTTCGTCGTCGCGGCAGCGGACGGCGGTGGCGTGCGGGGTGCGGCGCGCCTGCCGCTCGAACAGGTCGGTGACGGTCGTCGCGGGTACGTCCCGGGTGCCGCCGAGGCCGAGCGCGAGCCGGCGGCGGCGCTCGCCGCCGGGCAGCGGCCCGAGTGCGGAGGCGGCACGGGCCGCCGGCTCGTCCGGGGCGGCGAGCAGGGCGCGCAGGAGCCGTACGTAGTCCTCGGCGATGCGGGCGGCCGTCCCGGGCGTGAACAGCGCGGTGGCGTACTGCAGGCGCAGCCCCACGCTGCCGTCGGGACGGCCGAGCAGGTCGAGGGCCAGGTCGAACGGCGTCCCGGCGACCGGGGTGGGGACCAGGCCGACCGACAGGCCGGGCAGGTCGGGCGGCTCGGCCTCGGCGTCGAGGGCCAGGAAGGAGACCTGGAAGAGGGGATTGCGGCCGAGGTCGCGGGGCGGCGCCAGTTCGCCGACCACGCGTTCGAAGGGGGTGTCGGCGTGCGTGAGGTCGGCCAGGGACGCGTTCCGGACCCGGTCCACCAGCTCGCCGAAGCCGGGTCGGCCGGACAGGTCGGCGCGCAGGACCACGGTGTTCACGAAGGGGCCGATGAGATCCCTGGCGGCGGGGTGGCCGCGGCCGGCGACCGGGGTGCCGACGGCGAAGTCGGACTGCCCGCTGTAACGGCCCAGCTGGGCCTGGAAGGCCGCGAGCAGCACCATGAACCGGGTGGCGCGGCGGGACCGGGCCAGCCGGTCGGCCCGTGCCACCAGCTCGGCGGGCAGGACGCAGCGGGCCACGGCGGCGGTGCCGTCGAACCGGGCGGGGCGGGGCCGGTCGGTCGGCAGCTCCAGCGGCGGCAGGCCCGCCAGCCGCGTGCGCCAGTGGTCCAGGCCCCGGGTGAGCCGGGGGCCGGTCGACCGCTCGCGCTGCCGGGCCGCGAGGTCGGCGTACTGCAGGGTCAGCTCCGGCAGCCCGTGGGGGACACCGGTGGTCCTGGCGCGGTAGGCCGCGGCCAGGTCGCGGGTGAGGATGTTCCAGGAGGAGAAGTCGAAGGCGATGTGGTGCACCACGACGGCCAGCAGGTGGTCGTCGGGCGCGAGCCGCGCCAGGGTGGCCCGCAGCGGCGGCGCGGTCGACAGGTCGACCGGCCGGCGCAGCGCGCGGTCGAGGACCGCGGCGACGCCGGCCGCTCCGGCGGCGGGCGCGTCGACCGTGTCCAGCGGGACCTCGACCCGGTCGGCCACGAGGGCCACCGGCTCGCCGTCGACGGCCGCGTACCGGGTGCGCAGCACCTCGTGCCGGTCGACCACGTCGGTCAGGGCGCCGGCGAGGGCCCCCGTGTCGAGATCGCCGCGCAGGCGCAGCGCCAGCGGGAGCAGATGGTCCGCCGTGCCGGGTCTCAGCTGGTCGAGGAACCACAGCCGTTGCTGTGAGAAGGATGTCGTCCGGCCGTCACAGCGGTCCACCGGCTCACCTCCGGGAAGTCGGGTAGGTCGTCGTGCGCCTCGGATGGCCGGGGCACGACCGGAGCTTGCCGCCCGGGCACGGCGGCGCAGTAGGGAAGGAGCGGCAGCGCCCGGCGCGGCTTTTGCTGCGTCTATGTCTCTGGGCGGAACCGTGGCCGGACGGAAGCGTGACCACCACCGGGGCCATGCGCGGCCCCGGCCCCGGGTCGGTGGCCGGGGCCGGGCCGACGACCGGTCCCGGGGCCGGACCAGGGACCGGCCCCGGGGCGGCGGCGGGGACCGGGACCGGAACACCGAGTCCGGCCGCGACCAGGACCGGCACCGGGCCGGGAGGGCACCCGGGGCCGGGACCGGGACGGAGTCGGGTCCGGGCGGGACCGGGACACCGGGGTCGGCCAGGGCGGGGCACCGGGGCCGGTCAGGGTGGGACGCCGGGGCCGGGTCAGATCAGGCCGGTGCGGACGGCGTGCGCCACCGCGTGTGCCCGGTTGCGGACCTGGAGGCGCATCATCAGGTCGTACATGACGTTCTTCACGGTGTGCTGGGAGCAGGCGAGTTCACGGGCGATGGCCGCGTTGCCGTGCCCTTCGGCGACCAGCGCGAGGACCGTCCGCTGCCGGGCCGTCAGCGGCGACCGGGGGAGGGGGCCCCGGCGCTCCGGGGAACCGCCGCCCGCCTCGGTCAGGAGGCGGGCCAGGACGCCGTAGGACATCCGGCCCTCGCCGTACCGGGCGGCGCGGACGGCGGTGAGCAGTCGCTCCGGGGTGGCCTCGGCCGACTGCAGCATGGCCACCGCCCCGGCCCGCACGGCCAGCCGCACCCCCGCGGCGGTGAAGGTGTCGGCGACCAGCAGGAGAGGACCGCCGCCCGGCTCCTGCCAGCCGTCGAGCGCCGCGCCGGCCGTCCGGCCGGCGGCCACCCGGACGGCCCCGGCGCAGCGCCCGTCCGCGGCCAGCTCGATGCCGGCCAGGACCAGACCGGCGGCCACCGTGTCGCGGGCCGCCCCGCCCGCCGGTCCCAGGCGCACCCGCAGCGGACCGGCGCTCCGTCCGGTGTCCGGCGCGGCTTCGAGGACGAGGCCGGTCACAGCAGGCCCGTCCGCAGGGCGTAGGCCACCGCGTGGGCGCGGTTGCGCAGCCGGAACCGCTGGGTGATGTCGCGGACCACGGTGGTCACCGTCCGCGGGGAGTAGCAGAGCTCCTTGGCGATCTCGTCGGTCTCCCGGCCGTCGGCCACCATCCGCAGCACCGCGCGCTCCCGCTCGTCCAGTCCCCACTCCGGCGCGCGGCCCCGCGCGGCGGAGTACGCGCCGGTGTCGATTTCGGCGTGCTGGTCGAGGAGGCCGTCGATCAGGTCGGGGGGCACGGTGCAGTCGCCGCCCGCCACGGTCCGCACGGTCCGCGCCAGCCGGTCGGCGTTCACCTCGTGCCGGCGCAGCAGTCCGCGGGCGCCGGCGCCGATGGCGTCCGCCGCCCCGGCCGGGGACAGGTCGGAGGCGATCACGATGATGGCGGGCGGCTGCGGGCCGGCGCCGGTCGCGGCCACCAGATCGAGTTCCTGGCGGTCCACCCGGTCGACGATCACGACGGCCACGTCGGCCCTCTCCTCCGGCTGGACCAGCGCGATGTCCGGGTTGCCGGACAGGGCGCTGACGGCGCCGGCTTCGAGCAGCGGGTCCAGGGCGACGACGCACAACGACAGGGGACTGCCCATGTGTACTCCTAGCTCAGCGTGCGGCGAACCTCTCGGTGAGGAGTCTCGGCAACCGGTGCGACAGGCCGCATGGGGCGCGAGTACCCGCATTCCCCGTACCCGCCGGACCGCTCCCGGGCCGTGCGCCGGCGGCCGGAGCGCACCGGGCCGGACGGAGGGGCCGCCCGCCCCGGAACAGGGCCGTCCCGGCCGTCCTCCGCCCCCGCCGGGCCGCCCGGCGGTACGTATGGGGGTCCGGCGGGGCGTCGACTGGGTAGTCCGCCGCGGAATGTGGGGGTCCTGTCCCCCTGTACGGGCGGGCGGCACCGCTGGAAGGGTGGCGGACGTGACCACAACCGACACCGCTCCTCCCGTCACGGGGACGACGTCCTCCTGGTGGGCGCCGGCCGCGACACTGCGCGAACGGCTGTCGGCCGCGGACCCCCCGAGGGCGCTGCCGGCGTCGCCGGGCCCGGCCGCCGGGTCGCGCACCCGCTCGCCGGTCGAGCTGGCCTGCGAGTCCGTCCGCGCGGCCCGGCTGGGTGCCGATCCCCGGCTGATGGCGGCGCTCGCCGCCGAACCCGCCCCCCGCCTGGCCGGCCGGCTTGCCAAGCCGCAGTGGGCGGTGTTCGCCGAGGCCGCGGTCGCCGCGGCCCCGGGGACGCCCGCGGAGGTCCGCGCGGCCGGGGCGGGCGCGCCCGCCGATCCGGCGGACGGGGCGGTCGTGTTCGAACCCGTGCTGCGCCCGCTGGTGTCGGCGGCCGTCGCCGAGCTGACCGGACGGGCCGCGGCGGACGGGGCCGACCCCGGCGAGACGGCGGTGTTCGCCGGGAGCTACGCCGACTGGCTGGCGCGGCGGCTGGCCAGGGCCGCCGCCCGGACACTGGTCGTCGAGCTCGCCGCCGCGCGCACCGCGGGCGACCTGTCCGGCCCCACCGGGGCGGCCCGGTTCGCCGGTTTCACCGCCCGGACGGCCACCCGGGCGGGGCTGGCCCGGCTGTTCGCCGGATATCCGGTCCTCGCCCGGCTGCTGGCCCGCACCTGCCGGCACACCGCCCGGTCCGGCGCCGAACTGCTGGCGCGGCTCGCCGCCGACCGGCGGGAGCTCGCCGCCGGACTGTTCGGCGGGACGGACCCGGGTCCGCTGGCCGCCGTCGAGCTGGGACTCGGGGACCCGCACCAGCAGGGCAGATCGGTGGCGGTGCTCCGGTTCGCCGGCGGCGGCCGCGCGGTCTACAAGCCGCGGCCGGTCGGCCAGCACGCCCTGCTGGACGGGATGGCGGGCTGGCTGGCCGCCAAGGTCCCGGGCCTGGAGCTGCGCACCCCGCGCTGGGTGGCCGGGGACGGCTACGGGTGGCTGGAGCACATCGGCCACCGGACGTGCCGTTCGCTGGCCGAGATCGACCGCTTCCACCGCCGGCAGGGCGCGCTGATCGCGCTGGCCCACACCCTCGAAGGGGTGGACCTGCACTACGAGAACGTCCTCGCCTGCGGCGACCAGCCCGTGCTCGTCGACGTGGAGACACTGCTGCACCCCGTCCTGCGCGAGGGCGGGACCACCCGGCCGGACCCGGCCGCCGGGGCGCACGCCTCCTCGGTGCACCGCACCTGCCTGCTGCCGCAGCTGCTGGTGGGCGAGGTGGGCGCGGTCGACGTCTCCGCGCTGGGCGGCGCGCCGGGCGGGCAGTCCCCGAACACCCGGATGGTGTGGGAGGACGCCGGCACGGACGAGATGCGCCTGGTGCGCCGCCCTGCGCCGTTCACCGGCGCGCTGAACCAGCCCTGCGCCGCCGGGACGGGGCCCGGCGGCGCCGACCGGGCGGCGGCGGTCCTGGCGGGGTTCCGCACCGGGTACGACGCCGTCGTCCGCCACCGCGACGAACTGTCCGCCCCGGCCGGGCCGCTGGCCGCCGGCGCGGACGCGATCGGCCGGCTCGTGCTCCGCCCGACGATGCTGTACGCCACCCTGCTGGAGGAGGCGACCCATCCACAGGTGCTGCGCGACGGGCTCGACCGGGACGCCATGTTCGCGGTGCTGTGGGCCGACTCGGACGGCGACCCGGCCCGCCAGGCGCTGATCGAGTACGAGATCGCCGACCTGTGGGACGGCGACGTCCCGGTCTTCTTCCACCGGCCCGGTTCACGGGAGGTCCTCGCCTCGGACGGGACCGCCGTGAACGGCGTCCTGGACACCTCCGGCCTCGCCTGCGCGCAGGCGAAACTCGCCGCCATGAGCACCGTCGACCGCCGCACCCAGGAGTGGATCGTCTCGGCCGCCCTGGCGTCCGCGGAGCCCGGTGCCGCCGGACGCCACCACCGGGTGGGCCGCCGGGCCCGCCCCGCTCCCGCCGCCCTGCCGGAATCCTCCGCGCTGCTGGCCGCCGCCTCCGAGATCGCCGACGGGATCGCCGGCCGGGCCGTCCGCGGGCACGACCGGGTCAACTGGATCGGCCTGGAGGCGGTCGACGACCACTGGACGGTGCTGCCCATGGGTGCCGGACTGGCCCAGGGATACACCGGAGTGGCCCTGTTCCTCGCCCAGTTCGGCGCGCTCACCGGCTCCGCCCGGCACACCGGGCTGGCCCGGGCGGCGCTCGCCCCGGTGCCCGAGCTCGTCGCCGCGATGGCCGCCGACCCGGTGCTGAGCCGGGCCGTGGGCCCGGGCGGGTTCGAAGGTCTGGGCGGGATCTGCTACGCCCTCGCCCGCGTGGCCGGCCTGGCCGGCGACGACCTCGCCGCGTGCCTGCCGACGGCGCTGGACGCGCTGGCGCTGGCGGCGCTCGGCGACGGCGCCCCGCCGGACGTGTCGACCGGCCTGGCCGGAGCGCTCGCCGCCCTGCACGCGGTGCACCGCGAGCGCGGGCTGCC
>NZ_JAHKJW010000111.1 GCF_019710745.1 Streptomyces beigongshangae
CGGAGCCCGCAGGCGACGCGGTGGCGGGCCCGCCACCGGACCCCGCCCGCCCGCGTCGGGCCGCGAGGCCGCGGCCCAGGTCCGGGAGATGGCCGAGCGGCTGGGCAACGCCTTCGAGCTGTCGTCCCGCATGGAGAGGGAGGCCCGGTCGGAGGAGGCCGACCGTGAGACGGCCACCACGCGTCCGAGGACGGCCCCCCGCCCCGGCACCGACACCGGCGCTGACACCGGCACCGGCACCGGCACCGGCATCGGCACTGGCACCGGCCCCCGGGCCGTCGACGCGGAGGCCGCTCCCGCCGGGCCCGTCTCCGCCGACGGCCGGAACTCCGATGATCGCTTCACACCGCACCCCGAGCCCGCCCCGGTCCCTGCCTCCGCCCCGGTCCTTGCCCCCGCTCCCGTCGTCCCCTCCGCTCCCGGCGACGGTGCGGACCCCGCGCGCCGCGGTGTCGCCGTGCCGGGGCGGTCCATGGCCGACCCGGCCCGCGACGGTGAACTGCGGCGCACCTTCCCCGCGCTGCCGGCACGGCCGCAGGATGCCGCCGGGTTCGCCGGGACGTGGTGGGGCAACGCCTGGATCGCCGCGCTGGAGGACACGGCGCTCGACGCGGCGCGGCTCGCGCGGGGCGAGGCGTACGCGCGCAGAGGGCGCGTCGACGCCATCACCGTCACGCCGGGCCTGGTGCTCGCCTACGTGCACGGGAGCCGCCCGCGGCCGTACCGGGTACAGATCCGGATGCGTACGCTCCGGGACGACGACTGGGACCGGTTCCTCGACACCGCCGCCGAACGGCCGGGCCACATCGCGGCGTTGCTCGACAAGGACCTGCCCCAGGCGCTCGCCGACAGCGGGGCGGACCTGCTCCCCGGCCCCGGCGATCTCGTCCCGCGCTGCAGCTGCCCCGACTCCGGGCACCCCTGCAAGCACGCCGCCGCCCTCTGCTACCAGACCGCACGGCTGCTGGACGAGGACCCGTTCGTGCTCCTCCTGCTGCGCGGCCGGGGCGAGCGCGAACTGCTGGACGCGCTGTCGCGGCGCAACGCCACCCTGGCGGCCCGTTCGACCCGTTCGGCCCGGCAGGCGGGGGAGCCCGCGCTGCCCGGCGTGCTCGCCCGCGAGACCGTGCACGCCCGGGTGCTGCCGCCCCTGCCGGCCCCGCTGCCGCCTCCCGCACATCCGGAGCAGCCCCCGGCCTACCCCGCGTCGCCCGGTGGCCCCGACCCGTTCGCGCTGGACCAGCTGGCCACCGACGCGGCAGCCCGTGCGCACGCGCTGCTGACCACGGGCCGCGACCCGCTCGCCGGACTGACGCTCTGGCAGGACGCCGTCCGGCTCGCCGCCACCCGTCCGGGTTCCGGCCTCACCGCGACCACCCGCGCCCTCTACGCGTCCCTGGCCGCAGCCGCGGGCCGCACCCCGGCTGACCTGGCCCGCGCGGTCGCCGCGTGGCGCCAGGGCGGGAGCGGGGGGCTCGCCGCCCTCGAAGAGGCATGGGACCCGCCGGCAGGCCGTTTCGACCGGGCCCGCCCGCTCCTCCTCGCGGCCGACCTCCCCGCTTTCCGGCCCTGGCGCAACCACCTCACCCACCCCCGCGGCCACCTGCAGCTCCGCCTGGGCCACGACGGCCTCTGGTACGCCTACGAGTCGGAACCGGGCCACGACGACTGGTGGCCCCGCGGCACCCCCGACCTCGACCCGGTCGGCGCCCTCACCGGCCTCGGCCCGCCCACCGGCGTCTGAACACGGGCCGCGGCCGGCCCTTCCCGGCCCGGACCGCGGCGACGAACTGCCGCGAATCACGGGCGAGTCGGCGTGCGGGCTCGTACCATGGCGCCCATGATCCTCAGTGAGTGCCGCCACGCCCCGCGGTTCCGCGTGCGCACGCCGCACGGCTGTTGTTGATCCTCGTCGAGCACACGCCGACCCGGCGGCGGTGACCGGCGGCGGATTTCGCCCCGGCCGAGACCGCGCCCGGCCCGGCCGCACCCCCGATCCACCCCCGGGCACAGCCGCGTCCCGAAAGTCCGGCGGGCACCGAAGACCCCGCCCGCCGCGTTCTGCCGTACCCGGCACCCGATGCCACCCGGCACCCGATGCCGCCCGTCCCCCCTCACCCCCACACCCTCCGCACGCATGCCCGTGAACCCTCCGAGAGGCAGGAACCCGCCCATGCCCCACAACGGACCCTCCACCGACGAGTCCAACGAGTCCGGCGAGTCCGCCTACGACCGCCGCAGACTCCGGCAGTGGCTCGCGGGCGAAGCCCGGGCCGACGGCGTCGAGCGCCGCGACCTGCTCCGCCTGCTCGCCGCCGCCGGACTGGCCACGACGGCCACCGTGGCCGGCACCGGTTTCGCCGCGCCCGCCCCGGCAGCCCCCGCGGCTGCCGAACGCGCCGAGGACACCGTGGCCGCCGCCGCGGCCCCGGGCATCGTCAAGCCCCTGCCCGAAGCCTGGTTCACCACCCGAGGCACGAACGCGGAGACCAGGTTCGAGGCGCTGGCCGGCACGGGGCACCACACCCCCACGGACCGCTTCTTCGTCCGGAACCACACCTCCACGCCCGTCCTGGACGCGAGCGCCTGGACCCTCACCGTCTGGGGGGACGGCCTGGTGCGGGGCCGCGCCGCCGAGTTCACGCTCGACGACCTGAAGCGGCTGCCCGCCACCACCCGCAGCGCGTTCGTGGAGTGCGCGGGCAACGGCCGCAGCCTCTTCACGACGCAGCAGGGCCAGAGCGTGTCCGGTACGGCCTGGACCCTGGGGGCGATCGGCGCGGCCCGCTGGCGCGGCGTACGGCTCGGCGAGGTGCTGCGCCGCGCCGGCCTGGGCCGGGACGCCGTGGACGTCCTGCCCCGCGGCCTGGACGCCGACTACGTCACGGCGGACGGCACGAACCTGGGCCGGGTCCGCCGCCCGCTGCCGCTGGCGAAGGCCCTGGACGACGTGCTGCTCGCGTACGAGATGAACGGCGAGCCGCTCCCGCCGGACCACGGACACCCCGTACGGGTCCTCGTGCCGTCCTGGACGGGTATCGCGTCGATCAAGTGGGTCGGCGACATCGAGGTCTCCGCCCAGCCGCTGTACTCGCCCTGGAACACCGACTTCTACCGGCTGTTCGGCGCCGCGTACCCGGAGGGCGGCAGCGCCCCGCTCACCCGTCAGACCCTCAAGAGCGCCTTCGAACTCCCGTGGAACGCGAGCCTGGCGGCCGCCGCCGACCACCGTCTCACCGGCCGCTCCTGGTCGGGCGCGGGCAGGATCGCACGCGTCGACGTGAGCACCGACGGCGGCACGACCTGGCGACGCGCCCGCCTCCACGACACCCCGCGCCGCGCCGACTGGGTGCGCTGGTCCGCCGACTGGCGTCCGGCGGCCCCGGGGGCGTACACGCTCCTGGCGCGTGCGACGGACACGACGGGCCGCACCCAGCCGAGGACCACCGTCCACAACACCCAGGGCTATCTTTTCGACGCGGTCGTCCGACACCCGGTCCAGGCCGTGTGACCTGCCGCGCGGCCCGCCGCACGACATGTGGCGGCCGCGTGCAGGGAGCGTGGACGAACCCGGCCCGTTTCCGTGACCGCAGGTGCGGAAGTTAGCGTGGAGCGGTGAGTGAGATGAAGTATCCCGCCCTCCAGTACCGCTTCGACGGCCCCGAGGACGCCCCCGTGCTGATCCTCGGTCCCTCGCTCGGCACGACCTGGCACATGTGGGATCGTCAGGTTCCGGAACTGACCAAGCAGTGGCGGGTCTTCCGCTTCGACCTGCCGGGGCACGGTGGCGCGCCCGCGCATCCGGCCGGCTCGGTCACCGAGCTGGCCGAGCGGCTGCTCGCCACCCTCGACGGGCTCGGTGTCCAGCGGTTCGGCTACGCGGGCTGCGCGCTCGGCGGCGCCGTGGGCGCCGAACTCGCGCTGCGCCGGCCGGACCGCCTCGCCTCGCTCACCCTGATCGCGGCCTCCCCGCGCTTCGGTACGGCCGACGAGTTCCGCCAGCGCGGCGTGATCGTACGGTCGAACGGTCTGGACCCCATCGCGCGGACGTCCCCCGAGCGCTGGTTCACGAGCGGGTTCGCCGCGGCGCAGCCCGCGATCACCGAGTGGGCCGTGCAGATGGTGCGCACCACGGATCCCGGCTGCTACATCGCCGCGTGCGAGGCGCTCGCGGCCTTCGACATCCGCGCCGAACTCGGCCGGATCGGGGTGCCGACGCTCGTCCTGGTCGGTTCGGACGACCAGGTGACCGGTCCCGCCGAGGCCCGCACCCTGGTCGCCGGGATACCGGACGCCCGCCTCGCGGTAGTGCCCGGTGCCTCCCACCTGGTCCCCGTGGAACAGCCCGCCGCGGTCACGGACCTCCTCGTGCGCCACTTCTCCACCGCCTGGCAGCAGCCGGCCTACGACTCGTCCACCGGGCAGATGGCGGTCGTGGTCCCCCAGGCGAACCAGCTGAACCAGATGGGCCAGGTGGGCCAGACAGGTCAGGTGGGCCAGGCGAAGCACGCGGCCGCCGTGCCGCAGCAGACCTCGCCCGTCGCGGAGATCGCGCCCGCCCCCCAGCCCGAGGCGACCGTGGGCCGGGCCGACCCGTACGACGCGGGCCTCAAGGTCCGCCGTGAGGTGCTGGGGGACGCCCATGTGGACCGGGCGCTGGCAGGGGCCGACGACTTCTCCGGGGACTTCCAGGAGTTCATCACCCGGTACGCGTGGGGTGAGATCTGGAACCGGCCCGGCCTGGACCGGCGCTCGCGCAGCTGTGTCACGCTCACCGCCCTGGTGGCGGGTGGCCACCTCGACGAGCTGGCCTTCCACACCCGGGCCGCCCTCCGCAACGGCCTCACGCCGGTCGAGATCAAGGAGGTGCTCCTCCAGGCGGCCGTCTACTGCGGCGTACCGGCGGCGAACAGCGCCTTCAAGGTGGCCCAGCAGGTCATCCGCGAGGAGACCACACCGCAGGAGTGACGCGGCAGTGAGGCGGGAGCGACGCGGGAGCGGGTGCCGGGAGCGGGTGCCGGGAACGGGGCACCCGCGGTGGGCCCGCGCCGGTGCCCGGAGGCAGGATGGGGACCATGAAGCTCACGAAGAAGTCGCACGCCTGCGTCCGCCTGGAGAAGGACGGCCGCGTCCTCGTCATCGACCCCGGTGCCTTCAGCGAGGCGGACGCCGCGATGGGCGCGGACGCGATCCTCGTCACGCACGAGCATCCCGACCACTTCAGCGAAGGACACCTGCGGGCCGGTCTGGAAGCGAATCCCGGGGCGGAGATCTGGACCCTCAGGTCCGTCGCCGACCAGCTCTCGGCCGCGTTCCCGGGCCGGGTGCACACGGTCGGGCACGGCGACGCTTTCACCGCCGCGGGCTTCGACGTGCAGGTCCACGGCGAACTGCACGCCGTGATCCACCCCGACATCCCGCGCGTCACCAACGTCGGCTACCTCGTCGACGGCGGACGCGTCTTCCACCCGGGCGACGCCCTCACGGTCCCCGGCCGGGCGGTCGAGACGCTGATGCTCCCGGTGATGGCCCCCTGGAACAAGATCTCCGAGGTCATCGACTACGTCAGGGAGGTGCGGCCCCAGCGGGCGTACGACATCCACGACGCCCTGCTCACCGACCTGGCGCGCCCGATCTACGACCGTCAGATCGGTGCCCTGGGCGGCTCCGAGCACCTGCGGCTGGCACCGGGCGAGACGGCCGACCTCTGACCTCTGACTGCCACGCTCTCCGCCTGCCGCGGCCTGCGACTGTCGCGACCTCCGGCTGTCACAGCCGCCGGGTAGGTTGTGCCCATGCGTATCGCCACCTGGAACGTGAACTCGATCACCGCCCGTCTGCCGAGGCTGCTGCCCTGGCTGGAGAGCAGCGGCACGGACGTGCTGTGCATCCAGGAGACGAAGACCAACGCCGAGCAGTTCCCGTCCGAGCAGCTCCGGGAGCTGGGCTACGAGTCCGCGGTGAACGCGACGGGGCGGTGGAACGGAGTGGCGGTGGTGTCCCGGGTGGGCCTGGAGGACGTCGTCAAGGGCCTGCCCGGCGACCCCGGCTACGAGGGCGTCGAGGAGCCCCGGGCGGTCCGCGCGACCTGCGGCCCGGTACGCGTCTGGTCGGTCTACGTGCCGAACGGCCGCGAGGTGGGCCACCCGCACTACGCGTACAAGCTCCAGTGGTTCGAGGCGCTGAAGGCGGCCGTCGCGGACGACGCGGCCGGCAGCCGCCCGTTCGCGGTGCTGGGCGACTACAACGTGGCGCCGACGGACGACGACGTCTTCGACCGGTCCCTCTTCGAAGGCTCCACGCACGTCACCGGGCCCGAGCGCGCCGCCCTCGCCGCCCTGCGCGAAACCGGCCTCACGGACGTGGTCCCGCGCCCCCTGAAGTACGACCACCCGTTCACGTACTGGGACTACCGCCAGCTCGGCTTCCCCAAGAACCGCGGCATGCGCATCGACCTGGTCTACGGCAACGCCCCCTTCGCCAAGGCGGTGACGGACGCCTACGTGGACCGGGACGAGCGGAAGGGCAAGGGCGCCTCGGACCACGCCCCGGTCGTGGTCGACCTGGACGTCTAGCCCCGTCGGCCGCGCACAGCCGGCCCGGGTCCCGGACCGGCACCCGGGCCGGGACCCGCTCACGCCCCGACGGCACCCGGCGACGTCCGACAGCATCCGGCAGCGCCCTGCTCCCGGCCCGGTTCGTACCCCGGGGGCCCCGCCCCTACAGCATCCCCAGATCCACGGACTCCGCCAGCGCGGCGAGCCCCGCCTCCCCGGGATGCAGATGGTCTCCGCTGTCGTAGGCGGGAAGCATCCGGGCGGGATCCCCCGGATCCCGCAGCACCGCGTCGAAGTCGAGCACACCGTCGAACGCGGCGGCCCCGGAGTCGGACCGGATCCACCGGTTCACGGCCGCCCGCTCCGCGTCCGCGGCGGCGGTGCACCGGGCCTCCCCGGCGCAGGGCGCGATCGTCGCGGCCAGCACCCGCAGCCCGCGACCGCGCGCCCGCTCGGCGACGGTCCGCAGCCCCTCCACGACCTGTTCCGCGCTCGCCCCCCACCGCACGTCGTTGACCCCCTGGAAGACCACGGCCGTCCGTACGGACGTCTGCGCCAGGACATCCCGGTCCAGCCGGTGCAGCGCGCTCACCCCGCCCGTGTCGGCGGAGACCCCGTCACCGGTGTACCGGTCCGTGACCACGCGGTTCGCCGAGATGCCGTGGTTGAGCACCCCGTAGCGCGGCACCGCCTCCTGCTCCCGCAGCCGGTCGGCCAGCAGATCGGGCCAGCGCCGGTTCGCGTCCCGCGTCGACTTCTCGCCGTCCGTGATCGAGTCGCCGAGCAGCACCACGGACCCGGGCCCGCCCGCCACGTCGACCCCGGTCAGCAGGGGCCAGTTGAGGATCGTGGAGGTGTACGCGTCCGGGGCGGCGTCCGCCGCGTGGTCACCGGGCTCGCTCACGTACGACTGCTGCACGGCCAGACTGTGCACGGGCGCCGCCGTCACCGTCCCCGGCAGGTGGAGACTCACCAGCAGATTGCTGTCCGGGGGTACGTCGAACCCCAGCGGATCGCTGAACACCTGGGTCCCGGCCGGGATCCCGGTGGCGGCGGAGCCCCGGAAGGACAACGGCACGGGCTCACCGAGGGACTTCGCCCCGGACGCCTGAACGGCCACCGTCGCGCTGCCGACCCGCACGGGGGCCGCCGCGAACGTGTTGTCGAGCCGGATCCGCACGCGCGGCCCGCCCGCGGAGGTGTGCACCACCAGGCGCAGCGTCCGGTCCGTCCACGGCCCGACCGCCGTGTAGCCGGAGGTCGACGCGGCCCAACTGCCGGTCCAGCCACGGCTTTCGGCACGTACCGACAGCGCGAAGACATGCAGGTCGCCGTTGCGCGGCAGCGTCACGGAGTCCACCGCGCGCCCCCGGGCGAGCGGCACGGTCACGACGTACAGCCGTGCCTTCTCGGCGAGTTGGCCGCCGGGCGTGTTGACGTGGGGCAGTGCCACGGCCTTGGTGGCGAGCGGGCCGCCGCGCCAGTCCGGCGCGGTCAGCCGGTAGGAGGAGCGCGAACCGTCGCGGTACCGCACCACGCCCGTGCCGCTCTCCTCGCCGCCGCCGGTGCCCGCGACGAGGAGGGCGAGCGCGTCACCGCTGCCGCGCACCCGGACGGACTGGCCGTCGGCGCGTACGTTGTCGGGTGTGCCCGGCGCGCTGCGGGGCCAGGTCAGGTCGGCGCCCCGGACCGTCAGCGAGCGGCCCGGCACCCATCCGGCGGCGCTCAGGTCCTGCGCCGACAGGGAGGCGCCGGAGCCGTCGAAGTCGGCACCGGCGGGCCGCGCGTCGTCGCTCACGGCCGTGTTGTCGAAGAGCCGCTCCAGCGGCAGCGGCCGCTGCCCGGCCTGCCTCGCCTGCCCGGCCTGCCTCGCCTGCCCGGCCTGCCTCGCCTGCCCGGCCTGCCCGGCCTGCGCTTCCTGCCGGGTCGGCCCGGCCTGGGGCACGGCCGTCGCCGGAGCCGTCACGGCCGTCGACAGCAGCGTCAGAGCGACGGCGGTACCCCACACATGTCGGCACACACCGACTCCTCAGCTGACGAAACGACAGATGCACCGTGAAGCTAAGGAGCCAGCGGGGACGCGTCAATGAGGCAGGCGCGAACTGCGTGCGAACTCCCCGGGAACAGGCGCTCCGCGCGCCCTGTGGTGCATGCGGTCATACGGATGAAAGGCTGGGCGTATGAACATCCCTTTCCTGGGCAACTGGCGCAAGAAGCGGGACCCCGCCGGAGGGGCCGAGGCATTCCCGGAGGGCGGGAACGACCACGAGGGGGTGGCCGGGCTGCTCTCCGAATGCGAACTGCTGCGCTCCCAGGCCCACCGGGCGGGGATCGAACTCGATGACACCGTGGCCTCGTTGGAGGCCCTCGACCAGCTGCTGCCGCGCTGGCGCGACGACGAGGAGAGCCTGACCTGGCTCGGCAACGACGCGGGCCTCTACCTCGGCACGGTCATCGTGCGCACGGTCCCCGGCGCGGTCTGGGAGGTCTGGCGCGACGGCCGACCGGTGGTGCGCCTGGCGTCGGGCCGGGAGATCGACGTGGTCGTCTCGGGGCACGAGTGGGCGGCCAGCGGCGTTCCCGAACTGTCGCAGCTGTACGCCGAGGTGGCGGAGTCGTAGCCGTCTGGTCTGCACCAATGACGGTTTAAATACGGCTAATGCCCGAAAAGTGCGTGTCGCGGCTTCGGGGCACCCCGCTGTGGATAGTTTGCGGCCATCCCGACACTGCTGAGAGTGGGTAGGGCTGAGCATGGCCGTCAATCCTTTGATCGAGCTGCGTGACGTCAACAAGTACTTCGGCGAACTGCACGTCCTGCGGGACATCGACCTCAAGGCACTCGCGAAGGTCCGTGCCGAGGCCGGAATGGTCTTCCAGTCCTCCAACCTCCTCGGGCACCGGGCGGTCCTGCAGAACGCCTCGCCGGCGCAGGTGGAGGCGCGCGGCCGCGAGAGGGGCGAGGCCGACAGGCGCTCGCTCGAACTGCCCGGCCGGGTGGGTCCGATCCCGCGGGCGCGGAAGTACCCGGCGCAGCTCTCGGGAGGTCGGCGGCAGCGCGTGGCGATCGCCCGCGCCCTCACCACGGACCCCGGGGTGCCCCTCTTCGACGAGCCGACCTCGGCGCTCGGCCCGGAGATAGTCGACGAGGTCCTGGAGGTCCTGGAGATCATGCGGCAGCTCGCGCGTGACGGCATGACGACGGTCGTGGTCACCCACGGGATGGGATTCGCGCGCTCGGCTGCCCGTCGTGCCGTCTTCACGGCCGATGGCACCGATGGCACCGATGGTGCCGATGGTGCCGACGGCGAGGACCGCACCCCGGAGGCGTTCTTCACCGACCCGCGCAGCGACCACGCGAAGGACTTCCTCTCCAAAACCCTCACACACTGAACGGGGCGGCGTGATCATGATCCGTACGGCGCGTGCACGCCCTGTCCCGGCGGTGTCCGACGTTTTCCCCGGGACCGCCGCGCGCGGCCCGCACACCCCGGACGGCGCCCGCGGCGGGACCCGGTGCGCCGTCCGGGGGTGCGGGGCCGGCTCCGGTCCCCGGCCCGCGGGCGGGGTTCCGTCAGGCCGAGGGGGCGGCCGCGCCGGGCCTGGACTACGCTGTGTCGTTCGTCCCCGAGGCGACGGAGGCTGCCGAAGGCGCCTCGGCCGGCCCGGGGACGCTGCTGCCGGGCACGCGGTGGCGAGGGGCAGTGGCCCGTCCGGCAGCAGCCGGAGATCACTGCTCGCGCGGCGGGACCGACGGGTACGACGAGTCGGCCGCCGGCGAGCGGAAGGTCAGCTGCGAGCCGGTCGGGTTGTGCTCCACGCCCCGGCGGAATCCTTCAGGAGGCCCGGTGGGCGCTCCGGGCGGACGCCGCCGGTGCCGCGGGCGGCGGGGTCCGCGCGGCGCGGACGACATCGGCGACCGGTCCGACGGCGTCCGGCCCGTACGCCCGGGAGTTCACGACCGTCAGGGGCAGGGCGGATACGAGCGCAGGCCGGAACGCCTCCTGGCCTTCACCGCCATCGCCGTAACCCTCATACGCCACCGTAGGCCGGCCGGGTGGAACAGCGTCTCACGGGAGGACGACGTCGCGGCCGGGGCCGCCTTCGAGGGCGTCCTTCCCGGTGCCGCCGCAGACGAGGTCGTCGCCGCCTTCGCCGTCCAGCGTGTCGTTGCCGGGGCCGCCGAGGAGGACGTCGCGGCCGTCCCCGCCCATGGCGTGGTCGTCGCCGGGGCCGGCGTGCACGGTGTCGTCACCGCCGTAGCCCTCGATCATGTCGTCGCCCCGGCCGCCCCACATCCGCTGGTCGCCGCTGTCACCCATCAGGTGGTCCGTGCCGTCGCCGCCGTGCAGGGCGGCAGGTCCCATGACCATGTCATTCCCCGCGCCGCCCAGCACGGTGCGCGCGGTGTGGGCGTGCAGTTCGTCGTCGCCGGGGCCGCCGCCGACGGTGCCGATCCCGGGGTCGAAGGCGGCGATCGTGTCGTCGCCGTCGCCGAGGAAGGCGTCGATCCTGTCGGGCCGGGCGCTGTCGGCGGGCAGTTCGCAGACGACGGAGGTGGTGTCCTCGGCTCCGGAGTACGCACAGTGGTCGCCCGGTGCGAGCGGGACCACGTCCCTGAAGCCGATCCGCCGGATCCCGTCGCTGGTGTACATGGAGAATATGCTGAGGTCGTTGGTCTGCCCTGCGGCGGCGGTGAAAACGATCGACTGAGTCGCCCAGTCGGCTCCGACACGGGCCTTCGCCTCAGTGGCGGTGGCGGCGGTTGCCGGGCCGACGGCGAGGCCGGCGGTGAACAGGAGCACGGCGACCGCGCTGACGGCGGCTCGGGTTCGGTTCATGAGACCTCATCTCGGTGGAGCGGCGGTGGGCCGACCTGCTCGGCGTGGTGCGGCCGGGGACCGGGCGACCCCGGTGGTGAAGGCAGTCTCCCCTGCCGGCCCGGATCCGCAAGACCGCGAACTGACGCGGCGTCACGGTAGGCCGATGTCCCGTCGGATGTGGCGGTCGGGCTTCTCCGGTGCGGGAGTGCCCGCGATCGAGCCCTCGTTTTCCGGTCCCGGGAAAGGTTCCGACTCCTGGTTCACGGCAGATTCCCTGCTCATCGCCCGCCCCGGTAATCAACTCCGTTTGTTTCATTGACA
>NZ_JAHKJW010000112.1 GCF_019710745.1 Streptomyces beigongshangae
TACGCGCCGAAGGGCACGGCCGCCCCGAGCCGCACGGTCGCCCCGGGCCGCACGGCCGCCCCGGGCCGCACGGTCGCCCCGGGCCGCACGGTCGCCCCGGGCCGGGCCGGGGCGGGGCTCCTGGCCAAGGACGGCAGGCCGCTGTCCCTGCGCTTCGTGCTCCCCTCGGGCCCCGGCTCGCAGTCGCTGCGGGCGGTGGGGGAGCGCATCGCCCGGATGCTGGACCGCGTCGGCATCCGCACCGAGATCTCCAAGGTCGAGGACGCGAGCTACTTCAAGGACCACATCGCCTCGGGCCAGTACGACCTGGCGCTGTACTCCTGGCCCGCCTCCGCATTCCCCGCGACCGACGCGCGCCCCATCTACGCCAAGCCGGTCCCGGCGGCGGACGGCTCCCTGAACGTCGAGCAGAACTTCACCCGGGTCGGCACCGACCAGGTGGACCAGCTCTTCGACCAGGCCGTCGCCGAACTCGACCCGGCGGAGTCCCGCGAGCTGGTCCGCAGGGCCGACGCCCGCATCTGGGCCGCCGCGGGCTCGATCCCCCTCTACCAGCGCCCCCAGCTCATGGCGGCCCGCACCCGTCTCGCCAACGCGGGTGCCTTCGGTTTCCAGACCCCCCTGTACGAGGACATGGGCTACTTGAAGAAGAGCGGAACCCGCAGGTGAACCCGTGGAACCGGGCCCCGCGAGGGGCGCGGGGAACGGTGCGGGCGGCCCTCCGCGACCCGCACTGTGACAGCCGACGCAGCCCACCCGCGCAGCCCGGACGGCGGCGGGCCCGTACCATGGGGGGCAAGGCCGTGGCACGTTTCAGCCCGGCAGGGCCCCGCGCAGCAGCGGATGGCCGTCACCTCACTCCGGGAGAAGCGCCTCAATATGGCCACGCGCCACGACATCCGCAACGTCGCCATCGTCGCCCACGTCGACCACGGCAAGACCACCCTGGTCGACGCCATGCTCAAGCAGGCCGGTGCCTTCGCCGCGCACGCCGCCGAGTCGCTCGACGACCGCATGATGGACTCGAACGACCTGGAACGTGAGAAGGGCATCACGATCCTGGCCAAGAACACGGCGGTCAAGTACCACCCGAAGGATGGCGGCGACGTCATCACGATCAACATCATCGACACCCCCGGCCACGCCGACTTCGGCGGTGAGGTCGAGCGCGGCCTGTCGATGGTGGACGCGGTCGTCCTGCTGGTCGACGCCTCCGAGGGCCCGCTGCCGCAGACCCGCTTCGTGCTGCGCAAGGCGCTGCAGGCCCGCCTGCCCGTCATCCTGTGCATCAACAAGACGGACCGCCCGGACTCCCGTATCGACGAGGTCGTGAACGAGGCGTACGACCTCTTCCTCGACCTGGACGCCGACGAGGAGCAGATCGAGTTCCCCATCGTCTACGCGTGTGCGCGTGACGGTGTCGCGTCGCTGACCAAGCCGGAGAACGGCACGGTCCCGGCCGACAGCGACAGCCTGGAGCCGTTCTTCTCCACGATCCTCTCGCACGTCCCGGCCCCGTCCTACGACGAGGACGCCCCGCTCCAGGCGCACGTCACCAACCTGGACGCCGACAACTTCCTCGGCCGTATCGCGCTCCTGCGCGTCGAGCAGGGCGAGCTGCGCAAGGGCCAGACGGTCACGTGGATCAAGCGTGACGGCACGATGGCGAACGTCCGCATCACCGAGCTGCTGATGACCGAGGCGCTCACCCGCAAGCCCGCGGAGAAGGCCGGCCCCGGTGACATCTGCGCGGTCGCCGGTATCCCGGACATCATGATCGGCGAGACCCTCGCCGACCCCGAGAACCCGGTCGCGCTGCCGCTCATCACGGTCGACGAGCCGGCGATCTCGATGACCATCGGCACGAACACCTCGCCGCTGGTCGGCCGCGGCGGTACCGGCAAGGGCGCGGAGAACAAGGCCGCGGTCAAGGACCGCAAGGTCACCGCCCGCCAGGTCAAGGACCGGCTCGACCGCGAGCTGATCGGCAACGTCTCGCTGCGCGTCCTGGAGACCGAGCGCCCCGACGCCTGGGAGGTGCAGGGCCGCGGCGAGCTGGCGCTGGCCATCCTGGTCGAGCAGATGCGCCGTGAGGGCTTCGAGCTGACCATCGGCAAGCCGCAGGTGGTCACCCAGATCATCGACGGCAAGGTCCACGAGCCCGTCGAGCGCATGACGATCGACGTCCCTGAGGAGCACATGGGCGCGGTCACGCAGCTCATGGGCGTCCGCAAGGGCCGGATGGACAACATGTCCAACCACGGCTCGGGCTGGGTCCGCCTGGAGTTCGTCGTCCCCTCCCGCGGCCTGATCGGCTTCCGTACCGAGTTCCTCACGGGCACGCGCGGCACGGGTATCGCCCACTCCATCCACGAGGGCCACGAGCCGTGGTTCGGCACGCTGACGACCCGCAACAACGGTTCGCTGGTCGCCGACCGCGCCGGCGCCGTCACCGCCTTCGCGATGACGAACCTCCAGGAGCGCGGCGTGCTCTTCGTCGAGCCCGGCACCGAGGTGTACGAGGGCATGATCGTCGGTGAGAACTCGCGCGCCGACGACATGGACGTGAACATCACCAAGGAGAAGAAGCTCACCAACATGCGGTCGGCCGCGGCCGACTCGTTCGAGGCGATCGTCCCGCCGCGCAAGCTCTCGCTGGAGCAGTCGCTGGAGTTCTGCCGCGACGACGAGTGCGTCGAGGTGACCCCGGAGGCCGTGCGCATCCGCAAGGTCAACCTGGACGCCCGTGAGCGGGGCCGCGCCGCCAGCCGCGCCAAGCACGGCTGACCTGCTCCGTCAGGACCCTCCGGAGGCTCTCCGGGGGTCCTGACGGGGGTTTGCGGGAGGTTCTCCCGGGGTTCGTCGAAGCGCCCGGTTCTCCGCACAGCGGAGGGCCGGGCCTTCGGCATGCGCGGGTGTTCCCGCACGCCGAAACCGGCTCAGTTCGGGCGACGGCGGAAACGGTACGGCGCCGTTCGCATATCGGGCAATGCCCAATCAAGTTTCGGACACGTAAACGAAATTTTCGACATAAATGTCCGCTTTGCGAGAATGTCAGCTCGCCTGTCAAGCGCGCCCAGGTGTCATTCTCTGCAATTTTTGTTCAAAATTTCGACCGTAGGGAGATCCCTATGTCTTCCGCCCTTGACGCGCGTTGACCCACTTGGTGAAAGTTCCCTGAAACCACAGAACCTGCCGGTATCTGTGCTGCGCTCAACTCTCCATCCCCGGGGGAAGAACAAAGATGACCAGTCCAACCAAGGCCGAGGGCTCCGGGCCGTCGGCGGCCTTGGACCCCGAGCTCGAGTCGAACACCGAGCCCGCCGGGGCCGAGAAGCTGGAAGGCCGTTCCCCCGGGCAGCTGATGTGGTACCGCTTCAAGCGAGACCGTACCGGAGTCGTCGCCGCGTGCGTGGTGATTTTCTTCTTCGCGGTCGCCGCCCTCGCCCCGGTCATCTCGGCGGTGTACGGCAAGGACCCGTACACGCTGTACGCGCAGGAGCCCGACTACCCCTTCCTGCTGGACGACTTCGCCATGCCCACCGGGTCCTTCGGCGGAATGTCCGGTGACTTCTGGTTCGGCGTGGAGCCCAAGCTGGGGCGCGACGTGTTCACCATGCTGCTGTACGGCATGCGCACCTCGCTCTACATGGCCGTCCTCGTCACGGCGTTCAGCGTCCTGACGGGCGTCGTCATCGGCATGGTCAGCGGCTACTTCGGCGGCAAGGTCGACTACTGGCTGGGCCGGGTCACCGACTTCTTCCTGGCCTTCCCGCAGCAGCNCCGGGTCACCGACTTCTTCCTGGCCTTCCCGCAGCAGCTGTTCTTCATCGCCTTCATGCCGGTGGTCACCGCGCTGTTCGTCTCCCCGACGGACGAGACCCCCACCTATCTGCGCGCTGTGGCGATCATCCTGGTGATGTGGTTCCTCGGCTGGATGGGCATGGCCCGGCTGGTGCGCAGTTCCGTGCTCTCCCTGCGGGAGCGGGAGTTCGTGGAGGCGGCGAAGGTCTCGGGGGCCTCCCCGGCGCGTATCGTGCGCAAGGAGATCCTGCCGAACATCGTCACGCCGATCCTGGTGCAGGGCACGTACATGCTGCCCAGCACGATCCTCTCGATCGCGTTCCTCAGCTACGTCGGTGTGGGCTTCACGGAGCCGACGCCGGACTGGGGCCGGATGTTCGCCATCGGCGCCGAGATCTACGAAGAGGACCCCGCGTTCATGTTCTTCCCGGGCGTCGCACTGGTGATCTTCGTGCTCGCCTTCAACCTTCTCGGCGACTCCGTCCGGGACGCATTCGACCCCAAGACCGGACGCTAACCGTCCATTGGTGGTGGGGGAGCTGCCACCCCCGTTCCGGGAGACCGGATCGCCAGGCAGCACTCGTGGACAACTATCGACAGGTAGGTGCATAGGCATCATGAAGCCCATCAGAAAGCGCACCGCGCGCGCCATAGTCGTCGCCGTCGCGGCGGGGTCGCTGGCGCTGACCGGCTGCTCCAACGACAGTGGCAAGAACAACTCCAAGGACGACTCCAAGTCCAAGGAGGATGCCAAGGCGCAGTCGAACCCCGTTGCCTACGGTGATGCCCAGGCGTCCAACGGTCCGGCCGAGGCGGTGCCCGGAGCCAAGTCCGGCGGCGTCATCAACGTGTACCAGCAGTCCGACCTGACCCACATGGACCCGGGCCAGATCTACGTCAGCGACGCCGGCCAGTTCGCCAACCTGATCCACCGCGGTCTGACGAACTTCCAGGAGGACGACAAGGGCAACCTGACCGTCGTCGGTGACATCGCCACCGACTCCGGCAAGTCGTCCGACGGCGGCAAGACCTGGACGTACACCCTCAAGGACGGCGTCAAGGACGAGGACGGCAACGTCATCACGTCCGCCGACATCCGCCACACCATCGAGCGGCTGTACTCGAAGGTCATCTTCGACGGTCCGACCTTCGTCCAGAACTGGCTCTCGGGCTCCGACTACCGCAAGGCGCTGCCCGACGGCCCGTACAAGGGCAAGCACCTGCCGGACTCGGTCCTGGAGACCCCGGACGACAAGACGGTCGTCTTCCACTTCAAGAGCCCCCAGCCGGACCTCCCGCAGGCCCTGGCCATGGCCGGCTACGCCATCGTGCCCGAGAAGCAGGACACGAAGGAGAAGTACGACAAGGCCCCGGCGGCCCTCGGCCCGTACAAGATCTCCGAGTACAAGGCCGGCAAGACCCTGAAGCTCGTCAGGAACGAGCAGTGGGACGAGAAGACGGACCCGGTACGCCACCAGTACGTCGACGGCTACAACTTCAGCAACACCATCGACCAGGAGAGCCAGACCAAGCGTCTGATCGCCGACCAGGGCGAGGCCAAGAACGCCATCCAGTTCACGGACTCCGTGGCGCCGACCCAGATGTCGACGGTCGTCGGCAACCCCGCCACGAAGAAGCGCACCATCCAGGGCTACCAGGTCTACGTCTGGCAGCTGACCTTCAACCTGGACAGCGCCAAGGTGAAGGACAAGAAGATCCGGGACGCGATCTCCTACGCGATCCCGAACCAGTCCATGGTGCAGGCGGACGGCGGCCGGTACGGCGGTGAGGTCGCGGGTGGTCTGCTGGCCCCGACCCTGCCCGGCTTCGACCCGAAGTACGACCCGTTCGGCAAGCTGAAGAAGCCCAACGGCGACCCGGCGAAGGCCAAGGAACTGCTGGAGGAGGCCGGCTTCAAGAAGGGCACCAAGCTCAGCTACGCCTACTCCAACACCCCGCGCGGCCAGGCCCAGATGGTCATCATCAAGAACGCGCTGAACAAGCTCGGCTTCGACGTCCAGGCCAAGGAGATCGACCGCGCGACCTTCTACGAGCAGGTCGGCAAGCTCAAGAACCCGTACGACCTGTACATGACCGGCTGGGGCCAGGACTGGCCGTCCCCGTCCACGGTCATCACCCCTGTCTACGACGGCACGCAGGTCGCCGACGGCTCGTCGAACTACTCGCACATCGACGACGCGCAGGTCAACAGCCTCATCCAGAAGGCCCTCAAGCAGGAGCCCGAGGAGGCCGCCACGACCTGGGAGCAGGCCCACCACCGCATCGTGGAGGAGATCAACCCGGCCGTACCGGTCTACTACTCGAAGCAGATGCAGCTGTTCGGTTCGAACATCGGCGGTGCCCGCTTCAGCACGGAGTCGAGCTACATCGACATCAACGACCTGTTCCTGAAGCAACCGTAACCATCCCGCTCGGCTGATCCGCGGGGGTGTGCGCCAGGCGGAGCGCACCCCCGCGGACGGTATCCCCCTCCTGCCGCCGCGTTTCGAAGAGAGCACCCACCCGCCATGCTTCAGTTCCTCATCCGCAGGCTGAGCGGCGCCGTCGTGATCATGTTCCTGATCGGCGCCTTCACGTTCTTCCTGTTCTATACGATCCCGCAGGACTTCGCGCAGCTGGCCTGTGGCAAGAACTGCTCCCCCGAGAACATCGCGGTCATCCGCGAGAACCTGGGCCTGGACAAACCCATCACCACCCAGTTCTGGGAGTTCATGGTGGGCATCGTGTCCGGTCGGGACTTCCCGCAGGGACACTGCTCCGCCCCGTGCCTGGGCGTCTCGTTCGACAGCGGCGAATTCGTGTGGGACTCCATCATGGACCGCTTCCCGCTGACGCTCTCGCTGACCGTCGGCGGCCTGGTGATCTTCCTGCTGTTCGGTCTCGGTACGGGCCTGCTGGCCGCCTGGAAGCGCGGCACCGCCGTCGACAAGGTGGTCAGCGGTGCGTCGATGGTGCTCAGCTCGTTCCAGATCTACTTCCTGGGCCCCATCGTCCTGAGCCTCCTCGTCTACCAGACCGGCTGGCTGGAGAACCCCAAGGAGGCGTCGATCACGGACGACCCGGCCGGGTGGTTCATGGGCCTGCTGATCCCCTGGATCGTGATGGCCACGATCTTCACCGCGCAGTACACGCGTATGGCGCGTTCGACGATGATCGAGCAGTTGCAGGAGGAGCACGTCCGCACCGCGCGCGCCAAGGGCATGCGCCAGCGGTACGTCTTCTTCCGCTATGCCTGGCGCGGTTCGCTCATCCCGATCGTCACCATCATCGGCATGGACCTCAGCGCGCTCCTGTCGGGCGCGGTGGTCACGGAGTACACCTTCGACCTCGCCGGTATCGGACGTCTCGCGGTCACGGGCTCGCTGACCAAGGACCTGCCGCTGACGATGGGCGTCATGCTGTTCGGGGCCTTCTTCATCCTGATCCTGAACATCATCGTGGACCTCGCCTACGCCTACATCGACCCGCGCGTGCGCCTCGCCTAGGAGAAATACCGTGACCACACTGACCAAGACCGAAGGCGAGAAGGCCCCGGGCGGGCCGGAGGCCTTCCTCTCGGTCCGCGACCTGCGGGTGCGGTTCTCCACCGAGGACGGCATCGTGAAGGCCGTCGACGGACTCTCCTTCGACGTCGAGCGGGGCAAGACGCTCGGCATCGTGGGGGAGTCGGGCTCGGGCAAGTCCGTGACCAACCTGACCGTCCTCGGCCTGCACAACCCCAAGACCGCCACCGTCGAGGGCGAGATCGTCCTCGACGGCAAGGAACTGGTCACCGCGACCGAGAAGGAGATGGAGAAGCTCCGCGGCAACAAGGTCGCGATGATCTTCCAGGACCCGCTGACGGCGCTCTCGCCGTACTACACGGTGGGCCGGCAGATCGCGGAGCCCTTCATGAAGCACACCGGCGCCTCCAAGAAGGAGGCGAGGGCACGGGCGATCGAGATGCTCGACAAGGTCGGCATCCCGCAGCCCGCGACGCGCTTCGACGACTACCCGCACCAGTTCTCGGGCGGTATGCGCCAGCGCGCGATGATCGCGATGGCGCTGATCTGCGACCCGGACCTGCTGATCGCGGACGAACCCACCACGGCCCTCGACGTGACCGTCCAGGCGCAGATCCTGGACCTGCTCAAGGACCTCCAGCAGGAGTTCGGCTCGGCGATCATCTTCATCACCCACGACCTCGGCGTCATCTCCAAGATGGCCGACGACCTGCTGGTGATGTACTCGGGCCGGGCCGTGGAGCGCGGCAGCGTCCGCGAGGTGCTGCGCGCCCCGCAGCACCCGTACACCTGGGGCCTGCTGAGCTCCATGCCGCGACTCGGCGGTGACACGGCGCAGGCGCTCACCCCGATCCCGGGGACCCCGCCCAGCCTGCTGAACCCGCCGTCGGGCTGCCCGTTCCACCCGCGGTGCGGCTTCACGTCCGAGGTCTCCGGCAACCGCTGCTCCGGCGAGCGGCCGCTGCTGCCCGCGGGCCGCGGCGCCGCCTGCCATCTCGACCACGAGCAGAAGTCGACCTTCTTCATCGAGCAGATCAAGCCCCGGCTGGGCTAGGGAGAACGACACATGAGCGACAAACTCACCCTGCCGAAGCCGCAGGGCCCGGTGGACGGGGCCGGCGAGACGCTGCTCTCCGTCGAGGGCCTGACCAAGCACTTCCCGATCTACGGCGGCTTCCCGATCAAGCGCAAGGTCGGCGCCGTGCAGGCCGTCGACGGGGTCGACCTGACCGTCGGAACCGGCGAGAGCGTCGGCCTGGTCGGCGAGTCCGGCTGCGGCAAGTCCACGACCGGCCGGCTCATCACCCGGCTCCTGGAGCCGACGGCCGGCAAGATCACGTACGCGGGCCAGGACATCACGCACGCCTCGCGCCGGCAGTTGGCGCCCGTGCGGTCCGAGATCCAGATGATCTTCCAGGACCCGTACTCCTCGCTGAACCCGCGGCAGACCGTCGGCACCATCATCAAGTCGCCGATGGAGGTCAACGGGATCAAGCCTGCGGGCGGCGTCGAGACCCGCGTACGGGAGCTGCTGGAGCTCGTCGGCCTCAACCCCGAGCACTACAACCGCTTCCCGCACGAGTTCTCCGGCGGCCAGCGCCAGCGCATCGGGGTGGCCCGCGCGCTCGCCCTGAACCCGAAGCTGATCGTGGCGGACGAGCCGGTCTCCGCGCTCGACGTGTCGATCCAGGCGCAGGTCGTCAACCTGCTGCAGAAGGTCCAGGAAGAGATGGGCATCGCCTTCCTCTTCATCGCCCACGACCTGGCGATCGTGCGGCACTTCTCGCAGCGCCTCGCGGTGATGTACCTCGGCAAGGTGGTGGAGGTCGGCGACCGCGACTCCATCTACAACCGGCCGCGCCACCCGTACACCCACGCCCTGCTGTCGGCCGTCCCCGAGGTCGCGCTCGACGACGAGACCGAGGACCGGGAGCGGATCCGGCTCTCCGGCGACGTCCCCTCGCCGATCCACCCGCCGTCCGGCTGCCGCTTCCGCACGCGCTGCTGGAAGGCACAGGACAAGTGCGCGACCGAGGAGCCCCCGCTGGTCCAGATCTCCGGCAGCCGTGCGGGCCACCTGACGGCGTGCCACTTCCCGGAGGACCCGACGACGGAGTCCCGGGCCGAGGACATCGTCCTGGACCCGGCGCTGGCGGCACTGGAGAAGGAAGCGGAGTAGTGACCCGGGGATGACCCGGGGGCTCCGCCCCCGGACCTCCGGTCCGCGACACACCGGACGGGCTGAGGGTCTCGCGGTTCGGCCGCGAGACCCTCAGCCCGTCCGGCGTCCGGCGTTCCGCGGACCCGTGTGCCGCGGATCCGTGTGCCGGGCGACGCCGAGGGCCCTCATGGCCACGCGGCGCCGTCCGCCCCTCGCGGTCACGGGGAGGCGGCGCGACCGCCCTCGCCCGGTGCGCCGGGGAGGCCCAGGGACGTCCACGGCGACCAGGCGCCACCGGGTTCGTTCTGCCAGCGGTGGACGACCTCCCCCGACTCGTCGACCCCGAGGACGACCATCCCCGCACCGTGGTCCACCACCGACGGAACCCCGGTGCTCACGCGCGAGGCCGGCACCGAGGGCGTGCCGACGGCCCGTACCGCCTCCTCCAGGAGGGCGCGGGCCTTCGCCTCGGCCTGGTCGTAGCGGTCGGGGAAGGCCGAGCGCTGCACCGCCTGGGCCGTCTGCCCCGCGGTGAGCTGCGGTGACCGCTGCTCGACCCGTACGGCGCGGACGAAGAACTGCCGGGCCGCGTAGGGCACGTGCCGGATCTGCTCCGGGGTTCCCCAGCCCTGGCTCGGGCGCTGCTGGAAGACGCCCAGGGAGTCGCGGTCGCCGCAGTCGAGGTTGTTCATGTGCGACTCGACCCAGCCCGCCTCGAAGCCGGCGAGCATCACCTTGTCCGAGACGCCGAGTTCACGGCCGACGAGGCAGACGGCCTTCGTCACGCCGGGATCGTGGTCGGACGGTACGGGGCACGGGGCCATCCTGGGCTTCCTGATCCGTGAGTGCGTGGTCGCGGGGACGGACCCCGCGGGGGCGGACGGGTGGTCCCGCCCGCCCCGGTGCCGTTCCGATCGGCCGTTCGGGCCCTCAGCCGTCCGGGCCCTCGGCCGTCCGGAACTCAGCAGTGGAAGAAGACGCTCTTCCAGCCGAAGCCGTCCCGGCTCTCCTGGCTGCCGCGGAAGGTGTGGTGCACCACCCCCCGGCAGTCGGACTGGTTGTACATCGCGGCGGTCTGGCCCGTGTAGGTGAAGCGGTAGGCCGCCTTGTGGTGGGGATCGATGTTGTTGCAGCCGCAGGCGGACACCTCCCTGGCGCTGCCGGTGTTCTGCGGTCCGGCCCAGCTGAGGAAGCTGCTCGCGAACGCCGGGCCGGCGCCCAGGAAGAGGGCGCCCGCCAGCGTCGCGGCGCTGACGGAGGTACGGAGGGCACGTCGTGTACGCATGGGACTCCTTGGTCGTTGTCGCTGTGGTCGGTCGATGAGCGTCGAACGTCGCGGGCGGGCGGGGCCCGGCGCCGGACGGGGAGGTTCCGGGGTGTCATGGGCGGCCCGCGCGGTCGGCCGGCGGGGCCGGGGCGCGCGGAGCGACGAGGGCGCCGTCGGCCGCGGGCGCGTCGGGGTCGTGGGCGAGGCTGCCCTCCATGTCCACCCAGGTGTCGTTCCAGGCGTGGCCCTGCCCGGGACCGCGCTGCCAGGTGTGGGTGACGCGCCCGGCCGGGTCGCGGCCGAAGACGGAGAGGTCGCCGCTGGGATTGAGGACGACGGCCGGGTCGTCCGTGAGGTGGCCGTTGAGGGGGCTCCAGTGGGACCAGAGGCCGCCGGTGCCGGTCTGCCAGCGGTGGTGGAGGGCGTTGTCGGTGCCGCGGGCGA
>NZ_JAHKJW010000113.1 GCF_019710745.1 Streptomyces beigongshangae
CGGCCGGGCCTTCTTGTCCGGCCTCGTCAGCGAGCGCCGCTTGCGGCGATGAGCACCCTGGATGCCGCGCTCGCGCATGAGGCGGGCGATGCGCTTGCGGTTCACACGGCGACCCAGTCTGCGCAGTTCGGCGTGGATGCGCGGGACTCCGTAGGTCTCGCGGGACGCGACATGGATGACGGTGATCTCGTGGGCGAGGGCGTCGTCGGCAGCCTTCCGGGCGGCTCGCGTCTGCGCCGCCGAGCTCCAGGCGTAGAAAGAGGAGCGGGCCACGTTNATTACGGACACTGCGATGAGCAGGTTCGAGGAGGCCGGGGCTGTGAGCCGGAAAACTCCGGAGTCGCCTAAGTCTCCCAAATTTGAGGGGTATGAGTTCCACATCCCCCATCGGCCTTCAACCTCTTCAATGAACTCAGGCAGGGCGGCGAGATTGAAATATCACCCTGAAGACATCATTCCACTCGATCCAATGGACTACCTGCTCGAGAACGAAAGCCGGTTCTTTCGTCTGGGGGTCTACGACCCGGTCGAGCTGGCTGGGATGATCGCCACCGAAGCCCTGACTCTGGGGGCGGCGAGCGTGCTCATCCGGTCCGACGGTGAGTGGCTGACCGTGGCGGCGGACGAGGACTGGCTCCGTGATCACGCGCAGGCGTTCTCCTCGATCACGCCGTTCCCGCAGGCGGGTGTCAACAGCATGCTGGTGGAGATCCTCGCCGTCGCTTTCTCGGCAGGTGTGGCAACCGCCACACGGGAAGGGGTCGAAGTGGTCAAGGGGGGCCGTGCCGTCCCCGCCCCTGCGGCCGAGCGAAACGCAGGAAGAACGGTCTCCTTCATGCGCCGGCGGGAACCCTGACTCCCTGAGCGAGTGACACGCGGCCGCAGGAGCACACCGGTTTCTGCGGCCGTGTGACCCCATGCAGGGTGACGCGGTCGGCTCCAGGTGGCCGTCCCCCGCTGTCCGGTCGGCGGTACGGCCGCCGGCCGCCGGCCGTCGGTATGAACCTCCCCGGAGCGCGGGTAGGAAGAAGGCGTCCCGTCTGCCGACCGGTCCGGCTCTCCCCCGAGGAAGATTGCATAAACGTGCAAGGAAACGTATAGTCATGCCATCCATAAGGAGGGTTCCATGGCGGTACGTGCGGCAGTGGCCGGAGCGAGCGGGTATGCGGGCGGGGAACTGCTGCGCCTGCTCCTCGTGCACCCCGAGGTCGAGATCGGTGCCCTGACCGGCAACTCCAACGCCGGACAGCGGCTCGGCGCGCTGCAACCCCACCTGCTGCCGCTGGCCGACCGCGTTCTGGAGGAGACCACCGCCGAGGTGCTCGCGGGACACGACGTCGTCTTCCTGGCGCTGCCCCACGGGCAGTCCGCCGCCGTCGCCGAGCAGCTCGGCCCGGACGTCCTGGTCGTCGACATGGGCGCCGACTTCCGGCTGAAGGACGCGGCCGACTGGGAGCGGTTCTACGGCTCGGCGCACGCCGGGACCTGGCCCTACGGCCTGCCCGAACTGCCGGGTGCCCGCGCCGCGCTGGAGGGGTCCAGGCGCGTCGCGGTGCCCGGCTGCTATCCCACGGCCGTCACGCTGGCGCTCGTCCCCGCCTACACGGCCGGCCTGGCGGAGAACGAGGCCGTCGTCGTCGCCGCCTCCGGCACGTCCGGCGCCGGCAAGGCCCCGAAGGCGCACCTGCTCGGCAGCGAGGTCATGGGGTCCATGTCCCCGTACGGGGTCGGCGGCGGGCACCGGCACACCCCCGAGATGGTCCAGAACCTCCGCGAGGCCGCCGGTGAGGCCGTCACCGTGTCCTTCACCCCGACCCTCGCCCCGATGTCCCGCGGCATCCTCGCCACGTGCAGCGCCAGGGCCAGGCCCGGCGTCACCGCGGAGACCGTGCGCGCCGCCTACGAGAAGGCGTACGCCGACGAGCCGTTCGTGCACCTGCTGCCCGAGGGGCAGTGGCCGGCGACCGCGTCCGTCCACGGTTCCAACGCCGTTCAGGTGCAGGTCGCGTACGACGGGGCCGCGGGGCGCATCATCGCGATCAGCGCCATCGACAACCTCACCAAGGGCACCGCGGGCGGTGCCGTCCAGAGCATGAACATCGCCCTCGGCCTCGACGAGAGCACGGGGCTTTCCACGATCGGAGTCGCCCCGTGAGTGGCGCGCGTGCGGCCACCGGGTCGCAGACGAGGACGAATGCCGCACCTCTGCGCCGCACGGGCGGCAGTGACATCAGCCGCTACCGCGGCGGGACGAACAAGGAGTCGCAGTGAGCGTCACGGCAGCACAGGGCTTCACGGCGGCCGGTGTCGCCGCCGGGATCAAGGAGAACGGCAACCCCGACCTGGCCCTCGTGGTCAACGAGGGGCCCCGTCTCGCCGCGGCGGGCGTCTTCACCTCCAACCGCGTGAAGGCCGCGCCGGTGCTCTGGTCCGAGCAGGTCCTCAAGGGCGGCCGGCTCTCCGCCGTGGTCCTCAACTCCGGCGGCGCCAACGCCTGCACGGGACCCAAGGGCTTCCAGGACACGCACGCCACCGCCGAGAAGGCGGCCGAGGTGCTCGGGCACAACGCGGGCGAGGTGGCCGTCGCCTCCACCGGGCTCATCGGCATCCGGCTCCCGATGGACAAGCTCCTGCCCGGCGTGGAGCAGGCCGCGGCGGCCCTGTCCGAGCACGGCGGCGAGAAGGCCGCCATCGCCATCAAGACCACCGACACCGTCCACAAGACCTCGGTCGCCCGGGGCGACGGCTGGACCGTCGGCGGCATGGCCAAGGGCGCGGGCATGCTCGCCCCCGGCCTCGCCACCATGCTGGTCGTCCTCACCACGGACGCCGACGTCGACGGCGACACCCTGGACAGGGCGCTGCGGGCGGCCACCCGGGTCACCTTCGACCGGGTCGACTCCGACGGCTGCATGTCGACGAACGACACCGTGCTGCTGCTCGCCTCCGGCGCCTCGCAGGTCGCCCCGGAGTACGCGGAGTTCGCCGAGGCCGTGCGGACCGTCTGCGACGACCTCGGCAAGCAGCTGATCCGGGACGCCGAGGGCGCCAGCAAGGACATCAGGGTCGAGGTCGTGAACGCGGCGAGCGAGGACGACGCCGTCGAGGTCGGCCGCTCCATCGCCCGCAACAACCTCCTCAAGTGCGCCGTCCACGGCGAGGACCCCAACTGGGGCCGGGTGCTCTCCGCCATCGGCACGACGTCCGCGGCCTTCGAGCCCGACGAGCTGAACGTCGCCATCAACGGCGTCTGGGTCTGCAGGAACGGCTCCGTCGGCGAGGACCGCGACCAGGTCGACATGCGCTACCGGGAGGTCCACATCGTCGCCGACCTCGCGGCGGGCGGCGCGAGCGCCACGATCTGGACCAACGACCTCACCGCGGACTACGTCCACGAGAACAGCGCGTACTCGTCATGAGCGCCACGAACAGCACCAGCGGCACGAGCGGCACGAGCGGCACGCGCAAGCACACCGCGCTGCCCAAGGCGCAGATCCTCGTCGAGGCGCTGCCCTGGCTGACCCGGCACAACGGGAAGACCGTCGTCATCAAGTTCGGCGGCAACGCCATGATCGACGAGGACCTGAAGGCCGCGTTCGCCCAGGACGTCGTGTTCCTGCGGCACGCCGGGCTCAAGCCCGTCGTCGTGCACGGCGGCGGCCCGCAGATCAGCGCGGCCCTGGACCGGCACGGCATCGTCAGCGAGTTCAAGGCGGGCCTGCGGGTCACCACCGAGGACGCCATGGACGTCGTACGCATGGTGCTCGCCGGGCAGGTCCAGCGGGAACTGGTCGGACTGCTCAACCAGCACGGTCCGCTCGCCGTGGGACTCACCGGCGAGGACGCGCACACCATCACCGCAGTCAAGCACCGGCCGCGGATCGACGGGGAACTCGTCGACATCGGGCGGGTGGGCGAGATCACCGCGATCGACACGGGCGCGATCGAGGCACTGCTCGCCGACGGCCGCATCCCGGTCGTCTCCTCGATCGCCCGTAGCGAGGACGACGGACATGTCTACAACGTCAATGCTGATACGGCGGCTGCGGCACTCGCTGCGGCGCTGGGCGCCGAGACACTGATGGTCCTCACCGACGTCGAGGGCCTCTACGAGGACTGGCCGAACTCCGACGAGGTCATCAGCCGGCTCACCGCGAAGGAGCTGGAGACGCTGCTGCCCGAGCTGGCCAGCGGCATGGTGCCGAAGATGCAGGGCTGCCTGCACGCCGTGCGCAACGGGGTCAACACCGCCCGGGTGATCGACGGCCGGGTCCAGCACTCGATCCTGCTGGAGATCTTCACCGACGAGGGCATCGGCACGATGGTCGTGCCCGATGCGGAGGGGGACGCATGACCACCCACGGGGAACCCGAGGAGCCCACCGCCAACAGGGAACTCACCCGGCGCTGGCAGGGCGCGCTCATGGACAACTACGGCACCCCCCGGCTGCCCCTCGTCCGCGGCGCCGGCACCAGGCTGTGGGACGCCGACGGCAAGGAGTACCTGGACCTCGTCGGCGGGATCGCGGTGAACGCGCTCGGCCACGCCCACCCGGCGGTCGTCGAGGCCGTGAGCCGGCAGATCGCCTCCCTCGGCCACGTCTCCAACCTCTTCGTCGCCGAGCCGCCCGTCGCCCTCGCCGAACGGCTGCTCCAGCTCTTCGGGCGGGACGGCCGCGTCTACTTCTGCAACTCGGGCGCCGAGGCCAACGAGGGCGCCTTCAAGATAGGCCGGCTGACCGGCCGCCCGCACATGGTGGCGACCGACGGCGGCTTCCACGGCCGGACCATGGGAGCCCTCGCCCTCACCGGCCAGCCGGGCAAGCGGGACCCGTTCCTGCCGCTGCCGGGTGACGTCACCCACGTCCCGTACGGGGACCCGCAGGCGCTGGCCGCCGCCGTCACCGAGGACACCGCGCTGGTCGTCATCGAGCCGATCCAGGGCGAGAACGGCGTGGTCGTACCGCCCCCCGGCTATCTGAAGGCGGCCCGCGCCATCACCGCCGCCACCGGCAGCCTCCTCGTCCTGGACGAGGTGCAGACCGGGGTCGGCCGGACCGGCCACTGGTTCGAGTACCAGGCGCACGAGGGCGTCCTGCCGGACGTCGTCACGCTCGCCAAGGGCCTGGGCGGCGGCCTGCCGCTCGGCGCGACCGTCGCCTTCGGGCGCGCGGCGCAGTTCCTGAAGCCCGGTCACCACGGCACGACGTTCGGCGGCAACCCGGTCGCCTGCGCCGCGGGCCTCGCCGTCCTCGACACGATCGAGTCCGAGGGCCTGCTGGAGAACGTGAAGCGGGCCGGCGAGAAGCTCCGGGAGGGCGTCGAGTCGCTCGGCCACCCGCTGGTCGGCCATGTCCGGGGCGCGGGCCTGCTCCTCGGTATCGTGCTCACCGAGCCGCTCGCGCCCCGCGTGCAACAGGCGGCTCAGGACGCCGGCCTCCTGGTGAACGCGCCCGCCCCCGATGTCGTACGGCTGATGCCGCCCCTGAACATCGGCGAGGACGAGGTGGACGCGTTCCTCCGGGCCCTTCCCGGTGTTCTCGACACGGTGACCGACGGGGACGGACGAACCGGAGAATGAGACGACGATGAGTCAGGCGCAGGATCACGACCACGCGGGACCCGCCGTCCCGCAGACCCGCACCGCACGCCACCGCCGGATCGTGGACATCCTCAACCGGCAGCCGGTGCGCTCGCAGAGCCAGTTGGCGAAGCTGCTCGCCGACGACGGGCTGAACGTCACGCAGGCGACGCTCTCCCGGGACCTGGACGAGCTGAACGCGGTGAAGATCCGCAACAACGACGGCGACCTCATCTACGCGGTGCCGAGCGAGGGGGGCTTCCGTACGCCCCGCGCTCCGCTGGGGGAGTCGGCGAAGGAGGAGCGGATGCGCAGGCTCTCCGCGGAGCTGCTGATCTCCGCGGAGGCGTCGGCCAACCTCGTGGTCCTGCGGACCCCGCCCGGGGCCGCGCAGTTCCTCGCCTCGGCCATCGACCAGGCGGAACTGCGGGACGTGCTGGGGACGATCGCCGGGGACGACACGCTGATGCTGATCAGCCGGGACCCCACCGGGGGGCAGGCCCTGGCCGACCACTTGCTGCGGCTGGCCCAGAGTCATCACTGAGGGAGTGCGCGGGGCGCCTTCCCGGGTGCCGGTCCGCGGTGGTCGCCCGCGCAGTTCCCCGCGCCCCTGACGGGGGCGCTTCTCAGGGGCGCGGGGAACTGCGCGACCAGCCACGACGCACCCGCAGCCGACCCCCGAGCCGCCTCGCGAAGCCCCCGAGCCGCCCCGTGAAGGTCCCGCGAAGGCCCGGTTCAGCCCAGCCGGCCGGCCAGGCCCCCCGTGCATCTGACCTCGTCGCCCGCCGTGATCAGCAGGGCCTCGACGTCCGGGAGGGACTCCAGCCAGGCCAGCGCCTGGCGGGAACCCATCGCGAAGGCCGCCGTCGCCCAGGCGTCCGCCCAGGTGATGCGGGGGCCGACCACGGTCACCGCCACCAGGTCGGTGACCGCGGTGCGGCCCGTGCGCGGATCCATGATGTGCGCACCGCGCTCGGCGGAGCCCGACGTGGCCACGGCCAGCCGGTCGACGCCCGCCGCGGAGACCACCGCGGCCAGACCGCCCGGACGCAGCGGGTCGGACACGCCCACCCGCCAGGGCCGGTGCGGTCCCGGCACGCCGTACATCTGCACGTCGCCGCCGCCGTTCACGCTCACCCCGGTCGCCCCGGCCGCGACGAGCCGCCGCGCCGCGCGTTCGACGGACCAGCCCTTCACGACGCCGGTCGGATCGAGGGAACCGGCGTACGTCGAACTGAACCAGCCGTCGCTCAGCCGCTCCGCCTCGGCGCACAGGCCGAGCACCTCGGCGACCTCCGGGTCGCACTCGTCCACGGTCAGCAGACCGCGGGCCAGCCGGGAGATCTGGCTGTCCTCGCGGTAGGTGCTGAACACCTCGTCCACCACGTGGAGCTGCGCGACGGCTTCCGCCAGTGCGGCCCGCACGGCCCCGGGTTCACCGCCCCGGACGTCGAAGGAGAAGACCGTGCCCATCACCTCCTCCGCGTGACGCACCGCGGGAGGTGAACCGGCCGGGTCGGCCGGGCCGGCGGGATCAGCCACCGGCCTGGTCCAGGGCCGACTGCAGGGACTCCTTGTAGCCGCCGCTGGTGTAGGTGGCGCCGGAGACCGCGTCGATGTCGGCGCTGCCCGCCGCGACCGCCGCCGCGTTCAGCTTCGGCACCGCGGCGCCGTTGATCTGGTCGCTGCGGCCGCCCTCGGGCTGCTGCACCGCCTCGGCCCCGGTGATCTTCCCGTCGCTCACGGTGATCCGTACCTGCACGGGGCCGTAGTCGGTCGTGACGGCCTCGCCGGTGACGGTCCTCGCCTGCGCGGCGCCCGCACCCGAGCCGCTCGCGTCGCCCGAACCACTGCCGCCGCCCGTACCACTGCCTGTGCCGCCGCCCGATCCGCTGCCGCCCCCCGTGCCGCTCGCGTCGGCCGTGCCGCCGCCGGGCGCGCCCGCCTTGTCGAGGGCCGACTGGAGGGACTTCCGGTAGCCGCCGCTGGTGTAGGTGGCGCCGGAGACCGCGTCGATGTCGGCGGTACCGGCCGTCACGGCGGCCCGGTTCAGCTTCGGCACCGCGTCGGCGCTGACCGTGGTGGAGCGCCCGCCGCTGGGCGACTGCACGGCGGCGGCCGAGGTGATCTTCCCGCCGGCCACGGTGACGCGCACCTGGACGTTGCCGTACTCGGTCCTGACGACGTCACCGGTGAGGGTCTGGACCTGGGTGCCGCCCGCGGCCTGCGCGCCCCCGGACCCCTGCGGGGCGGCCGGCTGCTGCTGTCGCTGCGGCGCGCCGTCGGCGGACGCGGCCGCCGGGTCCGAGGCGGGCTTCAGCGACAGCAGCAGGACGATCCCGGACACCGTGGCGGCGCCGGCCAGCACGATGCGGCGCAGGGGATGGCTCTTCTTCATCGGTCCGGACTCCCGTTCCTCACAGCTCGAAGGACTCGTGGTGGATGCGGCGGGCGGGCACGCCGGCGCCGCGCAGTGCGGTGTACGCGTCCTCGGCGAAGCCGGGCGGCCCGCACAGGAACACGTCGTGCTCGTCGATGTCGGGCATCTTCTGGCGCAGCGTGTCCGGGTTGATGTCGGGGCGCTCCCCGCCGGGGCTGTTCACCGCGTACATCAGCCGGGCCCCGCGCTCGTCGGCGATCGCGGACAGCTCGTCCCACAGCGCCAGGTCCTGGGTGCTGTTGGCCCGGTACAGCAGCGTGAGGTCGCCGCGCTCCGCGGGCAGCGTCTCGAACAGCGCCCGCATCGGGGTGATGCCCACGCCGCCCGCCATCAGCAGCACCTTGCCGCGGCTGCGCCGGGACGCGGTCAGCGCCCCGTACGGGCCCTCGGCCCACACCCGCGTGCCCCGCTTCAGGCCCTTCAGCGCGGTGCTGTGGTCGCCCAGTGCCTTCACGGTGATCCGCAGCAGATCCGGACGCGGCGCGGCCGACAGCGAGTACGGGTGCGAGCTGAGCCGCATGCCCGGCGCCAGGAACCGCCAGCGGAAGAACTGCCCCGGCTCGGCGCCGATGCGGTGCAGCCGCTTCCCGCCGATCAGCACGGAGACGACGCCGGGTGCCTCCTCGACGACCTCCTCGACCCGCATCCGGTGGCGCAGGTTCAGCCGGACCGGGGTGATCACCCGGTACCAGAGGACCAGCGCGGTGACCGTCCCGTACAGCGCGTACCAGGCCGTGGTCGCGGCGGGTTCGACGGCGAAGTCGTTGCCGGTCGACAGCTGGTGCCAGAAGGAGAGGTACACGGCCGCGTACGTGAGCAGGTGGAGGTGGTACCAGGTGTCGTACGGGATCCTCCTGCGCAGTCCGCCCGCCGAGATCAGGCCGATGAACAGCAGCAGCCCCGTGCCGATCGCCGCCTTGCCCATGTCGGGGAGGGTGGTGACCGCGTCGACGGTCTGCTCGACGACGCCGGTGTTCGCCTGCAGGGCGTAGCCGTACATCGTCAGTCCGATGTGGGCCAGGGTGAGGCAGAGCATGTAGCGGCCGCTCATGGCGTGCCAGCGGGCGACCCGGTCCGACCCGACCCGGCGCTCCAGCGCGGGCACCCGGGCCATCTGCAGGACGACCAGGGCCATCAGGTATCCGGCCAGCAGACCGGTGATCCGGCCCGCGTTCAGGATCCGGGCCTTGTCGTCGGCGATGGCCGGCGTGTTGCTCCACCACAGCCAGATCACCGCCGCCGCGCCCGCCCACACGGCGATCAGCAACGGGACGGCGGGGGAGCGGCGAGGGCGGATACGGCGCATCGTCTGGCGCCGCGCGGCGCGACCGCCGGCGATCGTGCTCACGGTTCCTCCGTGGGGGACGCTGGGAAGGGGAGTGACCCCTCGGCCCAGTGGTACGTCCCGGGGCGGCCGTGTGTTCAACGGACCACCGGGCAAGCCGTGAACTGCTGAGACCCGCGGTAACCGGCAGTGTGGCGGTCCCCGGCGGATCGGCGGCGGACCGGCGGCGGACCGGCGGTGGGTCGGCGGTGGGTCGGGTCAGTGGCCGGTGAGCGAGGTCGGTCCGCCCTCGTCCGTCCCGATGGCGATGTGCGGGTGCCGGCCGGGCTCGGCCCAGTCCAGGATGCGCCGCATGGCGTCCCGGGGCACGGACACGCAACCGGCGGTCGCCCCGTCCCCGTCGACGTGCAGGAAGATCCCCGCGCCGCGCCCCCGCACCGGCCGCTCGTAGTTGAAACCGACGACGAGCGCGTACGCGTACTGCGTCCCGTACGAGACCAGGTGCTCCGCCTCGGTGGCGCGGCAGTCGGCGGGGCGGGGGTCGGTCCACCGGTTGTAGGAGCGGGAGTCGTTGTCCTGGCACCACCAGGAGGTCTCCCGCACCCGGCGGTAGGGCATGTCCGTCCCCCCGGGCGCGGGCCGGATGCCGAAGGCGTGGGGGAGGTCGTACAGACCGGCCGGTGTGGTGGCGGTGCCCTGCACGCGGGCGCCGCCCTCCACGAGCCCGCCGGCGCCGAACCGCGCCGGTGCGGAACCGGCCTTCGTCCAGCGCCCGCGATGACGGTCCCACCAGGTGACCGTGCCGGTCGTGGAGGAGGTGCGGGCGGCCCGCGCGACGATGAGCTGGCTGCCGCCGCCCGTGTCGGCCGTCCGCCCGGGCAGCGGGGACCGCCCGCTCCCGTCCTGGCCGGCGGCGGGGCCGCCGGCCAGGACGAGGAGTGACACGGACGCGAGGGCGGCGGCTCCGGGGCGCATGCTCAGACGGTACGGGGCGGCAGGGGCAGCGGCAGCCCGGGTAGGCCGTCCAGGCTGCTCCCTATGTACTCCTTCTTCTCGAAGTACGCGTTCAGCGAGACGTCGTCCTCCCGCGCGAAGCGCCTGGCGTGCAGGTCGCGGTCCTCGTCGTACGCCATGAAGGGGACCGCGTAACCGCAGGTGTCCCGGACGAGTTCGGCGGTCACCACGATGATCGCCCGCAGGCCGTGCGGGTCCGGGTCGATGTCCGGGAAACGGGCGAGGAGTCCCGCGAAGCGCGGGTCGTCGCGGAAGACCGGCTCGCCCCGGCCGTGGACGCGGACGATGTTCGGCGGTCCCTCGAAGGCGCACCACATCAGGGTGATCCGCCCGTTCTCCCGCAGGTGCGCGATCGTCTCGGCGTTGCTGCCGGCGAAGTCCAGGTAGGCGACGGTGAGACCGTCGAGGACCGCGAACGATCCGGTCAGTCCTTTGGGGGAGAGGTTGACCGTGCCGTCGCCCGACAGGGGCGCGGTCGCGGTGAAGAAGAGGGGCTGCGCCTCGATGAACGTACGCAGCCGGCCGTCTATGCGCTCGTAGGTCTTTCCCATGCCGAACGATTGTCGCCGGTTTTCTTTCGCCTGTCTAAGTATTTGTGTCCCTGGGGGCGACCGGACCGTTGAAGACGGCTGGGCCCCGGGACCCGAGGCCGGTCGGCGCACGGGTCCCGGGGTCGCCCCGCCCGGACTGCGGGGCGCCCGTGGGGGGAACGGGACGGTTACTGGTTGAGCTCGCAGGGAGCGAGTGCTTCGAGGCCCTCGGGTTTGGCGGCGGCGCGGCCGATGGCGGTCTCGATG
>NZ_JAHKJW010000114.1 GCF_019710745.1 Streptomyces beigongshangae
ACTCGGCCCCGACGCCACCCTCACCGCCATGACCCGCGAAAACCTCGACCCCGGCACGGAGAACCAAGCGGTGTTCGTCCCCGCACTGCGCCACGACAGCGACGAGGTACGCACCCTCACCTCCGCCCTGGCCCAACTCCACACCGCCGGCGTCCCCGTCGACCTCGGCGTGCCCCTCCCGCCCGTTCACCTTCCCGAGCTGCCGACCTACGCCTTCCAGCGCGCGCACTACTGGCTGACCGGTNGCCCCTCCCGCCCGTTCACCTTCCCGAGCTGCCGACCTACGCCTTCCAGCGCGCGCACTACTGGCTGACCGGTGAAGGCGGCCCCGGTGCCGCCGATGACGCCGACGCCCGTTTCTGGGATGCCGTCGAGCGCGAGGACCTCGGGTCCGTGGGTGAGGCGCTGGGGGTGCGGGACGGTGCGGAGCTGGACGCCGTCGGCGGGGCGCTGGGCGTGCTGTCGGCGTGGCGGCGCCGGCGTGACGAGCGGGCCGCGGCGGACCGGCTGCGCTACGAGGTGCTGTGGAAGCCGCTGCCCGGCGCCGCGTCCGGGGTGCCGTCCGGCACCTGGCTGGTCGTGCTGCCGGACGGCGGCGGCGTCGGGGAGTACGCCGAGCGGGTCGCGCCGGCGCTGGACCGGCAGGGGCTGCGCACCGTCGTCGTACGGGCCGGGGCCGGCGCCGACCGGGGCGGGCTGGCCGAGACGCTGCGGGGGGCGCTGGCGGGAGTGGACGACGTCGGCGGCGTCCTGTCGCTGCTCGCGCTCGACCGGCGTCCGCGGCCGGGCGGTGCCACGCTCACCGAGGGCGTCACGGCGACCCTGGCGCTGGTGCAGGCGCTCGGCGACCTGGGCTCGGGGCACCGGTTGTACTGCGCCACCCGGGGTGCGGTCGCCGTCGGTGGCACGGACGGCATCGACGCCCCCGAGCAGGCGGCCGTGTGGGGGCTCGGGCTCGCCGTGGCGCTGGAACAGCCGGACCGCTGGGGCGGGTTGGTCGACCTGCCCGAGGTGTTCGACGAGCGGGCCGCCCGCACCCTGCTCGGGGTGCTGGCCACCCCGGACGGTGAGGACCAGTTCGCGGTCCGGCCCACGGGCGCGCTGGTGCGCAGGATGAGCGGCCGTCCGCTGCTCCCGGGCGCGACGGCGGGACCGGAGTGGCGGCCACGCGGCACCGTGCTGGTCACCGGCGGCACCGAAGGGCTCGGCCGGCACGCCGCGCGCTGGCTCGCCGAGGCCGGTGCCGAGCACCTGGTGCTGACCGTCGCGTCGGACCCGGAGGCGCCACGGGTGCGGGAGGTGTGTGACGAGCTGAGCGCGCACGGCACGAAGATCACCGTTCGTCAGGTCGACCTCGGCGACCGGGAGGCGCTCGCACGGCTGCTCTCCGGGCCCGCCACCGCGCCCGGACTCTCCGGCGTCGTGCACACCGCCGACCTCGCGCGCGTCGCCCAGGTGGACGCCACCACCGCCGGGGAACTGGCGGAGACGCTGGCGGCCAAGGTCGACGGGCTGTGGCACCTCGACGCGCTGCTGGCGGAACGGGACCTGGACCTGTTCGTCGTCTTCTCCTCCGTCGCCAGTGTGTGGGGCGGCGGTGGGCAGGGGCTCATCGGTGCCGCCAACGCCCAGCTCGACGCGCTGATCGAACGGCGGCGGGCGCGAGGGTTGACGGCCACCTCGGTGGCCTGGGGTGTGATCGACGGGTTCGGTGTGGCGTCCGACGCCGCCGCGCGGGAGCAGTTGCGCCGGCGTGGTGTGCTGCCGATGGCACCCGAGGAGGCCATGGCGGCGCTCACGCTCGCGGTGCGGGGCGACGACACGCGGGTGGCCGTGGTGGACGTCGACTGGGCGGCGTTCGTGCCCGCCTTCACCTCGCTGCGGCCGAGCCCGCTGATCGGCGACCTGCCGGGCGTACGGGAGATCGTCGACGGTCTGGCGGCGGCGGACGATTCCGGCGACGAGTCGGCTTCGGAGTTCCTGCGGCAGCTCGCCGCGGCCTCCGACGCCGAGCGGGAACGTGCGCTGATGAAGGCGGTCCGCGAGCACACGGCACTCGCGCTGGGACACAGCGGCGCCGAGGCCGTGAAGCCGGGGCGCGCCTTCCAGGAGATGGGCTTCGACTCGCTCGCCGCGGTCAACCTGCGCAACACCCTCGGCGCCGCCCTGGGCACCGGGCTGCCCGCCACCCTCGTCTTCGACTACCCCACGCCCGCCGCGCTGGTGGAGCACCTGCGCACCGAACTGTTCGCGGACGCGGCCGACGAGGAGCTGAGCGAGGCGGACGAGGAGGAGTTCCGCCGGACGCTGGCCTCGGTTCCGTTCAGCCGGTTCCGGGAGGCCGGGCTGCTGGACGGGCTGCGGCAGCTCGTCCGGGCGGCCGGCGCGGACGGACCGGACCGACCGGACGACGGCGGGCAGTCGCCGTCCGCCACGGCCGCCGCCGAGGAACTCGACCTGATCAACGCAATGGACGTCGCCGGACTGGTCCAACGAGCGCTGGACGGGAACCGGTTGTGATCGCGCACTCGACACGGTGGGAGCAGCCATGAGCAGCGGCCAGACTGAACAGATCGTCGAAGCGCTGCGCGCCTCGCTGAGGGACAACACCCGGCTGAAGCACGAGTACGACAAGGCGGTCGCGGCCACCACCGCGCCCGTCGCCGTCGTCGGTATGGCCTGCCGCCTGCCGGGCGGGGTGTCCTCGCCCGAGGAGCTGTGGGAGCTGGTGTCCGGCGGGGGCGACGGCATCACCGGGTTCCCGGCCGACCGCGGCTGGGACCTGGACAACCTGTTCCACCCCGACCCCGACCACCCCGGCACCAGCTACGCCAGTGAGGGCGGCTTCCTGCACGACGCCGGGATGTTCGACGCGGGTTTCTTCGGCATCTCGCCGCGCGAGGCCGTGGCGATGGACCCGCAGCAGCGGATCATGCTGGAGCTGTCCTGGGAGGTGCTGGAACGGGCCGGCATCGACCCGACGAGCCTGCGCGGCAAGGACGTCGGCGTGTACTCCGGCATCGCCTTCCACGACTACGGCGCCGGGCTGCCCGAGGTCCCCGACGAACTCGCGGGCTTCCTCCTCACGGGCGGGGCGGGCAGTGTGCTGTCGGGCCGGGTGTCGTACGCGCTGGGCTTCGAGGGACCGGCGGTGACCGTGGACACGGCGTGCTCCTCGTCGCTGGTCACCCTGCACCTGGCGGCGCAGGCGCTGCGCGCCGGGGAGTGCTCGCTGGCGCTGGCCGGCGGGGTCACGGTGATGGCGGAGTCCGACGCGTTCGTCGGTTTCTCGCGGCAGCGCGGGCTCGCCCCCGACGGCCGCTGCAAGGCGTTCGCGGCGGCGGCGGACGGTACCGGGTTCGCCGAGGGCGCCGGGGTGCTGCTCCTGGAGCGGCTGTCCGACGCGGTCGAGGCGGGCCATCCGGTACTCGCGGTGGTACGCGGCTCGGCGGTCAACCAGGACGGCGCGTCGAACGGACTGACGGCGCCGAACGGTCCTTCGCAGCGGCGCGTCATCCGGCGGGCGCTGAACAACGCCCGGCTGACCGCCGCCGAGGTGGACGTGGTGGAGGCACACGGCACCGGTACGGCGCTGGGCGACCCCATCGAGGCGCAGGCCCTCCTCGCCACCTACGGCCGGGACCGCGAACTGCCGCTGTGGCTGGGGTCGGTCAAGTCGAACATCGGGCACACGCAGGCAGCCGCCGGAGCGGCCGGAGTCATCAAGATGGTGATGGCGATGCGGCACGGCGTCCTGCCGCGCACCCTGCACGTGGACGCGCCGACACCGCAGGTGGACTGGTCGGCGGGGGCCGTGGAGCTGCTGACCGAGGAACGGGAGTGGCCGCGGACGGGACGGCCGCGCCGGGCCGCCGTGTCCGGCTTCGGCATCAGCGGCACCAACGCACATGTGATCCTGGAGGAGGCCCCGGCCGCCACCGGCCCGGTGGACAAGGCGGTTTCCGGGAAGCCGCTCCTGACCGGCGCCCCCGTACCGCTGCTGGTCTCCGGGCGCGGCGAGGCCGCGCTGCGCGCCCAGGCCGGGCGGCTGCGGTCGTACGTGGCGGACCGTCCCGGCGTGGCGCTGACGGACCTCGGCCGGTCGCTGGCCACCGGGCGCGCGGCGCTGGAACAGCGCGGTGTCGTACTGGCCGCCGACCGGGACGCCGCGCTGCGCGGCCTGGCCGCGCTGGCCGGGAACACCCCGGCGTCCGAGGTGGTGCGGGGCGACGGCGGCCCGGCCACCGGGCACACCGTCTTCGTCTTCCCCGGCCAGGGCTCGCAGTGGCCCGGTATGGCGGCCGAACTCCTCGACTCCTCCGCCGTGTTCGCCGCCCGGTTCGCCGAGTGCGACGAGGCGCTGCGCCGCCACCTCGACTGGTCCGTCACCGACGTCGTCCGGGGCGCCGCGTCGGCGCCGTCCATGGAGCGCATCGAGGTGCTCCAGCCCGCGCTGTTCGCGGTGCACGTGTCGCTGGCCGCGGTGTGGACGGCGGCCGGGGTCGCGCCGGCGGCGGTGGTCGGCCACAGCCAGGGGGAGATCGCGGCGGCGTACGTCGCCGGGGCGCTGACGCTGGAGGAGGCGGCCCGTATCGTCGTGCTGCGCAGCGCCCTGTTCGCCGAGGAGCTGGTCGGCAAGGGCGCGGTGGCCTCCGTCGCCGCCTCCGCCGACGCGGTGGAGAGGCGGCTCGCGGCGTGGGACGGGCGGCTGGCCGTCGCCGGCCGCAACGGGCCCGCCGCGGTCACGGTCGCCGGTGAGGAGGCGGCGCTCGCGGAGTTCGTGGCCGGCTGCGAGGCCGACGGCCTGCGGGCCCGTGTCGTCGGCTCCACGGTCGCCTCGCACTGCGCCCAGGTCGATCCGCTGCGCGACCGTATCCTCGCGATGTTCGCCGACGTCCGTCCGCGCCGCTCGGCCGTCCCGTTCTACTCGACGGTCACCGGCGGCGCGTTCGACACCGCCGGCCTGGACGCCGAGTACTGGTTCAGCAACGCCCGCCGCCCGGTGGACTTCGAGGCCGCCGTGCGCGAACTGCTCTCCGACGGCTTCGGGTTCTTCGTGGAGTCCAGCGCCCATCCCGTACTGGTCACCGCCATGCAGCAGCTCTTCGAGGACGCCGGGGCCGAGGCGGTCGCCGTGGGCTCGCTGCGGCGCGGCGAGGGCGGCGCACCCCGGATGCTTGCCTCGCTCGCGGAGGGGCACGTGGGCGGGCTGCCCGTCGACTGGTCCGCGGTCCTTGCCGGTGCGGCGGACCCCGACGGGGGCGACGGAGACACCGGGGAAACCGGGGAAACCGGGGACACCGGCGGCCCGGAGCTGCCGACCGTCACCGGCCTGCCCACCTACGCCTTCCAGCACCGGCACTACTGGCTGGAGTCGGGCCGGGGGCAGGGCCACGGCGACGCCGCGAGCCTGGGGCTGACACCGGCCGGGCACCCGCTGCTCGGCGCGGTCACCGAGGTCTCCGGGACCGGAACCGGCTCCGCATCCGACTCCGGCTCCGGCTCCGTGCTGTTCACCTCCCGCCTGTCGCTGCGCACCCACCCCTGGCTGGCCGACCACGCGGCGGGTGGCACGGTGCTGCTGCCCGGCGCGGCCTTCGTGGAGCTGGCGGTGCGCGCCGGGGACGAGGTGGGCTGCCCCACCCTGGAGGAGCTCGTCGTCGAGGCGCCGCTGCCCCTGGCCGAGGGCGACGGCGTACGCCTGCAGGTCCTCGTCGCCGAGGCGGACGAGCAGGGCCGCCGCCCGCTGTCCGTGCGCTCCCGCCCCGCGGACGGCGACCCCGGCGCGGCCTGGACCCGGCACGTCAGCGGCTTCCTGGCCCCGGCCGCCGGCACCCCGCCGGAGGCCCTGGCGCCGTGGCCGCCGGCCGGGGCTGTCCCGGTCGGCCCGGAGCGGGTGACGGAGGCGTACGAGGAGATGGCCGCCGCCGGATACGGCTACGGACCGGCGTTCCGGGGCCTGCGCGCGGTGTGGACGCGGGGCGAGGAGGTGTTCGCCGAGGTCGCCCTCGCCGAGGACCAGGGGCTGTCCGCCGACGGGTTCGGACTGCACCCGGTGCTGCTGGACTCCGCCATGCACGCCATCGGCTTCCGCGCACCGGCCGGCGCCGACGCCGCGCTCGCCCTGCCCTTCGCCTACCGCGACGTCGCCCTGCACGCCGCCGGGGCGACCGCGCTGCGCGTCCGTGTCACCCCGCACGGCGCCGACGAGGTCGCCCTGCACCTGGCGGACGGCACGGGCGCGCCCGTCGCCACCGTCGGCTCGGTGGTGTCCCGGCCGCTCGCCACGGACCTCTCCGCCACCCGTACCGCCCCCGTCCGCGACCGTCTGTTCCGCGTCGGCTGGGACGAACTCCCCGCGCCCGGCCCCGTCGAGGACGCGCCGCACCCCGTGCCGGTGGCGACCGCCGAGGACATCCGCGAACTCGCCGAGACCGCCGACCTGGGCATCCCCGGGACGCTGCTCCTCGAACTGGAGGCGGCGGCCGACGGGCTGAACGCCGACGCCGTCCGCGGCGTCACCGGCCGGGTCCTCGACCTGCTCCGGACCTGGCTGGCCGCGCCCGAACTGGACGACACCCGGCTGCTGGTCCTCACCCGCGGCGCGGTCGCCGTGCACCACGACCGCGAACTCACCGACCCCGCCGCCGCGGCCGCCCTCGGCCTGCTGCGGTCCGCGCAGGCCGAGAACCCCGACCGGATCACCCTCGTGGACACCGACGGAGCCCGGGCGTCCCGCGCCCTGCTGCCCGCCGTCCTCACCGGCACCGAACCCCAGCTCGCCCTGCGCGACGGCGTCCGCTTCGCCCGCCGGCTCACCCGCGCCGACACCACCGGCGCGCTCACCGCCCCCGCGGACACGGCGGCGTGGCGGCTGGAGCCCGGCGGTGACGGCACCCTCGAAGGACTGGCGCTGCGCCCCTCCCCCGCCGCGCTCGAACCGCTCGCCGCCGGGCAGGTCCGCGTCGAGGTACGGGCCGCGGGCCTGAACTTCCTGGACGTCCTGGTCGCGCTCGGCATGAACAAGGTCGACGCCACCCTCGGCAACGAGGGCGCGGGCATCGTCACCGAGACCGGCCCCGGCGTCACCGCACTCGCCGTCGGCGACCGGGTGATGGGCCTGTTCCCCGATGCCGTCGGCCCGCTCGCCGTCGCCGACCGGCGCACCGTCACCAGGATCCCGGACGGCTGGACCTTCCAGCAGGCCGCCTCCGTACCCATGGCCTTCCTCACCGCCTACTACGGTCTGCGCGACCTCGCCGGGCTGCGCGCGGGCGAGACGGTCCTCGTGCACGCCGCCGCCGGCGGCGTCGGCATGGCCGCCGTGCAGCTGGCCCGGCACTGGGGCGCGGACGTCCTCGCCACCGCCTCCCCCGCCAAGTGGGACACCGTGCGCGCCACCGGCGTCCCCGCCGACCGCATCGCCGGCTCCCGCACCACGGAGTTCGAACGCCGCTTCCTCGACGTCACGCGGGGCCGCGGCGCCGACATCGTCCTCGACTCGCTGGCCGGCGACCTGGTCGACGCCTCCCTGCGGCTGCTGCCGCGCGGCGGGCGCTTCCTGGAGATGGGCAAGAGCGACCTGCGCGATCCCGCCGAGGTGGCGGCCGCCCACCCCGGCGTCGCCTACCGGGCGTTCTCCCTCCACGAGGCGGGCGACGACCGCATAGGGGAGATGCTGCGGGACCTGGCCGCCCTCTTCGAGCAGGGTGTCCTGCGTCCCCTTCCGCTGCACACCTGGGACGTACGGGAGGCCCCGGCCGCCTTCCGCTTCATGAGCCAGGGCCGGCACACCGGCAAGAACGTCTTCACCCTGCCCCGCCCCCTCGACCCCGACGGCACCGTGCTGGTCACCGGCGGCACGGGCACCCTGGGCCGCCTGGTGGCCCGGCGCATGGTCACCGAACACGGTGTGCGCCACGTCGTCCTGGCCGGGCGGCGCGGCCGGGCCGCCGACGGCGTGCCCGAGCTGGAGGACGAGCTGCGCGCCCTGGGCGCCGCCACCGTCCGCACCGTCGCCTGCGACGTCGCCGACCGGGACGCGGCGGCCGCCCTGCTCGCCTCGATCCCGCCGGACGCCCCGCTGACCGCCGTGGTGCACGCCGCCGGACTCCTGGACGACGGTGTGATCACCGCCCTGACACCGGAGCGGCTGGCCGCGACGTTCCGGCCCAAGGTGGACGCCGCGCTCAACCTGCACGAGCTGACGGCCACGCTGCCGCTGAGCGCCTTCGTCCTCTTCTCCTCCGGAGCCGGCACCTTCGACTCCCCGGGTCAGGGCAACTACTCCGCCGCCAACGCCTTCCTGGACGCGCTCGCCCGCCACCGGCACGCCGCCGGACTGCCCGCCACCTCCCTCGCCTGGGGGCTGTGGGGCCAGGTCACCGACATGAGCGCCCACCTCGACGACACCGACCAGCGACGCATGGCCAAGGGGGGCATGCTCGCCCTGTCCGTGCCCGAGGGCATGGAGCTGTTCGACGCCGCCCTGCGCACCCCCGCCGCCGTCCTGGTGCCCGCCCGCATGGACTTCGCCGCCCTGCGCGGCCTGGCCGCCACCGGCACCCTGCCCGCGCTGCTGGCCTCCCTCGTCCGGGCCCCGCGCCGGGCCGTCGACAACACGGCGGCGGACACCGACGACCTGGCCGGCCGGCTCGCCAGGGCGACCGCGGGACAGCAGGAGAAGATCCTGCTCGACCTGGTCCAGCAGGAGGCCGCCGCCGTCCTCGGCCACTCCTCCGCCGACGCCGTCGACCCCCACCAGCCCTTCAAGGAGATCGGCTTCGACTCGCTCACCGCGGTCGAACTGCGCAACCGTCTCTCCCGCCGGGCCGGTACCCGGCTGCCCGCCACGCTCGTCTTCGACCACCCCGCGCCCACCGCCCTGGCCCGCTTCCTCCTCGCCGAGCTGGGCCAGGATGTCGACCCGGCCGAGCTGCTGCTGACCGAACTCGACGCCATGGCCACGACGCTGGCCGGGACCAGCCCCGACGCGTCGACCCACGCCACCGTCCTGACCCGCCTGAACGCGCTCGTCGAGCAGTGGAGGACGGCCGCGGACCCGGCTCACACCGGTACCGGTACCGGTACCGGTACCGGTACGGAGGAGTTCGACGTGGACACCGCGACCGACGAGGACATGTTCGACCTCATCGACCGGGAGTTCGGCACCACCTGACCGACCGCGACCTCCGACCACAGGCCCGGCCCAGCAACCGGTGCCGGTTCCGGCCCCGGCCCGACAGACCTCCGACGCGTTTCCATCAGGAGCGAACTCTCATGGCAGATGACGGGAAGCTGCGTGACTACCTCAAGCGCGTGCTGGCGGACGCCCGCCGTTCCCAGCAGCGGGTCCGCGAACTGGAGGCCGAGCGGTCCGAGCCGATCGCCGTCGTGGCGATGGCCTGCCGCCTCCCGGGCGGCGTCACCTCCCCCGAGGAACTGTGGGACCTGGTGCGCCGCGGCCACGACGGCATCACGCCCTTCCCCGAGGACCGCGGCTGGGACCTGTCCGGCCTCTTCCACCCCGACCCCGACCACCACGGCACCAGCTACGTCCGCGAGGGCGGCTTCCTGCACGACGCGGGCGACTTCGACGCCGCCTTCTTCGGCATCTCCCCGCGCGAAGCGGTCACCATGGACCCGCAGCAACGCCTCCTGCTCGAACTGTCCTGGGAGACCTTCGAACGCGCGGGCATCGACCCGACCGTGTGGCGCGGCAAGGACGTCGGGGTCTTCGCCGGCTTCGCGGGCAGCGACTACGGCAGCGAACTCACCGGACTCCCGGAGGAGTTGGAGAACTACCTGATGACCTCCGGGGCGGGCAGCGTGCTGTCCGGCCGGATCTCCTACACCTTCGGCTTCGAGGGTCCCGCCGTCACCGTCGACACCGCCTGCTCGGCCTCCCTGGTGGCCCTCCACCTCGCGGCGCGGGCCCTGCGCGCGGGCGACTGTTCCATGGCCCTCGCCGCGGGTGTCACCGTCCTCGGCACCCCCCGCGCCTACATCGGTTTCTCCCGGCAGCGCGGCCTCGCCGCCGACGCCCGCTGCAAGGCGTTCGCCGCCGCCGCGGACGGCACGATCTTCGCCGAGGGCGCGGGCGTCCTGCTCCTCGAACGGCTGTCGGACGCCCAGCGCCTGGGTCACCGCGTGCTGGCGGTGCTGCGTGGCTCGGCCGTCAACCAGGACGGCGCTTCCAACGGCCTGACCGCCCCCAACGGCCCCTCCCAGCAACGCGTCATCCGCAAGGCACTGGCCGACGCCCGCCTCACCGCGTCCGACGTCGACGCGGTCGAGGCGCACGGCACGGGTACGGCCCTGGGCGACCCCATCGAGGCGCAGGCCCTGCTGGCCACCTACGGCCAGGGCCGCCCCGCGGACCGGCCGCTGTGGCTGGGCTCGCTGAAGTCCAACATCGGGCACACCCAGGGCGCCGCGGGCGTCGCGGGCGTCATCAAGACGGTACTGGCCCTCCAGCACGGAATCCTGCCGCGCACGTTGCACGTGGACGCCCCCACCCCGCAGGTGGACTGGTCGGCGGGCGCGGTGGAACTGCTGACCGAGGAGCGGGAGTGGCCGCGGGCCGACCGTCCGCGCCGGGCGGGCGTCTCCGGCTTCGGCGTCAGCGGCACCAACGCCCACGTGATCCTGGAACAGGCCCCGGAACAGGAGCCGGCCCGGACACCCGGCCCGGCCGCCCTCCCGGTGATGCCGTTGCTCCTCTCCGGACACGGCACGGCAGCCCTGCGGGCGCAGGCACGGCAGGTACGGGACCACGCCGAGGCACACGCGGAGGTGGACCTGCCCGCCCTGGGTGCCGCGCTGGCCCTGGGCCGGGCCGCACTGCCGGACCGCGCGGTGGTCCTGGCCGGCGACCGGAACGAGGCACTGACGGGCCTGGACGCGCTGGCACGGGGCGAAGAGGCACCCGGTGTCGTCACGGGCACGGTGACCCGCGGACGACTGGCCATACTGTTCACCGGCCAGGGCTCCCAACGCCTCGGGATGGGACGGGGGCTGTACGAAGCGTTCCCCGTCTACCGCGAAGCCTTCGACGAGGTGTGCGCGGCCCTCGGCGACGAGATA
>NZ_JAHKJW010000115.1 GCF_019710745.1 Streptomyces beigongshangae
TTGCCGGGCAGCGCCGCCGGGTCCACGGCGCCCGCCACCACGGGCGCGCGCGCGGGCATCGGCGGCACCGCGCGCTCCCCGGCGGACTGCGCCGGCACCGTGGCCCGCTTCTGCGTGCCGCCGAGGGGCAGTCCCGCGTCGTTCAGTCCGCGGTTGCGCCGCGAGTCCTTGGGCTCCAGCGGTATCGGCGAGCCCCGCAGCGGCTCGTCCGCCGTCCGCGGGAGCGTCAGCCGGAACTGCGAGCCGCCGCCGGGTTCGCCCCACGCCTGCAGCCAGCCGCCGTGCAGCCGCGCGTCCTCCAGGGCGATGGACAGGCCGAGGCCCGTACCGCCGGTGGTACGCGCGCGTGCCGGGTCGGCCCGCCAGAAGCGGCTGAACACCCGGGTCGCCTCACCGGGCTTGAGTCCCACCCCGTAGTCGCGCACCGCGACCGCGACCGCTCCGCCCGCCGCCGCCAGCTTGACCACGACGTCCTTGCCCTCGCCGTGCTCCACGGCGTTGACCACGAGGTTGCGCAGCACCCGCTCCACCCGCCGGGCGTCCGCCTCGGCGACCACGGGCTGCTTGTCCCCGGTCACCCGTATGCGGGAGCCCTTGCGCTCGGCGAGCGGCTCGGCCCCGCTGATGACCCTGCGCACGACCTCCCGCAGGTCTATCGGCTCGGCCTCCAGGGCGGCCGCGCCCGCGTCGAAGCGGCTGATCTCCAGCAGGTCCGCCAGCAGCGTCTCGAACCGGTCCAGCTGGTCGGCGAGCAGTTCGGCCGACCGGGCGGTCATCGGATCGAAGTCCACGCGCGCGTCGTGGATGACGTCGGCCGCCATCCGGACGGTCGTCAGCGGCGTGCGCAGTTCGTGCGACACGTCGGAGACGAACCGCCGCTGCATCCGCGACAGGTCCTCCAGCTGCTGGATCTTCAGCTGGAGGTTCTGCGCCATCTTGTTGAATGCCTCGCCGAGCCGGGCGATGTCGTCCTCGCCGGTGACCTTCATACGCTCCTGGAGGCGCCCGGCGGACAGCCGCTCGGCGATCCCGGCGGCCATCCGTACGGGCGTGACGACCTGGCGCACCACGAGCCAGGCGATCGCCCCGAGCAGCACCACGACGAACAGCCCCGCCGTCGCGAGCGTCCCCTTGACCAGGCTGAGCGACTTCTCCTCCTGCGTGAGCGGGAACAGGTAGTACAGCTGGTACGGATCGCTCTTGGGGTCGTTGAGCTGCGTGCCGATGATCAGCGCGGGCTGGGACGCCTGGCCGTTGGTGTAGACGACACGCGTGTAGCTCTGGGCCGCGCCCGTGCCGCCGTCCACGCGCTCGCGCAGGTCCTGGGGCACGCTGAGGCTGGGGTCGACGTAGCCCGAGGCACGCGGCCCCAGGCCCCTGCTGTCGCTGTCCGCGGAGGTGGTCCCGAGGGTCACGACGCTGAACGCGCCCTGACCACCGCTGGAGAGCGACTCCACGAGGGAGCTCATCCAGCCGCTGACGTTCTTGACGGGGTTGTCGTCCGGGCCGGCACGGTCGTCCGCGCCCGCTCCCGCCGCGCTGTCGGCCTCCTGCTTGGCGACCGTGAACCCGCCCGTGGCCTGGCTCTGGGAGGCTTTCACCTTGGCGTCCAGCAGGCCGTTGCGCACCTGCCCGATCACCACGAAGCCCAGCAGCAGGACGACGCCCAGCGACATCAGCAGGGTCGTGACGACGACCTTGAGCTGGATGTTGCGCCGCCACAGCCGCATCACGGGCAGCAGCGGCCGGCGCACCCAGCGCATGAACAGCCGCAGGACCGGGCTGCCCTGGACCCCGCCCTGGAGCAGCCCTCCCTCCACGGAGCGCCCCCAGCGGGGACCCGTCACCTTCCGCCCGACAGGCCGCTCCGAGCGGGCCCCGGGCTCGCCGGGCGCCGAAGCGGCACTGTCCCGGGACACGTCAGCTCGGCCCTGCCTTGTAACCGACGCCGCGCACGGTCACCACGATCTCGGGCCGCTCCGGGTCCTTCTCGACCTTGGAACGCAGCCGCTGCACATGGACGTTCACCAGACGGGTGTCCGCCGCGTGCCGGTAACCCCACACCTGCTCCAGGAGCACCTCGCGCGTGAACACCTGCCACGGCTTGCGGGCCAGCGCCACCAGCAGGTCGAACTCCAGCGGGGTGAGCGCGATCGAGGCGCCGTCCCGCTTCACGGAGTGACCGGCCACGTCGATGACCAGATCGCCTATCGCGAGCTGTTCGGGCGCCGGCTCCTCGGACCTGCGCAGCCTGGCCCGGATCCGGGCCACCAGCTCCTTCGGCTTGAACGGCTTCACGATGTAGTCGTCCGCGCCCGATTCCAGGCCGACCACGACATCGACGGTGTCGCTCTTCGCCGTGAGCATCACGATCGGTACCCCGGACTCCGCCCTGATCAGGCGGCACACCTCGATGCCGTCCCGGCCGGGGAGCATCAGGTCCAGGAGCACCAGGTCGGGCTTGCTCTCACGGAAAGCGGCCAGCGCCTTGTCGCCGTCGGCTACGAAAGACGGCTCAAAACCTTCACCACGCAACACGATGCCGAGCATCTCGGCCAGTGCGGTGTCGTCATCGACGACAAGGACTCGTCCCTTCATAAATGACATCATCCCATTAACTAAATCGTTACCTGGCGTGACCTGTCACACAGCTCCGCGAGCGCCTCGGCCGTCACGGGCGACACACCACCATGCTCGGTGACGATCGCCGTCACCAACTCGGGCGGCGTCACATCGAACGCCGGGTTGTACGCCTGGGTCCCCAGGGGCGCCACCGGCACCCCGCCGCCCGCTTCGACCCCCGCCACGGGCACCAGCGGAGCTGTGATCTCCGTCACTTCGTGACCGGCGCGCTGCTCGACCTCGATCGATGCTCCGTTCGGGGTGTCCGGGTCCACCGTCGTCAACGGCGCCACCACGATGAACGGCACATGGTGATACCTGGCCAGCACCGCGAGCGGATACGTCCCCACCTTGTTCGCCACCGAACCGTCGGCGGCGATCCGGTCCGCTCCGACGAGCACCGCGTCCACCTCCCCTGCCGAGAACAACGACCCCGCGGCGTTGTCCGTGAGCAAGGTGTACGCCATTCCGGCCCGCGCCGCCTCGTACGAGGTCAGCCGGGCGCCCTGCAGCAGCGGACGCGTCTCGTCCACCCAGAGCCTGCGCAGCCGCCCCGCCCGGTGCGCCGCGAGCGCCACCGCGAACGCCGTGCCCTCCCCGCCGGACACCAGCGCCCCGGTGTTGCAGTGCGTGAGGATCCGGTGGTTCCCGCCGGGCAGCAGCTCATCGAGCAGCGCCAGCCCGTGCACGGCCATACGGGCGCTGGCCTCGGCGTCCTCCCGGTGCAGCGCCCGCGCGGCGGCCAGCGCGGCCTCCGCCGCCCGCTGCTCGTCGCCACCCGCCCGCAGGACCGCGAGGTGCGCCTCCTGGGCGCGCCGGACCCCGGACGCGAGGTTCACCGCGGTGGGCCGCGCACTCGCGAGCGACGCCGCCGCGTCGCTGACGTCGAAACCCCGGGCGGCGGCCAGCGCGACCCCGTACGCGCCCGCGATCCCGAGCAGCGGTGCCCCGCGCACGGCGAGCGAGCGGATCGCCTCCACCAGGGCGGGCGCGTCCGTGCACACCAGCTCGACCTCCTCGACGGGCAGCCGCGTCTGGTCGAGGAGGACCAGCACGGGTCCTTCCGGCGGCTCCTCCCACCGGATCGCAGGTGTACCGATGAGCCGGTTGTCCTCGCGGAATTGCGCGTACTGATCAGCCATCTGCTCAGTCTGCCCCGTATCGGGCGGACAATTGAAGGTGTGCAGCCCAGAGAGCGGCCGGTCACTTCCCGGCCGCACCGTGGCACGATGGCAGCCAACCTGCCGCCGCGACCGCGGACGGGCACCGTGAAGGAGCGACGATGAACGACACTCCGGGCTGGGCATCGCCCGGATCCGCCCCCTCCGACGGGCCGGACGGACCGGATCCGTCGGCCCCCGGCCCCGCCCGGCCCGAGGAACAGCCCGCTGACCGGCCCGCGGAACCCGCGCAGGAACCGGCCCGGCCGGGCCCCGCTCCGTCCGGCCCGGGCTCGAAGTGGTCCAAGGAACAGCCCCCGCCCGCCCACTGGCCCTCGCCCGACGGCCGGCAGGACACCCCGCCGCAGGCCCCGCCGCCCCCGCCCGGCCCCGGCTGGGGCGCGCCCCCCGGCGGCCACGGAGCCCCGGGCGGCCACCACGGACACGGCGGCGGTTACGGTCAGGGCCCGGGCGGCCACCCCGGCTGGGGAGGTCCCGGCTGGGGAGGCGGCTGGGGGGGTCCCCCGCCCGCGGCCAAGCCCGGCGTCATCCCGCTGCGCCCGCTCGGCGTCGGTGAGATCCTCGACGGCGCCGTGTCGACCATGCGCACGCACTGGCGCACGGTCCTCGGCATCTCGCTGACCGTCGCGGTCCTCACCCAGATCGGTGTGATCCTGCTCCAGGGCTTCGTCCTGGACGACAGCGCCGCCACCGACACCCTCAACGACCCCAGCGCCACCGCCGAGGAACTGTCCCGCGCCCTGGGCGACACCCTCCTGAACTCCGGCGTCGTCGTCCTGATCACCCTGCTCGGCACCATCGTCGCGACGGCCCTGCTCACGACCGTGACCAGTCGCGCCGTCCTCGGCACGTCGGTGACCACCTCCGATGCCTGGCAGGACGCCAGGCCCCAGCTGCCCCGCCTCGTCGGCCTGACCTTCCTGCTCCCGCTCATCGCGGTCACGACCACCGCCGTGGGCGTCCTGCCCGGCATCCTCGTCGGTGCCGCGGGCGGCGGTGACGGCGCCGTCGCGCTCGCCGTCCTCGGCGGTCTGGCCGCGTTCGTCGTCGCGCTCTGGCTGATGATCCGCTTCTCCCTGGCCTCGGCGGCCCTGATGCTGGAGAAGCAGGGCGTCCTCAAGTCGCTGAGCCGCTCCGCGAAGCTGGTCCGCGGCTCCTGGTGGCGGGTCTTCGGAATCCAGCTCCTCGCCACGATCATCGCGAACATCCTCGCGTCGATCATCGTGATCCCGTTCACCGTCCTCGCCTCCGCGCTCAGCGGCGACGGCCTCAGCGGCTTCCTCGACACCGGCACCGGCGACCTCGGCTGGACGTTCCTCATCGTCAGCGGCGTCGGCTCGGTGATCGGATCCATGCTCACCTTCCCGATCACCGCCGGTGTCACCGTGCTCCTCTACATCGACCAGCGCATCCGCCGCGAGGCCCTCGACCTCGACCTGGCCCGCGCCGCCGGCGTCCAGGACCACGGCTCCGGCGCACCCGGACCCACCCCGGGGAGCTGACCGAGTGAGTCCCGCGGGGGGAGTTCCCACAGCGGTACCGGCGCCGCCACCCGCGGGCGACGCGGCCGCGCAGGCACTGTCGGCGGTCCTGCACGCACTGCCGCGCGCCGACGGCGGACCACCGGTGACCGTCCCGCGCGATCCCGCGCGGGAGGCCGCCGAACGGGAACTGTCCCGGCGGATGTACCACGAGAACGACCCCGGCCTGCTCCGCCGGGCCCTGGACGCCTTCTGGGAGTGGATCGGCAAACTGCTCGACGCCGCCTCCTCGGCGACCCCCGGCGGCGGACTCGGCCTGCTGGTCATCGTCCTGGCGGCCGTAGCCCTCCTCGGCGCCCTGTGGTGGCGCCTCGGCTCCCCCCGCCGGGGTCCCGCATCGACCGCCCCGCTCTTCGACGACCGGCCGCGCAGCGCCGCCGAGCACCGCGCGGCCGCCGAGGCGCACGCCGCCCGGGGCCACTGGAACCAGGCCGTCCAGGAACGCATGCGCGCCGTCGTCCGCTCCCTGGAGGAACGCGCCCTGCTCGACCCCCGCCCCGGCCGCACCGCCGACGAGGCGGCCGCCGAAGCGGGCCGCACCCTCCCCGCCCACACCGGCCGGCTGCGCGCCGCGGCCCGGGACTTCGACGACGTGACGTACGGCGGGCGAACGGCGGCCCCCGAGACGTACCACCGCCTCGCACAACTCGACCGCGACCTGGAACGCACCAGGCCGGTCCTCATGAGCAGCAGCCCCCACCCGGCCCACAGCGCCCGCCAGGGGGCCGCCGAATGACCTCCGAGGCCACCGCCCCGTCCACCACCTCGGCCTCGCCCACCGTCCGCCAGGTGTGGACCCGCTCGCGCGGAGTGCTGCTCGCCCTCGTGGTCCTCCTGACGGCCGCCGTCGCCATCGCCGTCGTACGCTCCGACGCCCGGCACGGGAGCCTCGACCCGCGCTCCGCCGACCCCGCCGGCAGCCGCGCCGTCGCCGAACTGCTCGCCGACCGGAACGTCTCCACCCGCGTGATCACCACCCTGGACGAGGCCCGCACCGCGGCCGGCCCCGGCACGACCCTCCTGGTCGCCCGCCCCGACCTGCTGACCGACCACCAGCAGGACCGCCTCCGCGACGCGTTCGGGAACTCCGGCGGCCGTACCCTCCTCGTCGCCCCCGGCACCCCCTCCCTCGGCACCCTCGCCCCCGGGGTCGGCACCGACCCGACGCCCAGCACCGACTCCGCGCTCGCGCCCAACTGCGCCCTGCCCGCCGCCCGGCGGGCGGGCACCGCCGACACGGGCGGCTTCCGCTACACGACGGGCGCGCCCGGCGCCGACTCCTGCTACCCCAGTGACGGCCTGCCCACCCTGCTGCGCATCCCGGCGGCCGAAGGGGACGGCGACACCGTCGTCCTCGGCGCCCCCGACATCCTCCGCAACGACCGCCTCGACGAGCGCGGCAACGCCTCGCTCGCCCTCCAACTGCTCGGTTCCCGTCCCCACCTGGTCTGGTACCTCCCCTCGCTCGCCGACGACTCGGCCACCGACACCGGCGACCGCAACTTCCTCGACCTGGTCCCCTCCGGCTGGCTCTGGGGCACGCTGCAACTCTTCGTCGCCGCACTCCTGACCGCCCTCTGGCGCGCCCGCCGCCTCGGCCCCCTCGTCCCCGAACGGCTCCCCGTCACGATCCGCGCCTCCGAGACCGTCGAAGGCCGCGCCCGCCTCTACCGCAAGGCCGACGCCCGCGACCGTGCCGCGGGAGCCCTCCGCTCCACCGTCCGCACCCGTCTGGCCCCCCTCGTCGGTGTCTCCCCCGCTCAGGCGCATGCGCCCGAAGCACTGCTCCCCGCCCTGTCCGCCCGGCTGCGCCGGGAAGGACAGCCCTTGCACGACCTCCTCTTCGGGCCGCCGCCCCGCGACGACGCGGCCCTCATCGCTCTCGCCGACCGACTCGACGCCCTCGAAAGAGAGGTACGCCGTCCATGATGGCCCCGACCACTGACAACGCCGGGAACACCGGGGAGCCAGACACCGCCCGCTCCTCCCTGGAAGCCCTGCGCACCGAGATCGCCAAAGCCGTGGTCGGCCAGGACCCCGCCGTCACCGGCCTCGTCGTCGCCCTCCTCTGCCGCGGTCACGTACTGCTCGAAGGCGTCCCCGGCGTGGCCAAGACCCTCCTCGTCCGCGCCCTCGCCTCCGCACTCGAACTCGACACCAAGCGCGTCCAGTTCACCCCCGACCTGATGCCGAGCGACATCACGGGCTCCCTCGTCTACGACGCCCGCACCGCGGAGTTCTCCTTCCAGCCCGGCCCGGTCTTCACGAACCTCCTCCTCGCCGACGAGATCAACCGCACCCCGCCCAAGACCCAGTCCTCGCTCCTGGAGGCGATGGAGGAGCGCCAGGTCACGGTGGACGGCACCCCTCGCCCCCTCCCCGAGCCGTTCCTGGTCGCAGCGACCCAGAACCCCGTCGAGTACGAGGGCACGTACCCCCTCCCCGAAGCCCAGCTGGACCGTTTCCTCCTCAAGCTGACGATCCCCCTCCCCTCCCGCCAGGACGAGATCGACGTCCTCACCCGCCACATCGAGGGCTTCAACCCGCGCGACCTGCGCGCCGCCGGCGTACGCCCCGTGGCCGGTCCGGCGGACCTCGAAGCCGCCCGCGCGGCCGTCGCCAAGACCTCGGTCTCCCCCGAGATCACCGGCTACGTGGTGGACATCTGCCGCGCCACCCGCGAATCGCCGTCCCTCACCCTCGGCGTCTCCCCCCGCGGCGCGACGGCGCTCCTGGCCACCGCCCGCGCCTGGGCCTGGCTGACCGGCCGCGACTACGTCATCCCCGACGACGTGAAGGCCCTCGCGCTGCCGACCCTGCGCCACCGCGTCCAGCTCCGCCCCGAGGCCGAGATGGAGGGCGTGACGGCCGACTCGGTCGTCAACGCGGTCCTCTCCCACGTCCCCGTCCCCCGCTGATGGCCCTCACCGGCCGCGCCGCCCTGCTGGCGGCCCTCGGCACCCTCCCCGTGGGCCTCTGGGAACCCGGCTGGACAGGCATCCTCGCCGTCAACACGCCGCTGGCCCTGGCCTGCGCCTGCGACTTCGCCCTGGCGGCCCCGGTACGCCGCCTCGTCCTGACCCGGTCCGGCGACACCTCCGTACGCCTCGGCGAGACCGCCGACGTCACGCTCACCGTCACCAACCCGTCCGGCCGCCCCCTGCGTGCCCGCATCCGCGACGCCTGGCCTCCCAGCAGCTGGCAAGCCGGCACGGAAGTCGCCCGCTCACGCCATGAGGTGACGGTCCCCGCCGGCGAACGCCGGCGCGTCACCACCCGTCTGCGCCCCACCCGCCGCGGCGACCGCCGGGCGGACCGCGTCACCATCCGCTCGTACGGCCCACTCGGCCTGTTCGCCCGGCAGGGCAACCACAGGATCCCGTGGACGGTACGCGTCCTGCCCCCCTTCACCAGCCGCAAGCACCTCCCCTCGAAACTGGCCCGCCTGCGCGAACTCGACGGCCGCACCAGCGTCCTGACCCGCGGAGAGGGAACCGAGTTCGACAGCCTGCGCGACTACGTCCCGGGCGACGACACCCGCTCGATCGACTGGCGCGCCACCGCCCGCCGGTCGAGGGTCGCCGTACGCACCTGGCGTCCCGAACGCGACCGGCACATCCTGCTGGTCCTCGACACGGGCCGCACGGCGGCGGGCCGTGTGGGGGANTGCTGGTCCTCGACACGGGCCGCACGGCGGCGGGCCGTGTGGGGGACGCTCCCCGCCTCGACGCGGCCATGGACGCGGCCCTCCTCCTCGCAGCGCTCGCCTCCCGCGCCGGCGACCGGGTGGACCTCCTGGCGTACGACCGCCGCGTACGTGCCCTGGTCCAGGGGCGCGCTGCGGGCGATGTCCTTCCTTCGCTGGTCAACGCCATGGCGCACCTCGAACCGGAACTCGTCGAGACGGACGCACGGGGCCTCACCTCCACCGCCCTGCGCACGGCCCCGCGCCGTTCACTGATCGTGCTCCTCACGACCCTCGACGCGGCCCCCGTCGAGGAGGGCCTGCTTCCCGTGCTCTCCCGCCTCACCCAGCGCCACACGGTCCTGGTCGCCTCGGTCTCCGACCCTCACATAGAGCGCATGGCCCAGGCCAGGGGCAGCACGGAAGCCGTGTACGAGGCCGCCGCGGCAGCCCAGGCCCAAGCAGAACGACACCGCACCGCCGAACAGCTGACCCGCCACGGAGTCACTGTCGTCGACGCGACCCCGAACGACCTGCCGCCGGCCCTGGCGGACGCCTATCTGGCACTGAAGGCCACAGGCCGCCTCTGAACGCAGGAAAGCCCCCGCACCGAGGTGCGGGGGCTTTCCTGGAATGATTGTTC
>NZ_JAHKJW010000116.1 GCF_019710745.1 Streptomyces beigongshangae
ACGGGCGGCGCCGCCCGCCGACGGCCCCGGCGGTCTCGGTGACCGGCTGACGGCGGTGGGGGCGGTCGCGGGCGCCGCCGGTCTCGGCGCCGGGGCCGTGGCGCTGGCCCTGCGGCTGCACGGCAGGCGGGCCGGCCCTAGAACACCGAGAGACCCGTGAGGGTCGTGAAGCGGTCCAGGGCCGTGACTCCCGCCACCGAGTTGCCCTGCTCGTCCAGGCCGGGGCTCCACGCGCACAGGGTGCAGCGGCCGGGGACGACGGCGATGACCCCGCCGCCCACGCCGCTCTTGCCGGGCAGGCCCACGCGGTAGGCGAACTCGCCCGCCGCGTCGTAGGTGCCGCAGGTGAGCATGACCGCGTTGACCTGCTTGGCCTGCCGCTGGGTCAGCAGGCGGGTGCCGTCGGCCCGGATGCCGTGGCGGGCGAGGAATCCGGTGGCCAGGGCGAGGTCGGCGCAGGATGCCTCGACGGAGCACTGGCGGAAGTACTCGTCGAGGAGCACCGGGACCGGGTTCCCGATGTTCCCGTAGGCCGCCATGAAGTGACCCAGCGCGGCGTTGCGGTTGCCGTGGGCGGCCTCCGAGTCGGCGACGTCCTTGTTGACGGCCAGCTCCGCGTTGCCGCTCTCCGCGCGCAGGAAGTCGAGGAGGGTGCCCACCGCGTCGCCGGTCTGCGTGTGGAGGCGGTCGGTGACGACGAGGGCGCCCGCGTTGATGAAGGGGTTGCGGGGGATGCCGTTCTCGTACTCCAGCTGGACGAGGGAGTTGAAGGGGTTGCCGGAGGGTTCGCGGCCGACGTGTTCCCACAGCGCGTCGGCCTCGTGGGCGAGGTCCAGGGCGAGGGTGAACACCTTGGAGATGGACTGCGTCGAGAACGGCTGCCGCCAGTCGCCGACGCCGTACACCGTGCCGTCCAGCTCCGCGACGGCCATCCCGAACCGGTCCGGGTCGCAGGCCGCGAGCGCCGGGATGTAGTCGGCGGGGCGGCCGCGGCCGGGGCGCTGCGCGATCTCCCGGGCGATGCGCTGCAGGACGGGCTGAAAGGCCAGGGCGGAACTCATTCCCCCATTCTGCCGGTCGCTCCGCGGGCAGCACGGACACGCGGCGCGGCGGGTGGGGGTGTGCGGGTGGGTGGGGGCCGGCCGCGCAGTTCCCCGCGCCCCTGAAGGGGCGCCCCCGTGCGGGTACGGTCGCGCCCCGGGTCACCCAGGGGCGCGGGAACTGCGCGACCGGCCACAGCGCGCCCGCACCCGTCGCCGCACCCCGTCGAAGGCCCCTCAGAGCCCTGAGGGCCCTCAAGGCCACGCAGGGCCCGACAGCCGTGCCAGTGGGTCGAGCGACCGGGTCGGCCGGACGTGGCCGACCACCGCTCCGCCCCCCAGCAGCGGCATCCCGGCGAACTCCGCCAGCGCGGCCGGGTCCACGCCCGCCCGCGCGAGCCCCGCCGCGGCCACCGGCACACGCGCGCGGTCCGCACCGTCCGCGATCTTCACCGCCACGGCCCGCCCGTCCGGCAGCGCGGCGACCTGCACACCCTCGAAACCGTCCTTGGCCAGCAGCCCCGGCACCGCCCGCATCAGCGCGGCGACGTCCCGCCCGGAGCCGGACGCCATCTCGGCGTGCTCGCGCATCGCGTCGGCCAGCCGCGCCTCGGGCGTGCCGGCCGGGGCCGTCGTGATCCGCGCGGCGGCGCGCGCCAGCCCGTGCAGCGAGATCGCGAACAGCGGCGCCCCGCACCCGTCGACCGTGACCTGCGCGACGGCCTGCCCGGTCAGGTCCTCGACGATCTCCGCGATCGCCTGCTGCAGCGGATGCGCGGGGTCGAGGTAGTCGTCGAGCGACCACCCGTTCAGCCGCGCCGTGTACAGCATCGCGGCGTGCTTGCCCGAGCAGTTCTGCGCGAGCCTCGACGGCAGCCGCCCGGCACGGATCCAGTTCTCCCGTACGACGGGGTCGAAGGGCAGGTCGGGGACGTTGCGCAGGTCGTCCTCGGTGAGTCCGGCGAGTTCCAGGATCCGCCGGGTACCGGCGAGGTGGCGCTCCTCGCCGGAGTGGCTCGCGGCGGCCAGCGAGAGCAGTTCGCCGTCGAGCGGCAGCCCGGCCCGGAGCATGGCCACGGCCTGCACGGGCTTGAGCGCCGAGCGCGGGTGGAAGGCCGCCTCGATGTCGCCCAGCTGCAGCTCCACGCTCCCGTCGGCGGCCAGCACGACCACCGAGCCGTGGTGGACGCCCTCGACGACACCGCCGCGGACGAGGTGGGCGACGGGGGCGTGCAGCGGTTCACGGACGGCGGGCGCCGCGGCGAGCGGACTCCCGCACGCGGCGAGGGCGTCGAGGCTCATATGCGCTCCCCGCCGTTCCCGGCCGTCCGCCCGAACCGCGAAGGACAGGACACGCGTCCGGTCCGCTCTTCCAGGTACTGCTCGCTCACGCCTTGGTTCCGTCTTCTCTCGGGGTGCGGCCGGCGCCCTCGCGGCGCACGATCGCGGTGAGGGTGGTTCCGACGCGGTCGAGGTGGTGTGTCATCGCCCCGGTCGCGTCGTGTGCGCTGCCGCCGGCGAGTGCCTCGACGACGGCGCGGTGCTCGCGGTCGGACTGCGCACGGCGGCCGCCGAGTCCGTCGAGGAACGCGGACTGGCGGGCCAGCGCGTCCCGGATCTCCTCGATCACGCGCCGGAAGACCGGGTTCCGGGCGGCCTGGGCGACGGAGAGGTGGAACACCGTGTCCATGGCCACCCACGCGGTGGTGTCCCGCTCGCGCTCCATGCGGTCGACGAGGCGGGTCAGGCGGTCGAGGTCCTCGGGTGTCCGCCGTACGGCGGCGTACCCGGCCACCGGGATCTCGACGTGCCGCCGGACCTCCATCAGGTCGCCGGCCGTGTAGCCGCCGAAGGTCGGTTCCCCGACGGGCCCGGCCGATACGACGAACGTGCCCCTGCCGGTCCGGGACACGGTCAGCCCCATGGTCTGCAGCGCGCGCAGCGCCTCCCGCAGCACGGGCCGGCTGACCTCCAGCCGCCGGCACAGCTCCGCCTCGGAGGGCAGCTTGTCCCCCACGGCGTACTCGCCGCGCCCGATGGCACCGCGAAGGTGCCCGAGTACGGCTTCCATGGCGCTGACCCGCCTCGGTACGGAGTCAGCTGTCTGGCTGTCTGACAGGTTCACGGAGGTGATCCTGCGGGGCGCGGGGAGGCGGTGTCAAGGACGTCCTGCGGGGCTTCCCCGCGGGGAGGGCTTCGTCCACCATGGAAGGCATGGCGGATTCAGCGGAAACCTCAGGGATCTTTCAGTCGGACCTCATCGACCTGTCGGGCATCCCCCTGGACCGGCTCGGCACGGTGGACCGCCTGCCGGCGGCGCTCGCCGCCCTGCACCGCACGCTGTCCGGCAACTCCGCCCCGCTGTGCGACAGCGGCATGGCGGCCCTGTGCGGAACCACCCCCTCGGGGCCGGCCGGTGCGACCCGTGACCGTTGACGGACGCCGAGCCGTTCCGGCTGCCGCCGCGGCTGCTCGGCGCCGTCGCCACGGGTGAGCCGGACGAGGCCGACCTCGCCCTGCTGCGGTCGGCGCAGCACAGCCGGCTGCTGCTGGCCCTCGTGGCGATTCTCACCTCCCCCGGACACGCCGACGGCGCCGGGCCCCGGGGGCGCAGGGCGCCGACCCGCCCGTCCGTCTCCTGGGAGCTCCTCGCCCACACACAGCGTTCCGCGCCGGAGGCCGTGGCGGCCGTGCTGGCGGACCCGGCGGTCGGCGCCTGGGCGTTCCAGCTGCTGCGCCGGCTCGACCACGGCACCGTGGCCACCCCCGGGGACGCTCCGCGCTGGGCGGGGACGGCCCTGTTCGGGTCCCTGACGGGGGCCGCCGCCCTGCGCTCCGGGATCCGTGCCACCCTGCGTGTCCCCGCCCGCAAGGGGCAGCTGTGGCTGCCGTCGCTGGGCGTCACCGGGTCCGTCGGCCGGGGGGCCTGGCCGGTGGTGACCCTGGACTGCGGCCCCCGCGGGGCCGTGGTCCACGGGGACGGCGGTTCCGTACGCCTCCCCGGCGACCTGGAGCGCGCCTCCGAGGGCTGGTACCCCCTCCCCCGCGTGGACCGGGACACGCCGGCCGGCCGGGCACCCCTGACGCTCGACCACCTCAGCCCCTACCGCGACTTCCGTGCCGTGAAGGACCCCGCACAGCTCCCGCGGAAGACGCTCCGCCGCTGGCACGCCCTGCTCCGGGAGAGCGACGCGCTCCTGCTCCGGCAGCACCCCTCGGCCCGGCGGCTGGTGAGCGGGACCGTGCGGACGGTCGTACCGGTCGACGGACCGAGCGAACTGCTGGCCGTCAGCGCCACGGCCCCGGACGCCTTCGGCACGGTCACCATGTCGCTGCCGGGCGACGCGCAGGCCACCGCGGCCATCCTGGTCCACGAGGCCCGGCACCAGCTCCTGAGCGCACTGGCCGAACTGACACCGCTGACCGTCTCCGTCCGGCAGGGCCCGCAGCCCGCGTACTTCACCCCCTGGCGCAGCGACCCCCGCCCCCTGCGGGGCCTGCTGTACGGTGCGCACGCCTTCACCGGGGTCATGGCCTTCTGGAGCGCCCGCCGCGCCGAGGACGGGGAACGGGCGGAGTTCGAGTTCGCCGTGCACCGGTGGCAGGTGCGGACGGCGCTGGCGGCCCTGCGCAACGCGACGGGACTGACCCGGGCCGGCGGAACGGTCGTCACCGGGCTGCTGGCGGAGGTCGCCGGCCTGGGGACCGAACCGGTCGGCGGACCCGCGGGACGGCTGGCCGGTCTGTGCTGCCGCGATGTGACGGCGACCTGGCGGGCGGCCCATCTCGCGGTGGACGCCGGGGACGCCGCCGGTCTCGCCGGCCGCTGGCTGGCCGGGCGTCCTCCGCCCCGCGTCCTGCCGGCGTCCCGGTTGCGGGCCGCGCGCACCGGCACGCCGCGCGCGCCGGACACGGGCGCGGCCCGCACCTGGCTCGCGCGGCTCCGGTTCACCGACCCCCGCGGCTTCGACGGGGTGCGCGCACAGCTCGCCGCCGGCACCGCGCACCCCCTGGGCATCAGGGACGCGACACCGGCGGACGCACTCCTGGCGGGGGGCGAGACCGACGCGGCACACGCCGCGTACCGGCGCCAGCCCCCGTCGCTCCCCTCCTGGATCGGGGGCGCGCTCACCGCTCCCGGCGACCGCGGCGCGCCCTTCCTGGAGCGCCCGGAACTGGCCCTGGCGCTCCGGGGCGCGCTCGCCGCTCTCGGCGCGAGCGCCCCCGGGCCGCACGAACTCGCCGCCTGGCTGGGTTCGCGCGACCCCGTCGCCGGTGTCCCCCGGTCAGACGCTCAGCAGGTCGATGTCGCAGTTGGCCCGGATCCCGTCGACCGCGTCCCTGGTCGCCTGGTGATCGGGCCCCAGCGCCCGCCGGCATGACGCGAGGGCCCGCTCGTACACCTCCTGCGCCTCGGCGGTCTCCCCCAGCGCCCTGAGGTCGTACGACAGGTTGAGCATGATCGCCAGGGTCGAGGGGTGGGCGTCCCCGCGGGCCTCGGTGCTGTGCGCCAGCAGTTCCCTGTCCAGGTCACGGGCCCGCTCGGTCTCCCCCAGGGCACAGAAGTCGCTGGCCAGGTTCGTCCGCGCCAGGATCGTGCGGGGATGGTTCGCGTCGAGGACCCGGCCGAGCCCCTCCACCGCCGCCCGGTCCAGCTCGTACGCCTCCTCGGTCTGCCCGAGCAGCCGCAGGGTGACCGCGAGGTTCGTGGCGGTGGCGTAGGCGTGCGGATGTTCCTCGCCGAGGATCTCGCGGCACTGGAGCATCGTCTGGCGGCCCAGCTCGGCGGCCGCGGCGAGGTCACCCGTCTGCCGCAGGTCGGTGGCGTGGTTGAGGGCGGCCCGCACGGTGTCCAGGGACTTCTCGCCGCTCTTGCGCCGCAGCAGGTCGAGCACCCTGGCGGACAGCTCCAGCGCACCCCGGTGATCGCCGGCCTTGCGGCGCGCCACCGACAGTTCGCGCATCACCCAGATGGTGAGGGAGTGCTCCTCGCCGAGCAGTTGCAGAGTCCGCTTCCACAGCGCGTCCTGGCCCTCCAGCGCGGCGCGGAACCGTCCCACCTCCTGGAGGTCGATGTAGACGGAGTGCAGCGTGTTGAGGGTCTGCAGGTGGTCGTCCCCGATCACCTCCACCCGGCGTTCGTAGGTGTCCTCGTGCAGTCTCAGCGCCTCGTCGAAGTCGCCCGCGAGCCGCAGGCTGACCGCGTAGTTGTGGGCCGCCAGCAGGGTCCCGGGGTCGTCGGGGCCCTGCTCCCGCAGGGTGGTCTCGTACGCCCGCTGGTCCAGTTCGCGGGCCCGGTAGAAGTCCCCGCGCAGGCGCAGCAGGATCGCCAGCAGGCTGAGGGCCCGCTGGGTGGCCTCGTCCCGCTCGCCGAGGACCCGGCGGCAGCGTTCGACCAGCTCCGACTGGAGGGCGTAGGCGTCGGTGTAGCGGTTGAGCCAGCGCAGGGTCTCGGCGCGCACCTGGTCCGCCGCGATCACGTGCTCGTGCTCGTCGCCGAGCAGCCTCCGCCAGGCGCCGGTCGCCTCCTCGGCCGCCTCCAGGGCCGCGGTGTAGTCGCTGCGCGCGAGCAGGAAGCGGGCCTCGTTGAGCACCAGTTCGCGTGCCCAGGGGTCCTCGCAGTCGACCATGCCGGAGGCGCGCACATGGGGCAGGAGGGCCGAGTAGCGGGGCCAGTCGGAGGACCGCAGGGGGTTCCTCGGGTCGGCGTGCGCGAGGATCTGGTGCGCGCAGTGGCGCATCTCCGCCCGCTCCGCGGCGTTCATCTGCTCGATGAGGACGCGCTGCACTAGGCGGTGCACCTGGATCGTCGACCTGCGGTGGTCGATCCGGGCGAGGGCGTAGCGCCCGATCTCCCGTACCGCGCGGGCGAGTTTGATGGGGTCGTCGAGCGCCGCGCGCAGCCCGGGCGGCGCGGCGACGCCCCGCACGGCGGAGAAGAAGTCCCAGTCGACCGGTTCCGGGGCGAAGTACGCGCACACCTGGAGCAGTTGCAGGGCCGCCGGATGGTCCTCCCTGAGGCGGTCCAGGGAGACGTTCCAGGCCGCCGCCACGGGGAGGTCGTAGTCCGCGGGGGGATCGACCCGGAGCAGTTCCGCGTACTTCGTCTCGAAGAGATCGAGGTACTGGTGTACCGGCATTCCGGTCTCGGCGAGCCACACCGCCGCCTGCTCCACGGCGAGCGGCAGGTCACCGAGCGAGTCGGCCAGCCGGTCGGCGGCGTCCTCGGGAATCTGCGGACTGCGTCGCTTGATGAGCGCGACGCTCTCCTCACGTGCAAACACATCGACCTCTAGTGAATTGGCCAAGCTCGACCACTGGGAATTGCGCGACGTGACCAGGACCCGTCCCGGTCCGTCGTTGGGGAAGAACTGCCTGACTTCCTGCGGGTTCTCCGCGTTGTCGAAGACCAGGAGCCAATTCGAGTAGGGTTCGCCGACCCGTAGGGCCTCCAGGACAGCGGGTACGGCACTTCGGTCGGCGCCGGCCCGCAGACCCATCTGTTCCCCGAGTTCGATCAGGGACTGCACGATGAGGTTGGTCTGTTCGGATGGAATCCACCAGATCAGCCGGTAGTCCCTGCTCCGCCTGTACACGTGCTCGATGGCGATCTGGGACTTGCCGACTCCCCCCATGCCGTGCAGTGCTTCGGGGAGGACCGCGGTGACACCTTCGGACAAACGCCCGTTCAGCTGTTCGAGGAGGTCCTCGCGGCCGGTGAAATTACGGTTCCGCTGCGGAACGCTGCCCCACAGCCGCGGCGGTGGTTCCGTACGCGTACGGGGTGGAACGGACTGCGACGCGGTGGACACGGAACCTCCTGGGGCTACTTGCGACAAGGGCGACTCCTGCAGCTGGGGAAGCGGTGGCACAGGGGGCGGATCGCCCACCGTAGTGGAACCGTGACCGAGTGTCACCTCCTTCGGTGAAGGTGGTTCCCCGGACTCGTGCAGAAGTCTTCTCAGCCGGGTGGCCCGGGTCAGGTAGGGCCCGGACAGCGCCCACAGAGCCGTGTGCAGAGGGCGCACGAAGGGCCTGGTGCGCTCCGTGACCGGCGGGTCGACCGCGTCGACGCGCCATTGCAGCAGGGCGTCGCCCCCGGTCACCGAGGCGGCCAGCCGGGGACCGAGGTGCGCGGAGACCTGCCGGAGCACGTCCATGGTCTCGCCGCGGGTGCCGAGGCCCAGCAGCTCCTCCCTGACCCCTTCCCCGAAGTCGAAGGAGACCTGCCGGGCGTCCTCGGCGTCGACACGGCTGTCCGTGCGCCGCACGAGGCCGAACAGCAGGAGCTCGGCGAGGTTCCACGCCTCCGCCCCCGGCAGCGACCTCTGGACCAGACGCATCACCGGCAGGTTCAGCGGGGCCGCGGCCAGTCTGCGGGCCAGCGCGAACGCCGCCGGGGACGCCTCCGCCGTGAAGCTCCGCACCGCCTCCGCGGCCCGTACCGGAAGGGGGCGGGGCAGGGCCTGCGCGACGTGGCGCGGCGCTCCCGGTTCGCCCCGCTCGGCGGTGAGCAGGACCGCCGCGTCGTGCGTGTCCCCGGACGCCGCGACGAGCCGCGCCCAGCGCCGCAGGGACCCGGGGGTGAGTTCCAGGAGCGGTACGGGCACGGCTGCGCCGGTTCGCGCCGGGTCCCCGGTGCCGGGCTCGTCGAGCGCCGTGCCGGAACCACTCGTACGCAGCAGCCTCAGCGAGGCGTTGGGCACGGCGGCGCCGTCGGTGGCCAGCCGGGCGCGCACCGCTCCGGGCAGGGTGAATTCCCAGACCTCCTGGGGCATCAGGCTCAGCACCGCGAGGGGCGAGGTCCGCCCGGTGGCGTGGAGGAACGCGGCCGCGTCGCCGTTGCGCCAGCCTTTGCCGATGCCGTCCGTGAGGACGAGCACCAGGTCGTCCGGTCCGTACGTGCCGGGGAGCGGCCGTCCCCGGCGGCGCCGTACCGCCGCTCCCGCGGCGCGGACGTCGAGTGCCACGACCTCGATGGAGCGGAACGCCGCCGTGTGCTCCAGGAGGTTCCGCACCTCCCGGACCGTGTCCCTCCACAGCTCCATCGACGCGGCCGTGTCGACGAGGAGCACCAGCCGCAGACGCCGTTCGTCGGGGCGTCTGCACACCGGCAGCCACAGGTCCTCGGCCGCGACGCGCTCCGCGGTGGCCTCCTCGTCGAGCACCAGGGCGTCGCCGGCCGGCCGCCGCAGCCGCAGCGGCCGCAGCGCCTGCCCGAGGGCGAGCCCGCCGCCCGGGAGCCGGAACGCCGCGGGGTCGTCCGCCCGCTCCCCGGCTCCCGGACCGGAACGGCTCTCCCCGG
>NZ_JAHKJW010000117.1 GCF_019710745.1 Streptomyces beigongshangae
TCTCCAACACAATCACGCACCAGCTCGTAAGGCCACTGCTCGGCCATCCGAAGGATGCGGCGGCGGCCGGTGGTGACGAGCTGGGCTGCTGCGGAGAACAGGCGAAATCGCAGGCGGCACGGTTCCCAGAGGCGGGCCTTGCCGGTCAGGGCGAGCATCGGCATCCAGGCGAGCAGGTCGAGGGCAATTTCCAGCCAGACCTGGTTCTGCGCGGTGTCGTGCAGGGGCAGGTTGCGCAGACCGGTGGCGCGGGCGGCACGGATGCGGTCCTCGGCACGGGCCCGCTGCCGGTGGCGCAGTTCAAGAGCAGCGATCGCCTCGCCGCCCGTGTTGGTGGCGAAGCAGGTCAGCCGATGGCCGTCGGCATCGGTGAAGCGCAACTGGGTACCGGGGTGCGGGCGTTCCTTCCGAACGATCAGCCGCATGCCCTTCGGCCAGCCGGCCAGGCAGTCGCTGCCAGCGTCGATCTCCGCGCCCCAGGCGCCGTCGCGGATGCCGCCGTCGGGTTCCACAGCTGGCGTCCAGGCCGAGGCCGGCACCTTCAGGACGGCCTGATGGAGGGCATCGGTGATGGTCATGCCGACCGAGTACGACAGCCACCGCCCGCGCTTCGCGAGCCAGGCGACGAAGGCGTGGGTGCCGCCGCCGGAGTCGGTGCGGATCAGCGTCTGCCGTCCCCGCCGGTACTGTTTCGGCAGCTGGGCCAAGGCCAGCCGGGCGGCGGTGATGTGGTCGGCGGCGGTGTTGGAGCCGCGTTCCCGGGCCGCAGCAGGCCCACCACCGGCTCGCCGGACCCGCCGCGGCCGTGGTCGACGAAGCCCATCAGCGGATGGTGACCGAAGGACTTCTTCAAGGTCGCCGCCGCGTCCTGCTTCTCGGAGTGGGCCAGGACGAGGACGCCGTCCAGGTCCACGATCACCTATCCTCCGGTGTCCGGTGCCGCGTCACCGGCCAGCTTCCAGACCCGCTCACGCACGTCGGCCCGGGCAGCGCGGAGAGCGGTCAGGGCCCGCGTCCCGCCCGGTGGCGAGGATGTCGACGAGTCGGGAGACGGTCGGGTCGGAAGCGACCGGTCCGAACACCGCCGGTTCGGCCCGCAGCATGGCGACATCGGCCAGGCAGTCCCCGCCCAGCACCACCGCGAGCGCCACATCCAGCAGGACCTTGTCTGGATCATGCACCGCCCGGGCCTTGCGCCACGGCCTCAGGGCCACGGATATCGCCCGGTCCAGGCCGGTCTTGCGGACCGTCTCCACCAGCAGCACGGCCCCGACCTGGGAGACCACCGACCGGCCGCCGCCCTCGACGCAGACATGCGGATAGGACCCGATACGCTTCTTCACCTGGGAAGTGCTTCTTTCCTCGCAGCCAACAGGACCCTCAGCAAGTCCCATCATTGCAGCTCAGGAGCACTTCCCGCTTTTTTGATCAGCCTCCGGACAGTCCACCCCGCGAAAGCGCGAGGCTAGTGGCCTCCCATCAAGAACAGGGCCGAAGCAGGGAACGAGTCAGAGCATACGTGCACCTTCTGAGACCCTGTCATCAATATAGGGAGACTGCTTCACATACTCGCTTCCAGTCGCACTGTAGCGGTCCGAAGAATTCCCCCAGTCGTAGTTTCCCTTCATCAGGGAACGGGCGGCGCCGAGAAACTTATGCGTACCTTCACGCCCTTCGGCGTCGATGCCCAGCGACCTGCACAATGTATCCGCTTTGCTTTCCAGTTGAATGAACCGTTTGACGCGAATTTCGGTCAGTTCCTGCAGTTTCTCGATCGCCCGCCGCTCTGAGCAGTCATGCTCGCGCACGAACAGCAAGACGAAATTATTCATTTCGTTATTACGAAGATCCTTTTCGAGAGACTGCAAGTCATTGGTGATCGTCACGACGTCTGCCGCAATCTCGCAGACCTCCCGCAACCATAGGGTTTCGTGTACCTCTGGGGGCGCTTCGAAGTGGCCGCAATGCTCGGCCGTGGCCAGGACCGTGTTGGTGCCTATTGCGATCCTGCGCATAGCTGTATAGGTGGGAACATCCAGAACTGCGTCCAATTTGCGGATTGTCGCCTCCATCACGTACGCCAGAAAATACTGCTCCCAGTGCCGGGCTGTGCGGAGGCGCCAGGCTGCAGACATTCCTTCGTTGCAGCGCCTGCGATAGTCGAGCCAAAGTTCACCGATCGGGTATGTCGGTTTCTCGTTGATGCCCTCCTCGCTGCGGCGCACCAGCCGAGCCATTTCGTGACAAATCCGGTAAGCGGCTGCGGGGTCCGTTCCCACAGGCCCATCGAAGATATCGTCAAAAGTGAATACGAATGTCTGACTCAGTGCGCCGACCATCATATCGTCCCCCCTGGCCTCCGGGTAAAACCGGCCAGCCAGATCCTCAAGCTGCCAGCTGAGATACCTTTTCATGTTCTCCGGAGAAGTGATGAGCCCTGTCGACTCCAAATATGCGGCAATCTTCTCCGGAAGGGCTTCGGCATCCGGGCTCATCCTGGTTGCGAAGGGAATGTAGAGTTCGACATCCTGAAACACGAATGGATCCTTTCGTGGCTACGGCATGGAAGATTCATCCGAAACGACAACTGGCTGCAGAAAACTCGCACCACATCTTTCAACGTCAGATACCTGGCGTACGAGAAGGACGGCATTATTTTTATAGCGCCTTTGCGCAAACGGCAGAAGAAGGCGTTCATGATTCAGACGTGAACGCGTTGAAGGCGGGGCGGGCGCCCGCACCAAGGGCTCAGCTACGGCAGTGCTGACGACATGGCCCTGGCTCCATGCCTCGCAGACGACGGAGAGAGTCCGGCAGTCGTCTGCACGCCGCCATCCGTTCCATGCTGACAAGTGCGCCATAGGCAGGCATGATCCGACGACTGATGACGGCGGTCACCAAGGACGCATCAACGCCCAACTGCCGACTGATCGCACCACACCCAAGCGTGTCACCCGCGCCGTGCTGGCGTGGTTCGGTTCATGTCCGCGGAGGGGCCTTGACCCAAGGCCGGGTAGTTACGAGTTGGTGCGTGATAGCGGGTGAGGCGTCATGCCTGGCAAGTGGCATGATCCGGGTGTGGTGATCATGGCCAATCGGACGGTGCTGGCGCATCGGCTGTTCACGGGGATCTCGCGGCGTCATCTCGCTGGCCTGGCCGAGGAGTTGGCCGTGCCGTGGCAGGCCGGGCTCGAGGGTCGACGCCATGCCGCGCGAGGCGGGGTCAGGAAGCGGGCCGCGGGTGCCGGCGCCCGCCACCGGCTGGTGTTCGTCGACCGGCTGGTGGCCACGCTGATTCATCTGCGGCACGACCTGCCGCATTCGGTGTTGGGCCTGCTGTTCGGCGTCGACCGCTCCACCATCACCCGCGCGATCGGAGAGGTACGTACACTCTTGGCCGAGCGGGGGTGCGCAGTCCCCGACCGCCCTGGCCTGCGTCTTCGGACACTGACGGACGTGTTCGCCTACGCCCAGGCCGAAGGCGTCGAGCTGCGGCTGGACGCCACCGAGATCCAGGTTCGCAGGCCGCCGGCCAACCGCGGCGGACGCCGTGCGTTCGTCTCGGGCAAGAAGAAGCAGAACACGATGAAAGCCACCGTGATCGCCGACTGGCGGGGCCGCACGTTGTGGACCGATGCCCTGCGGCCTGGACGTATGCACGATGCCACGGCCGCCCGCAATGAAGGCATCGCCGTCTGCTTCCAGCACTTCCCCAACGTCGAGGTCCTTCTGGACGACGGCTACCTGGGCCTGAGCCGCGACCACCGCGGGCAAGCGATCACACCGCCCAGAAAACCCCGCCCGGGAGCATTGCCCGGCAGAGTCGATCAGTGGGAACGCGACCGCCACGGGCACTCCTCCGACCGCATCACCGTCGAACACGCCCTCGCCGATCACAAACGCTGGAAGCAACTGACGCGCTGGACCCATCGCCGCGACCGCCTGGCCGACACCTACCGCGCCATCGCCGGCCTCGTCTCCGACCGCACCGCTCAAGCCTGAACAGCGGTCCTCCAACGGACCAGCACGCCTCACCCGCTATCACGCACCAACTCGTTAGCGTTTTCGCAGGTCACGTAAGCCGGTTGAAGGACTTTCGACACACACAGAGCAACGGAGCTCGTTGGTACAGGCAGTCGACCAAGACAGCTTGTCCCGAAGGAGCTCCGTTGCCCCGTCATTGTGTCCTGCCGTCTGCGCTGACGGCCATCACCCGAACGGTCACCGTGGCCGCGGGACGCCATCTCGCTCCAGGGCATCTGGGTGAACTGACCGCCGTCGTGCCGTTCGAGCTGGTGGATACGGTCCTTGCGGAGACAAGGACGGTGCAGCAGCGGCTGAACCGTTCCGGGTTCGGTAGAGATCTCAGATGCTGGGTGTGACCTGGGGTTTCGTGGTTGCGAGGTAGTGGTTGTTTTCGTATTCGACCGGTGGGACGTGGCCTATCTCACCGTGGAGTCGCCGGTGGTTGTACCAGTCGACGTGCTCGGTGGTGGCAAGCTCAACGGCGGACAGTGAGCTCTTTCAGCGTGGCCACTGATCGGGTGACGGGTCGGTGTCCCACAACGCACAAGGCTCCCGTGCCGTTGAGAGGTGTTCGACGTCTCAACTCATCAGCGCAGGAGCCTCGTTGGTTTTCTATCCTGCCGCACTCGACCTGCCTCACGCCCTCGTCGAGTGGGTAACCATGCTCATCGTCACCCGTGAGGGTGACCGATGCTGCAAGCTCCCGCCTCATCAGCGTGCTCTCGTCGCCCTGGTCTACCTGCGCCGGCACGACCCGCTTACGCAGATCGCCGCCGGGTTCGGCATATCCGTCGGCACCGCCCACGCCTACGTCACTGCCGTCGTTGATCACCTCGCCCGGCGGGCGCCCGGCCTGCTGCGAGTCCTGAGGGAGACCGATCCCGAGCACGTCCTGCTCGACGGCACGCTCGCCGAGTGCGACCGGGTCGGCGACAGCCGGGCCGACTTCTCGCACAAGCACCGCCGACACGGCGTGAACATGCAGGTCGTTGCGAATCCCGCGGGCGAGCTGCTATGGATCTCGCCCACACTGCCCGGACGCACCCACGACCTGACCGCAGCCCGCACCCACCGAATCATCCGGATTTGCGAACGCCAGGGCGTGCCCATCCTCGCCGACCGCGCCTACATCGGGGCCGGCTCCTGGGTGACCACGCCGATCAGGCGACTCCCGCACCAGGACCTCAATCCGACCCAGCGGACGATCAACCGAGCCCTGTCGGCGGCGCGGGCTCCAGTCGAACGAAGCATCGCGAGACTGAAGTCCTGGCGGATCTTCCGCAGAGCCCGCTGCAGCCCCAACCGCATGACGGTCATTGCCAAAGCCGTCCTCACCCTCGAGAGGCAACGCTGAAAACCCTCACTACTGCCGGGCAGACCAGGGGCCGTGCGTCGAGGTTGTTGGTTGTCCGGGGCTGATGAGAGGCGGGTGACTGACGGAGCCGCTGTCTGGCGATGCTTCGGGGGTGATGGTCGGTGGGTGAGGGAATGTTGTTGTCGTGGAGCATGCCGACGGGCTGGATGTGGTGGGGGAGGGGGCGGCGCTGCTGGTCTGCCCGGATGGTTGTATCCCGGGTGACGCGGTCGTAACAGGTACGGGGTCAGAGGAGGCGCCGGACCGAGTACTCGCCCGGAGGGACGACTTGCGGGTGGCGGAGGGTACCGACGGGTTGGGGGCGGACTCGGCGCGGGGAAGGTGGACGTCGACATTCACTGAGGGCGGGTTGTTCGTAGCCGGCGGGGTTTGCGGGCTCAGCGTGCAGGCGGAGGCGATGAGGGCGGTGCCGACCAGGAGGCATGACAGCTTGAACGGAGTATGCATGGCAGATCCTATTTCTGTGCGGTGAGCGAGGGCGTTGCGCCGGCCCGGATCAGGCCGCTTGGAAAGTGCGAATCAAAGTGCCTAGGGAACTGAAGAACATGTGGACGCTGTGCCAGATAGCCATAACAGCATGCGCGAGTTCAACAGGCGCGGTGGCGACGATGTACAGGAGGACGATCAGTACGGCCCAGAATAGAATGCTACGTGGGCGGCTCAGCATAAAACTGTTTCCTTTCCGTTAGCGATACGAAGGGCACCAGGACACACCGAGGTAGTGTGTCGGGTCTCGTTTACCAGGAAGGATGCGCGCAGAAACGAGATGTCTGTCTACAGCGCAGCGGATCATTGACGGGCTCTCAGAATAAGTTAGTGCAGTGCCGCGACGGCGGGGTGATGGCCGTAATGAGCGTCTATCGTGTTGCGTCCAATGCTTTTCCCGTATGGGCTTGTCCCGTATGAGCTAGGAGTTCTCCAGGCGCGGCACCGCGTATTTGACGCGTGCCGGAACTCAGTGAACCTTTTTCAACCTGACGACGGATCTGAGGCCGCCGGGCCATTGATCAGCGGCGGCGCAGTGGGCTCTGGACGCGTTGAAAAAGTTTCCCTATTTTGCTTTGCGGGACGTGGTGAGCGGCGTCCCCGGCCTCTTGGGCGAGGGTTTGGACGCTCCTGGACTGCTCGATGGAGGACGTATACGCGGTACTCGCATGCGTGCTGTCCTCCCGTTGGCGACAGTACCCGCGGAGCTGATGGGAGAAAGGGTGTCAGCGTGGACGGCCGTTCCGAAGGGTCAGCAGAGCGAGCGCCAAATCCCCTTTACTGACGCGGGTGTCACGGAATCGGGTGTGGTTGTGAAGAGTGAGCTGACGGCCGGCTATGTCGCTGAGCAGGCGTGCTCCCTGACCGGGCCCCTCGGTCAGGGCATACAGGGCGTGGAGAGCGTACTGGGCCAGTTGCTCAGGCGAGCCGGTGTCCTGGGCCATCTTCAGCAGGATGTCTTGCAGGACATCGCGGATGCTGTCGGCCAGTTTCAAGCCTGGGTGGATATGCCGGACGGTGCCCTCCATATTGGCTACCGCTTTGCCCAGGATCGATACATTAGGTGAGGTTTGAATACCTCGGCTGGTAGAGAAGGCCAGGACGGAGGTGAGGGCGACACCGAAGTTCAGTTCGGCCAGAGAGGCATTCGTGACGTGAGGAACGAACCTGGCTATGTCGGAAGTGAATCCGTTGACGTCGCTCCACGGCGTGGTGGAGCCCAGCCGGATCCAGGATTGTGCCAGGGCTGGACCGTCATTGTAGGCCATACCGACCAGCGCGCCGAGCATTGCGGCACTGATACTGCGGTCGATGCGGCCCACCATCCCCCAGTCGATGACATGGGCCTTCCCATCCGGACTGACTAGCACGTTCCCTGGGTGCGGATCCGCATGGAAAATCCTCTCGATGAAAATTCCCTTGAACATGTAGGCGACGAACTCTTTGGCCATTTTCTTGCGCTGCTTGTGACTCAGTTCGTCTTTTTTCAGCCGGTTGGCGGCCTGCCCGTCGGCCAAGGTCTGGACCAGTACCTTCGGGGTGGCAACAAGGGCTTTCGGTACTTTAATTGTCCTGAACTCTTTCGCGGCCTTCCGGGCATCTTTCATGTTCGCCGCTTCCCGGGTGAAGTCCAACTCGTCGCGCATGGCGCGGAAGATGACATCCAGCATCGCCCCAGTGTCGATGACCTCATTGAAGTGTGGAGCGACCCGTCCGATGACTTGGGTGACCCGCCGCAGGACGGCCATATCACCCAGGACGGTTCCGTGAGAGCCCGGCCGCTGGATCTTCACGACGCACGGGGTTCCGTCCAGTCGCGTGGCGCGGTAGACCTGCGCGAGTGATGCGGCTCCCAAAGGCCGTTCGGTCTCGAACGAACTAAACGAATCGCGCCAGTCGGCTCCTATTTCCGATTCCAGTGCTGGTACGAAGGTGTCGAACGGTCGCACGGTGGCCTGATCGGTCAGCAGTGCGAGTTCCTCGCGTATGTAGTCTGGTACCAAGTCCGGTCTGGTGGAAAGAATCTGACCGACCTTCACATAGAGCGGGCCGAGTTCCTCCAGAGCCAGGCGGATGGCCCGGGCCCGCTGCTGTTCAATCGTTCCCTCTGACACATGGCCGGTCCGGACGCGGCCATGGCCGACGGCCCGGGATACTTCACGTACCCCGAGCCGGGCCAGCACCTGTGCTGTGTGCCGCGCGCGGCGCTCAACCACCCGGGCCCGCTTTCCCTTGCTGCCTGAGTCGAAGCACTGAAGGGTGGAAGGGCTGCGCACTCTCAGTTGGCACTGTGATTCTTTTCCTTCTCCCGGTCGTGCTTGATGTAGTGGTCGAGTTGCACCACGAGAGCTTCGATCGCACGGTTGTTGCGTTTGGCGAGCTTACGGGCGCTGTTTTTACCCTTCTTCTTTTTCTTTCCGGTGAGAGCCCGGCGCGCGAGATCGCGCGAATCACGGCCCACGTCGCTAGACCGATCCAGGACGTCGTCGAGGAGGCTTTTCCGCCGTTTACTCATGAGGGGTTTCCCGTCTGTGGATGTTTTTATTGAAGACAAGATGACTGGTGTGAGCGTCGCGTCGACGACGGTATTGCGGGTGTCAGTACGGTGTTCGACCGAGGGCTGAGCAGCTGGCACAGAGGCGTATCCGGTGAGCCGATGGGGACGGTACGGCCGAACCCACTAGGAGTGAATCTCATGCTGCATCCATCCGGCCAGTGGTCCGGACCCATGGATGCGTGCACGCGTTGCACGCCTGTGCCTCGGTGAACCGTCGGACGGCCAAAACTCACTCCGGAAGAATCCATGTCCCGCTCGGACCCGGCGTGACTTGGCGCACCGTGCAGTGAACTGCTCCCGCCCTCATGGCTCCGGACTGCGGGAGGGAAAATCCAAGGGCCATCGCAGACCGGCAAGCCTTTGGCAGCCGGCGAGACGACCATCTCGTCGACGCCGGGCAGACGTTTCTGCCGAACCCGCCTACTAGTGCTTCGTTAGGTCTGTATGTTTGTGCTGATCAAGAGCATTTTGAAAGTGTGGA
>NZ_JAHKJW010000118.1 GCF_019710745.1 Streptomyces beigongshangae
CCGGCGGCACACCCCGTACGGGCACCGCCCCCTACACCCCGACGGCGGTCGCGACGTTCCCCCTGCCGGACGCGACGCCACCGGTCCCCGTCCCCGCGTACGCCCCCGCCGCCTCCGCCTCCGCGCCCACATCGGCTTCCGTCCCGGGGCCCGCCCGTCCACGGCGCGCCACGGTCGCGGTGATCGCGGGCCTGGCCGCCCTCGTCCTGGCGGTCGCGGGCCTGACCTACGCGTTGATCGACCGCGACGGCGGGGGCAACGGGACCGAGAGCTCCAGCGGCGGCCCGACGGGCGGCGGGAACGGCACCGACGGCGGCCCGACGACGGAGGACTCCGCCACGCAGGACACGGAGAGCACGGACGGCACGAAGAACACGGACGGCACGGACGGCACGGAGAGCACGGAGAGCACGGACGGCGGCGGCCCGATCACCACCGGCGGGCAGCCCTCCCCGTCGCCCACCCAGTCCGTGCGGGTGACGGTCTCGGGCTCGCACACCGACTACGAGGGCGCGTGCCCGCCGCCCGACGAGCGGGCCCCGGCCTTCACGGCGACCTTCACCGTGGGCGTCGTCCCGGCGGAGGTGGAGTACCGGTGGGTGGCGGAGACCGGCGAGGTGTCCGACCCGGACTGGAAGACCCTCTCGTTCGCCGCCGGCGGTGGCAGGACCGGACGGGACACGGTCGTCGTGACGACGTACGAGGAATCCGGGACGTACGAGAACAGGATCGGTGTGGAGGTCCGCGGCCCGAAGGAGACGAGGTCGAACACGGTGCCCTTCTCGGTCACCTGCGAGCCGGAGACCCCGACGGGCGGGACCTCCGACTCCGGTTCCCCCAGGGCGGCGACCCCGGACGGTGCGGTCGGGCCGCGGCTTTGAGCGGACCGCGGCGTTCGGTCGAGGCGTGACGCGGATCAGGACGTGGTGCGGGTCAAGGTGTGACGCGGGTCAAGACGTGACGCGGATCAGGCCACGGCGTCGAAGACGGGCAGGTAGCCGCCCGACTGACCGGCGGCGGTCGGGTGGTAGGACTCGCCGATGTTCAGCCAGTTGACACTGTGCAGCCAGGCGCTGCCGGAGCAGATCTCGTGGCCCGTGAAGGTCTGGCGTACGTCGCCGAACGTGAAGCCGTGGTCGGCGGCGCGCTTGGCGATGGTGTTGTTCAGGTGGTCGGCGGCGCCGTTGATGGCGGCCCGCTCCGTCTCGGAGAGACCGGCCAGGCAGCTGCCGTTCAGCTTGTAGAACCGGGGGTAGCCCATGACGACGACCTCGGCCGACGGAGCCCTGGTGCTGATCGCCGAGTAGACCGAGTCGAGCTGGCCGGGCAGGGTCGAGTCGACATATGCCTTCGCGGTGTTGACGCGCGCCACGCAGGCGCTGTCGGACTGCAGGACACAGGTCGTCATGACGTCGGCGAAGCCCGCGTCGTTGCCGCCGACGGAGATCGAGACGAGGCCGGTGCCGGAGCCGAGCGGGCTCAGCTGGTTCGCCAGGACATCACCCGTACGAGCGCCCGAGCACGCCGCGAAATTGAAGGAGGAGGGAGAGTTCGCGGCCGCCCAGAGGTAGGGGTAGGCCGCCGTGCTGCGCTTGCAGTCGCCGCTGGAGCTGATGTAGCTGCCCGCGCCGACACCGGAGGAATAGGAATCGCCAAGGGCCACATAGCCCGTGGCGGCGGCCTCTTGTGACGCCTGCGCCGTCGTCGCGCCGGTGAGGGCGAGGGCGGCGGCGAGGAAGAACGAGGTCACGTACGCCGTCATTCGGGAACGTCTCATGGAATCTCCCTTTAGCAGGATTTTTGACGTGACTTTCCTACCAGCTACGCGCGTTGACAGGAAGTGTCCATGCCAACTCTTTCCAGGCCCGGGCAGTCCTTTCCTCCCGCGTTCACCACGCGTTCGATTGCGTGCCCATGACAGGCATGTGACATACCCTCAATCCTCTTGAGCTACGCCCGTAGACCGGCCACGCTGATGTCTCGTCCGGTAGCGGAACGCAACGCTCCCGGCTGTGCGCGCGACCGCGTGCGCACCCCCCACAGACGTGCGCCCCATCCAGGCGTACGCCGCCTATGAGGAGGACTCCCTCGTAATGGCACAGTTGCGCAGCAAGAAGATCCGGATCGCCGTGACCACCTCCGTGGCCGCCGCCCTGCTCGGCGCCGTCACCTCGCTCCCCGCCCAGGCCGCACCGGCCGAGGGCCGGGTCCTGGCGGCGGACTCCCCCACCGCCGTCAAGGACAGCTACCTCGTCACTCTCAAGAAGGGCGCGGACTTCAAGGCAGCGTCCGCCGAGGGCGAGAACCTGATCGAGGAGTACGGGGGCACCGTCGAGAAGACGTTCGGCGCCGCGCTGAACGGCTGGTCGGCGAACCTGTCGGCCGCGGAGGCCCGCAGACTCGCCGCCGACCCCTCGGTGGCCACGGTCGAGCAGAACCAGAGAGTCCGGGCCAGCGACACCACCCAGTCCAACGCCCCCTGGGGCCTGGACCGCTCCGACCAGACCTCCCTGCCGCTCTCCCGCACGTACACCTACCCGGACTCGGCGGGCAGCGGGGTGACGGCGTACGTCATCGACACCGGCGTGCGCATCACGCACTCCCAGATCAGCGGGCGGGCCTCCTACGGCTACGACGCCGTGGACGGCGACACCACCGCCTCGGACGGCAACGGCCACGGTACCCACGTCGCCACGACCATCGCGGGCTCGACCTACGGCATCGCCAAGAAGGCGAAGGTCGTGGCGGTCCGCGTGCTCGACAACGCCGGCTCCGGCACCACCGCGGGCGTCATCGCCGGCATCAACTGGGTGACCGCGAACCACAGCGGTCCCTCGGTCGCCAACCTGTCGCTCGGCGGCGGCGCGTCCACCACACTGGACAACGCGGTGGCCAACTCCATCGCGAGCGGGGTGACCTACGCGGTCGCCGCGGGCAACAGCAACGCCAACGCCTCCTCGTACTCCCCGGCCCGCGTCGCCGCGGCGATCACGGTCGGCGCCACCACCAGCACGGACGCCAGGGCCAGTTACTCCAACTACGGCTCGGTCCTGGACATCTTCGCCCCCGGCTCGTCGATCACGGCGGGCTGGTACACCGGTGACACCGCGACGTCCACGATCTCCGGTACGTCGATGGCCACACCGCACGTCGCAGGCGCGGCCGCGGTGTACCTGGCCGGCCACACCTCGGCCACTCCGGCCCAGGTGGCCACGGCCCTGACCACCGGCGCCACCACCGGCAAGGTGACGAGCCCCGGCACGGGCTCCCCCAACCGCCTCCTGAAGATAGTCCCGTAACCACCCGCGACCACCACGACGACTCCCCGCAGCCCGCACACAGGGCTGCGGGGAGTCGTCGCCCGTGTAAGGGGTCTTGGTGGTGATGAGCCACCGAGGCTCCGCTGCATCCGCTGCGTCCGCTGCGTCCGCTGCAGGCGTACAGGCACGACGGCCCATACGAACGCAAAGTCGAGCGAGACGCCGCCTTATACACCCGCCACACGATTCCCGCTGAGATTCTGGCCAGACTTCTACCACGTCTTGACTGTCCCGGACGGCTGCGCAACATTGAAGCCCGGCATCCGGCGCTTCGGGGGGCAAAGTCGCCTATGCAGACCATAGGTACCAATACATCGTCATCGGACCCACCCGCACCGGGCAATGACGGGTGGCCGCACCGGAATCCGGGGAGGGACCTGCTACCACTGCTCGCCGGGGCGGCCACCACGATCGCGGGCGTCGGCGCCGTACTCGCCCTCGCCGACGTGGAATCTCCTCTGCGCGCCCCGTTCACGCTCTTCTTCCTGCTGGCCGCGCCCGCCGCGGCCGTCGCGGCCACACTCCGGGGCATGGAGCCGTTCGGCCGCACGGTGGCGTCCCTGTCGGCGGCGGTGGTGATCGACCTCCTGGTCGCCCAGGGCATGCTCACGATGCACAAGTGGTCGGTCCCCGGTGGAATCGCGGCCGTGACCGCGCTCAGTGCCCTCATTCTCCTGCCGGACCTGGTACGGCGCCTGCGCGACCGTACGGCCGTACGGCGGGAGGAGGACGGGCTTCGTGACGTGTAGGCAACAGTCGGAACAACAACCGCGCGGGGCCTGCTTCAAGGTCTTGCCATAACGTCATAACCGACCATATCTTCATACATTCATCTGCATCAGCCCATCAGCGCACATGCGATCCAGGGGAGGGCTCAGGATCGCGACGAGGGGCCCGGTGCGGGGCGCGGTAGGGGGGTGCCGTGCTCGGTGGCGGTGATTGACCGCACCGAGTCGTGCCGCGCGACCGACCCAGACCACAGTCGGCCAGTCATACCAGCTCACCCGGCCTGCACGGAGTTCCCTTCCGGCATGCCGCGCGTGAGGAAACCCCCCTTTCGAACCGGACAAAACGCCGGACCGCCCGGGGGTGGGCGGTCCACCGGACGAGAGGGACCAGACCCATGAATTCTTTTCTGCGCCCGGCGGTCCCGGGTGAGGAGCAGACGCAGGATCAGGCACAGGACCAGACACGGGATCAGGCACAAGGTCAGGCACAAGGCCAAGCGCAAGGTCAGACGCACGACCGGAGCACGGTCGGCAGATACCGGCCCATATCAACCCACCTGGCCATAGCGCCTCCGGTGAGTGTCGTGATCCCCGCCATGAACGAGGCGGAAAACCTCCCGTACGTCTTCAAGACGCTTCCGCGGTGGATCCACGAAGTGGTCCTGGTCGACGGGAACTCCACCGACGACACCGTGCGGGTGGCCCGTGAACTGTGGCCCGACGTCAAGGTCGTCGAGCAGCTCGGCAAGGGCAAGGGCGACGCTCTGATCACCGGTTTCAAGGCGTGCACCGGCGACATCATCGTGATGGTCGACGCGGACGGCTCGGCCGACGGCCACGAGATCGTCAGCTACGTCTCCGCGCTGGTCTCCGGCGCGGACTTCGCCAAGGGCTCGCGGTTCGCCAACGGCGGCGGCACGGACGACATGACCCCGGTCCGCAAGCTCGGCAACTGGGCGCTGTGCACGGTCGTCAACCGCAAGTTCGGCGCGCGCTACACCGATCTCTGCTACGGGTACAACGCTTTCTGGCGGCACTGCCTGGACGAGATCGACCTCGACTGCACAGGCTTCGAGGTGGAGACCCTGATGAACATCCGCGTGGTCAAGGCGGGTCTGAGGGTCCAGGAGATACCGAGCCACGAGTACCTGCGGATCCACGGCGCGAGCAATCTGCGTGCCGTGCGGGACGGGCTGCGGGTGCTCAGGGTGATCCTCAAGGAGCGTTCCAACCGGCGTTCGCTGCGCCGCAGACCGCGCGTCGCGGCGCTCGACTCACGCCTGAAGGACGTGTCTTGAGCACGCCGGACTTCTCCGTGGTCGTCTGCGTCTACACCGAGGACCGCTGGGAGGACATCCTCGCGGCGGTCGCCTCGGTGCGGGCGCAGTCCCTGCCCGCACTGGAGATCCTCCTGGTCGTGGACCACAACCGGCCGCTCCTGGAGCGGCTGTTGAAAGAATACGAGGGTCGCGAGGGTCGCGAGGGGCACGAGGGGCACGAGGGGGCCGGAGAGGTGCGGGTGCTCGCCAACGCGGGTCCCCGCGGTCTGTCCGCGGGCCGCAACACCGGCATCGCCGCCTCCCGCGGCGACGTCGTCGCCTTCCTCGACGACGACGCGGTCGCCGAGCGCGACTGGCTCCTGCACTTCGCCGAGGGGTACGAGGACCCGCTGGTGATGGCCGTCGGCGGCCGGACCGTGCCGGTCTGGGCGTCGGGCCGCCGGCCCGCCTGGTTCCCGGCGGAGTTCGACTGGGTCGTGGGCTGCACGTACAGGGGCCTGCCCCCCGGCCGGGTCCGGGTGCGCAACGTGCTCGGCGGCAACGCCTCGTTCCGCCGTACGGCCTTCGACGCGGTGGGCGGCTTCGCGACCGGTATCGGCCGCGACGGCGACAAGCGGCCGCTGGGCTGCGAGGAGACGGAGCTGTGCATCCGCCTCAGCCGCGCCCGGCCGGACGCGGTACTGCTGATCGACGACCGGGCGGTGATCCACCACCGGGTGCCCGGGGCGCGCGAGCGCTTCGCGTACTTCCGCACGCGCACGTACGCCGAAGGGCTGTCGAAGGCCCTGGTCGCCCGGAGCGTCGGCGCGGGCAAGGGGCTTGAGTCGGAGCGCCGCTACGCCACGCGGGTGCTGCCCGCCGGGGTCGCCCGCGGGCTGCGTGACGCGCTGCTCGCCCGCCCCGGCGGCGCGGGCCGGGCCGGCGCCATCGTCGCCGGAGTGGTGACGGCGGCGGGGGGGTACGTACTCGGGAGCCTCCGGGCTCGCCGGGGCGCGGGCGGGACCGGATTCCCGGTGGTCCCGGCTCTTCCGGTGCTCCCGGCCGCGCAGGGCGAGGAGACCTGCGGATGAGCGGACCGCGCGAACCGGGCGTGCCGATCCTCATGTACCACGCGGTGGCCACGGCCCCGAACGACGACACCCGCGCGCTGTCGGTGACGCCGGAGGCGTTCGCCGAACAGATGCGGCTGCTGGGCGGCGCGGGATTCACCCCCCTCGACACGGCGGGACTGGCGCGCGCCTGGCGCGCGTCGGGTCCGCTGCCGGAGCGGCCGGTGCTGATCACCTTCGACGACGGCTACGCGGGCGTGCACCGGCACGCCCTGCCCGTGCTCGCCGCGCACGGGTTCACGGCCACGCTGTTCGTGTCCACCGGCTGGCTGCGCGGGGAGCACGACACCGGGGGCGGTCTCGACGAGATGCTCGACTGGGACCAGGTGCGCGAACTGGCGTCCTCGGGCGTCGAGATCGGCGGCCACAGCCATACGCACCCGCAGCTGGACCAGCTGTCCGAGGACGCGCTCCGGTCCGAGCTGCTGCGCTGCCGGGAGATCATCACCGGTGAACTGGGCGCCCGCCCCGCGTCGTTCGCGTATCCGTACGGCTACTCCAGCCGCCGGGTGCGCGCCCAGGTGCGCGAGGCGGGCTTCGCCCAGTCGCTCGCCGTGGGCAACACGCTCGCACGGCGCGGCCAGGGACCGTACGCGCTGCGGCGGATCACCGTGCGCCGCGGCACCGGGATCGAGGAGTTCGGACGGCTCGTCGAGGGCCGTTCGATCGCCCGCACCTTCGCCAGGGACCGTGCCCTCACCAAGGGGTACGCCATGGTCCGCAGAGCACGACAGATTCGCCGGAAGGCCATCCGCTCCCGTGTCTGACACGACCACGGCCGAAGCCGACACCCCCACACTCGAACCGTCCGCAGGCAGCCAGCTGTTCCGGAACGCCTACGCCCTGATGCTGAACACCGGCATCTCCGCCGTGCTGGGACTCGGCTACTGGCTGGCTGCCGCCCGCTACTACTCCGAGTCCGCGGTCGGCCAGGGTTCCGCGGCGATCGCCGCGATGAAGCTCCTGGCGGGGCTCACCGCGGTGACGCTGACGGGCGCCCTGGCCCGGTTCATCCCGGTGGCCGGGCGCGGCACCGGACGCCTCATCCTCCGTACCTACGCGGGCAGTTCGGTGGTCGTGGCGCTGGCCGCGGGCGCCTTCCTGCTCACCCTGGGCCTCTGGGGCTCCTCGTACCGCTTCCTCCAGGACCCGCTCGTCGGCACCGTCTTCGTCCTCTCGGTCGTCGCCTGGTCGGTACTGACCCTCCAGGACGGCGTGCTGACCGGACTGCGGAGCGCGCTGTGGGTGCCCGTCGGCAACACCGTGTTCTCGGCGGTGAAACTGGCGCTGCTCGTCGCGTTCGCCGCGGCCGTCCCGACCATGGGCGTCTTCGTGTCGTGGGTCGCGGCCATCGCGGTGTCGGTCCTGCCGCTGGGCTGGCTGGTGTTCCGGCGCCTGGTGCCCCGGCACACGCGGGCGACGGCGGACGGCGCCCGGCCGCCCACCACGAAGGAGATCGGACGATTCCTGGCCGGTGACTACACCGGCTCGCTGTTCTCGCTCGCCGTCGTCTACCTCGTCCCGGTGCTCGTCGCCGCGCAGGTCAGCTCCGCCGACAACGCGTACTTCTACATCACCACCACCATCGGCGGCACGGTCAACCTGCTCGCCATCAACATGGGCGCCTCACTGACCGTCGAGGGCTCGCACGACCCCGCGCGGCTCGCCGCGAACACCCGGGCGGCGCTGCGGCGGATGGCCCGGATCATGCTGCCGGTGGCCGGGGTGCTGTTCTTCGGGGCGCCCTGGATCCTCGGGGTGTTCGGCCAGGGGTACGCGGACGCGGCGACGCCGCTGCTGCGCTGGTTCGCGGTCGGGGCGGTGCTGCGGGTCGTCATGGAGACGTACTTCGCGGTGCTGCGCGCCCAGAGCCGCACGGCCGGACTCGCCTGGCTGCAGGGACTGCTGTGCGCTCTCGTGCTGGGTCTCACGCTGGTCCTGCTGCCCCGCATGGGGCTGACCGGCGCGGGCGTCGCGGAGATCTCCAGCCTCGCGGTGATCGTGGCCCTCGCCGCTCCCCGGCTGTACCGGATCGTCCGGGCGGCGCCGCCCGGTGACGTGCCGCGCGGCGCGGCGCCCGGCGGGGACCCGACCGGTCCGGGCACCCGCGAGGTGACCGCGCCGCGGCGGGACGAGCCGGGGAAGGGGCGCGGGCCGGCCTGGGCGCAGCGGCTCGACACGGACACGCTGGCGCTCGGCGTCCAGCTCGACTTCGACCACCTGGAGCGGCGGCCGGACGTGCGGCCGGGGCCCGGCACACCGCCCGCCGGGACGCCCGCGGCGGACCGGCCGGACCACCGGCCCACCTGGGCGCTGCGGATCCCGCAGGACCTGCTCGCCGAGAGGCGGGAACCGGGCTCGGAGACCTCCGTCGGTCCGTCCGGGACCGAGGTGGACGCCCCGTCCGGGTCACCGGTCGGCGACCCCGCCGGGGAGCCGGAGGACGGCCCCGCCGGGGAGCCGGAGGACGGCCCCGCCGG
>NZ_JAHKJW010000119.1 GCF_019710745.1 Streptomyces beigongshangae
AGCGGACCCCGGCACCCGAGCCGGCTCCGGCCGCCCCGGCACCGGCGCCCGCCCCCGCCGCACCGTCCGCACCGGCCGCCCCGGCGCCCGCCGCGACCTCCGGTGACGACGGCGCGTACGTGACCCCGCTGGTGCGCAAGCTCGCCGCCGAGAACGGCGTCGACCTGTCCACCGTCAAGGGCACCGGCGTCGGCGGCCGCATCCGCAAGCAGGACGTCATCGCCGCCGCCGAGGCCGCGAAGGCCGCCGCCGCCCCGGCTCCGGCCGCGGCAGCACCGGCCGCCGCGAAGAAGGCGCCGGCCCTGGAGGCGTCCCCGCTGCGCGGCCAGACCGTCAAGATGCCGCGCATCCGCAAGGTCATCGGCGACAACATGGTGAAGGCCCTGCACGAGCAGGCCCAGCTGTCCTCGGTCGTCGAGGTCGACATCACCCGCCTGATGAAGCTCCGCGCGCAGGCGAAGGACGCCTTCGCGGCCCGGGAGGGCGTCAAGCTCTCCCCGATGCCGTTCTTCGTGAAGGCGGCGGCCCAGGCGCTGAAGGCCCACCCGGTCGTCAACGCCCGGATCAACGTCGACGAGAACACGATCACCTACTTCGACTCCGAGAACATCGGTATCGCGGTGGACTCCGAGAAGGGCCTGATGACCCCGGTCATCAAGCACGCGGGCGACCTCAACATCGCCGGTATCGCCAAGGCCACCGCCGAGCTGGCGGGCAAGGTCCGGGCGAACAAGATCACCCCGGACGAGCTGTCCGGCGCGACCTTCACGATCAGCAACACCGGTTCGCGCGGCGCGCTCTTCGACACGATCATCGTGCCGCCGAACCAGGTCGCGATCCTGGGCATCGGCGCCACGGTCAAGCGCCCGGCCGTCATCGAGACGGCCGAGGGCACGGTCATCGGCGTCCGCGACATGACGTACCTGACGCTCTCCTACGACCACCGTCTGGTGGACGGCGCCGACGCCGCCCGCTACCTGACGGCGGTCAAGGCGATCCTGGAGGCGGGCGAGTTCGAGGTCGAGCTCGGCCTGTAGGCTCCGCCTCGCCGCACGCAGAGGTGCCCCCGCCCGGTCCGCCGGGCGGGGGCACCTCTGCGTCGTCCCCGGCCGCCGTTCCGGGATCAGCCCCTTCCCCGGGACGCGTCCCGCCAGCCCCCGGAGGGACCCCGCGGGCTTATTGTCTAAAAGTCAAAACGAAGGAGCCCTCATGACCGCCCCCGTCGTCCACTCGCTCCGCGAGCAGATCCGCGAGCACATCGTGGAGGGGATCGTCAGCGGGCGCTGGAAACCGGGCGAGCGGATCGTGGAGCGGCGCATCGCCACCGAGCTGGAGGTCAGCCAGACCCCCGTACGGGAGGCCCTGCGGGAGCTGGAGTCCCTGCGGCTGATCGAGTCGGCCCCGAACAAGGGCGTCCGCGTACGCAACCTGACCGCGGCCGACCTGGAGGAGAGCTACCCCGTGCGGGCCGGCCTGGAGGCCATCGCGGCCGAGCTGGCGGCGGAGCGGCTCGCGGCCGACTGCTCGGCCCTGGAGCCGCACGTCCTGGCCCTGTACGAGGCCGACCGCGCGGCCGACGGCACCGGCCAGGTCCGGCACACCGTGGCCTTCCACCGCGAGCTCGTGCGGGCCGCGGGCAACTCCGTGCTGCTGCACACCTGGGAGGGCCTGGGCATCGAGGTCTTCACGGCCCTGTCGATCCGCTGGCTGGGCACGGTCCAGCAGTCGTACGCGGAGGAGCACGAGGCGCTGGTGGAGGCGTTCCGGCGCCGGGACCCGCTCATCGCCGAGCTGGTGAAGGCCCATGTGCTCGGATGCGCGCCGAGGACGGGCAGCGAACCCGACCGGCCGTGAGCGCACCCGCGGCAGAACGCCGGCCTGCGGACGGATCGCCGCGAGCAACGGAGCGCCACCCCGCTCAGAAGTATCCCGAAAGCGTCCCTCACCTGCGAAAACAAGGCACCCCGTGCCTGCCGCACAGGCACGCCGTGCCTACTTTCTCGTGATCAAGAGGTTTTACCTTTCAATCCTTTGATCGATCATCGATCAGGGAGTTACAGTCGTCGGCGGGCTCCCATCGGGGCCCGCCGCCCTGTCCTGCCAAAGACCAAGGGCACCTCCGTAGAACCCCTTGCCGACGAGGGAACCCCCTCCGCATCCGGAAGGCGGCGCAATGACCGACCCCACCGCAATCCAGCCGAGCCAGCTCGACCAGCTCCCGGACCGCGACCCCGAGGAGACCGCCGAGTGGCGGGCCTCCCTCGACGCCGTCACCCGGGCGGCCGGGCCGCACCGTGCCGCGTACCTGATGCGCCGCACCCTGGAGCGCGCCGAGGGCAACGGACTCGCGCTGCCCAAGCTGCTTGAGACCGACTACGTCAACACCATCCCGACCGCCGCCGAGCCCACCGTGGACGGCGACGAGGAGATGGAGCGCCGGATCACCGCGTGGAACCGCTGGAACGCGGCCGCGATGGTGACCCGGGGCGCGAAACACGGCGTCGGCGGCCACATCGCCACCTTCGCCTCCGCGGCCTGGCTCTACGAGACGGGCTTCAACCACTTCTTCAGGGGCAAGGAGTCCCAGGACTCCCCCGGGTCCGGCGACCAGCTCTACATCCAGGGCCACGCCTCCCCCGGCATCTACGCCCGCGCCTTCCTCGACGGCCGCCTGAACGAGACCCACCTCGACAACTTCCGCCAGGAGGCGGGCGGCAACGGCCTGCCGTCGTACCCGCACCCGCGCCGGCTGCCCTGGCTGTGGGAGTTCCCGACGGTGTCGATGGGCCTCGGCCCGCTCTCCGCGATCTACCAGGCGCGCTTCAACCGCTACCTCACCAACCGCGGCATCAAGGACGTCTCGGCGTCCCACGTGTGGGCGTTCCTCGGCGACGGCGAGATGGACGAGCCCGAGTCGACGGCGGCCCTCTCACTGGCCTCCCGCGAGGGCCTCGACAACCTGACCTTCGTCATCAACTGCAACCTCCAGCGCCTCGACGGCCCGGTCCGCGCGAACTTCAAGATCGTGCAGGAGCTGGAGGCGCAGTTCCGCGGCGCCGGCTGGAACGTGATCAAGTCGCTGTGGGGCAACGCCTGGGACGAGCTGTTCCGGCTCGACACCACCGGCGCGCTCGTCCGCCGCCTGCGCGAGGTCCCGGACGCGCAGGTGCAGACGTACCAGACCCGCGACGCCGCCTACATCCGCCAGGACTTCTTCGGCGCCGACCCGGCCCTCGTCGAGCTGGCGAAGCTGCTGAGCGACGACAAGATCCTGGAGTGCTTCCACCTCTCCCGCGGTGGCCACGAGGCGCGCAAGGTGTACGCCGCGTACAAGGCCGCCGTCGAGCACAAGGGCGCTCCGACGGTCATCCTGGCGCAGACGGTCAAGGGCCACACCCTCGGTGCGGGCTTCGCGTCGAAGAACGCCAACCACCAGATGAAGAAGCTGTCCACGGACGAGTTCAAGCAGATGCGCGACCTGCTGGAGCTGCCGATCTCCGACAGCCGGTTCGTCGACGGCGTGGTCCCCTACGGCCACCCGGGCGCCGGCTCCCCCGAGGTCCGCTACCTCCAGGAGCGCCGCGCGGCCCTCGGCGGTCCGGCCCCCGCCCGCCGTACGCACGCGCTCGCGCCGCTGCCGGCTCCGGCCGACAAGTCGTTCGCGGCCTTCGACAAGGGCTCCGGCACGCAGAAGGTCGCCACCACCATGGCCTTCGTACGCCTGGTCAAGGACCTGGTCCGCGACAAGACGTCCGGGAAGCGCTGGGTGCCGATCGTCCCCGACGAGGCGCGCACCTTCGGCATGGAGAGCCTCTTCCCGTCCCTCGGGATCTACTCGCCCAAGGGCCAGACGTACGAGCCGGTCGACCGCGACCAGCTGATGTACTACAAGGAGGCGAAGAACGGCCAGATCCTCAACGAGGGGATCACCGAGGCCGGCTCCATGGCGGACTTCATCGCCGCGTCCACCGCGTACAGCACGCACGGCGAAGCGATGATCCCGTTCTACATCTTCTACTCGATGTTCGGCTGGCAGCGCACGGCCGACCAGATGTGGCAGCTCGCCGACCAGCTCGGCCGCGGCTTCCTGGTCGGCGCCACGGCGGGCCGCACGACGCTGACGGGCGAGGGCCTCCAGCACGCGGACGGCCACTCGCCGGTCATCGCGGCGACGAACCCGGCCGCCCTGTCGTACGACCCGGCGTTCGCGTACGAGGTCGCCACGATCGTCAAGGACGGCCTGCGCCGGATGTACGGCGAGCCGGCGCCGGGCGAGGACCCGAACGTCTTCTACTACCTCACCGTCTACAACGAGCCGCTCCCGCAGCCCGCGAAGCCGTCGGGGCTCGGTATCGACGAGGGCATCGTCAAGGGCCTGTACCGCTTCAACACGGCGGAGTCGGCCGGTGTCGAGGTGGGCGCCGCCAACGCGCCGCGGATCCAGCTGCTGGGCTCCGGCACGGCGATCCACTGGGCCCTGGAGGCGCAGAGGCTGCTCGCGGCGGAGTGGGGCGTGGCCGCGGACGTCTGGTCCGCCACGTCCTGGACCGAGCTGCGGCGCGACGCGCTGGAGGCCGACGCGGCGCTGCTGCGGGGCGAGGAGCGGGTGCCCTACGTGCGGCAGGCGCTGCAGGGCGCCGAGGGACCGGTGCTCGCGGTGTCCGACTACATGCGGCAGGTGCCCGACCAGATCGCGCAGTGGGTCGAGCAGGACTACTCGTCGCTCGGCGCGGACGGGTTCGGGCTGTCCGACACGCGGGAGGCGGCGCGGCGCCACTTCGGTGTGGACGCGCAGTCGATCGTCGTCGCGGCGCTCGCGCGGCTGGCGCGGCGGGGCGAGGTGCCGGCGTCCGCCGTGAAGGAAGCCCGGGAGAGGTACGGCCTGTAGTTTCCGGGGCTGCGCCCCGGCCCCCCGAGGCCGGTGCGCAGCCTGCGGGCGGGGCAGTGGCTGGTCGCGTAGTTCCCCGCGCCCCCGAAAAGCGGGGCCGCGCCCCGGCTTTCCGTCTTCAGGGGCGCGGGGAACCGCGCGAACGGCCCCCACCCCGCCCATCCGGCGGAGCCACCGGCATCATGGGGGGCATGCGTGCTGCCCGCCTCATCAAGATGGTGCTGCTCCTGCAGACCCGGCCCTCCATGACCGCCGCCGAGCTCGCGCGCGAGCTGGAGGTGTCCGAGCGGACGATCACGCGGGACGCGCAGGCGCTGTCGGAGGCGGGCGTCCCCGTGTACGCGGACCGCGGCCGGACCGGCGGCTACCGGCTGATCGGCGGCTACCGGACCCGGCTGACGGGACTCGCCCGCAGCGAGGCCGAGGCCCTGTTCCTGTCCGGCGTGCCGGGCGCCCTGCGCGAGATGGGCCTGGAGGACGCCGCCTCCGCCGCCCGGCTGAAGGTGTCCGCCGCGCTCCTGCCCTCGCTCAAGGACGCCTCCCGCACCGCGGCCCAGCGCTTCCACCTGGACGCCCCCGCCTGGTTCGCCGAGCCGGGGACCCCCGCGCTGCTGCCGGCGATCGCGGAGGCGGTCTGGGACGACCGCCGGATCACCGCGCGCTACCGGCGCGAGGGGACCGCCGCCGAGCTCGTGCGCGAGCTGGAGCCGTACGGCCTCGTCCTCAAGGCGGGCATCTGGTACGTGTGCGCCCGCGTCGCCGAAGCGGGCGTCGCCGACGCGGACGGCCCCTTCCGTGTCTACCGCATCGACCGGTTCACCGCGGCCGAGGCGGCCGCCGAGCGCTTCGCCCGCAACGAGTCGTTCGACCTGCCGGCCTTCTGGGCGGAGCAGGCCGAGCAGTTCGCGCGCTCGCTCCTGCGGGCGACCGTCGTGGTGCGGCTCACCGGGGAGGGCGCGCGGCTGCTGAAGCACACCGTCGACCCGGTCTCGGCGCAGGAGGCCCTGACCGGGGCGGACCCGGCCGACGAGGAGGGCCGTGTCACGCTCACGCTGCCGGTCGAGTCGTACGACGTCGCGTACACCCAGTTCCTCTCCCTGGGCCCCGAGGCGGAGATCCTGGAGCCGGCCGAACTAAGGAAACGTTTCTCCGACGCCGCGGCCCGGACCGCCGCGTACTACGGCGACCCGGGCTGAGGAGGGCGGGGCGGGCGGGGCGGCCGGCTCCCTACCGGTAGCCCGTCACGTCCACCGGCCCGTCCCGCGACTCCAGCTCCGTCAGGTAGCGCCACGCGTCGGGCGCCGAACCGTCGGCGTCCGTGAAGCCGTACTCCCGCGCCAGGCCGCCGCTGGACAGCGACCGCCCGTTCCAGCGGGCCACCGCGGGATCGGCGGCGAGGGCGACCAGGGCCCGCCCGATGTACACGGGCGACTCGGAGATCGCGAAGTGCGGGTCCTGCGCGCAGGCGTCCCGCCAGTTCTCCTCGGTGACCCCGAAGGCCGTGTCGAGCATGGCCTCGGAGCGCAGCCAGCCCGGCGTGACGCAGACCGCCGTGCAGCCGTACTCCTTCAGCTCCTCCCCGAGGCCGTACGCCAGCCGGATCGGGGCCGTCTTGGCGAGGTCGTAGTACAGCGGCGTGCGGTAGCGCCGGTTGTACTCCGCGGTGCCGTCGGTGACCTCGACCAGCAGCCCGCCGGGGTTGCGGACGAGGAGCGGCAGCGCGCAGTGGCTGGTGACGAGGTGCGACTCGACGCCGAGACGCAGCACCCGCAACCCCTTGTCCAGGTCCATCTCCCACATGCGGGGCTGCTCCGACGCCCCCATGTCCAGGTGGACGTCGCCGCCCCAGAGGTCGTTGACGAGGATGTCGAGGCGGCCCCGCTCCCGGTCGACGCGCCCGACGAGCGCGCGCACCTGCTCCGGTTCGAGGTGGTCCGTCGGTACGGCGATCCCCCGCCCTGCGGCGCCGGCGGCCGCGTCGACCAGTTCGGCCGTCTCCTCGATCGTCTCGGTGGACCGGCCGACCTCGCTGACGTGCCCGCGGGTCGTGCGCCCCGTCACGTACACGGTGGCCCCCGCGCGTCCCAGTTCGACCGCCATGGCCCGTCCGGCGCCGCGGGTGGCGCCCGCGACCAGGGCGATCCTCCCGTCGAGCCGTCCGGGGGTCCCCTGTGCTGCTTCCTGTGCTCTCTCCATGGGACGAGCGTCCCGCCGAAAGGCGACACCTTCTGTCCGGCTTCCGAAAGACTTCCCGCGGTCCTCCCCACCGGCCTCCCACCGGCCTCCCACCGGCCTTCCGCGGTCTTTCCGCCGCCCTTCCCCGGGCGGGTGCGCGCATAACGATCCGTCCGTGCCCGGGTGCGCGGGCCGGGCGGAGGCCCGATGCTTGTCCCGTGATGGACGAGACGGAGTTCTGGGAGCTGGTGGACGCGACCCGCGAGGCAGCCGAGGGCGACCCCGAGGAGCAGGCCGACCTGCTCGTCGAACGGCTCCTGCGGCTGGACCCCGAGATGGTCCTCGACTTCGCCCGTCACTTCGAGGCCCGCTACAACCGCGCCTGCACCTGGGACCTGTGGGGCGCCGCCCGGATCCTCCTCGACGGGGCCGGTGACGACACCTTCGACTACTTCCGCTGCTGGCTGATCGGCCAGGGCCGGGAGACGTACGAGGGCGCCGTGCACGATCCGGACGCGCTGGCGGACCTCCTCGGGGACTTCGACGACGAGATCGACGGGGACGCCGAGGAGCTGGGGTACGCGGCGGACGAGGCGTACGAGCAGCTCACCGGGACGGTCACCCCCGACCTGGGGATCCCGCCGGCGCCGTCCGAGCCCCTGGGCACCCCGCTCGACCTGGAGGACCGGTCGCTGCTGGCGGAGCGGTTCCCGCGGCTGTGGGACCGGTTCGCCGACTGACCGACCGCACGAGCCCGCCTCCCGACCGCACGAGCCCGCCTCCCGGCCGCACGGGACCGCCTCCCGGCCGCCTCTTCAGTACCGGCCCTGGAGGCGGGCCGCGCGCTGTCTGATCTCGGGCAGCCGGGCCGTCAGCGCGGCGCCCGGGCACGCGGTCCGGTAGCCGTCCGTGTGCCCGGAGACCGCCTCGAAGGTGCCGTGGGTGCCCGCCGGGTACTTGCTCAGGCTGTTGGTGGAGAGGAGCCGGACGGGGGCGCGCGGGTCGATGTCCGACAGGCCCAGCTTCCAGGCGGCGACGGCCGCGATGGCGTCGGTCATCGCCCTGGGGACCTCCGCTCCCGCGGTGAAGGTGCCGAGCGCGGCGATACCCGTCGTGCCGACGTTGAAGCCCTGGGTGTGGGCGCCGACGACGGGCCGCCCCACGCCGCCCGCCCGGCCCTCGTAGACGGTGCCGCAGCGGTCGACGAGGAAGTTGTAACCGATGTCGTCCCAGTGCCGGACACCGGCCTGGCCCGTGTACAGGTACTGGATGATGCGCGGCGCGTCGGCGCAGTCGTAGCCGTTCGGCGAGTCGGTGTGGTGCACGAAGACGGCGGACACGCGGTCGGCGTACCGGGCGGGCGCCCGGGTGGGGGCGGTCTCCTCCAGCCAGCGCTCCCGCGGCACGACGGCGGGCTTCGCGGCCCGGTGCCCGGCCGCGGCGCGGGCCGCGACGGGGCGGTCGGCGCCGCTC
>NZ_JAHKJW010000012.1:0-32133 GCF_019710745.1 Streptomyces beigongshangae
CTCGAAGCGGTGGCCCTGCGGCGGGCCGCCGGCGCCACGCCGCCCGACCGGCGGCTGGCGGCCGTCGTCACGGCCCTCGCCGCGGGCCGGACCGTCGCCTCGACGGCCGACGCGGTGGGCTGGAGCGAACGGCAGCTGCACCGGCGGGCGCTGGCGGCGTTCGGGTACGGACCCAAGACCCTGGCCCGCGTCCTGAGGCTGCAACGGGCGTTGTCGCTGGCGCGAGCCGGGACGCCCGCGGCGAAGACCGCCGCGGCAACGGGCTACGCGGACCAGGCCCACCTGACCCGGGAGGTACGGGCCCTGACGGGGTCACCACTGGGGGCGCTGCTCCGCCGTTGACGTGCTCCCGTGAGGGGCGCGGGGAGCCACGCGGGCAACCCACCACGATCCGCGCCTTCACACGGCGCGGGTGTCACACGGTGCGGGCGGGTGTCGCACGGTGCGGGCGTCACGCGGTGTCGAGGTGGGCGAAGAGGTCGACGCCGTTGCCGTCGGGGTCGTGGACGACCGCGTACCGCATGCCCCAGGGCGCGTCGAACGGCTCGAGTTCCGCCCCGTATCCCGAGGCCGTCAGCTCCCCGTACAGGGCGTCCACGTCCGCCGGACCGTCGCACAGGAAGGCCAGCCCGATCCGCCCCCCGCCCACCGGCGGCCGCCACCCCGGGTGGAACGAGCGGACGGTGTCCTCGGTGTCGAGCGCGAGCCGCAGACCGCCGGGCAGCTCCGCCTCGACGTGCGGCGCGCTCCCGGCCCCCTCGGGGAACACGAGCCCGAGACGGCGGTAGAAGGCGAGGGAGGCGGCCATGTCGGAGACGACGAGACCGATGAGATCGAAGCGCGGAGTCGTTCGCGCAGCCGTTCGTGAAGTCATGGGACCACCGTAGGGACGGTGCGGAACGCGGGTCTTGAACGAATCGGACGTCCGTACGCGGTGGAAACCCTCAGCTGCCGGGCGGCCGGGCGAAAGTTTCGGATGCCGTCGCCGCCCCGGCCCCCGCCCGCGCCATAGGGTCGGACCTCATGGCAGCACAGCGCCCCGCACCCCGCGTCCTCGTCCACACCCGCACCACGGACTACCGCCACGCGTCCATCCCGTACGGCATCGCCGCCGTACGGTCCCTCGGGGCCGCGCACGGCTTCACCGTCCACGCGACGGAGGACCCCGGCGTCTTCGAGGCCCCCCTCGACCCGTACGCGGCCGTCGTCTTCCTCTCCACCAGCGGCGACGTCCTGACCCCCGCGGGCCGGGAGCACCTGGCCGCGTACATCGATGCGGGCGGCGGCTTCGCCGGGGTGCACGCGGCCGCCTGCACGGAGTACGGCTGGCCCTACTACGGAGAGATGCTCGGCGCCCGTTTCGCCCGCCACCCCGACCACCAGCCGGGCCGGGCGGTGGTGGAGGACCGCGGCCATCCCGCCACGCACCACCTGCCCGCGGTCTGGGAGTTCACGGACGAGTGGTACGACTTCCGGGCGAACCCGCGGGGTTCGGTACGCGTGCTGGTCTCGGCCGACGAATCCTCGTACGAGGGCGGCGGGATGGGGGCGGACCACCCGCTCGCCTGGTGCCGCGCACAGGGCGGGGGCCGGGTCTTCTACACGGCGCTGGGCCACGCGCCGGAGGCGTACGAGGACCCGGACTTCCGCGGGCACCTGCTGGGCGGCATCACCTGGGCGGCCGCCCTCTGACCGCGCGCCCGGTCACCGCCCGGCTCGACCCCGGTCACCGCCCGGCTCGACGCGCCGCGGTGCTGGACCGCACGACCAGGCGCGTGGACAGCTCCGTCCGGATCCCCTCGGGCCGCTCCCCGGCCATCATCCGCACCAGCAGGCGTGTCGCCGTGGCGGCCATCTCCGCCAGGGGCTGGCGGACGGTCGTCAGGGGAGGCGAGGCCCAGTGCGCCCCGGGCAGGTCGTCGAAGCCGACCACACTGACGTCGTCCGGCACGGACACCCCCCGCCCGGCCAGCGCACGGTACGCACCGAGCGCCATCCGGTCGGAGCAGACGAAGACGGCCGTGGGCGGCTCCGGCAGATCGAGCAGCTCCAGCATCCCGCGGTGCGCGGAGACCTCGTCGAAGCCGCCGTACCGCACGTACTCGGTGCGATGGCGCAGCCCGGCCGCCGCCAGCGCGGACCGGTAGCCGGCGAGACGCGCGTTGCTGCACATCCTGCGGCGGTGGCCCGCGACGACGGCGATGCGCTCGTGGCCGAGCGAGAGCAGGTGCTCGGTGGCGGTCACCCCGCCGTGCCAGTTGGCGGCGCCGACCGAGACGACCCCGGGCGGCGGTTCGAGCACCGGGTCGATGAGTACGAACGGGATGCGGTGCTGGTCCAGCCAGGCGTACTGGGACGGGGTCGGCTCGGCGAGGTGGAACAGCACCCCGGAGGAGCCGCGGGCGGAGAGCTTGTCCAGCCAGTCACGCACCGGGCGGCCGCCGCGGGTCCGGGACAGGCCCGCCGAGACCACGACCTCCAGGCCCGCGTCGTGCGCCGCCTCCTCCGCCCCGTGCAGGACGGCGCCCGACCAGGAGCTGTCCAGCGAGTGCACGACGAGGTCGACCAGGCCGGGCGGCCTCACCGTGTCGAACCGTGGCCTGCGTACGTAGCCGAGCCGGTCGAGCGCCTCCGTGACCCGGCGGCGGGTCTCCGGTGCCACGTCCTCGCGGCCGTTGACCACCTTCGAGGCGGTGGGCACGGACACCCCCGCCTCGCGGGCGACGACCGCGAGGGTCGGCCCCGCCGCGCTCCCGGTACGCACCATGGAAGCCCACCTCTCCGGCCCCGTCCCGAGGGCCCGCGAAAGTTTCGGGTAGAAAGCGCTTCCTACAGTAAGGCCGTGCGAACTCGCCGTGGAAGAGCGGGTACCGGGCGGAATCGCACGGATCCGGAACGTGCGGCGTGCGGCATGCGGCGTACGGTCTGCGATCTGCCGAGGGAGCCGCTCAGCGCTCCATCATGCGCATCTGCGCCTCGTTGTGGGTGTCCCCGGCCGCCGGGGGCAGGCCGGTCAGCTGCGCGAGCTGTTCGTCGCTCAGCCGGACGGCGTCGGCGGCGACGTTCTCCTCGACGCGGGCCACCCGCCGGGTGCCCGGGATGGGCGCGATGTCGTCGCCCTGCGCCAGCAGCCAGGCGAGGGCGACCTGTGCGGGAGTGGCGTCGACCTGCGCGGCGACGGCGGCGACCTCGTCGGCCAGCCGGAGGTTGTGCCGGAAGTTCTCCTCGGCGAAGCGGGGGTTGCCGGTGCGGAAGTCGGTGGGACCGAACTGGTCGGTGGAGCGGATCGTCCCGGTCAGGAAACCGCGGCCGAGGGGTGAGAAGGGGACGAAGCCGATGTTCAGCTCGCGCAGCACCGGCAGGACGCGGGCCTCGGGGTCGCGGGTGAACAGCGAGTACTCCGACTGGACGGCGGTGACCGGGTGGACGGCATGGGCGCGGCGGATGGTGTCGGGCCCGGCCTCGGAGAGGCCGATGTGCCTGATCTTGCCCTCGGTGACCAGCTCCGACAGGACGCCGACGGTCTCCTCGATCGGGGTACCGGGGTCGACGCGGTGCTGGTAGTACAGGTCGATGCGGTCGGTGCCCAGGCGCTTGAGCGAACCCTCGACGGCGGCCCGGACGTTGGCCGGGCTGCTGTCCGTGGCCCCTTCGCGGCCGGTGTGGGAGATCAGGCCGAACTTGGTGGCCAGCACGACCTGGTCCCGGCGGCCCCTGAGGGCGCGGCCGACGAGTTCCTCGTTGACGTAGGGGCCGTAGACCTCGGCGGTGTCGATGAAGGTGACGCCCAGCTCCAGGGCGCGGTGGACGGTACGGACGGACTCGGCGTCGTCGGTCCCGGCGCCGGTGTAGCCGTGGGACATCCCCATCGCGCCGAGACCGATCCGGGCGACGTCCAGGTCGCGCAGTGTGATGTGCTTCATTGCTCTTCTCCTTCGCACGGGTCGCCTGTGGGCGAGAGTCGAACGGTCATTCTCCGGCCGGGGAGCCGCCGGGGACAGCAGGTCGCGCCGTGCTTCCCCGGCCGTGTCGCCGTCCGTCCCGCCGCGAGCGGACCGGCTGCGCCCGGTCCCTCCGGGGACGGGCCGGCGGAGGACCGGCGGAGGGAGCCGGGGGACCGGGAGGCCGCGGAGCGCTACCGCGCCTCGCGGCGCCGCGCGGTCTCCGCGGTCTTCGGCGTCTCTGCCGTCTCCGGCGTTTCCGCGGTCCTCGGCGCCCCGGCGGTCCTCGGCGTTCCCGCACTCCTGGCCGTTCCCGCACTCCTGGTCGTCCCCGTGGTTCCCACGGTCCCCGCGATCTCTGCGATCACCTCCGGCCCCACCCGGCAGCACCCTCCGATCAGCCGTGCTCCCGCCCTCTCCCAGGCGGTGACCTGGCCGGGGGCGAACGTGGCGCGGCCGCTCCAGGCACGCGCCCCCGCGTCCCAGGTCTCGCCGCTGTTCGGATAGACGACCACCGGCTTGCCGGTGACGCGCGCGGCGGTCGCCACCGCCGCCTCCACGTCCTGCGGCGCGCAGCAGTTCACCCCGACCGCGATCACCTCGTCCGCGTCGGCGGCCACCGCGAAGGCGTCCTCCAGCGGCTGACCGGCCCGCGTGCGGCCGCCGGCGACGCTGTACGACAGCCACGCCGGTACGCCCAGCCCGCGCACCGCTGCCAGCAGTGCCCGCGCCTCGTCGGTGTCCGGCACGGTCTCCAGGGCCAGGACGTCGGGCCCCGCCGCGGCCAGCACCTCCATCCGGGGGCGGTGGAAGCGCTCCAGCCCGGCCACGTCCAGCCCGTACCGGCCCCGGTACTCGGAGCCGTCCGCGAGCATCGCCCCGTACGGGCCCACCGACGCCGCCACCCACAGCGGTCCGCGGACGCCCTCCGCCCCGGCCCGCCGGGCCGCCTCCCGCGCCAGTGCGACGCTCGTCCCGAGGAGTTCGGCCGCGCGTGCCCTCGGGACGCCGCGCCGGGCGAAGCCCTCGAAGGTCGCCTGGTAGCTGGAGGTGATCACCACGTTCGCGCCGGCCCGGAAGTAGGCGAGGTGCGCCTCGGTGATCGCCTCCGGCCGCTCCAGGAGCAGCCGCGCCGACCACAGTTCGTCGCTCAGGTCGTGCCCGGCCGCCCGGAGCTGGTTGGACAGGCCGCCGTCCAGGACGACCGGGCCGGCGGCGAGGGCTTCTCCGAGGGAGCGGGGGGCGTCTCCGGAGGCGTACGGAGGGAAGGGGCCAGGACGGTTGCCGGTCATGCGACGACGCTAACCGAAGCGCCCCGGCGACACTTCCCGAAGCACCCCGGCGCCACTCCTCGGCGCACTCCCCGGTGCGGACCGGTGCGCGGACCGGCCCGCGCACCGATTCGCCCCCGACCCGTTGACCTCCCTGTAACACGCCCTTACCTTTTCGGCGTTCGCAATGACAGATGCTGTGCGAAATGCCGAACAATTCTGTTGGTTTTTGTGTCCCCCGAAGGAGCGTGCCCGAGATGAGACGTGCGTACGCGTTACTCCTCGCCCTCTGCCTGGCCCTGGCGGGCGCGCTCGTCGCCGCCGGACCGGTCCAGGCGGCGCCCCAGACCATCGCCAACGGCACGCAGTTCACCGCTGCCGGCGGCGGTCCGGTGCACGCCCACGGCGGCGGGGTCCTCAAGGTCGGCTCGTACTACTACTGGTTCGGCGAGAACCGGAACCCCGACAACACCTTCCACTCCGTGGACGTCTACCGTTCCACCGACCTGAAGAACTGGGAGTTCCGCAACCAGGTCCTGACCGAGGCGAGCCACCCGGAGCTGGCGACCGCCAACATCGAGCGGCCCAAGGTCATGTACAACGCGTCCACCGGCAGGTTCGTGATGTGGATGCACAAGGAGAACGGCGTCGACTACGGGGAGGCCCGCGCGGCGGTGGCCGTGTCCGGCACCGTCGACGGCGCCTACACCTGGCAGGGCAGCTTCCGGCCGCTGGGCACGCACATGTCCCGCGACATCACGGTGTTCACCGACACGGACGGCGCCGGGTACATGGTCTCGGCCGCCCGCGAGAACTACGACCTGCACATCTACCGGCTGACGGCCGACTACACCGGGGTCGCCGCCCTGGTCGCGGACCCCTGGCACGGCGGCCACCGCGAGGCCCCGGCACTCTTCAAGCGGGGCGGCGTCTACTTCATGCTGACGTCCGGGGCGACCGGCTGGAACCCCAACCAGCAGCAGTACGCCACGGCGACGTCCCCCGCGGGTCCCTGGACGGCGATGAAGAACGTGGGCGACTCCACGGCGTACGGCTCGCAGACCGCCTTCGTCCTGCCCGTGCAGGGGAGCTCGGGCACCTCCTACCTCTACCTGGGCGACCGCTGGGGCAACTCCTTCGGCGGCACGGTGAACGACTCCCGCTACGTCTGGCTGCCGCTGGCCTTCCCGACCTCGACCACGATGTCCATGTCCTGGTCGCCGGAGGTCACCGTCGACACGGCCGCCGGGACCGTCTCCGGGACGAGCGCCACGTACCACTCGCTGGTCGCCCGCCATTCCTCCAGGTGCGCCGACGTCACCGGCCAGTCGCTGTGGGCGGGCGCCCAGATCAAGCAGTACGCCTGCAACGGCGGCACCAACCAGAAGTACTGGTTCAAGCCGGTCGGCGGCTACTACCAGCTGGTGGCTCGGGGCAGTTCCCTGTGTGTGCGGGAGAACGCCGCCACCGTGACGCAGGAGAACTGCAACGCCTCGGCCACCGCCCAGCAGTGGTCGCTCACCACCACCGGCTCCTACGTGACCATCACGTCCCGTGCGACCGGCGAGTGCCTGGACGTGAACGGCGCGTCCACGGCGGACTCGGCCGCGGTGATCACGTACGCCTGCAACGGGGCCACCAACCAGCAGTGGACCAGGTCGGCATGAGGGCCGGCACGGGAAAGGCGAACTTCTCGTCCGGGGCCTGGTGCCGGAGCGCCTGGTGAGGTGAGCTGGACGCGCCTGGGGCGTCCCGACCGGAACCGGGGCGCCCCAGGTGCCTGCTCCGCGGCGATCGGCACGGTCGGCCCGGAGGAGGTGGCCGCCACCGGTCTGTCCGTCGGCTCCGACCGGTCCCGCCGGCGGAGGCACCCTGGTAGCGTTGGCGCTTTGGTGGGTATAAGACTCTGTGGACTCCGACCGGTGAGGACCCAGGAATCATGGACATCCCCGGTAACAAGCGACTGGCCGCGGCCGTCGTGATGCGCAAGGGCCTGCTCCTCCTGGTGCGCCGCAGTGAGACCGAGCGGTTCCTGCCCCGGGTGTGGGGCGTGCCCTGCGGGAAGCTGGAGCCCGGCGAGCGTCCCGAGGACGGCGTGCTGCGGGAACTCAAGGAGGAGACCGGGCTGCTCGGCGAGGTCGTCCGGAAGGTCGGCGAATCGTCCTTCGTGAGCGAGTACCGCGGGCAGGAGATCAAGAACTGGCAGGAGAACTTCCTGGTCAGGCCGCTTTCCTCACAGATCACCCTCCCCGAGCCGGACCAGGCCCACCGCTGGCTGAGCCCGGACGAACTGCACACCGTCGACATCGACGCGTACAACCTGGACATCGTGCGCCAGGCCCTCGACCGCCAGGCCCTCGCCCCGTCGTTCGACCTCAGCGCCCTGTGAGAGGCGCGCTCCGCGCCGTGCGGCCCATGAGCCGCACGAGTCGTACCCTGGCGGCATGCGCACCCGCCCCACCCTGAGCTGGACCCCCGCCGAAGACCTGCCCGCGGGCACCACGGACCCGGGACCGGTCGTCGACGCGCTGAGCGCCGGCGGTGTGCTGGTGCTGAGCGGGGCGGGCCTCTCCACGGAGTCGGGCATCCCCGACTACCGGGGCGAGGGCGGGAGCCTGAGCCGGCACACCCCGATGACCTACCAGGACTTCACCGCCGACGCCCGGCACCGGCGCCGGTACTGGGCGCGCAGCCACCTGGGCTGGCGCACCTTCGGCCGGGCCCGCCCCAACACCGGGCACCGGGCGGTGGCCGCGTTCGAACGGCACGGCCTGCTCTCGGGGGTGATCACCCAGAACGTCGACGGCCTGCACCAGGCCGCCGGCAGCGACGGCGTGGTGGAACTCCACGGCAACCTGGGACGGGTCGTCTGCCTCTCCTGCGGTGCCGTCAGCACCCGCCGCGAACTCGCCCGGCGGCTGGCGGAGGCCAACGCGGACTTCCGGCCGGTGACCGCCGCGATGAACCCGGACGGCGACGCCGACCTCACCGACGAACAGGTCGGCGACTTCCGCGTGGTGCCCTGCGCGGTCTGCGACGGCATCCTCAAACCGGACGTGGTGTTCTTCGGCGAGGCCGTCCCGCCGCAACGGGTGGAGCACTGCCGCACGCTGGTCCGTGAGGCGTCCTCGCTGCTGGTCCTCGGCTCCTCCCTCACGGTGATGTCCGGGCTGCGGTTCGTCCGCCAGGCTGCCCAGGCCGGGAAACCGGTACTGATCGTCAACCGCGACGTGACCCGGGGCGACCAGTACGCCCGCACCCGGGTCGCGCTCCCGCTGGGAACGACCCTCACCACCGTCCGCGACCGGCTGGGCCTCCCCGCCGCCACGCCCCCGGAGGAGGGACAGGCCCTCACGAACCCCTGAGCAGCTCCGCCAGCGCGTGCAGTTCGCCCAGGTAGTCCGCCGTCTCCAGCGGCACCTTCGGTACGGCCCCCGGGTGGGGCCCCGCCGCCGTGAACACGTCGGTGTGCCGGCGCCGGCCGCCGCCCGTCTCCAGGAAGAGCGTCACCGTCGGCTCCGCCGTGTCGCACCACGCCCGGTGCAGGGTGTGCGCGGGCAGGGCGTAGGTGCTGCCCGCCGCGTACTCCGCGACCTGGGTGAGCTGCAGCCGGGCCGGGCCCGCCGGCTCCAGCAGCCAGTCGGCCGAACCGTCCGCCAGGGACTCCTGGTAGCGGTCCGCCTCGATCCCGCCGTCACCACGGGGCGCGTACAGCTCCATCGCGAGCCGTCCCCGTACGACACAGGAGGCGAGGGGGGAGCGGTGGTTGTGGATGTCCTCCTTGCCGATCGCGCCCCGCCCGGGATGCCACAGATGGGCGCGCAGCATGTGGTGCGGGCCGCCGTCGACGAGCAGCAGCTTGTCGAAACCGAGGACGTGGCGGTACGAGAGCCGGGCGCACCCGTCCGGATCCCCCTCGCCGGACGCCAGTTCGGCGACCAGTTCCAGCAGGCGGCCGGCGGACCCCAGTTCGGCGACGACCGAGCGGGCCGCCGGGAGCCGCTCGTGCTCGGGCAGCCCGCCGTCCAGTGTGTCGGCCAGCAACCGCCGCGTCGCCAGGACCTGTCGGCCACCCATGCACGTTCCTCCCGGCTCAGCCGTTCGGTCGATCGGCCGGAGGGCGGTCGACCGGTGGTCGGTACATCCATACGGCATGCGCCCGCAGCGCCGAAAGACCCTGGTAGGTCATCCACACGGGACGGCGCAGCTCACTGGTGTCGTCGCGCATCCAGGTCCATATGCCGTCCGTCTGCCCGGCCCACACGGCGCTCGCCGCGCCGTCCAGCAGCTCGCGCCACTCGTCCTCGACGCCGTCCTCGCGCGCGATGTCGCGGGCGCCGGGGGTGAGGAGGGCGCGGACGAGCCAGGAGGCCGTGAAGTGGCGGACGTTCAGGACCTCGTGGCGGGACGGGTCGTCGGTACGGGGCCTGCGTATCTCCTCGCGGAGGTTGGACAGGTCGAGGCAGCTGTCGTGCGGGGCGTCCGGGCAGGCCAGCAGCCAGCGCACACCGTCCTCGCGGGCCGCGCGCGCGTTGCCGCTCTCGCCGCCCAGGACGCGGGCCGCGCGGTCGAGCGCCACCACCGCCTGGGCGGTGTGCAGCGCGGACGGCGGGCCGTGGAGCGGCGCGAGCCGGTACCCCCAGCAGCGGTGGTACCGGCGGCGTGGGTCGGTGACCGCGCCCTCGACGAGGTGGTCGCGCAGCAGCGGCAGCGCGGCCGAGTCGGGGGCGGCGCGCAGCAGACCGCGCAGCACGGTCGTCACGACGTGCGTCAACTCGCGCCCCGTACGGTCGAGTTCCGCGGTGAATCCGGCCTCGCACAGCGCCACCTCCGCGGCGAGCCGCTCCCGCGACGCCCCCGCCCGGGCGAGCGCGCCCAGCACGTGGGCGGTCACCTCCGGGCGGGCCTGGGAGCCCTGCGAGCGCGCCGACCAGCCGCCGTCCGGCAGGCGCAGCCGCCACAGCGTGTCCACCAGGTCGCCCGCGCCGATCCGCCCCTCCGGCATTCCGAGGTCGAGCATGATGTGCAGGCCGTACGCGGTGCCCACGGAGGTGGGCCGGCCGGGGCCGCTCTCCCCGAGGGAGTGCGACCAGCCGGTGAGCCGCCCGCGCACGGGGTCGTCGACGACGCAGATCTGCTCGGCGAGGGTGCGGTACGCGCCGGAGAAGAGGTCGGGCAGGGGGCCGGGCCCCGCGGCCGCGGCGCCGGGCGCCGTCGGCTGCCCCGCCGGGACGGGCGGGCCGCCCTCCTGCCTGGCCCGCAGCAGCGCGGCCGAGAGCCAGACCGCGACGACCGTCCCGAACCCGCTCACCACGGCGATGGCGTACCGCGCGGACTGGCCGCCGATGTTGTCCGGCAGGACACCCACGAGGGACTGGAACACCGCGTAACCGGCGGCCACGGAGCCGAACCCGCCCAGCCAGCGCACAAGACGCGCGGGCCGTGGCCCGTGCGGTACGTGCGGCTCGGGATCGGACCTCGACGGCCCCCGCCTCAACTGCTGTCGGGACAAGGCCCGCTCCCTCCCCCCAGGGCGGCACGTGGCACCGGCGAAGCTTCCAGTCTAAGTGGTGGGCGGGACGTGTGGGGTGGGGAGGGGAGGGGGTGTTTCCGTCACACACGCACACGCACACGCACACACACGGACACACGCGGCCCGGTGCGCCGGGGACGCACCGGGCCGCACGCCCGCCTTCTCAGTACGAGCATTCCGGCACGCCGGTCATCTTCTCGCCGCCCTGGAGGTAGATGTTGTTGATCCACCCCAGGTGACCGCCGGGCGTCCGTACGTACGACCACCACCGGTTGCTGTATCCGCTGTCGTGGACGGTCTCGCCCGCCAGCTGGCAGATCGCACCCACCGTCACGCGGGAGACGGTCGTGACGACGGGGCAGGAGCGGGACGGGTGGAACCAGCAGTCGGCGTCGGCCGGGTCGTGCCGGACGTTGACGTCGCTCGCCCAGACGTACACCGGCGTCTCCGCCCGCGCGGCGAGTGCCGTGGGCCCCGCCGCCGTCATGACGGCGGCGATCCCGGTGGTCAGCAGAGCACTGATCGAATTCCGTAGTTTCATGGAGGTCTCCTCGGTGGTCCGGTCCCGGGTCGGTGGGCGCGGTCTCAGTGGGCGCAGTCCTGGAAGTTCTGCGAGACACCGGGGACGGGCCCCCAGTTGTCGCCCGTGCTGATGTAGACCGCGCTGATCCAGCCGCGCGGGCCGCCGGCGTTCATCTGGACCCACCAGTCGTTGGCGTAGGGGCCGTCGACCACGGTGTCGCCCCTGCGCTGGCAGTACGCGTCCACGTTCATCGTGCTGACCTTGATCCTGTCGCCGTAGGTCGGGCAGGAGAGGGACGCGCAGGTGCGGATGTTGACGTCGGTCGCCCACACGTAGACCTGGGTGGTGCTGCTCGCGGCCTGCGCGGGCGTGGCGCCGAGGAGGGACGTCGCGGCGCCGCACACGGCTGCCGCCGCGACGGCCGTACGACGCAGGGGACTGGTTCGCTGGGACATGGGTTTCCTCCGGTACGTGCCTGGTGGTCCCGGCCGGTGGGCGCGGTCGGGAGAGTGACGGGCCGTCCGGCCGCGGCGTATGAGTTCCGCGGCGGGAAGAGGCGGGAAGAGGCGGGAAGAGGCGGGAAGAGGCGGGGGAGGGCGGGGAGAGGGGAAGGGCGGGGAAAGGCAATGGAATTCGTACGCGCGAACGCTCATACGGGCCGGCCGGCGCATCCGTCTGCCGGGCGGCCCTCGATCACGCCGGGGGCCGGAGAGGAGGGGGAACCGGCCACAGCGCACGCGTTTTCCGGTCATTCTTCGACGTCAGGGGATCACCACACAGCGGGACGGTGATCCTTTCCCAGGCGTGCCCGGGAACTTCCCGCCGGTAGGGTCCGTCACCACGACCGGGGACGCGAATCGGGGGACGGCGATGGACGTGCGCCTTCTGGGGCCTGTCGAAGTGCGGGACGAGGGCCGGAGAGTCCCGCTGAACGGTGCCAAACCGACGGCGATACTGGCCGCGCTGGTCGTCCACCTGGGCGAAGTGATCTCCGTGGACCGCCTGGTGGACCTGGTCTGGGAGGAGCGTCCCCCGGCCACCGCACGGGCGCTGGTCGCCTCGCACGTGTCCGGACTGCGCCGCGCGCTGGCCGCGTCCGGTGCGGCGGAGGTGGTCCGCACCCGTTCCCCCGGCTACCTCGTCGACCTTCCGCCGTCCCGGGTCGACGCCCGCCGCTTCGAGGAGGCACTGGCCCTGGGCCGGCGCCTGACCTCCCGGGGCCGGGCCGCCGAGGCCGCCGAAGTGCTGCGCGACGCGATGGCGCTGTGGGGCGGACGGGAGGCGCTGGAAGGGGTCGGGCAGTCCTTCGCCCGGGTGGAGGCGGCGCGGCTGGCGGAACTCCGGCTGACGGCGCAGGAGGAGCGGTTCGCCGCCGAACTGGCCCTCGGCTGCCGGGCGGAGCTGGTGTCCGAGCTCCTCGCGCACGTGGCCGCCGCCCCGCTGCGCGAACGGCCGCGCGGGCAGCTCATGACCGCGCTGTTCCGGACCGGGCGGGTGCCGGACGGGCTGCGGGTCTACGAGGAGGGACGCGAACTGTTCAGGGCGGAACTGGGGATCGACCCCGGTCCGGGGCTGCGGGCCCTGCACCAGGCGCTGTTGCGCGCGGACACCGACGTGCTGGGAGCGGTTTCGTCCGGCCCGGTCACGGCCCCGGTCACGGCCCCGGTCACGGGCCAGGGCCCGGTCCCGGCCGCGACCCCGCCTCCGACCCCGACCTCGACCTCTGCCCCGGTCACGACTTCGGCTCCGGTCCCGGTCGGCGGCGGAACCGGTTCGGCGGAGCCGCCCCGGAACGGGGACATCCCCGGCCGGCCGCCGGTACCCGTCCATGGCGCGGAACGTCCGTGGCGGGAAGCCGGCCACCCCGATCAACCCGGTCAACCCGGTCAACCCGGTCATCCCGGCCACCGCACGGGCGTCGCTCACCCTGACCGTGTCGACCGCGCCGGTCGGCCCGCGCCCTGTCATCTGCCGCCGGACGTGGCCGACTTCGTCGGCCGTGCCGAGCAGATCGCCTGGACCACGGCCCTGCTGGACGGCGTCAACGACGGATCACGGACCGCCCCACCCATCGGGGTGATCTCCGGGCGCTCCGGGGTGGGCAAGACCGCGCTCGCCGTGCACGCCGGCCACCGCGCGTCCGCCCGCTTCCCGGACGGCCAGATCTTCCTGGACCTGCGGGCATCCGACTCCGCGCCGCTGCCGACCGCGGACGCGCTGGCCCGGCTGCTGCGGGCGCTCGGCGCCGGTCCCGAGGAGCTGTCCGGCGACGAGGACGACCTCGTCGGCCTCTACCGCACCCACATGGCCCACCGGAAGGTCCTCCTCGTCCTCGACAACGCCGTGGGGGAGGCACACCTGCGGCCGCTGCTGCCGTCGGGCAGCGGCTCGGCCGTACTGATCACGAGCCGCCGGCGCCTGGTCGCCCTGGAGGGCGCGAGCCGCCTGGAGCTGACCGCCCCCTCCCGGACGGAGGCACTGGATCTCCTGGCCCGCGTCGCCGGCGGCGGGCGGGCGGACGCGGAACCCGTCCACGCCGCCGAGATCGTCGCCCTGTGCGGTCAGCTGCCCCTCGCCGTCCGCGTCGCCGGTGCCCGTCTCGCCGCCCGGCCGCACTGGACCCCGGCCCGCCTCGCCGCCCGGCTGCGCGACGAACGCCGGCGACTGGACGAACTCCAGGCCGGTGACCTGGAGGTGCGCGCCAGTCTGGGGCTGGGCTACGCCGACCTCGACGAGCAGGAGCGGCGGGCACTGCGCCGGCTGGCCCTGATGGACCTGCCCGACTTCCCCGCCTGGATCGCGGCGCCGCTGCTCGACATCACGGTCGACGAGGCGGAGGAGTCGGTGGAGCGGCTGGTGGACTGCCACTTCATCGAGGTGACCGGCGCCGACGGGACCGGCCGGATCCGTTACCGGATCCACGACCTCGCGCGGGAGCACGCCCGGGAGCGCTGTCTGTCCGAGGAGAGTGCCGAGGAGCGGGACGCCGCCGTGCTGAGACTGGCCGGCCGCTGGCTGGCGATGGCCGAGGTCGCCGCCTCCCGGGGGCCGGGGGAGGCCGCGCGGCTGCAGGTCGTCGCCCGGGACGGCGAACCCCTCGAACCGCACCTGCGCGAGGAACTGCTCGCCCGGCCCTCCGCCTGGTTCGCGGCGGAGCAGCCCTGCCTGCTCGCCGCCGTCAAGCACTGCGCGGACCACGGGCTGTCCCGCACGGCACGCGACCTGGCCGCCGCCCTGGTGGCCAGTTCGGCGGCCCAGTACAACCAGTTCGACGCCTGGTCCCGCTCGCACACCGTGGCCCTGGACGCCGTGCGGCGCACCGGGGACGTCGAGGGGGAGGCGTGGCTGCTGCACGGCCTGGGCGAACTGCGCCTGCAGCAGGACCGCTTCGAGGAGGCCCACGCCTTCTTCGGCGAGGCACTGGTCCTCTTCGAGCGGACGGGGGTGGCCCGGGGCGTCGCGGACGCGCTGGCCGGCATGGGCTCGGCCCGCCGTGAGCAGGCCCGCTTCGACGAGGCCCTGGAACTGATGGAGGGCCGCGCCCTTCCGCTGTACCGGGAACTGGGGGATGCCACGGGCGAGGCATGCCAGCACTACGGCATCGGCGTCGTGCACCGCGACCGGGGCGGGTACGACGACGCCCGGCGCGAGCTGTCCCGGGCGCACCGGCTCTTCGCGGCGGCGGGCGACCGGCACGGTGAGGCGCTCGCACTGCGCGGACTGGCGCTGTGCCACCGGGCCCGGGGCGAACTGGCCGAGGCGGAGCGGCTGCTGGGCCGGGCGCTGGACCTCTTCGAGGAGGCGGGAGACGCCTTCGGCGCGATGTACGCCGGGCAGTCGCTGGCGAAGGTCCACATCCGGCAGGGGCGGTTGCCGGAGGCGCGCGAGCGGCTCGACCGGTGTCTGGAGACCACCCGTGAGCGGCAGGACCGCTTCGGGCAGGCCCTGGTGCTCAGGACGCTGGGGGAGTGCCGGCTGGCCGCGGGGGCCTGGGACGACGCGGCCGGGTACCTGCACACGGCGCTGTCGCTGTGGGACGAGCTGGCCCTGCCGTTGTGGCGCGCCCGGACGCTGCGCGATCTCGGGGACGCCGCGGCGGGGCGGGGCGAGCGGGACGCGGCACGCGCCCGGCGGGAGGAAGCGCTCAAGATCTTCCGCGCGCTCGGCAGCCGTGAGGCCGACGAGGTCCGGACGACCGACGAGGTCCGGACGGCCGAGGCGGCCGGGGTGGCCGAGACGGCCGGGATGGCAGGGGCGGCCGAGAACGCGTAGCTCCCCGGGAGCTTGCAGACAGCCCCGCAAACAGCTCTGCAGACAGCCCTGCAGAGAATTTGCAGCGGTTCTGCAGGGCCCGCGCACACGCTGTGAGCGTGACAGAGATCATCCTTCTTTCGGATCGGCGGGTCGCCGCCACCCCGGTCGCCGAGAACGGCGATCCACTGGTCGACGCCCGCGAGGTCCACGCGCTGCGGGTCGACCCGCGGCAGGCCGACGGGGACGGGTCGTACGCGCACCTCCGGGCGGACGCACTGCGCCGGCTCCGGCTCGCCCAGGGCACGCTGCCCGACGGCGTCCGCCTGCTGATGGTGGAGGGCTTCCGCCCTCCGGAGCTGCAGAGCAGGTACTTCGACAGCTACGCCGACACGATGCGCCGGACCCACGCGGACGCGTCCGCGGACCGGATACGTGAGCTGACGAGCGCGTACATCTCGCCGCCGGAGGTCGCTCCGCACGTCAGCGGTGGCGCGGTCGACCTGACCCTGTGCACCGAGGAGGGCGTCGAGCTGCCGCTGGGGACCGAGGTCAACGCCACCCCGGAGGAGAGCGACGGGGGCTGCCGCACGGCCGCCGTCAACATCAGCGCCGAGTCCCGGGCCAACCGGCGGCTGCTGTGCCGGGCGATGACGGCCGCGGGCTTTGTCAACTACCCGACGGAGTGGTGGCACTGGTCGTACGGCGACCGGTACTGGGCACTGCTGAGCCGGGCACCGGCCGCCGAGTACGGTCCCGTCACCCGGAACAGTGCGTAGCGCAACGTGCGCACTCCGTTCGCCCTGCCCGCCGCACCCGCCGTTCCGACCTGTCCGACCAACCCGGGGGAAAACCGTGACAAGCACCTGCGCCGCGATGACGTCGTCGTCGACGACCGAGACCGAGACCGGGGCCGGGATCGAGACCGGGGCCGGGATCGCGGCCACCGTCGACCACATGACCGCCGCCGAGTTCGACGAGGCGTTCACCGCCGCGATGCCGAGGCTGCGCAACCGGCTGCTGGCCATGACGGGCAACCCGCACGACGCCGACGACCTCCTGCAGGAGACGTACCTGCGGCTGTCCCGCCGGGCCCGCGCCCGGGTACTGGCCCGCCAGGAACATCCGTACGCCTACACCTGCGCGGCCGCGCTGAACCTGCTGCGTGACTCCTGGCAGCGCCCCTCCCGCCGGGAGCACTGCACCGACCGGATGCCCGAGCAGAGCTGGGACGGCGGTTTCGCGGCGCGGGAGGCCGCCGTGGTGGCGACGGCGCTGCTGCGCGGTCTGTCGCCCAAGGAGGCGGCCGCGGTGATCCTCGTGGACATCGAGGGGCTGAGCCACGACCTGGCGGGCGAGCGGCTCGGTGCCCACCGCGGAACCGTGCAGCGCAACCGGATGCGCGGTCTCGCCAAGATTCGCGCGGCGGTCGACGCATACGAGACGTACTCCGGTCCCGTCTCCACCACGAGGGACGACGGGACCGCGCACCGCACGCCGGCGGCGTCCGGGACACCCGCCCGCGGTCCGGCCGGCCGGACCGGCCGGCACGAGCGTACGAACCACGACCGAACCCAGGGGGACACCGCATGCGCCGCATGAACCGCGCACTGGCGACGACGGCGGGAATGCTGCTCGCCGCCTCGATCTGCTGCGCCGGAACGGCGACGGCCCACGCGCCACGGCCGATCACGGCGGCACCTGCTGCCACCGCCGCCGCCAGCGCCACCGCCGCCGACTGCCGCCCCCTGGCGAGCGCCTCCGCCCAGGCGCGGGCCGTCGTCGAGGCCGCCTGTTCGCAGCTCGGCGTGCCGTACTCCTGGGGCGGCGGCTCCGTCCACGGACCGACGTACGGGCAGGACTACCCCGGCGGCGGGCCGGGCGCCCACGACAGCCGGGTGAAGGGGTTCGACTGCTCGCACCTGGTGCAGTACGCGGCCTGGCAGGGCGCCGGCATCGCGCTGCCCGAGGGCACCTGGAACCAGGCGAGGTGGAGCGGGGCCACCGCCCGCTTCACCCCAGGGCAGGGCCTGGCCCCGCTCCAGCCCGGTGACCTGGTGATGTGGGGCTCGGACCCCGCCAACCTCTCCAGCGTCCACCACATCGCCGTCTACCTCGGCGGCGGCAAGATGGTCGAGGCCCGCGAATCGGGCACCGCCGTGATGGTGAGCGACGTACGACTCAACGCCCAGTACGCCGGCGCGCTGCGCATCACCGGCGGTGGCGGCGAACAGCCGCCCGCGGACACCGAACGGTTCATGTCCTGGGGCACGGACGTCGCGCTGCGCGAGGAGCCCGCCACCGGCAGCCGGCTGGTGACCCGTCTGCCGGGCCCCACCCCGCTCGACGTGCGGTGCCAGGTCCACGCGCAGCTGGTCCACGCCGAGGGCTACAGCAACGACGCCTGGTCCTACCTCCCCCGGTACGACGCCTGGATCTCCAACATCTTCATCGACGACCCCGCGGCCTGGCTGCCCGGCGTCCCCACCTGCTGACCACCGGCACCGACACCGGCACCGGCACCCACCCACATCCGTTCCGCACCCGCTCCACACCCGTCCCGCACCATCGCACGGAGGAAGACACGTCATGCACGCTCTCCAGCACATCCGTTCCCGTTCCATCGGCCTGCTCGCCGCCGCCGTCGTCGCGACGGGGCTGGTCCCGCTCGCGGCCGGCTCCGCGCAGGCCGCGCCCGCTGCTTCCACGGGCTCCTGCCCGGCCGCGGGCCAGGTGACCCAGTGGTGGTCGTCGAGCGGCCACGACGGCGTCGACATCGCCAACGCCACCGGCACCCCGATCTACGCGGCCGGTGCCGGGCAGGTCATCGCCGCCGGTACCGCCAGCGGTTACGGCCTGTGGATCCGCATCAAGCACGACGACGGCTACGTGACCGAGTACGGCCACATGGACACCATCGGGGTGTCGACGGGCCAGCGCGTGAACAGCGGACAGCAGATCGCCACCATGGGCAACCGGGGCGTCTCCACCGGCCCCCACCTGCACTTCGAGGTGCAGACCGCCGCAGGTGGCCGCGGCATCAACCCGGTGCCGTACCTGGCGGACCGGGGCGTGAGCCTGCCGTGCTCGCCCGGCTCCGGCACCCCGGGCACCAACTTCAGCACCTGGGGCACCTCGGTCAACGTCCGCGCCGACGTCCGGCTGGACGCGCGGGTCGTGCGCACCCTCACCGGACCGACCCGGGTGTACGTGGAGTGCCAGAAGCGCGGCGACACGGTCAACGCCGAGGGCTACAGCAACAACGCCTGGTCCTACGTCCCGGCCCTCGGCGGCTACATCTCCAACATCTACATCGACCACGCGGACGCCTGGCTGCCCGGGGTCCGTGAGTGCTGACCGGCCCCACCGCACCCGCACGGGCAACCGCGCACGACGCCGCGCCCCCGCACCCTCGAACGAGGGTGCGGGGGCGCGGCCGACGGCCGACGGCCGACGGTCGGGCCGGTGCTGCCACGGAGTGAGCGGGGCGGTCGGCAGGGGCGGCGGGGAGCCGCCCCTCCGGGGGACGGGAACGGCGGCATCGTCGTATGAGCGCCGGAACGAGTGGTTCTCCTCCGGTCCGCCCTCATACGGGGCGGGTCACGATCACGTCCGGACAGTGAGGTGAACACCGCACCCCGTCGGCCGGATCCCGGGCGGCGCACAGGTTCCGCCCGTCCCGGTGCACGCCGGGGCGTCACACGCGTGAGAGGCCGACATGACCGAACCAGGCACTGTCCTGTCCACCCCCACCGCGCCCCGGCCACCCGCCCGGGCCGCCGGCACGGACCGGCCGCCGTCCGGGCGGCTCCGGCGGGTACGGCAGCTCCGGCGGGCGGGCGTCCTGTGCACAGCGGTGACGGCCCTGCTGTTCGCCGCTCTCGGCACCACCGCGACCGCCGTCGTACCCGAGGAGAGGCCGTCGCCGTCCGTGGCCCAGGCCGGGGTCCCCGCCGGGGTGACCGCCGGGGTCGCCGTCTTCGACCGGCAGACCGGCACGTTCACCGAACAGGTCAACAGCTCCGAGCAGTTCCGGTCGGCGTCCGTGGTCAAGCTGCTCATCACCCTGGACCTGCTGTGGAACCGCACCCCCGCCGGCCTCACGGCGGCGGACCGGGCCCGGGTGGACGCCATGCTGCGCGCCAGCGACGACACCGCGGCCAGTCACTTCTGGTCCACTCAGGGAGCCGGGGCGATCATCGACCGGATGGTTCCGCGGCTCGGCCTGACGGACACGGCCCGGCCGCCGTCCACGCACCCCGGCTACTGGGGGTACACGGCTCTGTCGGCGCGTGACACCGTGAAGATCTACCGCTACCTGCTGGACTCCGCTCCCGCCGCCGTGCGCGACTACGTCCTCGGCAACCTGCGGCAGTCCACCCGCTGCGCCTCCGACGGCTACGACCAGCACTTCGGCATCGCGGGCTCGTTCGACCGCCCCTGGGCCGTCAAGCAGGGCTGGTCGGGCTTCAGCTCCGGCGGCTGCACGGCCACGGCCGGCACCGCTGCCCGGAACGCGGACGGAGCGGACGCGGACGGAGCGGACGCGTCCGGTGCGCGGGCGGCGGCGGGTGCCGAGGCCGTGGACCTCGCGCGTCCGGCACTGCACACGACCGGTGTGGTGGGCGCCGGAGACCGTTCCGTCGTGGCGGTCCTCACGCTCCACCCGGCCGGCACGTCGTACGGCAAGGCATACACGGACCTGGGCCGGCTGACCCGCTCGCTGAACGTCCCCGGCGCCCCACGTCCGGCGGGCACCTGGGTCGGCACCTGGGGCAGCGGGATACGGGTCCGCGCCGAGGCGACGACCGGGGCGACCGCGCTCACCACCCTGCCCGCCGGCGCGGAGGTCCTGGTGAAGTGCCAGAAGCGCGGCCAGCAGGTCAGTGTGCCGCCCTACGTCAACGACTGGTGGGCCTATCTGCCCCAGTACGGCGGATACATGAGCAACATCTACCTCAGCTCACCGGACAACCAGGTGCCCGGGGTGCCGGTGTGCTGACCTCCCGGAACCCGGGGCGGCCCCGGACGGCCGCCCGGCACCGGGAACAGGCGGTGGGCACGGCAGGGCCGGACAAGCGTCGCGTGCCGGTGGCGGAACGTGTCAGGCATGTCAGGCATGTCAGGCATGGAAGCGTCGGACCGAAGGGGGCCGACGATGTGCGCGTCGCACCCTTCGTCCTCGCGTGACGGAGCGCGAGACGACCGGGCTCGTCGCCTGGAGCCGAGAACTCCGCCGGGTGCACGGCCGGCTGCGGGAAGCGCTGTCGGTGACGCGCGCCTCCCTCGCGGACGGCACTCCCGGTGAAGCGGCCACCCGTGAACTCCTGCTGTACTGCCATGGTTTCTGCGCGGCTCTCGACGACCACCACCAGGGCGAGGACCGCACCCTGTTTCCGGCGATCGCGGCCGCACATCCGCAGCTGCGTCCGGTGCTGCGCTCGCTGGAGCAGGATCACTCGATGATCGCCCACCTGATCGGGGGCCTCCGTGCCGCGATCGACCGGACCGCACCGCCCGAGGAGCTCGACCAGCACCTGGAGGGCATCGCAGCGATCATGGAGAACCACTTCCGGCACGAGGAAGGGCAACTGCTCACCGTGCTGGAGACCCTCAACCTGCCGGCCGCACCGGGGGAGGTGCTGGGCCCGCTGTGACCATCGGCCCGGCCCAGGGAACGGGGTTGTCCAGGATGGTTCCGACGCCCTGACCGTGCCAGTGAGGATCACCTCCCTTCCTGACCAGGAGATACGGCGCAACCGCGAAACTCGACGCCCGGACCGGCCGGATGACTTGAGTTTTCCTTCCGTTCGCTTCGAGTGAACTCTTTCGTCAATTTTCGTCCTGCGAATTTCTTTTCTTTTGAGTCGGATCGGATTTTGGTTGACCATGCGCAATCAACCAGAGTAGAACTGGCGATCATCGTGATGATCATGTGCAATGCAGGGGGAAATTGTGCCGTCAGTGTTGTCGCGCCTCGCCGGAGGGCGAGGACGTCCCGCATCGGGGCGGAGGCGCAGGCTGACGGCCTTCGCCGCGGTCGCGGCCGTATGCGGGTCCACCGTCCTGGTGGGCGTCCCGGTCACCACTCCGGTGGCGCACGCGCTGTCCGGTGCCGCGCGGTCTGCGGAAACCGCCGACGCGCCGACCGAGGCCGAAAAAGCCTCGGAAAAGGCGGTGGAGACCGGCGAGCGTGTGGAAATGGTCAGCCTGCGCACCCCGTACGAGACGACCTACGCCAATGCGGACGGTGCCACCTATTCGATGTCGATTTCCACCGCTCCGGTCCGGGCCCGGACGGAGGGCGGCACGTGGACCGAGCCCGACGCCTCGCTGGAGCGCAAGGCCGACGGCACCCTCGGACCGGTGGCCGCCGTCGTGGACATCTCCTTCTCCGGCGGGGGTGACGGCGCGAACCTGGTGAGCGTGGCCGACGGCGACCGCTCGCTGACCGTCGGCTGGCCTGGTGACCTGCCCACCCCGGTCCTGGAGGGTGCCTCCGCCCGCTATCGGGAGGTGCTGCCGGGCGTCGACCTCCGGCTCACCGCGACGACCCAGGGATATCGCCAGGTCCTGGTGGTCAAGTCGGCCGAGGCGGCGGCCCAGGAGGCGTTGGAGGAGCTCGAGTTCCCCGTGGACAGACAGGGGCTCGTCCTGCGCGGCGGTTCCGGGGGCGGTGTGGAGGCCGTGGACGACGACGGCAACGCGGTCTTCCGCACCCCGGCGGCGCGGCAGTGGGACTCGGCCGGCGACGGGACCGTCGCGGCCTCCACCAGGATCACCCGCTCTCCCGTCGCGGCCGCCGACGCCCCGGGCGCGGACGACGGCGGCTCCGACGCAGACCCGGCCGCCGGGCCCAGCGACGGCGACGTCTCCGCGGTACTGCCCGTCACCGCGGCCGAGGACTCCATCACCGTGGTGCCGGATGCCGACCAGCTCGCCGACGACGACACGGTCTACCCGCTGTACATCGACCCCGACGTCTCCTGGGGCGAGTCCGAGCGCACTCTGCTCTCCTCCGACGGTGACACCTTCTACAACTTCTCCGGCGGCGACGACGGTGAGGGCGTCGGCTACTGCGGCACCTATGTCACCGGCGGCTACGCCTACGTATGCGGCTCCGGCTACAAGCAGCGCATGTACTTCGAGTTCGCGCCGACCGCCCTGCGCGGCAAGCGTGTCCTGGACGCCACCTTCCGGGTCACCGAGCGCTGGTCTATGTCCTGCACGAAGACCGAGGTGCAACTGATCCGCACGCCCAACATCTCCTCCTCCACCAGGTGGCCCGGCCCGACCAGTAACTGGGACGTCATGGGCGACCGCACGGTCGCGGCAGGCCGGGGCACCGCCTGCGACCCGAGCCAGCCGGACGCGCCCATCGAGTTCAACGACGATCCCGCGCAGAAGTACGAGAACCTCACCGGCACCGTGAAGTCCTTCGCGGACGGCGACTTCTCCCGACTGACGCTGATGCTGAAGGCGAGCAACGAGTCCGACCCCAACGGCTGGAAGCGGTTCGACGACGACGCCGTCCTCGACGTCGACTTCGTGGGCGTCCCGGCCCCGCCGACCAGTCCCGGTGTGCTCTCCGGGGAGATCACCTCCTGCGAGACGGACGCGAGCGACCCCGCTGTCCTCTCCGACCCCACACCCACCCTCACCGCCGTCGCGCAGACCGCGCCGGGCGGCGAGAAAGAGGCCGACCTGCGCGTCCGTTTCTATGTGCAGAAGCTCGACGGCAGCGCCTGGGAGGTCGCCACCGAGCCGATCCGGCCGTTCAGCCCCGCCTTCGTCAACGACGGGCAGAAGGTGTCGGAGAGTTCGCCGATCACCCTCGCCAACGGCGGAACCTACCGCATGGCCGCGTTCACCCGCTCCTACCACCCGGGCGGCAACCTGGAGTCGCGCAGCACCGTCACCACCAAGGGCTGGTGCTACTTCAAGGTCGACACCACCGCCCCCAAGGCACCGGTGATCACCTTCAAGGGCCCGTACTCGTCCTGCACGGCCGATGCCTGCGCGGCGGCCGGAGGACCGGGCGTCAAGGGCTCGTTCACCTTCGCCCCGGCCTCCGGTGACGCGGGCACCGTGGTGGGCTACCGCTACAAGCTGGCCTCCGCGTCCGCATGGTCCGCCACGGTCAGAGGGGCCACCGTCACCCGGGACATCGCCCCCGACCTCGCCGGCACCCAGGTGCTCCAGGTGCGCGCACTGGACAACGTGGGCAGCGGACGCTGGGGGGCCATCGCCGGCGTGCGGTTCAACGTGCAGGAGGGCCGGGGCGCCACCGGCCGCTGGAACTTCCTGGACGGGGCCACCGACCCGGCCTCCACGACCGCCTCCGACATCGCCACCGCATCCGGGACCCGGCATCCGGCCACCCTGTACCCCGGCTCGGGCTGGTCCGCTCTGGCCCGGCACGGCAACGGTGACCGCTCCCTGTATCTCAACGATACCTCGGACACCACCCGGCAGAGCGGATACGCGGCGACCTCCGGACCGGTCGTCAACACCCAGTCCTCCTATACGGTGTCGGCCTGGGCCTACCTCACCGACACCTCCGCCTACCGCGGCGTGCTGTCCCAGACCGGCACGGACGGCTCCGGCTTCGTCCTGTACTACTCGGCCGGCGTCAAGCGGTGGGTGTTCCGCTACAACTGGCTGGACAGCTCCGGCAATCGGCAGATGGTCACCATGAACGCCGCCGCCGAGGGGCCGCCGGTGAAGGTGTGGACGCACCTCGCCGCGACGTACGACGCCGAGGCGCACGCGATCCGCCTCTACGTCAACGGCCGTCCGCAGGGCGCGGCGCTGTCGGTGCCCGCCGGGGGCGAGAAGCAGACCCCCGACGGCGCCTTCCAGATCGGCCGCGCCAGCTATGTGTACGGCGACTTCACCCAGTACTGGAAGGGCCGGATCGACGAGGTCGCCGTCTTCCAGGAAGCCTTGACGCCGGCCGGCGTCGCCCAGGAGGCGCGGCTGCTCAACGCCGACAGCACCGCCGCGGCCACCGAGCTGGTCGCCGCGTGGAACCCGGACGGGGCCTCCGGCACCACACTCACGGACACGCTCACCGGCTACAACCGCGCCCTCGCGCTGTCCGGCGGTGCCTCGCTGGACGGCGAGGCTGTCGTGCTGGACGGCACCGACGACGCGGCCGTCACCACGGGCCCCGTCGTCGACGAGACGGGCTCGTTCACCGTGACCACCGAGGTGGAGCTGGACCAGGCGCAACTCAACGCCGAGGGGATCGGGTTCGTCGGACAGGTCCTCGGCCAGCGGACCGCGGACGGTTCCGCCTGGGGGATGTGGTACGAGACGACGGGGACGGAAACCCGGTTCGACGACGACGACAACCCCTATGAAGTACCCATCGGGTTCTGGCGGTTCGGCCGCCTGGACGCCACGGGGAACTTCACCGCCGTCGACTCCGACAGCGCGGCCGTGGTCGGCAGCCGGGTGCGGCTGACCGGGGTCTACGACGCACAGGCCGGGACCGTCGCCCTCTACCTGGACGCCACCCAGAACGACACGGACACCCCGTACACGGCGGTCGTCGGCTCGGGCGACTTCTCGGTCGGCAAGGCGTACGTGGGCGGCACCTGGGGCCGCCACCTGCCCGCACGGATCTCCGACATCCGGATCTGGGCGGGCGCGGCGATGGACGGTACCCAGGTGGACACGCTGGTCAACGGCTGAACCCGGTCCCGGGATCCCGCCCCCGGGATCCCGGGGCAGTCCTCCCGGACGACCGGTGCGGGGGGCGCCGCCCCGGCCCCGCCCCGGCCCCTGATGTGTCCCTGCGCCGCCCGGCACCGGACGCGGCTCCCGTCGCCCGCTGCTCCGCCCGTCAACGGCGCGAACCGTTCGCCGCCCGGCACACGGTGGCCGCCCCACCAGAGCGGGGGGCGGCGGACGACCGGGCAGACACCGGCGTGCCACCGTCCCTCCCACCCGCCAGTTTCCCTTTCTTCTCCCTCCCGGCCGTGCGCGGCCGTACTTCGACAGGGGTGTATGTCGTGAGATCCGGTACAGCAACACCACGCTGGATGCGTGGCGGACGGGCCGGGGCGGTGGTCGTCCTGGTCCTCGCGCTGGCTACGGGCGCACTGCCCGCCGCCGGCCCCGCGGCCGCGGCCCCCGGCGGCGGCCTCGGCCGGCCCGAGGTGCCCGAGCAGCGGGACAGCGATGTACGGACCGTCACCGGCCTGGGCGCGAAGCAGGCACGGGACGCGGTCACCGCCCACCTTGCGGACAACAAGGCCAGCGCCCGCCGGGCCGCGGCCGAGCGGCACGCGGACTGGCCCACGGCCGGCCGCGCCGCGCTCACGCTGCCCGCCGGGCGGGCGCGGAAGGCCGCCACGGTGGCAGGCGGGCTCCCCGTCACCGTCGCCTCGTCCGGCGAAGCCGAGGCCGCGGTCGGCAGCGGGAGCGTTCGTGTCCTGGACCGCGCCGCCACCACGGCTGCCGGAGTGCGGGGCGTGCTGCTGACCGCCGCCGCCGAACGGCCCGGCCGGGCCCGGCTCACCGTCGGCTACGGGGCCTTCGCCTCGGCGTACGGCGGCGGATGGTCGGGCCGGCTCGGTCTGACCCGGCTGCCGGCCTGCGCCTTGACCACACCGGAGAAACCCGGCTGCCGCACCGGCACCCCGCTCACCACCCGCAACGACACCGCCGCACAGACCGTCTCGGCCGAGGTCCCGCTCGGCGCCGCGGCCGGGGGCGCCACCGTCCTCGCGCTCGCCGCGGTCTCGCCTGCCTCGGCGACCGGCGCCGGGACCTACGCCGCCACCCCGCTGTCGTCGTCCTCGGCCTGGCAGGCGGGTGGCAGTGCCGGTTCGTTCACCTGGTCGTACCCGATGAGCGTGCCCCCGGCGGCGGCCGGGCCGGCGCCCGCCCTCCAACTGGCCTACGACTCCGGCGCCATCGACGGCCGGACCGCCTCCACCAACAACCAGACCACGCAGGTCGGTGAGGGCTTCGACCTGTCGACGTCGTCCTACGTGGAGCGCTCGTACGGAAGTTGCGACCAGGACGGCCAGAACGACAAGCACGACCTGTGCTGGAAGTACGAGAACGCCTCGCTCGTCCTGAACGGCAAGTCCAGTGAGCTGGTCAAGGACGACACCACGGGCACCTGGCGGCTGGCCGACGACGACGCCTCCACCGTCACCCACCTCACCGGCGGCACCGGGGGCGACGGCGACGGCGAGTACTGGACGGTGACCACCGGCGACGGCACCCGGTACTGGTTCGGCCTGGACAAGCTGCCCGGTGCCGGGACCGAGCGCACCGACTCGGTATGGACCGTGCCCGTCCATGGCGACGACAGCGGAGAACCCGGCTACGACCAGGGCTCCTCCTTCGCCGACCGTTCCGTCGTGCAGGCCTGGCGCTGGAACCTGGACTACGTCGAGGATCCTTCGGGGAACGCGGCCAGCTACTGGTACATCAAGGAGACCAACGCCTACGGCAAGAACGAGGCGGAGAAGGCCACCACCGAGTACACCCGCGGCGGCCGTCTCGACAAAATCCTCTACGGGCAGCGCAAGGACTCGCTGTTCACCGGCGTCACCTCGAACAAGGTCACCTTCACCTACGCCGAGCGCTGCACCGCCGCCGACTGCTCGGAGCTGACGGAGTCGAAGGCCCCGAACTGGCCGGACGTGCCCTTCGACGCGATCTGCAAGAAGGACGCCGACTGCGACGCCCACAGCCCTGCCTTCTTCACCCGCAAGCGGCTCACCCAGGTCGACACCTGGTCCTGGTCCGCCGCGATCTCCGCCTTCACACCGGTCGACACCTGGGCGTTCACCCAGGAGTACTTGGACGGCGGGGACATCGGCGACAGCACCGACCAGACACTGACGCTGAAGAGCATCCGGCGCACCGGCAAGAACGGCACCGCCCTCACGCTCGACCCGATCACGTTCACCTATCAGATGCGGGAGAACCGGGTCGACGCCACCGACAACATCCTGCCCCTGAGCCGCCCGCGGATCGAGTCCGTCACCTCCGAGACCGGGTCCATCACCCGTGTCTCACTCTCCCAGCCGGAGTGCGTGCGCGGCAGCGCCATGCCCGCCGCCGAGGACGACAACACGCGGTCCTGCTATCCGCAGTATTGGGGGATCAACGGCGCCGCGGAGTCCACGCTCGACTGGTTCCACAAGTACCGCGTCCTCGCGGTCACCGTCTCCGACCCGACCGGGAAGAACGACGCCACCCAGACCTCGTACACATACGCGGATCCCGCCTGGCGCTACAACGACAGTCCCTTGGTCGCCCTCGACGAGCGCACCTGGTCGGTGTGGCGTGGCTACGGCCGGGTGACCACCGTCAAGGGCGCCGGCGCCTCCGCCGTCAAGACGGTCACCGTCTACCGGCAGGGCATGGACGGGGACCGGCTCCTCGGTCCCGACGGCAAGCTCGACCCCGACGCCCGCCGCTCGGCCGACGTCACCGGTATCGGCTTCACCGGACTGCCGGTGCCCGCACAGACCGACAGCGATCAGTACGCGGGTATGGTGCGCCAGCAGGTCTCCTACAACGGAACCACTCCGGTCAGCGTCACCGTCGACGAGCCCTGGTCGAAGCGGACCGCCACCCAGCACAAGTCGTACGCAGACACCGAGGCGTACTTCGTGCGCACCGCGAAGTCCTCCACCCACACCCATCTGACGGCCACCGGCGGCTGGCGCACCACGGCCACCGCCACCACCTACGACGACTTCGGCATGGCCGCGACCGTTGACACCACGGGGGACACCGTCAGGAGCGGCGACGAGACCTGCACCCGCACCTGGTACGCCCGCAACGCCGCGGCGGGCATCAACTCCCTGGTCTCCCGGACCCGCACGGTCGGCCGTTCCTGCTCCGTCACGGAGAACTCCCTCAGCCTGCCCGCGTCCTCCGGCACCCGCGGCGACGTCCTGTCGGACATCGCGACGGTCTACGACCGCCCGTCCGCGACGGCGTGGAGCGCCGACCAGACCCCGACCAAGGGGTGGAAGACGTGGGGCGGACGGGCCTCGGCCTACCCCGCCACCACGACCGACGGCGAGCGTCCCCCGACCGCCTGGCAGACCACCGGCGGCAGCGCCTTCGACGACCTGGGCCGGGTGACCACCTCCACCGACGCCGCGGGACAGTCGACGACCGTCGCCTACACCCCGGTCGCGGCCGGCCCCCTGACCCGCATGGTGCTCACCAACCCCAAGTCGCAGAAGTCGTACACGTACCACGACCCCGGCAGCGGCCAGGTCACCAAGGTCTACGACCTCAACACCCGCCTCACCGAGACCTCGTACGACGCGCTGGGCCGCACCACCGCCGTCTGGCTGCCCAACCGCAGCCGGTCCGGCAAGCAGAGCGCCAACTACGTGTACGGCTACTCCGTCGGCAACGACAAGCCGTCCTGGACGTCGTCGGGGTCGCTGAAAGCCGACGGTGACACCTACAGCACCTCGTACACCGTCTACGACTCGCTGCTGCGGACCCTGCAGACCCAGGCGCCGACGGCGCTCGGCGGCCGGCTGCTGACCGACACGCGCTACGACAGCCGCGGCCTGACCCACGAGACGTACGCGGACATCTTCGACGCGGACCACACGCCCGATGGCACCTACACCCGGGCCGAGTACGGCGAGGCGCCCAAGCAGACCTCGACCGTCTTCGACGCGGCGGGCCGGCCGGTCGGCACGACCCAGTACGTATACGGTGACAAGCACTGGTCCACCACCACCAGTTACACCGGCGACTCCACCGCCACTACCGCCCTGTCCGGTGGTTCCGCCGTGCGCGAGATCACGGACGCCCTCGGCCGCGTCGTGGAGCGCCGCGAGTACGCGGGGACGGCCACCACCGACACCGCCTACGGCGGAACGGCCGGTGCCCCCTACACCAGCACCGGGTTCACCTTCACCGCCGACGGCAAGGAGTCGACGGTGACCGGACCGGATCGGACGGTCTGGAAGTACGGCTACGACCTGTACGGCCGCCAGGTCTCGGCGACCGACCCGGACAAGGGCACCACCACCACCGGCTGGACGGCGGCCGACCAGGTTGCCAAGGTCACCGACGCGAGGGGCACGAGCCTGCTCTACGAGTACGACGTGCTGGGCCGCAGAACGGGCGAGTGGTCGGGCGCCAAGACGGACCCGAACAAGCTGACGGCGTGGTCCTACGACACCCTCGCCAAGGGCCAGTTGGACTCCACCACTCGCTACCAGGGCGGTGTAGCGGGCACTGCCTACACCAAGAAGGTCACCGCCTACGACGCCCTCTACCGCGCCACCGGCAACCAACTGGTGCTGCCCGCGGATGACCCGTTGGTCACCTCGGGCGCGGTGAAGTCGACGATCGGCTTCTCCACCTACTACAACCTCGACGGCACACAGCAGTACATCGACGAACCGGCCGCCGGCGGCCTGGCGGCCGAGAAGGTCGAGGCGTCGTTCAACGACGTCGGCCTGCCCACCGCCCTCTCCGGCAAGAGCGGCTACGTCCTGGGCGCCTCCTACTCCGCGCTGGGCGAGAGCAACCAGCTCACCCTGGGCACCTCGGCGGCGACGGGCGTGAAGAAGGCATATCTGACGCAGACCTGGGAGGAGGGCACCGGACGACTCACCCGGTCCGTGCTCACCGATCAGACGCACGCCTACGAACTCCAAGAGCTGAACTACACCTACGACGACTCCGGGAACGTCACCTCCGTCAAGGACCCCACCACCCTCGGCGGCACCTCCTCCGTCGACAACCAGTGCTTCGGCTACGACGGTCACCGCCGGCTGACCGAGGCGTGGACCCCGGCGAACGGGGACTGCGCGGCCACCAGCAGCTCCTCCGTGCTGGGCGGGCCGAGCCCTTACCGGACGTCCTACACCTACACCGACGCCGGGCTGAGGGCGACAGAGACCGACCACACCGCGACCACGGCCAAGACCCGCACCTACTGCTACAGCTCCACGCAACCGCACGCCCTGACGGCGACCACCACCGCCGCCTCCTGCACCGGTGTCACCGCCGCCTACGCCTACGACGCGGCCGGCAACACCAGGACCCGCCCCGACGGGACGGCCACCCAGACCCTTTCCTGGTCGCCCGAGGGCAAGCTCGGCGAGGTGAAGGAAGGGACCTCGGTCACCGGCTACGTCTACGACGCCGACGGCAACCTGCTCGTCCGCCGCAACGCCGCCGGGGAGACGGTCCTCTACCTCGGCACCACCGAGGTGCACCTGGACACGACCACCGGCAAGTTCTGGGCCCAGCGCTACTACGGCTTCGACGGCAACGCGGTCGCCCTGCGCACCAACAAGTCCGGCACGGACACCCTGTGCTGGCTGGCCGCCGACCACCACGGCACCTCCTCGGTGGCGATGGACGCCACCACCCAGGCGGTCACCAAGCGCTACAGCACCCCGTTCGGCGTGCCCCGTACCGGCGGCAGCGGCACTTGGCCCGACGACAAGGCATTCCTCGGCAAGACCGCCGACGCCGCCACCGGCCTGACCCACGTCGGAGCCCGCGAGTACGACCCGCTGACCGGCCGGTTCATCAGCGTCGACCCCTTGCTGGAGACCGACAAGCAGCAGACCCTCAACGGTTACACCTACGCGGCCAACAACCCCGTCACCTTCTCGGACCCGACCGGAAACGCCGTCCCGGAATGCATGACCGGCGAGATCAAGTGCCGGGGCGGCATCCCGGTGTCCAACAGCAAGGACGCCGGATCCGGTGGCAAGAAGGGCAACGGCTCCGGCGGCGGTGGAGGCGGCGGCAACGGCTCCGGGGGCGGCGGCCACACGGTCGTCCGCAACGGCGGCCAGAGCAACGTCGGCAGCTCCTGCGGCCTGACCTTCGCCATGAGCGGCCACAACGCCGCCGTCTGCCAGTCGGGCTACGCGGTGCAGGTGTGGGCCATGGAGTACGAGGTCGAGGGCTATGTGACGGTCGACATCGGCGACGGCGGCACCACCGCCAACACCGTCCCGAGCGCCAGCGGCAACAACACCGGCAACGACGGCGCCGCGGACGTCATCCTGTGGACCAAGGACAAGGTCTACATCTGGGAGGTCAAGCCGGGCAACACGTACGGCAAGACGGACGGACCGAAGGACCTGACCCGCTACGTCGAAGGCATGCAGGACTACTTCGACGACGTCGGCGACGACCGCGAGGTCGAGCGGGGCCAAGGCCTGCTGCCCGGCAAGGCCGCCTCCCGGGAGGGCCTGATGAACGTCTGGTCCAAGGCGGACTACCCGGGCATGCGCTTCTACGGACGCTCCGACCGGCGCAAGCCCACGCCGAAGCCCGGTCCGCTGCCCAAGCCGAGCGCTGGCTCCGAGCAACCGGTGGAGGAGCCCGCACCCGGCACGGTCGACGCGCCCATGCCCGAACCCGTCCCCGGCGCCACCGGATCGGCCACCGGCAGCAAGTCGGGCAACGGCGGATTCGAGATCTCGCCGCAGGGCCAGAAGGCGGGGGCCGGCGCGGCGGTCTTCGCGGGTGTCCTGTTCACCATCGGCTTCTTCGTCAACGGGCTGACCGGAGGCGCCCTCGCCTGACCGCGGCCCGCGCCGCGGACGCACCACCCCTGGTCGTGGGGCCCCCCCC
>NZ_JAHKJW010000012.1:32178-191242 GCF_019710745.1 Streptomyces beigongshangae
GCCGACGACCGAGGCCCCCGGAACACCGAGAAAGGCACGCAGCCAGTGGACGACGAGACCCTGACCATGGACGTGGCCCTGTGGGCCACGCTCGACGATCGGGCGACGGCGCCCCGCGGCGACCTCCTCGTCCACTGGTTCCGCACCGCCACCGACCGGCTCTTCCCCGCCGGGGACGAGGAGACGGCCGAATCCTGGGCCCTGGTCACGGAGTCGATGACCGGTGGCCGGGACATCCGGGTGCGCGACGTCCGCGCCTCCTGGGACCGACTGGCCGACGCGCTGCGGCCGTCGCCGTTCTACGCCGCAGCCGGTTTCCACGCGCCCTCCCCCGACAGCGGCGACGCCTGGGTCGACGACGTGGGCCGCGTGGGAGGCACGCAGACGGGCCGCGACGGCAGCCACACCGAGCTGTCGGCTGCGGTGCGGGGTGCCGAGCGCGTCGCGGACGCCGCGTGGTGCGCGGGTCTGGTCGACTTCCTCGCCACCGCCCTGGACGGGGCCAACCCGGCCTTCGCGCGGATCGACCACCGCACCTTTCACGAGACCACCGATCTGGAGGCGGTGCTCAAGCGCCCGCGGCGCCGCTCCCTGCGGGAGTCGCGGACCCTGCTGCGTGGCTATTCGTGGGTCACCGGTGTTCCCGCCGAACTGGCCGACCGGCTCGGCGGCCCGGCAGCGGTGGAGGCCACCGGCGCCTTCCACGCGGTGCGCCCGCTACGCGCGGGCGGTCTGCTGCTCCAGGCCAGCGAGACCCTCGCCGGATACGACGACCAGCACATGGAGGCGGTGTTCCGTGCCTTGGCACCCGTGCTCCCGCCGGGCCTGCCCGGTGAAGACCCCGGTCGCTCCGCGCGGGTCGTCCGTAAGGACGCGAGCCGGGTCTGAGCGGGGCGAAGCGGCCTGCGCCGTGATCCTTCTCACGGTGGGATGCCCCCGGAAAGCGGAGCGGGAGGAGTGAAAGTAAAGTCAACCAGCGTGTCCTGTAAGGGTAGTTGGGAGAGGGCCGGGAACTGCGGCGATCCGCCGTGCCGGAGTCGCCCGATCATCACCCCCATGTCGGCGGGTGTTCATGTCCCGCATCGAGTCTCCATAGCGCGCGACCGCACCGGCGGCGCCGGACACAGGAGATCGACATGGGGCACGGACACAGTCACGGGCACAGCCACGGACACGGGCACGGTCATGGGGGCCACCACCACGACCACGGCCACGACGGCGCCCCCCTCCCCGCCGCCTTCGACACCTCCGTGCCCGACGAGGCCCTGACCCCCGAGCAGCAGTCGCGCCGCTCCATGCTGCGCCGCGCGGGCCTGCTCGGCGCGGGTCTGGCCACCGTGGGCACGTTCGGCGCGGCGGCCGGCCAAACGGCCGCCGCGCAGACCGCGGCCGGTGCGCGCACCTCGTCCGGCGGCCGCCGCGGCAAGGGCTTCCTCTGGCTGGCCGGCGACCACCACATCCACACGCAGTACAGCAGCGACGGCAAGTACCGTGTCGTCGACCAGGTCCGCCAGGGCGCCAGGCACGGCATGGACTGGCTGGTCATCACGGACCACGGCAGCGTGGCGCACGCCAAGATCGGCGTCGACAAGGTCAACCCGGACATCAAGGCCGCCCGCGACGCGTACGAGGACACGCTCGTCTTCCAGGGCCTCGAATGGAACATCCCCGGCGCCGAGCACGGCACGGTCTTCGTGCACCCCGGCAAGAACGAGGTCTCCGTCCTCAAGCAGTTCGAGAACGACTACGACGGCAGCGTCAAGAGCGCCTCCGACTCGACCCCCGCCAACGAGGCACTCGCCGTCGCGGGCCTCGCGTTCCTCGGCCAGCAGGTCCAGCGCCGCAAGGTCAAGGACGCGCTGATGCTCGCCAACCACCCGGCGCGCCGCGGTGTCGACTCCCCGCACGAGATCCGCGCCTGGCGCGACGCGACCCCCGCGAGCCACCAGATAGCCGTCGGCTTCGAGGGCGCCCCCGGCCACCAGGCCGCGGGACTGCCCGCACCGCACGGCCCCGGCCGGGCCCGCGGCATCTACGACAACAACCCGAGCGCCAACTCCTTCCCCGGCTACCCGCCGGAGAGCTACCGCACCTGGGGCGGCTTCGACTGGATGACCTCCACGGTCGGCGGCCTCTGGGACAGCCTCCTCGCCGAGGGCAAGGCATGGTGGATCAGCGCCAACTCCGACTCGCACCAGGTCTACGCCGACACCGCCGTACGCGGCCCCGGCGGCGACTTCACCACCGACGGCCGCTACCCGGACCCGGTGTACGGCGGCCAGATCGACACCACGCAGGGCGACTATTGGCCCGGCCAGTACAGCAGGACCCACGTCGGCGCCGAGGACTTCTCGTACGCCGCCGTGATGGACGGCATCCGCGCCGGGCGCGTGTGGGTCGACCACGGCCAGCTGATCAGCGGCCTGGACGTACGGGTCTCCGGCGGCAGCCGCTGGGCCACGCTCGGCGGCGCCCTGCACGTCAGGAAGGGCACGAACGTCACGCTGACCGTGGACATCGCCCTCGCCCAGGAGGCCAACTGGGCCGGGTTCGTCCCGAAGCTCGCCCGCGTCGACGTCATCCAGGGCGACGTCACCGGCCCGGCCGCCGACAAGGACACGATGACCGCGCCGACCACCAAGGTCGTCAAGTCGTACGAGGTGAACAAGTCCACCGGCACGGTCCGGATCACGTACTCCCTCGGCCGCGTCGACCGCCCGCTCTACCTGCGCCTGCGCGGCTCCGACGGCAACCGGTCCGCCGTCGGCGCGCGGGGTGCGGCCGTCGACCCCGCCGGTCCCGCCATCGACGTCGTCGGCGACGCCGACCCGTGGAAGGACCTGTGGTTCTACTCGAACCCGGTGTGGGTCCTGCCCGCGTGAACCCGTCCCACGTGATCACGGTCGACGCGGGCGTACGGGAGCTGCGCGCGGCCGACCACCTGCTGCTGGAGCTGGCAGCCGGACTCGGCCTCCCCGAGGACGCGTTCGGCTGCACACACCTGGTGCGCGGGGACCGGCCGCGGGTCGTGCTGTCCCTCACGCCGGCCTCCGGCGGGACGGCGCGGCTCCTGGCGGCCAAGGGGTACGAGGTGACGGCCGGCGCACCCGACGCGGTGGGCCGGGCCGTCCTCTACCCGGGCGCGTCCGCGCTGACCGGCACGGTGACGGTCGCGGAGCTGCGGGCGCGCTCCGCGATCAGCCGGGTCGTGGTGCTCGGCGCCCCCGGCGAACCTCCGCCGGACCAGGCCGTGGTGACCCGGGACCACGTACGGCCGCAGTGGCAGGACGGCGAACTCGTCCTGACCCTGATGCCCGCGGTGGGCGGGGTCCTGGTCCCGTTCGAGGTACCGGACCCCACACCGTGCTGTGCGGACCACTGACCGGGATCAGGACGACTTGGCAGGCTCCACGAGGCCGGTCCAGGCCGGTCCAGGCCGGTCCAGGCCGGCGCCACGGACACGGGCCCGGTGAACGTCCGGGGCGCATCGCAGACGCCACTGCGACAGGGGCGCCGTGACCTCACGAGTCACGCAACGACCTGGGTGGAGGTACGCGTGACGGCGGGCCGTGCGGGTTCGTGACCCGGCCGCTCCCGGAAGCCGATCGGCCGTCCGCCCGCGCGTGAGGCGGTTCTAGGATCGTCGGCATGGCGTTGCGACCTGTGCTGGTGAACATGAAGGCCCTCGACGACACGGCGGTCGGCCGGTTCCGGGCGGAGGCGCTCGGGTGGGAGGTCTCCGGCGGCGGAGACGGCGCGACCGCCGCGAAATCCGCCGGCTTCGACCGGCTGGACCCGGTCGGCCTGTGCGTCGACGTCATCGCCGTCCCGGAACCCGAGGGGGCGACGAAGAACCGGGTGCACCTTGATCTCGCCACCGCCTCCGCGGCCCAGCAGGCGGAGCTGGTCGCGCGGCTCGGGGCGCTCGGAGCGACGCCCGTCGACGTGGGGCAGGGCGACGTGCCGTGGACCGTGCTCGCCGATCCGGAGGGCCACGAGTTCTGCGTCCTCGCCCGGTCCTGACGCGGGGCCGGGTCCGGTCGCGCCCAGGCCCCGCCGTCGCGCACCCGTGTCCGGCCCGCGGGCGGCGGTGCCGGCCCGGGAAGGCGCACCCTCTCAGTCCAGGAAGCGCAGCAACTCGTCGGCGACGAACCCGGGGTTCTCCTCGACCAGCCAATGGCCTGCCCCGGGCACGTCCACCGCCCGCACGATGTTCGTCATGCGCGCATCCACGGTGGAACGTATCCCGTCGAGCTGTCCCTGGGCGGCCATGAGGAGGGTCGGGGCCTTCACCGGTGCGGCCGCCTCGGTGTCCTGGACGTCCTTGTCGAGGCTGCGGTACAGCTCGAAGCCGCCGGACAGCGCGTCGGGCCGGCTGTAGGTACGGGCGTACTCGTCGATCTCCTCGTCGCTGAACGGCGACTTCTCCGAGGTGCCGCCGAACGCCGATCCCCTGAACGACACCTGCGGGTAGAACAGCTCCAGGTAGTCACGGACGTTGTCGTGCACGATCGCCTCGGGGACACGGCGCTGGGAGTGGAAGGCGATGTGCCAGCTCAGCGAGCGGTAGGCGGCCCCGTCCATGGCGGGTCCGGGCAGCGGCAGGTCGAGGTAGCCGAGGCGTTCGGTGTCCCCGGGGAACCGGGCGGCGTACTGGAAGGCCACCGCGGCACCGAGGTCGTGTCCGACGACACGGGCGTCCCGCACCCCGAGCCGCTCGGCGACGAGCGTGTGCACGTACCGTGCCAGGGTGGCTTTGTCGTAACCGGTCGGGGAGCCGGTGCTGTCGCCCAGCCCGGGAAGGTCGACGGCGTAGACGGTGTGATGCTCGGCGAGCTCCGGCATGATGTCCCACCAGCTGTACCAGGTCTGCGGCCAGCCGTGCACGAGTACCACCGGCGAGCCGCTGCCACCCTTCACGTAGTGCATGCGGACGCCGTCGACCTCGGCGAACCCGTGCTCGAAGGTGCCGGTGAACTCCGGGTCGTCGCGGGTGACGGCGGTGTGGGCCGCGACGCCGGGGCCGCGGCCCGGGGCGTCCGCGGTACGGCCGGGAGTGCCGGTTTCCTGCGTGGCGCAGGCGGCGGCACCGGCCGTCAGCGCGAAGGCGAGCGCGAGAGCGGCTGCCGTTCCGGCGGGACGGGGCGAGCGGCGCCAGGAGCGCCACGGTGAGGTCGTCATGTGTTCTTCCCTGTGGGTGGGGTGTGCGGACAGTGGGCGCTCACGAGGTCGAAGGCGCCGTGCGGAAAGGACTCGCCCGGATCGTGCCTCCCGGCCGCGATCCGTCCGGTCGGCCCGTGCGCGGCGGCGGGGCCGGCGGGACGCCCGGCGGCCACCGCCGACACGTCGACGGCGGTGACCCGCCACCCCTGGCGGGCGAGCCCCGTCGCGTCACCGCCCCCGCCGTGACCGAGGTCCGGCGCGGTGCCGGGCTCCAGGCCCGCGGCGATCCCGGTGAGTCGTGCGTTCGGCTGCGGACCGGCGGACGCGGGACGGGCCGCGTGGTGGCCGTCCCGGAACTCGACCGCGTCGGTGGCGCTCATCGGGGGCTCCTTCTGCCGGGGAGCCCCCACCTTCGGCCGACCGCCGGAAAATGGCACGCCGTCTTGCGGTTAACGCAAGATGGCAGGATGAACAGTGAACCGGAAGACGTGCTCGGCTCCGTCGGATCCCGGCTGCGTACGCTGCGCCGCGAACGCGGACTCACCCTCGCCGACCTCGCGCCGATCACCGGGGTCTCGGAGAGCACGCTGTCCCGGCTGGAGAGCGGGCAGCGCCGGGTGACCCTGGAACTGCTGCTGCCGCTGGCCCGCGCCTACAACGTCCCCCTGGACGACCTCGTCGGCGCCCCGCGCACCGGAGACCCCCGCATCCATCTGAAGCCGATCCGACGGTTCGACATGATCTTCATACCGTTGTCACGGCAGCCGGGGGGCACGCAGGCCTTCAAAATGATCATTCCCGCGCGGCCGAAACCGCTGGAACCGACCCCGCAGACGCACGAGGGCTCCGAGTGGCTGTACGTACTCAACGGCCGGCTGCGGCTGCTGGTCGGCGAACGCGACCTGACCCTGTCGTCCGGTGAGGCGGCCGAGTTCGACACGTCGCTGCCCCACTGGCTGGGCAGCGCCGACGGGCGGGTGGTCGAACTCCTCATCCTGTTCGGCCCGCAGGGGACCCGCGCCCATCTTCGCGTGGACTAGGGGTGCCGACCGGGCCGGGGTGAGTCGCCCGGAGGCGTGCCGAGCGGCGCGGACGACATGAACCGCTTGTCGCGGCTCGTCGTCGCCACGGACCCGGTCCAAGACGCCGGAACAGGGGTGCGGCAGGGGGTGTGCCTGCTCATGCGCGCCCCGGCGGACCGCCCACGCGCCAGCTCGGGGCATCCCGGGTTCCGGTCCGGTCTGCGACCGGCGCCGCGCCCGCGAACTGCCCGCGGCCGAAGGCCGGCATGGCGGTCCCGGGCGGCCCCGGCCGCCGCTACGGCTTCGGCCCCCGCGATCGGGTGCGGCGGGAGGCCGTCGCACCGAAATGCCTGGTTCCTCCGGGGCCCGTGGCGAGGTATGGCCGGGTGTTTCCACCGGACTATCCGGCAATAGGACAACTACTCTGAGTGCTTTTGTCGTCACTTTCCGCTGTTCCGGCCGGTGGATGTCTGTCATCTTTTTTTGGGCCGAGAAACGCTGACTGAGGGGTGAAAAGTATGACAACCACCACCGATAGTGCTTCTGAGATCGGACGACGCTGGATCTTCCAGGACTTCTGGGGGTTCGAGCGCGCACCGGGCGAGACCGACTTCAGCGCCTACGGCAAGGCCCTGTTGATCTGCGCGAACGGCGACGGGGAGCTCGCGCCCCAGGAGCGGGACTACGTGGTCGGCCTGATCGCCGGCATGCACGGTCCGGACGACGTGGTCGAGGAGCTCAAGACCTACGCGGGCACCGACGACCTCCAGACCGTCCTGCGCGGCGGCAAGGGTGCCGCGGAGTCCGGCGGCTGTCTCGTCTACGACACGATCCGGGTCTGCTCGGCGGACGGCACGCTCGCGTCCGGTGAGCTGGAGAAGATCCACGAGGCGGCCGACACGCTGGGCATCTCCCGGGACGCGGTACAGCAGATGATCGAGATCGACCGCCAGGAGCGCGAGCTGTCCGAGCGGCGCCTGCGTCTGTGCTACCCGAACGCGGACAGCCGTCCCTTCTGAGGCGGAGTGTCCGGTGCCCTCAGCTCTCCGCGCGAGGGAGGTGATCAGACATGACTGCCGAAGACTTCCTGGGTTCCCGCGAAGCGGGCGAAGCCGCCACGAAGTGGTGACCTGATCCCACCTCGTGGTGGGAGGGGCCGTGACGGGTGACACCGCACGGCCGAATCGAGCCGCGAGTGCCGTACGCCGAACGCGTCCGGCACTCGCGGTCATCCATGACCCGAAGGCAGACAACACCGTGCGCTACGAACTGCCGGATGCGCCCTCGCTCGCCGCCCTGGGCGACGCCGAGTACCTGGAGCGACTGCGCGTCCTGAAGAAGGAACTGGACCAGGAGCCCGCCACGCCGGACTTCGAACAGGAGCTGTGCCGCGGGACGGTGGGACACGCCGACTGGAACGTGCGCCGGATCTGCGTCGAAACGCTCTTCGGCCGGTTCGGCGATTCCCCGCCGGCCCGCGAGGCGATCTGCGCGGCGACCCACGACGACGTGGACTGGGTGGCGTTCACGGCCATCAACGTGGTGGGGGCGCTGCGGATGCCGGAGGCCGCCGAGCATCTGATCCGCATCTCCGGTTGGCCGAGCAACTTCAGCCGTCCCGACCGTGCCCGCAAACCGGTCGGCTGCGGCGCCGCACTGACCAAGCGCGCGCTGTGGGAGATCTTCGGCTCCCGGGACCCCGATGAGCTGCGGCGTCTGGAGGACGAGCACTTCGCGCAGCTGCGCGCGCAGGTGGCGGCCTCCCGCAGGGAGCCCGACCTCGGCGACGCCGTCCTGGTGCCCGGCGGGCTCTCGATCGGCGGCGCCCGGGTCTCGGAGGTGGGGCCGTTCCAGATGGACGACGCCGACAATCCGCTGCGCGTCGTCGAGTTGCCGTCGTTCTTCATCGACCGCGTCGCGGTCACCAACGAACGGTACGCGCGCTTCCTCGCCGACACCGAGGCCGCGGCCCGGGACGGCGACCCCTCCCGGTGGGCGCATCCCGACCAGGGGGACGGCAAGGACCACACCCCGGCCCACTGGCGTGACGCGCGGTTCAACCACCCCGCCCACCCGGTGGTCGGCGTCGACTGGTACGACGCGTACGCCTTCGCCCGCTGGGCGGGCGGGCGGCTGCCGTCGGAGGACGAATGGGAGAAGGCGGCCCGCGGCACCGACGGCCGCCGCTATCCCTGGGGCGAGACATGGGACAGCACCCGCGCGCACGGCGTCGAGACGGCCTATCCGGGCGACAACCCGCGCGACCTGGCCGAGCTGGAGGCCCTGCTGGTGCGGACGTCCCCGACCTGGCCGCCCGAGCCCGTTCTGCCGGCGGACTCGCTTCCGCAGGGCGCCAGCCCTTACGGGGCCCTGAACATGGCAGGCAACGTGTGGGAGCTGACCCGCACGAACTTCTTCTCCCGGCAGGACATGGCACCGTTCTTCAAGGGGCGCGCCGGACCGCAGTTCATGAACCGGCCCGAGGCGTTCCACGTGCTCAAGGGCGGCACCTGGACCTCCCCGCCGGTGTGCATGACCACCTATTACCGCGGCAAGGACCTGTTGACCGACCGGCACAACGAGGTCGGCTTCCGGTGTGTCTACCCCGCCGCCCCCACCGCCTGAACCGCGTCCACACCTCAGCCGCAGCCGCCGCGGGGCCGTGCCCGCCGGCTGCGGCGCCCTCGACCGTCACCGACTTCGACTCCGACTCCGACTCCGACACACGAAGGGAACCCGAGTATGACCACCCTTTCCCCATCGGCCCCGCCCTCACCGGACCAGCTCCGCTTCGTCAAACAGCGCCTCGTCACGGCGATCCGGCTGTTCGGCGCACAGGGCTTCGGACACGGTCTGGCGGGATATTTCAGCACCACGGATCCACAGCGACGCGACCACTACTGGGTCAATCCGCTGGGTGTCGACTTCACCCAGGTGCGGGTGGACGATCTGCTGCTGATCGACCCGGAGGGCAGGGTCGTCGAAGGCCGTGGCACGGTCAACCCGTCGGTCGACGCGCTGCACGGCGAGCTGCACCGCGCCCGGCCCGACCTCACGGCCTTCGCCCACACCCATTCACGGCTCGGCAAGGCATGGTCGACCCTCGGCCGCCCTCTCGACCCGATCACCCAGGACGCCTGCCTGCTGTTCGAACGTCATGAGGTCTACCCCCGTTTCGGCGGGCCGGTCACCGACCGGCAGGAAGGCAAGGAGATCGCCGCCGCCCTGGGGAACGGATCGGCGGTGATCCTCCAGAGCCACGGCTTCCTCACCGGCGGCCGGTCGATCGCCGAAGCGGCCTGGCTGCACGTGGCGATGGAACGCGCCGCGGACGTCCAGCTGCTCGCGGAGGCCGTGGGCACCCCGCACCGGATCCCCGCCGACGTCGCACGGCAGACCGGTGCGATGCTCGGCAAGCTGGAGTACGCCGAGCGGCAGTTCGACAACCTCTGCCAGCACCTGGGCGTTCGCTGACCTGTCCGGCTCCTCGTCACGCGGATTCACCAGATGGGTCGTCACCATGAGAATCGGGCTGAACTTCCTGCCCACGCTCGCCCCGGACGAGATTCCGGCCGCCCAGTACTACGCGGAGTGCCTCGATCTGTGCGCCGTGGCCGATCGCCTGGGTTTCGCCCACGTCAAGGCCGTCGAGCACTACTTCCACCCCTGGGGCGGATACAGTCCCGACCCGGTGGTCTTCCTCTCCGCGGTGGCCGCCCGCACCAGCCGGCTGCGACTGGTCACCGGTGCCTGCGTCCCGGCCTTCTCCCACCCGGTGAAGCTGGCGGCCTCGCTCGCCATGCTCGACAACCTGTCGGGCGGGCGGCTGGACGCCGGCTTCGGACGGGCCTTCCTGCCCACCGAGTTCGACGCCTTCGACGTGCCGATGGCCGACAGCAAGGCCCGGATGCGGGAGGGCGTCGAGGCGATCGTGCGCCTGTGGTCGGCCGACCACTTCCGCTGGGAAGGCTCCTTCCACCGGTTCGGGCCGCTGCCCAGGCTGCTGCCCCAGCCCGTACAGCGCCCGCATCCACCGGTGTTCGTGGCTGCCACGACCTCGGAGGACTCCTTCGTGTGGGCCGGTGAACGCGGCCACAACCTCATGATCATCCCTGTCGTGGCGACCCACGAGAGGCTGACCGCACTGCTGGAGCTCTACCACCGGGCCCGCGCCGCCCACGGCCATCCCGGCCCCGGCCGACTGCACGTGAGCTACCACGCGTACCTCGCCGAAGAGCGCTCCCGGGCCCTGGCCGAGGCCGAACGGCACTTCGCCGACTACCGGACCAAGCAGCTGGACGCGTACGCGAGCTGGCGCGGGGTGACCTCCGACCAGTACCCCGGCTACGAGAAAATGGAAGCGGCGGTACGGGCGACCGGATTCCGGGACCTCGTCGAGGACGGCAACGTCATCGTCGGTTCACCGGGCGACGCCGTCGAAAGCCTGCGCACGGTCGCGGAGCGCTATCCGGGAGCCGAAGCCAGTCTGCACGTACGGTTCGGCGACATCTCCCCGCACGCGGCCACCCGCACCGTCTCCCTGCTGGGACGGGACGTCCTGCCGAAGCTGACGGGCTCGTAGGCGATGCCGGCCGGTTCCCCTCCCACCCCGCCCGCACCCTGGCGCGTCTCCCGGCACGGCCGACGCCTGGCCCCGTCCGTCATCGCGACGGCCCTGCGCGAGGCCGCCGCCGGCGGCGCGATCTCCCTCGCCGCCGGGTGCCCCGCGGCCGAAGCACTGCCCGTCGAGCAGACCCTCGGGGTGATCGACGGCGTCCTGAGCAGCCCCGGCGCTCTCCAGTACACCGATACCAGCGGTCTGCCCGCACTGCGCGCGTGGATCGCCGGCCAGGAGTCCCACCGCACCGGCCGCCCGGTCGACGTCACGCAGATCCTCGTGACCCACGGATCGCAACAGGGCCTCGACCTGGTGTGCCGGGCCCTGCTCGACCCCGGCGACACCGTGCTCGTCGACCGCCCCAGCTACAGCGGCGCTCTCCAGCTCCTCGGTCTCCACCAGGCGCGGGTGCACGACGTGCCCATCGCCGCCGATCCCGAACTGACCGCCCTGACCCGGGCCCTCGAAGAGCACGCGAGCACCCGGATCGTGTATGTCGTACCGTCTTTCGCCAACCCCACCGGCGCCAGTCTCCGAATCGGTCAGCGCGCCCGGCTGGGGCAGCTGGCGGAGCGCCACGGCTGCGTCGTCGTCGAGGACGACCCCTATCGGGAGCTGGGGTTCACACCGCGGGGCCCGGATCCGGACGCACCCGTCGCCGCCTTCTCCGAGCGGGTGATCACCCTCGGCAGCTTCTCCAAGGTGCTCAGCCCCGCCGCCCGCACCGGATACCTGTGCGCGCCGCAGTCGCTGGCCCCGCTCCTCGGCAGGCTCAAGGAGGCGACCGACCTCGGCAACTCCGCACTGACCCAGCTGCTGGTCCACGCCTGGATCACCACTCCGGGCCTGCTCGACGACCAACTGGCCCGCCTGCGGGGCATCTACCGGGAGCGCCGTGACATCCTGACGGCCGCCGTCCGCGCACACCTGGGCGACGCGCTCTCGTTCACCGTCCCCGAGGGGGGATTCTTCCTCTGGGCCCGGCTGACCGACGGCGACGACACCCAGGCGCTCCTCACCGGCGCCCTGCGTGAAGGCATGGCCTTCGTGCCCGGCGCCGCCTTCTACGCCCGGGCTCCGGACACCTCGACCCTGCGTCTGTCGTACGCGGCGGCCGGGCCCGGCGAGATGGCCGAAGGCTGCGCCCGGCTGGCCCGCGCCCTCGACCGGCTGCGGGCGCCGGCGCGGCGGGGGGAGGGCCGACGGTGACCGCGATCATCCACCGGCGGGGCCCCGACGGACATCTGGGCCCCTGTCCGCAGTCGCCCTTCGCCGTGGACACCTTTCTGGCCCAGCCGCTGGTGGCGCGGCTCGCCACCTGCGGACTGGCCCTCCAGCCGGTCTGGTACCTGTGGGAGGAGGAGGAGTTCTGGGTGATCACCGGCACCTGGTCCGGGCTGGAGCGGCGCCTGACCACCGACTCCGCCTTCACCCTGGTCGTCGACACCTGCGATCCGGGCACCGGCCGGGTCCGCCAGGTCCTCGCCCGCGGACACGGCACGGTCACCGCGTTCGACGCCGCCCGGGGACGCCGCAAGCTCAGCCGCTACCTCGGCCCCGACGAGGAGCACTGGGACGCGCGGTTCCGGTGCTCCGGGCCCGCCGCGACCGCGAACCGCTGGGCGCGCCTGGCTCCCGACTCCCTGCGCATCGCGGACCTGTCCTTCCGCCCCGCCCCCGGCGGGCCGGCCCCCACGTGCGCCGGCCCGCCGCCCTGCACCCCTGTGAGGAAACCGTGACCATGCCCACCGCGTACGACTCGCAGGCCCTGGTGTCCGCCGACCGGGAACACCTCGTGCACCCCTTCCTCCCGGCCTCGCAGCAGGGCCGCATCGTCATGGTCGAGGGCCGGGGGTGCCGGCTGCGCGACGCGGAGGGGCGCGAGTACCTGGACGCGACCGCGGGCATGTGGCTGTGCCAGGTCGGGCACGGCCGTTCCGACATCGCGGACGTCGCCGCGGACCAGATGCGCCGCCTCGAATACTCCACGGCCTTCTGGGACTTCACCCACGACCGGGCCATCACGCTCGCGCAGCGACTGGTCCGGCTCAGTCACCCCGACACCGCTCGCGTCTACTTCACCAGCGGCGGGTCCGAGGGCACCGAGGCCGCGCTACGGATGGCCCGCCACTACCACCACCGGCGCAAGGAGCCCGGGCGCACCTGGATCCTCACCCGTACCGGCGCCTATCACGGCGCCGGCTACGCGAGCGGCGAAGTCTCCGACTTCCCCCTCTACGCCACCGGATTCGGCCCTCAGCCGGGCCACGTGCACCGGGTCACCGCGCCCTACCCGTACGCGATGGGGCTGGCCGACGCGCCGGAGAAGGTCACCGATGTGCTGCTGGACGAACTGGAGTCGGCCATCGCGGAGATCGGCGCCCACCGGATCGCGGCGCTGATCGGCGAGCCGGTGCTGGCCCTGGGCGGCATGATCGCCCCACCGCCGGACTACTGGCCGCGCGTCGCGGAACTGCTGCGCCACCACGGCATCCTGCTGGTCATGGACGAGGTGGTCACCGCCTTCGGCCGCCTCGGTCACTGGTTCGCCGCCGAACGCATGGGCGTACGGCCCGATCTGACCATCCTCTCCAAAGGACTGACCTCGGGATACTTCCCGCTGGGCGCGGTGCTGCTGACCGCACGGCTGGCGGACGTCCTCAGCGCGGACGCCGGATTCCCCGTCGGCCACACCTACAGCGGCCACCCCACGGGATGCGCGGTGGCCCTGGCCAACCTCGACATCATCGAACGCGAGAACCTCCTCGACGCCGCCGACCGGACCGGCGCGCACCTGGCCGCAGGACTGCGTTCGCTCCACGACCTCCCCCTGGTCGGGGAGACCCGGCAGTACGGGCTGATGGCCGCCGTCGAACTGGTCACGGACCGCACCACCCGCACACCCCTGCCCGAGGGCACCTACGCCATCGCCGACCTGGTCCGGGACCGTACCGGCGTCCTGGTCCGCGGCGGCCCGCGCGCCCTGACGCTGGCGCCGCCCCTGGTGATGACCGAGAACGAGACGGACGAAGTCGTCGCCGCGCTCGCCGACGTGCTGGCGAGCATCCCGGCACGGGGCGCGGCCGCCTCCGCGCCCCGGTCCGCGTCCCCTGCTCCCAGCCCCTGAGCGCCGACGGAGAAGACCCATGCCGCACTGCCGACACCGCTTCCCCTTTCCCCGCGTTCCCGCCACCGAACTGCCCGCCCAGTACGCCGCGTTCCGCGAGGACGAGCCGGTCGTGCCGGTCGCCATGCCCAGCGGCGACCCCGCCTACCTGATCACCCGCTACGACGACTCCCGCATGGTCCTCACCGACCCGCGCTTCTCCCGCAGCCTGGAGCTCGCCGGGCTCCGGCTCGGCGCGGTCGGCATCGCCGACCACCTCCTGCTGTCCACCCTCGCCAACATGGACCGGCCCGAACACCCGCGACTGCGCCGCACCGTCGCCTCCGCGTTCAGCCGGCAGCACGTGGAGCGGCTGAGGCCCCGCGTGGAAGAGGTCACCGACGTCTTCCTCACCGAACTCGCCCGCAGCCACCCGCCCCTGGACCTCGCGGAAGCGCTGTGCAACAAGCTGCCCGCCGCCGTCCTGCTGGAATACCTGGGCATCCCCACGGGGGACCGCCAGGACCTCCTGCACTGGACCAAGGTGCTCACCGACCTCAGCGGCCACACCCAGCAGGAGGTGGACGAGGCGCGCGAGCTGCTGCACCAGCATCTCAAGGAGGTCATCGCCCGGCGCCGCGGCGAGCCCGGCGACGACGTACTGGCCATGCTCTCCCGACGCTGTTACACCGACGGCCACATCAGCGAGCTGGAACTCGAAGCGCTCGCCATGTTCCTGCTGATCGGTGGCCTGCACACCGTCGTCTACCAACTCGGTCTCATCGTCGTCGCGCTGCTGCGCGACCCGGCGCGCGCCGCCGAACTGGCCACGACCGAGCAGACCGAACCCGCCATCGAGGAACTGCTGCGGTTCACCAACGCCGTGGAGTCCAGCCTCCTGCGGATCACCACCGAGGAGGTGGAGATCGCCGGCGTCACCATCCCGGCCGGAAGCGCGGTCCTGCCCGCCATCCCGGCCGCCAACCACGACCCCGAACGGTTTTCCCGCCCGGAAACCATTGACTTCGCCCGCAACGAGCCCGGGCACCTGACCTTCGGCCACGGGATGCACCGCTGCCTGGGCGCGCCCATCTCCCGCCTGATGCTCAACGTCGCCGTCCCGGCCCTGTTCCGCCGCCTGCCCGACCTGCGCCTCGCCGTCCCGCCCGGCCGGCTGCACTGGCTCCCCGACCGCCTCCTCACCGGCTACGAGAGCATCCCCGTCACGTGGTCGCACGACCCGGGGCCGCCCCGCGCCTGATCAGCGCAGGCCGGGACACAGGCCGGCGGTGGCGAACGCGTGGGCGCCGTCGTGGCGGAGCACGGCGCGGTCAGGCCGCTTCGCGTTCCGCCGCCGGCTCCGGTGCGGGCGGGTCCGTGGTGAGGCGGAGGCGGCGGACCTGCGGGGCCAGCAGTGCCACGGCCGCCGCCAGGGCGACCAGGGCCGCACAGCCCGCCAGCGCCCGCCGCAGGCCCACCGCGTCGGCGGCGGGCCCCGCCGCGAGCAGGCCCAGCGGGGCGAAGCCCAGCGCGCCGAACCAGGTGTACGAGCTGACGCGGGACAGGACCTCCTCCGGTATCTCCCGCTGCATCGTGGTGGACCACAGCACCGCGCCGACGGCCGTGGTGACGCCCGAGCAGCACATCGCCAGGGCCGTCGCCCAGGCCGGGGCGGCTGCGGCGAGCAGGGCGATCGGCAGCGCGGCCGGGAACGTGGCCAGCACCGCCACCAGCACGGGCCGCCGCACCCGTATCCGTACCGCCAGCCCCGCCCCGGCGACGGTGCCGAGCGCCTGGGCCGCCACGACGAGCGACCAGGCCCGCGCACCGCCCGACTGCTCCTCGGCGGCCAGCGGGCCCAGGACGCCGACGGTGGCGTTGAGGCCCGCGACCACCACGGCGGAGTGCGCGACGACGGCCCACAGCCACTGCCGGGAGGCGAACTCCCGCCAGCCCTCCCTCAGGTCCTCCCAGCCGGACGAGCCCTTGACCCGCCGCGGCGCGGACACGCGCAGGCGTGCGGTGAGGACCGCGCTCACGACGAAGGACGCGGCGTTGAGGGCCAGCGCCCAGCCCGCCCCGAGCCACGCGACGGCGACGCCGGACAGGGCGAGGCCGAGGAGGAGGGAGGTGTTGGTGCCGACCCGCAGCAGGCCGTTGGCCTGCTGGAGCCGGTCCGCCGGGACGACCAGCGGCACCAGCCCGTCCATCGCCGGCGCGAACAGCGCCGTCGCGGTCCCCGCCACCACCGCCAGAGCGCACAGCGCGACCAGCGGCGCGTGAGCGGACAGCACCAGGACGGCGAGTCCGGCGTAGGCGGCCGCGCCGACGGCGTCGGCGACCACCATCAGCCGGGCCCGGGACATCCGGTCCGCGATCACCCCGCCCAGCAGGACGAACACCAGCTGCGGCAGCGCCTGGCAGGCCAGCACCAGGGACAGCCGCCCCGGGGTCGCCCCGGGCAGGGCCAGCACGGCGAACCCGAGGGCCACCCGGGCGAAGCCGTTGCCGAGGACGGAGACGGTCCGGGCCGAGGCGAGCAGCAGGAACTGCCGGTCGCTCCACAGGGCGCGTCGAGGTGAGAGGACGGACACGGCGCCGCACTCTACGCGACCCGGGTCGCCTCGGTCCGGACCGCCTCAGCCGCCGGCTTCCGAGAACACGAAGGAGAACTCGGCCGGTTCGGCGCGCAGTTGGTACCGCGGCAGCGCGCCCGGGCCGCAGGACTGGGAGCCGATGCCCTGCTGCCCGTGGTCGAGGTTCACCCACACCGTGTCACCGGGCACCAGGTCCGTCAGGTGGTCCGCCGCGTCCAGCTGTTCGCTCGTCCAGCGGCGGGCCGTGAACCAGAACTCCGGCTCCCCCTCGACGCGCAGGGCCGGGAGGCCCGCCCCCTGGTCGAACTCCGCCCAGCGGACCCGGGCGCGGGCGCCGTTCTCCTGCGGGCGCACGTACGGCGTCTGCAGCTCCTCCACCGTGGACTCCCAGCGCCCCAGCAGCGCCGCGGAACAGGTGTCCGGGTACGCCTCGCCGGGACCGCCGCCGTGCCACCTCACCCGGACCGCGGTGGTCAGCCCGAGGCGGATGCCCAGCCGGGGCAGTGGCAGGCCGCCCCAGTCGCCCTCGGGCGTCACGGACACGGTCAGCCCCAGCCGTGTCCCGTCGGACGTCCACCGGTAGACCGTGCGCAGGCCCGCCTCCGCCCCGGCCGGCGCCACCCGGGTCCGTACCGTCAGGGCGTCCCCGCCCGGCTCCACCGCGTCGAGGCGGTGCCGCATCCGGTGCAGGCCCAGCCTGCGCCAGAGCGGGCCGTGGCGGATGTCCGGCTGCCAGGACGCGCCCTCGTCGTTGTCGGTCGGCGCCCGCCACACGTCCAGCTTCGGGCCGATGACGTCGATCCCGTGGACACGCGCCAGCTCGCCCGTCCCGGCGGCGAAGACGGCCGGGCCGAGCGTGATGCCGCCCTGTCCGTCGGGGACGGGGCGTTCACCGGTGGTGAAGCCGACGGGCGGCCGCTCCGCGACCGGAAGCTGGACCCACGCCACCACATGCCCCTTCGGTCCCCAGGCCGTGTCCCCGGCGAGCACCGCCCGGACCGTCCACCGGCTCTCGGCGTCCCGCACGTCCGCCGGCGGCTCCGGAAGGCCGACCTCGGCGGACTCGCCCGGTCCGAGCGCGGGCACCTTCAGGGGGCCCGACCCGACCGCCTCGCCGTCGACCTCGTACGACCAGGTGAAGTCCAGGGCCGACAGGTCCGCGAAGTCGTACCCGTTGGTGACCCGGACCGTACCGCCGCCCCCGCCGCCGCCGTCACCGCCGCCCTCCATGCGGACCGGCTCGACGACCTTCTTGTACTCGATCAGCCCCGGCGAGGGCCTGCGGTCCGGGAAGAGCAGCCCGTCGCAGACGAAGTTCCCGTCGTGCAGCTCCTCCCCGAAGTCGCCGCCGTACGCGAAGCCGTACCGCTCGTCCCTGATGCCGTGATCGATCCACTCCCAGACGAAACCGCCCTGGATCCGGTCGTGCGCCTCGAAGATCCGCTGGTAGTCGGCGAGCCCGCCCGGTCCGTTGCCCATGGCGTGCGCGTACTCGCACTGGATGAAGGGGAGTGCGCGCCGCTTGAGCGGACCGCCGTCCAGGCCCCGGCCGATCCGCTCGACCTCGGCGTGGTCCGCGTACATCCGCGAGTAGACGTCCGTGTCGCGGCAGTCGTGGTCGCCCTCGTAGTGGATCAGCCGTGATCCGTCCCGGCCGCGGATCCACTCGGCCATGGCGGTGAGGCCGCGCCCGGTGCCGGCCTCGTTGCCCAGCGACCAGACGACGACGCAGGGGTGGTTCTTGTCGCGCTCGACCATCCGGGCCGCCCGGTCGAGGAGCGCCGGGGTCCAGCGGTCGTCGTCCACCGGGTTGTCGCGCCAGCCCTGCTCGGTGAAACCGTGGGTCTCCAGGTCGCACTCGTCGACGACCCAGAGCCCGTACTCGTCGCACAGGTCGAGGAAGGCCGGGTGCGGCGGGTAGTGCGAGGTGCGCACCGCGTTCACGTTGTGCCGCTTCATCAGCAGCACGTCCTCGCGCATGGTCTCCAGGTCCAGGGCACGGCCGCGCTCAGGGTGCCACTCGTGCCGGTTGACGCCCTTGAAGAGCACCGGCCGGCCGTTGACCTGGATCAGCCCGTCCTCCAGCGCGACCGTACGGAAACCGATCCGCAGCGGGACCCGCTCCCCGCCCGTGACCAGCACGGCGTCGTACAGATGGGGCGTCTCGGCGGTCCACGGCCGCACCGGCACGGTGACGGCCCGCCCGGTCCCGGTATCGATGTCCAGGTCCGGTACGACGACCCGGCCGCCGGCGCCGGAGTCGACGCGCAGCGTGCCGGTGCCCTCGCGGTGGTCGTACGAGGCGTGCACGAAGAAATCGCGCGCACTGCCCGCCGGCCGGTGCAGCAGCGTCACGTCCCGGAAGATGCCGGGCAGCCACCACTGGTCCTGGTCCTCCAGGTACGAGCCCGCCGACCACTGGTGGACCCGCACGGCCAGTACGTTCCCGGTGGGCTCCAGCAGGTGCCCGACCGCGAACTCGTGCGGCAGCCGGGACCCCTTGAACCCACCCAGTTCCGTCCCGTTCAGCCACACCCGGGCACAGGACTCGACCCCGTCGAAACGCAGGACCGCGCCGGCTTCCCCGCCCTCCTCCCCGGCGGCACGTCGCGGCCAGTCGTCCGGCAGGTCGAAGAACCGCAGGTGGTCACCGGTCGGGTTCTCCGTCGGCACCCGTGGCGGGTCCACCGGGAAGGGATAGCGGTGGTTGGTGTAGGCCGGGGCGCCGAAGGCCCCGCCGCCCTGGAGGACCCAGTGACCGGGCACCGTCACCTCCGCCCAGTCCCCGCAGTCGTACCCGTGCCCGGCGAAGGAGTCGTCCTCGGCGTCCGCCGTCGCCGACAGCCGGAAGCGCCAGGTGCCGTTCAGCGAGAGGGAGGCGGCGTCGGAGGACGCGTACCAGGCCCGGGGCGGCAGCACGCCGCTCCCGGGCGAGACGTCCTCGACGTACGGGACGGACGTGGCCCCTGCCGGGGTGGAAGGGGACATGGGCGAGGTGGTGCGGACAGACATCGTTCTCCTCGGTCAGCCCTTGATACCGGTCTGCGCGACCCCCTGCACCAGCCAGCGCTGGAGGAACAGGAACACGAGCACCAGGGGCAGGATGGACACTGCGGTGGCCATGAAGATCAGGTGGAAGTTGACCGTCTGGTTCGTCATGTACGACGAGAGCGCGACCTGCACGGTCCACGCCTCCTGGTCCTGGCCGATGACCAGGGGCCACAGGAAGGCGTTCCAGCCGCTGATGAAGGTGATGGTGGCGATCGCGGCGAAGAAGTTCAGCGAGTTGGGCACGACGATGCGCCAGTACGCGCCCCAGTACCCGAGCCCGTCCACGCGCGCCGCCTCCTCCAGCTCCCTGGGGAACCCCAGGAAGTACTGCCGGAACAGGAAGCAGGTGAAACCACTGAAGAGCCCCGGAACGACGAGCCCTTGCAGACTCGACACCCAGCCGAGCGACGAGACCAGCACGAAGCTCGGTACGAAGGTGACGGCGGCCGGCACCATCAGGGTCACCAGGACCGCGTAGAAGATCCTGTCCGCGTGCCGGTACGGGATACGGGCCAGGCCGTAGCCCGCGAGCGAGCAGACCAGCAGCGTGCCGACGGTGTGCAGGACCCCGACCACCGCCGAGTTCCACAGGGACCGCCCGAACGGCACGGTCGTGTCGTCGAACAGCTCGGTGAGGTTGTCCCACCGGACGTCGGCGGGGAACCACTGCCAGTCCTCGCCGGTGATCTCCGCGTCCGTGGACAGGGCGTTGCGGACGATGAGGTAGAAGGGGACGAGGAAGAGCAGCGCGCAGACGCCGGTCGCGAAGTGGAGGCCGGCGGAGCCGAGCACACCGCGCCGGACGCGGGACGGGGACGGGGACGGTGGCGGGGACGAAGGAGGAGGCGAGGGCGGAGGCGAGGGTGAAGGCGGGTGCACGGTCGTCATCGGGAGTCGTCCCCCCTGCCGAAGCCGAGGAACCGGCCCTGGAGCAGGGTCACCATGCAGATCAGCAGGGTCAGGATGACGGCGCCCGCGCTGCCGGCGCCGTAGTCCTGGTCGTCGCCCAGCGCCGTGTAGTAGAGCTCCACGAGGGGCGGGCGCCCCCAGGTCGACTTGGCCAGCAGGTTGAAGAACTCGTCGAACGCCTGGTACGCGGCCACCAGCAGGAGCAGCACCACGGCGGTCGACGTGGCCCGCAGCTGGGGCAGGGTGATGTGCCGGAAGGTCTGCCAGCCCGGCCGGGCACCGTCGATCGCGGCGGCCTCGTAGAGCACCGGTGGGATGTTCTGCAGGGCCGCCAGGAACAGGATCATGTAGAAGCCGGCCTGGAGCCACAGCCGGACGGTCACGATGACCAGCCAGTACCAGGGCGGGTCCGGGTCGGCCAGCCAGGCGGTGTTCTCGACCCCGAACCAGCCGAGGACGGTGTTCATCAGGCCGAAGCGGACGCCGCTGAAGATGGACATCTTCCAGATCAGCGAGGCGGCGACGAAGCTGCACGCCGTCGGCAGGAAGAAGACCGACCGGAAGAACGCCTTCATGAAGCGCAGCCGGTGCACCATCAGCGCGAGACCCAGCGACAGCGCCCAGGTGACCGGCACGATGATCGCGGCGAAGACGGTGAAGGTGACGAGCGAGCCGGTGAAGTCGCCGTTCGTCAGCATCAGCGCGTAGTTGTCGAAGCCGATGAACTTGTCGGGGGTCACCGTGTAGCGCGCCTCGAAGAAGCTCAGATAGGCGCTCCACCCGATGGGGACGTAGACGAAGACCACCAGACCGGCGAGGAACGGTCCGGTGAAGAGCCAGAAGCTGAGCGTGCTGCCCCGCACGCCCCCGCGGGGCCCGGCCGCGGGGGCCTCGGCCGGGACGGGGCGGGTGGCGTCACGCGTCGTGGTGGTCGACATGCCGCTGCCTGTCCGTCCGCCGGCCTAGGCGAAGAGCTTCTCGAGTTCGCGGCCGACCTTCTCGTCCGCGGCGTCCAGGGCCTTCTCCGGGTCCGTCCCCTTGCGGACCGCGTTGGCCACGACCTCCTCGAACGCCGTGATCATCGCCTGGGTCCAGGAGATGTTGTCGAAGCGGCCGTAGTCGGTGAAGAGCTTGACGGCCTCGGCGGGCAGGCCCGACTTGAGCTCGGTGGCCGACTCGGCGATCGAGGTGCGCGGCGGGATGTGGAAGCCGTAACCGAGCGCCCAGTCCTCCTGGTACTCCTTCTGGTCGATCCACAGCCACTTGACGTAGTCCTTGGCCAGGTCGACGTCCTCTCCCTTGGCGTTGACGAACATCGACCAGCCGCCGTTGTAGACGGCGGGCTTCGCGCCGGGTGCCGCCGGGGGGAAGGGGAAGATGCCGAGGTCGTCGCCGAGTGCTTTCTGCATCACGGGCATGGCCCACATGCCGCACCACTGGATCGCGGTGAGTCCCTGGACGAGGGCCGAGGGGTCCCAGTAGTCGGCGGGCGCGTCCAGGAGCAGATGGCCGCTCGTGAACATCCTGCGGTACACCTTCAGCGCGGCCGCCACGTCGTCGGTGTGGTACGCGATCCGGTTGCGGTCGTCGAGCTGGTCGGCGCCGGCCGCCCAGACCAGGGCGTGGTTCGTCGACACCATGCTGTTGCCGATGAACAGTCCCTTGACCTTGTCCGTGGTGAGCGCGGCGGCGGCCTCGGCCAGCTCGTCGAGGCTCCGGGGGACGCCCAGACCCGCCTTCTCCAGCAAGGACTTGCGGTAGTAGAAGAACTGCGGGTCGTCGATCATGCGGACGCCGTAGACCTTGCCGTCCACGGTGTGCGACGCGATGTCCGCCGGATTGAAGTCGGCCTTCACGGGGTCGATGATGTCGTCCAGCGGCGCCACCTGACCGCTCCTGATCAGCTGGAGCTGCGGGTGGAACTCGAAGACGTCCGGGGCGTCGTCGGTGAGCAGCGCCGAGAACAGCTTGCTCTCGAAGTTGGTGCCGGTGATCCACTGGGTGGTCACCCGGGCCTCGTCGTATGCCTTGGCGTAGCGCTTGATCGCCTCCTGCGTACCGGCCTCGCCGTACGCGTGGAAGTACTGCACGAGGCTCTTGCCGGAACCGCCGCCGCCCTCGCGGCCGGTGTCGCCGCCGCAGGCGGCCAGCGGGCCGAGGGCGGCGAGGCCCGCGGCGGCCCGCAGTACGGAACGACGATCCCAGGTGCTGCTGCTCGGTGCCGGCATTCTGACGTCCTTGTCTCGAGTGTGGCTGCGGCGCACTGCCGCCGTGTGCGGGGCGGCGAGAGGCGTGGGGTGGCGAGATGCAGGAGGGACGCGAGGTGCGGGGGACGCGAGGTGCGTGCGGATGCGCAGTGTGTACGCAGGCGCTGTACGTGCGGAGGCGCTGTACGTGAGTGGGCGCAGTGCGTGCGATGACGCTGTACGTGGGACGGCGCTGTACGTGGGACGGCGCTGTGCGCGCGGATTCCTGTGCGGTGCGGGACGTTAACCTTCGGCTAACGCTTCGGCAAGGGGTTGGACGAAGCGCGTACGAACCAGCCGCCCGCCGTGCCGCCCGCCGTGCCGTCGGCGGGCCTGGGGCCCGCCGGGGCGAGGGCCCCTTCGAGCGCGAACGTCGCCGCGCCCAGGCAGACCGGGTCCGTGGGAATGGGGGAGAGGACGATCTCGGTGCCGGCCAGCGGCCGTTTCAGCGCGTACCGGGCCACCGCCTCGCGCACCTCGTGCAGCAGCGGCTCGCCCAGCGCGGCCGCGACCCAGCTGCTGAGCACGACCACCTCCGGGTTGAGCAGGTTCACCAGGTCCGCGACGGCGGCGCCGAGATAGCGCGCGGTGTCCCGGAGGACCGCGGTGGCCACCGGGTCCCGCGCGGCGACCGCCCGCGCGAGGGCGTCGATCGTCGCCGTCTGGTCCTCGGGGTGCAGCAGGGCGCTGCCGGGACTCGCCTCCCGCAGGTTCAGCATGATGCCGGGCGCCCCGACGTACGTCTCCACGCAGCCGTGGTTGCCGCAGTGGCACGGCCGCCCGTCCAGGACGAGCGTGGTGTGGCCCCACTCGCCGGCGCTGTTGCCGACCCCCCGGTGCAGGGCGCCGCCGAGGAGGAGACCGGCGCCGACCCCCGTACCGAGGTTGACGACCACGGCGTCCCCGCGTCCGCGCGCGGCCCCGAACCACAGCTCGGCGACCGCGCAGGCGCGCAGCGGGTTGTCCAGGTACAGCGGGTACGCGAGGTGCTCGGCGAGCAGGGCGAGGAGCGGCACGTCGTGCCAGTCCCAGTTCGGCGCGTACTCCGAGACACCGGCCTCCCGGTCCACCTGCCCCGGCACGCTGACGCCGACGCCCAGAACGCGCGCGCCCCCGGCCCCGGCCTGCGTGACGACCGAGCCGACGGCGGAGACGACGTGCCCGACGACCTGCTCCGGGCGGCTCCCGCCGGGGCGCAGGTCCTCACCGGCGCGGGCGAGCACGCGCAGCGCGAGATCGAACAGCTCGACGCGTACGTACGTCTCCGCGATGTCGACGCCGATGAGGGCGCCCCCGGACGCGTTGACGCCCACCAGTCCCCGCGGGCGGCCCCCGGCGGAGTCCTCGAAGCCGACCTCGGTGAGCATCCCGAGGTCGAGCAGCTCACCGACGAGCGTGGCGACCGTGGCGAGACTCAGCCCGGTCGCGGCGGCCAGCTCCTGCCGGGAGACGGGCGAGCGGGCGATGATCTGGCGCAGCACCCCGTAGCGGTTGGCGGTGCGGATGTCGCGTGACGTGCGCTTCACGAGAACGTGCCCCCTAGCGCTAGCCCGGCCCGAGCCCCACCCCGCCGTCCCCGACGCGGCGCAAGGCTATGACCGCGCCTTCCTTTCGACAACCCCTTGCCGAAAGGGCTGGACGAAGCCCCGGCGCCGTCGGCCCGCCCGGCCGCCGGCGTCCGCCAGCCCGGCCACCGGCCCGTCAGCCCGCCCGGCCGGAACCGCCCCGCCTACCCCAGCACCTCGTCCACGAACGCGTTGCGGAACGTGCCCGCCGGATCGAGTTCCGCGGCGAGCGCCGCGAACTCCGCCAGCCGCGGGTACCGTTCCCGCAGGACCGGCGCCGCCACGGAAAAAACCTTTCCCCAGTGCGGTCGCGCGTCGAACGGCGCCAGCGCCTCCTCCATCCGCCGCACCACGGGCAGCACGGCCGCCGCGTCGTCCACCCACGTGAAGTGGAACGCGACGGTGTCCCGCCCGTACGCCGGGCTCAGCCACTGCCGGTCGGCGGCGACCGTGCGCACCTCGCAGATCTGCAGCACCGGCGCCATCACGTCACGTATGCGGTCGAGCGCCTCCAGCGCGTCGACGGCGTACGGCCGCGGAAGCAGGTACTCCGACTGGATCTCGGACCCGCTGCTCGGTGTGAACTCGGGCCGGAAGTGCGGCAGCCGCTCGTGCCAGGGCCCCGGCACCCCGAACTGCTGCGTGCAGTTCACGGCGGGCATCCCCGGCACCGGATGCATCGCTTCCGCCGCCGGCTCGGCCCACGGGAACCCGTCCCACGGCGCGTCGGTGCGCCGCTTGACCCACGCGTGCACGAACCCGGACTGCCGCCAGTCGGTGAACAGGCTCACGCTGTAGGCCGACGCGGACACCTTCCCGAAGTCCAGGCCGGCGAAGGGGAGCCGCCCGAACACGTGCTGGGCGACCTCGAAGGCCGGCTCCAGGTCGAGGGTGAGCGCGGTGACCACACCGAGCGCGCCCAGCGAGGTCACGGTCCCGTCGAAGCGGGGGTCGTCGCGGCCGACGGTCAGGGCCGACCCGTCGGCGAGGACCAGCTCGACCTCCCGTACGGGGGACGCCAGCGAACCGTTCGTGTTGCCGGAGCCATGGGTACCGGTCGCCACCGAGCCCGCCACCGAGATGTGCGGCAGCGAGGCCATGTTGGGCAGCGCGAGCCCCTGCGCGTGCACCGCCCGCGCCAGCTCCGCGTACCGGACCCCGCCCGCCACCCGGACCGTACGGGCCGCCGTGTCCACCTCCACGGACGGCGGCAGCGCGGTCAGCGACAGCAGCACGCCCCCGCTGCCCGGATCGGCGATCAGGTTGAAGGAGTGCCCGCTGCCGAGCACCCGTACGCGCCCGCTGCGCGCGACCAGCGACCGCAGCGCGCCGACGGAGTCCGGCCGCTGCAGCTCCTTGGCGGAGTACGTGACGTTCCCCGCCCAGTTCGTCAGGCCCTCGGCCATCCCTCGTCCTTCCCGGAGGTTCCCGTGGCCGGGAAAGACGGCCACTCCTGGAACCTACCTCCCCCCGTTCCGCCCCAGGGGCGCGGGACGGTCTCCGTTGCCCCGCCACTTCGCGAGACCTACCGTGGAGACCGGTCGCCACAGAGGAGCGCCACCGAGCCGGAAGGCACCGTCTTGCCCGAGCGCCCCGTCGCCGTCTTCGCCATGACGGCCCAGAACGTGCCCCAGGTCTTCCCCCCGGACGTACTGACCCGTCTCGGCAACGCGGTGGAGATCGATCCCGCCCTCGTGGTCGAGGACTTCACCGAACCCGGCGTGCGGCACGCGCTCGCCCGCGCCGAGATCCTGATCACCGGCTGGGGCTGTCCCCGTATCGACGGGACGGTGCTCGACGCGGCCCCGAGGCTGCGGGCCGTGCTGCACGCGGCGGGCTCGGTCAAGAACCTGGTCTCGCCGGCCGTCTGGGAACGCGGCCTCCTCGTCTCCTCCGCGGCCGGGGCCAACGCGCTGCCCGTCGCCGAGTACACGCTCGCGATGATCCTGCTCGCCGGCAAGGACGTCCTCGCCCACCGCGACCGCTTCCGCGACCGGCGCGCGTTCCCGCACGGCGCGATCGTGCCGGGCATCGGCAACTTCGGCCGCCGTGTGGGCGTCGTCGGCGCCTCCCGCGTCGGCAGACGGCTCATCGACCTGCTGCGCCCCTTCGACCTGAGGGTGGGCCTGGCGGACCCGTACGTCGGGGAGGCGGAGGCCGCGGCCCTCGGCGTCACCCTGCTGCCGCTCGACGACCTGCTGCGCACCAGCGACATCGTCACCGTGCACGCCCCGCAGATCCCCGAGACCCACCACCTCCTCGGCCGCCGCGAACTCGCGCTGATGCCCACGGGGTCCGTGCTCGTCAACACCGCGCGCGGCGCCCTCCTCGACCACGACGCCCTGATCGACGAGCTGCGCGCGGGCCGGCTCTCGGCGGTCCTCGACGTCACCGACCCCGAACCGCTGCCCGCCGACTCGCCGTTCTTCGACCTGCCGAACGTGTTCCTCACCCCCCACCTCGCGGGCTCGCAGGGCAACGAGGTGGCCCGCCTGGGCCTGGCCGTGACCGAGGAGGCCGAACGGCTGGCCGCCGGACTGCGGCCGGCCCACGCGGTCGACCCCGCCGTACTGGAGCGCACCGCGTGACACCGGCCCCGTCCACTCTCTCGTTCCCCTCCCCCCTTCCCTGTTCCCCCTTCCCCTTCCCGTTCCTGCCGTCCCGCCGTCCTGCCGTCCTGCCGTCCCGCCGCCCGTCGGCGGCGGTACCCGCGCCCCCGTCGTGACCGTGGCGGTCGATCAGCCGGTCCCACGTCTCTGACCAGCATTTTTATTGTCCCGTCCGCTGGTCGGGGGACCCGGCACGGACCGTCCGGGAGGCGGGGCATACCGTGAGGAGTCGAACATGGTCGCCGGGAGCGAGGAGGACGGGATGGGCAGCCGAACCGCGCTGGTCGAGGATCTGATGGAAAGGTTCCCGCACGTACCGCGGGAGGCCGTCCTCAAGGAGGACCTCCTCCGCGGGGGCGTGGCCTTCGACGACTCCGCGCTCAGCGACAACGAGGGCGGCGACGTCAAGCCGAAGTCGTACTTCATCTTCTCCTTCGACCACGGGACCCTGCCCGAGCTGGGCGAGGCCGCCCTGCGCCGGCCGCCCGAGGAGATCATCCTCACCGGCGGCCCGTACGACCTGCGGCGCACCGTCGTGTCCGTACGCGTCAACCCGTCCTCGCCCTACCGGGTCGCCGCGGGCCCGGACGGCCTGCTCGGGCTGTACCTGGACGGGAAGCGCATCTCGGACGTCGGGGTGCCGCCGATGCCGGAGTACTACCGGCACAAGCTCTCCAACGGGAAGTCCGTCATGGAGGTGGCCCCGACCATCCAGTGGGGCTACCTCGTCTACCTCACGGTCTTCCGGGTCTGCCAGTACTTCGGCGCCAAGGAGGAGTGCCAGTACTGCGACATCAACCACAACTGGCGCCAGCACAAGGCGGCCGGCCGCCCCTACACGGGGGTGAAGGACGTCGACGAGGTCCTGGAGGCGCTGGAGATCATCGACCGCTACGACACGGCGAAGGCGTCCACCGCCTACACGCTGACCGGCGGCGCGATCACCTCCAGGCTGCAGGGCCGCGACGAGGCCGACTTCTACGGGATGTACGCCAAGGCCATCGAGGAGCACTTCCCGGGCCGGTGGATCGGCAAGGTCGTCGCCCAGGCGCTGCCCCGCGACGACGTGCAGCGCTTCAAGGACTACGGCGTGCAGATCTACCACCCCAACTACGAGGTGTGGGACGAGTACCTGTTCAAGATGTACTGCCCCGGCAAGGAGCGCTACGTCGGCCGCGACGAGTGGCACAAGCGCATCCTGGACTCCGCGGAGGTCTTCGGCGCGCGCAACGTCATACCCAACTTCGTCGCGGGTGTCGAGATGGCCGAGCCCTTCGGGTTCACCACGGTCGACGAGGCCATCGCGTCCACCACGGAGGGGCTGCGGTTCTTCATGTCGCACGGCATCACGCCCCGCTTCACCACCTGGTGCCCGGAGCCGACGACCCCGCTGGGCAAGGCCAACCCGCAGGGCGCACCGCTGGAGTACCACATCCGGCTGCTGGAGGCATACCGCTCGACGATGGAGGACTTCGGGCTCTCCTCGCCGCCCGGATACGGCCCGCCCGGACCGGGGAACGCGGTGTTCTCGGTGAGCTCCTTCATGGACAGCCTGCCGGCGAACGAGGAGGCGGGGAAGATCTCCGTGAGCTGAGGGGCCGGTGGGGCACATGGCGGGCGGCAACCGGATTCGGCGGTGCCGCTTGTCAGTTGTGCGGGGGTCGTGAAAAGCTCGCCGGGTCGTGAGACATCCCCCGCAACTCCCGTATTCAAAAGGTGAGTTGACCCCCCTTGTGGATGCAGGTGAAGCTCCCGCCCATGCCAGACCTGCCGACCCCCCAGGATGCCGCCGAGGCCGCACTGTTCTCGGAGTGCTGGGACGCGGTCCTCTCCTACGCCGACCTCTGCACCGGCGGCTCCGCCGACGCCCGCCCACTGGCCTCCGAGGCGTTCTCCCGCGGCATACGCGAAGCGCGTGCCGCGGAGGCCGACACCGGCGGCAGGACCTTCGGACGCCGGGCGCGCACGCCCCGGCTGCCCCGCATACCGCTCCTCCTGACCGCCGTACGGCAGACGGCCGCAGCCTGGGAGTCCCGGGGCCAGGGCGCCCGCCTCGACCCCGACCTGCGGCTGTGGCTCAACTCGGAGAAGGCCGAGCGCTTCTCGGGGCCGCCCCTGCACCGGCCGCTGGCCCTGCGCGGACTGCGCGACATGCAGGAACCGGACGCGGCGCTGCTCTGGCTGGCCGAGGTCGAGGCCCTGCCGGCGGCCGCCGTGGCCCGACGGCTCGGGCTCGATCCGGCGGGCGTCGCCGAGGAACTCCAGCAGGTGCGCGGGGTGTTCCGCGACCGCTGCCACCGCAACCGCCTCGACACCCCGCTCGCCGGGGAGTGCCGCAGCTACGCGCGACTGCTCGACGCGGTCACCCGTTCGCCCGCCGCCGACGTGCCGGACGACCTGTCGCGGCACCTCGCGCGCTGTGTCGAGTGCGCGGAGGCCGCCGCCTGCCTCAAGCACTCCGGCGGCGGGCTGCCCGCCGCGCTCGCGGGCGGGGTGATCGGCTGGGGCGGGCTCGCCTACCTGGAGCGCCGGCGCCGGGCCGTCGAGTCCGGGCTCAGCCGCAGCGCCGCCACCGACCAGGACGAACCGGCCGGCTGGGTGGGGGAGGGAGGCGGCCGGGCCCGGATCGGCCGCGCCGGACTGCTGGCCGCGGCCGCCGGGGTGTCGCTGCTGGCCCTCGCCGTCACGCTGGTGCCGTTCGGCTCGGACGACGGCTCCGGCACGGTGGCGGAGTCGGGACGGCAGCCCGCGGGGGAGTCGGTGCCCTCGTTCGACGCGCTGCCCTCGGGTTCCGGGGCGGGTTCGGTGGGCGAGTCGACGTCGTCCACCGCGGCGCCCCGCACCCCGGGGTCCGGCACGGGCACGGCCACCGGCAGGGGCACGGGCACGGGTACGGGTCCGGGGTCGGAGAAGGCGGTCCAGGGGGACTCCTCGTCCGCGGTCGAGCGGGACGTCCCCGGAACCCCCGGCGCCGACTCCGGCGGACCCGCCGTCTGCCACGCCGAGTACGACGTGGTCAGCGAGTGGCCCGACGGCTTCCAGGCGACCGTCACCGTCACGTCCGACCACGCCCTGGACACCTGGCGCGTCGGCTGGACCTTCCGTGACGGCCAGCAGGTGACCCAGATGTGGGACGGAGAGGTCGACCAGGACGGCGCGCGCGTGACCGCGCGCGCCGCCGACTACAACAAGTCCGTCGCCGCGGGCGGCTCCCTCGCGGTGGGCTTCCTCGGCTCACGGCACGGCGGCAACTCGCCACCGGTCCACTTCACCCTGAACGGCCGGCCCTGCACGCATTCCGGCTGAGCCGTCCGGATCGGCGAAGGCAGGGTCGCCCGGCGCCTGCCGGGGCCTCGGGGCCCCGGGGCAGCACCGGCGCGCCGCCCCCGGCATCCCGTTCGCCCGCGGAGGAAAACCGGTGGCGCCCGCGAGGACGCCCCCCTATCGTGAGTGCTGCTTCACGCGGAGGCCCACCGGCCCCGCGGCCGGTTCGGTGACGAGCAACAGGAGGTGTGAACGATGGCTGTCATGGCGCTGGGCGCTGCCCGCATCCGGAAGTTCATCGAATCCACCTCCGTGGTCACCGGCTGACGACCTTCTTCTCCGCGCCCGAGTGCGCGCGGCCGGGGCCACCCTTCGAAGGGTCACCCCTTGTCTTTCCCGTCCTTTCCGTCCTTCCCCTCCTCCCTCTCCTCCCTCTCCTCCTTTCCGTCTGCCTCTCCTGGTGCCGCTTCCGAGGACCATCCGCTCGCCCCCTACGGCTGGGACGACGCGTGGGCCGCTGAAGCCGCCCCCCACCTCGCACGCGGGCTCGTGCCGGGGCGGGTCCTGCGGGTCGACCGCGGACAGTGCGACGTGCTCACCGCCGGCGGCCCCGTCCGGGTCGACACCGAGTTCGTGACCCCGAACGACCCGCTGCGGGTCATCTGCACCGGGGACTGGGCCGTCGTCGACGCCGGCGGGGACCCCCGCTACGTGCGGGCGTACCTGCCGCGCCGTACCGCCTTCGTGCGCTCCACCTCGTCCAAGAGGTCGGAGGGGCAGATCCTCGCCGCCAACGTGGACTTCGCGATCGTCGCGGTGTCCCTGGCGGTGGAGCTCGACCTCGCCCGGATCGAACGGTTCCTCGCCCTGGCCTGGGAGTCCGGCGCGCAGCCGCTGGTCGTGCTGACCAAGGCCGACCTTGTGCCGGACCCGGTGGGCCTGGCGTACCTCGTGCAGGACGTGGAGACCGCGGCGCCGGGCGTGCAGGTGCTGCCGGTCAGCTCCACGGACGGAGCCGGTCTCGACGTGCTCGGCGCCGTCGTGTCGGGCGGGACGTCCGTCCTGCTCGGGCAGTCGGGAGCGGGCAAGTCCACGCTCGCGAACGCGCTGCTCGGGCAGGACGTGATGGCCGTCAACGCGGCACGCGACGTCGACGGCAAGGGCCGCCACACGACGACGACCCGGAACCTCCTCGTGCTGCCCGGCGGCGGCGTCCTCATCGACACCCCCGGCCTCCGCGGCGTCGGGCTCTTCGACGCCGGCAGCGGGGTCGGGCAGGTGTTCGCGGAGATCGAGGAGTTCGCCCGTTCGTGCCGGTTCCAGGACTGCGCGCACGGGGCCGAACCGGGCTGCGCGGTACTGGCCGCGCTGGACTCGGGCGAACTCCCCGAGCGCCGGTTGGAGAGCTACCGCAAGCTCCTGCGCGAGAACCAGCGGATCGTGGCCAAGACCGACGCCCGCGTCCGCTCCGAACTGCGCAGGGAGTGGAAGCGCCGCGGTGCCGAGGGGCGGGCCGCCATGGAGGCCAAGCGGGGGACCCGGACCTGGCGCTGAGGCTCCCCGTACGCGGGGGCGGGGCCCGGCGGGTCCCGCCCCCGCGGCGGCCGAGGACGGACGGCCGCGGGCGCCGGAAGCCCGGTACGGAGCAGCGGTGACGCCGTGCACGGAGCAGCGGTGACGCCGTGTCCGAAACCCGCCGGTCCGGCCGCCGGCGGCGGCGCAGACTGGAGGGGTGATCGACGAGGAGACCGGATACGGAGCCGTACGCAGCCGGGACGCCCGGTTCGACGGGGCGTTCTTCTTCGCCGTGCGGACGACGGGGATCTACTGCCGGCCCAGCTGTCCCGCGGTGACGCCGAAGCGGGAGAACGTGCGGTACTACGCCACCGCGGCCGCCGCCCAGGGCTCGGGTTTCCGGGCGTGCCGCAGATGCCGCCCGGACGCGGCGCCCGGATCCGCCGAATGGAACGTGCGCGCCGACGTCGTGGGACGCGCCATGCGGATGATCGGCGACGGGGTCGTGGACCGCGAGGGCGTCGCCGGACTCGCCGTCCGGCTCGGCTACAGCGCACGCCAGGTGCAGCGGCAGCTCACCGCCGAACTCGGTGCGGGACCGGTCGCCCTGGCCCGGGCCCAGCGCGCCCACACCGCACGGATCCTGCTGCAGACCACCCGGCTGCCCGTCACGGAGATCGCGTTCGCGGCCGGCTTCGCGAGCGTGCGGCAGTTCAACGACACGGTCCGCACGGTGTACGCGACCACACCGACGGGACTGCGCACCGCCGCGCACCGGGGCGGGGCGCGTCCCCCGGCCACCCCCTCGGCGGGCATCCCGCTGCGCCTCGCGCACCGCGGCCCGTACCAGGCGACCGCCGTCTTCGACCTGCTGGCCGCCGAGGCCGTGCCCGGGATCGAGGAGGTGACGGGCGACTCCGGGGCCCGCACCTACCGCCGTACCCTGCGGCTGCCGTACGGGACGGGGATCGTCGCCGTCGGGGAGCGGACGGCGGGCGCGTCCGGCCACGGCGGCGGCTGGCTCGACGCCCGGCTGCACCTCACCGACCTGCGGGACCTCACCACCGCCGTGCAGCGGCTGCGCCGCCTCTTCGACCTCGACGCCGACCCCTACGCGGTCGACGAGCGGCTCGGCGCGGACCCGCGGCTCGCCCCGCTGGTGGCGGCCAGGCCGGGACTGCGGTCGCCCGGCGCGGCCGACCCGGAGGAACTGGCCGTCCGCGCGCTCGTCGGACGGCACCGGGCCGAGCGGCTCGTGCGGGCGTACGGGAAAACGCTGGACCCGCCCTGCGGGACGCTCACGCACCTCTTCCCCGGGCCGGCCGCGCTCGCGGACTGCGGCGGCCCACCGGGCGCCCTCGCCACCGCCCTCGCCGACGGGAGCCTGCGGCTGGACCCGGGGGCCGACCGCGAGGCGACGCAGGCCGCGCTGCTCGCCCTGCCCGGCCTGGACGCACGCGTCGTGACCGTCATCCGCACCCGTGCGCTCGGCGACCCCGACGCGGCTCCGCCCGGCGCGCCGGTCCCCGACGCCTGGCGGCCGTGGCGCTCCTACGCGCTGCGGCACCTCGAAACGGCCCGCCCGGAAGGCGAGAAGACGTGACCACGTACTACACCTCCCTCGACAGCCCCGTCGGCGAACTCCTGCTGACCGCCGACGGGTCCGGCGCGCTGACCTCCCTCTCCGTGCCCGGCCAGAAGGGCGGACGCACGGTCGAGCCCGGCTGGCGGCGCGCACCGGAACCCTTCGCGGAGGCCGGACGGCAGCTCGCCGCCTACTTCGCCGGCGAACTCAAGGAGTTCCGGCTGGAGTTGCGCACGAGCGGCACCGAGTTCCGGGAGCGGGTCTGGAACGCCCTCGACTCCGTTCCCCACGGGACGACCACCACGTACGGCGGGATCGCCGCCCGGATCGGTGCCTCGCGCATCGCCGTGCGGGCCGTCGGCGGGGCGCTCGGCGCCAATCCGCTGCTGATCGTCCGCCCGTGCCACCGCGTGATCGGCGCCGACGGATCCCTCACCGGCTACGCGGGCGGACCGGAACGCAAGATCCGGCTCCTGGCCCTGGAAGGCCGCTGAGGGATCCGCCGGTCCCGTGCCCCCCGCCCGTCCGGTCCCGTGCTACTCCTCCGGTTCCAGTCCCCAGCTGTGGATCCGCCGGGGGAGGATGCGGATCAGCTCCTCACTGAAGTGCGGACCCAGCGTATGGGGGCCGGTGAGGAGTTCGGCGTCCCCGCGGATGTCCACCCCGCGCACCTTCCACGGACGGACGCTGACGACGTCGTCCACCACCAGGGCGACCTTCGGGTTCTTCTGGAGATTGCGCCACTTCTTGGTGGCCCCCATCGCGTAGCCGCCGATGAGGATCGTCCCGTCGTCCTGCGGGTGGAAGCCGACGGGGTTCGCCTGCGGCTGGCCGTGCTGATCGACGGTGGCCAGCCGGCCCAGCCGCTGGGACTTCAGGTACATCCGCTCGGCCTCACTGAATGCGGTCATGCCAGCAGCCAAACACGGTTCCGGCGTCCCGCGCACCGGATCCCGTCCGCGGGTCCCAGGAGCCGCCCCCCCCCCCGGGGCTCCGCCGGCGGAGTGCGGATCACTCCAGCGGGCCCCGGGCCACCCAGCCCTTCTCGTACGTGTGCCAGCCGAGCTGGAGCCGGGTCGTCACACCTGTCAGCTCCATCAGCCGTTTGACCCGGCGCTGCACGGTCCGCAGGCCCAGCCCGAGCTGTTTGGCGACGCTCGCGTCGGTCAGCCCGGCGAGGAGCAGGGAGAGGATCTCCAGGTCGGTGCCGTCCGGCCCGTCCGGCTCCTCCTCGACGACCGTGCCCGGCGCGCCCGGCCCGCCGAGGCGCAGCGGCAGGGCGTCCCGCCACACGGACTCGAACAGGCCCGACAGCGATTCGAGCAGGCCGCTCGCGTGGACGACGAGGGCGGCGGGTTCCGGGGCCCGCGAGGTGAGCGGCACCATGGCGAGGGTCCGGTCGGCGATCACCAGCTTCGTCGGCACCGTGTCCACGACCCGTACACGCTCGTCGCGGCCGAGCGCGGCGGACAGACCGGCGATGCCGCCCGGCTGGTGCAGGACCGGCCGCTCGACGACCACGCGGTAGCGGACCCCGCGGCCGGCGGCCTGCTCCTCCGCGGCGTTGTCCGCCGCCGGGACGACCTCGGGGCTGCCGGTGACCAGGGCGCGGACCTCGTCGCTCGCGCCGAGCTGCAACTGCAGGAACCGCTGGGCGACCGCGGCGGCGCCGGTCACCACCTCGACCAGGTCGTGCGCGGCGGGCTCGGTGGCCTGGGCGCGGTACTCCTCGGCGAGCAGCGTGGCCGTCAGCTCCGCCCGGTCCAGCTCGTGACGCCGCTGCGCGAGGAGCGCGCCGAGCGCGACACCGGGCGGCGCGGCGACCCAGCGGCCGGGCCGCGCCGACGACCGGGCGGCGAGCCCGTGCCGTTCCAGCCCGCGCAGCGCGCGCTCGGTGTCGGGCTCTGCGCGTGCGAGCCGCCGCGCGAGGTCGGGCACGTCGGCGGCGCCCGCGGACACCAGCGTGCGGTACGCCGACTCGTGTGCCTCGTCCAGCCCCAGCGCGGCCAGACCCGTCGCTCCCAGCATGCGGCGACACCCTTCCCGAAGACCGGCCCGTGGCGGAAAACGGCCACGGCGCAGAACCGCCTCGGCACATCATCGCCGCACGGTCCGGGGGTCTGCCAGGGCGGTGGGGGCGGGTGGGGACGGGGGTGAGGGCGGGTGGGGACGGGTGGGGGCCGGCGAAGAGCGGCGAAGACCGGCGAAGACCGGCCAATGACGAGGAGAACGGCACCGGGGCGGATGAACGGGACGGCTGGTGGAACCCGCTCCGGGACCGGATCACGGCACGGCCCCGGCCGGGCAGGCCGCACTCGGGGCCGTACGGACCGGTGCCCCGCGCGCCGCCGGGGAACCGGTCGCCCAGAGCGTGACGCGAGCCCCGGTTCCCGACCGGAGCCGGGTCACACCGGCGCCGCCGGGCGGTTCTCCCGTGGGGGGTGGGATCGCCCGGCGGTCCCGTGCCGCGGCCCGCCCCCGCCCCCGCGGCCGGTTTTTCCCGATGCCCCGTTTCCATCCGGCCTCCACGGTGACAATTAGGGGATGAGCCAGCAGGGGGAGAGGCCGACCGGTCGTCAGGACGACTGGTGGGGGCAGCTGTACGACGACGCCACGGAGGACACCGGGCCGGCGCCCGCGTCCGACTCCCTGGACGACAGGTTCGTCTCGGCGACGAACACCCTGGAAACACCCACGCCCGAACAGCCCTCCCGCCGGGGCCGCGAGGAACACCACGCCCGACCCCCGCACCCCGCACCGGACCCGGCCCCCGGCGGAACGCCGACCGGGAACGTACCCGCGCAGGGCGGCACCCCTGTGCCCCCCGCGTCCTCCCAGGGGCGCGGGGAACGGCGTGACCAGCTCTCACGACCCGTACCGGACACACGACTCGGCGGGACGCCGACCGGTTTCGCGGAAAACGATCCTCCGCCCTGGTGGCCCCCGAGCGGCCCGGGCGCGGCACCCGCGGCGGGCAAGCCGCGGACGGCCGACCCGCGCGGCCCCGTCCCCGCCGCCCCGGACCCCGAACCCTCGCAACGCGGCGGCGGGTCCCGGCGCCGGCGGGCCCCCTGGGAAGCCCCGTCCGCCGAACCCCCGCGCCCGACCACTTTCCTCCCGGGACCCGGAGCGACGCCGTCCACCGGCATGTCCACCGAGGTACCGGGATCGGCCGCACCGACGTCCCGGCCGCCGACCGCCGCAGGGACGCCGACGCACGGGGACGCCCCCGTCGCCGGGCAGACGGCGGGCACGGGCACGGACACAGGTGCCGGTGCCGGCGACGCCCCCGCGGGCGCCCCGCCCGACCAGCCCTTCCAGTTCCCCGACACCCCCGATCCCCTCGGCCACGTCGGTTCCGGTCCGCCCACCTACGCCCCCGAACCCACCGCCCTGCCCTCCGCCGACCCGGACGCCCTCGACGACCTCGTGGCCGACACCGTGCTGGACGGGGCGTCGTACGGGACGTGCACCCTGCGCGCCGTGTCGGTGCGCGGGGACTCGGCGCGCTACCGGGGCGAGCCCCGCAGGGACTCCCTGCTCACCGCCCGCTTCGGCACGGGCGACGGCGCCCTCGTCCTCGTGGCGATGGCGACCGGCGCCCGCGCCACCCCCGACGCCCACCGCGCCGCGGCCGAGGCGTGCCAGTGGATCGGCAGGGCCGTGGGCCGCAGCCACGCCCGGCTGGCCGAGGACATCAGGGCCGCCCGCCGCGGCGACCTGAAGTCGGGCCTGCACCGCCTCACCGACCGCAGTCTCGGCAAGCTGCGGGCCGGTGCCGCGGAGCGCGGTATCGAACCGGAGGAGTACACCGCGAGCCTGCGCTGCCTCCTGCTGCCCGCCGACCCCGAGTGCCGTACGCGCGTCTTCTTCGGCGTCGGGGCCGGCGGTCTCTTCAGGCTGCGCGACGGCGAGTGGCAGGACCTCGAACCGCGCGCCGCCGACACCACGGGCGAGGCGGTCGTCGGCTTCGGCTCGCTGCCCCACGAGACCCCCGCGGGCGACCGGCTCACCATGGACCTGGGCATCACCACACCCCCGAGCCCCTACGAACCGGCTCCCGAGGCCCCGGCCCGCGACCCCTTCCGCTTCCGCGCCTCCGTCGCCCGTCCGGGCGACGCGCTCCTCCTGTGCACCGGCGGCCTCGCCGAACCCCTGCGCGGTGAACCGCGCCTGGTCGAGCACCTCACCTCCCGCTGGTCGGGCGACGGCCCGCCGGGCCTGGCCGCGTTCCTCGCGGACAGCACGGTCCGGGTCAAGGGGTACGCCGACGACCGGACCGCCGCCGCCGTCTGGGAGGCGTGACCGTCAGCCGGCGGGGACCCAGCGTCGCCGCGCACCGTCGGAACCGTCCGGGGCGTACCAGTAGCGCGGCAGCCCTTCGATGCCGCTCGTACGGAACGGACGGCCGCGGTCGTCGATGCGGACCGTGCCGGTGCGCCCTTCGGAGGACCAGTCGAGTTCGAGGTACCAGGAGCAGGCGCAGGTCTTCGTGCGCGCGGTGACCAGCAGCACCTCGGGGTCCTCGGCGGACACCCGGTAGGGCATGCGCACCGCCGGGATCGGTGTGCCGGTGTCGTTGCCGGGGACCGATCGGGCGATCGGGCGGTTCCGGTCCAGGTCGACGGCGAAGGAGCGGGGGGTGACCGCGCCGCCGCAGCCCTGGTCCATGGCGTAGACGTTGCCGGGTACGGGCGCGGTGCGGCCGACCACCCGCACCCGCAGCGCGGTGAGGACGACGGCCCTGGAGGTGCGGCCCTGCACCGAGATCTCCACGTCGGTCTGCCGCCCGTGCACGGCTGCCTGGGTCGCGGCCCAGGCTCCGGCGTCCTGCGGGGCGGGCGGCGGCGGGACCTGCCGCGGGTCCTTCCGGATGACGTAGTCGTGGTCGCAACCGGACTGCCAGACCTGCGAGTTCGCGGTCCAGGTGAGCGGTACGGCGCCGGGACCGCCGCCGTCCGGCCCGGTGTCCCGGGCGTCCTGCGGGTTTCCCGAGTCCCGCGCTTCCTTCGAAGGCACCGGAGGCACCCCGCCGCTGCCCCCGCCGGGGGACTCGGACGCCCTGCCGGTGGCGTCACCGGCAGGGGGAGAAGGGCTGGTCCCGTCGGCCGAGGAGTCCGCCGACGGGCGCTGCCGTGCGCCCGGGGCGACCGCCGGTACGGGGGACGACGGGCCGGCGGTCTCGGAAGCGCCGTCGGCGGGCCCGTCGGCGGGGAGGGCCGACAGACCGCCCAGCGTGGCGAACAGCGCGGCCAGGGCGGCGACGGCGACGGCGATCCGCCGCCGGGACGGGGTGCTCCACGGACGCGGGTGGGGGTGGGGACGGGAAGTACCGGATGTGCGCACGGCGGACGCGTCCCCCGCACCGGCTCCGGGGCCGCACTCGGGCTCGGGTACGGGCTCGGGTTGGGGTACGGGTACGGGCTCGGGTTCGTCGCGCCGGCCCGCGGGCGTGCGCGGACGCTGCCGTGCCGCGACCGCCAGGATCCACAGCCGGTGGAGTTCGAGCCGTTCGGCCGGCGTCGCCCCGCACAGCCTGGCGAACCGTTCCACGGGGGCGAAGTCGACCGGCACGGCGTCCCCGGCGCAGTAGCGGTGCAGCGTGGAGGTGTTCATGTCCGCCCGGCGCGCCAGGGCACCGTAACTGCGGTCCGTCCGTGCCTTCAGACGTCTCAGCAGAGCCGCGAACCCCTCGACGTCGTCGTCCCGAGTCGACACTGTTCCCCCGTGCTCGTCGTCGCCCCGGCCGGCGGGGCGTCTGCCGTCCCGGATGACCATCCCAGGCACTCCATATGTCTGCACGTCAAGGGGGATGGGATGGTTCCATCACGACGGAAACCCCGCCGCCGGTTGCGCAGGCCCCGAGTGGCGGCCGATGCTCTTGGTGCCGCACCGACCGCCGCCGGACCGACCAGCCGGCGACAGCCCACGGCGGGCCTCCGCGGCGGCATCCACACACCTGCCGGAACACACGTACTCGACATGCCCGGGCACACGAATCGTGCGGGGCACGCAGACACAGGGGGACCTCCCATGACCGACCGCGCCCGGACCATGACCGACCACGCCCGGACCGTCACGCTCACCGCCCTCGCCGCCGCGGGACTGGCCGTCGGCACGGCACTCGCCGGCCCGGCCGGTGCCGCGGCGGACACCACGACGAGGATCCCGGCACCCGCCCCCGTGCGGCAGGGCGTCGCGCCCGGGTTCCTCGCGGCCCCGGAACTGCCGCCGCACCCCACGTCCGCCTGGACGGCGGGTGAGGTCACCCCGGGTGTCCCCGGCGAACTGCTGCTCTGCCTGGAGGAGGCGCTGCCGGGCTACGACTCCTCGTACCGCGACTTCCGGACCGACCTGGAGACCAACGCCCAGCAACTCACCTTCGTCCTCGGCAGTCACGCCAAGGCCGGTGCCCTCGCCGAGCGGCTGAACGAGGAGATCAAGGGCTGCGCGGCCAGGATCGAGGCGGGCGACACCGAGACCGAGGCCACGACGAAGGACTACGGCACGCTGCCCGTCGAGGAAGGCGCCCACGTCCACGGGATGCACACCAGCAGCTCCTGGGGCTCCACCGACATCCACCTCTACTCGGTCGGCCGGGACGGCAGGGCCGTCACCGTCGTGCGGTGGGGCCAGATGGGCGACTTCTCCGACGCGCCGGTGAAGGCGTTCAGGAAGACGACGACCACCGCGGTCGGCAAGCTCTACTGACCGACCGGGAGGCCGGGACCGGCGGAAGCGGCCCGCGGTCGGCTTCCGACCGGTTCCGGAGCGGTCGCCGACCGGTTCGTGTACGGCCGGTGCGGCAGGTGCGCGTCGGCGGACGGGCCGAGCGCCGACGGTCGGCACGCCGGCCGCGCACCTCGGCTGCGGGTGGTGCGCCCCGCCGGGCCCTCCGTGACGCCTCGGGGTGCTTCGGGGTGCTCCGTGGCGCCCCGGGACGTTCCGGACGGATGGCGCGTTCCGGGCCGGTCCGGAACGCGGATGTCCCAACTGCCCGCCCACGAGAAGACGTTCAAGATTCGACATGACTGCCGCCATTCCGGACGGGGCATGCATTCCGTGAACGAGTTACAGGGGGAACCGACAGCTCGGCGGGGGTCATGAACAGGTATGCACGAGGAGGCGGTCCCGTTTTATCCGGGGCCTTCTCGGCGGAAACGGCGAAGACGGCTCAGGCCGTGGAGAACCCGACGGAGGGCACGCCCGGCCGGCAGGGCCCTTCACATCTCAGGCGCAGGCTGCGGCGCTGCGACCTCCGGGCGGTGCCCGAGGTCCGCAGGGCGCTGCGGGAACTGCTCACCCACTGGGGGAGGCCCGGCAGGTCCGAGACGGCGGAGCTGCTGACCAGCGAGATCGTGACCAATGCGCTCGTCCACACCGATGAGGAGGCGCTGGTGACGGCGACCGTCGGCCCGCGCGGACTCCGGGTGGAGGTACGGGACTTCGAGGCACGCAGGCCGAGGCTCCGCGTACCGAACGTGAACGACGGCACGCACGGCAGGGGCCTGGTCCTGGTGCAGTCGCTCGCGGACGCGTGGGGCGTACGCATGCACGGGGTGGGAAAGGCGGTGTGGTTCGAACTGGACGGGGGCGCGGCATGAACTGCCGCGCCCCCGTCCGGCGGAGGGCCGTCGAACGGCCCGGGTCCCGCTCAGCCGAACTGCTGCTCCAGGTCCTTCAGCTTGCGCTCCAGGGAGTCGAGCCGCGGGAGGGCCATGGTGTCGTCCTCCGCGGTGAGGTCGACCGTCGACGGCTCACCGCCGCGGCGGACGGGCTGCAACGAGGGCCGGGCGGCGCGTGAGGGCAGTTCCGGCGCTGCTATGGCAGGCTCCGCGGCGGTCTGGGGAGCCGCTTGGGCCGCCTGGAGTTCCGCCTGGCGGCCGCCGCGTCCGATCATTCCGCGGTGGCCGCGGGTGATCGCCTTGATCCGTGCGCGGTCCAGCTTCTCCTGGTCGCGCCGGCGCAGCCGGTCCTGCTCCTTCTCCCGCCTGTCCTCACGCACTTCCTCGACCGCCTCGTCCAGGCTGCGCACGTTCTCCAGCAGCATCAGCGACCAGGCGGCGTAGGTCTCACGAGGGGCACGCAGCCACCGTACGATCCTGATCTGCGGCAGCGGCCGGGGCACCAGACCCTGCTCGCGCAGGGCGGCACGGCGGGTCTGCTTCAGCGCACGGTCGAACAGGACGGCGGCGGACAGGGACATGCCGGCGAAGAAGTGCGGGGCGCCCGCGTGGCCGAGGCCCCGGGGGGCGTGCACCCAGTTGAACCAGGCGGCGGCGGCCGCGAACGTCCACACGAGTATCCGGGAGCCGAGTGCCGCGTCGCCGTGGCTGGCCTCGCGCACCGCGAGCACGGAGCAGAACATGGCCGCGCCGTCCAGACCGAACGGCACGAGGTACTGCCAGCCGCCGGACAGGTTCAGATTCTGCTCGCCGAAGCCGACCAGGCCGTGGAAGGAGAGCGCGGCGGCGACCGCGGCGCAGCAGAACAGCAGGACGTAGGAAGCGGTGCCGTAGACGGCCTCCTTGCGCCTGCGGCGTTCCTCCGAGCGCTCCCACGAGTCCTCGGCGTGGGTCTTCTCCCCGGCGCGCTTGCCACGCGCGAGCACCGCAACCGCCGCCAGCAGGCCCAGGAGCAGCACGGCGCCGGGTAGCAGCCAGTTCAGCGATATGTCGGTCAGTCTCATCTGGGGTCCCTTGCATTGGGATAGGGCGTGACGCCCGTCATAGTGGCCCAATCCCGCGGGTCCTCAGGGGGTTTCGGGGCAAGAGGCCGCCAGGAGAGTGCAAGGGGATGCGCATGGGCGGCATTCTCCTCGAACCGCCGCTTGAGGAGCAGGAGTTGAGTTCGAGTCAGATTACCCTTACGGGTGGTTCCACGGAAAGTTCCTGCGCCGGGTGAGGAATTCGTGAAGCAGTTGTGACCCGGGCGACCGCTTCCGCGAGTTGATCTTACGGGATGCGGAGGGGTGCGAACGCGGGGCCCGGCTCGCGGTCCGGGCCGCCCATGCGGTCCGGGCCGCCCATGCGGTCCGGGCCGCCCATGCGGTCCGCGCGGTCTACGCGGCCTGCATCGTCTGTGCTGCCTGTGCCGCTGCCGCCTCGGTGGCCTGGGCCGTCAGCTTCGCGATACGGGCGGCCTCGGAGTTGCGGGGGCAGTTGGCGCAGGTGTCCTCGGCGTCGAGGGTGTAGTAGAAGCAGCAGCTGGCCCGGTCCCGGGTGGGCAGGCACTGGCCGTTCGTACCGGTCACCTCGCGGAAGCCGGCCTTACCGACGTACGGACGGGTGGAGCCGGGGAACAGCCGCTCCAGCTCCACCGTCGCGCGCTGCTGTTCGCCCAGGAGGCCGGCGACGTACCAGAGGCTCTCGACGACCTCGTCCGTCGCCATGGCCCACAGGGCGCGGTCCCGGCGCCGCATGCGCGGGCCGAAACCGTTCAGGACCGGTTCCAGGTGCTCGGCCACGGACGCCCGCACCTCCGCGCGCAGGGCCTCCTCGTCCGGGACGACGCGGGCACCGGGCAGGGCCGCCGCCGGGTCGTCCGGCAGGCAGGCGAACTCACCCACGCGTACGGCGATGCGGCCGGGCATGCGCTGGAAGGTGACGTCCTGCACGGGGAAGCGGGGGACGCGGCGCAGCACGAACCACGGCACCGTGATCAGCAGACAGGCCGGCCAGGCGTACCGGTGCAGGCCGAAGCTGGCGACGACGTCCGGGCGGGCCCGTCGGCCGTGCTCGGCCAGCACCTGCTCGTCGTCCCAGGCGAGGAAGGCGTCGAGGTCGGCCCCGGCCTCCGCGAGCCGGGCGACGGCGAACATGCCGTCACCCGTCGGGGCCGGTTCGCCCGGGGCGAGCTCCGTGACCCCCAGGGCCGGCAACACTTCGGTCATCCGCGTGTACGCCTCGGTCAGCACCGAGTGGACCGGGTGCGCGACGGCACGGGGCGCTTTCTCGGCCAAGGCGGGAGCGGACATGCGGGGACCCCGTTTCGCGATCATCGACAGGTAAGGCTTACCTTACCCGATAGGGTCGCGGTTTACCCTGTCCCGTCGGGGTCGTACCGCGCCCCGTCCGTATTTCCCCTCTCCACCGCCCACCCCGCCAGGAGGCTCCCGTGCAGAAGCCGGACTCACGCGAGACACAGGGCCCGGCAGGCGCTGCGGGGCACTCCGCGGGCCGCAGCGTGCGGACGGGCGCCGGGGTGGCCCGTGCGGAGGAGGCCCGTGCCGGGGTCGCCACCGTGCGGATTCCCGCTCAGGCACGGTCGGAGGACGGTGCGCGGCAACGCCGGACGAGCCGCGACCGGGGCGCGCGGGACGACATCCCCGCGACAGCAGGCCCCGCGGGCCCCGCAGGATCCGTGGAGCCTGCGGCCGCCGCGCCTTTTGCCGGTCCCGGCGGGCCGGCGGCACGCGGCGAGCACACGCACGGCGAGATCCCGACACCCCGGCCGTCCCGGCCGCGGGGGGCGCGCGGGGGCGCGGGGGACGCAGAGGACGCAGAGGATGCAGGGGACATACCGGACCCGCAGCCGCCCGGCACCCATGACGGCCAGGGCACCCACGACGGGCAGGGCGCGCCGTACGGGCAGTGCGTGCCCGGGACCCGCGAGCCCTTCACGACCCCGGCCCCTGCCCCCGCCCCCGCCCCGGCTCCGTCCCTCGGTGCCGGTGCCGGTGCCGGTGCCGGTTCTGCCTTCGCCTCCGCCGCCCCCCGGCCCGTGATCCAGCGGTCCTCCGTCCGCGGTCAGGTCCTCGACGCCCTGCGGTCCGCCCTCGTCACCGGTGACCTCGCCCCTGGTGAGGTCTACTCCGCCCCGGCGCTCGGCGAGCGCTTCGGCGTGTCGGCGACCCCCGTGCGCGAGGCCATGCAGCAACTCGCGAACGAGGGCGCGGTGGAGGTCGTGCCGAACCGGGGCTTCCGGGTCATCCGGCGCGGAGCCCGGGAACTGGCCGAGCTCGCCGAGATCCGGGCCCTCGTCGAGATGCCGGTGATGCTGCGGCTGACCCGTACGGTGGCCGCCCCCTGCTGGGCGGAGCTGCGCCCGCTGGCGGAGGCGACGGTGACCGCGGCGGCCACCGGCGACCACGCGCGCTACGCCGAGTCCGACCGCGCCTTCCACGCGGCCGTCCTCGCGCTCTCCGGCAACCGCCAGCTGGTGCATCTCGCGGACGACCTCCACCGCCGCGCCCAGTGGCCCCTGGCGGGCGCTCCCGCCCGCCGCCCGCGCACCGACCTCCTGGCGGACGCCGCCCAGCACACGGCCCTGCTCGACGCACTGGCCGCACAGGACCTGCCGACGGCGCAGTCCCTCATCCGGAACCACTTCCCGGGCGCGTAGCGGGCGGGCACCGGCGGTCCCGCTCTCACGCAGTGGCCGCCGGCGGCGTCAGCTGCTCCGCCAGCCACGTCGGTACGCCCCCCAGGAGGCGGAACAGCCGGCCCGCCTCCGCACGCAGGCGGGACGCCTCCGGTTCGGACTCCGCGTCGGCGAGGGAGGCCAGCGCCGGAGCCGTGCCGACGAGGTAGCCCAGTTCCTCGCGGATGCGCAGGGATTCGGCGAAGCCGTGCCGGGCCTCCGCCAACTCGCCCTCGCGCAGCGCGAGTCCGGCGAGGTGGCGCCAGGTGAAGGACAGGAGTAGCGGGTCGTCGTGCGCCGTGGCGCCGGCATGCGCACGCCGGTAGGCGGCGCGCGCGGACTGCGGGGAGCGGGCGAGGTTCTCCGCGAGCAGGCCCCGCCGGAAGTCGAGCAGCGCCCGCCCCCGGGCGCCCGGCGCGATCAGGGCCGCCGCCCGGCCGAGCGCGGCCCGCGCCTCGTCGGCGCGGTCGCGGACCGCGAGCAGCGTGGACGCGTACGCGAGCTGCCCCCGCTCGCACGCCGCCGCGCCCCGCTCGTCGTCACTCCGGGCCAGCGCCTCCGCCGTACGCAGCGCGTCCTCCGCCTCCGCCCAGCCCTGTTCGGTGTAGAGGCACCGCTCGACGAGCAGCGAGGCCCGTTGCAGAGCGGCCGACGCCGTGTGCGGTTCGAGGAGCGCCGCCGCGTCGGCCCAGCAGGCACGCGAGCGCAGCCGCCACACCGCGGTCTGGAGGGGATCTTCGCCTGCGGTCGTTCCGTAACCAGAACCGGACATGGCGGGATGCGCCACGTTGCCCTCCCCGAGCACGCCATTGAGCTGTTGAGTGGTGGCGGCATCTCAGCACGAATCATCGCGCCCGGCCAAGGGGGCGGGTGAAGGATTTCACAAAGTCGTGGGACAGGGACGACACCCGGTGCCGCCCCCGGCCTCCCGCCGCACCCGGGCCCCGGGGGTCGCACCGTCCACGGCCGTATGACCTCACCGGCCGTGTGACCTCAGCTCATCCGCAACGCCAGGAAGAAGTCCAGCTTGTCCTCCAGCCGGGAGAGGTCCCGGCCCGTCAACTGCTCGATACGCCCCACCCGGTACCGCAGCGTGTTGACGTGCAGATGCAGCCGGGCCGCGCAGCGGGTCCAGGACCCGTCGCAGTCGAGGAACGCCTCCAGGGTCGGTATCAGCTCCGCGCGGTGCCGCCGGTCGTACGCGCGGAGCGGGTCCAGGAGCCGGGCCGTGAAGGCGCGCCGCACGTCGTCCGGCACGAAGGGCAGCAGCAGCACGTGGGACGCCAGTTCCTGGTGGCCCGCCGCGCACACCCGCCCCGGCCGGGCCGCGGCCACCCGGCGCGCGTGCCGGGCCTCCTCCAGGGCGCCGCGCAGCCCTTCCGCCGAGTGCACGGCCGCGCTGACGCCGAGCGTGAGCCGCCCGTCGCCGTCGAGCCCGGCCGACAGCGGATCGCGTACGGTCTCCAGGACCACCTCGGCGAGCAGCCCGGTCTCCGAGCCGTCGTGCTCCGAGGAGACGGCCGGCAGCGGTACGAGCGCCACGGCCTCCGTGTCCGTGTGGGCGACGGCGATCCGGTCGGACGGCCCGGGGCCCGACGACAGGGGGCCGACCAGGATCTCCTCCAGCAGGGCCTGCGCCACCGGGCCGCCCGCCGGCCCTTCGGTCCGTCGACCGCCGCCACCGCTGTTGTCGCCCTCGCCGTCGCCCGCGCCATCGCCGGATTCGGCCGAGGTCCCCGCGGGTCCGCCCGCCGCCCCGTCCCGTCCGTCCCACTCGATCCGGGCGACCACCACCTGCCAGTGCGGGGCCGCGCCGAGACCGGGCAGCAGCACGGGCGCCGCGACCCGCAGCCGCGCCGCGATCTCGGCGGGCGCGGCACCGGACTGCACCAGTTCCAGGATCTCCTGGGCGAGCCTGCGCCGCACGGTGCGCGCCGCGTCCCGGCGGTCGCGCTCCACGGCGACCAGCTGCGTGACGCCCTCCAGCAGGTCGAGCCGCTCGGCCGGCCAGTCCCCGGCGTCCGCCTCGACCGCGAGCAGCCACTCCGAGAACACCGTCTCGCGCACGTCGCGCACGTCGCGCACGTCCCGCGCACCCGCTGTGCCGCGCCCGCCGCCGCGGACCGGGAAGAGCGAGTACGTCACCGGGCCCACCGTCACCCGGTGCGGCCCGCGCCGGCCCGTGCGGGCCGCCGCCAGGTGCTCGCCGGCCAGTGTCGCGCGCACACCGGCGGGCAGCGGTGCCTCCGCGAGGTGCGAGCCCGCGACGAGGCGCCCGGTGGGCGAGAGCACCCAGGCCCGCAGGTCCAGATCGGACCCGAGCAGGTCCAGGACCACGTCCGGCCCGCCGCCCGCGGGCCCCGAGGTCATCATCCGCCGGTGCCGGTCCACCACGGCCGCCAGATCCCCCGCACGCTCACCCGAGACCTGCCGTACGACGTGCTCGGTGACGGTCGCGAACGCCACCGACTCGTTGACGGCGAACAACGGCAGCCGATGCCGGGCGCAGGCCGCCACCAGGTCACCCGGGACCGCGCCCAGCTCCGCCTCGCCCGCGCCCAGCGCCGTGACGCCGGCGGCCACGAGTATCCGTACGAAGGGCTCGGAGTCGGCGGGACCGCGGCGCCAGGCGAGCCCCGTGAGCACCAGCTCGCCGCCCGAGAGGTAACGGCTCGGGTCCCGCAGGTCCGTGGTCATCACACCCCGTACGGTGCGGTCCAGCTCGTCCTGTCCGCCGAGCAGCCGCAGACCCAGCGCGTCCGTGTCCAGCAGTGCGCGCAGCCGCATCTCGTCGCCGCCGTTCTGTCTCGAAATCCGTGGTGGGTGGGGTGGGTGGAACGGGTGGGGTGGGGGATGAGAACCGGCCCGGGCCGGGGCCTGCGCGCGGAGGCTGCCCGACGACCTCCGTTCATACGAATCTACAAGATGCGTGCCCTGGCCAGCCAACTCCTTCATGGTTTCGGTGACTGACCCGGATGGCGGAACGGGCTGTGTACTGACCCCGGTCCACGTGAACACCATAGGAACGAGTCGGTCCGCCGCACACGATCCGGCTCGGACAGCACGGCACCCGAGACGGAGAAGAGAGCCGGCCATGGACTTCCTTCGCCCCGCCAGCTGGGAGGAGGCGCTCGCCGCGAAGGCGGCGCACCCCGCCGCCGTGCCGATCGCGGGCGGCACCGACGTGATGGTGGAGATCAACTTCGACCACCGCCGCCCCGAGCACCTGATGGACCTGAACCGGATCGGCGAGCTGGGCGAGTGGGAGGTCGGCGAGGAGTCGGTCCGCCTGGGCGCCGCCGTCCCCTACACGGCGATCATGGAGCACCTGCGCGGCGAACTGCCCGGCCTGGCGCTGGCCTCCCACACCGTGGCATCCCCGCAGATCCGCAACCGCGGCGGAGTCGGCGGCAACCTCGGCACCGCCTCCCCGGCCGGCGACGCCCACCCCGCACTCCTCGCGGCGGGCGCCGAGGTCGAGGCCGGGTCCGTACGGGGCTCGCGGCTGATCCCGATCGACGCGTTCTACACCGGGGTCAAGCGCAACGCGCTCGCCGCGGACGAACTCATCCGGGCCGTGCACATCAGGAAGGCGGACGGCCCGCAGCAGTACTCCAAGGTCGGCACCCGCAACGCCATGGTGATCGCGGTGTGCGCCTTCGGCCTGGCCCTGCACCCGGCGTCGCGCACGGTCCGCACCGGTATCGGTTCGGCGGCGCCCACGCCCGTACGGGCCAGGACCGCCGAGGAGTTCCTGAACGCGGCGCTCGACGAGGGCGGCTTCTGGGACAACGGCAGGAGCATCACCCCCTCGGTGGCGCAGCGGTTCGCCGAACTGTGCTCCGCCGCCTGCAACCCCGTCGACGACGTCCGGGGCACCGCGGGCTACCGCCGCCACGCGGTCGGCGTCCTGGCGCGCCGCACGCTGGCCTGGACCTGGGAGTCGTACCGCGGCACCGCCGCGGCGGAGGGAGGCGTGTGATGCGCGTCAGTCTCACGGTCAACGGCCGTGCGCGGGAAGCCGACGACGTGTGGGAGGGCGAGTCCCTGCTGTACGTGCTGCGCGAGCGCCTGGGCCTGCCGGGCTCCAAGAACGCCTGCGAGCAGGGCGAGTGCGGCTCCTGCACGGTCCGCCTCGACGACGTGCCGGTGTGCTCGTGCCTGGTCGCGGCCGGACAGGCCGAGGGCCGCGAGGTGGTCACGGTCGAGGGTCTCGCGGCCCTCGCCGGGCGACGCGCGGCCCGCGGGGCGCCGGACGGGCCGGACGGGCCGGACGGGCCGGACGGGCAAGGTGGGCAGGGTGGGCAGGGTGGGCCGGGCGGTCCGCCCGGCGAGGGCGCAACCCGGCTCTCCCCGGTCCAGCAGGCGTTCGTCGACGCCGGAGCCGTCCAGTGCGGTTTCTGCACCCCCGGGCTGCTGGTCGCGGCCGACGAGATGCTGGAGCGCAATCCGGCCCCGACCGACGCGGACATCCGCGAGGCGCTCTCGGGCAACCTGTGCCGCTGCACCGGCTACGAGAAGATCATGGACGCGGTCCGCCTGGCGGCCGCACGGCAGGGAGAGGCGGTCCGGCCGTGCCCGTGAAACCCGCCGTCGGCACCCCCGCCGAGGTCACCCAGGGCTCCCGGACCGGCGGCGGCGTCGGCGAGTCCACCCTCCGCCCGGACGGCATCCTCAAGGTCACCGGCGAGTTCGCGTACGCGTCCGACATGTGGCACGAGGACATGCTCTGGGGCCAGGTCCTGCGCTCCCCGGTCGCGCACGCCGAGATCCTCTCCGTCGACACCGGCGAGGCGCTGGCGACCCCCGGTGTCCACGCCGTCATGACGTACGACGACCTGCCGACCGGGGTGCGGACCTACGGCCTGGAGATCCAGGACACCCCCGTCCTCGCCCACGGCCGGGTGCGCCACCACGGCGAGCCGGTGGCGATCGTGGCCGCCGACCACCCCGAGACCGCCCGGCGCGCCGCCGCCAGGATCAGGGTGGAGTACCGCGAACTCCCGCTCGTGACCGACGAGTCGAGCGCCACGGCCCCCGGCGCGCCGCTGCTCCACGAGGACCGCGCCGACCACCGTGCCGGCCACGTCCCGCACCCCAACGTCGTCCACCGCCAGCCCATCGTCCGCGGCGACGTCGCGGCGGCACGCGGGCGCGCCGACTTCGTCGTCGAGGGCGAGTACACCTTCGGCATGCAGGACCAGGCGTTCCTGGGCCCCGAGTCGGGCCTCGCCGTCCCCGCCGAGGACGGCGGCGTCGACCTCTACGTCGCCACCCAGTGGCTGCACGCCGACCTGCGCCAGATCGCCCCGGTGCTCGGCCTGCCCGAGGACAAGGTCCGGATGACGCTCTCCGGCGTCGGCGGCGCGTTCGGCGGCCGCGAGGACCTGTCCATGCAGATCCACGCCTGTCTGCTGGCGCTCCGCACGGGCAGACCGGTCAAGATCGTCTACAACCGGTTCGAGTCCTTCTTCGGCCACGTCCACCGGCACCCCGCCAGGATCCACTACGAGCACGGGGCGACGAAGGACGGCAGGCTGACCCACATGAAGTGCCGGATCGTCCTCGACGGCGGCGCGTACGCCTCCACGTCCGCGGCGGTCGTCGGCAACGCCGCGTCCCTGTCGGCCGGCCCGTACGTGCTCGACGACGTCGACATCGAGGCGCTCGCCCTCTACTCCAACAACCCGCCCTGCGGCGCCATGCGGGGCTTCGGCGCGGTCCAGGCGTGCTTCGCCTACGAGGCGCAGATGGACCGGCTGGCCGACGCGGTCGGCATGGACCGGGTCGGGTTCCGGCAGCTCAACGCGATGTCGCAGGGCACGGTCATGCCGACCGGTCAGCGCGTCGACTCGCCCGCCCCGGTCGCCGAACTCCTGCGCCGCGTCAAGGCGATGCCCATGCCGCCGCGGCGGCAGTGGCTCGCCGCCGGTGAGCAGGCGGACGTCCGCGAGCTGCCCGGCGGCCTCTCCAACACCACCCACGGCGAGGGCGTCGTCCGGGGGGTCGGCTACGCGGTCGGCATCAAGAACGTCGGCTTCTCCGAGGGCTTCGACGACTACTCGACCGCCAGGGTGCGCATGGAGGTCGTCGGCGGCGAGGCCGTCGCGACCGTCCACACCGCGATGGCGGAGGTCGGCCAGGGCGGTGTCACCGTCCTCGCGCAGATCGCCCGCACCGAGCTGGGCGTCGTCCGGGTGACGATCCAGCCGGCCGACACCCGGGTGGGCTCGGCCGGTTCGACGTCCGCGTCCCGGCAGACGTACGTCACCGGCGGCGCCGTCAGGAACGCGTGCGGGCTCGTCCGCGAGAAGGTCCTGGAGCTCGGCCGCCGCAGGTTCGGTACGTACCACCCCGCCTGGGCCACCGCCGAGCTGCTCCTGGAGGGCGGCAGGGTCGTCACCGACGGCGGCGAGGTGCTGGCCGATCTGGCGGACGTGCTCGGGGACGAGGCCGTCGAGGTCGAGGAGGAGTGGCGGCACCGGCCGACCGAGCCCTTCGACCTGCGTACCGGGCAGGGCTTCGGGCACGTCCAGTACTCGTTCGCCGCGCACCGCGCCGTCGTCGAGGTGGACACCGAACTGGGCCTGGTGAAGGTGGTCGAACTGGCCTGCGCGCAGGATGTCGGCAAGGCGCTCAACCCGCTGTCGGTCATCGGCCAGATCCAGGGCGGCACGGTCCAGGGCCTGGGCATGGCGCTGATGGAGGAGATCGTCGTCGACCCGGGGACGGCGAAGGTCAGGAACCCGTCCTTCACCGACTACCTCATCCCCACGATCCTCGACACGCCGGACCTCCCCGTGGACGTGCTCGAACTCGCCGACCACCACGCGCCGTACGGGCTGCGCGGCGTCGGCGAGGCCCCGACCCTGTCGTCGACCCCGGCCGTCCTGGCGGCGATCCGCGACGCGACGGGGCTGGAGCTGAACCGGACGCCGGTCCGGCCGGAACACCTGACCGGCACGGCCTGACCGGCACGGCCTGACCGGCACGGTGAGCCGGCGCTCAGAGGTGGGCGAGGAGGCGTTCCAGCGGGCGCGGGGTCCGGTCGAGGTCCAGGCGCGCGACGAGTTCCCGGGCGTACTGGGCCTTGCGGCCGGCATGGGTGCCCATGAAGCGGTGGAGGAGCCGCTCCTCGGTCCACCCGCGCTGCGCGGGCTGGTTCCGGAACGTGCGGAACGCCCGCGACTCGCCCTGCTCCCCGACGACCCGCTGGACGGCGTCGGTGCCCAGGGAACGGATCAGCTCGTCCTCCAGGTCGGCGTCGCACAGGTGGAAACCGAGGGACTCCAGTCCGTCGGCCGTGAGACCGGAACCGAGCCCGGCCCGCTCCAGCGCCCGCCGGAAGAACCGCTCCTCCGCGGCGTCGCACAGGCCCGCCAGCCGGATGCCCAGCCCCCGGGGCCCGCACAGGTCGACGAACCTGCCGATGCTGGTCGCGCCCCCGAGCGGCACGACCGAGACCCCCTCCTCGTCGAGGTCCCGCCCGTGCCGGGCCGCCAATGCCTCGACGGCGGCCCGGTCGCTGCCGCCCTCGACGAGCACGACGGTACGCACCCCGGCGCCGGCCGCCGACTCCCGCGCGGCCGCCTCCGCCCCGGCCGCCCCCGCACCACCGGCCGCCCAGCCGACGACCGCCCGACGGAACCGTCCCGTGTCGTTCATGCCCCCAGTCTCGCAACCGCGGGCGCCTGCGCTCCACAGACTTTCGACGGGGCGAACCGCGACCGCGGACGCCGCGCCGGATCACCCGTGACGCACCCATCCGTGACGCGCCCATCGATGACACGGCCCACCCGTGACGCGGCCCACCGCGGGCGGGCGTGCGCCCCCCGTGGGGCGTCGTCCCGCTTCCCGCGTTCTCACGGGCGCGTCAGCAGCCCCTTCACCGCACGGCCGAACATCCATCGGCCCGCCCGCTCCAGCAGCGGGTCGAAGACGCGTGGCAGCCCCCGTACGCCCAGCTCCTCGCGCCACACCACCTGCGCACCGCCCCCGGGCTCCGGCCGTACCTCGATCTCGGCCCAGCCGACGACGGGGCGGCCGCGTTTGACGAGCCGGCACAGGCCGGGGGCGCCGTGATGCGGCGGTCGCCACACGACGACCTCCATGCGGTCGTCGAAGGCCACCGGGCCCACACCGGTCCGGGCCACGAACACGGTGCCCGCCCCGCGCGGCGGCAGCGTGACGACGCGGACCCGCGTCAACGGCACGACCTCCGCGTGCCGTTCCCACACGGTGAGCCGCCGCCATGCCTCGTCGGCACTCAGCGGGGTGTTCCGGCGTACGAGGAAGAGAACCACTCCGGAATCGTATGCACACGGAAGCGGCAACGCGCCGCAACCGCGGTCCGACCCGCCCCCGTCGGTCCGGACACCACTGGGGTTCCGGGCCTGTCCTGTGCTCTGGATCACGTGCTCCGCGTTGAGCGGGGAACGGGGGCAATTCCCGTACCTCACCACGACACCCGTACGGCGAATGCGAGGATGAGGCCCGTCATGACTGCTGGGTGGGGTGTTCGCACGGTGCGGGCCGCGGTGTTCGCGGTCGTCTGCGTGCTGCTCGCCGCCCTCGGCCACGTGATGATGTCCGGCTCCCCGGTTGCCTGGTGGGCCATGGCCGCCGGGACCGCGGCGACGGGCGCCGCGGGCTGGTGCCTGGCCGGCCGGGAGCGCGGACTCCCGCTGATCGTGTCGGTGGTGGTGGTCACCCAGGGCGCGCTCCACTGGTCGTTCTCGCTCGCGCAGTCGGCGACGGGACCGGCCGCCCCGGGCGCGGGGGCGGAAGCGGGCTCGGTCCACCGCCACTCCTCCATGGACGCCGTGGACGCCATGGACGTGGGGCACATGGGTCACGCGGGCCACATGGGCTCCGGTCACCTGGACGCGAGCCCGGTCGGGCACGCCGTGCACGACATGGACGCGGCGTCCTCGCTGGGCATGCTCGCCGCCCACCTCCTGGCCGCGCTGCTGTGCGGTCTGTGGCTGGCGTACGGCGAGCGCGCCGCCTTCCGCATCCTGCGCGCGGTGGCCGGACGGCTGGCCGCGCCCCTGCGGCTGCTGCTCGCGCTGCCGACACCGCCGCACCGCCCGCGCCTCCACGTCCGCCGCGGTTCCTCCGACCGGTCGCCGCGACGGCTCCTTCTCGTCCACGCCATCACCTCCCGGGGTCCGCCCGTGGGGACCGCTGCCATCTGAGACAGCCGGATCCCCGAGGTGCCGCCCCGCGCGCCTCGGGCCCCGGCCGTACCCCGGTACGGCCGCACCCCCTCGCCGGGCCGACGCGCGTCCGCGCGGCCGGTCCGGATCACGGATGACCCGAGAAGGACACCTGGTGATCACTCCTGCCCCGCCCGTCCCACGCGACGGAAGCGACAGCAGCAGCAACCACAGCGACAAGATCAGCAGCAACAAGATCAGCAGCGGCGAGAACAGCAGCAGTGGGAACAGCGGCGACGGCGACGGCCGCCCGCGCGGTGCGCGCATCCCGCGGCGGCCGGACGCCGCCGCCGAATCCGCCGACGAGTCGATAACCGCCTGGGCGCTGGCCGCCCGGACCGGTGACCCGGACGCAGTCGAGCGGTTCGTGCGCGCCCTGCACCGTGACGTCGTGCGCTACGTGGCGTACCTCTCCGCCGACCCCCAGGCCGCCGACGACCTGGCCCAGGACACGTTCCTGCGGGCACTCGGCAGCCTGCACCGGTTCGAGGGGCGCTGCTCGGCCCGCACGTGGCTGCTGGCCATCGCACGCCGCGCGGTGGTCGACAGCCTCCGGTACGCCGCCGCCCGGCCGCGTCTGTCCGACGTACCGGACTGGCGGCTGGCGGTCGAACGGGCCCAGCCGTGCGGCCTGCCCGGCTTCGACGAGGGGATCGCGCTCCTCGACCTGCTGGCCGGGCTGCCCGACGAGCGCCGTGAGGCGTTCGTCCTCACCCAGCTGATGGGGCTGCCCTACGCGGAGGCGGCCGAACTCAGCGGCTGCCCCGTCGGAACGGTCCGCTCCCGGGTGGCGCGCGCCCGGGCGACGCTCATCGGCCTGCTCGCCGAGCCGGACCCGCCCGCCGGGACCGGCTCGCCCTCCGGGGCCGGTGTGTTCGCCGGGGCCGACGCGCCCGCCGCCCTGGCCGCCTGACGGCAGGGGGTGCCGGCCACCGGGGCCGGCACCCCCGCACCGGTCACCTCTTTCACAATGTCTCCTATGTGATGTTTCGTACTTCTGTGACCAGGTGACCCGGACAGCACACCGGACCCAGAAGGGGAGTGCTGAAGGATGATCACCCAGGAGCAGATCCCGGCCGTACTGGAACACCCCGTGTACGACGCCGACGGCAGCAAGATCGGGGACGCCAATCACGTCTTCTTCGACGACGTGACCGGTCAGCCGGAGTGGGTCAGCATCAAGACCGGCTTCTTCGGCACCAGCGAGTCGTTCGTACCGCTCCGGGAAGCGGTCATGGTCGAGGACCACCTGGAGGTGCCCTACCCGAAGGGCAAGGTCAAGGACGCGCCCCACGTCGACGTCGACAGCGGCGGCCACCTGTCCGAGACGGAGGAGGTCAGGCTGTACGAGTACTACGGCATGGCCTGGGACGACGCCTGGCAGCAGGCCAACCAGCCCGGCGGAGGCGGCTGGGCACACTCCGGGATCGCCGACACCACCGACACCGCCGGGGTCGTCGGCACCACGGGACAGGACATGCCGTCCGCCGGGGACGAGGCGATGACCCGGTCCGAGGAGCACATGCACGTCGGCGCCGAGCGGTACGAGGCGGGACGGGCCCGGCTGCGCAAGTACGTGGTGACGGAGGAGGTCCAGCAGACGGTGCCCCTGCGCCACGAGGAGGTGCGCGTCGAGCGGGAGCCGATCACGGACGCGAACCGGGGCGACGCCATGGCCGGCCCGGAGATCACCGAGGCCGAGCACGAGGTCACCCTGCACGCGGAGCGCCCCGTGGTGCACACCGAGGCCGTCCCGGTGGAGCGGGTGCGCCTGAACACCGAGGAAGTCGTGGACGAGGAGACCGTCACGGGCGAGGTCCGCAAGGAGCGGATCGCCGCCGAGGGCGCGGAGGACGAGGAGAGGGGTCGCCCGCCCCTGTAGCGGGCACGCGGAACGGTCGCGCCCGCCCCACCGATGGGGCGGGCGTCCGCATCCGCCGACGGCCGGGCCGTCAGGACCGGTCACCTGCCGTGCCACCGGTCACCTGCCGCGCCGCCCGGGTCCGTCGAAAGGCGCGGCGTGACCACGGTGGGCGCGGCTGCGCCGGCCCTACTCCGCCGGGACGAGGATCCTGCCGAGCCGGACCGACAGGCCGTCGAGGACGACACCGAGCCCGAACTCGAGTGCCTCGGTGCGCGCGGCGCGCGGATCGGCGTTCAGTCGGGCCTGTTCCGCCGTCCTCGCCTGCAGACGGGGGAACTGGGCCACGATCTGGTTGGCGTGGGTCATGGCCTCCTGCAGCCTTAGCTGCAGTTTCTCGTCGTCCTTCCCGTTCTTCCCGTCCTTCATCATCATGGTCTGCGTGGAGTCCTGGTACGTCGCGCCGATCACGAAGGTGAAGAGCGTGTTGACCGCCCAGTCGAGGTCGGTCCTGGTGAAACCCGCGGCTTCGAAGATGGCGTAGCAGTGGTCCTGGTAACGGGCCATTCCGGCGCCGTAGGCCAGGCAACTGGGGACCGCGGGGATCAGCCAGTGATGTGTGACGCCGAGCGCGTAAGTGCTGCGCGCCAGCTCGACGGCTGCCTGCCGCCACCCCACCCGCACGGGGTCGAGCATCGAGATCTCACTCCAGATCCGGTCGCTGGCCAACGCGATCAGATTTTCCTTGCTCTGCACGTGCCAGTACACCGACGTCGCGGCCGAGCCCAGACGCTGGCCCAGTCGTCGCATGCTCAGACCGTCGAGCCCTTCCTCGTCGAGCAGGTCGATGGCGGCACTGACGATCTGAGCCCGGCTCATGGTTCGACGTGTCATGTGCCAAGCCTAACTTGAACACTGTCCAAGTCGCACTTGCACACCGTTCAAGTCCTGTCGTACGGTGTTCAAGTCGCAACTTGAACACCGTACGAGAGGAGTTGGGCGCAGATGAACGACACCCAGGACGTACCTGCCGTGTGGGTGCGGGGGTTACGTAAGTCCTATGGTGCGAAGGAGGTGCTGGCAGGCATCGACCTCGACGCGGCGGCCGGCAGTGTGTTCGCCCTGCTGGGGCCGAACGGCGCGGGAAAGACAACCGCGGTGCACATCCTCAGCACCCTGATCCAGGCCGACGAGGGACAGGTCCGTATCGCCGGCCACGACCTGCGGAAAGAGCCGAACGCCATCCGTTCGGCCATCGGTCTCACCGGCCAGTTCGCAGCGGTGGACAGGCTCCTCACCGGTGAGGAGAACTTACGTCTGATCGCCAAGCTCCGGCACCTCGACCGGACGGCCGCCCGCCGCCGGATCGACGCCCTGCTGGAGTTGTTCGAACTCGGTGACGCGGCGAAGAAGCCCCTGCACACGTACTCCGGCGGTATGCGCCGCAAACTCGATCTGGCCCTGACCCTCCTGGACCAGCCCCCGATCATCTTCCTCGACGAGCCCACGACCGGCCTGGATCCCCGCAGTCGGCAGGCCATGTGGGACATCGTCCGCGACGTCGTGGCCCAGGGGACCACGGTTTTCCTCACCACTCAGTACCTCGAGGAAGCAGACCGGCTCGCCGACTGGATCGCCGTGCTCGACGGCGGCACGATCGCCGCCGAAGGCACCGCCGACCAGCTCAAGGCCCGAATCGGCAGCGGCCGCATCGAACTGCGCTTCCCCGACACCGGCACCCTCGACGCCGCGATCCGGGCGGTGCCGCGGTCGACACGCGGGGAGGGGACGCTCACCCTCACCGTTCCCATGGAGGCCACCGGCACGCATTCGATCCGGACCGTGCTCGACCAACTGGACCGGGCGCGGATCGAACCACTCGCCCTGTCCGTGCAGACCCCCAATCTCGACGATGTGTTCCTCGCGCTGACCGGCACGACCGGCAAGAAGGAAAGGAGCGTCACCCGATGAGCGGCGCCACCCTCGCTCCGGCCGCGCGCAGTACGGCCTCACACCCGTTCAGCGACGCGCTCACCATGCTCGGGCGCAACCTCAGGCGGATGCAGCGGGACCCGTCCCAGGTGATCGTCGTCGTAGCCCTGCCGGTGATCTTCCTGCTGTTGTTCGTGTACGTCTTCGGCAACACCCTCGGGGCCGGTATCGGGACCGGCGGGACCGACGCCTACCTCGAGTACGTCGTCCCGGGCATCCTCCTCATCGGGGTCGCCGCCGGTGCCCAGGGCACGTCCGTCTCGGTGAACACCGACATGACGGAGGGAATCATCGCGCGCTTCCGGACCATGGCCATCGCTCGCGGCGCGGTGCTGACCGGCCATGTCGCGGGCGCCATCATCCAGACCCTCCTTGGCATGGCCGGAGTGCTGGCCATCTCCCTCCTGCTCGGTTACCGGCCTGCCGCGGACGCCGTGGACTGGCTCGGCGTGGCCGGTGTGCTCACCATGGTCGCCTTCGCCCTGAGCTGGCTGGCCGTGGCGATCGGCACGTTCGCGAACTCCGCGACGATCGCCAGCAACCTGCCCATGCCGCTGGTTCTGCTGCCGTTCCTGGGCAGCAGCTTCGTCCCGGCCGACTCGATGCCCGACGGAGTGCGCTGGTTCTCGGAGTACCAGCCCTTCACACCGTTCATCGAGTCCGTCAGGAGCCTGCTCGACGGCACGCCCGCCGGCGACGACATCCTGGCCGCTGCCGCCTGGTGCTGCGCGATCGCCCTGCTCGGCTACGTCTGGGCGCTGGCTCAGTACAACCGCAGGTCCATCCGGTAGAAGCGGACTTCCCGAGGGCGCCCCCCGGGGCACAGCGGATACCGCCGGCATACGCGTTTCCGAGCAGCTGGAGCCGACCAAGCAGCCGATGTCCCGCTCGTCCCGTCGTTCCGGGATGCCTGCCGGACATCACGAGAGGGGAAAGCCATGCCCGTTTTCGATACTCCCGAACCGATCTCCGTCACTCTGGAAATCGGTGTCGGCGACGTGCAGATCACCGCCGAGGACCGGACCGACACCATCGTCGAGGTGCAGCCGACCGACGGGACCGACGGCTCGGACATGAAGGCATCCGGCCGGGCAAGCGTCGAGTACGACAACGGTGTACTGACGATCAGGACACCGAAACCCCGGACGATCGACTTCTCCCGGAAGACCCGCTCGGTGGACGTGACGATCGTGCTGCCCGCCGGCTCACACGTTCGCGGCAAGGCATCGGTGGGGGACCTGCGCTGCTCCGGCCGCCTCGGGGAGTGCAGGTTCAGGACATCCGTCGGACATGTCGAACTCGATCACATCGGTCCGTTGCACCTGGGCACGGCCGGCGGCCACATCACCGTGGGACGGGTCGACGGCGACGCCGAGATCAGCACCGCGACCGGGCGGATCCGCATCGGGGAGATCGACGGCGCGGCCGCGGTCAAGAACTCCAACGGCAGCACCGAGATCGGCAGGGTCACCGGCGACCTCCATGTCCGCGGCACCAACGGCGACATCTGCGTCGACCGCCCCTCGGGTCTCAAGACCGATGCCGAGACCGCCAACGGCAGCATCCGGGTGAGCGAAGTGACCTGCGGTGCGGTCGTGCTCAAGACATCGTCCGGTGATCTGGAGGTCGGTATCGGTGCGGGCCGTCCGGCGAGGCTGGACCTGGCCACCGGATACGGGCGGGTGAACAACACGCTGGACGGTGCCGACGAGGCGCCCGGGGAATCGATCGATGTACAGGCACACACCTCCTACGGAGACATCACGATCCACCGCGCCCTGTGAACGGCTCCGGGCAGCAAGAGCAAGGAGGACACCTCCGTTCGGTCGTACCGCCTGACAGAAGGCCGGGACCGGCGCCGGGGCACGGCGCCGGTCCCGGCCTCCGGCTTCGCTGCTCAGCCCCCTTCGTGACCGACCTCGACGGGGATCGCCCGGCCGGCACTCCGCCGCGCCAGACCGACGGAGATCGAGTCGGCGATCTCACCACTGCGTACGGCGATGTTCGACAGCAGTGACGAGGTGAGTCCGTGGGTGTGCTCGGTGCCGCCCTGGAGATAGAGCCCGCAGAGCAGTTCGGGACCGGTGGCGATGCGGTAGTCCCGCCCTACTCGGTACCGTCCGTCCTCGTCCCGCAGGCAGAGGCGGTCGAGGTCGCCGAGCAGGCCGGCGGGTTCCATCGCGTCGTAGCCCGTCGCGCAGACCAGGGCGTCGAAGTCCAGCTCGTACACGTCGCCGTCGAGTCCCGTATGGAGGGAGACCCGTGTTTCGGCGTCGGCGCGCTTGACGCCGGAGACCCTGGTCAGGTTCAGCAGGTGCAGTCGTTTGTCGCCGCGTACGTCGTCGTCGTACGAGCGCTTGTACAGATCCCTGATCACCTCGTCGTCGACGACCGAGTAGTTGGTGTTGCGGTGATAGCGCCAGAAGGACTCGCGCGTCCGGGCGGTTGCGAAGTAGTAGTCGTCGACCGCCTTCGGATCGAACACCTGGTTGGCGAAGGGCGTGTCGTCCGCCACGGAGTAACCGTACGAAGGGATGACGGCCCACACCTGGGCGTGCGGCAGCTCGTCGTAGAGGAAGCGGGTGATCTCGGCTGCGCTCTGGCCCGCCCCGACCACCGCCACGCGCCGTAGCTCCGCCGGATTCATCAGGCGGTACTTCTGCAGGAACTCGGAGCTGTGCCAGACCCGCTCGTCGCACTGCGTTCCGTCGGGCATGCTCGGAACGAGCCCCGTCGAGATGACGACGTTCCGTGCGTTGATCACCCGGGTGCCCCGGCCGGCGACGTCCCGGACCTCGACCTCCAGATGGTCGGCAGGCTGTGGACCCCCGTCCTGCGGCAGCCGGATCGACGTCACGTCGGAGCCGTATGTGACGAGGTGAGCCAGGCGTTCCTGCGTCCATTCCAGGTACTGGTGGAACTCCTGACGCGTGGGGAAGAAGTCCTGGTTGTTGACGAACTGGGCCAGCCGACCCGAAGCGTGCAGATAGGCGATGAAGCTGAAACTCGACGTCGGATTGCGGAAAGTGACCAAATCCTTGAGAAAGGATATCTGCATGGTCGTCGACGGCAGCAGCATATTGCGGTGCCAACTGAACGTGGGTTGACGTTCGAAGAAGGCGGCGCTTATATCCCGCCCCGGGGAGTCGGTCCGGCGCTCGTGCAGGGCGACGGCGAGCGACAGGTTGGACGGACCGAAACCGACACCAACCACGTCGTACGTCTCATGTTCACGGTTACCCATAGAGAATTCTCCGCATCCCTGGAGGACCACGTCCGAGCGATCTTCAACCACCGTCGGTCCAGGCCAACCTAGACCTGCCCAATGAATCATTCAAGGCGTTCGTGTCCTGTCGGCAGGACACGAATACAGGTGTAGATCCACGACGTTGTCCGTGTATATTCTTCCGATCACGGAAGTGTGATCGAGTCATCGTTCTCGGTCGAACGAGGAAAGGGGAACGGAGTGCGGCAGAACAGCAGCGGTGGAGGAACCACTCAGAAGCGAACCGCACGGCCACGCCACTATCTTATGTGCGAGCCGACCTTCTTCGACGTCTCTTATTCCATAAATCCGTGGATGGACCCCTCGCGCCCCACTTCCACAGAGCGCGGACTCACCCAATGGAAAACGCTGCACGACCTGCTGGTCGACCTGGGACACACGGTCGAGCTGGTGGAGCCCGTCGCCGGCCTGCCGGACATGGTGTATTCCGCCAACGGTGCGACGGTCGTGGACGGCCGTGCGCTGGTCGCCCGATTCCGTCACGAACAGCGGGCGGACGAGTCGGCGACATATCTGGAGTGGTTCCGGATACGCGGCTGGGATTTCCGGCAGGCAGAGTACGTCAACGAGGGCGAGGGGGACTTCCTGTATGCGGGCGACGTTCTCCTGGCCGGCACGGGTTTCCGCAGCGAACCGAAGGCGCACGGCGAAGTGCAGGAGTTCTTCGGCAAGCCGGTGCTAGGTCTGACACTGGTCGACGAAAGGTACTACCACCTCGACACAGCTCTTGCCGTGCTCGACGAAAATGAGATCATGTACAATCCCGGGGCTTTCTCTCCGCAGAGCAGGGCGTTACTTGCGGAACAGTTTCCCGATGCCATCCTGGCCGATGCGTACGACGCCGAGGTCTTCGGTCTCAACGCCGTGTCCGACGGCCTTCACGTGATCATTCCTCAGCAGGCCGAACGGCTGCCGGGCCAACTACGGGAACGAGGGTTCGTTCCCGTCGGCATTGACATGACCGAGCTGCTGAAAGGCGGAGGAGGTGCCAAGTGCTGCGTTCTGGAGCTCCGTGCACCTCTGGCGATTCCGCACAGTCCGAAGCGGGAGACCGAAAACGCGTAAATCATGACGATGACGCAGGAAAGGGCTCGTCGAGAACTTATGGCTGTCCTGGCGACGGGACAGTCGAGAGCCGGATCGGAATTCCTCGGGAAGTGTCATTCCGGTTGAGTGATCGCGATCGGACCGCTAACGTTTCGAATCGATCGGACTGTGCCCATTTGTTCTGAAACGCAATGAAAGGAATGACCGGTGAGCGGTGACAACCCCTTCGACGATGCCGACGGCAGATTCTTCGTGCTGATGAACGACGAGGAGCAGTACTCGCTCTGGCCGACGTTTGCGCCGGTTCCGGACGGGTGGCGGGTCGTTTTCGGCGAGGACGGCAGGCAGCAGTGCCTCGACCACATCGAGGAGCACTGGACCGACCTCCGCCCGCGAAGCCTTCGCGATGCCATGGCTGCGCAGGAGAGCCAGGGCGTTGATTCTGTCCGCTGAGTACGCGCCCGATCCGCGGAATGGGAGCGGAAGCCGTCCCCGGTGTTCGGATGCCTCCCAAACGCTGCCTGGCGGAATCACCGTGGGCAATGAGAGCGAAGGGAGAGGATGACATGTCCGAGGGTCTGCTGAAATCCGATGCATTGCCCGACGGCGATCCGCGCGGTGCCGGCACCGGTGAGGGGACGGGGCCGGGTGACCGGCTCACCGAGGCTCACCTCGCTGAACAGCATGCCTACTGGGCACATCGGCTCGATGGTCTTCCGGTACTGCGACTGCCGACCGACCGGCCACGGCCGACTGCGCCGGGCACGGCGCGCGCCGTCGCCGGGTTCCGGGTGCCTGCGGAGATCGTCGAGCAAGCGGACGCCCTGGCGAGCAGAGTCGGCGGAACACTGTTCACCGTCCTGCTCTCCGCGTCCCAGGTACTTTTCTCCCGCTACGGCAGGCAGCAGGACATTCCGCTGGCCACCATGGCGACCGGCCGTCTGCCGGGCCGTCCGGACGGCCGTTTCGCCAATGCCGTCGTCCTGCGGTCGGCCGTCCGGGCGGACGCCGCGTTCATGCGGTTGGCCGAACAGAACGTGCAGCTCGTCGAGGAAGCGATGGCCAACGCGGACCTGCCTTTCGCAGACTCCGTGAACACGTCGACGCCCAGTGGCACCGATCGTGGCTCCCCGCCCGCACCGGTGCTGGTGGTTCTGCGGGATGCCGGCGCGGCCGAGACGCCCCAGCCGTTCGACCTCACGATCGACTGCCGGCCGACCGGTACGGGTGAGCTTGCCGGCGCCCTCGTCTACGACCCGGAACTGTTCGAAGCGGCCACCGTCCAGCGGATGGCCCGGCACCTGACGGTGCTGCTGGCCGCCGCCGTGCGGGATCCGGTGACGCCGGTGGGCGACCTTCCTTTGCTGGGCGAGGAGGAGCGGCACGCACTGCTCGGCGAGTGGGCCGTCAACCAGGTGGACCTGCCGGTATGGCCCTGCGTGCACGAGCTGGTCGGTGAGCGGGCCCGGTCGCAGCCCGACGCGGTCGCCGTGGTCGCCGGCGCAGGCTCGACGACCTACGGACAGTTGGACACCGCAGCCAACCGACTGGCTCATCTGCTGGTGTCCGGCGGAACCCGGCGGGGCGGTGTCGTCGCCGTGTGCCTGCCGCGTGGCCCGGAACTGGTCACCGCACTGCTCGCCGTCCTGCGCGCCGGCTGCGCCTATCTGCCGCTGGACCCCGGGTACCCGGCAGAACGGCTGGGCTTCATGCTCGCCGACGCCGACGCGTCGGTGTGCGTGACGCAGAGAGGGCTGGTCGGGAAGTTGCGTGAGGCGACCGACGCCGGCTTCGTCGTGCTCGACGAGCTGGAACGGGAACTGGCCGCCCAGCCCGCCGTGCCGCCGGACCTCGCGGTCTCCGGGCGTGACGCGGCGTACGTGATCTACACGTCCGGCTCGACCGGCAGGCCGAAGGGAACAGTGGTCGAGCATCGTTCGATCACCCGGCTGTTGTGCGAGGCCGACTACATCCCGCTGCGACCCGATGACGTGGTCGCCCAGGGTGCCGATGCGAGCTTCGACGCGGCGACCTTCGAGATCTGGGCGCCGCTGGCCGCGGGCGCCCGGATGGTGGTCGTCGACAAGGACACGATGCTCGACCCGGTGGCGCTGACAAAGGCGCTGACCCGGTACCGCATCAGCACCCTGGTGCTCACGACAGCGCTGTTCAACCAGGTCGCCGCCGCGCGGCCCGATGCGTTCGCAACGCTGCGCCACCTGCTCTTCGGTGGTGAGGCGGTCAATCCGGACCGAGTGGCACAGGTGCTGGCGGCTGGTCCGCCAGGGCGTCTGATCCACAGCTACGGGCCCACCGAGACAACCACCTTCGCCACCTGGCACCTGGTGGAGCGGGTCGACGGGCACCGTACGGTGCCCATCGGCCGGCCGGTCGTGAACACCACCGTCCATGTGCTCGACGAACGGCTGAACCCGGTGCCGACAGGTGTGGTCGGTGAACTGTTCATCGGCGGGCCAGGGGTTGCGCGAGGATACCTGGCCCGTCCCGGTCTCACGGCGGAACGCTTCCTGCCCGACGTCTTCGGCACCGGACGGGGGGACCGGCTGTACCGCACCGGTGATCTGGTGCGGTGGTCGCCGCAGGGCACGCTGGAGTACGTCGGCCGGGTGGATCGTCAGATCAAGGTCCGCGGTTTCCGGATCGAACCGAACGAGATCGAGCTCGTGCTCCAGCAGCATCCGGAGGTCGAAGCGGCAGTGGTGATCGCACGCGACGACGGTGAGCACAAACGCCTCGTCGGCTACGTCCGCCCCGGGCCGGGGCACCGGCCCGAACCGGCCGCGCTGCGGGATTTCGTCGGGAACCGGCTCCCGGAGTTCATGGTCCCCGCGGCTGTCGTCCTGCTCGACGATTTTCCGCTCACCCCGAGCGGCAAGGTCGACCGGGCCGCGCTGCCGGCCCCGGAGCGTGTCGCGGACACCGAGGACCACGTCGCGCCTCGTACGGACGACGAGCGCGTACTCGCCGCCATCTGGGCCGATGTGCTCGACCTCGACCGCGTGGGGGTGACCGACAACTTCTACGAGCTCGGCGGCGACTCCATCCTGGGGATCAAGGTCGTCGCCAAGGCCCGGGCGGCGGGCGTGCCGATCTCGGCCAAGGCGTTGTTCCGCCTCCAGACCATCGCGGCGCTGAGCGACGAGGCGGCGGCGGACACCGCACCCGTCGACTGAATCCTGCTGGCTCCACATGCGCGGAGGGCATTGTGCGCACACAAAGACCTGGCCTCAAGGGACGTCTGGTTCCCGAGAACCGATACCTGTGGCGTGCGCGGCAGCCCGGGGCACGGCACCGGATCGTCTGCTTCCCCCACGCGGGCGGCGGCGCCAACGCGTATGCGAACTGGGCGCGCAGGCTGTCGGCCGACATCGAACTGGCGGCCGTGCAGTTGCCGGGCCGGCAGAACCGGCTCGCCGAGGACCCGATCACGGACGTGGGCCGACTGGTGAAGGAGATCGTCGCGGACCTGCGCCCCGCGTTCGACGGGCCGTTCTCCTTCTTCGGGCACTCCTGCGGGTCGCTGCTGGCCTACGAGGTGGCGAGAGCGCTGCAACTGCAGGGCGGTCCCCGGCCGAGCCGGCTGTTCGTGTCCGCGCAGTCCACGCCGGAGGTGATCTGGACGGGTCCGAAGCTGCACGACCTCCCTGAGCGTGAGTTCCACGCCGCCGTGCTCAGCCTCGGGGGATTCGACGAGGAGGTGAGCGCGGACCAGGAGGTCATGGACGAACTGGTACCGGTTGTCCTTGCCGACTTCCAGCTCTGGGAGAGGCACCACATCGCCCTCGTGCCCCCGCTGGACTGCCCGATCACCGCTCTGGTCGGGCAGTCCGACTGGCGGGCGCCGCTGGAAACCGTCGAGGGGTGGAGCGAGTACACCTCGGCACCGTTCACGACCGAGGTCTTCCCCGGCGGTCACTTCTACCTGACCGAGCAGGGCAACAACGTCCCCGGGTTCGTGAGCCGGACCCTCCTGGGGACGTAGCACCACCGGCCGGACCGGAACCGGCAAAGACGCCGCACGGGCGGATCCGCCCGTGCGGCGTCTTTGCCGGTGGACCAGGGAAGTGCGTTCAGCCGAGCGTGACGGCGTCCCGCATCAGTTCCGTCCTCGGACGGAGCAACGGTGCGGCCAACCGGGCCAGTTCCAGGGCCTGGCTGCCGTTGAGCCGGGGGTCGCAGGCCGTCTCGTACCGCAGGTCGAGACGGAACTCACGTCCCGGCACCTGGGCGTCCATGCATTCGGTCACGTCACGGCTGGTCAGCTCCAGGTGCAGGCCGCCCGGGTGAGTGCCCAGTGCCTGGTGGACCGCGATGAACCCACGGACCTCCGTCCAGATCGCCTCGAACCGACGGGTCTTGATGCCGTCCGCGGTGGTGAAGGTATTGCCGTGCATCGGATCACACACCCAGATCGCCGGCGAGCCGAGGGTGAGCGCCTCGTCGACGAGAGGGGGCAGCAGGTCGTGCACCGCACTCGCGCCGAGGCGCGTGATGAACGCCAGCCGGCCCGGCTCCCGGTGCGGGTCGAGCAGCTCGACCAGTTCCGCGACGTCCGTGCGGGTCGCGGTCGGTCCGAGCTTGACCGCCACCGGATTGCACACGCTCGCCGCGAAGGCCACGTGCGGCCCGTCGGGCTGCCGGGTCCGCTCACCGATCCACAGCAGGTGACCGGACAGGCCGTACTCCCGCCCGGAGACCGGCACGGCCCGGGCGAGTGCCCTCTCGTACGGCAGCAGCAGGGCTTCGTGGCTGGTGAAGAAGTCGCCGCCGAGATCGGTGAACAGCGTGTGGTTCCTGCTGCGGAGCCGCCGGATGTCGGACAGGACACGGTTCGCAGCCCGGTACGCCGCGAGCAGACGTTGCGGGTTCGGGGTCCGGCCCCTGGCGTCGAAGCGCAGGTCGTTCACCGCGTCGCCCCGGTAGACGGGCAGTACCCGGTCGCCTCTGGTCTCGGTGTACGTCGAGCGCGGTTTCGCGTACTGCCCGGCGAGCCTGCCGACGGTGAGTGTCGGCAGCCCGGAGCCGGAGGACAGCACTGCGGCCATGTCCGCGAGGCAGCGCAACTTGTCCCTCGTCGGTTCGATCAGCGGCCCCGCGAACAGCTCCGCGCAGTCGCCGCCCTGGAGCAGGAACCCCTCGCCCCGAGCCACCGCGGCAAGGCGCAGCCGGAGTTCGTCGCAGTCGTCCGGTGACACCAGCGCGGGCAGGCTGCCCAGCGTACGCACCACCTCCGTCAGTTCGCCCGGCTCGGGCCAGTGCGGCTGCTGGTGCGCCCCGGGCGCGTACGGCGGGTCGGGGGCACTGCGCGCGGTGCTTGCCGCGGCGGTCACGACCGGCAGACCCGCAGGACGGCGGTGGCGACCTCGTCGCCACCGTCCCCGAAGGAGGAGCGGTACACCCGTATGACGTCACTCTCCCGATCGGCGTCGGTCCGCGGCCCGTCGGCCTGCAGACGGGCCTGCTGGATGCGCTGGGACACCTCACGGCGCATCCGCAGCAGGCTGATGATGCCGAGGTCGAGGTTGTCGATGTCGGTACGCGCCTGCCCTGCGGACAGTCGGATGTGCAGTTCCGGGAACGCTTCGTTCCCTGAGTTCAACACGCCTTGCCCCCTTGTGTTGTGCTGTTGCCATGGGTCGGATGCGCACGGTCCCCGGTCAGGGAGTCAGCAGCAGTTTTCCGATGGTGCGGCGCTGCTGGAGGTCCGCCTGCGCGGTGCCGGCGTCGGCCAGCGGGTAGAGCTGTCCGACGTGGACGTCGAGATCGTCCTGGAGGATCCAGGAGAACACCGCGGCACTCCGGGCCTGGAGTTCGTCGGAGGTCGCGATGAAGTCGGGGAGGTAGGGGCGGGTCAGCTTGATCGAGCCGTGTGTGCCGGTGCTCAGGTCGACGGGCGGTACCTTGCCGCTGGACTGTCCGTAGAGGACGAGGGTGCCCCGGGGACGCAGGGAGGCGATGCTGCCCTCGAAGGTCGTCCTGCCGACCGCGTCGTAGACGACGTCCACCCCCTCGCCGCCGGTGAGTCTGCCGACTTCGGTGACGAAATCGGTCTCCGTGTAACGGATGACCTCGTGCGCCCCCGCCTGCCGGGCCGCCTTCTCCTTCGCCGCGGTGGACACGGTGCCGACGACGCGGACGCCGAGCGACCGCAGCACCTGGGTGAGCAGCAGCCCGACGCCGCCCGCTGCGGCGTGCACCAGGGCCGTCTCGCCTCGCTGTGCGGGATGGCTGTCATGAATGAGCGCGTGGACCGTGAGCCCTTGCAGCAGCACTGCTGCGGCCTGTTCCGCGCTCACTCCCACGGGCACCCGGACGACGCGGTCGGCGGGCAGCACCACCTGTTCGGCGTAGGCGCCGGGCACCGGCACGTCAGCCGTGGCCACCAGATCGCCCACTGCGAGGCCGCTGACGTCCGCCCCCGCGGCCGCCACGGTCCCCGCCAGCTCACGTCCGGGGACGTACGGCAGTTCGCGTGGGTAGAGGCCGCTTCGTTCATAGGTCTCGTGATAGTTGACGCCGATGGCGGCGACATCGACGAGCACGTCGCCGGGGCCGGCGACCGGGGGAGCCCACTCGGTGGGTGTCAGCACCTCGGGTCCGCCGTGCCGGTGTACCACGACCGCGCGCATTGCGGCCTCCTTCTCTGGTGTCAGGACTAGATGGTGCCGACCTCGTCGATGATGCCCGGCAGCCGCTCGCCGGCCCGGATGCGCCGCAGGACGTCCTGCTCGGTGCGACCGGTGGCCGTGGCGGCGGCCAGCACCTCGTGCAGCCGTGCCGCCGGCACCACCACCGTGCCGTTGCCGTCCGAGAGGACCCAGTCGCCGGTGCGCACCAGCACGTGATCGATCAGGCATGTGCTGCCGACCGACTCGACGCGGTACGCACCCTGGGTGTCGGTGGGGACGAAGTTGCTCGCGACGACCGGACGGGTGCTCTGCCCGACGACGTCCCGATCGCGGACGGCGCCGCCCAGCACCATCCCTTCGAATCCCAGCTGTTCGAGCAGATAGGTCGTGGACAGACCGCCCGCGAGCGCGGCGTCGGTGACCAGCGGCCCGGAACCCGCGACGTAGACCATTCCCCGCCCGTCGATGACCTGGGGCACCAGGAAGTCACGGACCTCCTGCCAGGTGCTCGGCGAGGCCGCCACGATGCTCGCGCCCTTTCGCACCGCCACCCAGCTGACGGTGTACGCGGCGCCGAAGAACATCCGGTGATCGCCCGACACCCGGTGCAGTCGCGGGTCCAGCACACGGTTGGTGATTCCCAGCGCGTCCAGTACGTCCGCGACGGCAGGAGTGGAGACACCGTGCTCGTGCACCGCTCTCGCCAGCAGGGCGTGGGTTTCGTCGAGCGGTGCCCCGGTGCCGGCCCGCTGGACGCCGGTGTCCGCGGTCACAGCGTGGTCCCGTGGGGTACGTGGATACTGAAGCCCATCTGCACCGGACCGAAGTCCTCGACGATCTCGAGACCGTTCGCCTCGGCGGCGACACCGGTGGTGATGCACGCGTCCGCCCCGCCGGCGGAGCACCCCAGCGCGGCCGCGGCGTTGCTCGTCACGAACCGGATGTCGTAGCCGCGGTTCTCTATGAGGTCGACCGGCGCGGGGTGGCTCAGCACCGTCCGCAAGGGACTGCCCTCGCGCGCGGCGAGCACCATTCGATGGGTCGGCATCATGAAGCATTCGTGCAGCGACATCGACTTGAGGTTCCGGAAGACGATCTCGTTGAGCTTCGGGTAGACGACGCAGCCGAGCAGTACGCTGTCGGACGGGTCGGCCATGACGCCGTCGACCGCGTTTTCCAGAGTGTCGTACAGGACGACGCTTCCCTGCTTGTAGTCGTGCTGCTTCAGATAGTGGTGTGCGGCCGCTTCGCAGTTCGTGCCGGTCGGCCCCAATGTGTGGACGTTCAGATGGCGATCGTTGTTCGGCATGAACGTTCCCTTCGCTTCAACGTCGGTAGTCCTCGCGTACGGGATGGAAGATGTCGATTCCCCGGGCGGCGGTCCGCGCACGTGCGGAGTGGTCGACACCGCCGGGGATGACCACGGATTCGCCCGCCCCGAGCACGACGACCTCTTTGTCGACCGTCACCTCGAACGTGCCCTCCAGGCAATGGACGATCTGCTCGTGGGGGTGCTGGTGAACCGGCACGTCGCCGCCCTGGTCGAACTGCCACAGGGTGACCGTCATCGTGTCGCCGTGAATGAATTCGACACGTCCCTTCGGGAACATGTCGGTAATCACCGATGTGCCGGAACGGTGCTTCTTCGCTGCCATCATCACTCCTGTGGTGGGCGCGGCGTGATACCGCCGGAACAATTCTGGGGGAGTTTTCCTCGAAGGGGTCAAAGAATTTCGAAGAGGGGGCGAAATTCTCATATGTGTCCCCTGGGTTTATGAGGAGAGCGTACCGCCGGGTGTCCCGGCAACGGGACACCCGGCAAGCTTTCCGCGGTCATCCGCCGACTATTGGAAGGCTGTTGGCGTCCATTCCTTGACAGCCTGACCGATCGTTTTCATATGCTGGGAAAACCAGGTTAGGTGGTCAATTTGCGCGGGTTTCGAAGCGATTACTCCGCCAGGGCGCACAAGTGGGAATCCGCGCAGATCGCCGCACTGCATCGTTGAGGGAGGAACCGTGGGGGGAGGGGCCGTGGGACGAGCGGGCACCGGTGCCGACGGTGGCGCACGATCTTTTCCGGAGCTGTTCGACCACTGGGTGACGGCGGTGCCCGATGCGGTGGCCGTGGAGTCCGGCACCGAGTCGTTGACCTACCGGGAGCTGCACGAACGGGCTGAACGGGTGGCGAGTGGGCTGCTCGCGTCCGGTGTGCGGGCCGAGTCCGTTGTCGCGGTCGCCTCGCGCAGGTCGGTGGACTGGGTGGTCGCGGTGCTCGGGGTGTTGCGTGCGGGTGCGGCGTACCTCCCGCTGGACACCTCGCACCCGGTCGGACGTCTCGTGTACATGATCAACGGATCCGGCTGCACCCTGGTACTGGTGGACAGGTCCGCCCTCACGGACCTGCCCGGGGTGACGGCGCGGGTTCTCGGTCTCGACGAGCTCGACGGGGACGTCCCGGTGCCGGGGTTCCCGCGGCCCGCGCAGAGTGCCTACGTCATCTACACGTCGGGTTCCACCGGTCGGCCGAAAGGCGTGGTGGTCACCCACGGCGGACTCGCGGGGTTGGCCGCCACGCACTCCGGCCGGCTCGGCGTCACCCGGGGCAGCCGGATACTCCAGTTCGCCTCCCCGGGGTTCGACGCCTCGGTGTGGGAGCTGTGCATGGCCTTCTTCTCCGGCGGGACGCTGGTGCTGGCGGATGACGCGGCTCTCGCCCCGGGTGGCCCGCTCGCCGAGACTCTGACGAACCGTCAGATCACCCATGTGACGCTGCCGCCACCCGTGCTGGCCACGCTCCCGCCCGGAGCGATGCCCGCCGTCGAGTACCTGGTGGTCGCCGGGGACGCGACCACGCCGAATCTCGTCGAGGCATGGGCGGACGGCCGGAAGATGATCAACGCGTACGGCCCCACCGAGACCACGGTGTGTGCCACCATGAGCGATCCGCTGGTCGCCGACGGCCGGACACCGACCATCGGACGGGCTGTCACGGGTGCGCGGGTGTACGTGCTGGACGCCGCGCTGCGTCCGGCCCCGCCCGGCGTCGTGGGCGAGCTGTACGTGTCCGGTCCCCTGCTGGCCCGCGGCTACTCGGGCAACCCGGGGGAGACCGGGGCCCGGTTCGTCCCGGACGTGTCGGGTCCGCCCGGCGGCCGGATGTACCGCACCGGGGACCTGGCGACATGGTCGGCGGAAGGCACCCTCGTCTTCCGCGGCCGGGCCGACACCCAGGTCAAGATCCACGGTGTACGCATCGAGACCCATGAGGTGGCGGCCGTTCTCGCCGGACATCCCGGTGTCGCGGACGCGGTGGTCGTGGTCCGTGAGACACGGTCGAGCAAGCAGCTCGTCGCCTACGTCGTGCCGCGGGAACGGGCGGAGCGGTCGGCCGGCGTGCCGAGGGACTCCTACGGAAGCCTGGCACTCGAACCGGTTCTCTCCGTCGGTGACCTGCGCGCGTTCGCCGCGCGGCTCCTGCCCGCGCCGATGGTTCCGGCGGCGTTCGTGCAACTGGACCGGATTCCCCTCACCCCCAACGGAAAGCCCGATCTCCCGGCGCTGCCGGAGCCCCGGCAGCGGCAGACGGCGTACCGGGCGCCACGCGACGAGACGGAAGCGGCACTCGCGCAGCAGTTCGCCGAGGTGCTCGGGCTCGAGCAGGTGGGCGTCGACGACGATTTCTTCGCCGTCGGAGGCGACAGCATCCAGTCCATCCAGGTGGTCTCACGTGTGCGCGGGAGCGGTGTGCAGATCAGTGCCCGGGACGTTTTCGAGCGGCGGACGGTGGCCGCCCTGGCCGAACTCGTGGCAACGCGGTCAGTGGTGGGGCCGACCACTGCGCTCGCCGAACTCGACGGCCGCGGCACCGGGACGATGCCGCTGCTGCCGGTCGCGCGGTGGATCCGGGGCTGGGGCCCGGGATTCGGCCGCTTCCTGCAGGCGATGGTGCTGTCCCTGCCCGAAAGGATCGACGAGGCGGCCCTGACCGCGACCCTGCAGACCGTGCTGGACCACCACGACATGCTGCGGGCACGTCTGGTCGGGGACGAGATCGAGGTGGCGCCCACCGGTACGGTTCCGCCCGCTGTGGACCGGGTCGACGGTGTCGACGCGTCCGGACCCGCCTGGCACCAGGCACTGGCGCGGGAGCTGGACAGGGCCGCCGCCGCCCTGGATCCGTCCTCGGGGGCCGTCGCCCGCTTCGTCTGGTTCGACGGCCGGCCGGGCAGGTTGCTCGTGGTTCTGCACCATCTTGTCGTCGACGGGGTGTCCTGGCGCATCCTGCAGTCCGATCTGGCCGACGCGTGGGCCGCCGTCCACGAAGGGCGGGAACCGCGGTTGCCCGAGGTGCGCACCTCGATGCGCAGATGGGCGCATGCGCTGGCCGACGAGGGACGTAACCCGCGGCGGCTGGCCGAACTGCCGATGTGGCGGTCGATCCTGGACGGGCCGGACCCGCTGCTCGGCGCGCGCCGGCTGGACCCGTCGGCCGATGTGGTCGGCGCCCTGGTCGAAGTGTCCGTGACCGTGCCGGTCCCGGTCACCGAGGCGCTGCTGACCACCGTGCCGTCGGTGTTCCGCGGCGAGGTGATGGACGGGCTGCTGGCCGCGCTGGCACTGGCGCTGGTCGCGCGGCGCCAGGCCCGGGGGGAGACCGAGTCGTCCGTGCTGGTCCGGCTGGAGGGGCACGGCCGGGAGGAGAGCGTGGTACCGGGAGCCGACCTGTCGCGGACGTTGGGGTGGTTCACCACCGTGTACCCGATCCGCCTCGATCTCGCCGGTGTCGACGTCGCCGGCGCGCTGACCGGCGGCCCGGCTGCGGGCCGGGCCGTCATGCTGGCCAAACAGCGCCTGCGGACAGTGCCTGACAGAGGCATCGGGTTCGGACTGCTGCGGCACCTGAACGACGGCACCGCGGCGGTGCTCGAGGAGTGTTCGACGGCGCAGGTGGGCTTCAACTACCTCGGCCGTTTCGCCCTGGCGGACGCCGGGGCCTGGAGCCGGGTCGACGTGCCCCTGCTCCGTCAGCTGGACGCCGGCCAGGATCCGAAGATGCCCGCGCCGGCCGAACTGGACATCAACGCGAGCGTCATGGAGACGGACCAGGGGCCGCGGTTGCAGGCGGTGTTCACCGCGCCGCCGGGCGTCCTGGCCCGCCATGAGGTGCAGGAGCTCGCGGACCTGTGGCGTACCGCGCTGGACGGACTGGCCCGTCACGCGCTCACCCCCGGTGCCAGCGGGCTGGTGCCTTCTGACGTGGGCCTGGTGCCGGTCACGCAGGCCGATCTGGACGGGTGGGTGCAGCAGCACCCGAACCTGGTCGACGTCTGGCCGCTGACGCCTCTCCAGTCGGGCCTGCTGTTCCACAGCATGGAGGCCGGCTCGGGCTTCGACGCGTACCAGGTGCAGTACGTCCTCGGGCTGTCGGGACCGATCGATCCGGCGCGCATGCGCGCGGCCGGGCAGCGACTGCTGGCGCGGCACGCGGGGCTGCGGTCGGTGTTCGCGCCCGACAGCCGAGGAGAGACGGTTCAGCTCATCCTCTCCGACGCCGATCTGCCGTGGCGCGTGGTCGACCACGGAGGCATGGAGGAGGGCACGCGCGTGGCCGCGTTCGAGCGGCTGCTCGCCGACGACCTCCGGGAGCACTTCGACCCCGTGGTGCCGCCGATGCTGCGAATGACGCTCGTCCGCAGCGGGCCCGATGCGGCGGACCTGGTGCTGACCGCGCACCACGCGGTCGTCGACGGCTGGTCGATCCCGCTGATCGTGCGGGAACTGCTGCTGCACCTCGGTTCCGACTCCGCGAAACTGCCGGAGGAACGCAGCCAACGGGACTTCCTAGAGTGGCGTGCCGGGCAGGACCCGAACGAATCCGCGGCCGCATGGGCGCGTGAGCTGGACGGGGTCGACGGGCCGACGCTGATCGGCGGCGGACACCGTGCCGACGGCGGTGAGGGAACGGGGCAGGTGGACGCCCCGCTCTCGGCGGCGGAGTCCGAAGCGGTCGCCGCGTGTGCCGCGCGGCTGGGGGTGACGGTGAACACCCTCGTCCAGACCGCGTGGGCGCTGCTGCTGTCGAGGATGACCGGTCGGCGGGACGTCGTCTTCGGAGCCGTCGTCTCCGGACGCCCGCCCGCGGTGCCGGGCGTGGACGCGATCGTGGGCATGCTGCTCAACACGGTGCCGGTCCGCCTGGACTGCGATCCCGCCCGTACGCTCGCCGAACTGGTCGTCGACCTGCAGCGCAGGCAGGCCACGCTGCTCGACCACCACCACCATGGACTCAGTGAGCTGCATCAGGCGTCCGGCATCACAGCGTTGTTCGACACGGTGGTCGGCTTCCAGTCGTTCCCACTCGACCGGACCGGCATCGCCGCCGCGGGCCGGGCGGCCGGACTGCGGGTGCTGGGGATCCGCTCCTTCACGGTGAGCCACTATCCGTTGGCCCTCATGGTGTTCGCCGAATCCGACAGTCCGCTGCGGCCCTGCGTGCAGTACCGGCGGGACGTGTTCGACCGGACGGCCGCAACCGACATCGCGGCCAGGTTCTCCCGGATCCTGCGCCAGCTCGCGGAGGATCCGGCGATGCGCGCCGGTGCCGTGGACGTCCTCTCGGCGACCGAGCGGGGCAACCCGGTCGCGGAGGAGTCCGTGCCCGTCCGGACGACGATCCCCGCGCTGCTCGCCGCGCGGGCGGCGCGTACCCCCGACGCTCTCGCGGCGTGGTGCGACGAGGACTCGCTGACCTACCGGGAGCTCGACCGCAGGGCCACCGCGGTGGCGCTGGCATTGACCGGCCGCGGTGTCGCACCGCGGACCACGGTGTCGATTCGCATACCGCCCTCGCTGGATCTCGTGATCGCGCTGTTCGCGGTGATGCGCGCGGGCGGTTGCCTGGTGGCGGCGGAGGACGACGCGGACCTGGTGCTCACCCACCTGCCCGTGCCGGCGGCCGGAGCCGGCGCGCCGGAGCCGGTGCACCCGGGCCGGATCGCTGCGCTGCTGCCGGTCTGGGGACATCCGGACCGCCGGACCGTCGAGGTCAGCCACGCCGTGCTCGCCGCGCGCGTCGAACACGGTTCGCCGAACACCGGCCCGATCACCGGTGTCGCGGGTGACTTCGGTCTGTGGCTGACCGACGTGCTCGGCGCGGTGTGCGTCGGAGACGGATCGGAGATCGCCGCCGGTCCCGGCGCGCGGGACGACCTGACGAAGGGGGCGGCCGTGTACGCCACGAGCGAGGGCGGTCACACGCACGGTGCCTCGTTGTATCCCGATGAGCAGGTGACCGACGAGCTCCGGTTCGGTCCACCGCCCCCGGGCGTACGGCTCTACGTGCTGGACAACGCCCTCCGCCCCGCGCCACCGGGGGCCGTCGGCGAGCTGTACGTCTCCGGACCGACACTCGGGCTGGGTTATCACGGCCGGTCCGCGACGACCGCGGCCTGGTTCGTCCCGGATCCGTTCCGCCCGAACGGATCCCGTATGTTCCGCACCGGTGAGCCGGTGCGTCGCGGGCGGAACGGCGTTCTGGAGCACCTCGGCCGTACCGACGGACAGGTGACGGTGGACGGTGTGCGGATCAGCCTGCCGGCGGTCGAGGCGTCGCTGGCCGGGCACCCGGAGGTGGTGGAGGCCACCGTGGTGGCGGGGACCGGGCCCGGCGGCCCGAACCTGACGGCATATGTGGTGGGTACGGGTGTGGACACCGGTGAACTGACCGGATTCGCAGCCGGCCGGTTGCCCCGCTGCATGATTCCGGACGAGATCGTCCTCCTGACGTACATCCCCCGCCTGCCGAACGGCAGGGTCGACGTGTCCGCGCTGTCCTCGGCGCAACGGGCGGAGCGCGTCCACCGGGCGCCGCGCGACCGGCACGAGGCGGCGCTGTGCGCGTTGTTCGCGGAGGTGCTGGAGGTCGAGGACATCGGCCTCGACGACAATTTCTTCGAACTGGGCGGGACCTCTCTGACGGCGACGCGGCTCAGCAGTCGTATCCGCAAGGAACTGGGCGTCACCATCTCGATCCGGACCATCTTCCAGTCCTCCGCCATCGTCGACCTGGCGCGTGCGGTCAGGGAAGCCGGCGAGTCCACCAGGCCAGGTCTGCGCCGGATGAACAGGAGTGGCCAGTCGTGATCCCCTTGTCTTTCGCACAGCGGCGGTTGTGGTTCGTCGACAGGTTCGAAGGGCCGTCGGCGACCTACAACGTCCCGTTCCGGCTCACCTTGGAGGGCCGTCTCGACGCTCCGGCACTGCGTGCCGCCGTGCACGACGTCGTCGCCAGGCACGAGAGCCTGCGCACCCTGATGGTGACGGACGGCGAGGGCGTGCCGTGCCAGGAGGTGCTCTCCGTCGACCAGGCGGTCGTAGACATGACCGTGATCGACGTGGCCGAACCGGATCTGGAGGCGGCGGTCGTGTCGGCTGCCGGGCAGGAACTGGACATCGCGGTGGACCTGCCGCTGCGGGCCACGCTGCTTCGCGTCCGCCCGGAGCTGCACGTACTGGTGCTGGTGATCCACCACATCGCCAGTGACGGCGAGTCGATGGCGCCGCTGGCCCGTGACCTGGCCGCCGCCTACACCGCACGGGTCCGGGACGAGGCGCCGGACTGGCCGGAACTCCCCGTCCAGTACGTCGACTACACCCTGTGGCAACGGGAGATGCTGGGCGACGAGACGGACCCGGAGAGCCTGCTGTCGAAACAGGCCGAGTACTGGCGCCAGGAGCTGGCCGGTATTCCTCAGCCGACCAGGCTCCCGCTCGACCGGCCGAGGCCGCCGGCTCCCAGCCACCGCGGCGACGTGGCCGGCGGTTCGCTGAGCCGTTCCGAACTGGCGGCGATCGAGGCACTGGCGCGGGCGCACGGAGTGACCGTGCCGATGGTGATGCAGGCGGGCCTGCTGGCCCTGCTCCAGCACCTCGGAGCGGGCACCGACATCGCCATCGGCTCGACGATCGCAGGGCGTACCGACGACCAGCTCGCCGACCTGGTCGGGTTCTTCGTCAACACGTGGGTGCTGCGTGCCGACCTGTCCGGCGGCCCGTCGTTCGGTCAGCTGCTGGAGCTGGTCAAGGACAAGGCGCTCAGCGCGTACGACAACCAGGACGCCCCCTTCGAGCGCCTGGTCGAGCTGGTGAACCCGGAGCGGTCCACCGCGTACCACCCGCTGTTCCAGGTGATGTTCACCTGGGAGGACGACTTCACCATCGATATCGAGCTGCCGGACCTGTCCGCGCGGCTGGAGGTGCTCGACACCCGTACGGCCAAGTTCGACCTGGAGTTCAACCTCTTCCCCGACCCGGAGACCGGGGGCCTGCGCTGCTACCTGGAGTACGCCACCGACCTGTTCGACCGCGGGACCGCGGCGGGTGTCGTGGCGCGGTACCTGGACCTGGTACGGCACCTGGCCGAGGTACCGGACCTGCCGGTGTCCCGCGCGGACACCCTGACCGCTGCCGAGCGCGACCTGCTGCTCGCGCAGTTCGCGGGCACCACGTCCGCCGTCCCCGCGCTCTCCGTCCCCGGCCTCGTCGACGTGCGGGCCGACGCCGACCCCCACGCGGTGGCCGTGATCAGCGAGGGCGTCCCGCTCACCTACGGCGAGCTGCGCACACGCGCCAACCGGGTGGCGAACGCACTGACCGGCCGGGGTGTCGGTCCCGAGGACCTGGTGGGCATCGCACTGCCGCGGACGGCCGCCCTGGTGGTCGGCATGCTCGGCATCCTCAAGTCCGGTGCCGCCTATGTGCCCATCGACCCGCAGTACCCGGGCAGACGGCTGGGCGCGATACTCGCCGACGCGCGGCCGAAGCTGGTCCTCACCGACAGCGCGAGCTCGTCGGCGCTGCCCGCCGCGGACGTGCCGCTGATGCTGCTCGACCAGGACGTCGACGCGGCGGACGACGGTCCGGTCGACAGGGCCGCCCCGGACAACGCCGCGTACGTCATGTTCACGTCGGGCTCGACCGGCACGCCCAAGGGCGTCGTGATCACGCACGCCGGGGTGGTCAACGGCGTCCGCGCACTCGCGGACGTCATCGGTGTGCGCACGGGCTCGCGCGTACTCGCCGCGACGTCGGTCAACTTCGACGTGTCGGTGTTCGAGATCATCACCCCTCTCTCCGTCGGCGGCTGTGTCGAGATCGTGCGCGACGGACTCGTCATCGGGGAGCGCGGCGGCTGGTCCGGCGACGTCGTCAGCACCGTGCCGTCAGTCCTCGCGGAGGTCCTCGACCAGGTGGCCGGGGACATCGGCGCCCCGACCGTCGTCCTGGCCGGCGAGGCGCTGCCGACCTCGCTGGTGCGCCGGATCCACGCTGCGGCGCCCGAGGCGCGGGTGGTCAACGCGTACGGGCAGACCGAGAGCTTCTACGCCACGACCTTCACGGCGACCGGTGACGGCGGGGAGGACGGGGAGCGCCCTGCCGCCCCGATCGGAACGCCGCTGGACAACATGCGGTGCTACGTCCTCGGCCCGGGCCTGCGGCCGGTACCGCCCGGCGTGGTCGGTGAGCTCTACGTCGCGGGTCTCATCGGCCGCGGCTATCACGGCCGCGGCGGACTGACCGCCTCCCGGTTCGTGGCCGATCCGTTCGGCCCGCCCGGTGCGCGGATGTACCGCACCGGCGACCTCGTCCGGGTCGGCCAGGACGGGGTCCACGAGTACGTCGGCCGCGACGACACCCAGATCAAGATCCGCGGCGTGCGCATCGAGACGGGCGAGGTGGAGGCCGCGCTCACCACACATCCCGGCGTCGCGCAGGCCGTGGTCACCGCCCACGAGGGCGGGTCGGGCAAGCACCTCGTCGGATACGTCGTCCCGGTCGCCGCCGGAGACCAGGGGTTCGGCGACGTGGACAGCCTCGGTGACCTGAACGTGGATCTGACGGCCGCGCTCTCCGCCCGGGACCTGCGCCGGTTCGCCGCAGAACGGCTGCCCGAGTACATGGTCCCCTCGGTCTTCGTCCTGTTGAACCGTCTCCCCCTGGCCCCGAACGGCAAGCTCGACCGGGCGGCGTTACCGGAACCCGAGTTCGGCGCGGGGGAGTACCGCGCGGCGCGCACGCCCGACGAGGAGATCCTCACCCGCCTCTACGCCGAGGTGCTCGGAATCGAGCGGGTCGGCGTCGACGACGACTTCTTCGCCCTCGGCGGGGACAGCATCCGCTCGATCCAGATCGTGTCCCGCGCCAAGGCGGCCGGTCTGGAGATCACGCCGAGGGACGTCTTCGAGTGCCGGACGGCGGCGGAACTCGCGGCCAGGGCGGCGGGAGTGGTGGCCGGAGGCAGGACGGTGCTGGCCGAGCTGGAGGGCGGCGGAACCGGTTGGCTGCCGCTTCCGCCGGTGGCGAGGCACGTGCTTCACCTCGGCGGCGACGTGAACCGTTTCGCCATGTCCATGGTTGTCGAGCTGCCGGCGGGTATCCACCGGGACGGATTGCTGGCCACGCTCACCGCCGTCACCGACCACCACGACGCACTGCGGTCGCGGCTGGTGCCGGACGGCCTCGTGGTCGCCGCTCCGGGCGAGGTGGACGTGGCTCCCCTGGTCAGCAGGGTCGAATGGGACGCTCCCTGGGACCAGGACTGGCACGACCGCGCGGTGGCCGAACTGGACGCCGCCACCGGACGACTTGCCCCGGCGGACGGATGCGTGGCCCAGTTCGTCTGGTTCGCCCCGCCGCAGGGGACGGGACGGTTGCTCATCGTGCTGCACCACCTGGTCGTCGACGGGGTGTCCTGGCGCGTCCTGCTGCCGGATCTGGCCGTCGCCTGGAAGCAGGTGCGCGACGGCGACACGGTCACGCTGCCGCCCGTCGCCACCTCGATGCGCAGATGGGCACACGCGCTGGTGACGGAGGCCAACTCGCCGCGGCGGACCGCCGAACTGCCGAAGTGGCGCGCGATCCTCGGGTCGGGGGACGCCACCCTCGGCGCCCGCCCGCTGGACCCGGCGATCGACGTGATGTCGACGGTCGGCCACGTGTGGCGGCAGGTGCCCGCCCCGGTCACCGAGCACCTGCTGACCACACTGCCCACCGCCTACCACGGCGACGTCCAGGACGGCCTGCTCACCGCCCTGGCGATGGCGATGGCGCAATGGCGTCGCGGCCGAGGCGACTCGGCGGACCTCTCGTTGCTGGTGAACGTCGAGGGCCACGGCCGCGAGGAGCAGATCGTCCCGGGCACCGACCTGTCCCGCACGGTCGGCTGGTTCACCGTGATGCACCCGGCGCGGCTCGACCTCGGCCAGATCGACATCAGCGGAGCGTTCGCCGGTACCCGGCAGGCGGGAGAAGCGGTCCGGGCGGTGAAGGAGCAACTGCGTGCAGTGCCGGACCGGGGCATCGGATACGGACTGCTGCGGTACCTGAACCCGGACACCGAGCCGGTCCTGCGGCGCTACCCGTCGCCCCAGGTCGGATTCAACTACCTGGGGCGCTACTCCGCCACCGATATGCCCCGGCACCTGCACGACCTCGGCTGGTTGCAGGCCGACGGCACCACGGACCTCGTTGCGGAGCCCGATCCCGCCATGCCCGCGCTCTCGGTGCTCGACGTGCACGCGCTGGTCACCGACACCGCGGAAGGCCCGGCGCTGCTGGCGCGCTTCGACTACGCGTCCCACATCCTGACCGGCGACGACGTCGACGAGCTGGCCGGGATGTGGGAGCAGGCCCTGCGCGGCCTCGCGCGGCACGCGACCGAGCCCGGCGCCGGTGGGCTGACGCCGTCGGACCTGTCACTGGTGTCCGCGAGCCAGCACGAGATCACCGCCTGGGAGCAGGGCTACCCGGGACTGCGCGATGTCTGGCCGCTGACACCGATGCAGTCCGGCCTGCTGTTCCACGCTCAGCTCGCGGACGACGGCTTCGACGCCTACCGGATGCGGCTGGTGTTCCACCTGGAGGGCCCCGTCGACCCGGCCCGGACGCGTCGTGCCGGGCAGGCGCTGCTCGACCGTTACCCCAACCTGCGGGTCGCGTTCGCCCGCGACGCGGCAGGAGACCGGGTGCAGGTCGTGCAGGACCGGGTCGACCTGCCGTGGCGCCATGTCGACCTCGGCGCACTCGCCGAAGCCGAACGCGGGGCGGTCCTCGACGCGCTGCTCGACGACGAGCACGCCACGCACTTCGACCTCGCGGCGGCCCCGCTGCTGCGGCTCACCCTGGTCACCATCGGACCGGACCGGTCCGAACTGGTGCTCACCGCCCACCACGTGCTGTTCGACGGCTGGTCCGTGCCGCTGCTGATGCAGGACCTGCTCCACCTCTACGCGTCCGACGGGGACGATTCGGGACTGCCCAGGGTGCGCGGCTACCGCGACTTCCTGCACTGGCTCGGCACACAGGACCACGAGGCCGGGGCGGCGGCCTGGGCACGGGAACTGGCCGGCATCGAGGAACCGACCCTGCTCGTCACCCGGCGGCCCGACGAGCCCGCCACCTCCGGTATCGGTCAGGTGGACGTCCCGCTCGGCGCGGACAGGGCGCAGGCTCTGGAGCGCCTGGCGAGCGAGCTCGGACTGACGATGAACACCGTGGTACAGGGCGCCTGGGCCCTGGTGCTCGGCTACCTGACCGGGCGCACCGAGGTGGTCTTCGGCGCCGCCGTGTCCGGCCGGACACCCGAGGTGGCCGGCATGGACTCGATGATCGGACTGTTCATCAACACGCTGCCGGTGCGGGTCGACTGCCGGCCGGCGCAGACCCTTCGCGGCCTGCTGACCGAGCTGCAGCGCCGCCAGGGCGCGCTGCTGGCGCACCAGCACCACGGGCTGCTCGACCTCCACCGGGCGACCGGGCTGAACGTGCTGTTCGACACCCTGGTCGGCTACGAGTCGTACCCGATCGACTCGGTCGCGCTCGCGGAGGCCAACGACGCCGCGGGCTTCCGGGTCACCGGTGTCAGTCCGCTCAGCGGCGCCCACTACCCGCTCGTGGTGATGGCGTTCGGTGACCCGAGGCTGCGTGTCGGCCTGCAGTACCAGCACGAGGTGTTCGACCGCCGGACCGTGGAGACCTTCGCGGCCCTCGTGGCACGGGTGCTGGAGCAGCTCGTCGCCGACCCGGACACCCGGGTGGCCCAGGTCGACCTCTCCGGGCCGGCGGAGCACGGCAGGGCCCCCGGCACGGCCGGCGCCGCCGCGGGACAGTCGATCCCGCAGCGGTTCACCGCGCAGGCCACGGCCACCCCGGACGCCGCAGCCGTCGTCTTCGGTGACACCGTGCTGAGCTACGCGGAACTGGACGCCCGGGCCGACCGGCTCGCAGCGGTGCTCGCCGCGCAGGGCGTGACTCGCGAGACGGTGGTCGGGGTCGCCCTGCCGCGGTCCGCCGACCTCGTCGTGACCCTGCTGGCCGTGCTCAAGGCGGGCGGCGCCTACCTGCCGGTGGACCCCGCCTACCCGGCCGACCGCGTGGACCTGATGCTGCGCGACGCCCGGCCCGGACTCGCGGTGACGGTGGCGGAGTTCGCCGGGCTGCTCGGGCGGAACTGCCCCACTCTGCTGCTCGACGAACCCGCCGCGGCGCGGCGGATCGCGTCGGCTGCTCCGCTTCCCCCGCAGGAGCACCACGCGGACCAGCAGGCGTACGTGATGTACACGTCCGGGTCGAGCGGTGTCCCCAAGGGTGTCGCCGTGCCGCACCGGGCGGTCGTCGGCCTGGCCGAGGACCGGCACTACCACGGCGGCGCCCACGAACGGGTGCTGGCGCACTCGACGCAGGCGTTCGACGCCTCGACCTACGAACTGTGGGTCCCGCTGCTGGGCGGCGGGCGGGTCGTGATGGCGCCCCCCGGACGGCTGGACACCGCGACGCTGTCGGCGCTGGTGGCCGAGCACGAGGTCACCGCGCTGTGGCTGACCGCCGGACTGTTCAGCGTCGTCGCGGAGGAACACCCGGCCTGTCTGGCGGGCGTCCGCGAGGTCTGGACGGGTGGTGACGTGGTGCGGCCCGCCGCGGTCGAGCGGGTCATGCGGGCCTGCCCCGGACTGACCGTCGTGGACGGCTACGGCCCCACCGAGACGACGACGTTCGCCACCTGCCACCCGATGCCGTCGCTGGACGACGTGTGCGACCCGGTGCCCATCGGCAGGCCGATGGACGGTATGCGCGCCCATGTACTGGACGCCGCGCTGCGACCGGTGCTGCCGGGCGTGCCCGGTGAGCTGTACATCGGCGGCACCGGGACGGCCCGCGGGTACGCACACCGCCCCGGCCTGACCGCCGAACGGTTCGTGGCCTGCCCGTTCGGGTCCCCCGGAGAGCGGATGTACCGGACCGGCGACATCGTGACCCGGGGCCTCGACGGAGAACTGGTGTTCCGGGGCCGAGGGGACGCGCAGGTCAAGATCCGGGGATTCCGGATCGAGCCCGGCGAGGTCGAGGCGGCGATGCTCGCCCACGACGAGGTCGCCCAGGCCGTCGTGGTGTGGAGCGGGGACGCGGGCGGCGACCGTCGCCTGGTCGGCTACCTGGTTCCCGGCGAGAGCGTCGCCGACCCGGCCGGTGCCGTCGAACAGGTCGGCGAGTGGCAGCAGCTCTACGACGACCTCTACGCGGACGCGGACGTGGCCTGGGGCGAGGACTTCAACGGGTGGAACTCCAGCTACGACGGGGCGCCCATCCCGTTGCCGCAGATGAGGGAGTGGCGGACGGCCGCGGTGGATCAGATCCTGGCCTGGTCGCCGCGCCGGGTGCTGGAGATCGGTGTCGGCTCCGGTCTGCTGATGTCCCGGCTGCTGACGGAGGTCGACGAGTTCTGGGGCACCGACCTCTCGGCGCCGGTCATCGACCGGCTGACCGAGCAGGTCCGGAGCCTGGGCTTCGCCGACCGGGTGCGGCTGCGTACGGCAGCCGCCGACCGGCTCGGCGAGCTGCCGGTCCAGCACTTCGACACGATCGTGGTGAACTCGGTCGTCCAGTACTTCCCGGATGCCGGCTACCTCGATGCCGTCCTCGCCCACGCGGTGGACCTGCTCGCCCCCGGCGGGCGGATCGTCGTAGGAGACGTCCGGTCGGCGGCGTCCCTGTCGCTCTTCCACGCCGGGGTACGCCACGCCCAGCACCCCCAGGAGCCGCTCACCGCCCGTCGCGCGGCCGTCGCGCGCGCCATGCTGCTGGACGAGGAGCTGGTGCTGGACCCGGAGTGGTTCCACGCGTGGGCCGCCCGGCACGGTGCGGTCGCGGACATCCGGCTCAAGCGCGGCGCGGCGCACAACGAGCTGACCAGGTACCGCTACGAGGTCACCCTGCACAAGGCCGCTGGCGACGTGATCGACCTCGGCACGGCGCCGATGCTGCGGTGGGGCCACCAGGTGGACCGGATGGACGAGCTCGCCCGCCAGTACGACGAGGGCCTGCTGCGGGTCAGTGGCATCCCGAACGCACGGCTCACCGGTGACGCCGAGGCGTCGGGTCTGCCCGTGGGACCGGCGGTCGATCCCGAGCACCTCGTGCAGTGGGCGACCGGGCACGGCCTGGGGGTGGTACTGGCCCCGGCTGCGGCACCGGAGTGCTTCGACGCGGTCCTGGTCCCCCGGGAGACCGCCCGTGGGCGGGCCCTCGCCGGCGGGTTCGTCCCCGTCGGCCGGTCGCACCTGGCCAACAACCCGGCCAGGGCACGCCGGATCGGCGCGCTCGTGGCCGAGGTGCACGACCGCCTGCGGGCCCGGTTGCCCGAGTACATGGTGCCGACCACCCTGATCGCGGTCGGGGAGATTCCGCTGACCGCCAACGGCAAGGTCGACCGCAGGGCCCTGCCCGTGCCGGATCAGCCGGGCGAGTCGTCCGGCCGCGGTCCGCGCAACGCGCGTGAACAGCTTCTGTGCGGACTGTTCGCGGACGTGCTCGGTCTCGACCGGGTGGGCATCGACGACGACTTCTTCGCCCTGGGCGGCCACTCACTGCTGGCCACTCGGTTGATCAGCCGGATCCGTACCGCGTTCGACGTGGAGATCCCGATCTCCACGGTCTTCGACGCCACCACGGTCGCCGAACTGGCCGGCCACCTGTCGGTGGACTCCCGGGTCCGGCCCGCCCTGTGCCGGGTCACGGACCGGCCCGAGCGGGTGCCGCTGTCGTTCGCCCAGCAGCGGCTGTGGTTTATCGACCGCTTCGAGGGACCGTCGGCCACCTACAACGCGCCGTTCCCGCTGCGGCTGAGCGGTGAACTGGTGCCCGGGGCGCTGCGGTCGGCGGTGCGCGATGTGGTCGTGCGCCACGAGAGCCTGCGCACGGTCTTCGTGGAGGACGCCGACGGTGTCCCCCACCAGCGTGTGCTGCCCGCGTCGGAGGTCGTTGTCGACGTACCCGTCGTCGATGTCCTGCCCGAGGACGTCGACGACGCCATCGTGGCGGCCGCCGGTCATCGCTTCGACCTGGCCGCCCGGATACCGGTGGCGGCGCGCCTGCTGCGGTCCGCGCCGGACGAACACGTGCTCGTACTGGTGATCCACCACATCGCCACCGACGGTTCGTCCATGGCCCCGCTGACCCGTGACCTGGCCAGGGCCTACGAGGCCCGGCTCGGCGGTGCGGCACCGGACTGGGAAGATCTTCCGGTCCAGTACGTCGACTACACACTGTGGCAGCGTGAGCTGCTCGGCGACGAGTCCGACCCGGACAGTCTGATGGCGGCGCAGAGCTCCTACTGGCGCACCGAACTCGTCGGTGTCCCGCAGCCGTTGCCGTTGCCGACGGACCGCCCGCGCCCGCCCAGGGCGAGCCACCGTGGCGATGTCGTCGAGTTCGCCGTGGACGCGGACACGATGCGCAGGGTCGAGGCGTTGGCCCGGGCCAACGATGCCACTGTGGCGATGACACTGCAGGGCGTGCTGGCGGTACTGCTGTCCAGGCTCGGCGGCGGTGACGACCTCACGATCGGCTCGCCGATCGCCAACCGCACCGACGAACAGCTCACCGATCTGGTCGGCTTCTTCGTCAACACCTGGGTGCTGCGCGCCGACCTGTCCGGCAATCCCACCTTCGGCGACCTTCTGCGCCAGGTGCGGGACCGGGCGCTCGCCGCCTACGGGAACCAGGACATCCCCTTCGAGCGACTCGTGGAACTGCTCAAGCCGGAGCGGTCCACCGTCTACCAGCCGCTGTTCCAGGTGATGTTCGCCTGGCAGAACTTCACACGTGAGGACTTCACCTTCCCCGGGCTCACCGTCGGCCTCGAACACGTACGGACCGGCACGGCCAAGTTCGACCTGTTCGTCAGCATGGCCGACCTGCCGGGCCGGGGCGTCCTCGGCGCGCTGGAGTACGCGACCGACCTGTTCGACCGGAGCACCGCCCAGCGCATCGCCGACTGCTTCGTCAGGCTCCTCTCCGGCCTCGTCGCCTCCCCCGGGCAGCCGGTCGGTGCGATCGACCTGATGGGTTCCGCAGACCTGGACCGTGTACTGGCCCGCTTCAACGACACGTCCGTACCGGTCCCGGACCTGACCGTCGCGGAACTGGTGGCACGCCGGGCGGAGCTGTTCCCCGACGCGGTCGCCGTCGAGTGCGACGAGGTCGTACTGACCTACCGGGAGCTGGACGGCCTGGCGAACCGGCTCGCACCGGAGCTGGCTGGCCACGGTGTCGGTCCGGAGACCGTGGTCGGTGTCGCACTGCCGCGGTCGGCGGACCTCGTCGTCGTGCTGTTGTCGGTGTGGAAGGCGGGGGGCGCCTACCTTCCGATCGACCCCCGGTACCCGAGCGCGCGGCTGGAGCTGATCCTCGGTGAGGCCAGGCCGGCACTGGTGATCACCGACACCGCGACCGAGCACGTTCTCCCGGCGTTCGACTGCCCTCGCATCCACCTGGACCGGCCGCGTCCGGACAGCGTGGGCGTGATCGAGGCGGCGCGGCCGGCCAACACCGCGTACGTCATGTACACCTCCGGCTCCACCGGTACGCCCAAGGGGGCCGCCATCACCCAGCGGGGCGTGGTCAACGGGCTGACCCAGCTCATCGACGCCGTCGGCATCGACTCGGCCACCCGGATGCTCGCGGCCACCTCGGTGAACTTCGACGTCTCGGTGTTCGAGGTCTTCGCCACCCTGATCGCGGGCGGCACCGTCGAACTCGCCCGTGACGTACTGGTGATCGGCGAGCGCGGCGGATGGACGGGCGGAGTGGTGAGCTGCGTGCCCTCGGTGTTCGCCGAGTTGCTGGACCAGGTACCGGAGAAGATCGGCGTGAACGCAGTCGTCTTCGCGGGCGAGCCGCTGTCCGACGCCCTCGTGAACAGGGTGCGCGAGGCGATACCGGGCGTACGCGTGGTGAACACGTACGGGCAGACCGAAAGCTTCTACGCCACCGCGTTCCCGGTGCTGGGCGACGGGGTGCGCATCGGATCCCCGCTCGGCAACATGCGCGCGTACGTCCTCGGCAACGGCCTGCGACCGGTACCGGTCGGGGTTGTCGGCGAGCTCTACGTGGCCGGGGACATCGCCCGTGGCTACCACTGCCGGACGGCACTGACCGCAGGCCGGTTCGTGGCCGATCCGTTCGGGCCGCCGGGGAGCCGGATGTACCGCACCGGCGACCTCGCGCGCTGGGACGAGCACGGTGTCCTGGAGTACGTCGGCCGCGGTGACGCCCAGATGAAAATACGGGGCATCCGCATCGAACCGGGCGAGGTGGAGGCGGCACTGGCGGCCCACCCGGGCGTCGCCCAGGCCGCGGTCACCGTGCACGGTGCCGACCAGGGCCGGCCCAGGCTGATCGGTTACGTCATCCCGGAAGGAGCGCACCAGGAAGATCTGGACGCCGATGTCGACCTGGTGTCGGGTGTCTCCCGTGACGAGGTGCGCCGGTTCGTCGCCGCCCGGCTGCCGGAGTTCATGGTTCCCGCGGTGATCATGACCGTGGACCGGTTTCCGCTGCACGTCAACGGAAAACTCGACCGCGGCGCACTGCCCGAACCCGAGTTCGTCGCTGCCGAGTACCGTGGTCCGCGCTCGTCGGACGAGGAGATCCTCGTCGGGGTGTACACCGAGGTCCTCGGTCTCGGCCAGGTCGGCACCGATGACGACTTCTTCGCCGTCGGCGGGGACAGCATCCGATCGATCCAGGTGGTCGCACGGGCGGGTGCCCTCGGGGTGGAGATCACCCCGAGGGACGTCTTCGAGTGCCGTACCGTCGCCGAACTCGCGGTGGTGGCCGCCCGCCGTCGCGGCTCGGGACAGCGGCCGGTGCTCGCCGAACTGGAGGGCGGGGCCAGCGGCCCGCTCCCGCTGCCACCGGTGGCCCGGTATCTCCAGGAGCTCGGTGGCATCGGCAACAGGTTCGCGATGTCGGTCATCCTGGACCTGCCCGACGGCGTGGTGGCGGACGAACTGGTCACCGCGCTGCGCGCCGTACTGGACCGGCACGACGTACTGCGGTCCCGGCTGGTCGACGACGGCATGGTGATCGGCGAGCCGGGGTCGGTCGACCCGGTGCCGCTGCTGCGCCGGGTGCCGTGCGACTCCGCATGGGACACCGACGTCTGGCGGCTGCAGGCAGGGGAGGAACTCGACGCCGCCACCGGGCAACTCGACCCGGCTGCCGGCGCGATGGCCCGGTTCGTGTGGTTCGACCGGACGGACGGCAAGGCCCGGCTGCTGATCGTCCTGCATCACCTCGTGGTCGACGGTGTGTCCTGGCGCATCCTCGTACCGGACCTCGCCACCGCCTGGCAGACCGCACACGCGGGCCGTACCCCGGTGCTGGCCAGGGTCGGCACCTCGGTGCGGCGCTGGACGCACGCGCTGGTCGACGCGGCGGCCGAGCGGACCGGGGAGATGCCGCTGTGGCAGGAGATCCTGGACGGCCCGGACCCGTTGCTCGGCTCTCGTGCGCTGGATCCGGCGGTCGACACCATGGCCACGGTGGACAGCGTGGTGGTCGAGGTTTCGACGCAGGTCACCGAGGCGGTGCTGAACCGTGCGCCCGCCGCCTTCCACGGCGGGGTCAACGACGGACTGCTTGCCACGCTGGCGCTGGCGCTGACCAGGTGGCGGGCCGGCCGCGGAGTCGTGGAACCGTCGGCGCTCATCCGCCTGGAGGGACACGGACGGGAGGAACAGATCGTGCCCGGTGCCGACCTGTCCCGCACGGTCGGCTGGTTCACCAGCATGTTCCCGGTCCGGCTGGACCTCGCCGGTATCGATGTCACCGATGCCTTCGCGGGCGGGCCCGCGGCCGGTGCGCTGCTGAAGTCGGTCAAGGAACAACTGGTCTCCCTGCCGGACAAGGGAATCGGCTACGGCATGCTCCGCCATCTGAACCCGGAGACCGAGCGGGAGCTGAGCCGGCTGCCGATGGGACAGGTCGGGTTCAACTATCTCGGAAGGATCGCCGCCGACGCAGCGGTGTCGGACGCCGGTTGGTCGGTGGCGGGCGACGCACTGGGCCTGCTCGCCGATCTTGACGCCGACCAGCCGGCCATGGCCACGGTGGACATCAGCGCGTATGTGGTGGAGACCGCGGCCGGCCCGACGCTCGCCGCCCGGTTCGCGTTCCCCACCGGCCTGCTCTCCCGGGACGAGACGGCGGAACTGGCGGATCTGTGGACCGAGGCGCTGACCGGGCTCGCGCGTCATGTCGCCGACCCCGCGGCAGGCGGCCTCACTCCCTCGGACCTGCCGCTGGTCTCGCTCGACCAGCACACGATCGACCTGCTCGCGCGGCGCTACCCGGACCTGCGCGACGTATGGCCACTGACCCCCATGCAGTCGGGGCTGCTGTTCCACAGCATGCTCGCGCAGTCGACGTTCGACGCCTACCACATGCAGTTGGTGTTCCACCTCAGTGGATCCGTCGACGCCGAGCGGCTGCGCCGGGCAGGACAGGCACTGCTGGACCGGTATCCGAACCTGCGCGTAGCCTTCGTGCCCCATGCGGACAGCGGCTGGCTGCAACTGGTGGGCGAGGACGTCGAACTGCCCTGGACCGAAGTCGACCTGCGCTCGCTCAGCGCCGATGAGCGTCAGGAAGCGTTCGAGAGGTTCCTGGCCGAGGACCACGCCACACGCTTCGACCCCGCCCGGCCCCCTCTGCTGCGCATGTCACTGGTACGGATGGAATCCGAGCGTTCGGAACTGGTCTTCACGGCGAACCACGTGCTGTACGACGGGTGGTCGTTGCCGCTGCTGATGCGTGACCTGCTGCGACTCTACGAGTCCTCGGGCGATCCCGGTGCGTTGGAGCGGGTCCGGTCCTTCCGGGACTTCCTCGCCTGGTATGCCGGACAGGATCGCGCGGCGGCGGTTCGCCGGTGGGCCGAGGAGATGGAAGGGGTCACGGAGCCGACTCTCCTGGCCGCGGGTGACGACCACGCACAGTCCGGGCTGGGGCAGGTCGAGGTGCCGCTCGGGAGGGAACGGGCGCGGAAGCTGGCCCGGCGCGCCGCCGAGCTCGGCATCACGATGAACACCCTGGTGCAGGGCGCATGGGGGGTGCTCCTGTCGGTGCTGACCGGCCGTGACGACGTCGTCTTCGGCGCCACCGTGTCCGGGCGGCCGCCCGTGGTGGCGGGCGTCGACTCGATGGTCGGCCTCTTCATCAACACCATCCCGGTCCGGATGCGCACCACCGAAGCGGACACTCTCGCCGACGTGCTGACCACGTTGCAGCGACGGCAGACGGCCTTGATGGACCACCACCATCACGGACTGGCCGACATCCAGCGTGCCACCGGTGTCGGCACGCTGTTCGACACCCTGGTGCTGTTCGAGTCCTATCCGATCGACCGCACCGGCATCAGTGAGGCGACCGATGCCGCGGGCATCACCGTCACCGGTATCCGCCCGCTCAGCGGTACCCACTACCCGTTGGTCGTCGTGGCGTCCGCCGATCCCGTGCTGCGGGTCGGGTTGCAGTACCAGGACGCCGCGTTCGGCGACGACGTGGTCGCGGACATCGCGGCCCGGCTCGGCCGCGTGCTCGCTCAGCTGGCGGACGCGCCGGAGGAACCCGTGCGGTCGCTGGCCCTGCTGACACCGGACGAACTGGAACTGCTGCTGCGGGGGTACAACGCCACCGGGCGACCGGTACCCGAACTCACGCTGCCCGGGATGTTCGTCCGGCAGGCGGAGGCGACGCCGGACGCCGTCGCGGTCATCGCCGGTGGGTCCACACTGACCTACCGTGAACTCGACGCCCGCGCCAACCGGCTGGCGCACCATCTGATCCGTCATGGTGCCGGTCCCGAACGCCGCGTCGTCGTGATGTTGCCGCGCTCGGCAGACCTGCCGGTGGCCCTGCTCGCCGTACTCAAGTCCGGTGCCGCCTATGTCCCGGTGGACCCGGCGCACCCGGCCGCGCGCGTCGACCATGTCGTCGGCGACTGCGACCCCGCGCTGGTGATCGACGCCGACACCGTCGAGCTGGATCTCACCGGGCTTCCCACCACCGCGCCGGAGGTCGACCTGGCACCGGGCAACGCGGCGTACGTCATCTACACCTCCGGCTCCACGGGGAGGCCGAAAGGCGTGGTAGTCCCCCACAGGGCGCTGATGAACTTCCTCGGGGCGATGGCACACGAGTTCCCGCTGGGGCCGGGGGACCGGCTGCTCGCGGTCACCACCGCGGCCTTCGACATCGCCGCACTGGAGATGTACCTGCCGCTGCTCGCCGGATCAGCCGTCGTGGTGGCGCCGGCCGAATCGGTGACCGAACCAGGAGCGTTGCTGGAGATCATCGGGCAGCACGGGGTCACGACCATGCAGGCGACCCCGTCACTGTGGCAGACGCTCGTTGCACACGACCCGGAGCCGCTGCACGGCCTGCGCGTGCTCGTCGGCGGCGAGGCGCTGCCGCCCGCGCTCGCCGACGGGCTGCGCACCGTCGCCGCCGAAGTCACCAACCTGTACGGTCCGACGGAGACCACCATCTGGTCGACCAGCGCGGCGGTCGTCGACACGGCACCCTCGATCGGCACGCCCATCGCCAACACCCAGGTCTACGTGCTCGACCGGTACCTGCGACTTGTGCCGCCGGGTGTGGTCGGCGAACTGTACATAGCAGGTCTCGGTCTGGCCCGCGGCTATCTCGGCCGGCCGGGTCTGACCGCCGAGCGGTTCGTCGCCTCCCCCTTCGCCGAGGGCGACCGCGTCTATCGCACCGGGGACCTGGTCCGCCGGCGGGCGAACGGTGAACTGGAATACGTCAGCCGCGCCGACTTCCAGGTGAAGGTCCGCGGTTTCCGGATCGAACCGGGCGAGATCGAGGCCGTACTCACCGCGCACAGGGGCGTTGCACAGGCCGCTGTGGTCGCCCGGGAGGACCAGCCGGGCGACCGTCGCCTCGTCGGTTACATCGTCCCGGACGAAGCGGCCGGTGCGGCCGCCGACGCGGCCGAGCAGGTGGAGGAGTGGCGGCAGGTCTACGACCGGGCCTACACGGTCGAGGAGTCGACGCGGGCCGAGTGGGGTGAGGACTTCGCCCTCTGGACGTCCGCCTACACCGGGCAACCGATCCCGCTCACCGACATGTCGGCCTGGCGGGACGCCGCGGTCGAGCAGGTGCTGCGGTCGTCCCCGCGCCGGGTCCTGGAGATCGGTGTCGGTTCGGCGCTGCTGCTGTCGCGCATCGCGCCGCACGTCGAGGAGTTCTGGGGCACGGACATCTCGGGCGAGGTGATCGACCGCCTGCGTGCGCAGTGCGCCGACGCCGGGCTCGCCGACCGCGTGCGGCTGCTCGCCCTGGCCGCCGACGAGACCGACGGCCTGCCCACGGGTCGCTTCGACGTGGTGGTGCTGAACTCGGTGGTGCAGTACTTCCCGGACATCGGGTATCTGCGGACCGTGCTCGACAGGGTCACCGCACTGCTGAACCCGGGCGGCCGGATCGTGGTCGGTGACGTGCGCAACGCGGACTCCCTGCATGCGTTGCACACCGAGGTGGCACGGGGCCGCATGCCGGGTGCCGCCGAGTCGGCTGTGCGTGCCGCGGCCGACCGGGCCGTGCTCACCGAACGGGAACTCGTCGTCGCGCCGGACTGGTTCGACGACTGGGCCCGTGCACACGGCATGGGGGCCGACATCCGGCTCAAGCCCGGCCACCACCACAACGAGCTGACCCGGCACCGCTACGAAGTCGTGCTGCACACCGGGCGGACCCAGGACGTGGCCGACGCGCCCAGCCGGGGTTGGCGCGGGTTCGCCGACGCCGAGCGGTTCCGCCGGGACCGGACCGACGGCCCGGTGCGGATCACCGGGCTGCCGAACGCCCGCTTCGGCGGTGAGGTCGATCCGGTCGACGCGGACACGTGGGCGACCGCGCACGGCTGGGGCGCCCTGACGGTTCCCACCACGACACCGGAACACTTCGACCTGATCCTCCTCCCCGGCGGACCGGTGGGGGAGGAGCCGGTGTCCGGCACCGTCGTCGGCGGCGCCCCGGGCAGGACCCTGCACAACGACCCGGTGCGAGCCCGGCGGATCCTGCACCTCGTCGCCGAGCTGCGCGACCACGTGCGCAAGCACCTGCCCGAGTACATGGTGCCCGCCGCCGTGCTGGCCGTGGGCGAGCTGCCCCTGACGCCCAACGGGAAACTCGACCGCCGGATGCTCCCCGCCCCCGACTACGCCGCTGCCGGCAGCGGGCGCGCACCGTCCACGCCGTGGCAGGAGACCGTTGCCGGGCTGTTCGCCGAGGTACTCGGCCTGCCGGCCGTGGGGGCGGACGACGACTTCTTCGCCCTCGGCGGCCATTCACTGCTCGCGACCCGGCTGGTCGGCCGGATCCGTGCCGCCCTCGGCGTCGAGCTCCCGATCCACGCGGTCTTCCAGTCACCGACCGTCGCCGGGCTGGCCGAGCAGCTCACCTCCGGTACGCACGGCGACGGCCGCAGCGATCCCTTCGACGTCGTGCTGCCCATGCGCACCACCGGCGACCGGGAACCGCTGTGGTTCGTGCACCCCGGCATCGGTCTGTCGTGGGCCTACCTCGGCTACCTCAACCACCTGCCCGACGACCGGCCGGTCTACGCGATCCAGGCAAGGGGATTCACCGGCGACCCGATCCCCGCCTCGATCGGGGAGATGGTCGACGACTACGTGGACCAGGTCCTGCGTGTGCAGCCGGACGGGCCGTTCACCCTGATCGGACTCTCGCTCGGAGGCACTCTCGGACACGCGATGGCTGCCGAACTGCAGGCCAGGGGACACCGGGTGGACGTCCTCGCCCTGCTCGACTGCGTTCCCGCCTCGTGGTTCGCCGACAACGAGATCCTGGGCCTGGACGAGGCGCGGCACTTCTTCGGCCGCCATCTGCCGGCGCTGGCGGGACAGTCCGGCGGCGGCGGACGATCCCTCGTGGACAGTACGTCGGCGATCATGGTCGAGCACATGCGGATGCTGAAGGACTTCCAGTCCCCCGTGTTCCGAGGCGACGTGCTGTTCTGCAACGCCACCGAGGACAAGGACGAGTCCTACGCCGGACTGTGGTCGGCGCACGTCACCGGAACGGTGAGTGAACACGACATCCACTGCAAGCACATCGACATGCACCTGCCGGGCCCGGTTGCCGAGATCTGCCGGGCCATCACCGCGGTGCTGGCGACCACCCAGTCCGCTCCGACCCCGGAGGAGAACTCATGACCTTGCTCGCGGACCAGTGGGCCGGGAACACCAGACATTTCTGGATGCGTGGAGAACGGCCGAGCGAACCGGTGTGGCGGGACGAGGCCACCGACATCTGGCACGTGTACGGCTACCCCGAAGCGCTGGAGGTCCTCAGCGGCACAGAGGTCTACTCGTCGGAGACGGCCCGCCGATTCGCGCCGGAGGGCGGCGAGCAGTTCGCCGAGGGCAACCTCTTCCAGCTCGACCCGCCGGTCCACCGCGAACTGCGCAAACTGACGGCACACGCTTTCACCCCCCGGGTGGTCGCCGACCTGGAACCCCGCGTCGCCGAGATCACCCACGAGCTGATCGACCGGCTCCAGGGCCGGGACCGGTTCGACCTGGTGGCCGAACTGGCGTACCCGCTGCCGATCATCGTGATCTCCGAGCTGCTCGGCGTACCCGCCGACGACTACCCGCTGTTCAAGCAGTGGGTCGACGACATGATGGCCGCGAACGGACGGTTCGACCTGTCCGACGACCCGGAGAAGCAGGCTCAGGACGCCCGCGCCCAGCTCGAGGCATCCGAACGGATCACGGAGTACCTCCTCGAGCACGCACGCGAGCGCCGCAAGCGCGGGCGTGACGACCTGCTGACCCGGTTCGTGGAGGCCGAGGTCGACGGACAACGGCTGACCGACCACCAGATCGCCAAAATCGGCAACCTGCTGCTGGTCGCAGGGCACACGACCACGGCGATGCTGCTGGCCAACGCGGTGCTGTGCCTGGACGCCTTCCCCGACCAGCAGGCCAGGGCCAGGGCCGACCGCTCGCTGGTGCCCACCGCCTTCGAGGAGGTGCACCGGTTCATGACGCCGGTCTCGGCCGTCTACCGGGCGACCAACACGGACACCGAGCTGGCCGGCAAGCGGATCCCGGCCGAGCGGATGGTGATGGTCTGGTGCGCCGCGGCCAACCGGGACGACCGCCAGTTCACCGAACCGCACGCCTTCGATGTCACCCGCGACCCCAATCCGCACATCGGTTTCGGCCGCGGCATCCACTTCTGTCTCGGTGCTCCTCTGGCCCGGCTGGAGGGCCGCGTCGCACTGGACATCATCTTCGACCGCTATCCCCGGATCGGCCTCGATCCGCACAGGCCGCCGACGTTCATTCCCTCGCACGACCTGATCGGCGTCCAGGACCTGCACGTCACCGTCGATCCTGCCTGAGCCGCCGAGGGACACCGTGACCGCACCCGCCGAACGCCGGGACGGCCGGCCCGGCGGGAGGGCACCGGACGACCGCAGTACCCACGCCAACCCCTGAGCGAAAGTGAGTCCGATGAACGCCATCACTGACCTGTGGAACGTCCACCCGCGCCATGAGTGGCTGCGTGGTGAGCGACCGGGCCGGCCGGTCGAGTTCGACGACGAGACGGGCATGTGGCACGTCTACGGGTACCCCGAGGCGGTCACGGTACTGGGTGACCCGGCGACCTACTCGTCCGACGTCGCCCGCAGGTTCGTACCCGGGGCCGAACAGTGGGACTTCGACGGCAACCTGACCCAGCTCGACCCGCCGGAGCACAAGAACCTTCGCACCCTCGTCAGCCGGGCGTTCACTCCCAAGACGGTGGCCGACCTGGAATCCACCATCGCGGAGGTGACCGAGGGGCTGGTCGACGAACTGGACACCGACGAGTTCGATCTGGTCGATGCCATCGCCTATCCGCTGCCCATGATCGTCATCGCCGACCTCCTCGGTACCCCCCGGGAGGACCGGGACCTGATCAAACAGTGGGCGGACGACAGCCTCGCCGAACGCGGCCAGATCAAGACCAAGGACGAGGACGGGGAACAGACCCGCTCGATAGCCAGCCAGCGTGACGACCAGCGGAAAATGAACGACTACCTGCTCGAACACGTCACCGACCGGCGCAGGAACCCCAAGGACGATCTACTGAGCAACCTGGTCCAGGCCGAGGTCGACGGCGAGCGGCTCACGGACAACCAAGTGGTCAACTTCGCCAGTCTGCTGTTCTTCGCCGGACACATCACCACCACCATGCTGCTGGGCAACACGCTGCTGTGCCTGGACGCGTACCCGGAGCAGCTGGCGCGGGTCCGTGAGGACCGGACCCTGGTACCGCCGGCGATCGAGGAATCCCTGCGTTATCTGAGCCCGCTCGCCTCCGCCTACCGTGCGACCAACGCCGACGTGGAACTCGGTGGCACACACATCCCCAAGGACCAGATGATCGAAGTGTGGCTCGCCGCCGCGAACCGGGATCCACGCCGGTTCACCGACCCCGACACCTTCGACCTGTCCCGCACCTCCAACCAGCACCTCGGATTCAGCCACGGCATCCACTTCTGCCTGGGCGGCCCGCTCGCCCGTCTGGAAGGACGGGTCGCGCTGAACATCCTGCTCGACCGGTTCACCGAGCTACGTGTCGACCACGACCGCGCACCGGAGTTCCTCACCTCACCCGACTTCACCGGGGTGTGGACCCTGCCGCTGCGCGTGCGCCGTTAGCCGTCCCCGATGAACAACACGTACGACGTCATCGTGGTGGGCGCCCGCGTCGCCGGATCTCCGACCGCCATGCTCCTGGCGCGTATCGGGTACCGGGTCCTGCTGCTGGAACGCGCGCGCTTCCCCCGGGACACGCTGTCCACCCTGCTCATCCATCAGCCCGGGGGCGCGTTGCTCAAGCGGTGGGGCGTGCTGCCCGAGGTGGTCGCCACCGGGTGTCCGCCGATCGACCGGGTCAGCTACACCGTGGCCGATGTCCGGCTGGAAGGGTGCTCCTGGGCCGTCGACGGGGTGCGGACCGCCTTCGCACCCCGTCGGTACCTCCTCGACCCGGTCCTGGTACAGGCCGCGGTCGACTCGGGCGCCGAGTTCCGGGACGAGTCCACCGTGCTCGATCTGGTCTTCGACGGTGACCGGGTGACCGGGGTACGGGTACGGACGGGCGGAACCGAGTACACCGTGCGCGCGCCCCTGGTCGTAGGTGCGGACGGGATGCGGTCCACCGTGGCCGCCAGGGTCGGGGCGCCCTTCGAGACCGAGGAGCCCAAACTGACCTGTGCCTTTTACACGTACTGGTCGGACCTGCCGCAGCGGTTCCGGCTCCATGAGGCGCCCGGGAGCTGGGTGGGGACCATTCCGACCAACGGCGGTGCGACGCTGGTCGGTGCGTACTTCCCGCAGCACCGGTTCGGGCAGCTGCGCGGCCACGGACTCGAAGCGCTTCTCTCCGCGGTCGAGCACACCGCGCCGGAACTGCGTGAAGAGATGGTCGGCGGCCGTATGCTCGAACGTCTGCACGGAACGGGCGACCAGCGCAACTTCTTCCGCAGGGCCGCCGGTCCCGGGTGGGTGCTTGTGGGGGACGCCGGGCACCACAAGGACTCCATCACCGCACGAGGCATCACGGACGCCTTTCGGCAGGTGCAGTTGCTCGTCGACTGCATCGGTGACGGGGTGCACGAACCGCAGCGGCTCAGCGATGCGCTCAGCAGGTTCGCCGCACTGCGCCATGACATGCTGGTGACCGACTACCGCAACACGCTTGCGACCGCCGCGCTGGCGGCCGGCAAGCACCAGATCGAGTTGCTCCGGGCGATCGGGAGCAGCGCCGAACTCACCGATCGCTACTTCTCGGCGATGTCGGGCGCCTGTCCGGCGGACGAGTTCGTCACGCCCGAGCTGCTCGATCTCATGGCGTCCAGCTGAACGGAGCACGGTGGCGTCCGGCGAGTGGCGGCGGAGGACGACGTCCACTGCCGGACGTCCGTGCGTCCGGTGTGCGTACGCCTCGTGGGAACTACCGCACCCAGCCGTTGAACTGCTGCCTGCCGCGAGGGGCTCGTCTGCTGTTGGCCAGTGCTGCGGCGGAGGCCCGAACCATCCACGCGTTGACCGAGATGCCCTGCCGGGACGCCGCTTCCTCGATCTGTTCCTTCATCGCCTGGGGAGGACGGAAGTTGATCCGGGCCGTGGCGCCATTTCCGGCGCCATTGAATGCTCCGGCCGACCACTCGGTGGCCGCGTCGCCGGCCGCGTCCATGGCGTTCTCTGCGGGGGCGTTGCCGTCCGGCGGGGGCGTCACCACGAAACTGGGTTCCATCCCCCGCAGGAGGAGGTCCACCGAGCCGGGTGCCAGGCTCCGGGTGATCTCGTCGGCCGCGGCCGACAGGACCTTGAGCAGTGTGAGTCGGACGGCCGACTCCAGTGGAGCGATGAGTCGCTCGGCAACTGCGCGGGTCTCGGCATCTCCTGCTGCGAACGCTGCGACCAGCTCTTCGCGCAGGGGCTCGACATACTCCCGTAGTTCCATGGAACCATCATGGCATGCTGATTGCGCCGCGCGGCACCTGCCTGGCCAACAATCATGCGCAACCCCTTTGTTCAGGTGAAACGTGCCACTCCCCGGTCGGGGGAGGGCATCCTTCCGCAGGCTGCCGGGTCACCGGATGCCAACTGCGTCGGACTGATCCGTCGCCATTGTGGCTTGCAATAGCGCCATTTGACGCTACCGAATGCCATGCGCCGTGAGAGCCGGCAGCTGTCGTCGCGGCGAAGAGCAAGGCGGTCGTCCCGGAGTCGGGGCGGGGTGTCTTCGGACAAGGCCGCCGGACTGTTCCACCGGGTCCGTGCCCGGCCGTCGAGTGCCGGTCCGGCTGCATGGGTGCGGGCCCCGGAGAGCGGGGGATGTCCTCTTCCGGGGCCCGCGGCAACAGCACCGGTGAACCGGTGCGAAGGGCACCGGTGCCTGAACTCGGCGGGGCCGTCCTCACTCTGCGTCCCCGTGGCGATCCGGATCCCATGCCATGGGTCGGCATGCGTGGCGCCAAAGTGTTGGCGCCATTATGGCACTTCCCTGGCTCTGATGTAAACGCCCGGTCCGCCGGAGGCTTGACCGCATGACGCCGGTCCTGGCGGGCGCAGCGCGCCGGACCGGGACCGGTGGGACTCATTCCGTAGTGGCCCGTTCCACCACGACGTCGCCGATCACGGTTCGGGCCTGGATGTGCACGACCTCGTCGGCCGGCACTCCCGTCTCCAGGAGTGAGAGGGACGTGTAGACGGTGCCTGTGGCGGAGTCGAGGGACAGGCGGGTGCCGCTGGTCCGGGCCACCCCGATCCGGATGCTGCCGAACGTGGTGGCAGCGACGACGGACCCCCGCACCACCTCCCCGATGTCGATGTCCCCCTGGATCGTCCGTGCGTCCACATCGGCGTGCGCCCGGCTGATCCTGATGGCCCCCTTCTCGGCGTGCAGACGGACGGCTCCGTGCGCCCTTCCCACGGTTGCGTCGCCCTCGCCCTTCGCCCTGATCGTGGCTCCGCCCTCGATCTGCCCCAGGCGGACGTCGCTGCGATCCGCCGTGACCTCGATGCTGCCCGTCGCGTAGGCGACCGTGATGTCGCCGAGGGAGGCGGCCAGCCGCGGACTGTCGGCACGGTCGAGCCTGATGTGGCCCAGTCCCGTGCTCAGATCGCACTTGCCCAGTTCCCCCACCCCGAGGAAGTCCGCCGCCGTACCCTGGCCGTGCAGGCTCGATCCCGTCGGCACGGCCATCACCACGAGAACCGCACCCCCGCTCCCTCCGGGTTCCGGGACGTTCACGAGCAACCGGCCGTCGGCGTACTCGATGCGCAGCTGCTCCGCGGCCTGCAGGTCGTCTTGGTCGTCGCTGTCGCGCGGGTACGCCTCCACCGTCGTCTCGGACCGGTCGCTCGCGACGATCCGGACCTGGCCGAACTCGAGGTCGAGTACTACTCGGACGGGTGCGGGCGTGTCGAACGTCGGCATGGCGAGCCGCCTTCGGGATATCTGCGGCCGTCGGCCTGGTGCAGACGGCAACCGGAACGACGCAGGACCACGCTTCGCCGCGGAGTCCCCCCGGAACCCGGGGCGCGGGCCCGAACGGCCGGGGGCACGGCCGGATCCCGGCCCGCCCCCGGCGAGCCGGACGCTCCGTACCCCACCACTCGTCTGCCGCGTCCGGTACCCGTCCACCTCTTGCCGCCCACCGTCGGGTCCCCCTCTCGACAGACCTGGAGAGAGCCGGTGGGGGTCGCCTCGAGCTGCGGGGCGCAATTCTCTACTGACGCCATGCGGTGCCACATTAGCGCCGCAATGGGCTGCTTGGGTCGAACGGGTTCGGAACCCCGGTTGGCAGCGCGCGGAATCGGTCACGGACGCGGGGGCGGCGCTCGGGAGCGGTGTCCTGATCGCGAGTTCCCACGACCGATGCCTTTCGGTCAACGTGAGGCTGTGACCTGCCCGTTGCCCCCTCCGCCTGTCGGGACGTATCCACAGGTCGCAGTCGGGATGCGGAGGGGTGGCCGCGCGTCCGGCGTCTCGGCGCTGTGCAATGTGAGCCAGGGAGACGCAAGTTGATAGCAGGAGTGGTGCCAGATGGTGCCATCATGGCGTTATGGTTGCTCTGTAATTGCTCTGTATTTCGGTCGACCTACTCGCACACCTCGTCGCGTCACCCCCTACCGGGGCGTGCGTACCGAGCAGGGGGGCAGCGTGAGCCGGGCGGTGACCGCTGCCCGCCGTTCCTTCCTGCCCATCGATCCGCGCGACCGCTCACGCGACCTGGTCCGCCCCGACCGAGCCGATGCCGTCCGTTGCGTCCCGAGCCCTTTCGGCACATCTCGTCCTTGGTGCGTACTCACAGGAGTTGGATCACATTGGCCACCTTGCTCTGCAGAATCGGCTGCTTCGCCTTCAGGCGACGAGGTCTCACTGTTCTGCTGTGGTTCCTCGTCCTGATCGGGGCGGCAGGCGCCGCCTCGTCCGCACCACCCCCGCCCGCCGACACCTTCTCCATGCCGGGTACGGAGTCCCAGAAAGCTTTCGACCTGCTGGAGGAGAAGTTCCCGGCGGCAAGCGCGGACGGTGCCTCGGCGCGAGTGGTGGTCCGCGCGCCGGAGGACGAAAAGGTCTCCGGTCCCGGGACGAAGAAGAAGGTGGCCGCTCTCGTCGCCGACCTGTCGAAGGCTCCGCAGGTCGTCAGGACCTCGGACCCCTTCGTCGCGGACGCCGTCAGCGAGGACGGCACAACCGCCTACACGGTCGTCACGTACGACGTCGCTGCCGCGGAAATGTCCGACGAGGCGCATGACGCCCTTCTCGCGGCGGCCGACGAAGCCCGCGCGGACGGACTCGAGGTCGAGATGGGCGGTGATGCGGTCCCCGTGGAGCAGACGATGGAGGGCACCGCTGAAATCATCGGCATCGGCGTCTCCGCCGTGATCCTGCTGGTGACCTTCGGCTCGCTGGTGGCGGCGGGCATGCCGCTGCTCACCGCCGTCGTGGGGGTCGGCATCGGCGTCTCCGTGATCGGCGCCCTCGGCAGCACGCTCGGTCTGTCCTCGACCACCACCACCCTGGCCATGATGATCGGCCTGGCCGTGGGGATCGACTACGCCCTGTTCATCGTCTCCCGCTACCGCACCGAGGTGGCCGAGGGCCGGGAGCGCGAGCAGGCCGCCGGGCGGGCGGTGGGCACCGCGGGCTCCGCCGTGGTCTTCGCCGGCCTCACCGTCATCGTCGCCCTCGTCGGCCTCACCGTCGTCAACGTCCCGGTCCTGACCAAAATGGGTCTGGCCGCGGCGGGTACCGTCGCGGTCGCCGTCCTGATCGCTGTCACCCTCGTGCCGGCGCTGCTCGGCTTCGCCCCGTACAGGGTGCTGAACCGGCGGGACCGCAAGCAGGCCAAGGGCAAGTCACTGTCGAAGCGGCAGCGCCGCAAGGCCGCGAAACGAGCTGCCCGACAGCGGCCGAACCTGGGTGCCCGGTGGGCGGGCTTCGTCCTGCGCCGCCCCGTCGCCGTACTGCTGTTCGGGATTCTCGGTCTCGGTGTCGTGGCCGCTCCCGCGACGCGGCTGGAACTCGGCCTGCCCGGCGAGGGCACCATGGCTCCCGAGACCACCCAGCGCAAGGCGTACGACATCCTGTCGGACTCCTTCGGTCCCGGCTTCAACGGCCCCTTGACGGTCACCGTCGAGGCCGACGACGCCAAGTCCGTGGGAGAGGACGTGGCCGCCAGGCTGTCCGACGAGCCCGGCGTCGCCCGGGTGAGCCCGCCGACCCCCAACAAAGCGGGTGACACCGCGATCATCAACGTCATTCCGGACACGGGGCCGACGGACGGCAAGACGGAGCAACTGGTCAAGAACCTGCGCGACGACCTCGCCGGTGCCGGGCGCACCCACGGCGCCGAGGTCCTGGTGAGCGGGCAGACAGCCATGTTCATCGACTTCTCCAAGACCCTCAACAACGCGTTGCTGCCCTATCTCGGCCTCGTGGTCGGTCTCGCCTTCCTGCTCCTGATCCTCGTCTTCAGGTCGTTCCTCGTGCCGTTGAAGGCGGCTCTCGGATTCCTGCTCTCGGTCTCCGCGGCGCTCGGTGCCATCGTGGCGATCTTCCAGTGGGGCTGGTTCGCCGACATCGTGGGGGTCGACCAACCGGGCCCGATCATGAGCACCATGCCGATCATCCTGATCGGCGTCGTCTTCGGCCTCGCGATGGACTACGAGGTCTTCCTGGTGTCCCGGATGCGCGAAGCCTACGTCCACGGGGAGTCGACCCACCGGGCGGTGGTCACCGGTTTCCGGTACGGAGGCCGTGTGGTCGCCGCGGCGGCGCTCATCATGACGAGCGTCTTCTCCGGATTCATCATGGAGGACAACGACTTCGTACGGATGGTCGGCCTCGGGCTCGCTCTGGCGGTCCTCTTCGACGCTTTCGTCGTCCGTATGGCCATCATTCCGGGGCTCTTCGCCCTGCTCGGCGACCGCGCGTGGTGGTTGCCGAAGTGGCTCGACCGGATGCTGCCCGACATGGATGTCGAAGGCGAGCGGCTGTCGCGTCAGCTCGCAGCCCCGCGGAACCGGCGCACGGTCCGGGAGGACGAGTACAGCCGCTGACGCCCGGCAGGGGCCGGACCGCCGTGTCGCGGAACCGGCCCCCGCGAGCGGGGGGAAGCCGCGCCGCGTCGCTACAGCATCCGCTGCGCCGTGTTGCGGGACGGCTCGGCGGTGAACCCGTACAGGCGCCGGTAGGTGTACGCGGCAGAGACGAGGGCCATGTGGTGGTACCAGCCGGGGAACGAACGTCCCTCGAAGTCCAGCAGCCCGAAATCCCGTTCCATGGAACCGATCACGGTCATCGTCCCGGCGTGCGACGCGGCGATCGAGCCCGCCTCCGCGAGGGTGTGGTGGGCCAGGCTGGTGAGCCACAGCGGGCCCGGGGCGCGGGCGGAGTCCACCTCGGTGAAGAGTCGGTAGGGAGGTCCGGGGGAACTGCTCTGAGAACCCCCCGGCAGGTGGACGAGGGACGTCTGGAGGTGCGCGGTGCGCTGCTGCTTCCCGGGCAGGTGGACGAGAGCGGTCTCCGGGCTCTGTGCGGAGACCCAGGCCCTCGCGCTCACCGGTGCCGGGGCGCCCCCGCCGGCGGGCAGCACCGCCAGGTGCGGCGGCACCGCGACGACGAAGTCACGTCGGCGCTTGAGGAGTCCGTGCAGCAGGTGCCGCACGCCGGGCTCGTCGCTCATGTCGACGAGGACGACGGAGGACATGGAGTTCGTCCGGGCCGACAGCCGATCGACGAGCCGGAGCGTGTGCGCCCACAGCGGCCGGTACTCCTCGGAGTCAGGTATACGCGCTTCCCTGCGCCGCTCGGGGTCCTGCGTCCAGGCCGTCGACAGGTACAGGCACCAGTCGACGGGGACCTGGGCGCCGCCCGCGCTCAGAAAGGAGCCCAGCCCCAGCTGACAGTTGAGCGTTCGGCCCGAAGGCAGGTCGAAGTAGCGGTGGACACCCACCGACCGGTTGCCCCGCTTGGGCAGGACGACCCGGCCGATGGACCACACGGGCTCGGGGTGACGGCCCGCCACCCAGTGGGTCAGTTCCTCCATGACCTCGTCGAAACTCCACGGGCTGAGACTGACGAACTGGCGCAGCGACTGCACGACGGACGGATCGCGGGAGACGGCGGTGGCGAGTCGACGCACCGACTTCTTGCCCGGAGTGACGAGCAGTCCCTTCAGATAGGTGTGCGCCCACCTACGCTGATCGGTCCGGCGTAAGCTCTTGAAGATCGTGTTACTGAAATGGTCCAGAGATAATTCCGAACCGATGGCGTAGGCCGCCCCTCGTGAAGGCGGCAAATTATGCGCTTGAGTCGCATTCATGCCACAATAACTCCCCCGACGTTACTGAGCGCTGTGCGGGGAGAGTCTAGGTCGCCCTCCGGCGTGGCGCCACTGGGTAGGCTGGCTGACTTGTTCTGGCGCCTCGGATGGCATGTGGTCCCGCGGTGCGATGACGGCTGGATTTCGCTCATACCTTCCAGTGGCGTACGGCTCGCCTCCTCGTTGCCGCGGTTGTCGGGCACCGTGGTCGTACGGCTGCGACTTGCGGATTTTTGGGATATGCGGCGTCCTGCCCGAGGTTGTGGTGGAGAGGGGCAGGGCGGCATTCCCGGCGGATCGTGATCCTTTGCGGTGGCCGCCCGGGTGCCGCAGCGCCCGGCGGATGTCATCAATCACGCCAATCAGTGGACCAGACCATTGCCCTGAAGGTCGTTCGGACTCTGCAAAGTAGTAGTCGATGGCGCCAAGATCCTTGCACTTGCATCGATGCCGGGGATCTACTCGGGAGGGCGGCGGTCGACCGTTCCGACCTCTGAGGAAACCGGTGGAATGTCCGGTCCTATTCGGTTCGGCCGTGACTATCTGCAGAAGATGACCGCTGCTTTCGGTATGGCTGCGCAAGACACGGGGTGAATGCTTTCCGTTTTCGCTGGGGAGACACCGCGGACCGCTCGGCTGATACGCGCGTATAAACGGAGGCGTAATGGCGAATCGGGTAGAGGATTACGAAGAGTCCAAGGCGCTCGCGTTCGACAGGAATGCCGAAGCAGTATCGGGAACCCGAAGAGCCAACGGGACAGGGTCCCGGCGTGGTCAGGTGCTCACCACAAAGGTGGGGCTGCACATACCTGCGGGGCTCGCCTTCGAGGAGTGGGAACGCGCCGGGCGTCAGCTCTCCGGGCTGCTCAACTCGTCGTCCTGGTGGCTCGGGGACTGGCTCGTGTACGGAAAGGACCATTACGCCGACCGCTACGAGCGCGGCATCCGAGCGGCCGGACTGCAGTACCAGACGCTGCGCAACTACGCCTGGGTCTCCCGGCGGTTCGAGCTGCACCGGCGTCGGTCCGCGCTCAGCTTCCAGCACCACGCGGAACTGGCGTCGATGCCCGTCGACGATCAGGAGACCTGGCTCGACCGCGCCGAGCGGATGAAGTGGAGCACGAAGCAACTGCGCAACGCCATTCGGGCCCGGCGTCAGCTCACCCCGCAGGAGACGCGCACGGGGGCGGCGACGCGTCAGCTTGCCGTGCCCGACAACCGGCTGCAGTGGTGGCACAAGGCCGCGGCCCAGGCCGGCACCGAGCTGGGGGAGTGGGTGACGGCCACGCTCGATGCCGCCGCCGCGCGGGTGTTGCAGGAGGCCGAGCGGCAACCGCCCTCCGAATGACCGGTTCACGCGCGCCGGTGATGTACGGCCGCGTCGGGGGCAGGCGGAGGTGCCCGTCCGGGGCGGTGGAAGTCACGGGGTCCGCACAAGCCAGGGGTGCGGACCCCGCGACATGCCGAAGACCGTCACGGCAGACGGCTCATGAGATCCGCTGTCTGTGCGTGCCGGGTGCAGCCACGCGCGGCGAAGGACCGCACCACCCGCTCGCGGACCTCGGAACGCTGCTCCTGGCTGAGCTTGAACATCCCCTCGGCCTTGGTCACCCGGACGCGGAAAGCCCCCACGCCGGGGACTATCTTGCGGAAATAATCGACGGATTCACTCATGTCCCAGCCCTCGCCGAATTCCTTTTCGAAGGCCCGCACCGTCGCCTGCACGACGCCCAGCGTATCCTCTGTTGAATTTATCCTCTCCACCACTCCGTGAACGTGCACCGAGGTGAAATTCCAGGTCGGGGCGGCCGGCGTGACGCCATAGACGGCAGGTGAGACGTAGGCGTGCGGTCCGGTGAACGTCAGCAGGATGACCGTTCCGGTGTCCAACGCGGCCCAGTGCGGGTTGGCACGGTTCATGTGGCCCAGCAGGGGCATGCCCGCCAGGTCGGGGGCGGGGAGTTCTTCCCAGCGGGGGTCGGTGATGACGGGAAGGTGGGTGGCGAACGGTCCGTCGGCGGAAGATCCGTTGCTGGCCATCAGCGCCAGCGGGTTCTCGCGCATAAGATCGACCATCCACGAGACGTCTGATTCTCGATAGTGTCCGGGGACGAACATATAGCACTCGCCTTTCGTCGTGTGGCAACGCCAGTGAATTTGCAGCCCTGAGGCGCGGAAATGATGTGGCGAATGATTGACGAATCCACCGTACTGTCCTGTTGGCGGGACAGTGAGATTCTCCATCGTGGCCCTCCGTCGTCTCCGGCGCAATGAACGGAGGGCTCGACTCGAAATCTCTTGCACAGCGGAAAGGGGAGGGCCGGGGCGCAGCGGTTCGTGGTGAGTTCCTACGCACAGCGGGTACCGCAAAACAAAAACAGTCCCCTTCGATCCGGGGAAGGAGCTCGTGGAGAACGGGCAGGAAACAGGCGCGTATGAAGAAAGGATCCATGGATCGCCGAGCAGCCACCGTCCGCCGGCGGTCGTCGCTGTCGTGGTGCGCGTCCGGGACGGCCTCTTCGGTCTGCGCCGTGCGTTGCCGGTCCTGCGTGCTGCCGGGCGACTGCCGATCCGCCGTGCGGGGCAAGGACGCCTCCGGCTTCGACCCCGACAGCGCCGCACCGCTGCACCACCATCAGCGCGGCGCCAGGTGAGCCGACCGCGTGGAAAGGGGGCGTTGCGGGCCGCTCGGAGAGGCCCGCGACGCCCCCGGCTTCTGTCTGAGGCGTCCACGCGCTCAGGGTGTGTTCGGGACGACGGGCCGGAGGGGGCGGCGACCGCCTTCCTGGCGGGGGCGGGCCCGGGCACGGTTCTCCTCGGGGTGCCGGTGGGGTGCACCGGGGCGGTGCGTCGACCTGCGGGGGGTGGGGTTCACGGTAGGAGCCGACCCGCGGCCCGCCCAATACGGAACATCCGCACATCCGCGCATCCAGGGACCGGCGCGGAGGCGCGGGCGGGGCGGGGGCGCGGACGAGAGCGAGGACCGCGGAGTCCGGGGCCCGGAGTCCTTGCGCCGGAGTGCTTACTCCGGTGTTCGCCGGGCGGGCTGCCGACGCGGCTCCACCCGCAGGTACATGCACACCCGGGGCCAGCGGTCCAGGCCGTGCTCGGCCTCCGCGGCCCGGATCCTCCGCAGTCCCGGGGTGAGTTCGGACTCGGCCAGGACCCGGAAGCCGAGCCGCTTGTAGTAGGGCGCGTTCCAGGGGACTTCGGCGAAGGTCGTCAGGGAGAGACCGGTCAGTCCCTGCCCGCGTGCGCGCTCGGCGGCGTACGTGATCAGGGTGCGGCCCACGCCCCGGTGCGCGGCGTCCGGGTGGACGGAGACCTGCTCGATGTGGAAGGCGCCGTCCACGGGTTCACCGATCAGGTACGCGACAAGCGGGCCGGCCGCGTCCTCGGCGACCCAGGCGTACCCCGCTCTCCGGTAGCGCTGCAGGAGATCGAGCGCGGGGGGCTCGTCGTCGGCGATCTCCGGCATCCCGAAGATGCGGAAGGGCTCGCCCGCGGCACGTTCGATGTCCTGGAGCAGGGGGAGGTCGGCGGAAGTGGCCGCTCTGACGGTCATGGAGTCAATTATGCTCCCGGCAGGGCGAGTTGGTCCGGATCGCGGTGTTCAGGCGCCGGTCGCGACGAGTTCGTCGGCGAGGCTGTTCGCCGGCTGCGGGGTGCCGGTCAGGTCCAGCACGAACAGGGGGACGCCCAGCGAGTCGGCGCAGGTGCGGGCGTCCTTCTCGTAGCCGGCCAGCGAGAAGTAGACACAGCCCGCGGACTCCGTCATCGCCGTCAGCCAGAGGCACTCCACGTCCCGTGGGGAGGCGGGGCGCACGGTCGGGTCGACCTGGGCGACGATCCCGCGGGCGGCGAGACCGATCCCGGAGGGCGGCCGCTGGTCGGCCCGCCGGATGTCCTGGTAGCCGAGCCAGCGCAGGTACAGCGCGGCGGCGGTCACCGCGTCCCGGGCCGTCCGGATGGTCACCGGCTGGAAGGCGGCACGGGACGCGGCACGGGACGCCGGTTCGGTACGGGGGAGGGCGAGGGCGGCGGGCAGGCGCCGGGGCTTCGGGGGCGAACGGTGGCCCGGGTCCCGATCCGTACTCCGTTCCGGATCCTGATCCGTACTCCGCTCCTGGTCCTGGTCCTGATCCTGATCCTGATCCGCGTTCGCGCCCCCGGAGGCCGCGTCCGAGGCGTCCCCGGTCTTCGTCCCCGTCTGCGGAACGCGTTCGCCGGCTCCGGCCCCGGTGCCGGTGGCGGTACCGGCATCCGCGTCCCCGTCCGCATCGGCCAGCGGCACCCGCAGCACCGTCCCGCACGGGCACCCCAGTTCCGGCCGGGGCCACTGGTCCGCCCGTCCGCAGGTACCGCAGGGGATCGGCACCCAGTCCTCGTCCCAGGTGTGGTGGGTGACGGACTCGGGGCGCGCCCGCGGATCCAGCACGGGCACGACCGGCGCACCGCACGCGCACGGGTACGTCGGCACCGCGTAGACGTGCTCCCGCCGGCAGGCCGGACACCTCACCGGCACGCTCTCGGCCATGACCCTCTCCAGAACACGACACCGTGACGCCGGCACCACACGGGGACGGCTCCTCCATCGTCCTCCGGAACTCCCCCCTCCGGCAGCGAATCGATCGGAGACCCCGGGATTGCCCCGCCCGCACACCGGTCGCCCGCTCTTGACGCCCCCCGCACCCCGACCTGCATTATTTCCAGATAGTAGAATTTACTTTCCGTATTATGGAATCAGTGCGAAATCGAAGCGGAATCAAGGCGAAGCCCGGTGCTTTCGCGGGGCGCGACGGGAGCCCGGATCCGACAGTCGAGGCCGGAGTACTCAGTGGCTCGTATGACCGCTGCCCGCGCGGCAGTCGAGATCCTCAAGCGTGAGGGCGTCACCCACGCGTCCGGTGTGCCGGGCGCGGCGATCAACCCCTTCTACGCGGAGCTCAGGGCCGCGGGCGGCATCGGCCACACCCTGGCCCGCCACGTCGAGGGCGCCTCCCACATGGCGGAGGGCTGCACCCGCACCGCGCCCGGCAACATCGGTGTCTGCATCGGGACCTCCGGCCCCGCGGGCACCGACATGATCACCGGTCTGCATTCCGCGACCGGCGACTCCGTCCCGATCCTGTGCGTCACGGGACAGGCCCCGACCTCCGTGCTCCACAAGGGGGACTTCCAGGCCGTCGACATCGCGTCGATTACGTCACCGCCATCGGCCTCGCGCAGATCGCCGGCGCGCAGCCGCCGCACGTCCACCACCCGCGCCACTGGATCAACTGCGGACAGGCGGGTCCCCTCGGCTGGACCGTCCCGGCCGCGCCCGGCGTCGCCAGGGCCGATCCCGGGGCGCAGGTGGTCGGGCTCTCCGGCGACCACGACTTCCAGTTCATGATCGAGGAACTGGCCGTCGGGGCCCAGCACCGGATCCCGTACGTCCACGTGCTCCTCAACAACGCCTATCTGGGCCTGATCCGCCAGGCACAGCGGGCGTTCGACATCGACTTCCAGGTCAACCTGGAGTTCGAGAACATCAACTCGCCCGAACTGGGCGTGTACGGGGTCGACCACGTCAAGGTCGTCGAAGGACTCGGCTGCAAGGCGATCCGGGTCACCGACCCGGGTGAACTGGGCGCCGCCTTCGAGCGGGCGAAGAAGCTCGCGGCCCGGTTCCAGGTCCCGGTGGTGGTCGAGGTGGTCCTGGAGCGCGTCACCGACATCTCGATGTCCACGACCAACGACATCGGCGAGGTCGTGGAGTTCGAGGAGATCGCCACCGAACCGGGCCACGCGCCCACGTCGATCAGGGCCCTGGAGGCGCCGGTCAAGGCCCTGGAGATCTGACCGCGGACCGGCGGCGCCGGCCACGCGGACAGAGCCGAGGCCGGACCGGACCCGGCTCCCCCGTGCTCCCCCGTGTGGGGCCCGCCGCCCCCGTGCCGGCGGGCCCCTCGTGGTAGAGAATGTGCCCTGCACCACGGGGAGTTGAAGCCCTCGGACCATGTTCAGAGGTTGATTTGAGGGTTCCGTAGCCGTCCTACGCACGCGGGCGTACAACCGTGAACGTACATCCGCCCAAGGGCTCAACGGTCGGGACCGGCGGCCGGGTCCGGCAGTCGGACCCGGGGGAGGGCGTCAGACCCGGGTGCCGGAGAGGCGTTCGACCGCGCGCAGCGGGGCGGAGTGGTCCAGGCCGCCGTCCCCCCCCGGGCGCGCAGGGAGGCGACGAGCTGGGCGACCACGCCGCCCGCGGGCGGCGTCCGTGACAATGCCCATGTCCTTGTGGTGCAGGTCGATCCGGAAGCCCGGCCCGAAGTCGCGGTCAGGGAAGTCGTCCCTCTTGCGCGTCAGCACGGTCGAGCCGGTGAGCCCGCCGTTCAGGACGTCGAGGGCCGCCTCCAGGTCGACGCCGTCGACGCGGTTGCCGTACAGGGCGTTGAGGGCTCCGCAGCCCAGCGATCCCGCGAAGTCCGCCGCCACGTCGATGTTCGCGCGGAACCGCTCGGACTCCTCCCCGGGGATCGACAGCGCGCCCCGGTCCGGGCCCGGCAGCCGTCCGGCGTAGAGGTTCAGGCCCGTGAGCCGTACGCCCGCGTCCTCGATCGCCGTCCTCGGAGCGTCCGGCTCGGCCGGCCGGTGGTGGGGGAGCCGGGCCAGGGCCACCAGAGCTCGACCGCGGTGAAGCCCGCCGCGGCGGCGGCCGCGGGGCGCTCCAGCAGGGGGAGTTCCGTGAAGAGGATCGACAGGTTGACGTCGAAGCGGTGCGCTGCGGCTGCCTCCGCCGAGAGACCTGGCATGAGGGTGGACGCTCCCTCCGTGACGAGTGGCTCCGTGGCCGGTTCGATGATTGATTCCGTATAATGGAAGTTTTTCTCCATCTTATGGAAGGGCTGTCCGCGCGGGCGGACCTTGTCAAGAGGGGTCGGCGCGGAAGGCACCCGAGCGGGGGAGGGGCCCGTCGGTGGCCGGAAGGCGGCTCCCCGGTGGGCTAGGGTCGCCTTGCGGCCGGCCGGGCCGGGTCGCGGCCGTCGGGAGACACGGGTCGGAGCGATGCCATGGGGGCGCGGTGCGGTTGAGGGTGGAGTTCACGACGGAGCCGTTCGACCTCGACGAGGTGCCGCCGCACGCGCTGGCCGCCCGCGAGGTCCTGGAGTCTGCCGAGCTGGACGCGGTGGAGGTCGGCCCGTTCGGCAACACCGCTGAGGGCGGGGCGGATCCGGTGCTCACGGCGGTCGACGCGCTGCTGCGCAATGCCCTGGACGCCGGCGCCACCCGGGTCTCCCTGCAGATCAACGTGATCGGGCAGGGGGAGCGGTGACCGAATCGGCGGAGGACCCCTTCATCTCGGCCGTCAAGCCGCTCGTCGACGCCATGGGTGCTGAGATGCTGTCGCCCGGCCAGGCCGGACCCGACGACGTCGTGCTCTCCTGGGAGGGCGCGGACGTCATGGCCGTCCGGCTGCCCCGGCTCGCCGACTCGCTGGACCGCATCCTGGCCGCCCTGGAACGCGAACACGGCAAGTCCCTGGCCGAGTTGGACCGCAAGGCCAAGCAGGAAGTCGTACGGATGCTCGAAGTGCGCGGAGCCTTCTCCGTGCGGCACGGCGTGGAGACCGTCGCGGTCGCCCTCGGGGTCAGCCGGTTCACCATCTACAACTACCTGAACCGCGAGAAGGGCATCTGAGCGGCTGACAAGCGGCCGCAACTACGATTCCGTCCCCTTCCCTTCCCTTCCGTTCGCCGGGTCTGCCGCCCGGATTTTTCAACAAAGTGTTGACGCGGTGTTTCCGGGGGCGTTAGCTGACCGCAGCCGTCCAGCCGTCCAGCACAAGGCATCGGAGGCACCCCGTGACGTCGAGCACGACAACCGGCGGCCTCGCCCGGTTCAACGCTGTGGAGGAGCGCGCGGCCCACGCGGCCCTCCGCGAGCTGTGCACCTCGACGGCATGGGTGGGCGGACTGCTCGCCCGGCGCCCTTACGCCACCGCGGACGAACTCCTCGCGTGGAGCGACGCCGTCACGGCCGGCCTGACCGACGCCGACCTGGCGGAGGCGCTGGCCGGGCATCCGCCGATCGGACGGCCCGCGCCGGGCGACCCGGTCTCGTCCCGCGAACAGCGCGGCATGACGGACGTCCCTGCCGAACTCAGGGCGGAGACACTGCAGTTGAACCTGGAGTACCAGGAGAGGTTCGGCCATGTCTTCCTGATCTGCGCGACCGGCCTCACCGGCGAGCGGATGCGCGACGCGGTCAAGGAGCGGATCGGCAACACGCCGGAGCGGGAGCGGGAGATCGCGCGCACCGAACTGGGCAGGATCAACCGCATCCGGCTCGCCCGACTCGTCGAAGAGGACGCCCCCGTATGAGCACCGACACCACCGCTTCCGTGTCCACGCACGTCCTGGACACCAGTGCGGGCCGTCCCGCCGCGGACGTCGCCGTCCGCCTCGCGGCCCGCGGTGGCGGGTCCGCCCGGGAGGGGCAGGGGGACGACTGGCAGGTGCTGGGCGGCTCCGCGACCGACGCGGAGGGGCGGTGCAAGGACCTGCCGGCCCTGCCGGAGGGCACCACGCACGTACGGCTCGACTTCGCCGTCGAGGCCTACTTCGGGGCGTACCACGAGGCGTACTTCGAGCAGGAGCGGGCCGCTGCGCGGCAGGACGGCCCCGCGCCCCGGGACAGCGGTGCCGCGCGGGCGTTCTTCCCCGAGGTGACGGTCACCTTCGCCGTCGGTCCCGGCGAGCATTACCACGTACCGCTGCTGCTCAACCCGTTCGGCTACTCCGTATACCGAGGGAGCTGGCAGGCATGACCACTCCTTCCCGTCCCGCCCGCCCGGCGGTGCTGGCCCAGAACCAGTACGGCAAGGCCGAGAGCCGCGTCGTCAGGATCACCCGCGACGGCGCCACCCACCACATCAAGGACCTGAACGTCTCCGTCGCCCTGAGCGGTGACATGGAGGAGGCCCACTACTCGGGTTCCAACGCGAACGTCCTGCCGACGGACACCGCCAGGAACACGGTGTACGCCTTCGCCAAGGAGCACGGCATCGAGTCCGCCGAGCAGTTCGGCATCCACCTGGCCCGGCACTTCGTGACCTCGCAGGAGCCGATCAGGGCCGCGCGCGTCCGCATCGAGGAGTACGCCTGGGAGCGCATCGGAGCCTCCGGGACCGATACGGCATCCGTGGATACGGGAGATACGGGAGATACGGGATCCGCCGGCGCGGGATCCGCCGATGTCCGATCCGCCGGCGCGGAACCCACCCGCGCCGAGCGGCCGGAACACTCCTTCGTCCGCAAGGGCCGGGAGACCCGCCTGGCGCAGATCACGTACGACGGCTCCTCGTGGGAGGTCGTGTCCGGCCTTGAGGACCTGGTGGTGCTGAACTCGACGGACTCCGAGTTCCGGGGTTACGTCAAGGACGAGTACACGACGCTCGACGAGGCGTACGACCGCGTCCTCGCCACCGAGGTCTCCGCACGCTGGCGGTTCGGCTGGACCGGCGGCGCACAGCGGATGCCCGACTGGGACACGTCGTACGAGCAGGTGCGCGGGCACCTGCTCCAGGCATTCGCGCGGACGTACTCGCTGTCGTTGCAGCAGACCCTGTACCGGATGGGGGCACGCGTCATCGAGCGCCGCGAGGAGATCGACGAGGTACGCCTCTCGCTGCCGAACAAGCACCACTTCCTCGTCGACCTGGCGCCCTTCGGCCTGGAGAACGACAACGAGGTGTACTTCGCCGCCGACCGGCCGTACGGCCTGATCGAGGCCACGGTCCTGCGGGACGGCCGCGAGGCGCGCATCCCGGTGGACCTCACCGGCCCCTGAACCGGCGTCCGAACCGGCCTCTGACGATCTCCGGCGCACTGCCTCCGCACGGCTCCGCCGCAGGGCTTCCGCCGCACGGCTCCCCCTCCGACAGCAGAAGGACGAACCATGGCCGCAGACCGACGCCTCGTCGCAGACCGACGCATCGTCATAGAGAACTGCTCGGTGGCGACCGTGGACGCGGACGACACCGAGTACAGCCCGGGCCACCTCGTCCTGGCGGGCGACCGCATAGAGTCGCTCGGCCCGGGCCGGGCCCCCGAGGGCCTGGCGGACGTCGTACGCCGGATCGACGCGACCGGCCACCTCGTCACCCCGGGCCTGGTCAACACCCACCACCACTTCTACCAGTGGCTCACCCGCGGCCTCGCCACGGACCACAACCTCTTCGACTGGCTCACCGCCCTGTACCCGACCTGGGCGCGCATCGACGAGCGGATGACCTACGCGGCGGCCCAGGGCTCCCTCGGCGTGCTGGCCCGCGGCGGGGTCACCACCGCCGTGGACCACCACTACGTCTTCCCGAAGGGTTCCGGCGACCTGTCGGGCCCGATCATCCGCGCCGCACGGGAGACGGGCGTCCGCTTCACCCTGGCCCGCGGCTCCATGGACCGCGGCGAGAAGGACGGCGGACTGCCGCCGGACTTCGCCGTCGAGACCCTCGAAGACGCCCTCGCCGCCACCGGGGCGACCGTCGACGAACACCACGACGCCTCCTTCGGCGCCATGACCCAGGTGGCCGTGGCCCCCTGCTCACCGTTCTCCGTGTCGACCGAACTCATGAAGCGGGCAGCCGAGTTGGCCCGGCACAAGGGCGTACGGCTGCACACCCACGGCTCGGAGACGGTCGAGGAGGAGCAGTTCTGCGAGGAACTGTTCGGCATGGGCCCGACCGACTACTTCGCGTCGACCGGCTGGCTCGGCGAGGACGTGTGGATGGCGCACTGCGTCCACATGGACGACTCCGACATCGCCGCCTTCGCCCGTACGGGCACGGGGGTGGCCCACTGCCCCTCCTCCAACGCGCGGCTGGCGGCCGGGATCGCACGCGTCCCGGACCTGCTCGCGGCCGGCGTCCCGGTCGGCCTGGGTGTTGACGGCGCGGCGTCGAACGAGTCCGGCGAACTGCACACCGAACTGCGCAACGCGCTGCTCGTCAACCGCCTCGGCGCCCACCGCGAGGCCGCGCTGACCGCCCGCCAGGCGCTGCGGCTCGGCACGTACGGCGGAGCCCGGGTCCTCGGCCGGGCGGCGGAGATCGGCTCCCTGGAACCGGGCAAGCTCGCCGACCTGGTGCTGTGGAAGCTGGACACCCTGGCCCACGCGTCGATCGCCGATCCGGTGGCCGCCCTCGTCCTCGGCGCCGCCGCGCCGGTCACCGCCTCCTTCGTGAACGGTGTGCAGATCGTCGAGGACGGCCGTCTGCTGCACGTCGACGAGGACGCCGTCGCCCGCTCCACGCGGGACGAGGCCCGGCGCCTCGCGCGGATCGCCGCGCGGGCCTGACCCCGCCCCACCGGGAACTCCGGCCTGCCGGTCGTTCGGTGCTCCGGTCGTTCGGTGCTCCGGCCGTTCGGTGCTCCGGCCGCTCGGGCGTCCGGACGGCGGTGTCCTCAGCCGATGTGGTAACTGTCCCCGTAGACCTGCCAGTCCAGCGGCGGGTCCAGGTTCAGGTTGCGGTTCCTGAGGAAGACCCGCTGGGCGGTGTCCACGCGCGTGGTGTCCTCGTGGGCGGCCTCCTGCTTCATCGCCCAGACGCGGGCGTCCAGGAAGGCGTGCAGGTACGTCACCTCGTCGCCGCCCTGGGCCGGGGGCCTGGCCCGGTCCAGCGCCAGCCCGCGGATGCTGCCGAAACTCGTGCGGTCGCCGCCGTCGCCGTGCATGACGACGGCGTCGTAGTACGCGAACTGGCCGAGCGTGCCGAGGCCGTCCGCCTTGCCCCGCCGCACGGCGGGGTCGAAGTAGACGCGGTCGCGCTCGTCGTTCTGGGCCTGTTCGAAGGCATTGTCCCGGGCGGCTCGGCGCCAGGCGTCCGGGTAGCCGGGGTCGAGACCCTCGTGCGAGTCGGTGCCGTCGACGCGGCGCAGGGCGGGCAGGTAGCCGGCCAGCGCGTTGCCGGGCCGGCGCCGGGTGTACAGCTCGACCAGGTCGAGCATGTCGCCCGTGCCCGAGCAGAACCCGATGATGCCGGCGGTGTACCCGCGGCCGTCGCGGATGTCCTCGATGTACCCGTACTGGGCCTTCCAGTCCAGCGAGGAGTTCTCCGCACTGGAGACGAGCTTCATGGCGATCTCCTTCTTCGCCGGGTCGTCGAGCCCGGTGGCCGCGGCGTTCGCGGGGCCGGCGGCCGCAACGGCGGGTCCTGCCACCAGGGATGCTCCGATCAGCGCGAGGAGGGTGCGGCGCGAGGAGCGTACGTGGGGGGTGTGCACGGGACCTCCAGTGGGGTGGATGTCGTTCTTCCGTACCGTCGTCCGTACTGTTAGGAAAGTTTCCTACCAGAGATCGCGGGTCGCGTACACCCGTTCCTCGCACACACCCGTCCCTCGCGTGTGCCGTTCGCGGCGTGTGACGGATGGGGCGTGAGGTACTTTTCGGCAATAGAAGACAATGGCGGAATTAGCACTCCTATGCGGGAACTATCGCCCATGCGTGGTGCGTTGCAGAGGTACAAGGTCATATGGGGATGACCTCTCCGCGACCGGTGGGGACCGGCCGCGGGGCACGGGGGACGAGAAACGGAGCACATCGTGCACCGACACCATCGCGAGACCTACTACGTCGTCGACGAGGGCCGGATCCTGGAGTTCGAGAAGGGGCGGTCGGTCGCGCGCGTACCGACCGCGGCCGAGCAGCAACTGGCCTTCCGCTTCTCCAGGTTGAGCAAGGACAAGGGCGTACAGCTCGACGAGGGCCTGCGCGCCCGGCTCGCCGAGGCCATGACCGCCGTAGGACAGGGCGGGGACGACCCGGACTCGGGCCCGCCCGGTACCCCGGTGCCGGCGGGCTTCACCTATCTCGGGCAGTTCGTCGACCATGACCTGACTCTCGACAGGACACGGGTCGGCCTGGGCGAACCGGTCCCGGTCGAGGAGCTGTTGCAGGGGCGCAGCCCCGCCCTCGACCTCGACTCGCTGTACGGCATGGGCCCGGACCACGCCGGCAGCGCGCGCTTCTACGAGCCCGACGGCCACCTCAAGACGGGTACGTCGCTGGGATCGGACTTCCCGTCGGATGTCCCGCCCGTCAAGATCGACCAGGAGGGGTTCGACCTCCCCCGGGCGGGGGAGACCGCGGGCGGCACCCGCGCCGACCGGCGGGCCCCGCTGATCCCGGACCCGCGCAACGACGAGAACCTCGCCGTCGGCCAGCTGCACCTGGCCTTCATCCGCTTCCACAACCGCGTCGTCGACCGGCTGGCCGAGCGCGGGGTGCCCGAGTCCCGCCTCTTCCGCGCCGCCCGCGACACCGTGGTCAAGCACTACCAGTGGATGCTGCGCACGGACTTCCTGCCGCGGATCGTCGACCCGGAGATCGTCGAGAGCGTTTTCACCCGCGGCCGCCGGCACTTCGAGGTGCCGGGGCGGTCCCGGCCGGGCGACCTGCCGACGATGCCCATCGAGTTCTCCGTCGCCGCCTACCGGTTCGGGCACAGCATGGTGCGGACCACCTACCAGTGGAACAGGGTCTTCCGTACCGGGGGACGGGGCGGGCCCGCCACGCTCGGTCTGCTGTTCCGGTTCAGCGGCACGGCGGGCAACCTCACTCCGGGGAACCCGGACGACCCGAACGACCTGAGCGACCTCGACGACCCGAACGCGGGGGCCAACCTGCGGCTGCCCAGCAACTGGATCGCCGACTTCCGCAGGCTCTTCGACTTCGGCGAGGCGGGCCGGGACGATCTCGTCGTGCCCGAGGCCGAGTTCAACCGCGCCAAGCGCATCGACACCCTGCTCGTCGACCCGCTGGCCGCGCTGCCCACCGGCACGTTCGACGGCCGCGGTCGTCCCGCCCCGCCGCCGGTCCAGCGCAATCTCGCGTTCCGCAACCTCACCCGGGCAGCCATGGTCGAGCTGGCCACCGGGCCGCAACTGGCCGCGCAGATGCGTGTCGCGCCGCTGACCGAGGACCAGATCCTGCGGGGCGCCGGCGGCGCCGTGCTCGACGGGCTGACCGCCGAGGAGCGCAGGCTCCTGGTGGCGCACACCCCGCTGTGGTTCTACGTCCTGCGCGAGGCCGAGGTGAACGAGCGCCACCCCGGCCGGCTCACCGGTGTGGGCGGCAGGCTCGTAGCCGAGGTCTTCCACCGCGCGATGGAGGGCAGCCGCACGTCGATCGTGAAGCACCCGGGGTGGCGCCCGAGCCTTCCCTCCCATCGCAGGGGCGCGTTCACGATGACGGACCTGCTGCTCTTCGCCTTCGAGAACGACGCCGATCTGCTGAACCCGCTGGGGTGAGTCCCGCCCGGCCCGCCCCGCCCCACCCGGGCGGGCCGGGCGCGGGCCGGGCGCGGCTCCCTCCTCGTGCGATGCGGCGCCGCGGGCCCTCACACCCGCCGGGGCGAAGCCAGCAGGTACCGCGCCCCCGAGCGCGGCTCCGTGTGCTCGCCGACCTGCCAGCCCGCCTCCTCCAGCGTCGCCGCGCACTCCCTCAGCGCCTCCGCGTCCGGCTCGCGCACGGCGACGGCCTCCGGCTGGGGCGTCGCACGCACCCGGTACCCCGCGGCACCGGCGCCGGCTCCCGCCGGACGGCGCCCCGCCGCCTCCAGCGCCAGAGCCGCCGCCTGCACCAGATGCGTACGCTCCCACGCGCAGGGCCGGTCCACGGCGCCGCCCGTGTTGGTCATCCGCCGCAGCTCCAGCAGCCCCTGCCAGGCGCTGCGCACCTCCCGCGTGCGCGAGGCCCCGTCGGCGGCGGCCTCCTCGCCGCCGACCCGCGCGGCGAACACCCCGGAGGTGTCACGGACGGCGGCGGGGGGACCGGGGAACGCGGAGGCGGCTCCCGCGGCATCCTCCGGCCCGTCCGGCGTCCCCTCGCGCACCCGGTGGCCCGCCGGAGTGAGGAAGTGGTCGTGCGGCGGACGCGGATGCCGGAAGGCCAGACCGTGCCGTACCAGCGCCGCGAGCTGGCTCTGCGCGCCCCTGAGGCGCCCCGTCACGGGTTCGGCGGCGTCGATGACGCGCCGCTGTGCGGCGGTCGGCGGTCGGGTCACGGGGCGCTCCTTCCTCCGGGTTCGGGTTCCTCCGGGGCTCCTCCCGGGCCACGGCGGACCCGGCCCCGCTGCCCGCAGGCGGCGACGGCGACCGGCGGACCCGTTCACCGAAGACTACGGCCCGGGTCCGACATCCCCTCGCCGCCTACTGCCGGTAGCCGCTCAGGAACCGCCCGATCCGGCTGATCGCCGCGTCGAGGTCGTCGGCGTACGGGAGGGTGAGGATGCGGAAGTGGTCGGGGCGGGGCCAGTTGAACCCGGTGCCCTGGACCACCTGGATCTTCTCGCGCAGCAGCAGGTCGAGCACGAACTTCTCGTCGTCGTGGATCTTGTGCACCGAGGGGTCGAGGCGCGCGAACGCGTACAGCGCGCCCTTGGGCTTCACGCACGAGACACCGGGGATCTCGTTCAGCTTCTTCCACGCGACGTCACGCTGTTCGTGCAGCCGGCCACCGGGCGCGGTGAGTTCGTGGATGGACTGCCGGCCGCCGAGCGCGGCCTGGATGGCGTACTGGGCGGGCACGTTGGCGCACAGCCGCATGGAGGCCAGCATGGTGAGGCCCTCCAGGTAGTTCTTCGCGTGCTGGCGCGGGCCGGTCACGACCAGCCAGCCGGAGCGGAACCCCGCCACGCGGTACGTCTTCGACAGACCGCAGAAGGTGAGGACCACCAGGTCGGGGGCGAGCGCGGCGGCCGAGTGGTGCACGGCGCCGTCGTACAGGATCTGGTCGTAGATCTCGTCGGCGAACACCATCAGGCCGTGCCGGCGGGCCAGGTCGAGGATGCCCTCGACGATCTCCTTGGGGTAGACCGCGCCGGTGGGGTTGTTCGGGTTGATGATGACGACGGCCTTCGTGCGGTCCGTGATCTTCGACGCCATGTCGTCCAGGTCCGGGTACCACTCGGCCTGTTCGTCGCACAGGTAGTGCACGGCCTTGCCGCCCGCGAGCGTCGTCACCGCCGTCCAGAGCGGGAAGTCCGGGGCGGGGACGAGGACTTCGTCGCCGTCCTCGACGAGCGCCTGGACGGCCATCGAGACCAGCTCGGAGACGCCGTTGCCCAGGAAGACGTCGTCCACGCCGACTTCGAGGCCGCGCTCCTGGTAGCGCTGCGCCACGGCCCGGCGGGCCGAGAGGACGCCGCGGGAGTCCGTGTAGCCGTGTGCCTGCGGGAGCATCCGGATCATGTCCTGGAGGATCTCCGCCGGTGCCTCGAAGCCGAAGAGCGCGGGGTTGCCGGTGTTGAGGCGCAGGACGCTGTGGCCCGCCTCCTCCAGCGCGTTCGCCTGCTCGATGACCGGGCCCCGGATCTCGTAACAGACCTCGCTGAGCTTGCTCGACTGCCGGAACTCCATGCGGTGCGCACCTCCAGGTTGTGACGTTGCTTGGTTTTACCAAGTAGTCGCTTGGAAAGTCCAACAAGTTGTCTAGACTGCGTCGCATGTCACCTCGCCGAAGCTACGACCAGTACTGTTCCGCTGCCCGGGCGCTCGACGCCGTCGGTGACCGCTGGACCCTCCTGATCGTCCGCGAGCTGCTCGCCGGTCCGCGCCGCTACACCGACCTGCACGCCGACCTGCCCGGTGTGAGCACGGACGTGCTGGCCTCCCGCCTCAAGGACATGGAACGGGACGGCCTGGTGACACGCCGCCGGCTGCCCCCGCCGGGCGCGGCCCACGTGTACGAACTCACGGACCGCGGCCGTGCGCTGCTGCCCGTGCTCCAGGCGCTGGGCGAGTGGGGCGCGCCCCTGCTGGCGGAGCGCCGCCCCACCGACGCGGTGCGCGCCCACTGGTTCGCGCTGCCGCTGCTGCGGTCGCTGGCGGGGCTGGGCGACGGGGTCGTCCAGGTGCACCTGGACGAGGGCACGTTCCACGTACGCCTCGGCACGGGGACCGGCCCGGTGTACGGGGAGGGCCCCGCCCCCGAGGCCCCCGACGCCCGCCTGACCCTCGGCCCCGGGGCCTGCGCGGCACTGGCCCGGGGTGACCTGAACCTCCTGACGGCGGTACGCGAGGGCCACGTCGAGGCAACGGGCGAGGGCCCCCTGGCCAAGGCCCTGCGCCACTCCTGAGCCCTCTGACGTCCCCGCGTCCCGAAGGGGCGCGGGGAACTGCGCGCTCAGCCACAACCGTCCGGCACCCGGCATCACACGGACGTGCCCCGAGAAGGACGAGGCCCGGACGGCCTTCACGGGAACTCCCCGGCCAGGGGGTTCGGCAGGTGTGCCCAGAGGTCGCCGGGCCGCTCGGGCGACAGCCGCATCAGCGTCAGCGCCTTCGCCGGCAGGGGCTCGTGCAGCAACGCCGTCAGGTCCGCGGTGCGCGGCAGGTCCGGTGCCGCCGCGGACAGCGCCTCGCGCAGCGCGGTCGCCGAACCCGCCGTCGCCGCCAGCGCGCCCGCGACGAGCGAGCCGAAGAGCTTGCCGCGCAGGACCGACTCGTCGTCGGTGACGATACGGCCCGCCAGGTCCGGGACGGGGATGCCGTGCCGGGCGAGGCGGGCCGGGCTGATCCGGATGTCCGCCAGATCGCGGTAGACGAGCCGTACCGGATCCCCGGCGGGGGAGAGCACCACGAGCAGGTTCTGTCCGTGGGCCTCCAGGGCGACGCCCAGCTCCAGCAGGCGCAGCCCCACGGTGAGCGCGAGTCTGCTGAACTCCGCGAGCCGGGCGGGGGACAAGGGCTGGACGCCCGCCGCGAGAGCGGCGACCGGGACGACCCGCTCACCCGTCCCCGCGTACAGGTCGGGGGACTCCCGTGAGACGGCGGCCAGGTCCGGAGTGCCGGCGGTGACCGCGCCGAGCGTCCGCGTGATGTGCAGCAGCCCGCCCAGGCGGGCGGCCATCGACTCCATGAACGCCGACACCGTGGCGGCCGACGTGATCGAGTACACCGAGATGTCCCGCACGGACGAGGTCAGCCGGGCGCTGAGCGCGGTCTTGAGGTGCGTCCCGCCCGGCACGGCCAGGGTGCGCAGGGACATCAGGGGATGAGCGGCCGCACCGGCTGCGACGGGGTACTCGCCCTTCAGCACGTGCCGTGCCTGCCACGGATGCACGGGGATCAGCAGCCGCCCCGCCTCCCGGTACGGCCACGCGCCCGTCGACCGGCAGTCCTCCTCCCGTACGGCGACCGTGCCCAGCTCGACCACCGGCCGGTGCTCCGGGGCGTACGCCAGCTGCTCGGCCACCGAGAAGCCGGGCCGCGCACGGCAGTTGGGATGGAAGGGGTGCCCGTCGACGACCCGCTGTTCCCACTCCCAGAGGGTGCGGGGACCGGCCGACGGGACCTGGCCGGCCCGGGACAGGGCCAGCGAGGCGACGCTGTGCGCGAGTTCCGCGGCGAAGGACCGGGCGTGCGGAAGACCGAGCGCCGCCATCAGCGCCGCGGGGTGGTCGTACGCCACCCCGTCCAGCTCGACCTCCGGGACGGCTGTGCCCGTCGCGTACGGGTCGGGGCGGGGCCCGTGCAGCCGGCGGCCGTCGGCCAGCGCGAGCGTCAGGCCGTCGCGCCCGGCCGGGCGGTGCGTCACCCACGGCAGCGGCTCATGGGCGAGCCCGCGCCACAACCGGGACAGCACGGCCGCGCGTGCGTCCGGGAGCGCGGCCCCGTACGGGGCCAGCAGGGCGGGGCGCACGGCGCGCAGCCCGGCGGCCAGGGCGGCCTCGGTCTCGGCCGGGGGGTGGGGAGGGTGCACAGAGGACTCCTAGGGTGAGGGGGCGCCGTCGCGGCCGGACACGACGCCGGACATCCGGACATACTGAGCGCGAGTGCACCGTGGACGACGAACGGATCGCGTGGATCTCATGCACCCCCTGCATTCCCTGCACCCCCCGCAGCCCGTACGGCCCGGTGACCGCGTCGCCGAAGCAGCCGACGCCTACGCCTCCGCTCCGCTGCTCAATTGTCTGCTGCGGGAGATCGGCGAACCCGGAGCGGGTCCGCCGGACCCGGACGGATCGGACGGATCAGACGGATCGGGTGGGCCGGGCGGGCGCCGGGTGTACCGGTTGCCGGCCGGGGGGCGGCTGCTGCGGGTGCGCGACGGACGCAGGCCCCGTGACCCGGAGCTGTTCGCCGACGGCACCTGGCAGCCCCTCGGCCACGCCGGGCTGGTGGAACTCGCCGCGGAGGAACTGCGCCTGCACACCGGCCTGTCCAACTCCGAGCTGCCCGCCGAGATGACCCACAGCCGCGACGTGGTGGCGGCCGTCCTGGCGGCCCGCGCGGGCACGGCCCCGCCGGCCGATCCGTACCGGCGCTCCGAGCAGTCCCTGATCACGGGACACCCCCACCACCCCGCTCCCAAGGCTCGCGGCGGCGGCCCGGCCGCCGGCTGGCTCCCGTACGCCCCGGAGTCGTACGCCGAGTTCCCGCTCGTGCTGCTCGGTCTGCGCGAGGACGTCTGCGCGCAGACCGGCGCCACCGGAGCCCTGGACGCCCTCGGCGCGGCCCCCGACGGCTACCGCCTCCTCCCCGCCCACCCCTGGCAGCTCGCCCTCCTCGGCGCCCGCCCGTACCTCCGCGCGGCGTTCGCCGACGGCCGCCTCGTCCACCTCGGCCCCTCCCCGTGGTCCGCGTGGCCCACGGCGGCGATCCGCACCCTGTACGTCCCCGGCGCCGACCTCTTCCTGAAGTTCAGCCTCGACGTCCGCATCACCAACGACATCCGCCGTCTGTGGCGTCACGACCTCCTCGCCCTGCGCCGTACGGACGCCGCGGTGACGTCGGCCTTCCGCACCCTGGACGGCGGCGCGGCCTGGCTCGGCGACCGCGGCTACCGCACGGCGGACTTCGCCTTCGAGGAACTGGCCGTCCTCGTGCGCGACGGCACGGGCGGGCACGTGGCACCCGGTACGACCCCCCTGCTGGCGGCCGCCCTGACGGAGGACGCGGCGGGCTTCGACGGCAACCCCCTGGACACCCTCGCCGATCCGGCCGCCTGGTGGACGGCGTACCTGCGCCACGTCGTGCCGCCCGTGCTGGAGGTGTTCGCCCGGCACGGGGTCGTCCTGGAGGCGCATCTGCAGAACACGGTGGTGGCCGTGGACGGGGCGGGGACGCCCGTGCGGGCCCTGTTCCGCGACGCGGAGGGCGTGAAGCTGCTGCCGGACGTGACCCGCGCGGCCGGCTGGGAACGGCTGGTGTACTGCCTGGTCGTGAACAACCTCCTGGAGATCGCGGAGGCGCTGCGGGAACGGTACCCGCGACTGGACCCGTGGGAGCCCGCGCGGCGCGAGCTGGCGCGCTACGCCCCGGAACTGCCCGAGGTGGCGGACCTCCTCGGCGCGCCGACCCTGCCCGGCAAGACCAACCTGCTGCTGCGCTGGACGGGTGCGGACGGCGCGGCCGCCCGCTACCGGCCCGTCCCGAACCCCCTGCGCCTGCCGGACGGCCCGCGCGGGCCGGGCGCCTGACAGCGGGCACGGCTGTCCGGGAGCCGCCCGGGACGCGGGCCGGTCACGGCCGCTGCCGGGTGCGGCTCCGGCCCGGTGGCAGGGGTACGGGTTCGGCGCCGGGGACGATCGTGTCGGTGGGGGTGCCGGCGCCCTCGACCATGAGGGCGCCGATGCCCGCCTGGGGCGACGCCGGGGTGCTCACCCGTGGACGCTCTACCGGCGCTACGGCGACCTGGGTCAGCTGGGCCTCCACTCCCCGATGGCGAAGGCGTGGGTCGACCTGGTGGAACGCCTCGCCGGACCCACCCGGCCCTGGGACACCGGCGTGCAGCTGGGGGACCGGCTCGACCCGGCGGCCCCGCCCGACGACCCCGCGGCCGGCCGCACCGACCGCTACCTCGTCGCCACCGCCTACCTCGCCCACTCCGCACGCCGCCTCGCCCTCATGGCGGCCGGCGGACCTGGGCAAGGACGGGGACGCCACCCGGTACGGGGCACTGGCGAATACCCGCCACGAGACCCCCTACGGAACCGTCTCGCTGGACTGGGAACGGACCGCGTCCGGCGGCCTGACCGCCCGCGCCGAAATTCCCGACGGCTGCCGGGCCACCGCCGAACTGCCCGGCTGCCCGCCGGTGGATCCAGGCCCGGGTGCCCATGTCCTCGACACCACGGAACCGGCCGCGGAGGCGGCCTGACCCCTTGCGGACCGAGCAGGCCGGCCGCCGCGAGGAACACCGCCTGCTGCACCGCGGCCCGGGTCTTCGCGCCCACGAGCAGGTCCGTCGCCCGATACGCCTGGTCCTCGTCCATGGCCTCCGGGTACGGGGTCGCCGCATCATGGGTGACCCACCGGGCCGCGGCCGGCTCCGGGGGCGAAACCCGGGCTCAGGCGGCCGCGCGGTGCTCGGCCTGGTCGAGTTCGCCGCGGCGGATGGGCTCGCTGACCTCGTGCAGATACGAGGCCACCTCCCGATAGGAGGTCCAGAAGCCGACCTCGTGGTACGGCAGTCCGCGCTCCGCGCAGTACGCGCGGGTCAACTCCCGTGCCCGCGGCAGACTCTTCTGGGGCATTGCGGGGAACAGATGGTGCTCCACCTGGTAGTTGAGTCCGCCGTAGAGAAAATCGATGTACCAGGAGGGGCGTATGTTCCGGGAGGTGAGCACCTGGCGGGCCAGCCAGTCCAGAGTCTCCGTCTCACCGTCGCGGACCTCCATTCCCTTGTGGTTCGGCGCGAAGAGCAGTCCGATGTAGATCCCCATCGATACCTGCTGCACCACGACGAAGCAGACCGCCTGCAGGGGCGACAGCACGACGAAGACGCACGTCAGGTAGACGACCGCCCGGGCGAGAATCAGTGCCGACTCCAGCACCGGCCGCTTGGAGTTCCCAGCCGCGATCGACCGCGCCGAGGTCTTCTGCATCTTGAACGCTTCCAGCACCAGCAGCACGAAGAAGAGAACCGCCTGGTGACGCACGATGAAACGCTGAACACGCCGACGACTGGCGTACTGCTTGACGTGGAAGATGGCCGTCCGCCGACCGATGTCGGGATCGAGGCCCAGGTGGTTCGGATTGCTGTGGTGCTTGTTGTGGTGGTTGACCCACCACCCGTAACTGACACCGTTGACGAAGTTGGCGTGGATGTAGCCGACGGCGGAGGCGGCCTTCTTGTTGCGGAACATGGCTTTGTGGCCCGCGTCATGCCACATGAATCCGCTCTGGGCGCCACACAACCCCATCCACAGCGCGACGAGCATCTGCCACCAGGAGTCGCCGATCAGGAAGAAGGCCACCAGACCGCTGACCAGGAGCCCGGTGTTCAGCGCCAGCCGGCCGGCGTAGTAGCGCGGATCGAGATCCAGCAGCCCCTCGTCCTTCACCTGTTTCAACAGCTCGGTGAAGGTGGCGGACGCTGCCGTAGGCTGTCGAGACTGCATCTGCTGTGCTCTCCTCATCTCGCGTTCGACGTCCGGTGTTCAGTTCGGCCGGGCGTCGAGGTCGCGCAGCACGGTGTCCGCCTGCCGCGCGAGCCCTTCGTCGTCGGGTGCCTGGATGATGCGCATGAGGTAATCGACCAGGGACAGCCTCATCGCGTCGAGGCCGCCCGTGTCCTGGCGCGCTGTCGCTTCCTCGTTCATGAATCCCTCCTCAAAAAGCATTGCAGGCACGGAAGACATGGGCGAAGGAGGAGAGGGACGCCTGGCCGTCGAAGGCGACGTACTCCGGGATCACCAGGTCCGGTGCCCATTTCTGTTTGTAGGCCAGTTGCGACTGCGCCGGATACAGCTGCTCGCCCTGTGCCCACAGGCAGTGCATCAGCCACTGGAAGGACGGGCTGTGACCGGGGAGTTCGTGCTGCGGGTCGAGACCGGTGAAGGGCGTGAAACCGAAATGGAGCCACTGGACGCCCTCCGCCCGGAACTCCTCGACGGCGTGCGCGTTGATGGCCTCCATGAGCCCTGGCGAGCCGTCCGGCACCCGCCGGCTCAGGTCGTGCATCCAGCCGGCCCGGCTGCCGTAGACCGGGGAATACGAGATGTAGCCGACCGGGGACCCGTCGATGGTGCCGAGGAACAGCCGCCGGTGCGCCTGGAACTCGCCCCCGACCTCACCCACCAGGAACTCCAGGGGGCGGGCGTGCTCCCCCTTGGACCCCAGCCACGCGCTGTCTATCCGTGCCAGCGCGTCGTACCAGTCGTCGGCGATCACCTCCTTGACCTGCAGTCCGCTGCGCACAGCACGGGAGATCTTGTTGCGCAACTGCATGAAACGGGTGCCCCGGAGGCTGAAGTCGGGGAGGCCGACCGCCCACGACGCCCCGATCTGGTTGACGGTGAAGCCGGCCGCCGCGTACCGCTCGGCGTCGGTGCGTTGCAACTGCACGCCGACAAGCCGCAGACAACGGTCCCTGATGTGCTCCACGAACCGCTCCAGCAGCGTCCCGTAGGAGTCCGGACCCGCGAACGGTCCGCCGAACTGGACCACGTGGCGTCCGGCGCGCCGATGGACGATCACACCGTCCGTACCCGGGACCGTAAAGACGCTGTTCCCTCTGTTGAGGGCCAGGAAGGCACTCGGGTTCTCCGCGAGTGAATGCGTGCGGACCGCGTGCAGAACGGGGTGGACGGCAGTTGGTGCAGACATATGCGCGCTCCCTTCTCGGAGAGACGGCGATTCGACGAGTAAAACACCGAAGTGCCGTGACCGAAAGGGCGGGAGCAGTCTTTGATGGCACGTCAGCGAGGCGTCAGAGGCGTATCAGAGAGGGCCCGGTAGAGTCGTTCACGTGAACGGCTCGGGGAACCGGGCCGGGAACGAGGAGAGGTGCCCGGAGTGGCTTATCGGGAACCGGAGCGCTGCTCATGGTTGGGTTCACGCCCACGCAGGTTCGAATCCTGCCCTCTCCGCCATGTCACTGGCCATGGAAAGAGTCCTGGCACATTGCAGCGCAGCCGCATCGCCGCTGTGGCCGATCTCCGCGGTGTCCGCCGTTCTTTCCATGGTCTGCAATCGATCCCCGAATGCCCCGACGCATTTCAGTATCTCTTTTCCGCTGAGTACGAGGACGGCATGACCACTCACAGTCCGACGGATTTGACCGTGCCGGCTCGGGGTACCCGGCCGCCGCGCGGTGCCCTCATCGTCGCCAATCCGACCGCAGGCACCTTCCAGGAAACCCATCTGACGGAACTCACCGAGCTGTGTCGCGTTCGGCCGGCCCCGGTCGAGGTGCGGCTGACGGGCGGCCGCGGCGAGGCGACCGCGACCGTACGCGACGTCCTGCACGGCTCCGGCGCACGGCCGGACCTCGATCTGGTGATCGCCGTCGGCGGCGACGGCACCGTACGCGAGGTCGCCGAAGGCCTGACCGAGGCGGGGCGCACACCGTCGGCAGCCCTGTTCATCGTCCCGCTCGGCACCGGCAACTCGGGTTACCGCGCGCTGTGGGGCGTGCGGCCCTGGCAGGAGGCGCTGTCGGCCGTCCTCACGGGCGACGGGGACCGTGCCGTGGTGCGCCGTCTGGACCTCGCCCGACTGGCGCAGACCGGTGCGCCGGTGCTGCTCGGTGCCTGCTCCGGGCTCGTCGCGCAGGCCCTGGCGACCGCGCGGACCCTGCCGCTGACCGGCCACGCCCGGTACCGGCGTGCGTACCGCGAGACCGCCGAGGCCTTCGTCCCGTACCCAGGGCGCGTGACCGTGGACGGAACCGTCCTGCACGAGGGCGGCACGGTGCTCGCCAATGTCGGCGGTGGCCGCCACCGCGGCGGCCAGTACCTGCTGCTGCCACGGTCCGAACTCGACGACGGGCTGCTCGACGTCTGCGTCATCGGCGACGAGGTGGCCCCCGCGGACGTCCCGGAGCTGACCCGGGACGGAGAGCACCTGGGCCGTCCGGGAGTCCACTACGGCCGGGGACGGCGCATCACGGTGGAGCGCCTCGACGGCAGGCCACTGGTGTTCGAACACGACGGCGAACTCCAGCAGGAACGCTGGGACCGCATGACCCTGGAGGTCCTCCCGCACGCGTTGCCCGTGTGGTGTGCGTCCGGAGCGGCCACCGGTCCCGGGAGGGCCCATGCCGACCGTCCTTGAGGATCTGTGCCACTGGGCGGCCGAGCTGCGCGCCGAGGACATCCCGGACCGGGTGCGGGATCTGGCCGGCAGCCAGCTGCTGTCCCAGCTCGCGTCCATCCGCGCGGGCGCGGCCCATCCGCTCGGGCGCCGGATGACCGATGCGTTCGGTCCGCCGTTCCAGCCGGACGCGCGGGCCTCGGCCGGTGTCCTGTCCGGGCTCGGATCCTGGCTGAACCTCGACGACACCGCGTACGCCGGGCACCTGTCCAACTCCACCGTCGCAGTGCCGGTCGCCTTCGCCCACGCGCTCGGGCTCTCCGGGGAGGCACTGATGACCTCGGTGGTGGCGGCCAACGAGTGCGCCGCCCGGGTCACCGCCGCAGCCACGCTCGGCCCGCTGCGCGGTCACAGCGCCGTGCACACCCATCTGGCCGGCGCGGTGTGCGGCAGGCTGCACTGCGAGGGCGCCGACCGCTCCCTGTGGGTCGCCGCCCTGGGCCTGGCCTTCGCGATGCCGAACCGGCCGCTGATGCGTGCCTTCCTGGCAAGCGACGGCAGGCTGTTCAACTCCCTCACCCCCGTCCGTACGGCGATGGACGCCTGTGACGCCGCCCGGGCCGGTCTGAGCGGGCCCGCGGACATCATGGAGCACCCCGACGGATTCCTGGCCCACTTCGCGACCGTACCGCTTCCCACCGCGGTGAACGCCGCGCTCGGCACCCGCTGGCACACCGAGACGCTCTCGTTCAAGATGCATCCCGGCGGGCCCGGCATCGACGCCGCCGTCGACTGCGCGGCCGACCTCCATCACGAGCTGGGCTCCCCCCGTCCCGACGACATCGCCGAGGTCGTCGTGGAGACCTCGCTGTACACACTGCTGGCCGGCCGGACGGCCGAGCGCTATGTCACGGGTCCGGACGCTCCGCCCGGAGCCCTCGTGCTGCACACCCCCTATCCGGTGGCCACGGCTCTGCTCACCGGTGAACTGACGGTCGCCGACCTCACCGCCCCCCGGGTGCGGGAGCGGGAGCGCTGGCAGGTCGCGCGGCGCGTACGTCTCGTGCACGACGAGGCGTTCACCCGTGCTCTGTTCGCCTCCGAGGCACCGTTCGGGGAAGCGGTGCGGCATGCCGGAGACGCGGCCGTCCCCTGGCTGCGCGACTTCGCCGGACTCCGGCTGGCGGCGATCGCCGCCGACGCCGCCGCCGGGCACCGTGCCCCCGACTTCAGCGGCGCCACCAAGGCCACGGGCGCACGGGTGACGGTACGGCTGGCCGGCGGGCGTACCCACAGCGCGGAAAGACTGATTCCGCTCGGCGCCGCCGGCCCTCACACCCGCGCCCACCACGCCGAACTGACGCGGGAGAAATTCCTCGCCCACGGCGGCGACAAGGATGTCGCCGCGGCCGTCGGTGAAGTCGCCGGCATGCCGCCCCGCCAACTGCGCGAGTGGCTCACGGCGGCGCTGCGATGAGCCGCCCGGCAGGCCCGCACCGCACGACAGGCGTCCCGGAGCAGGGAGGAAGCCCCACGGTGGACCCGACCTCAGACACGGCACCCGGCCACCCCCCGCGCGATCGGCCGCTGCTCAGCCATCCGCTCCTGATCGCCGGAAAGGACGTCGAAGGCGAGGGCTGGGTCTACACCGTCAGCGGCCGCTCCCTCCTGGAGGACGTCTTCACCAGCATCGGCCTCAAGCGCTCCCTGGAACGCGACCCGGACTCCGATGCCGCGCACCATCCGTACGTCGTGGGCCGCTGCGCCGTCGCCGGGGGTGCTCAGATCGATCTGGCCACCGAGGCCGCCGCGTCCGCCGCCCCCGGCTGGGCGTCCGTACCGCTGGACCGGCGCATGCAGCTCGGCCATCGCTTCCGGGAGGAGCTGGTACGGCAGCAGGAGACCTTCCTGGACATGCTGGTGGTCGAGTCGCATCCCATGAAACTCGCGCGCTGGGAGCTGAGCGGCCTGCTGCAGATCTTCAGTGAGGAGACCCTCGACTGGTGCCGGCGGCAGATGCACACCGAGTTCCGGCAGGGCGGCCGGCAGTTGATCGTCCGGCGCCGGCCGGACGGCGTCGTGGCCTTCAACCCCCCGCAGAACGCGCCGATGTCCAGCGCGGCCCTCGCGGTCCTCGTCCTCATGGCGGGCAACGCGGTCGTGGTCCGCGCGCCCCGCAGCATCGCGTTGAGCACCATGTGGCTGCTGCGGGAGGTGGTGGCCCCGCTGCTCGACGAGGCGGGCGCTCCGCCGGGAACGCTCAACGCGGTGTGCGGCAATCCCAAGCAGACACTGGACCGCTGGGTGGCCAGTCCGCTCGTCGACGACATCTTCTACATCGGCGGCAGCGCGGAGGGCCTGCGCTTCGAGCAGGACTGCGTGGCCCACGGCAAGAAGCCCATCCTGGAGCTGGCCGGCAACGACACGATCGTGGTCTGGTCCGACGCCGACGTCGACTGGGCGGCGCAGGCCGTCACCGAGGCGTTCTACGGCTCCGGCCAGATATGCATGGTGCCCAACTGCGTCCTGGTCCACCCGCTGGTCGCCGACGAACTGCTCTCCCGCGTCAGGGAACAGGTCGCCTCGATCCGACCGGGCCACCCCGAGGACGAGGACGTGCTGCTGTCCCCGGTGCGGCGCAGCGAACGCTTCTTCGCACTGCTGGGGCAGGCACTCGACAAGGGGGCGCAGCTCGTCACCGGCGGACGGCGCACGGAGCTGGACGGCACCCCCTCGGACACCGGCGTCTTCCTCCAGCCCACGGTGGTGCGCATCGACGGGCTGGCCGACGCCCGCTCCTACGACCTGGTGCGGGAGGAGACCTTCTTCCCGCTGATCCCCGTCGTGGTGCCCGAACCCGCAGCCGACGCGCAACTCCTGGACAGCTTCATCGACTTCGTCAACGCCAACCCCTACGGCCTGCGCAACTCCCTGTGGGCGCGGTCCAGCCAGGTGATCGACGACTTCGTGGGGCGGGTGGGCAACGGCGGCCTGCTGAAGGTCAACGACTCCCACATCGGGTTCGTGCCCTGCCTGCCCAGCCACGGCGGCACCGGCCTGACCGGCGGCGCCTTCGGCGAGGCCAACTACCCGATGCTGCGCACCTCGCACCTGCAGGGCGTCAGCATCGCCGGCGGCATCAGCCCACGCCAGGCCGTCTTCGGCACCTGACATCCCCTCACGGCGACAGCTGAACGGAGGTTCCCCGTGCGGTCCCTGGACTTCGCGCGCGCGGTGTGCGAGCACCACCATCCCGGACTGGTCAAGGCCCTGGAAGAGGTGCCGTACGCCGAGCGGGAGCGGCCCGGCAGCCCGGTGATCAAGCTCTTCCGCGCATGCGGCGGCGTCGGGCTGCTGGTGCCCGGCGACTACGGTGGGCAGGGCGCCGATCCACTCACCGCGATCCGGGTCCAGCGAGCGATCGGCTCGCTGTCTCCCTCGCTGGCGGCCGCCGCCACGATGCACCACTTCACCGCGGCGATGCTGTACGCGCTGGCCGCGGAACGCGGACGCCTCACCGACGCCCAGGTGGACCTGCTGCGCGCCGTGGTCCCCGGGCAGAGGCTGATGGCCTCCGGCTGGGCGGAGGGGCGGACCCGGGCGAACGTGCTGACACCGTCGGTCACCGCGCGCCCGGTCGACGGTGGCTACGTCCTCACGGGCGCGAAGAAGCCGTGCAGTCTGTCGCGCTCCATGGATCTGCTCACCGCGAGCATCGCGGTGCCGGGCGGGGACGGGACGCCCGAGCTGGCCGTGGCCCTGGTCCCCGCGTCCTCTCCGGGGCTGTCGGTTCACCCGTTCTGGGGCAACGAGGTCCTGGCGGGAGCGGAGAGCGACGAGGTCCGGCTGGCGGACGTCTTCGTCCCCGAGGAACTCGTGGTGCGGACCGCCGCGGACGATCCGCACAGGCTGGACGATCTGCAGACGGCCGGATTCGCATGGTTCGAGCTGCTGATCTCCGCCGGGTACGCCGGGGCGACCAGCGCCCTGGTGCAGCGCCTGCTGGAGCGCGGGGCCGGATCCGCCGAGGACCGGGCGGACCTCGTCGTCGAGTGCGAGTCGGCCTTCGGGTTGCTGGAGGGCGCCGCACGCGCCGCACGCGACGAGGAGCCGGGCGAGGCGACCGTCGCGGGCGTCCTGGTGGCCCGCTACTCCGCGCAGGACGCCTTGGTCCGGATCGCTCAGCGGGCCCTGGAGCTTCTCGGCGGCATGGACTTCATCCGCTCCTTCGACACCGCGCACCTCGCCGCCTCGGTACGCCCCCTCTCCTTCCATCCCCCGGCCCGGCGGGCGGCCGCGGAGCCCTTGCTGGGCTACTTCACGGGCGGCCCCCTCGAACTCGCCTGAAGAACCCCCGACACCCGCATCAGTCCCGAACCACGCCGACATGGAGGAAACAGCCGTGAGCGTGCGCCAGGAGGCCCGAGGCGACTCCGAGAAGGAGATCCTCGCTCTCTACCGGGCCCATCTGAGCAAGGGCAGAGCCACCCTCGCGGAACTGCTGGGCAGCCACATGGAGGTGGAGTCCTCCGGGGCGTGGCTGACCACGAGCGACGGCGAGCGCTTCCTCAACGCCGGAGGCTACGGCGTCTTCATCATGGGAGCCCGCCACCCGCTCGTCATGGAGTACGTGACACGTCAGCTGCACACCCACCCCACCGCCACCCGCATCCTGCTCGAACCCACGGTGGCCAGGGCCGCCGAGGAACTCGTCTCGGTGCTCCCACCGGGACTGGACCGGGTGCACTTCGCGCTCTCGGGCGCCGAAGCGGTCGAGACGGGACTCAAACTCGCCCGTGCGAACGGCTACCGGCGCACCGTCTCCTTCACGGGCGGCTACCACGGAAAGACGCTCGGCGCCCTGTCCGCCACCGCCAAGGAGGTCTATCAACGACCGTTCCGCCCGCTGCTGCCGGACTTCACGCACCTGCCGTACGGCGACGCCGAGGCGCTGCGGGCAGAGCTCGCCGCCCACCCGGGCGAGGTGTGCGTCGTCGTCGAGCCCGTCCAGGGCGAGGGCGGCGTGGTCATCCCCCCGGCGGGCCATCTGAAGCAGGTCGAGGAACTGGTCCGCGCGTACGACGGCTTCCTCGTCCTGGACGAGGTCCAGTGCGGGTTCGGGCGGCTCGGGGAATGGTGGGGGGCCGACATCGAGGGCATCCGGCCCGATGTGCTGCTCGCCGGCAAAGCGCTCGGCGGCGGAGTGCTGCCGGTCTCCGCGGCTGCCGCCACGCGCAAGGCGTTCAGCCCTTTCGACAAGGACCCCTTCGTTCACACCGCCACCTTCTCCGGCCAGCCGGTGCTCATGGCCGCGGTCCAGGGGGCCATCCGTGCCGTGAAGGAGGAACGCCTGATCACCCGGGCGATGGACCTCGGGGCACAGCTGCTGCCCCGGTTGTCGGAGATCGCCCACCGGAACCTGCCCGGGCTGGTCGCCGACGTACGCGGACGAGGACTCCTCATCGGGGTGGAGCTGGCCGAGGCCGGCCTGGCCGGGGAACTGCTCATCGAACTGTTCAACAACGGAGTCGTCGCCAACCACTCCATGAACGGGAACGCGGTCGTGCGGTTCACCCCGCCGGCCACGCTGACCCCCGGCGAGGTCTCGTACCTCCTCGACGCCTTCGACCGGGCGACCCACGACGTCGTACGCCGCTCGGCCAGGATGCCGGAAGGAGCTTCCCATGCGCTGCGTTGAACTGCGAGCCGTCCTGTACGACGAGGACGCCACGGCGGCACTCGACCGCATCGGTGCGTGGGAGAGATACCCGGAGCTCGCCCCGCACGTGAACGCCACCGAGGTGCACGCCGCCCCGCCCGCGGAGGTGTGCTCCTCCAGCTGGGAGCTGCACTTCCGCAGCGGACTGCTCAGCTGGTCCGAAGAGGAGGAGTTCCTCCCGGAGCAGCTGATCATCCGCTTCGCCCAGACGCACGGCGACTTCGAGAGCTTCTCCGGCCGCTGGGAACTCCGTCGGACCGGCGATGACGTCGAGGTCCTCTTTCGGGCCGATTTCGACTTCGGTATTCCGAGCATGGAGGGAATTCTCGACCCGATCGCAGAGCGCGTACTGAAGGAGAGCGTCGCCTGGGCGCTGACCGGTCTCTTCCCGCGCGCGGAGATTCTCGGAGAGACCGATCTGATTCCCGCCCGAGGAGACGCCGTATGAGAGCGCCGCGCGTACGCGTCACCGCATCCCGCCCTTGCCTGAGGAGCCGAACCGATGGATCAGGCCAATCCCTTCGACACACCGAGGACCTTTTCGCTGCACCGCGCCGAATACCTGGTCGGACTCGCCGTCACCACCGGGCTGATCATCGCGTATTTCGATGAGATCCGCTGGCTGCCCGCGATCGGGCTGTTCCTGTACATCGACCTCGTCGGCTACATCCCCGGGGCGATCGCGTTCCGGCGTGCAAAAGGCCGGCCCATAGCGAAGACGTATTACGTCCTCTACAACGTGATGCACAGTCTGATCACCCAGGGAGCCGTCGCCGCGCTCTGGTGCTGGCTGGTGAAACCGGAATGGGCCCTGCTGGCGCTGCCGTTCCATCTCTTCGGTGATCGCGGGCTGTTCGGCAACTTCTACAAACCCTTCGCCCTGCCTTTCGAACCCGTGCGTCAGCCGGGCTATCTGCGACTGCTGGACGATCTGGGAGTCGCCCACCCCAAACCGGCCGCGCACGCCTTCGATCCGGTCCCGGTCGGTCATGTGCCCGCCACCGTACGAAGGCACCGGCCGGGTGCGCGGGAGCAGCAGGGGGCGGTCCGGTGAGCGTCACCGTGTCCGCGGGCCCACGGCAGCCGCGCCCGCTGCGTCATCTGGCCTCCGCGGTCTCGATTCTGACGGTACGTCACAGCGGTCGGCCGCACGGAACCACGGTCGGCACCGTCACCGCGGTGTCCCAGCGGCCCCCTCTGCTCGGCGTCTGCCTGCGCATCGGGTCGACCTTTGCCCAACTCGCCATGGCCGAAGGCCGGTTCGTGGTCAACGTCCTGGACGCGTCACAGACCGGGCTGGCCCGGCGGTTCGCCGACCGCGCCCGGGCGGACGGTGCCGAGCAGTTCACCGACGTCCCCTGGAACCCCGACCCCTGCACCGGCGCCCCGCTGCTGGCCGGAGCCCTGGCCCACTACAGCTGCCGGGTGCTCGCCCTGCCGCGCGTGGGGGACCACGACGTACTCCTCGGCCGTGTCACTCGTGCCGCAGCCCACCAGGGCGTGCCGCTCCTGTCGTACGCCGGAGACATGTTCGCGGGGGCGATCCCGTCGGCCGCGGCCTGCGGTGCCCCCGCCAGGAACAGGAAGGAGAACATCGCGACATGACCGATTCCGTTGCCACGGAGGCCGACTGGGACCGGGCTCCCGGCCTGCTGGAGGGAGCGAAGGAACTCACGCTCGGCCCGCAGGAGTGCGACCTCGCCTACTGGATCACCGAGGTGGCGCAGGGCACCTTGAAGGACAGAGGCAGTACCGGACACCACCGGGACGCGACCGTACCGGACTTCCTCACCGAGCCGGGCCCGCTGCGCGAGGCACTGGTGCTGGAGTTCGGCTTCCGCGCACTGTCCGAGGAACTGGCCACCCGACTGCTCGGACACTACGTCACCATCGCGCCCGGAATCCCGGAGATGGAGTTCTACGCCACCCAGCTGATCGACGAGGCGCGGCACGCCCGGGTCTTCCGCAACCACCTCGTGGAACTCGGGCAGCCGGCCGGCACCCTGCTGCGGGACATCGACGAGATGGCCGCCGACTACCGCCGGCGCGTACTGAAACCGGTGGAGGACTTCGCCGTGGACATCGTGCGCGAGCAGGCCGACTTCCCCGGCGGCGTGGCGGTCTTCGCCATCGTCATCGAAGGGGTGCTGGCCCCCGCCGCCGAACTGAGCGAGCGGAAGTGGACCCCGCTGTCCCCGGCCACCGGAGAGATATCCCGCGGTACGGCCATCGACGAGATCCGGCATCTGACGGTCGCCAGCACCATCCTGCGCGACCACGTCGCCGCTCACCCGGAGTACCGTCCCCGGCTGCTGGAGATCCTCCGGGCCGGCGTCAGGCTGTGGGACGAGGTACCCGACCGCGAGTTCGTCCTCCCCCGGGAGGAGATGTTCCAGGAGGGCATGCTTCAGCACGCCGACCTCATCGGCGACTACGAACTGTGGCCCGGCGTGCGGATGCTGGACACGACACCTGTGCAGCGCTACGAGACGGCCGAGGCATGGACCGACGAACTGGCCGAGGCCCGCATGGCCTACATGGGCCTGCCCCTGGAGGTCCTGGCAGGCGAGGGGGAGACCGGAGCATGAGCGCCACGGACTCCGCGGACGCCCCCCGCCCCGGCCGGCGGGCCGCGGTGATCGCCGGGATCGGGTCGTACGTTCCGCCCGATGTGGTGACCAACGACGCCCTCACGGCCCGGCTGGGGACGACGGACGAGTGGATCCGTGCCCGCACCGGAATCCTCACCCGGCACCGGGTCGCGCCCGGCATCGCGACCTCGGACCTGGCGGTGGAGGCAGGGCAGCGGGCACTGAAGTCCGCGGGCGTCTCCCAGGCCGACGCGGTGGTCCTGGCCACCACCACGCCCGACCAGCCCTGCCCGGCGACCGCGCCCCAGGTGGCCGCGCGGCTGGGCTGCACGGGAGCCGCCGCCTTCGACGTCTCGGCGGTGTGCACGGGGTTCCTGTACGGTCTCGCCACCGCCTCCTCGCTCATCGCGGGGGGCATCGCGGACAGCGTGCTGCTGATCGCCGCCGAGGCGTTCACGACCATCGTCGACCCCGACGACCGCCACACCGCGGTCCTCTTCGGAGACGGGGCCGGCGCGGTGCTGCTGCGCGCGGGCACGGTCGGTGAGCCGGGTGCGACCGGCCCGTTCGTGCTGGGCAGCGACGGCGGGTCGAGCGAGCTGATCGAGGTGCCGGCGGGCGGGTCCCGGCAGCGTTCGGCGCGTCTGCCGGCCGGGCCCGGGGACACCTACCTGCGGATGCGCGGCCGCGACACGTACCGGCACGCGGTCGAGCGGCTGACGGCCGCCTCGCAGCAGGCGGCCCACGGCGCGGGCTGGAACCTCGCGGACGTCGACCGGTTCGCGGCGCACCAGGCCAACGCCCGCATCATCGCCGCAGTCGCCGAGCGGCTGTCCATGCCCCCTCAGCGGCTGCTGAGCAACGTCGCGCAGGTCGGCAACACCGGTGCCGCGTCGATCCCCCTGCTGCTGTCCGAGGCCGCGGCGACCGGACGGCTCACGGTCGGCCACCGGGTGCTGCTGACTGCGTTCGGCGGCGGGCTGACCTGGGGGGCCACCACGCTGACCTGGCCGGACATCACGGCCGGCTGACCGGTTCCGGACGGCCCGGCACCGGTGAGAGTCCCGTACCACCCGAAACGAGAGGAGATCACCATGTCCGCCATGTTCGATCAGCTCAAGGAAATCCTGGTCAGCAAACTCAAGGTGGACCCGGAGCAGATCATGCCCGACGCGACGCGTGAGGACATCGAACTGGACTCCCTCGCGGTGGTCGAGTTGTCGTTGGTGCTGGAGAACGAACTCGACCTGCGGATCAGTGACGACGAGCTGATGGAGGCCCCGACCGTCGACGCTCTGGTGCGGCTGCTGGAGGAACGGAGCGCGGCGGTCTGATGGCCCGCTCGGACATCGCGGTCACCGGGCTCGGTCTCGTGACACCGGCCGGCATCGGCGTGGAGGCCGGCTGGGACACGGTCTGCGAGGGCAGGTCCGCCGCCGCACTGGACCCCGCTCTCCGGGACCAGCCGGTGCGGATCTCGTGCCGGATCCCCGGATTCGACGCCGAACGGCTGCTCGGGGCGCGGCGAGCCCATCGCCTGGACCCGTTCGTGCAGTTCGCGCTGGTGGCGGCACGCGAGGCGATCGCCGACGCCGGGCTCGACCCCCGCACCTGGGACGGTGCCCGGGTCGGGGTGGTGCTGGGCTCGGCAGGCGGCGGCTCGGGCACGGTCGAGGAGCAGCACCGCGTGCTGCGCGAGGAAGGACCGGGCCGGGTCTCGCCGCTGCTGCTGCCCATGGAACTGCCCAACATGGTGGCGGGACAGGTGGCCATCGAGTTCGCCGCCCGGGGTCCCAACCTGGTGGTGGCCACGGCCTGTGCCTCCGGGGCGAGCGCCATCGGCACCGCCCGCGACCTGCTGGCCCTGGACCGCTGCGACATCGTGCTCACCGGAGGCAGCGAAGCCCTGGTCACGCCGCTGATCATGGCCGGTTTCGCCCAGATGAAGGCCCTGTCCCGGCGTCACGACGACCCGGCGGGCGCGTCCCGCCCGTTCGACGCCGACCGCGACGGCTTCGTCGCGGCCGAGGGGGCGGGCATGCTGATCCTGGAACGGACCGGCGACGCACGGGCCCGCGGCGCCCGGGTCCGCGCCCGGATCGTGGGCTACGGCGCCAGCGCCGACGCCCACCACATCACCGCACCCGATCCGGACGGGACCGGGCTGGCGCTGGCCGTGCGGGCGGCCCTCGCCGACGCCGGGGCCGCTCCCGACGACGTCCGGCACGTCAACGCGCACGGCACCTCCACGCCCCGCAACGACCTGACGGAGGCCCGTGTGATCCAGCAGGTCCTGCCGCAGGGCCCGTCGGTCACCTCCACCAAGGGCGTGACGGGGCATCTGATGGGGGCCGCCGGTGCGGTGGAGGCCGCGTTCACCGTGCTGTCGGTGGAGCGCGGGCTGGTGCCGCCCACGGCCAACCTCCGCCGGCTCGATCCACGCATGGACATCGAGGTGGCGCGGTCGGTCGAGGAAGGCGTTCTCGACCTGGCGCTCAGCAATTCCTGCGGATTCGGAGGCCAGAATGCCGTCCTGGTCATCGCCCGGGCGTGACCGGACGGGGGAGCGCCGTGGCCGGACGCGACGGGCGCGGTGCCCGCGACGCGGCCGTGGCGCGTTCTCGTCCGTTGATTTAACCCTCCCGGCGGGGGCTGCGACACTGCCGATCTGCACGCCGAACGATCGTCACGGCGTCCCCGAGAGCGCGAACCCTTACCCGAAAGGCAGCAAGCCATGTCCCCTTCCGAGACGGCAGCCCCCAGCCCCGCCGACCTCCTGGCGGCCATGCCCTTCGCGACGCGACTGGGCATCGAACTCCACGAGGCCGCCCCCGACCGGGCCGTGGGCAGTCTGCCGTGGTCCCCCGGGAGCTGCACCGTGGGCGGTGCCCTGCACGGCGGGGCCCTGATGGCACTGGCCGACTCCGTCGGCGCCGTCTGCGCCTACCTCAACCTCCCGCCGGGCGCCGGGACGTCCACGGTGGAGTCCAAGACCAACTTCCTGCGGGGAGTGGCCTCGGGGAGCGTCCACGCCACCGCCCGCCCCCTGCATGTCGGCGGGAAGCTCGTCGTCGTACAGACCGACCTGCGGGACGACAAGGACCGGCTCGTGGGACAGACCACGCAGACCCAGATCGTGCTCGCTGCGAAGGACGGCGCCGGGAGCTGACCCCTCCCCGGGGACGGCACAGGGCGCCCGGGCGCTCCCTTCCGGCCGGGCAGCAACGTACGCCACGCGAACACGTACGCCTCTCGAACCGGAACGGAAGCAGACATGGCCCCTCAACGGCACCCCCTGCGCATCGGCGTCCTGCTCCCCACCAGGGAGCAGGCCATCTCCGGGAACGTCGCCGTCTCCCCGCTGCTGGACTTCGCCCGCCGGGCCGAATCCCTCGGCTTCGACTCGCTGTGGACGGGGGACTCCCTGACCGCGCGCCCGCGCCTGGACCCCCTCGTGGTCCTGACCGCAGCCGGCGCGGTCACCACACGGATCACCCTGGGCACCGCCGCGCTCACTCCCGCCCTGCGCCATCCCCTGATCGGCGCCAACATGGTCGCCAGCCTCGACCACGTGTGCGGATCCCGTCTGGTCCTCGGCCTGGGCTCGGGCTTCCCCGTTCCGGAGACCGAGGAGGAGTTCCACGCGGTGGGGGCGAGCTTCTCCGGCCGGGCGGGCCGGCTCGACGAGATCGCCGCCCTGTGGCGTACCGCGTGGCAGCACCGGGACGACGGCGGCCGGGTCGGCTTCACCGGCCGGTACTGGCAGGCCGAGGGCCTGGAACGGCTGCCGCCACCCCACCGGCGGGGCGGGCCGCCCCTGTGGCTCGCGGGCAGCGACACCCCCCGCGTCATCGAGCGGGTGGCCCGGCACTACGACGGCTGGATGCCCTTCGTCCCGTCCGCCCTGGTCTACGGCCGCGCCTGGGACCGCATCCAGCAGGCCCGCGACGCGGTCGGCCGCCCGGCGGACGCCATCACCCCCGCCCTGTACGCCACCCTCACCGTCGACCCGGACCGGGCCCGCGCCCGCGCGGAACTGGAGCACTACGTCCACCACTACTACGGACGCTCACTCGACCAGATGTCCGCGATCCAGGCGTACTGCTGGGGCAGTGCCGACGAGTGCGCCCAGTGGCTCGCCGGGTACGTGCGTGCCGGTGCCCGGCACCTGATCATCCGCGTCGGCTCCCTCCAGCCCGGGACCCGGCTCAAGGACATCGCGGCGACCGTGGTGCCGCAGGTGCGCGAACTGGGCCGATGAGGACGGACCGTGGCACCGGGAGGGAGCGCGGGGTGCGAGGCGTCCGCAGCGTGAACGCGCTGTACGGGAAGAACTGCTGCCCGGCCCGGACCGTCACCGGCCGCTGAGGACCCGGCGCATCCGGAGACGTCGGGAAGTCCCGGCAGCCGTCTCTTCGGCCAGGCCGGCGGCCCGGGGTCACCGGTGCCCGTGGCACCCGGCGGGTGCGGCGCCGACCTGCTCGCGGCCGTGCGGGTGCGGCGCGCTCGCGGGGTGCGCTCCGTCTCCCTCGCGGCGGCGACCACCATGCAGCACTTCCCGGTCGCGCCGCCGGCCGGGACAGCCGCGGGCGGCGGGGGCCGCCCCGGCCGCAGCATCCTCGCCCCCGGGCCCGCGCGTGCGCACCGGGGGCGACGATGCCTTCCTCGGCGGCTCGAAGAAACCGTGCAGCGCATCATGACAGAGGAGCCTCAGCCAGCGCTCCCAGCTCCGGATCGTGCGCCAGGATGGCCTGTTCCACCCGGCGCAGCTTGGGCGAGGGGTCCACACCCAGCTCCTCGGACAGCCTCTGGCGCATCCGGCGGTAGACGTCCAGGGCCTTGGCCTGTCGACCCGAGCAGTACAGCGCGATCATGAGCTGCTCGCAGAAGAGTTCGCTCATGGGGTGGGCGTAGTGCTGTTCGTACAGCTCGGCGATCACGCCCGCGTGACGGCCCGCCGCAAGCTCGGCGTCGAACATCAGTTCAAGGGCGCGTATCCGGTGCGACTCGTAGCGGGCCGCGGCCCTTCGGCACAACGGGGTCTCGACGGAGCCGCCGAAGACCGGTCCGCGCCACATGGACAGGGCCGACCGCAGGTGGTCGGCCAACTCGTGCGGAGGGACGCGAGGGCGGGCCTCGATCTCGTTGACGACCCTGACGAATTCCATCGCGTCGAGTTCTCCCTCCGACAGGGCCAGCCGGTAGCCGGTCGGATGTGCGGTCAGTCGGGACGAGGGCCGGTCCGGTTCCAGACTTCGCAGCCGGCGCCGGAGACGGCTGACATGTGCATGCAAGGAATTCGCCTGGATTTCCTCGGCGGCGTCTCCCCACATGCTGTGCATGAGCTCCTCGCTCGGTATCGGCTCGCCCTCCCCGACCAGTAGCGTCTGCAACAGCGAGCGTTGCAGGCATCCGGGTACCTCGATCCTTTCCCTGGACGTGTTGATCTCTAGAGCTCCGAGAATGGAAAATTTCAGCACAGTGCTCTTTCCTTTCGGGAATTCGAGAATTCGGGAATTCGGGAAAAAGGATGCACGTTGTCTTCGGTCGCAGCTCGGATTTCCATCTGGTGGGGGCGCCGGCAGGGGATGTCGTGCACGGTGCAGCGCCTCGGATTTCTCCACGATGACGATTCGTGTAAGTGGACTGCATGCAGGGGTCCTCGGTACGCCTGGGGAATGCCTTTCATCCGTATCATGGGTGGCCGACTGCATGTCAACGGCACCGGTATATGCGCACATGATGGATGCGGGCGCTTGAAGGCATGGTGAACCGTAGGTCTACCGGCGGTTCCGGGAGCCTTTTCTGTATTCACCTTCACCGATCATCGTCCCTGCAGGGACCCGTGCTGGCGCCCGTGATGGGCTCACCACCCCCCGATCGACCGATGACGCGGGACGAGCTCCACCGCCCCGTCAACCCTGTCGTTCATTTCTCACAAACCCTGCCCAGGCTCGGGTGCCTCACACACGTTGTCCGCTGTCAGGTCCATCGAGCCATCCCTTTCGGACAAACCCGCCTCGACCTGCCGGGTTTCATTGGTCTCGACGTCCGGGCCGCCGCATAGAGATCGTCCGGGGTTCGGCATCCGAGACCCAGGGCGGTGAAATCAGGCACATGTCAGTTGAATGTCAGAGGGGCTGGCCAAAATGGACGAGCAGCGAGGAGGGCCGCCGTAACGCGGGCTGAAGTCCACCACCTCGCCGTTGCTCACAGGTGTTAGCCGGATCACCTGCATCAAGGGGGAATCACACATGACCGGCAAGAGCGGCAGAGACAGAACCCGGGCCGGGCGTCGCAGATGCACACCGGGTGGCAGAGCACGAGCGGTGGCGGTGACCGCCCTGCTCGCCGGCAGCGGACCGATGGCCCCGGGGACCTCTCACGCCACTGCCTCCTGCGAGACACGGCCCACCGTGCAGCACGTCGACTGGACTCCGATGACCTTCGTCGGCGACGTCGTCTGTCCGCACCACCTCGGCTCCGTACGGCTGCAGTCCACGACCCAGAGTTCGGTCAACGGGCAGATCCGCTTCTCCCCCAGCTGGTTCGTGTGCTGGAAGCGGGGCGGACAGTACCAGGGCAGCGACATCTGGTACTACACACAGGGCGACACGGTCTCCGCCAGCCGGATGTCCAAGGGCTGGGGATACCTGCCCGCGGCAGAGCTTCGCGTATCCACCCATCCGGTGCCTGGCCTGAGCCAGTGCACCTGGTCGTGAGGCCCGGGAGGCCGTGTTGAGAGCCGTACGCACCCCGGCCAGGATCCGCAGGGCGCTCGCTTCCGTTCTGCTCTGCCTGGGCCTCGGCGCCACACCCGCCGCCATGGCGAACGCCGAGGCCCCGGACGCCGCCGCCGCGACCTGCTCGCTGCGCCAGCAGCAGCCCCACGCGGACGCCATCGGAAACGTCTTCTCCCTCGACCTGTACTGCGACAACCTGGCGTCGGACGTCTACGGCAGGGCCGCCTTCGGCGCACCGACCACCGGGCGCCTGGCCTTGTCGCCGAGTTGGTTCGTCTGCTGGACCGAGGGTGACGCCCCGGCCGGGGAGAGCCGGGTCTGGTACTACACGCAGGCCGACCGCGTGCTGACCCAGCGGCGGATCAAGGGCTGGGGCGTGGTGCCCGCCAGGATCGTGCAGGCCCCGTCCCACCCCCATCCGGGCCTGCCCCGCTGTTCGTGGGTCTGATCCGCCGCAGTTTCCCCACGCGGCGGCCTGCTGGGGTCCCGGGCACCGCACCGCGGGACCTGCCGGGCCGGCGCAGACCGCAGTCCATCTCGACCTGGGAAGTTCCATGACCGTCAAACGCAGGAGATACCTGGGCGCCGTGCTGGCGTCCCTGCTCGGCTGTGCACTGCTGTCCGCCCCCGTGACGGCACTGGGCTCCGGCCCGGACGGGCCCGGCCGGCAGGAGTCCGCCACGCACACCGCCCCGCACGTGATGAACGCCGTCAACGGCGAATGGCGGCTGTGCGCCTACACCGGTGGCCACCCGGAACTGGGTGAGGGCCACGCGAACGACGCCGTGGGGCACCTTCAGTGCGTGCTGAACCAGGTGTACGGCTACACGAGCGTTGTCGCCGACAAGATCTTCGGGTCCACGACGCGCGCAGCGGTCGTGGACTTCCAGCAGTCCGTCGGCCTCACCGCCGACGGCTTCGTCGGTCCGCGTACCTGGGCCGCCCTGCACCCCTGACCGGACAGGCGCGCCGCGCCGGCAGGTCGGCCACTCCGGTCCCTGCCGGGACCGGCCAGGACACGGGAGGGAAAGTCATGAAGAGATCACGGGCCCGGGCCCGGGGCGTGCTCGGTGTCGCCGCGGCCCTGGCGGCCACGGCGACGGCCGTGCCCGGCAACGCCTGGGCGGGCGGCACCCCTCCCGCGGCCGCGGGCGCGTGCGAGACCCGCGAAGGGGTCCAGCACGTCGACTGGACCGGCATGTGGTTCGACCACGACGTGGTGTGCGACAACGCACCGGGGGACGTACGGCTCCAGTCCTTCGCGTCCAGCCCGGTCGTCGGGCGGACGCTCACCACCCGGAGCTGGTTCGTCTGCTGGAAGCTCGGCGACGCGCACGCCGGCGGCAACAGCATCTGGTACTACACGCAGGGCGACGAGGTGGTGAGCCGGCCCTCCACCCAGGCGTGGGGCTACATGCCGGCCTCCATGGTGTACTCCGGCAGCCACCCGGCGCCCGGCCTGCCCAGGTGTCCCTGGGGATGACGAGACGACAACAGCACGGAGACAGAGGGGGAGACATGACAGCGAACGAGCCGGCCGGGAGACCTGACCGGCGCCGAACGGGCCGCTGGGCCGCACTCGCCGCCACCGTCGTCCTGGCCGCAGCCGTGACCACGCCGTCCGCTGCGGCAGGCACCGGGCAGGAGGCCGATGCGCAGCGGATCTGCGAGATCCGCACCGGCGTGTCGCACACCGATCACACCGGCAGGACCTTCTCCACGGACCTGTACTGCGAGAACGCCGTCGCGGACGTCTTCGCCGGCCCGCAGAACTACGGCACCGTGATCGCCAAGCTTGCCACCACACTGAGCTGGTTCGTGTGCTGGGAGACCGGCGAACTGCACGCCGGCGGCAACCGCATCTGGTACTACACGCAGGGCGACCGCATCCTCAACTGGCCCCTGCGCAAGGGCTGGGGCTACGTTCCCGCGTTCTCCCTGTGGACCACGGAGGACCCCTTCCCGGGCCTCCCGCCGTGCGTGCCCTCCCTGAAGGAGAAGGCCGGCCCGGCGGGTCGGTCATGACGCGGCCCGCAACGGGCCGCAGGGGCCTTACCGTCGCGGGGGCCTTCCTGCTCGCGGTCACGGCGGTGCTGTCCACGGACTCCACCGCCGGTGCCGCCGTCCGGCGGACGTGCCACATCCGGGAGGGTGTGACGCACCAGGACACGCTGGGGAACGCCTTCACCAAGGACCTGTACTGCGAGAACAGCCCGGGCAAGCTGTACGGGCGCGCCTCTTTCGTGGCTCCGGTGACCGGTCTGCTCAACAGCACGACCAGCTGGTTCGTCTGCTGGACGATGGGCGAACCGCATCCGGGCGGCAACAACGTCTGGTACTACACGCAGGGCGACGAGACGGTACAGGTGCCGTCGGTCCAGGCGTGGGGCACCATCCCCGCGAACCATCTGTGGGCGGACCAGGATCCTTTCCCGGGGCTGCCGCGCTGCCCCTGGTGGTAACCCCCGGTCGGCCCGCCGGCGGCGCCGATCGCGCCCGGCGCGGCCCGGCTCCCGGATTACCTCAGCGGTAATCGACATGATCCCGGTCATCCAGCATCGTGATCGTGCGGAGGATCTGAAAGTCAACCGGACATCACTCACAAGGAGGTCGCTGTCGTGTCAACGGCCGGACTTCGCGCACAATCCAAGACAGAAGAGCTGCCGCTGGTGTGGCTGCGTAGGTTTCTCGCCCTGGACGCGGCTGTCACGGCCGTCAACGGGCTCGCCTACCTCCTGGCCTCGGGACCGCTGGGGCGGCTGCTCGGGGTGGGAGAAGGGCTGCTGCTCGGCCTCGGCGCCGTTCTGGCGCTGTACGGAGCGGCGGTGGGGTATCTGGCCGGCCGGCCGCGGCCGGCGGTGCGGGCGGTCCAGGCCGTGATCGAGACCAATGCCCTGTGGGCGGTTCTCAGTGCCGTCGCGCTGACCGTCTGGTTCGACGATCCCCACACTGCGGGCTGGATCTGGATCCCGCTGCAGGCGGTCGTGGTCGGCGGATTCGCTCTCCTGCAGTACATGGCACTGCGCCAGGTACGCGCGGGGGCCGGCCAGGACTGATCCACGCTCCCCGAGGACGGGCGGAATCGACGACGTCAGCCGACTCCTGGCCCGGCTACCGAGGGCTGAACCGCGTCGACGAGTTCCTGAAGAACCTTGGCCGTCTCCGGGTCGGTCGGGAGGAATGCCTCCACCGCCAACTCGGAGACGGTCACGTCCATGGGCGTGTTGAACGTGGTGGCCGTCGAAATGAAGGAGAGCACCTGCCCGTCGACCTCCACGTGGAGCGGCAACGCGAAAGCGTGGGCGCCGTGGGCGCCGAGGTGACCACTGCCGACGCCCACCACGTCGGAGCCATGACGGTGCGGTGCCGGATAGGCGATCAACTCGTCGTGGAGCCGACGCAGCCCGTCCGAGGCACGCAGCATGATCTGACGTTCGATCCGCTGCAGGAGATGTGCCCGCCACTCGTCGAAGTTGCGGATGCGCGACGCGAGCCCGAGCGGGTGCAGGATGAGCCGCATGGCGTTCAGAGGTGGGGCCAGCACGTGCTCCGGCAGACCGCTCAGCAGGGCCCGCACGCCGCGGTTGGCGGCTACGACATCGTAGGTGCCGTCCATCACCAGGGCGGGGTTCGGCTCGTACGCGGCCAGCAGACTGTCGAGACCCGAGCGCAGGGCCTTCATCGCCGGAGCCGTCAGCGGGGTGTCGGGATAGGCCGGCGCATAGCCGGCGGCCACCAGCAGCGCGTTCCGTTCCCTCACGGGAACGTCGAGCCCCTCCGCGAGACGCAGCACCATGGCCTGGCTGGGTTTGGCACGCCCCGTTTCGATGAAGCTGATGTGGCGTGCCGAGGTTTCGGAACTCAGGGCCAGTTCGAGCTGAGTGATCCGGCGCCGCTCACGCCAGCCTCTGAGCAGGGCTCCTACGGTTGTGCCGTTGCCGGCGCCCCCAATGACAGCAGTCATGGCTCCGACGGTAATGCATGGCCGGTGCCGAGCGCGTGACAGCCGGCCGACGCCAGTCGGCCCACGTGCGTGGATCAGGGAAGCCGTGGTGACGCCGGCACGACGGCTCGGGCACTCGTCCCCCGCTGTCACGCTTGGTTACTATGCTCACTCCATGCCGGAGGCCGGAGGCAAGCGCCGTACCGCGCAGGATCCTGCCGTGGAATGTAAGGCAAAAAAGCTATGGGGTCTTGGAAGATGCTGAGAGAGGTCGTCGCCACCCGCTACATCACGCCCCTCCACTCCGGCGGTTCCGTCCCCGGCGTCGTCGAGGCCGACGACCTGGGCACCTACGTCGTGAAGTCGTCTAGCTGAGGGCGTCGACCTGCGTCTATACGGCCGTTTGTGCTTCTGACCTGCGCTGATGCTTGTTTCAGCGCCTTTCAGGTTCGTCCTGCGTTATGCAGCCCATCCTCTCCACGCGCTCCCCAGCGTTGTTCATTCTCCCCAGATTCTCCCCAGCGTCGGCCGTGCCGTGAGGAGGTGGAGCTGGTCGACCTGTGACACTGCTACAGACACGGTGAGTAACTGACGGTGGTAGGAAAAATGTCGTCCACCAGCAGGTTCTTCGTCTGCTGGTGGTACAGCCGTTGCATGCCTCTGGCCTGTATAGACGCGCTGTCGGAAGGGGAGTTGGCAGGCTCTGGCCCGCGTATGGTCCGGATCTTGGTGCGCGACGCATCGGTAGTGGGCAGTGTCTGCCTGCGGACTGGAGTGGGGCTGCTTTGTATATGGGCGAGGACTCGGCTTCCGTGGTCCCCGCCGAACCACCCTTGTATCGGCGGGGACCACGGAAGCCGTCGCGCGGCACTGAAATTTCGCAGTCGAGGACCTCTGACCCACCGGTGAGAACAGGGGTCGGCAGACATGGGGTGGGGGAAACAACGGTTTGGCGCCAAGGGCTCAGCTGTGTTCTGGGCCGTTGCGCCATCGTTTGACGGTGATGATGCCCATCCCGGTATGAGTGGTCGCCGCGCGGCTGGGCAGGTGGCGTGTCGATCGCATTGGCCGTCGAAGCGAACCCGGCAGTCTGTGCATGGGCTCCCAACGCGGTGCGGTAGACCTGTTGGGTCATGGGAAGAGAGTGTTGGGTAGTAGTTGTGCTGCTCCTCCACGCCGAGGAAAAGCAACTGAATGAAAACAGGCAGCCTGCCTACTAAAGTCCCAGCTCAGCAAGTGTCGACCCCGCGCCCGCGGGGATGCTCCGGTGCTGGAGCTGGACCCGCGGACCGGCTGGGTGTCGACCCCGCGCCCGCGGGGATGCTCCGACCTGTCCGCGATCGTCGCCGACGACAAACTCGTCGACCCCGCGCCCGCGGGGATGCTCCGCGCTACATACGGCTCCGCGCCGCACTGAACGCGTCGACCCCGCGCCCGCGGGGATGCTCCGGAACGCCCGACCCGCCACACGACAGCCTGTTGGTCGACCCCGCGCCCGCGGGGATGCTCCGTCCATGAGCACCAGCCCCGGCCCGGACCTGATGTCGACCCCGCGCCCGCGGGGATCGTCCGGACGACGAACCATGACGCTCGCCGAGCTGATCGTGGACCCCGCCCTTGTGAGGATCGTCGTCTTACCAGGGACGGCCGCGCATCGTCCTGGAGTGGACCCCGCGTCGGCGGAGATCGTCCGTTCGACCTGTCCAGGTTAGTTGCGCACTGGAAGATTGAAGAAGCGTGTATTGCCTGTCCAACGGGACACTCGTCTATTGCTATCTGGGCAGTTTTGGGTGAGTGCTGAGAGAACTGGACGACGAGGAATTAGATGCTTCAATCGCTCACCCTCCGTTCCTGTTCGGGCATCGGTGAAAATGTTGCCCACCTCGCGCACGTTGGGTCGGAGTGAGCGTTTAGAAGGCGCCTGCTCTATCCCCTGGCTTACGGGGTTGACCTGCGTAAACGCAGTCCCCTAGGACTGTCCCCCGAGGCGTGGGGGACGTATGGGGGAATCGCGGATTTCCCTGGTTGGGGGACGCGAGCGCTCTTCGGCTGGGCCGTAGTTAGGGTTTCACGCCTCTTTACGCTTCCGAAGCCTCTCACGGAAATAATCCTGCACCTTCCCGGCGTTGGTGATCTCCGAGCCGAGGGGGGAAAGTGTCGGGCCTGAAGCTGTTTCGCGCGGACACGACGAATGGCGGCATGATCGAGATCCTGCCGCGGCTTGCCGAGATCGAGGCAGATGTGCAGGGTCTTGTCGAGGCGCACATGGAGACGCTGCTGGGGGTGCGGTTCCTGGCGAGCGAGTACGGCACGGGGCCGGTGCACGGGGGCCGGATCGATTCGCTCGGGCTGGACGAGAACGGCTCGCCGGTCATCGTGGAGTACAAGCGCGGTGTCGACGCCGGCGTGATCAACCAGGGCTTGTTCTGCCTGGCGTGGCTGATGGATCACCGGGCCGAGTTCGAGCACCTGGTCCGCGATCGGCTCGGTGCGACGGCCGCGTCCCAGGTCCTGTGGAGCGGCCCGCGCCTGATCTGTATCGCCGGCGACTTCACCCGCTATGACGTGCATGCCGTACGTGAGCACCAGCGGTCGATCGATCTGGTCCGCTACCGGTTCTTCGGCAGCGACCTGTTGGGGCTGGAGACCGTGGCGTCGGTGAGCGGCGGAGTGCCGGCAGCGCGCCGCTCACGCCAGCAGGCGGTCGTTCGGGTGGCGGCGGCCGACGTTCAGGGCGCGTCGATGGTGGGGTTGGCGGACGCGGTGGACGAGGCGCTGCTGGGGCTCGGGGACGGTGTNGTCGATGGTGGGGTTGGCGGACGCGGTGGACGAGGCGCTGCTGGGGCTCGGGGACGGTGTGAACCGCGTGGAGCGCAAGACGTATCGGGCGTATCAGCGGTTGCGGAACTTCGCGTGTGTCTGCCCGCCGCAGCGCAGCAAGCTGCTGGTCTATCTGAAGGTCGATCCTGGGCTGGTCGACCTCGTTCCGGGATTCACCCGGGACGTGTCCGGACTGGGGCATCACGGAACGGGTGATCTGGAGGTGCAGTTGCGTACGCCGAGGGACGTGGAGCGGGCGCAAGAGCTGTTTCGGGCGAGCTACGCGGCAGCGTGACGGTGCCACAGCGTCTTGGCCGTGAGCATCGGGCGTCGGGGCTTCTCCCTTCGACGGGCGGGCAGTTCGTGGCGGTGGAGCATCAATGATGCGCGGGATCGCCGGTTTGGGTAACCGACGATCCCGCGCTATATGGCCCCGCCGATGGCTGGTGATGAGCCCGGTGCCTGCTGGTTCTCGCCTTGGTCGCGAACTTGGCACCGCCCGCTCCTACTAGTTTCAGGGCGTTCCGCCCCGTGCCCTGGCACGATCAGTTCATGCTCATCACTCCGCGGCCCGGTGCCCACCGAGACAACATCCTCAGGGCCCTTGCGCAGGTTCGCCAGGACGCATCGAACCTGCGGAGTTCTGGCTCGGCCAACTACGAGGGGCTGCTGCGATATCTGGATTGGGTCACCGTCGCCGCCCGGATTCTGCAGGATCAAGTCAGTGATAAGGACGTTGAACGCCTCGTCCAGACCCGCCGGTACTACGCCCTCCTCGGGGCCTGCGGCACCATGGCCGGCACTAGTCAGCAGCGGCTCGTCAACGGGCTCGTCCATCAGGAACTCGACGACCGCGTGGGTGCTCTCGACGCTGCGGTGGAAGCACTTGAGGAGCACATTCGGCGCTGGTCGGGGCCGGGGCAACTCGCGGTGGCCGATTCGAGTTTCTACTGCAACAGCCCTAAGCCCCTCGCTGACACCGATCTGCACGTGGTCATGGGCCTGCCCACCGATGAAGAGATCCTCCTGCTGTTTCCGATCGTGGTGGTCGACGAACTCGACCGGCTCAAGGAGACAGGTGCCGACCACCCCAGATGGCGTGCGGGTCACACGTTGGGGCGCCTTGATGAGGCGATCACCTCAGGAGCCACCGGCATCCTGCATGGTCGGAAGCCGGGTGAGGGGCAATCCGTCATCGAACAGGTCACCGTGGAGATTGTGCTTGACCAGCCGGGGCACACCCGTCAGCCGATCGACGATGACGAGATCATCGAACGTGCCGCCACGATCCAGGCCGTTGCGGGCCGCGACGTACGTCTACTGACATGCGATACAGGGCAAGCGACCCGTGGCCGTCTGGCAGGGCTGCCCGTGACCAAGCTGCCGAGCAAGGCGGGAACTGGCGACGAGCCGCCCCGTCGCGGCAGTCAGCCACGCGGCAACGGTACGCGGGGACAGCGGAAGAACCGTAGGGAGGCTGAGGTCTTCCGCGATGGACAGGACGAGGTGTAACGGCCTTGCTCGATCCCGCGTGATCGCCGAGCGAAGTGGCGAGCAGGGTTCCCTGCCGGAGGCATTCGGCAGCCCGCGCAGCCAGCGGGCCCGTGTCCTCTACGAGGCGCTGGAGCAGGTGGCGTGTCAGCACGCGGCGCCCGCCGGGGATCAGTTGATGGAACCAACCTCATAAGACAGCACAACTACGCCGCGCCTCTAGGGTCGTTGTCAGTGGCAGTCGCCATGATGACCGGATGGCGACAACGGAGGATGCTCCAGCGTTGTTAGGAGGGTGCCAGCGGGCGAGCGTGCGAGCGGGGCGGTGAGGTCAGCGTATGCGGCCAGCTGCGGGGCCGGCTGCCGCTGGCGGGACGGTCGGCGCAGTGATGCCGGAGTTTTTTCGGTGTTCGGTGCGGGTGGTTCGTGTCTGGCGGGTACCGGTGCCGTGGGCGAGGTCCTCGGTGAGGGCGGCCAGGAGCGGAGCGGGGGTGTAGCGGGAGGCATGGATGGCCCAGGTGGGGCGGTCGACGTCGAGGCCGGCCCAGAGGGTCCAGGTGGGGAGGTGGATGCGGGGGTCCTGGGCGGCGAAGACATCGAACTGCACGCCGGCGTCGCCGTGGGGTGTCTGCCAGCGGATGTGGCGTCCGTCGATGGTGTGCTTCCAGCCGGCGTCGGTGAGAGACCGCGTGGCGGCGGAAACAGTCCGCTCGATGACGGGACTGCCCAGCGCGGTGTCCCAGGCGTCGCCGTGGGCGAGGCTGATCAGGAGGGACTGGAGCAGGGGATCGGGAGTGGCGGCGGTGAGGGTGAGGTGCCACATGCGGTCGGAGACGGGGGTCTCGTAGGCGGCGAAGGTCCAGGCGGTCTCACGAGGATCGGGGTCGTGGACGAGGTGGGTGGTGTGATCGGACCAGGTGCGCCACTTCGCCCATTCGCGATGTTCGTTGACGAACGCTTCCAGGGTGGCGTCGGGGTCGGCAGGGTCGGCGGCGTAGGCCGGCACCGTTTCGATGCGGGGGAGGGTCGGCTCGGCTTCCACGAAGGCGGCGGTGCGCAGGGTGTTGAGGGCTTCGTCGGCCTGGCGCTCGACGTCGGTTGGCGTAGGAGGCCCGGGGCGCATCGCGTCACCGTGGACGCGGTCGAACGCGACGAGGGCCTCGGCGGCCGTAGGGAAGGAAGTCTCGACGGTGCGCAGGTGATTCTCGCCGTGCAGGACGACGCTGCTGCCGTCCCGGTAGCTACCGACGGCCTTGGTGGTCCAGCCGTCGTGGGCATGGGCGTGGACGATGAGCCGGCCGTGGCGGATGTCGTCGTGAATTTTCTGGGCCTCGTTGGAGACCTCACGGATCTCGCTGCGTGTGCACCAGCTCATGGGGTAGTCGGGCCAAGTCCACTCCTCGTTGATGGCCTCGCGCAGCTGGGGCGTGATCTCTACGGTGATGCGCTCGGCGGTGAGCGCATCGGCGGCCCGCTGCGCCCAGTACGGCTCCTCGCGGTCGATGCGGGCCATGACCAGCGTGTCGGCGGAGACGGACTCGAAGCCGCGCACACTCAGGTGCGCCTGGGCGATGTGCCAGGCGCTGCCGGTGACGGTGGCGACGACGGCACTGGGGTGGTGGGGGTGGGTGTTGAGGCCGACGTGCGCGTTGATGGAGGGTGCGGTGCTCACGGGGGCGTGGTCTCCTGTGGCTGTGAGGCCGGGCGGGGGCGTGCTGGGCTGCGTCAGCGGGGTGTGTGGGTGGCGTGTGCGGCCGTGGTAGTCGGCGGGCTGGCACGAGGAGCGGACGCGGGACGCGGTCGCTGCGGCGGGACTGCTCCGGTGGCGTGCTGCCAGCGGGTGCGGACGGCACCGAGGTCGGCCAGCGCCCTGCGGGCGCCGACGACGAGCTGGAACGGCGTGTTCGCCAGGTCATCGGTGTAAGTCCTGATGCGGCGGGCGGCATTCGCGGCGGTAGCCAGCAGGGAGCGCCGCAGGATGCGCTCGCCCCAGTGCTCCAGGGAAGGAGCCGACCGGGCCAGCAGGCGCAGGATCTCGCCTGGCTTGCTGCCGTCGTCCAGCAGGCCGTACTGCTGGGCTTCCCACAAGACGGTGACGGGGTCGACGGGCTCGTGGCGGCGATCGAGGGCGGTAAGGCATCGCCACAGCCCGGCGTGCAGGGGCTGGGTGAAGTCCCCGGGCAGCAGCCATCGTGCCGAGCCGATGTCCGCGGGCCGGGCGGCGGCCGTCGCGAGCAACGCCTGCTCCTCCTCTGCCGCCGCATCGTCGTGCTCGGGTGCGGGGCCGGGCGGGGGCAGCGGGGTGCGGGACAGGAGGCCGGCGCGCGGTGGGAAGCGGGTCGCGATGTTGTCCACGGCCGCGGCGAGGGCGTCGGCTTCGGCGAGCACCGTGTGGACGGGGTGAGGGAGGGAGGTGTCGTGGACGCTCTGCAGGAGGCGTTCGGCGCCGACACGCAGACGCCGTTGGGCGTGTTCGGCCTCGATCATCCGTGCGTAGGCCGGCGCGTGCTGCGGCTGGGGGCAGACCTGGATGAGGGCGTGCAGGTAGGGGGCGGTGAGGGCGCGGGCCTGTTCGCGGGCGGTGGCGAGAACCTGGTTGAGCCACGTCGTGTTCGTGGCGTGGGTGTTTTGAGCGGGGGTGGGGAGCACGGTGATGGCGGTGAACACGGCGGTGTGCTCGGCGGTGGAGAAGGAGCCAGCGGTGATGTTGGTGAGGGTGTGGCGGCGGTGCGGTTCGAGGAGGAGAGCGCCGAAGAGGGCTTGTTCGGCGTGGAAGACCGCTCGTGGTGCGGGGACAGTATCGGGGGTGAGGTGGTCGTCCTGGCCGAGATTGGGAGAAGGGGGCATCAGGCCGCCAGGGTGAAGTCGTCCGGATCAAGGGGGGCCTCAAGGTGCGGAGCGAGGAGGTGGGCGGCGAGCAGCGGGGGGACGGCATTGCCGATCTGGGAGAACTGCTGGCTCTTGTTCCCGGACCAGGGGTAGTCGGCGGGAAAGGTCTGCAGGACTCCGGCCTCGCGGGCGGTGATCCGGATCGGTTCCGGCACCGCGGGGGACTCATCGGTGGGCGGGCTCTGGACGGGCTCGGCGATCCAGGTGCATTCGTTGGAGCGGTGGCCGAAGAACAGCGTTCCTGCGGGCTCGTCCAGTGTCCGGACGGTGGCCTTGGCCTGGTTGTTGCTGCGCAGGGCCCACCTCCAGCGGGCGGCCGTGCCGGAGGTGGAGCCAGGGGTTGCGTCCGCGGGGGTGTTCCGTGGCAGCCACAGTCCGCGGTCGCGCGCGGTGATGAGGCTCTGACGGGAGCCGGAGGGGAAGGGCTCGGGGCCGCCGCCGGGCCCGCCGCCGACGCACACGGTGGGCACGGGCCGATCGGTGGCGCCCCAGCCGAGAGCCTGGGCCATGCTCACCCATCGGGCGCGCCCCGCACCGAGCAGCGACTCGGGCTCGGCGACCCGGGCGTGCGTGGGAGGCGGCGGCTGGGCGGTACGGACGCGGGAGGCGAGAAGGATCGCCCGGCGTCTGGTCTGAGGGACGCCGTAGTCGGCGGCGTTGAGGATGCCGGCCCACACCGAGAACCCCCAGGCGCGCAGGACGGCCGCGTACTGCCGTCACAGCGGCAGCACGTCGGGCACCTCCTCCATGGTCACCCACTCCGGCTCGCCCGCCTGGTGCAGGGCGTGGAGGTAGCGCATGGGCTCGGCGGCCAGCAGGGAGCGCGGATCCCGGCAGGCGGCCAGCAGCGCGGCGCGGGTGTCGCGTCCGGCGGCGAGGTCGGCGACCGCTTGGTGCACGAGCGGCTGGTCCACCAGACCGAGACGCTTGCCGGCCATCGACCACGCCTGGCACGGCGGACTGGCGATCAGCCCCCGCGTGCGGCCCACCCACGGCCACACCGGATACAGCGCCACATCCGTCTGCAGCGTCAACAGACCGGCCCGGGTCCGGGTGGTGCAGGCCCACTGGTCCCACTCCAGGCCGACGTCGCGGACCCCCAGGACGGCCAGGGCGTGGCTCCAGCCGCCCGGACCGGCGAACAGGTCCACCACGGTCACGAGGTCAGCCCGAAGTCGTCCTGCGTCAGCCCGGTGTCCGCCTCCCCGCGGCATGCCCACGGCGAGCAGCCGTCCACCACCCCCAGCTCCGCCTCGTCCGCATCCGCGGAGTCGGGCAGTTCGTGCTGGCGCGCGGCCCATTCCGCGGCGGTGACATGATCGATGGGCGCCTGGTCGAGAGGCACGCGGGAGCGGTGTAGGAACGCCTGTCCCAGCAGCGGGTTGCCGCTCGCGTTCGCCCGGGCGTTCCCTGCCCGGATGGCGGCGTCGAATTCCACGACGTCCTGCCATTCTTCCGGGTTGGTATCCCGGATGTTTCTCCACTGCGCATTGCCATGGAACGGGCAGCCCAGACAGCTCGACTTCGGTGTGCTTTCGAGGCCGATGGAATCCAGGTAGCGCGTGGCATCCGTGCGTGACCAGTTGAGGTCGATGAGCGGGTGCCGGTTGCGCATGTAGCGGACGTCGGCATCCTTGGCGCGATGGAACTCGTCGGTGGATATGCCGACCCACTGTTCAACGAAGATCCCGTTCGGGATGCGCTGAGGGTAGGGGTATCCGAGGAGTTCCCGGATCTTCTTCTTGATCGGCTTGATCTTGTATTCCCCGGTGCACTGGCGCCTGGTCATGCCCTGCTTGCCGTCCTGGTTGAGGATGTAGAGCGGCATGGAGGCGAACCGGTGATCCGGGTCGAGTGCGTCGTTGCGGATGTTGCCGGAGGACACCCGGAGGATGGGTATCCCGGCGGGTGTGGCGATCTCTCTTTCGAGCCGGTCGAGATGGGCGTAGACAGCTTTGGGTTCCCATCCGGTGTCGGCGAATATGGCGTAGTCGACCTTCGGGAGGATTCCCTTAGCGGAGAGGGCGAGCATGGCACTGGACTGAATGCCTGCGCCTCTGTCACCTTTTCGGGGCTGTTGCGGTCTTGCTCCTGGGCGGAGGGTCGGTGAGTCAGGTCCGCCGTGGTGTTGTGGCTTCGGTCGGGAGACGGCGGACGTTCGCTGGGAGGGACCGGCCTTGTCGCAGCTCGGCGAGTTCGGTAGTGAGAGCGTGGATGACTTGGGCATAGATCTCATTTCGTTCGGCAAGTTCGCTGTTGTGCTCACGCAGCCTTCTGTTCGAGGCTTCGAGGTCGCCGACTTTGGCCTGGAGGTTTTGGAACGCGGCAGGAATTCCATTGACGCTTTCGCGGGCTGCTTCGAATTCCTGTCGCAGGTCGGGGTGTTTGTGGGTGAGGACC